>CAVOIR010000007.1:0-233790 GCA_963696045.1 uncultured Chloroflexia bacterium | reverse complement strand
GCGCGGGAGTCTTCGAGGCCGCGATGGTGCCGACGCATGACCCGCCCGCCGGCCATGTCCAGATGGAGGTCGCCTACACCGGCATCTGCGGGACCGACCTGAAGATCGCCCATGGCGACATGGACGGGCGCTTCGACGCGCCGTGGCCGATCGGGCACGAGATGTCGGGGACCATCGCCGAGGTCGGTGCCGAGGTGGATGGCTGGCACCGGGGCGACAAGGTGACGGTCTTGCCGCTCGACTGGTGCGATACGTGTCCAGCCTGCATCGCCGGCTTCCGGCACATCTGTCACAACCTCAACTTCGTGGGCATCGATTCGCCCGGCTCACTCCAGCAACGGTGGAACGTCCGCGCGGATTCTCCTGGTCCGCATCCCTGAGGACATGGCATTGCGTGACGCTGCGCTCGTCGAGCCGGTGGCGGTGGCGGTGCATGACGTGCGGCGCGCCGGACTGGCACCAGGGGACGAGGTCGCGGTCATCGGCGCCGGACCGATCGGTCTCCTGATCGCGGTCGTGGCGCGCCACGCCGGTGCATCCGTGCTTGTCTCGGAGGTCGCGCCATCCCGTCGGCAGCTCGCGGCGAGCCTCGGCTTTCCGGTGGTCGATCCGTCGACAGAGACGCTTCGTGACGTCATCCAGGTCAGGACCCACGGCAAGGGTGCCGATGTCGCATTCGAGGTCTCCGGCTCCGGCGCGGGCGTCCTCGAGATGTCGGAGGTCCTCGCCTCACGGGGACGGGGCATCGTCGTCGCGATCCACGGCGCGCCCGCGCCGGTCGATCTCTTCCAGGTCTTCTGGAAGGAGCTGGCTATCATCGGAGCCCGGGTCTACGAGAGGGAGGATTTCGATGAGGCGATGCGCCTGCTCTCCGCCGGCGTCATCCCGGTGGACCGCCTGGTCACCGATGTCGTGCCTCTCGACGATGCCGTGGGCGCGATCGGGCGTTTGGCTGCCGGAGACGACGTGGTGAAGATCCTGGTGGACTGCCGATGATCACGGACCGGCCCTTGCCAGGGACGCCCGCTCCCGCGGTGATCCGTGCCGCGGCCGTGCTGCGCGCCATCGCCGCTGCCGACGGGAACTCGCGGAGCGTGAGCGAGCTGGCGGAGGAGGTTGACGCCCCACGCTCCTCGGTCATCAATGTCCTCGCCGCCCTGGTCGCCGAAGGGCTGGTCCTCGGCAGGCTGGCGGATTCGTCATCGGGCCGGCGGTCGTGGGTCTGGCGGCGACCTACCTGAGGCACGATGACCCGGTGCAGCGCTTCCGCCAGTTCGTGCCGACCTTGCCGGCACTCTCCCAGGAGACCGTTCAGCTCGCAACGCTCGAAGAGGCGGACGTCCTGTACCTGGCTCGCCATGACGGCCACCAGCCCATCACGCTGACATCGGGCATCGGCAGGCGACTGCCAGCCTCGAGCACCGCCTTGGGCAAGGCGATCCTCAGCACCAGGGACACTGCCGAGGTCGGGCGGATCGTGGGCACGAGCCCACGACGGCTGACCCCACGTTCACACGCGACGCTCGAGGCGCTGCTCGCTGACCTTGCCACCACTCGAGCGCGCGGGTACGCGTTCGACGACGAGGAGGCAGCGCCCAACGTCGTCTGCCTGGCGGTCGCTCTGCCTGTGGACGGCCGGCCTCCAGCCGCGGTCAGCACGACGCTGTTCAAGCACCGCTTGACACCTGACCTTCGGGACCGGCTCGTGCATGACCTCCATTCACTCGCCAGCCACCTTGCATCAAGGTAGGCGAGGCCATGCCGGGCATGTTCGACCTGACTGGCAAGACCGCCCTGGTGACCGGCGCGAACCGTGGCCTCGGGCGTGGCATCGCCGTCGGGCTCGCCCTCGCCGGGGCGGACATCATCGCGACCTCGGCACACCTTGAGACCCTCGGTTCCGCCGTGGCCAGCGAGGTCGAGGCGGCCGGTCGCGCCTTCACCGCCATCCCGTGCGATCTCTCCGATCGCGCGGCGCTGTACGGTCTGCTGGAGACCCTGGCCGCCCAGAGCCGCCAGGTCGATATCCTCGTCAACAACGCTGGCACCATCAGGCGCGCCCCGGCCGCCGTCCACGAGATGCCGACTGGGACCATGTCCTTGACGTGAACCTCGGTGCGCCCTTCATCCTCACGCGCGAGCTGGGCAGGCTGATGCTCGAACGCCGGCAGGGCAAGATCATCTTCATCGCCTCCCTGCTGAGCTTCCAGGGGGGCATCACGGTGCCTGGATACGCGGCCTCCAAGAGCGGCGTCGCTGCCCTGACGAAGGCCTTCGCGAACGAGTGGGCGGGCAGCCACGTGAACGTCAATGCCATCGCTCCTGGCTACATGGCCACCGACAACACCCAGGCGCTGCGGGAAGACCCCGTGCGCTCGAAGGCGATCCTCGAGCGCATCCCTGCGGGCCGCTGGGGCCGCCCGGATGACCTCGCGGGGGCCGCCGTGTTCCTGGCCTCCGCCGCGTCCGACTACGTCCACGGAACGGTCATCACCGTCGACGGCGGCTGGATGGCTCGGTAGGGTCCCGCATCACAGACGAGAGGAGCGACCCATGCGCATCACGGGTGTTCGTACCGTCCTGTACGAGTATCCGCTTCTTCGTCCCATCGGAGATGTCCAGGCGCACGGGATCCGGCGGATGGCGGAGCTGGCGGTGTTCCTCGAGACGGATGAAGCGCTGGTCGGGGTCGCCATCGCCGCCGCATCCGCGTCAGCGACGGTCCAGGCGCTTGCGCCGGAGCTCGTCGGTCGCGATCCGAGAGCGGTCCGCGCCCTCTATGAGTCGCTGCAGCGCGTCGCCTTCAAGGCAGGGCCCAGCGGTGTCCTCGCGAACGCCATGGCGGCGCTGGACTGCGCCCTGTGGGACCTGCGCGCCAAGGCGAACGGCGTCCCGCTCTGGCGCGAGCTGGGCGCGAGTTCCGGCCGGGTCGCGGCATACGCGAGCGGGCTGGACATGGCGCTGTCAGACGAAGAGCTGCGAACCTACTACCGGGGGATGTCCGAGCGGTACGGCATCCGGGCCGGCAAGCTCAAGGTCGGTCGGGACCTGGACCGCGATCTCGAGCGCCTGGCGGTGATGCGCGACGCGCTGGCCTCCGGATCGGAAGGCTCCGCGCCGAGTCTCATGATCGACGCCAACGAATTCTGGTCACCCAAACAGGCCATCCGCCGCATCGCCGCGTTCGAACGGGACTTCGACCTGGTGTGGGCGGAGGAGCCGGTCCGCCGCGACGATCACCGCGGCCTTGCTCGCGTCTCGAGCGCCGTTCGCACCGCCGTCGCGACCGGCGAGAACCTGACGGCCCCGATCCAGTTCGTGCCGCTGCTGCTGCACGGCTCCGTGGACGTCGTCCAGGTGGGTGTCGGGACCACGGGCATCACCGGCTCGCTTCGGATCGCGGAGATGGCCGACACGTTCGGTCTTCCGGTCGCGCTGGTCAACTGCCCCGGCAGATACGCCGCCCACATCGCGACCGTCCTGCCCAACCACCTGATGATGGAGGTCGTCGACGTCGGGCGAGACGTGGTCTTCAGGACCGACCACACCATCGAGGGCGGGGAGATCGTGCTCGGTGAAACACCTGGGATCGGGATCACCTTCGATGAGGAGCGGCTCGCCGACCATGCCGTCGACCACCCCTCCGCAGAGACCCTGGGCGTCAGCTATCGGCGCTCGCCCGACTCGGGGCTGGCCGAACCGGGGATCCCAAGCCGATCTCGGTGGGCCGACGGGACCTGATCACGCGATCGGGTCTTGAGACGCCACGGTGCGTCTGCGACCAGACCACGCTCGGTATCATCGCCGAGGAGGAGCATCGGTGAGACGCCTTGGACTCGGCGTGGTCGGCCTCGGGGAAGGACGGAGCATCATCTCGGCCGGGCTGCAGAGCGACCTCTGGGAAGTCGTGAGGCTGTGCGACCTCGATGAGGAGCTCCGGGCCAGGCGAGGTCGTGAGTTCGGGATCCACTCCCTGACCGATTCGCTCGACGAGCTGCTGGCGGACCCTGAGATCGACGTCGTGGGGATCTACACGCCGGACCATCTCCACGCCGACCATGTCATCCGCTCCCTGCGAGCCGGCAAACACGTGATCTGCACGAAGCCCTTCCTCGATGGCCTCGCTCGCGCTCGCGAGCTGCTCGACGTCCAGCGCGGATCGGGCAAGGTCGTCTTCGTCGGCCAGAGCGCCCGCTTCTTCCACTCGTTCGCACGTCAGCGCCGACACTTCGAGACGGGCGTCTTCGGGCGGCTCAGCACGGTCGAGGCTGCCTACCACGCCGACCATCGCTGGTTCCTGACGAAGCCGTGGGCACGGGAGCCGTCGTTCCGCTGGCTCTTCGGCGGGCTGAGCCATCCGGTCGACCTGGTGCGCTGGTACCTCCCGGACATCGAGGAGGTGATGGGGGTCTCGATGCTGAGCGACAACGGACGGGAGGGTGGCCTCGCCAACGACGACACGTTCCACTTCGTCTTCCGGACGACGTCGGGCCCGATCGCGCGGGTGAGCGGCAGCTACTCGGGCCCCACGGTGCCGGCCCAACGGGACAGCGGGATGACGTGCATCCTGCGGGCCGAGCACGGGGCGAGCCAGGCCGACTACCACGAGCTCAGATATGCCTGGAAGATCGGCGAACGGTCGGTCGTCGAGACCTCGGAGGAGGAGCTGGCCGACTACTACTTCCGGTTCGAGGGCAGGACGCACCATGCCGGTGAGTACCAGGAGTATCTCGAGTATGTCGCGCGAAGCATCGAGACCGGGACCACGCCGAAGCCCGATGCCGTCGAAGGGGTGGAGACCGTCGCGCTCATGGAGGCGATGGAACAGGCCTGTCGCCTCGGTCGCCCGGTCCAGGTCCGCGAGGTCCTCGAGCGGTACGCTCTCGAGCCCATCACCTGAGCGGCCCGCGCCGAGCCCCGACCGAACCGCGGGTGGCCCGCCGAGTGTCGCGCGGACTCGTCGTACTCCCGCGGACGGTGAGCTCTGGCCGGACGAGCGCCTGTTCCACTGTCGCGCGGACGTGGTCGATGCGTGAGAGGAGCATCCGCGCGGCGACACTGCCCATCTCGTCGGCCGGGAAGCTGATGGTGGTCAGCGGCGGTGTTGCCACCTGGCTCATCGATTCGCTGACCATGCCCACCACCGACACATCATCCGGGATGCGCATGTCCCGAGCCTGCGTCGCCTTGAGCACGCCGATGACCGACTGCTCCTGGGGGGCCACGAGTGCCGTGATGTCCGGATGCTCGTCGATCAGGCGCTGAGCGACCACTGACATCTCATCGATCGTCGGCCCCCCGACCCGCGCCAGGACAGGCAGGCCGAGCCGGTCGCAGGCTCGCTCGTAGGCCTGCAGCGCCCAGGTCGCGAATCCATAGGTCTTCTCCCGGACGACCGGGTCGAGAGTGAGAAAGCCGATCCGACGGTGACCCCATCCGACGAGGTGCTCGATGGCGATATCGATGCCGTGCTCGATGTCCACGTCGACGAAGCTCATGCCGGTGTTGTCGGCGCGATGCCCGATCATCACGAAGGGGTAGCCATGATCGCGCAGGAGCTCTGCACGGCGGTCGTCCGTCAGGATCTCGAGCAACAGGATCCCGTCCGCCTGCCGGCTCCTGAAGATGCCAAGGAGCTCGGCGTCGCTCAGGGTCCTGGTGATGATGTTGATCGAGTAGCCAGCGTCCTCCACGCCGAGCGCCCCCGCCATGATCAGGCGGTGTGCCGGTGGGTTGAATTCCTGTGGGACGTGCATGGCGATGAGGCCGGTTCGGCCGGAGCGGATCTGTCGCCAGGCGCTCTGCGGTGCGAACCCGATCTCGTCCATCACGCGCAGGACGCGCGCGCGCGTCTCCTCGGCGACGTCCGGCTTGTTGTTGAGGATCCGCGACACGGTGGCCACGGAGACCCCGCTGGCCGCAGCGATGTCGACGATCGTGGTCCGTGGCTTCGACTGCACTCCCACCTTCGGGGGACTCTCCTTTCAGGGACGGCCCACGCTCGCCGTGGGCCCGAGGTCTGGGTCCGCTGGGGAGGTCACCACTGCACCGACATCGTCTCGCCAGCGTACCGAAGGTACCGGGTCTCGACGCCTCGCCCGGAGTCGCGATCGAGTCCGGGGGCGTCAGCACCGGCATGGAGGATCAGGACCAGGTCCTGCTCGCGCCGCATCCCGGGGAACTGGCCCCTGCGCTCGCCGAGCGATAGCCGTCGTGCGGCGTCATCCCAGGTGACATCGATCACGGCGAACGCGCCATCCTCGTACCCGTAGCCGTCGCCTTCGTCGTCGTAGAGACGAAAGCCGCTGTCGCGGCCTGGATAGATGTGGATCTCGAGTGGCGCGTCGGGGACGTCGTCGACGTGCTGTCGGACCGGGCCCATCGGCACGATGGAGCCGGCTCGCACGTAGACGGGGATCCGCTCCAGTGGCGCCTCTGCGTCAAGGGATCGGCCGCCACGGAGGGGCCGGTCGGTCCAGAAGTCGAACCAGTCGCTGCCCGACGGCAGGTAGACACGCCGGGACGGCGGGACGTCGGGGATGGGACTCGAGCCCGGGCCATACCACATCGGAACATGGACCGGGCAGACGAGGAATGCAGGCCCGAACATGAACTGGTCCCCCACGTCGAACACGGCGGGGTCGTCTCGGAAGTCGAACGGCAGGCCCCGCAACATGGTGTAGCCGCTCTGGGTGGTCCAGCCGGCGAGCGAGTAGATGTACGGCAGCAGGCGGTAGCGCAGTCGGAGTGCCGCGACGATCGCCTCATACGTCGATTCGCCCGGTTCGCCGAAACGCCACACCTCGCGAGGCGTGTCGGTGCCATGCGCCCGGAACATGGGCAGCCAGGCCACGTACTGGAACCAGCGCACGTACAGCTCGCGATAGCCGAGGTCCTGCACTCCATCGTCGTAGTCGCCCGCCCAGTACCACAGCTCGGGACGTCGGGCGACGAAGAATGCTCCGACGTCGGTGGTCCAGTAGGGCATGCCGGTGGCACAGAAGTTGAGCCCCTCCGCGATCTGTCGGCGCAACGTGTCCCACGTCGCTGAGACGTCGCCCGACCAGGTCACCGTCCCGTAGCGCTGCTGGCCGACATAGGCGGAGCGGGTCAGGTTGAGCACTCGCTTCTGTGACCCCGTCGCGCGCTGTCCGGTGTAGATGCCCTCGGAATGGAGCAGCGAGAACGCGTTGACGACCTCCGGGTCGAGGTAGCGCTTCGCTTCTGCCGTGTTGATGCGCTGTCGCTCCTCCGGCTCTGGCTTGACAGGTCCCAGCCAGTCGGCCTCGAACGGCTCCGTGCAATCCGACCACCAGGCGTCGACGCCGCGAGAGAACAGGCCGCGGTCGGCCTGGCTCCAGTAGAGGGCGCGAGCGTCCCTGTCGAAGGCATCGTACGTAGCCTGGTTGCCCAGCAGGTGGCCCGCGTCTGAGAGCTCGCGCCAGTCGTCCCCGCCCGGCTGCAGGATGGGCCAGATCGAGACCATCAGCCGCACGCCGAGGGCATGCAGCTCCTCGGTCATGCCGCAGGGATCCGGGAACCGTCCGGGGTCCAGCGACTTCTGGCCCCACAGGTCTCCCGGCCAGGACTTCCAGTCGAGCACGACGCAGTCGAGCGGTAGCCGGAGTCCCCGGTATCTGCGGGCGACATCGAGCAGTTCCGCCTGGCTGGCGTAGCGCTCCTTCGACTGGATGTAGCCGAAGGCCCATTTCGGGGGCATCGGCGCACGACCTGTGAGCTCGCGGAGCTGGGCGACGATGTCGTCGAGCTCGGGGCCGACGATGAAGTAGTAGTCCAGCTCCTCGTCGACATCGGACCAGAGGTAGGAGCCGAATGCGTCGTCGTGGAAGGTCATCATCGACGTGCAGTCGACGAAGACACCGTAGCCGCGCGACGAGACGAGCACGGGTACGGCGGCTTTCATGTTCTGCTGGTAGAGGTACTGGTGCTGGCCGCGGAGGTTGAACATGCCCTCTTCGTGGGAGCCCAGCCCGTAGAGGGCCTCGCCGTCAGCCCATTCGAACTCGAGCTTCGTGTGGAACGCCCGCCGGTCGACCACCTGGCGCACGTCGAGGGCATCGAATCGCAGGCCGTCCGCGTTCGTCCGGCTGTCGATGGTCGTGGTCTCGTCGAAGACCGAGACCGGGACATCGATGGGCTCGAGCGTCTTGCCGCCCCGCGCCGGCTCCCGGGTGAGCAGCCGGCCAGCCCCGTCGAGATACGTGAAGGCGCTGGTCCGGCGGTCGATCTCGATCGACAGCGCGTCTGTCCTGATGACCAGGCTGGTCGCCCGATCCTCGACGCGGAAGGCGACAGCCGGCACGCTGGTCCGATCCAGCGTCACGGTGAGGCTCGGTTTGGTGCTCAGGTCACTCTCCCGCGTGTAGCGGATCCTGGCGGTCCTGGTCGTGCACGGCTCGACCGAGAGGAGGCCGCCATCCGTGCGCACGGTCAGTCCTCGCTCGTCGACCTCGTGGCAGAGGATCCTCACTGCCTTAGCCCTTGACCGCGCCGGCACTCATGCCGGACAGGATCCAGCGCTGGGCGACGATGTAGATGACGATGACCGGCACGATGGTGAGCACGACGTCGGCCGAGACGAGACTCCAGTCGGACTGGAACTGGCCGAAGAAGTTGTAGACCGCCAGCGTCATCGGCCAGTGCCGAGCTGCTGTTGAGGAAGTAGAGCGGCATCAGGAACTCGTTCCAGATGTTCAGGATGCTGAGTACCGAGAGCGTCACCAGCACCGGCGTCAGCAGCGGGAAGATGACCCTGAAGAACGCCCGGAGCGGCGTGCAGCCGTCGATGAGTGCGGCCTCATCCAGTTCGCGCGGCAGCGTCTCCATGAAGGCGTAGATCAGGAACACGCTGAACGGGATCTGCATCGCGGCGTAGAGCAGGATGATCCCGAGCTGCGTGTTGATCAGGTGCGTCCACTGCATCACCTGCATCAGGGTGACGAAGTTGGTGGGCATGGCGATGCCCATGATCAGCAACAGGTAGAGGATGCGGTGCCTGCGAGAGCGGTGGCGGGCCAGCACGTAGGCCGCCATGGCCGCGAGAGTGACGCAGATCGCGGTGGCGCCGATCGAGTACAGGAGGCTGTTGAAGAAGGCGCCGGCCAACTTGCCCTCTTCGATGACCGTCGCAAAGTTGTCCCACTGGGGTACGGCGGGCAGGTCCACACCCATGGAGCTGGCTTCGGGTCGCGTCTTGAGCGAGTTGACGAAGACGAGGTAGATGGGCACGCAGACGATGACGCCTGTGATGCCCGCCACGATGTGGTTCGTCGAGCTACGTGCCAGCCGTCGGGAGCGCACGTCAGCCGTCCTCTTCGCGTCGCAAGGCGCGGATCGTCACGATAGCCGAGCACGATCATGACCAGGAAGAGCAGCGTCGACAGCGCCGTCGCGACGCCGTAGCGGCCCTTCGAGAAATCCTCGAAGATCGTCGGTGTAGACCGTGTCGGTCGCGCGACCCGGCCCGCCGCTGGTCAGCACGAAGACGATGTCGAAGACCTTGAGGCCGTACAGCAGGTTGAGCACGGTGGTCACCGCCAGGACCGGCATCAGCAGCGGCAGCGTGATGTGCCGGAAGGCCTGTCGACCGCTGGCGCCGTCGATGGACGCGGCCTCGTAGTAGTCGCGAGGGATGGCCTGAAGGCCCGCGATGAGGATCACCATGATGTAGCCGACGCCGCGCCAGACATCGACGGCGATGACGCTCGACATCGCCAGCGAGACGTCCGTCAGCCATTGCTGGGCGAAGACGTCGAGGCCCACCGCTCCGCAGCGTCGTCGTTGAGCAGGCCGGTGGCGGGGTTCAGGATCGACGTGAAGACGAGGCTGACGACGAGCATCGGCAGGACGGCCGGCAGATAGATGAGCACCCGATGGAAGTACGAGAGCCGGCGGATCGCCTTCGGTCAGGAGGAGCGCCAGCCCCAGGGCGATGACCGTCTTGAGGATGATCGTCGCCACCGTGAAGACGATCGTGTTGCCGATGACGCGCAGGTAGGTCGAGCCCGACGAGAAGATGGCGGCGAAGTTGTCCAGCCCGACCAAGTTGAGCTCGGTCGAGTAGCTGTTCCAGTCGGTGAAGGCGTAGAAGATGCCCAGCACGCTCGGCAGCAGCGATGAAGACAGCGTAGAGGAGCGAGAGCGCCGGCGACGAACCAGGTGGGATAGGCGCGCGACTTCACCCGGTCCGTCTCCTCTGCGGCGGAGCATCGGCCTGCGTCGGTACCGGGGCGCGGAGCGCCCGCCCCCGGCAGTGTCGCAGGTGCGATCAGTTCGGCTCAGGCGTGCGCTCACTCCGCCCAGGCCGGGTCGCCCGCGGTCATGGCCAGCTCGGCGCGCCGCTGGTCGATGTTGCTCATGCACGTCTTCCGGCGTCATCCCGCCGGTGAACATGGCGACCATGTCCTTGCCGATGTCCATCCACTGCGGGTTGACGTAGTTGACGACGTCCTGGTAGACGATGGTCTTGGCCGGGTACGTCTCGAGGAACGCCTGTCTGGTCCGGCGTCCACTTGGCCTTCACGCCGGTGAAGGGCAGCGAGACGAACTGGGGCTCGTTGTCGAGCAGGTACTGCAGGTTCTCGGGCTCCATGAGGAAGGCCAGGTACTGCTTGGCCTCCTCGATGTGCTGCGAGCCCGAGTAGATGAACTTGGCCGGGCCCGCCGGGTGGACGGGCTGGAGCTGGTTGTCCGCAAGTGGGGATCGGGAAGAAGCCGAAGGTGTCGGCCTTGACGTCGGGGTAGTCCGCCTCGACGGCGGCGGGCATGCCGAGCGGGGCGACCGTCATGGCGTACTTGCCGCTCGCCAGCGCGGCGCTGGTGTCGGCGTAGGCTGTCGGACAGGGCGTTGTCGCCGAAGCAGCCCATCTGGTACAGCTCCTTGATCTGGCGTCATCGCCGGTCGTCATGTTCGGCATTGCCGGCGAACGTGGCCTCGTTGGCGTTCAGCTGTCGGCCAGGCCGGGGTTCAGCCTCCTCGAAGCGCGGGCCCGACCATCGGGAACCACAGGACGTGATGCCAGCCGTCCGAGATGGGCTCGTAGATCGGCGTGATCCCGGCCTCCATGATCGTGGTGCAGGCCGCCTTGAACTCGGTCGAAGTCTTGGGGACGCTGATGCCCGAGCTCCTCGAAGATGTCCTTGTTGTAGACCATCGACGAAGTAGTTCGAGGCGATGATGTCCCAGATCTCGGCGCCGTAGACCTTGCCATCCAGGCTGGACATGTCGAGGGCCGCGGGATCGATGCCGGGTGGTCCACTCCTCGCCGGTGAGGTCGACCGCGTTGTTCTCGACGTCGTACTGCAGCTTGAGGTCGGACTTGCCGCTCTGGCCGCCGAAGATGTCCGTCGCCTCGCCGGCGTTGAGCTTCGTCTTCAGGACGTTGAAGTACTGGTCGGACGGGATGATCTGGTAGTCGACGTGGATGCCGGTCTCCGCCTCGAACTTCTTGGCGAGCTCCTGCTCGGCCGGCTTGATCCAGTCCTGGCTGGCCATCACGGTCAGCGTGACGTCCTCGGCGTCGGGATACCTGGGCCGCGACCGGCACCGGCAGCACCACGACGGAGCTTGCCGTGAGGATGGCGCCGACCGCGAGGGAGGTGAAGAGACTTCTGACGGGCTTGTTCAATGTGGGGTGCCGCCTTTCGCTGATAGGGCTGGACCCATGCCTGGGCTGGCAGGGAGGACCGGACCGCATCACTCGATAGGCCCTATCTCCCGGAGTCCGGCTCGCCGCAGGCGGCCACGGACCGCTCGCATGAAATCATTGCCGGTATCATTACCGGCGACTGTAGCCCTGCGCTAGCAGGGCGTCAACCCGTCTCGAGGAGCAGCCCTATCGATTGAAGGCCCGAGAGTCGCCCGCGTCCCACGGGCTGCCACAAGCCCTGCAACACAGACCCCGGCCGATGGCCGGGGTCTCGGGCAGACCGAGTGACCCAAGGCATGGTCGCCACGCCGGCCGTCACCGATGTCGCGACTCGGAATGTGTCTCCCATGTCGCGACTCACGACACTGGTGCCCCCAAGGGGATTCGAACCCCTGATCTCCACCTTGAAAGGGTGGCGTCCTAGGCCTCTAGACGATGGGGGCGGAAGACCGTCCGGAGTGTAGCCGAGGGCGCGGCGTGCCTACGCGAGACGGGTCAGGATGGCGAAGATCGATGCGGCAGCCAGCGACATGGCGGCACCGATGGCGAAGAGGCCGCCCGCCAGCCCGCCGAGGATGGCCCCCGCGCTGCGACCCCACCGTGCGTCGGTGAGGGCGCGCCCCAGGAACCAGGCCGCGATGAAGGCCAGGGAGAGGCCGAAGACGACCAGCCCGGCCACCGTGAAGGCGATGTTCTGGCCGCTGCGGTCGAGGAGCAGGCCGTAGAAGACGACGAGGCCCGACGCGACGAGGATGACGACGACGGCGATGCGGAGCGCCACGGGTCCGAGTATAGGAACGGCGCGTCGGTCGGGCGCCGTTATGGCACGTCGAGGCGGATGACGCCGCCCTCGCGCGGCGGCACCGAAACGCGCAGGCTGCCTGCATCGAGCGTCGCGAGCCCGTCGGGGACGCCACGAGCACCCAGTTCGACAGGTTCGGCTCCACGGGTGCCCGGAGGCGGCACGAGCTCCCACGCGAGCGGCGCGTCGCCCGCGTTCGAGCACGACGACGAAGGCATCGGCGCCGTCCCTCCGCAGGTAGGCCAGCGCCGCCCCATCGGTTCGCAGGAGGCTGAGCTCTCCGTCCCGGAAGGCCCGGCTGGAGTGGCGCAGGGCAGCCAGGTCGGCGAGCCATGCCGAGGGCTCGGCTGTCCAGGCAGCAGGGTCGGCTGGGAAAGCGCGCCGGCAATCCGGGTCCATCGAGCCCTCCATCCCGAGTTCGTCGCCGTAGTAGATGCACGGCGCCCCGGGCAGCGTCATCTGGAGCAGCATCGCCAGCCTGACGGCGTCAAGGTCGCCTCCGCAGAGGGTGCGCAGCCGGGGCGTGTCATGGCTGCCGAGCAGGTTCAGCTGGGCGGAGAGCACGCTCGGGCCATAGACGTCCGACAGCTCGGTGATGTGCGCCCAGAGCTCGGGGCCAGCGGTGGGGCGGAGCTTGCCCACGTACTCCTCTGGGAGCGGCACCGAGGCGTCGAGGCGCTGCTGGGCCGCGAAGCCCAGGATGGCCTCGGTCAGCGGGTAGTTCATGAGGGCATCGAAGGTGTCCCCCTGGAGCCACTCGGGGCTGAAGCCCCAGATCTCAGCGACGAGATAGGCGTCCGGTCGGGCGGCTCGGCAGCGCTGGCGGAACTCGCGCCAGAAGCCAGCGTCGATCTCGTCGGCCACATCGAGACGCCAGCCGTCGATGCCGAAGCGGAGCCAGTGCTCGCCGACATCGAGGAGCATGTCCCGCACGTGGGGTTCCTCCACCGCGAGCTTGGGCAGCGGCGGCAGATCCCACCAGGCCGTGTAGCCGAGGATGGGGCGTGAGGCCGCTCCACGTGGCGTGCCCGACGCGAGCAGGCTATCGAGCTCGGCGAGCTGCTCGGCGCTCGGGAAGGCGGTCAGGTGGCGGTCCCCGGCGCGCACCTGCTCGTCGAGGTGGAACCAGTCGCGGTAGGGCGACTGGGCGCCGTTCTCCAGCACGTGGTGGAAGGGCCAGAAGCCGCGGCCGCAGTGGTTGAAGACGCCGTCGAGGATGACGCGCATGTCTCGGGCGTGAGCCTCGTCCAGAAGCTCACGCAGGGCTGCGTCCCCGCCGAGCAGCGGGTCGACGTGGAGGTAGTCGTCGGTGTGATATCGATGGTTGGAGGCCGACGTGAAGACGGGGTTGAGGTAGAGCGCGGTGATGCCGAGTGCCTTCAGCCGGTCGAGGTGCGCGACGACGCCGTAGAGGTCTCCGCCCTTGAACCCGTTGCGCGTGGGCGGCGCGTCCCACGGCTCCAGCTCGCCCGGAGGCTCGACACGGCCGCTGCGTGCCAGTCGATCGGGGAAGACCTGGTAGAAGACGGCGTCGCGGACCCAGCCGGGGATGTCGAAGCTCATGCGCGTGAGCGTAGCGGTCCGGTGGGACAATCGCCTCGATGCTCCAGACCGTGCGAGAGATGCCCCCGGGCGTGCTCGTCTTCCTCGGCTACGCGTTCCTCGTCCTGACGGCCCTCGGGCTCACCCTGCCCATCGTCGTCGACGAGGCCGTCCTGGCGCCGATCTCGTTCATCGGCCTCGTCTGGATGCTCCTGCTGGCCTACCTCATCTTCACGATGACGCTCGTGCTGCAGCGCAAGCAGGCCGCCTTCGCGCTCTCGCTGGGCCTGACCTCCCTGCTCGTTCCGCTGGCCCTCCTGCTGCTCTTCATGCCCGGCGGGTGGGTCGGCTCGATCGTGGTCGCGGCTCGTCTTCGTCGTCGTGCTCTGGGCGCTTCGCCGGCCGCGCAGCCGGGCCTGGTTCAGCGAGCCCTGATCGCGCCGAGCCGCGCGGCACCGGCAGCGGATCGGGTCCCGTCACTGAGCCCGACGACCGCGTCCCAGAGCCGGCGCCGTTCGCGACGGCATCAGGCGCGTGGCGGGCAGCCGGTCGAAGGGTCGCGCCCGGCGGTCGAGGTAGAGCCGGCCTCCGCCCGACCGGCCTCGGCGGTCGGCTGGCCAGCCAGACTGATGGTGTCGATGCCCTCGTCGGGCGTGCGCAGGAGCAGGGCGCATCAGGCCGTGGAAGCGCGGCAGCGACTGCGGCGAGGCCGGGCGTATCCGCCCAGCCCGGATGCATGGCGTTGACGCGGACCGGCCGTGCCGCGAGCCGTCGCGCCCACTCGCGGGTGAGGGCCGTGGCAGCGCGCTTGGCGCGCGCGTAGGCGCGCGTGCCGTTCGAAGTCGCCCGCGCTCGGACTGCAGGTCGTCGAGGGCAGCGGCTGGCGCGTACATGCCACCCGAGACGACCGTGATGACGCGACCGTCGCCGCTCGCCTCGAGCAGCGGCAGGAGGCCGGAGATGAGCACGAAGGGACCGACGACCATCGTGGCGAACGTCGCCTCGAGGCCGTCCGTCGGTGACCGTGCCGCTCGCGCGTGGATGGCGCCGGCGTTGTCGACGAGGATGTCGAGGCGCGGCTCGCTGGCGCTGGATCCGCGCCGCAGCCGCCCGGACGCTCGCCAGCGACGACATGTCGGCGACGACGATCGGGAAGCGGTCGCTCGCCGGTGCTGACGCGGTCAGTCCCTCCGCGAGCCGCGCCAGCCTGTCCGCGCTGCGGCCCAGCAGGACGACCCGGGCACCCAGCCGCGCCAGGCGTCTGCGGCCGTGGCCAGCCCGAGCCCTGAGGTCGGGCCGGTGACGAGCGCCGTCCTGCCCGCGAGAGCACCGGGGGCCGGATCGGCCCAGCCCCAGAGCCGCCGGCGCAGCAGGTAGCCGGGGCGCGAGAAGCTGCCCACGACGCGTGACCTCGAGGGCGTCGTCGAGGAGGCCGCGCGGGTCCACGCTCATGCAGCCAACCCGGTCGGAGAGGGTGACCGCCGTGGTGCCCGTGGACCGGCGGCGGCGCGGCCAGGGCGTCGAGCTGGCGCTTCATGCCCGCCACGGCGTTCCGGCCGATGCTCGCGAAGGCTCGCCCGAGGAGCGGCTGGACGAGACCCAGCAGGCCGCTGAGCCGGATCTCGGCCACGTAGTCGACGCGCGTGCCCTCGGCTGTCTCCGTGAACGTGATCTCGTCGCGGCTCCAGACGCCCGAGCCCTCGCCGACGAGCACGACGCGCGAGGGTGGCTCGAACTCGGTGATGCGGTACTCCATGGGCGCGGCCCGGGACCGATCCGGACGCTCGAGCGCGAAGCGGGCACCCACGCCCATGCGGACCGACGTCGATGCGTCGCGACGATGACCGTGTTGGGGTCCCACTCGGCCTGCCGCGCGAAATCGGCCACGTAGGCGAAGGCGGTCTCTCGGTCGAGCGGGCTCGTGACCTGTTCGCTCAAGCGGGTCATGCTCTTCGATCCTCCTGTCGGGCTTGCACACATTGTACAAACACTGTACCATCCTTGTACAGACAGCGGGCTCGCCGGTAGAGGCGGGCGGCCATCGACCAGCACGGGGGAAGGACGAGACGACCATGAAGATCGCCATCATCGGAGCGGGCATCAGCGGCCTGAGCGCCGCCTACGCCCTGCGCCAGCGACCACCGCATCCGCCTCTACGAGCGCGACCTGCGCCCGGGCGGCCACGTCAAGACCGTCGACCGTGCCGACCGCTCATGGTGGCTCCGTCGACGTCGACACGGGCTTCATCGTCTACAACGAGCCGACCTATCCTCGCTTCACGGCCCTGCTCGCGGAGCTCGGCGTGGAGACGCAGCCCACCGAGATGTCGCTGGGCCACACCTGCCGCGCGTGCGGCCTCGAGTTCAGCTCGCTCGGGGCGCGCGGGCATCTTCGCCCAGCCGGACAGCCTCGTGCGACCGGCACACTGGCGCATGATCGCCGACATCCGCCGCTTCTACGGCGTCGCCCGCCGCCGCCTCGACGAGGGCGCCTGGACCCGCGACACCCTGGGCGCCTTCCTCGAGGAGGGCGGCTACGGCAACGGCTTCCGCAACCACTTCCTCGTCCCCGTCGTCTCGGCGGTCTGGTCCACCTCGGCGGCCGAGATCATGGACTTCCCGGTCGACTACCTGCTGCGCTTCCTGGACAACCACGGCCTCATCGGCTTCGGCAAGGGCCATCCCTGGCGCACCATCGTGGGCGGCTCGATGACCTACGTCGAGCGCATCGTCGAGCGGCTGCCCGCGGGGACCGTCCGCAGCGGCGACCCCGTCGCCCAGGTGCGCCGCGACCAGGGCGGCGTGACCGTGGTCACACGGAGGGCGGGCACAGCGAGCGCTTCGACGCGGTCATCATGGCCACCCACGCGGACGTCGCGCTGGCGCTGCTGGACGATGCCGACGACGACGAGCGCGAGGCCCTGGGCCTCTTCGAGTACACCACCAACGACGTCGTCCTCCACACCGACGAGTCCATGCTGCCGCGGCCGGGCCGGGCGCGGGGCTCCTGGAACGTGGACACCGTCGACTGCCGCCGGCCGGGCGGGCAGCTGACCATGACCTACGACATGAACCGCCTGCAGCGACTCGACACCGCGCGACGCACTACTGCACGTCGGTCAACCCGGGCGACCTGGTCCCCGACGAGAAGGTCATCGTGGCGCGACCCATGAGCCACCCCAAGTACACGTTCCGGACCCTCGACGGCCAGGTCGCCCTGCGGCGGCTGCAGGGTCACCGGCGCACCTTCTACGCCGGCGCCCACCTCGGCTACGGCTTCCACGAGGACGGCTGCCGCTCCGGCTATCGAGGCGCGCGGAGCGACCTGCGACGCACCGGCCTGGTCGGCAGCGAGACTGGCCGCGCATGAGGTCGCACCTCCTGCACGGCAAGGTCCGTCACCGGCGCTCGCGGCCCATCGAGTACGAGCTCGAGCACGACGTCTTCTACCTCGCCCTCGACCTCGCCGAGATCGACGCGGTGGCCCGGCGCCTGCGCCTCTTCAGCCGCGACCGGCTCAACGTGCTCACCTTCCGCGACCGCGATCACTGGCTGCCGCCGGCGGCGGACCTGCGGGCCTCGGTCCTGGAGCACCTGCGCGAGGAGGGCCACGACCCGACGGGCTGGCGCATCACCTTCATCGCCACGCCCCGCGTCTTCGGCTACCAGTTCAACCCGGCCAGCTTCTACCTCTGTCGCGACGGCGCGGTGCGCCTGCGCGTCGTCATCATCGAGGTCCACAACACGCACGGCGAGCGCCGCCTCTACACGCTGCGTCCGGAGCGGCGGGGCCAGGCCTGGGTCGATGCCATGGACAAGGACTTCTACGTCTCGCCCTTCATCGACATGGACGCCCGCTACACGGTGCGCGTCCAGGACGACCCGACCAGCCTGCGCATCGCCATCACCGAGACCGAGCACGGCGCGCCCGCTGCTGACCGCGACACTGGTGCTGCAGCGTGCCCGCCTGACCGACCGCATGCTGGCGCGGCTCCTGCTGCGCATCCCCTTCGCCACCCACAAGACGATCGCGGCCATCCACCTGCACGCCTGGCGGCTGTGGCGCCGCGGCCTGCCGCTTCCATCGCCACTCGGAGGTGGCCCGATGACGACCGCTCCGCGCCTGGACGCGGCCTGGCCAGCGCCCGCTCGAGCCGCTGCTCACGAGCGATCGCCGGCCGCATCGGCCTGGCGGCGGCCGCGCGCATCCGCACGCGGCTGCCTGACGGTGCGGCTGCCCGACGGCTCGCGACGCGTCTTCGGCGACCGCGACTCCGAGCTGCGCGGCGAGATGCACATCCACGACCTCGAGGCCCTGCGGCGGCTCCTCCTCGGCGGCGAGGTCGGCGGTGGCGAGGCCTACGTGGACGGCCTCTGGTCCAGCCCGGACCTCGTGGCGCTCATCTCGCTGGCGGTGGCCAACCGCCACCGACCTGGCCCTGTCGAAGGGCTGGTGGCGCGTCCCGGCCAGGGTCGGCCGGACCATCGCGCACCGGCGCAACCGCAACACGCGAGCCGGGGCGCGGCGCAACATCACCGCGCACTACGACCTGGGCAACGACTTCTACCGGCTCTGGCTGGACGAGACGATGACCTACTCGAGCGCCGTCTTCGAGTCGCCCGAGCAGTCGCTGGCCGACGCCCAGCGCGCCAAGTACCGCCGCATGGCCGAGCTGGCCGGCCTGCGAGCGCGGCCAGCACGTCCTCGAGATCGGCACCGGCTGGGGCGGCTTCGCGCTCTACGCGGCCGGCGAGCTGGGCTGCCGCGTCACGACCATCACCATCTCGCAGGCGCAGCACGACCTGGCCCGCGAGCGCGTCGCTGCGGCCGGGCTCGCCGACCGCGTCGACGTGCAGCTGCGCGACTACCGCGACATCGCGGGCACCTACGACGCCATCGTCTCGATCGAGATGCTCGAGGCCGTCGGGGCCGAGTACTACCGCGACTTCTTCGAGGCCTGCGCGGCGGCCCTGCGGACCGGCGGCCGCATGAGCGTCCAGGTCATCACCTTCCCGCACGACGCCTACGTGGCCCAGCTGCGCGGCGCCAACTGGATCCAGCGCTACATCTTCCCGGGCGGCGTGCTGCCGTCGCTGGCAGCCATCGAGGCCTCGCTGGAGGGCACCCGGCTGCTGGTCACCGGGGTGCACGACATCCGCGACAGCTACGCCCGCACGCTGCAGGCCTGGCGGACACGCTTCTTCGAGCACCTCGACGAGGTCCGCGCCATGGGCTTCGACGACCGCTTCATCCGCATGTGGGACTACTACCTGTCCATCAGCGAGGCAGGCTTCCGCACGGGCATGACGCAGGACCTCCAGATCGCCTTCGAGAAGCGCCGCGGCGTGGCCTGACCGGGCGACGGCATCGGCGATGCGCATCCTCGTCGTCGGCGCCAGCGGCTACGTCGGTGGCCGCCTTGCCGCCCGGCTGCTGGCCCAGGGCCATGCCGTTCGCCTCGCCAGCCGCGATCCGCGAGGCCTGGCCGAGCGCTTCCCCGACGCCGAGGTCGTGCGCGTCGACCTGCTCGATCCGGACACGCTGCCGGCCGCGCTCGCGGACGTCGAGCTGGCCTACTACCTGGCGCACTCCATGGCCGGCGGCGAGGCCGGGTTCGAGCGAGCGCGACCTCGCGGCGGCGCGCGCCTTCGCGCGTGGCGCGCAGGAGGCGGGCGTCGGTCACATCGTCTACCTGGGCGGCCTGGGTGACCCGTCCAGCGAACTCTCCACGCACCTCGCCAGTCGCCAGCAGGTCGGGGCGGAGCTGGCCGCCCACGGCGTCCCGGTCACCGAGTTCCGCGCCGCCGTCATCATCGGCTCGGGCAGTGCTTCCTTCGAGCTGCTGCGCAGCCTCGTGGAGCACCTGCCGGTGATGATCACGCCGCGCTGGGTGCGCACGCTCTGTCAGCCCATCGCCATCCGCGACGTGCTCGACTACCTCGTCGGGGCGGTCGGTCATCCGGAGCGCGCCGGCATCGTCGAGATCGGCGGGCCGGACGTGCTCTCCTACGCCGAGATGATGCAGACCTACGCGCGGCTCCGCGGCCTGCGTCGCTTCATGATCCCGGTCCCGGTGCTCACGCCTCGGCTCAGCTCCTACTGGTGCAGCCTGGTCACGCCGGTCCCCAGCGCCATCGCCCGACCGCTCATCGAGGGACTCCGCAACGAGGTCGTGGTGCGCGAATCCGGGACCTGCGGCGGCCTTCGGCGTCGACGCACGACGCCCTTCGAGCTGGCCGTGCGGCGAGCCATCGAGCGCATCGACGGCCACGACGTCGAGACCACCTGGTTCGATTCGCTGGGCGTGCCCGGTCGGCCGGACCTGACCGAGGCCGGGCTCGCGCGAGGGCATGATCGTGGACCGTCAGCGCCGCTCGGTCCACGCCAGCAGCGCGGTCGCGTTCGCCGAGATCGAGCGGCTCGGCGGCGCCAGCGGCTGGCCCTTCGCCAACCTGCTGTGGACGTCTCCGCGGCCTGCTCGACCGCGTCGTCGGTGGGCCCGGCATGCGCCTGGGTCGGCGTGATCCCGACCACGTCCGCGTCGGCGATGCCGTCGACTTCTGGCGCGTGGAGGCGGTGCGCCGGCCTGAGCTGCTGCGCCTCCGCGCCGAGATGAAGGTGCCCGGTCGGGCCTGGCTGCAGTACGAGGTGACCGAGGCAGCCTCGGGCAGCCCGCTCACCCGGATCGCCCAGACCGCCTTCTTCGAGCCCAGGGGGCTCAGCGGCCTGCTCTACTGGTACCTGCTGCTGCCGGTGCACTCGCTCGTCTTCCGCGGCTCCATGCGTGAGCTCGTCAGGCGCGCTGAACGAGCCGAGCGGCCCGCGCACGCCGCTCGCGGTCCGGCGCCGATGGCTCGGACGCGACCGTGAAGCGTGACCAGCGGATCGCTGCGTCCTCGTCCTCGGCGACCACGGGGGTCAGCCGCCGGTGCCCTCTCCGGCTCCGGCAGCCGTGACCGAGCGGAAGGCCGCCAGGGCGCGCTCGCGACCCGCCTGCAGGTCCACGATGGGCCGCGGGTAGGACTCACCGAGGCGGACGCCTGCCGCGGCTGGCCGCATCTGCGGGCATCTCCCACGGGGCGTGGATGTAGCGCGCCGGGACGCATGCGCCAGCTCGGGCACCCAGCGGCGCACCCAGTCGCCCTCGGGATCGAAGCGCTGCCCCTGCAGGACCGGGTTGAAGATGCGGAACCAGGGCTGCGGGTCCGCGCCCACGCCCGCGGTCCACTGCCAGCCACCCCGGTTGTTGGCGACGTCGCCGTCGATCGAGATGGCGCATGAAGTGGCGCTCGCCGATGCGGTAGTCCATGAGCAGGTGCCGGGTCAGGAAGGAGGCCACCACCAGGCGGGCCCGATTGCCCAGCCACGACGTCGCTGCCAGCTGACGCATCCCGGCATCCACGACCGGGATGCCGGTGCGGCCCTCGCGCCAGGCCGCGACGGCCTCGGGGTCGTCGGCCTCGTGAGCGGAAGACGGCCATGAAGGGTCTCGTCGGCCGCGCGGTCGAGCGGCCGCGCGTCGATGGAAGAGCAGGTGGTGGTAGAACTCCCGCCAGGCGAGCTGTCGCACGAACGGCTCGGCCGACTCGCCGAGCCTCGAGCGCGGCGGTCTCGACCTGCAGCGGCGAGAGCGTGCCGAGGTGGAGGTCCGCGCCCAGGTGCGAGGTGGCCTGGCCGTCGAGGTCGTCGCGGCCGATCGCCGTATCGCGGCAGCCCATCGCGCACGCCAGGTCCGGAGGCGCTCCTGCGCGGCGGCCTCGCCCGGCGCAGGCAGCCCGGGACGCGGTGCCTCGGGCTCAGCCGAGAGCGGCTCGAGAGCTGCTGTCGTGACGTCGTCCAGGAGCCGCCGGTGGTGCGGACGACTGCGATCGCGGCGGAGCAGTGGCCGAGCGTCGGGGGCCTGCGCAGGGCTCGCCAGAACGGGCGTGAAGACGCCGTACGGCCGGCCCGAGGCGGTGAGCATGGACTCGGGCTCGGCCAGCAGCAGGCCGGGCTGCAGCCGCAGGCGACGGCCGTCCCGCTCGAGCGCAGCGGCCACGGCCTGCGTCGCGTCGTGGCTGAAGGGCGTGACGTCGCGCGTCGCCAGCACGACCGAGGCGCCGGACCTCGTGGGCCACCTCGGGCAACCACGTCCTCGGGCCGCCCGACGCGCAGCAGCAGGCCGCTGCCTCGCGTCGCGCAGCGCGGCGTCGAGAGCTCGGCCAGCGAGCGCAGCACGAACCATGAGCGCGCCGGCGCGGCGCGTGGCTCGCCGAGCAGGCGTTCGTCGAGGACGAAGAGCGGGCACCACCGGGTGGCGCGCTGGCCACCGCGGCGCTGAGCGCCGGGTGGTCGCTGACGCGCAGGTCGCGGCGGAACCACGACGATGGCGATCTCCCCGCCCTCGAGGCCGCTCATGTCGCTGCGTCCTTCCCGAGGACAACCTTGGACAGCCGCATGCACAACATTGTACAACTGCTTGACGCGCACGCTTGGATGGCGGTAGCATCCTGTGTACAAACCTTGTACATCCGGGAGGGCGAGACATGGTCGACCCACACGCTGGACAGCATCCACATCGTGAAGGCCGACCTCGACCGCGTGTGGTCGTTCTTCTCGAGCCCAGCGAACCTCGGTCGCATCACGCCCCGCTCGATGGGCTTCGTCATCCACACGCCCGACCCGGTCACCGACCGTCGGTGCCACCATCGACTACACGGTCCGTCCGCTTGTTCGGCATCCCGACGCGGTGGCAGACGCCGGATCGACGAGGTCGAGGCCCCGCATCCGCTTCCGCGACATCCAGCTCAAGGGCCCCTACAGTCGTGGGTGCACGAGCACCGCTTCACGCTCCTGTCCGAGGGTGGCGTCCGTCTCGACGATCACGTGGAGTACGAGCTGCCCCTCGGTCCCCTCGGGTCGCTCGCGCCACCGACTCGTCGTGCGCGCGCAGCTCGAGCACCTCTTCGCCTTCCGTGCCACGGCCATCGACCAGATCTTCGAGCCGGCCGGCGACCCAGCCGGCGCGCGTCCGGGCAGCATCGCCGTGGCCGGCGGGACCGGCTTCGTGGGTGCGAGATCGCCGCGCGAGCTGCGCCGGCGCGGCCGCCGCGTGATCGTGCTCTCCTCGCGCGGCGAGGCAGCGCGCGGACAGCTGCCCGACGACATCGAGCTGCGCCGGGCCGACGTGCGCGACCCGGACAGCCTCCGCGCAGCGCTGGAGGGCGTCGATGAGCTGGTCATCTCGCTGGCCTTTCCCGGGCCTGCCCGTCGAGCAGCCGCGCAAGGGGCTACACCTTCATGGAGGTCGACGCCGGCGGGACGCAGCGCCTCGTCGCCGCGGGCCGCGAGAGCGGCGTGCGCCGCGTCGTCTACCTCTCGGGCGCCGGCGCCGGTCACGACGCGCAGCGCCACTGGTTCCGCGCCAAGGCCGTCGCCGAGGACGCCGTGCGCGACTCGGGCATGGCCTGGACGATCCTGCGACCGACCTGGGTCTACGGTCCCGGGCGACGTCTCCCTCAATCGCTTCCTCGGCTTCGCCCGAACGCCTGCCCTTCGTGCCCCTGACCAACCTCGGCCGCCAGCAGCTGGCTCCGGTCTTCGTGGGCGACGTCGCCCGCCTGGCCGCCGACAGCCTGGAGCAGGACGCCGCCGTCGAGCGGACCTTCGAGGTCGGTGGCCCGGAGGCCATGTCGATGCGCGAGGTCATCGCACGAGCCATGGACGTGGCCGGCATGCACAGGCCGATCCTGCCCGGACCCGCGCCCCTCATCAAGCTGGCGGCCTGGCCGATGCGCTTCCTGCCCCATCCGCCGCTGAGCCCGGACGCGGTCGATTTCGTCAACCAGCCGGCCACCGTGGACATCGAGCCGCTGCTGCGTGCCATGCCCCGCACGCTGACACCGCTGGAGGCCGGCCTCTCCACGTACCTCGGGCGTGCAGCGATCGATCAGCCACGGTCATCGACGGCCTCAGGGATGGGCGTCCACCGGCCGCCTGACGGCCACGTGGCCACGACGCATGGAGCAGACGCGCGCCCATGGATCGGGCAGCAGGCTCGCCTCCGGAGCCTCGCCCGGCCTGACGATCTCCAGTCGAAGCGACGGGCCGTCGCTGCGGCCGGCCCCGGTGCGTCCGTCGGTGACGCACTCGACCGGGTGCGGCACGCCCCGACCATCCTGGCCGCCATCCGCCTCGCCCCGGGGTCCGCCGGGCCGCGATCTCGGCCCGGGACCACGGCGCCGAGCCGCAGGGCCTGTTGGCGCCGCTCCTCGAGGCCATCGGGGACGAGAGCGACACGGTCACGGCAACGGCCGCCATCCAGCCCTCGGTGCGGTTCCGGGCGATGGCGCCGAGGACGTGCTCGCGAGCGCTCATCGACACGTCCCGGCCCGGCCATGACGCGCACGCCGCCTGGGCCCTGCGACGGGCGGCCCGCAGCGGCCCGGCTCATCGAGCCGCTGGCGGAGACCGTCGGGCGCGGCGGGCTGGCCGGCATGCACGCCCAGCAGGTCCTGGCTCGCTGGGCGAGTCGAGGAGCCGGACATCGTGCCGGCCGTCCTGGACGCCTTGTGCGGACGCGATGCTCGACACGGGCGTCGGCGGCCGCGCGTCGCTACCTCGCCGAGACCGTCGGGCTCGTGCCCGGCCCCGGGCCCGCCTGCGCGCTGGAGCGGGTGGCCACCGACGCCTGCGGAGGCGCGAGGCTGTCCGGGTGGAGGCCATCGCCGCCCTCGGGGACCGCGCCGACGAGCGGTCCTGCCGACCCACTCGCTCGCGCTGGCGGCTGCGACAGGGTCCGCTGCGGCGAGGCCGTGTCGCACGCGCGCGGGCGCTGCAGGTGCTGCGGCGTCGCGGGCCCGCGGCGAGGTGCACACCGCGCCGCACGGCCTCAAGATCGCCCAGGTCCACCTCGGCGCCGGTCCTCGACGCCGAGGCGACGCGGGCCGGCATGGGCGATGCCGGCGGCGTCGCCACGCTGCTGTCGCGGCTCGGTGCCGCGCTGGCGCGGCAGCCGCGCATCCCGACGTCATCAGCATCGGCCGGGCGCTGCCCGATCTGCCTGCACGGAGGCGCCTGCCCGACCAGCCCGGTGTCGTCCGCGGCCACCGCTTCGAGACGATCGCCCTGGAGGAAGGCGAGGGCGCCACCTTCGCGGAGCGCTGGCCCTCGCTCGTGGCGGCCGGCGTGGCATCCGGGCCGCCCTGCTGGCCCCGGGCATCCCCGACGTCATCCACCTGCGCATGGCCGATCCGGGCAGCCTGGCGGCATGCACCGTGGCCCGCGAGCTCGGCATCCCGACCGTCTTCACGCTGGCCCCCGACCCGCACGGCCCCATCGCGGCGGCCGAGCGCAGCGGCACGCTGGACCGCCGCAACTTCGCGACGCAGGACGCGCGGGCGGCGCTCTGGTACCGGGCCGACGCTCGTGGCCGAGCTGGCGCGACAGGCCCGCGAGCTGGTCCTCTTCCCGCGACCCGACCTCCACCGAGCAGCTCGCGGAGCTGGTGGGCGTCGACCTGGCTGCCGGCTCGCTCGCGCCACACCATCGTGGCCGAGGGCGTGGACACCCGGCAGGCCGACGATGCTGTCGCGGCGCCGTCCGGCAGGCCGACGAGGCGCCGGTGCTCGGCGACCTGCGCGCGCGCCATCGCGCGCCTGCCCGACGAGCGGCAGGGCCTGCCCATCGTCGTCAGCGTCGGTCGGCTCCACGAGGTCAAGGGCATGGCGCGCGTCGTGGAGGCCTTCGCCCTCGATCGCCATCTCGCCGCGCAGCGCCAACCTCGTCATCGTCGGCGGCGACCTCGACGCATCCGTCGCGCGGCCGAGGCCGCCGAGCTGGCCCGCATCGAGTGCCCTTCTGGAGGCCACCGCGACCTGCGCGACCGGGTCGTGCTGCTCGGACACCGTCGCCACGCCGAGGCCAGCCTCGTGCTGGCCGTGGCGAGGCACGGCTGGGGTCGGGGCATCGCGCCCGGTGGCGCCTACGTCTGCGGCAGCCTCAAGGAGGAGTTCGGCCTGGCCATCGTCGAAGCCATGGCGGCCGGCCTGCCCGTCGTCGCGCCGCTGCCCGGCGGACCGGCCACCTACGTCGAGCCGGGGCGTCACGGGCGCGCTCGTCGACACCACCGACGCCGCGGCCATCGCAGCGGGCGTCCGCGAGGCGCTCGCCCTGGCCCGGGACCCGAGACGGCGGCGCGGACCCGCGAGGTCGTGGACGCGCGCTTCACGCTCGACCGGATGGCCCGCACGCTGGCCGCCGTCTATCGCATCGCGGCCGGCGTCAGCACGCTGGCCCTGCCCGTGGAGGAAGGCCGGGCGGCGTGACGCTGCTCGTCATCAGCCCTGACTACGCCTCGCACGCCATCCCGCTGCTGACCATCGCCCGGGCCTGGGACCGGCGGGGGCGAGCGCGTCGTGGTGGCCACCGGCGCCGGCCGTGGCTCCGCTCGTCGCGGGCGCCGGCTTCGAGCACGTCCGACCTCGTCATGTCGCGCGGGTCGAATGCGGGCATCGCACGGCGCCGGGACCGGCTATCCGCTGCCGAGGGGCGCTCGCTGGAGGCCTTCTTCGCGGCCACCCGACGAGGCATGCTCGAGACCCTGCGCTTCCAGGCGGAGGCGCGCGCCGTCGACCTGCTCTGGCAGCCACGTCTCGTGGCACGGCGGACCATCCGCATCGTCGAGCGCCTGCGCCCCGACGCCATCCTCGTGGACCACCTCGCCTTCGCGGCCACCATCGGCCTGCGGGCCATGGACGTCCCGTACGGTGACGTGGTGCTCGGCCACCCCACGGCCCTGCCGGTCGGCGCGAGGTCTACGGCGTCCCGTCCGCGTGGCCGACCGCCGTGCACGTCGATCCCCTGGCAGCTGGCCGACGCTGCGGGCGGTCGCTCGCGGCAGGTCAGGCGAGGCCTTCAGCGATGCCTACGATCGTGTCCTGCGCTCGCTCGCGCCCGAGCACCGAGCCGGTCGGCGATGCCTTCGCGCCCACGGCGACATGGTGCTCTACAACTACCCCGCCGACCTCCATGCGGCTGAGCGGACCGCGCTCCTCCCGCCACGGCACGCCTTCCTGGGCAGCGCCGTCCGCCACGAGTCGCCCGACGACGACACCGCCGACTGGCTGGCGCGCGCCGATGGCCGGCCGCTCGTCGTCGTTTCCTTCGGCACCTTCCTCTCGGCGCGGGGCGACGTCCTGGCGCGGGTCGCTGCGCGCGCTGCGGCGCGTCGAGGCACGCGTTGCGCATGGCGATCGGCGACCAGCAGCCTGGCGTCCTCGGCCCGATCCCTGACGACTGGCTCGTGCGTGCCAGCCTGCCCCAGGTGGCGCTGCTGCGGCATGCGAACCTGCTGGTCACGCACGGCGGCAACAACAGCGTCACGGAGGCGCTCACCCACGGCGTGCCCATGCTGGTGCTGCCCTTCTCGACGGACCAGTTCGACGGGCCGCTGCCATCGAGCGACACCTGGCCGGCTTGGCGCTCGATCCGAACCGTGCCAGCCGGCCGCTCATCGCAGGATCGGTCCGCGGGCTGCTGGCTTCGCCGCCCGCCGCCTCCGCGCTCATCGGCCGGCAACTGCGGGCGCAGCCGGGTCCCGAGGTGGCCTATCGAGCCCTGTCGGCCGACGAGCACGACACCCTGCCGGCAGCACAGCGCGCCCGGACCCACGGCGACTCGTCGGTCCTCGCCTCGGGACGCTGAGCGACCGCCGGGGCCCCGACGATCGCCTCGCCCCAGGAATCGGTCGAGCCGGCCCCACCAAGGGACCGGCTCGACCGACTCGAGAGCACGTCCGTCAGTCCGCGTGTCTACCCAAGGGCGGGCGGAGTCATGACCTTCTGGATGACATGGATGATGCCCTGGTCGCTGGCGCGGATGTCGGTGGCGAGGATGGCCGCATCATCGATGCGGAGCTTGCCGCCTCGCACCGTGATCGCGGCCTTGTCGCCGTCGAGCATCTCGACCTTGGAGCCGACGGCCTTCGTGGCCGCCTTGGCATCCACCTTGCCGTCGATGACGTGGTAGGCGAGGATGTCGAGCAGGGTGCCGTCGCCGAGCAGGCTGTCGACGCTGCAGACGTTGCCCGGGTTGAGGCCGGCCTTGCCGAGGCCGAGCGCCTCGCCGAGGCGGCGGAAGGCGGCGTCCGTCGGAGCGAACAGGGTCTTGTCGGGTGACGACAGGACGTCCACGACGGCGCCGTCCAGGTAGTCGCAGGTGGCGGCCGTGAGGAGCGTGTCGAAGTCGCCGGTGCGGCTGTTCACCGCGATGGCCTTGTCCACGATCGTGGTGCCGGGAGCGGCAGAGACGGTGGCCGGAACGATGGCCGTGACGGAGATGGCTGCCAGCACGACGCCGGCCATGAGCTTCTTGAACATCGAGGTTCCTCCTTGTGATCTGATACGAGTGAGATGGGTCGGCGGAGGCCTGGGTGCCGACGGCGTCGGGCCCCGGGCCTCTGCCGGTTCGCCTGCGTCGGCAGACGGCATCCTCGACGAGGATGACCGTGAACGAGCCACTGCCGAGCTGGCCGATGGCCATGGCGCTGTAGCTCTTGCCGGCCTCGAGCGTGAGGGCGGGCGATGTCGAAGGCGGCCTGCTTCTTGCCGGCGGGACGGACCTCGAGGTCGTACTCGCCCGCAGGCACGGTGGCATAGCCCTTGGCCTTGCCGTACTTGAGGTTCTTGAAGATGGCGTCCTTGACGTCGCTGCCGTCAGGAGCCACGTCGACCTTGGGCGCATCGGCGCTCAGGTGGACGACGCGGATCTGGGCCTCGTCGGCGACGGGCGCCGGCTTGTCCGTGAGGACGACCGGGGTGATGTTGGCGAGCTCGTTGGTGGCCGCCACGGTCGTCAGCGTGCCGCCCTCGAAGGTGAGCGGTGCGTCGATGACCACGGGGCCCTCCTCGAGGGAGGCGCCGGCGGGCACGACCTGGATCTGGTACGTGCCGGCCGGCACGTACAGGTAGTCGGAGATGACGCCGAAGGGCACGTCGGTCAGGACGGCGCTGCCGTTGGCGTAGACGTCGACGTTGGGGGCGTCGGCTGAGAAGTGACCGACGCGCACGCCCGCGAGGGCGGCAGTCGACGGCCGGGACGACCGTGAAGCTGCCATCCTCCAGGCCGCCCACGGCGAACACGGAGTAGCTGGTGCCAGCGTCGAGCGTGACCTCGGGGATGTCGAAGGCGACGGTGTCCGTGCCCGCGGCGCGGATCTCGAGGTCGTAGGCGCCGGCCGGCAGGTCGACGTAGCCGGTGTTGTCGGGGAAGGCGAGGCCCTCGATGAGCGCGGCCTCGCCGTCAGGGGCGATGTCGACGGCCGGGGCGTCGAAGCTGAAGTGGACGACGCGGACCTGCGTGCCGTCGGCGTTGGGAGCCGGGGCGTCAGGCAGGACCTGCGGGACGATGCCGGCGGCCGAGGCTGCCGGTGGCAGCGACCGTGGTCATGGTGCCGGCATCGAAGGTCAGTGGGGCGTCGATGACGACGGGGCCCTCGTCCAGGGTGGCGCCGCTGGGCACGACCTGGATCTGGTACTCGCCGCCTGGGACCTCGAGATAGTCCGTGATCTGGGCGTACTCGAGGCCTTCGACGACGAGGTTGCCGCCGGCGTAGACGTCGACGGCCGGGGCATCGCCGGCGCCGTGGAGGACGCGGACCTTGGCCATCTTCGGCCATCTCGTCCTGGGCGGCGACGGCGGTCGGGATCGACCGTGACGGCGGCCAGGGCGGCAGCCAGGCCGATGACGGCGCTTGCGCCCTGCGGGTGGTGGGTTGCGACATGGGGGTGTGATTCCTTTCGTTCGTGAGTGTCGTGCTGGGAGTGGGGCGGGCCGGCAGTGGCAGGGGAGCGCACTGCCGGCCCGTGAGCGACGGTGGACCGGCTTACTCGGCGGCCTCGGGCGACTCCTCGGGCCATCTCCTCACCCTCGGCCATCGTCGTCGGCCATGGCAGCGCTGGCGTCGACGGCCGGCAGGACCGTGAAGGAGCCGTCGGCGAGCGGAGCCGATGGCGAAGACGCGTGTAGCTGGTGCCGCCGGCCAGCGCGCAGCGGGTCGATGTCGAATGGCCACATCGGTCGTGCCGGCGAGGCGGATCTCGAGGTCGTACTCGCCCTCGGGCAAGGTCGAGGTAGCCGGCGGCGTCGGGGTAGGCCAGGTTCTCGAGCCACCACGTCACCGCCATCGAGGGCGATGTCGACGGCGGGCGCGTCAGCGCTGAAGTGGACGACGCGCACCTGCGCGATGCCATCCTGCGGGTGCGGGATCGTCGCTCAGGACCTGGGCCTCGATCGAGGCCAGGACGTTGGTCGCGGCGACGGTGGTCATGGTGCCGGCCGCGAAGTCGAGGTCGACGCGGACCGATGACGGCGCCGTCGGCAGGGTCGGCGCCCGCGGCCACGACCTGCGATGGTGTACGTCGCCGGCCGGGACCTCGAGGTACTCGGAGAGCACGCCGAAGGGCGACCTCGGTCGAGGATGGCGCCACCGTTGGCGTAGACGTCGACCGCGGGCGCGTCCGGGCTGAAGTGCCCGACGCGGACCTTGGCCATCTCGTCGGTCATCTCGTCCTGGGCGGCGACGCCGACCGGTAGCGCCGTCAGGGCGGCGAGGGCGGCCGCCGCGCCGAGGAGGGAGAGCTTCGTCGTTCGCATCGTGGTTCTCGTTCCTTTCGTGAAGCCTGAGACTGTCGGGAATCGAGCTGGAAGCTCTCCGGCGTGGATGGGCTGGAGGCGATCTACGCCCCTCGGCGTGGGTCCCTGGAGACACCACCGGTCGGTCATGTCGTTCTCCTCTCTCTGCGTTCGTGTTGAAGGTCTGTCTGACCTGCTGCCGCGAAGCGTATAGCGTCTGTCCATGCTTTGTCAAGTGTTTGTCCGGACTGTGCGCCGGCTTGTGGCCGCCAGAACCGCGTGATATGCTCCACAAAGCATGTACAGCATCAAACAGGCCTCGATCCGCTCGGGCGTCAGCGTTCCCCTCATCCGGGCGTGGGAGCGCCGCTACGGCGTGGTCAGCCCAAAGCGCACGCCGTCGGGCTATCGCCTCTACGACGACGAGGCCATCGCCACGCTCATGCGCGTCAAGGAGCTGACCGAGAACGGCTGGAGCGCCAGCGAGGCCAGCCGCGCCATCCTCGCCGGCGAGGTCCCGGTCGTTCCGGCGCCCAGGCGCTCGCCGGCATTCGATGACGACGTCGGGCCTGCCGCACCACGCCGAGCTCATCGAGCGCTTCCTCAGATCCGCCACGGTCATGGACATCTCGGCCACCGGCTGCTGTCCTCGACGAGATGTTCGCGCTGGGCTCGTTCGAGTCGATCGTCGACGACCTGCTCATGCCGGCGCTCGTGGCCCTCGGGCGGGCGTGGAGCGACGGCACACTCGACGTGGCGGCGGAGCACGCCGCCAGCGCCGCCGTCCATCGACGACTCTCCGCCCTCTACGAGGCAGCTGCCGTCATCGGGCGACGCCAGCGTCGTCGTGGGCCTGCCGCCCGGTGCGCGCCACGAGCTCGGGGCGCTGGCCTTCGCGGTGGCGCTGCGACGGCTGGGCGTGGGCGTGCTCTACCTCGGTGCGGACGTCCCCGTCGCCAGCTGGGTGCACGTCGTCAGGCAGCACCGGCACGCGTCGCGGTCATCGCCGTCGTGCAGGAGACGGATCAGGCCACGGCGCTCGCGGTCGCCGAAGCCCTGCGTGCGCGCGGGCGATGCCCCGGTCGTGGCGGTCGGTGGACGCAGCGTCCCGCTGGGACGGTGCGCGCGAAGCCGGTATCGTGGTGCTGCCCGACCGCATCGATCGAGGCTGCGCAGGGTGGCAGCCGGGCTCGCCAGCGGGACGATCGCGACCGGGCACGGACAAGGGAGCAGCGAACATGAGCAGGAGCAGCCGCCCGCTCGCGATCCGTGGGCCTGAGGCTCACCGTCCTCGGGTCGTCGGCCGCATGGTCGGAGCGACCGGGTCGCCCGTCGTCGGCCTACCTCGTCGAGCATCCCGGAGGGCGCGATCGTCCTGGACCTCGGCCAGGGTGCGCTGAGCTCGCTCTTCGCGCAGCGCGATCCCTCGTCGCTCGATGCGGTCGTCATCAGCCACGAGCACGCGACCACCATGTCGATCTCATCCCGCTGCGCCACCTGCTGCGCTATCGGCTACGAGGAGCCGCGGCAGCATCGGTCTGCACGTGCCCGACGAGCTGCGCCGCCGCTACGACGTCTTCAACGGCGAGGACGGCTTCCTCGATGACCTCGTCGGCCCCGAGCTCGTGGCCGGCGTCGCGCGACATCGGCCCCTTCGTCCTCGAGAGCCGGCGCGTCATGCACTCGGAGATGAGCTACGCGTTCCGCGTCACCGAGAACGGCATGCGACGGTGCCCCCGGCCTCGTCTACAGCGGCGACTGCGGTCGGGCGGACGACCTGCTGCCGCTCATCCGACCAGGGTGACACCCTGCTCTGCGAGGCCTTCTGGTCGACGCGGGAAGCCATCCCGAGCGCCAACCACCTCACCGCCGTGCAGGCGGCCGAGGTCGGCCGCGACGGCGAGGCAGGCTCGCTCATCCTCACCCACATCCTCGACGCCCACGACCCGCAGGCCGCGCTCGAGGCGGCCCGTGAGCGTCTTCCCGGGCCCGTGTCGCGCTGGCCGAGCCGTCGCTCGTCGTCGACCTCGGATCCGAGTCGTGAGCCGTGTCGTGAGCCCGACGCAGGGCCCTGAGGCCGCGCCCGTCCCGGTCCGCGTCACGGGTCGCCGAGCTCGTGGCGCGTGCATGGCGGCACGCGACTGACAGCGGCGCCCTGCCGGCAGCTCGACGCCTCCGAGCGGCCCGAGGTCGAGGTCGAGCGGCCAGCGAACCCGGAGCACGGCGACCTGGCCACCAACCTGGCCCTGAAGCTGGCCCGGCCGATGCGCCGTGCGCCGCTGCAGATCGCCGAGGCCCTGGCGTCGAGCCTGCGCGACCTGCCCGGCGGACAGGCCCTTCGTCGACGTCGCAAGTCGCGGCGCCCGGCTTCCTGAACCTGCGCCTCGCGCCCGCCTGGCTCGAGACGCTGCTCGACGAGGCGGCGGCGGCCGGACAGTCGTTCGGGCACGGTCCCGCCCGAGCGGGCCGCTGCACGTCAACGTCGAGTTCGTCTCGGCCAACCCGACCGGGCCCGCTGACCGTCGGCAACGCGCGCGGCGCCTTCGTCGGCGACCTCCTCTGCCGCGTCCTCGAGGGCGGCGGTCACCGCGTCACGCGCGAGTACTACTTCAACGACTCGGGCCGCCAGGTCCGCATCCTCGGCGCATCCGTGGCCGCCCGACGGCTGGGTGAGCCGCTGCCGGAGGAGGCCTATCGGGGCAGCTACGTCGACGAGCTCGCCGCGAGCATGCCGGACGACGTCTGGGCGGCAGCCACCGCGCCCGGCGCCGACCGCGACGCGGCGCGTGGGCGCCTGGGCCGGCGCCCGCATCCGCGACGGCATCGAGGCCAGCCTGGAGCGGCTCGGCGTCCACTTCGATGTCTGGAAGAGCGAGGCCAGCCTCCACGACGAGGGCTGGGTCGAGCGTGCCGTGGACGCGCTCCGCGCAGGCGGCCACGTCTACGAGCAGGACGGCGCCACCTGGTTCCGCTCGACCGCGTTCGGCGACGACAAGGACCGCGTCATCTTCCGCTCGAGCGGCGAGCCGACCTACTTCGCCTCGGACATCGGCTACGTCAGCGAGAAGTTCAGCCGCGGCTTCGACAAGCTCATCTACGTCTGGGGCGCCGACCACCACGGGACCGTGGCACGCGTCCGCAACGCGGCCGAGGCCATGGGCTTCGACAAGGACGCCGTCGAGATGCTCATGGTGGCCTGGGTGCGCTTCGTGCGCGACGGCCAGGAGATCCCCGATGAGCAAGCGCTCGGGCGAGTTCCTGACGCTCGACGAGCTGCTCGAGGAGATCGGCGTCGACGCGCGCCCGCTGGTCGTTCGCGTCACGCTCGGCCAGCTCGCCCATCGACGTCGACATCGAGCTGGCGCGCCGGCAGTCGGCCGAGAACCCGGTCTACTACGTGCAGTACGCGCACGCCCGGATCTGCTCGATCCTGGCCAAGGCGGCCGAGGCGGGTCTCGCGCGGGCTCCGTCGTTCCGCGGCGCGCTCGCCGGCGATGACGTGGCGACCGGCCTGGCCAAGGTCGTCCTTCGACTGCCGGAGGTGGTCGAGGACGCGGCGCGCTCGGAGGAGGCCCAGGGCCTGACCGCCTACGCGACCGAGCTGGCGACGACCTTCCATGCCTTCTACCGCGACCGACGCGTCATCGACGCGGCCGACCCGGTGACGTCGGCGCGGCCGCCTGGCGCTCATCGACCTGACGCGCGTCGGTCATCCGCAACACGCCTGGCGCTGCTGGGCATCTCGGCCCCCGAAGCGATGTGAGCGAGGCCGGGCGTCCGGCCCGCGCTGCCTCGACCCGCGGCTGTCTGGCTCAGGCCGACGCCGAGCGCCGCCTGGACCGCGCGCCAGCGTGCCTGGGTCGCTGGTGAGGATGCACGAGGCCGGGGCAGGAAGCCCGCCGACGACATCGGCCGGCGAGGACCGCATGTGCGCCGGGCAGGTCCGCGATGGCGGCGTTGGCCGCCTCGATGAACTGGCTGACGTCGTCGGGGCTGTCCCACGTCGTCTGCCAGACGATGGCCCACGTGCCGTCGGCGTCGTTCAGGCTGACCAGGCGGTCGCCACCCCAGCCGGCCGCGGCGTTGGCCCGCGGCAGGTCGATCGGGGCCCGCGGACCCTGCTGGGTCCCGGGCTGGCCGTCGGCCAGCCAGACGCCGATGCGCAGCTCGCCCATCGTCTGCTGCCAGGATTCGACCCAGCCGCCGCCGAGCCGGCCGGCGAGCCCGTCGAGCGCGACCGGGATCCGGCCGCTCGGCCGGGATAGCTTGGCCGGATGCAGGATCTGCTCGGTCGATGTCCGGCGGGGCGGCCCAGGCGCCGTTGACGGCGTTCCAGCCGCCGCCCTCCCGGAGCCGGTCGACGAAGAGCCGACCCTCGAGGAACGGGAAGCTGTACTCGCGCTGGAGGAGCGGCGGCATGGAGGCCAGGAGGCCGTCGTCACCGGGGACGATGGCGTCCTCCACTGGACCCTGGTCCGCGGCGTTGGCAGCCGCCCAGTCGAGCATGGTCGCCGTGCCGTCGCCCTGCTCGAGGGCGACGCCGGCGATGGCGCGGTCTCCCTGTGTCAGGTCGCCCACGCGCGCCTGGCCGAGGCCGAGGTTCTGGTCGACCGCAGCGCGCCCGAACTCGCGGGCGGCCATGGCCTGCTGCGCGCCGTTGAGGCTGTCGATGTTGGCGACGACGGACAGATGCCCGTTCTGCTCGAGGTAGGCGACCGGGAGGGCCTGGCCGTAGAGCTGGTTCAGGAGGCCAGCGAGATCGCTGCCGGGCGGCAGAAGACCGAGGCGCTGCAGGGCAGTCTGCTCGTCGGCGATGCGAGCCGGGTCGTGGATGAACCCCGAGCGCCCAGCGAGGATGGCCCGCTGGTCGGCCCCGCTCGTGGCGTCGTAGGGCGTGCCCCCGAGCGGGAGCTCGCGGGCCGTCGGGATGCCGGCCCCGGTCACGTCGAGCTGGCCGGCCACGGCGGCGTTGCGTGAGCGTGCCGCCGCCACCGAGCGGAGGGTGCGGACGGGCCAAGCGAGACGACGTAGTCGACCGGGCTGTCCTTGAAGACGGTCGTTCCGGCGGGCGGGTCCTGGCCGATGACGATGCCTGCGGGGGCCGGGTCGTTGGCCTCGGACCGCGCCCCGGCGACGACCTCCGCCGCCGTCAGCGCCGCGAGCGCATCGGCTTCGGCGAGCCCGACGATGGCGGGCACGGCGACGGGCTTGGGACCGGTGCGACGATGAGGGTGACCGAGGAGCCGAGGGCGACCTCGGTGCCGGCGGCGGGATCGGTCTTCACCGCCAGGCCGGCGGGGACGTTGGCGTTGCTGCGTGGGTCGGTGGCGCCCACGACGAGCCCGGCGGCGCTGATGGCGGCGACGGCGTCGGCCTCGGGCAGGCCGTTGACCTCGGGCACTGACGGTGACCGGGGGACCCGAGCTCACCGTGTAGTCGACGGCGGTGCCTGCGGGTACCTCGGTGCCGGCCTCGGGCGCCTGGGAGAGGACGGTGTTGGCGGGTGAGGGGTCCTCGACGACGCGACGAGGCGCCGACGACGAGGCCGGCCGCCTCGATGGCGGTCCGGGCGTCGCGCTGGAGGAGCCCGACGATGGCGGGCACGGCGACGGGCTTGGGACCGGTGGACTGACGATGAGGGTGACCGAGGAGCCGAGGGCGACCTCGGTGCCGGCCGGCGGGATCGGTCTTCACCGCGAGGCCGGCGGGGACGTTGGCATTGCTGCGTGGGTCGGTGGCGCCCACGACGAGCCCGGCGGCGCTGATGGCGGCCACGGCGTCGGCCTCGGGCAGGCCGTTGACCTCGGGCACTGAGTGACCGGGGGACCCGAGCTCACCGTGTAGTCGACGGCGGTGCCTGCGGGTACCTCGGTGCCGGCCTCGGGCGCCTGGGAGAGGACGGTGTTGGCGGGTGAGGGGTCCTCGACGACCGACGAGGCGCCGACGACGAGGCCGGCCGCCTCGATGGCGGTCCGGGCGTCGCGCTGGAGGAGCCCGACGATGGCGGGCACGGCGACGGGCTTGGGACCGGTGGACTGACGATGAGGGTGACCGAGGAGCCGAGGGCGACCTCGGTGCCGGCCGCGGGATCGGTCTTCACCGCCTGGCCGGCGGGGACGTTGGCATTGCTGCGGGGGTCGGTGGCGCCCACGACGAGCCCGGCGGCGCTGATGGCGGCCACGGCGTCGGCCTCGGGCAGGCCGTTGACCTCGGGCACTGATGGTGAGACCGCTGCCGGTGGAGACGTAGAGGATCACCGACGAACCGGCGTCCACCTCGGCGTCCGTCTCGGGGTCGGTCTTGATGGCGTTGCCTGCGTCGATCTTGTTGTGGCTCTGCTCGATGGTCTCGCCGACCGCGAGACCAGCACCCTCGATGGCTGAGATCGCATCCGCCGCAGGCACATCACGCACCGGCGGAACGGTCACCGTTGGGCTGACGCCGAGCGAGACGACGTAGCTGACGCTGGAGCCTGCGGGCACCTCGGTGCCCGCGGCGGGATCCTGGGAGAGGACGTCACCGGCGGGCACGCTGTCGCTGTAGGCCTCCGACGGGCTGCCCGCCAGGCCGGCCGCCTCGAGGGCCGCGGCGGCATCGGCGGCGGAGCCCGCCAGATCGGGCACCGCGACCTGCTCGACGCCGAGCGAGACGACGTAGCTGACGCTGGAGCCTGCGGGCACCTCGGTGCCCGCGGCGGGATCCTGGGAGAGGACGTCACCGGCGGGCACGCTGTCGCTGTAGGCCTCCGACGGGCTGCCCGCCAGGCCGGCGGCCTCGAGGGCCGCGGCGGCATCGGCGGCGGAGCCCGCCAGATCGGGCACCGCGACCTGCTCGACGCCGAGCGAGACGACGTAGCTGACGCTGGAGCCTGCGGGCACCTCGGTGCCCGCGGCGGGATCCTGGGAGAGGACGTCACCGGCGGGCACGCTGTCGCTGTAGGCCTCCGACGGGCTGCCCGCCAGGCCGGCCGCCTCGAGGGCCGCGGCGGCATCGGCGGCGGAGCCCGCCAGATCGGGCACCGCGACCTGCTCGACGCCGAGCGAGACGACGTAGCTGACGCTGGAGCCTGCGGGCACCTCGGTGCCCGCGGCGGGATCCTGGGAGAGGACGTCACCGGCGGGCACGCTGTCGCTGTAGGCCTCCGACGGGCTGCCCGCCAGGCCGGCCGCCTCGAGGGCCGCGGCGGCATCGGCGGCGGAGCCCGCGAGATCGGGCACCGCGACCTGCTCGACGCCGAGCGAGACGACGTAGCTGACGCTGGAGCCTGCGGGCACCTCGGTGCCCGCGGCGGGGTCCTGGGAGAGGACGTCACCGGCGGGCACGCTGTCGCTGTAGGCCTCGGACGGGCTGCCCGCCAGGCCGGCCGCCTCGAGGGCCGCGGCGGCATCGGCGGCGGAGCCCGCGAGATCGGGCACCGCGACCTGCTCGACGCCGAGCGAGACGACGTAGCTGACGCTGGAGCCTGCGGGCACCTCGGTGCCCGCGGCGGGATCCTGGGAGAGGACGTCACCGGCGGGCACGCTGTCGCTGTAGGCCTCCGACGGGCTGCCCGCCAGGCCGGCGGCCTCGAGGGCCGCGGCGGCATCGGCGGCGGAGCCCGCGAGATCGGGCACCGCGACCTGCTCGACGCCGAGCGAGACGACGTAGCTGACGCTGGAGCCGGCGGGCACCTCGGTGCCCGCGGCGGGATCCTGGGAGAGGACGTCACCGGCGGGCACGCTGTCGCTGTAGGCCTCCGACGGGCTGCCCGCCAGGCCGGCGGCCTCGAGGGCCGCGGCGGCATCGGCGGCGGAGCCCGCGAGATCGGGCACCGCGACCTGCTCGACGCCGAGCGAGACGACGTAGCTGACGCTGGAGCCTGCGGGCACCTCGGTGCCCGCGGCGGGATCCTGGGAGAGGACGTCACCGGCGGGCACGCTGTCGCTGTAGGCCTCCGACGGGCTGCCCGCCAGGCCGGCGGCCTCGAGGGCCGCGGCGGCATCGTCGGCGGAGCCCGCCAGATCGGGCACCGCGACCTGCTCGACGCCGAGCGAGACGACGTAGCTGACGCTGGAGCCTGCGGGCACCTCGGTGCCCGCGGCGGGATCCTGGGAGAGGACGTCACCGGCGGGCACGCTGTCGCTGTAGGCCTCCGACGGGCTGCCCGCCAGGCCGGCCGCCTCGAGGGCCGCGGCGGCATCGTCGGCGGAGCCCGCCAGATCGGGCACCGCGACCTGCTCGACGCCGAGCGAGACGACGTAGCTGACGCTGGAGCCGGCGGGCACCTCGGTGCCCGCGGCGGGTCCTGGGAGAGGACGTCACCGGCGGGCACGCTGTCGCTGTAGGCCTCCGACGGGCTGCCCGCCAGGCCGGCGGCCTCGAGGGCCGCGGCGGCATCGGCGGCGGAGCCCGCCAGATCGGGCACCGCGACCTGCTCGACGCCGAGCGAGACGACGTAGCTGACGCTGGAGCCTGCGGGCACCTCGGTGCCCGCGGCGGGATCCTGGGAGAGGACGTCACCGGCGGGCACGCTGTCGCTGTAGGCCTCCGACGGGCTGCCCGCCAGGCCGGCCGCCTCGAGGGCCGCGGCGGCATCGTCGGCGGAGCCCGCGAGATCGGGCACCGCGACCTGCTCGACGCCGAGCGAGACGACGTAGCTGACGCTGGAGCCTGCGGGCACCTCGGTGCCCGCGGCGGGATCCTGGGAGAGGACGTCACCGGCGGGCACGCTGTCGCTGTAGGCCTCCGACGGGCTGCCCGCCAGACCGGCCGCCTCGAGGGCCGCGGCGGCATCGTCGGCGGAGCCCGCCAGATCGGGCACCGCGACCTGCTCGACGCCGAGCGAGACGACGTAGCTGACGCTGGAGCCGGCGGGCACCTCGGTGCCCGCGGCGGGTACCTGGGAGAGGACGTCACCGGCGGGCACGCTGTCGCTGTAGGCCTCCGACGGGCTGCCCGCCAGACCGGCCGCCTCGAGGGCCGCGGCGGCATCGGCGGCGGAGCCCGCGAGATCGGGCACCGCGACCTGCTCGACGCCGAGCGAGACGACGTAGCTGACGCTGGAGCCGGCGGGCACCTCGGTGCCCGCGGCGGGATCCTGGGAGAGGACGTCACCGGCGGGCACGCTGTCGCTGTAGGCCTCCGACGGGCTGCCCGCCAGACCGGCCGCCTCGAGGGCCGCGGCGGCATCGTCGGCGGAGCCCGCGAGATCGGGCACCGCGACCTGCTCGACGCCGAGCGAGACGACGTAGCTGACGCTGGAGCCTGCGGGCACCTCGGTGCCGGGCGCTGGAACGGAACTGATGACGTTGCCCGCCACGATCGTGGGGTGGGACACCTGGCTGCGTGCACCGGGGACCAGGCCCGCGGCGCGGAGCGTCGAAAGCGCCTCGGTCTCGGGGACATCCACGATGTCCGGCACGGCGACCCTGGCCGGACCGGTGGAGACGACATACGCCACGGCCGACCCAGGCAGGACCTCGGTCGCGGCGGCCGGGGTCGAGCTGATGACGTTGCCGGCCACGATCGTGGCATGTGATGCCACGGTGCGAGTGCCCGGTACCAGGCCCGCGGTGCGGACCGCGGCAAGAGCCTGGGCTTCTGGCAGCCCGACGACGTCGGGAACGGCTACACGGCCTGGCCCCGTGGACACGACATAGGAGACGGCCGATCCGGGCAGGACCTCGGTCGCGGCGGCCGGGGTCGAGCTGATGACGTTGCCGGCCACGATCGTCGCGTGTGTGGCTTGCGTCCGGGTGCCGGCCACGAGCCCTGCGTTGGTGAGCGAGGAGAGCGCCTGGATCTCGGGCAGGTCGACGATGTCGGGCACGGCCACGCGCGCCGGTCCGGTGGAGACGACATACGCCACCGCGGAGCCGGGCAGGACCTCGGTCGCAGCGGCGGGGACGGAGCTGATGACGTTGCCCGCCACGATCGTCGCGTGGGAGGCCTGGCTGCGGGTCCCGGCCACGAGCCCGGCGTTGGTGATCGTGGAGAGCGCCTCGATCTCGGGCAGATCGACGATGTCAGGAACGGCGACCCTGGCCGGACCCGTGGAGACGACATACGCCACGGCCGAGTCGGGCAGGACCTCGGTCGCGGCGGTGGGGATCGAGCTGATGACGTTGCCCGCCACGATCGTGGGGTGGGAGGCCACCGTGCGGGTGCCGGCGACGAGCCCGGCTTCCTCGATGGCCGCGATCGCGTCGGCCTCGGGGACATCCACGATGTCAGGCACGGCGACCGATGCCGGGGCCACCGCCACCTGAAGCTCGACGGTCGAGCCTGCCACCACCGCGACGCCGGGTCCCGGCTCCTGGCCGAGGATGGTGCCGGGCTCGACCTCGTCGGTCTCGACCGGGTTGGCACGAATCACCAGCCCGTAGTCGGCTGCGGTCTGCTCGGCCTCCTCGAGGCTGAGGCCCTGGAAGTTGGGGGTATCGACGCTCGTCTCGGCCGATGGGCTCGCACTGGGCGAGGCCGTCACGACCGGTGACGGCGACGGTGAGACATCGACGACCGTTCCCGAGTCGAAGGGTCGGAAGAGGATGAAGACGATCGCCAGCGCGACGATGAAGGCGCCGATCAGGATGGCGCCGACCAGGAGGACGGGCGTGCCTTCCTCCGCCGGCTCGCCCTCGAAGCCCGAGGTCGGCGGCGGAGCCGGAGGCTCGGGCGGTACCTCGGGCCTGGCCGCGAGCGCCGCGAGAGCGGCCTCGGTGGCCTCGGGATCGGGGGCTACCGGGGTGGTGGTCCAGGCCGGAGCGGACGCAGCGACGCCCGCACCGACGGCGGCTGCACCAGCGGCGCCGCTGGCCGCCTCGTCGGCGGTATCGGCAGCGACGTCCTCGTCCGCGGTCAGGTCCTCATCGGCCGGCAGGTCCTCATCGGCCGTCGGGTCCTCGTCGGCCGAAGCCTCGAGACCGGATCCTTCGTCGTCCGGAGACAGCGGATCCGGCGGGGCCGCCGATGGATCGAGAGACTCGCGAGAGGTGCCGGGATCCGGCCGATCGTCAGTCATGGCAGCTGCACGTTAGGGAGCGAGGAGGCCCTGCGCGAGCCTCCTGGGCTGACCACAACGGCCGATACCGCCGCACGTGTCAGTTTCTTCATCGTCCGCCGCTCCTCGCTTCACTCGCCGGGACGGATGGGCCTGGATCACGCTCCCAAGGCGGCCCGCAGCGCGCTCAACGTCTCCTCGCCGTCGGCCACCAGCACGAGCACAGGTGAGGATAGCCCTCCGCTGATGTCGGCATCCGAGACCGCGTGCGCCCCGGGCAGATCTTCCATCGCGTCGCGTGCGGCGTCCCGGAACTCGCGGGCGTCGGCGCGGGTGTCCCAGTCGGTCTGCCACACGAGCGCCCAGGCGCCGTCGGGTCCGTCGAGGCTGACGAGACGATCGCCGCCCCAGCCCGCGGCGGCGTCGGCCCGGGGCAGCTGGGCAGGCAGGACCGGGAACAGTTGTTGGGGCTTGCGCTCGTCCGCCACCCAGACCCCGGTCTGCATCTCGCCCAGAGTCTGTTCGTAGGCCGCAGTCCAGCCGGGTCCGAGGAGCGAGGCGACGTCCGGCAGCGTGACGTCCACCGGCTGCTCATCGGGATAGAGCTCGGGATGGAGGATCTGCTCGGTGGAGACCGGCTGCGCCTCCCACACGGCGTCCACCGCGGCCCAGTCGCCTCGACCGCGGATGGCGTTGACGAAGGCGAAGCCATCGAGATAGGGGAACTCGAGCTGGCGACGCAGGATGGCAGGGATTCGCCGCAGGATGCGCGAGTCCTGGCTCGTCAGGGCGCTCGCAGAGACCCGAAGCAAGTCGAGCAGGCCGAGCTCCCTGGCCGCCCAGTCGTACATCAGGGCCGTGGCGTCCCCTTCCACGAGAGCCTGCTGAGCCAGGATGGCATCCGACCGGTCGAGGTCCTTGATGCGCCGGCTCTCGAGGTCCCAGGCGGCGTCCTGGAGGGCGTGGCCGTACTCGTGGGAGACGACGACCGATTCGAGGCTGCCGATGCGCTCGGTGGGCCCGACGAGCGAGAAGGTCGCCGTCCGCGGGTCGTAATAGGCCAGGGTCTGGCTGTCGTACAGCGAGAGGACAAGGTCCGCGAGGTCGTCCTCGGGGTCGAGGAGCCCGAGGCGGGTGAAGGCTGCATCCTCGGCCGCGACGTAGTCATCGCTGTACTCGGTCCGGAAGAGGGTCTCGAGCTCGGCCAGGAAGTCGTCCTGGTCGATGACCCGGTACGCGACGCCCTCGGCCGGCGGAAGCCCCCGGATAGGGTGCACCTCCTCGATGACCTCGGCGACGGCCCGGGCCATCTTGCGGGTGAAGCCGGGTGGCAGCGGGCTGGCCTCGGCAGCGGGGTCCGTCCCGGGGAGCGGTGAGGCCTCCTGGGCGAGGGCGCCTGACGAGCCGAGCAGGAGGCCCACGCCTGCGAGTGCCAGGGCGGGCCGAGCGAGCCTTGCGTGCCTGTGCGACCGGGCGGGATCGGGGTCGAGGTGTCGTGTCATGGCTCGCCATTCTGCCAGCCGCGCCGGAAGTGGCCCGAAGGGGACCGCGGCCGGCGCCAGGGCCGGGGCCGCCAGCCCTGCGCCAGGTGTGGGTTTCTTCATCGTTCGTGGTCTGGTGCCTTCATGTGCGAGGGCTACTGTCTCGTCACGGAACCGCGAAGCATCCCTTCACAGTTCCCTCTCCCTCCCTCTTGGAACGAGGGGCGCTGATTGGGCAGGCGCCCCTCGTTCCCGTTTGTGGCCCTCTCCGTGTGGCACCATCAACAGCCATGGAGATCACCTGGTTCGGCGGTTCGTGCGTCCGCCTCAAAGGCCGCGAGGGAGTCGTCGTCGCTGACCCGTTCCGAGCCATCGTCGGGCCCACCGGTCGCGGCGTGACAGGCGACATCGTGTCCTTCGGGCACCCCGAGGAACCTGCCGCCGACGGACGGGCCGGCAAGGGCAAGGCGGACGTGGTCTCCCGGTTCCTGGGCGTCCCGGTCCCTGCCAGCCTGGCATCGGCCTACGTCCTGGACTCGCCCGGGGAGTTCGAGGTCCATGACGTCATGGTCACCGGGGTGCGGACATACCGCGATGCCGAGCACGGCCGGGTGCGGGGCGCCAGCACGTCGTTCATCTACGAGCTGGACGGCGTGTACGCGGCTCACCTCGGCAATGTCGGGCACATCCTGGACCAGGACACCATCCGCGAGTTCGGGCATGTCGACATCGTCTGTCTCGGCATCGGCCCGCAGCTGGGTCCAGCCCAGGCGGCCGAGCTCGTGACGCAGCTCGATGCCACGCTCGTGGTCCCCATGCCCCTCAGCGATGCGGCCGCCGCGCCCGATGCCGACCTGGCGCGGTTCCTCAAGGAGATGAGCGTCGTCGACCCGCAGCCGGTCGCCAAGGTCAACGTGACCATCTCATCGATCCCCACCGAGACGACGGTGGTGCTGCTGGAGCAGCGCGGCCGGGTCTAGGGTCTGGCTCGCGCGGCTGCGAGGCGCAGCTCGAGGGCCATGGTGGGCTCGAACCGGCGGATCCGCAGCCATGTCGCGCCCTCCGTGACGCGCTCCTCGAGCGATCGTGCGGAGGCCACCCCGACATGGTCGGCCACGTCGGTGAGGGCACGGGCGGGAGCGAGACCGATGAGCTCCGAGTCGAGCATGCTGACGCCCTCGCGGCGGGCCAGCTCTCCGACCGTCTCCCAGACGAGCCAGAGCGGCGTGACCTCGTGGTCGAGGAGGTTCATCGACACCTGGCTGCAGCCCTGGCTGGCCAGGTCGATGCCCAGCGCCTGGACCCGCGGCAGTCCCCCATCACGCTCCCGGACGCCGGCCGCGATCCGACGGGCCACGGCCACGTCGGTGGTCGAGAGCTGGATGTTGAAGGCGATGAGCGCGCGTCGTGCGCCGACCGCGGTGGCGCCCGCGGTCGGATGCGGCTGAGCTGGCCCGAGATCGGGCCGGCGGTCCGGGTCCTGCATGGCCGCCTCGAGGCCCTCGAAGCCGGGTCGCCGGATGTCCGCCAGGATGCGGCGGTCCGGTCGCTGGGCGGCCTCGGCGTAGAGATAGACGGGCAGGTCGAATCGCTCGGCCAGCTCCGCCCCGAAGCGACGCGCACCATCGACGCACTGCTCCAGGGTGGTATCCCCGAGCGGCACGAAGGGCACGACGTCCACGGCGCCGATGCGCGGGTGGCTGCCCCGCTGACGACGCATGTCGATGCGGTCGATGGCCACCTCGACGGCCGCGTGGGCGGCCGACATCACGCGTCCGGGGAAGCCCGCCAGCGTGAAGACGCTCCGGTTGTGGTCGGTATCGGCGGTCCGGTCGAGGAGCCACGCGCCGGGGTGGCCCTCCAGGGCGGCAGCGAGCGCCGCGAGCGTGCCGTCGTCAGTGCCCTCGCTGAAGTTGGGCACGCACTCGAGCAGGCTCTCCATCGGATCGGGATGTCGCCCGCTACGCCAGCTCGAGCCGCATGACCGGGTAACGCTCGTCGTCGACCGCGAGCACGAAGCCGCAGCGCTCCCAGAAGCGCGGATGGGCCGCCGAGGCCTCGTCCAGGCCGAGGGTGAGGTCGGGATAGGTCTCGAGGGCCGCGAAGCCCCGGGCCGCGAGGTCCTCGCGGACGGCGTCCACGAGCCGGAGCGCCAGCCCGCGGCGGCGTGCCGAGGCGGTCGTGGCGATGCAGGTGATGACCGCCGGGAGGGGCGCCTGTGGAAGGCTCGGGTACAGCTCGCGGATCCGCTGGGCGCGCGGATAGGCCGAGAGGGGACCGAACTGCGCGTAGGCCACTGGAGCGGCGTCCTCGATGACCACCTTGGCGTACGTGCCGAACACGGCCTCGCCACGCAGCAGGAGGCGGAGCTTGCGCGGCAGCTCGGCGCCCCGGTCGGGCTGCGCCCTGGGGGCGGGCGCGAAGGGATTGGCTGCCGGGTCGGCTCCCGGCCCGAGCCCGGCTCCCGACGACGGCGGCGCGAAGGGGTTGGACTCGAGGCCGTGTCCGGGCGCTGGGGCGAAGGGATTGTCGGCCAGGGGGCGCGCCGCCGGGGCCGCCGGCCGGGAGGCGGCCGGTCGCCACCAGCTCGGCCGTGCCGTCTTGGAGCCCCCGACCTCGTCCTCCCAATAGTCGCAGCTGCGATGGTCGAATCGGGCGTCAGCGCAGGGAGGCAGACGCGCGAACCCCTCTTCGTCGATGACGTCGACGATCTCGATGCCTGACGGCCGACCCACGCCCGCAGTGTAGGGCGGGTCAGACCCCGAAGCGGAGGCTCGCGGCGATGGCCTCGAAGATGGGCTCCGCGGCCTCGAACTCGGCCTCCGGGGCCACGAATGAGACGAGATACGCGTCGCTTCCGAATCGGAAGAGCAGGGCTCGCACCTGGAGGACCCCAAGGGTCGGATCCGCGATGGTGAACTCGAACTGGACGCCGTTCGCGGACGGCAACGACACATCGTCGCGGAAGGGACCGTCGGCGAGGCCGGGCAACCCCGCGATCTGCTCCTTCACGAGGGATTTGACCGCGTGTGCTCCGCGGTCCTGGGTCGGCTGGGCAAGGACGATGACGAGCGGGCCGACGCCATCAACGGCGCTCGCCTCCGCGGCGATGGCGCTGATCCGTGCATCGGTCGAGTCGAGCACCGCGCCGATCCGAGCGGCGAGCTCGGGGTCAGTGGCAAGCACGGCTGCGATGAGCTGTCCGGCCCTGGACTCGTCGATGGCGAGGCCGCTCCAGCCCGCCGGCAGGACCATGGCGTAGCCCTCGGGATGGGGCCACCAGATCGCCTCGGGCTCCACGAGGCCCGATGGTGTCGCGACCGGCGCGGCCGGATCGACTGGCGCGACCACGGGCGCGAGCATGGACTGGAACACGGCGCTGGTCTGTGCGCTGCAGCCGAAGGCGGAGAGGCCGGCGAGCGCGACGACGAGCATGCCGACTGGGGTGCGGCGCGTCATTTCGACCACAGCATGCCCCAGATACGGCCGACATGCAGGCGACGAACGGCCCTCCGCCCACGTGACCGAGGCCCCCACGGGACGGCCAGGAGCCGCTGCTATCATCGGGCGGTCATCATCCATAGCACGCCTCGCCTTCGGGGTCGGGTGCAATCCCCTACCGGTGGTCGGTCGCAGGTGAACCCTGTCGGCCAGCCCACGACCCAGCGTCCCATCGCTGGTGGATTCCTCGCGGGGAGCCGACGGTGACAGTCCGGATGGAAGAAGGAGAGCTGGTGACCGCCGGCGCCTCGCCGGCACAAGGTCGCTCGACGGGCTCGCGGTCGTCTGACCGGATCGGCGCGTCGCGGCTCAGCTTCCAGGTCCCCGCCGGCGCGGCCGGAGGTCACAGGACTGGACGCCATCGAGCTTCGCGGGGTCGCTCGCAGCTTCGAGATCAAGGGCACGCACCATTCTGGCGCTCGATGGACTCGACCTGCGCGTGGCCGAGCGCGAGCTGGTGGCAATCGTGGGTCCCAACGGTTGCGGCAAGTCGACGCTGCTGCGGGTCTCGTGCGGGCTCCTGGCTCCTGTCCGAGGCACGGTCCGCCTGTTCGGATCCCCGGTCACGGGTCCGGAGCCTCGTGTCGGGCTGGTGTTCCAGGAGCCCCGGCTGCTGCCCTGGCGGGACGTCCTCGCCAACGTGGCCTTCCCCCTCGAGTTGGCCGGCGTTCCGCGCGCTCAGCGCGAGCATCAGGCGAGCGAGGCCCTCACCCTGACCGGTGCGGACAGCTTCGTGAAGGCTCTTCCGGCGCAGCTGTCGGGCGGCCTCGCCCAGCGGGCGGCCCTTGCCCGGGCCCTTGTGTCGAAGCCTGACGTCCTGCTGCTCGATGAACCCTTCAGCGCGCTCGATGCCATGACGCGGGAGCGGCTTGATGATGAGCTCGTCGCCCTCTGGGCGCGCACCGGCACGACGGTCGTGCTGGTCACTCACAGCATCCCGGAGGCAGTCTTCCTGGCCGACCGGGTCGTCGTCATGTCCCCGCGCCCCGGCCGGGTCGTCGGCGAGGTCGTCATCGACGCCGCTCGGCCGCGCAGCGTGGCCGGCGCTGACAGCCTGGCCTTCGGCGCCGCTGCGGCGCGGGTCCGGGCGCTCCTCGACACCGGCACAGCCGATGGATCAGGAGCCGAGGCGGCATGAGCCGCCGGCGTCTCGCTCACGAGATCGGTCCGATCCTCCTGGCGGGAGCCGTCTTCCTCATCGCCTGGCAGCTCGTCGTCACCGCGGGCGACTACCCGCGGTTCATCCTGCCCGGCCCGCTTGCCGTGGCCGAGCGCTTCGCCAGCGGCTGGACGCAGGGGATCATCGGGCCCCACTTCGCGACCACGCTCGTCGAGGTCTTCCTGGGGCTTCTCGTCGGCGGCCTGGCCGGCCTTCTGACGGGCATCCTGCTGGCCCGCTCCCGCCTCGCCGGGCGGCTTCTGTCGCCGTACATCGTGGCGGCGCAGGCCACGCCGATCCTCGCCCTGGCGCCGCTCATCGCGCTCTGGTTCGGGACCGGGCTGGCGAGCCGACTGCTCATCTGCAGCCTCATCTGCTTCTTTCCCATCGCGGTCGGGACGATGGTGGGCATCCGCTCGGTCGACCCTCGGCTCATGGAGCTGGGCCGAAGCCTGCGCGCAACGCGGCGTCAACTGCTGCGTCACGTCGAGGTGCCCGCCGCCCTCCCGCAGATCCTCGGCGGCCTGCGGGTCGGTGCGACGCTCGCGGTCGTTGGCGCCATCGTCGCCGAGTGGGCGGGCGGGGACCAGGGCCTCGGCGTCCTGATCAACCTCGCTCGCGGGAGCATGTTCGACATCCCGCTGCTCTTCGCCACCCTCGTCACCATCGCCCTGCTCGGCGTGGCGCTCTACCTGGCCGTGGTGGCGCTGGAGCACAGGCTCATCCGCACCCATGGCTGACAGAGATAAGGAGAAGAAGGGCATGACAGGACATCGTCGGCGGACGCCGCGGGTGATGACGCTCTGGGTGGCGCTGGTCGCAGCCGTCCTCTTCGGCTGGCCTGCGGCCGGCGCAGATGAGTCGCCATCGCCCGCACCGGGCCAGTCGGTCGAGCCCGTCGCCCTGACGGTCGGGCTGGGCTACATCCCGAGCGTCCAGTTCGCCCAGTTCTACCTGGCCGACGAGGCCGGCTACTACGCGGAGGCCGGGCTGGATGTGACCTTCGAGCACTTCGATGATCCCGAGCTCATCACGCTGTTGGGACAGGGCGCTGTCGACATCGGCATGGCTGACGGGACGAGCGTCATCCCGGCCGTGAGCCAGGGCGTTCCCATCCTCTACGGGGCGACCGTCTTCCGCAGCTTCCCGAACGTCCTCTTCGCCCCAGCGGAGGCGGGCATCACCGCGGTATCCGACCTCGAGGGTCGGTCCATCGGGATCCCTGGCCGGTTCGGATCGTCGTGGATCGCACTCCAGGCGCTGCTGGCCTCGGCCGGCCTCACGCCCGAGGATGTCGAGGTGGTGACCTATCCCGACTTCGGACACGGTGTCGCGGTCGCGGAAGGTCAGGTCGATGCCGCCATCGGCTACCTCAACAACGAGCCCGTGCAGCTGGCCCGTGAAGGCATCCCCGTCGATGTCCTCCGGGTGGACGACGTGGCGCCGCTGCCAGGGCCCGGCCTGGTCGTCGGCACGGCGACCCTGGCCGCCAAGGGCGATGCGCTGCGGGCCTTCACGACCGCGACCCTGCGGGCCATGGAGGACATCGCCGCGGACCCACAGGTGGGACTGGACGCCACGTTCGCCCGGGTTCCTGAACTGGCCGGCGACCCCGACCGGCAGCGCGCCATCCTGGAGGCCACCATCGACGCCTGGACGGGTGGCGATGCGGCTGGGGCCGTCACGGGAAGCGTGGACCGGTCGACGTGGCAGTCCGCCGTGGACATCATGAGCAGCCTGCCGCAGAGCGTCGTGGCGACTCCGGTGACGATCGACCAGCTCGTCACCGATGAGCTCCTGCGCTGACGATGCTCGATACTGTGACCATGTCACATGCGGCTGATGCGCACGCCGGCGGCGCCGATGGCGAGGCCCTTGGCGCCCACGCGGACGACGCGCTGGACGCCCACGCGGTCGACGGTCACGATGCGGGCCACTCGGCCGGCCATGACCATGACGAGCCCGGCGAGTCCCTGGGTCCGGTCGACGTCATGGCCTGGGCCTACGCGTTGGCTGGCGGGGCCATCGGCGTGGTCACGGCGGCCGCTCTGTTCGCAGCATCCGCGGGCTGAGTCGCCTGCCGCCCGAAGTCGCTCAGGGCCGCTCAGTACCGCTCAGAACAGGCCGACGATGCGGCCCTCCGCGTCGATATCCACATCCTCCCCGGCGGGCCTGGTCGGCAGCCCCGGCATGGTCATCATGTTGCCGCAGTAGGCCGTCACGAAGCCGGCCCCCGCGAAGAGCCGAGCGTCCCGGATGGGCAATCGGAATCCCTGCGGGCGCCCCTTGAGGGCGGGATCGTGGCTCAGCGAGGACTGCGTCTTGGCCATGCACACCGGCACGCGGCCGTAGCCCAGGCGGTCGATGGCCTCCAGCGCGGCCTCCGACTGGAGCGAGAAGTCGACTCCGTCAGCCCCGTAGACGCGCGTGGCGATGGTGGCGATCTGCTCCCGCAGCGGCGTCCCCTCGGGAGACAGGAACCGGAAATCGGGGGCACCCTTCTGGGCGGCGGCCCACACGGCACGGGCGAGGTCCTCGGCTCCAGCGCCGCCGTCGGCGAAGTGGCGCGCCATGACGATGTCCTCGGCACCGGCGGCGAGGGCCACCTCGCGCAGGGCCTCGGCCTCCGAGGCATGGTCGGTCGGGAAGGCATTGATGGCCACGACGGCCGGGATGCCGTAGTTGGCCACGATGGCGAGATGCTGGACGAGGTTCTCAGCTCCCCGGCGCACGGCATCAGGGTCCTCTTCGAGGAGGGCCGGGTCCAGCGGTTGGCCCGCTATGACGGTGCCGACCCCACCGTGCATCTTGAGGGCCCGGATGGTCGCCACGATGACCGCCGCCGAGGGGCGAAGGCCGGACAGGCGGCACTTGATGTCCACGAACTTCTGGAGGCCCATATCCGAGGCGAAGCCGCCCTCGGTGCAGACGATGTCGTTCAGCTTCAGGGCCACCCGATCGGCCACGACCGAGGAGTTGCCGTGGGCGATGTTGGCGAATGGCCCGGCATGCACGAAGGCAGGGCCACCCTCGATGGTCTGGACGAGGTTGGGCTTGATGGCGTCGCGCAGCAGGACGGTCATCGCGCCGGCCACCTTGAGCTCCTCAAGGGTCACGGCCTCTCCGGCGGGCGTCTCCGCGACGATCACGCGCGCGAGCCTCTGGCGCAGGTCCTGCAGATCGTTAGCCAGGGCAAGGATCGCCATCACCTCCGAGGCTGCCGTGATGTGGAACTCACCGGTCCGCTCGCCCGATGCCTCTCCGAGCGCGATCCTCACCCGCCGCAGGGCCCGGTCGTTGACATCGAGGACGCGCGGCCAGCGGATGGTAGCCAGGTCGATACCCAGCTCGTTGCCGCGGAGCAGGTGGTTGTCGAGGAACGCGGCGGCCAGGTCGTGCGCCGCGCTGATGGCGTGGATGTCACCCGTGAAGTGGAGGTTGATGTCCTCCATGGGCAGCACCTGGCTGAAGCCGCCGCCGGCCCCGCCGCCCTTGATGCCGAAGACCGGTCCGAGCGAGGGCTGGCGGATGGCCACAGCGGCGCGGATGCCCAGACGCCGCAGCCCCTGGACGAGCCCGATGGTGGTGGTCGTCTTGCCCTCCCCGAGCGGGGTCGGCGTGATGGCCGTGACGATGACCTCTCGGCCATCGGGCTGGCCGGCCAGTCGATCGAGGACGGCCAGGCTGACCTTGGCCTTGTAGCGGCCATAGGGCTCGATCTCATCGGGCAGCAGGCCCAGTTCCTCGGCGATCTCGGTGATGGGCCGTGGCGTGATGGACTGGGCGATCTCCAGGCTGCTGCGCATGGGCGCGCTCAGGTCGCCAGTGCGTGGCGCGACGGTGCAAGCTGCCCCGACTGCGCCCGCGCCGCTCGGGCGAGGTGCTCCATGAGGACCGCATTGGTCACCGGGCCCACGCCACCGGGGACCGGCGTGACGGCGCCAGCCACGGGCAGCACGGAGGGCAGATCGACATCGCCGACGATGCGCCCGTCCGCGAGGACGTTGATGCCGCAGTCGATGACGACCGCGCCAGGCTGCACAGCCGAGCCATGGACGAGCCCGGGCGAGCCTGCCGCCACCACGACGATCTCGGCCCGAGCGATCTGCGCGTCGAGGTCCCGGGTCCGGCGGTGACAGATGGTCACGGTGGCGTCTTCCTCGATGAGCAGGAGCTGTGCGGGGCGGCCCACGACGTTGCTGCGGCCGATGACGACGGCGGGCCGTCCGGCCATCGGGATCGCGGAGCGGCGCAGGATCTGTAGTGCGGCCTCGGCACACGATGGCGCGAAACCCCCCGCGCGCCGCGAGACCAGGCCGGCATTGACGGGATGGATGCCGTCGAGGTCCTTGGCCGGGTCGAGCGCCCCGATGATGCTCGCGAGCTGCAGCCCTGCCGGGAGGGGTAGCTGGAGGATGACGCCCGCGACCGTGTCATCCTCGCTGAGGGTCTCAAGGGTCCGGCAGATGACCGACTCGTCCGTCTGCACCGGCGAGGCAGACGATCTCGCCTCGAGACCCGACCCTGGCAGCCGTCGCCAGGATCCGGCGCGCGTACACGGCCGAGGCCGGATCGTCCCCGACGAGGACGACGCGGATCTCGGGCGGGGAGCCACGATCTGTCGTGAGCTGCTCAAGCTCGCTGCGCACCTCGGCCAGCATCGCCTGCGCCATCGCGCGTCCATCGATCACGCGGGCGCCGACCTCCTCCCCCCCACCGCTCATGCTGGTTCCGCCTGGCGCTGCTCACCGCTGCCGACGCGCTCGCGGGTCCGCGCGGCCGCCGACTGGATCTGCTCGAGCCGCTGGTCGACCTCGGTGGTGACGGCCGCTGAATGAGCCTCGTCCTCGACGGAAGGGAGGTTCACCAGGACGTTCGCGGCCGCCCCTCTGGCGGCGCTCTCGAGCAGGAGTGCCGCGACATCGAGGTCGCTGGCGACGGCGGTCAGGGTGCGCCCGGCGAGACGCTCGACGAGATCCAGCTGCTCATGGCAGGCCTGGACGACCGCGAGCGGGATGGCGGCCGCGCCACGCGCAGCATCCCGGGTCGCGGCGGCCCGCGCCGCGGACTCCTCGTCCGTGCCGTGCGGCAGCCGCCGCGCCTCTCGATACACCGAGTACGCCGCAGCGTCATCTGCCGCGAGCCGGAGGAAGCGGGCTCTGCCGGCATCCGAGGCTGCCAGGGCCTCCTCGTGGAGCGCCGTGTGCTGCGCGAGCGAAGGACGCCCGAGCGAGATGCGGGCCACCATCGACGTGAGGCTGGCGCCCAACGCCGCCGCGACCGCCGCCGCACTGCCGCCGCCGGGTGTCGGCTGATCTGACGCCAGGGCCAGGGTGAACGCCTCGACCGTCATGTCCGCGAAAGATGGCCCTGACTCGTTCATCGAGTGGCCATTCTCCCACGCCTCCGGGACGCGGGAGAGCATGACGTCAGGCCGCGAGGCGCACCGGGAGCGGCTCCGAGTCCAACTCCTCCACGAGCCAGATGCCGTCGCGGATCAGGTGGACGAGCCGATAGCGGGTGCGATCCGAGCGCACCACGAACACCTTCCGCGGGCCGGTATGCGGAGCATAGGCAGCGGTCTCGTCCCGCATGGCCTCGACGCTCGTGACGGCCAGATGCGCATCACCGACACGGATGGCGCGCGGGCGACCGAGTGGCGCATCGACCCAGACGGGCGTGTGATCACTGACCCTGGCGAGACTGAACATGGAAGGCTACCTCCTGGGCGGCGTGACGTTCTCAGGTCCAGAACATCCGTTCTCTTTGGGTCGCGAAAGCTACTCGAACGTGTGTTCGAAGTCAACCCTTCCGGCCGCCCGGAGACTGCGCCACCGTCGTGCCAGCTCGCGCGTCATGACCGCTCCGACGATCGCCGGGTCCTTGCAGCGGCCCCGGGGTCGTCGACTCGACGCCCGATCGCCGAGACCCAGGATCCGGAGGAAAGTCGAACCGCCATTGCTGCGGACGGCGACGGCATTCAATGCGCGCTGGGTGATCCCAGGACCCGCGCTGGCTTCCGCAGCTGTCTAGCTGCGCTCAGGGTCGCCCGGGGCGCGGCCGATGGCGGGGCCCTCCGGTGCGCTCATCGGGTCGCGCTCGAAGGGCTCGGCGACCGCACCCTCGAGCAGGCGAGCGCGTCGGATGGCCCGCGAGCCGAAGCGGCGGCGGATCTCGTCGGCGGCCCGGGTCGCCCGTCGGCGGCGATCGTCGGCCTCGTCGAAGAGCGCCAGCTGTTGACCCTCATCGAGGTGGGAAGCAGCCACGCCGAGGAGGCGCACCTTGACGCCGCGCATCTGCGGGCGTGCCAGCTCCAGGGCGGCCCGGAAGATGACCTCGGTCTGGTCGGTCGGCGGGCTCAGCGTGCGCTGCCGGGAGACCGTCACGAACGAGGAGTCCCGCACCTTGACCGCCACCGTCCGGGCGCGGACCCCACCCGCGCGCAGGCGGCTGGCGACGCCCTCGGAGAGCCCCAGGAGCGTGCGCTCGAGCTCCTCGGTGTCGGACGTGTCGACATCGAACGTGTGCTCGTGGCTGACCGACTGAGCGGCTTCGCCGCCAGCCACCGGTGAGGGATCGATGCCGCGCGCCCGGGCCGCCAGCGCCGCACCTTGTTTGCCGAAGCGGCGGACGAGGAGGTCCTCCGGGAGGGCCGCCAGATCGCCGATCGTGCGCACACCGTAGTCGGCCAGGGCAGCCGCGGTCCGCTCCCCGACGCCCCACAGCCGCGAGATGGGCAGCGGCGCCAGGAAACCGGCCTCGTCGCCCGGCTCGACGACCACGAGGCCATCAGGCTTGCGGAGGTCGGAGGCGACCTTGGCCACGAGCTTCGAGGTCGCCACGCCGACCGAGGCCGTCAGCTCCAGCTCGCCTCGGATGTCCGCGCGGATGGCACGCGCGATGTCGACGGGAGATCCGAAGAGCGCCTCCGACCCTGCCACATCGAGGAAGGCCTCATCGATGGAGACGGGCTCCACGAGCGGCGTGTATCGACGCAGGAGGACCATGACCTGCCGGCTGACCGACGCGTACTTGCGCCCATCCACTGGCACGAAGACCGCGTCGCGACAGAGCGCCGCTGCAGTGCGCAGCGGCATGGCCGAGTGGATGCCGTAATGGCGGGCTTCGTAGGAGGCCGCACTCACGACACCTCGGTCGTTGCGGCCGCCCACGCCGACCACGACCGGCCGGCCGCGCAACTCGGGCCGGTCGCGCTGCTCGACGGCGGCGAAGAAGGCGTCGAGATCGACATGCAGGATGGTGGCGCGCTCCACCGCCCCATGATGCCGCGCCGGGCAAGGAGACCGCGACGGGCAAGCCCGGCCGGATCAGGCCCTCGGGATCAGCCCAGCATCAGCCCTTGGGTTCGACCGCTACGGTGACCTCGGAGACCATCTCGGACGCAACGCGGATGGCGACCTTGTAGGTCCCCAGCTGGCGGAGCGGCTCCTCGAGATCGATGCGATGGCGGTCGATCTCGATGCCTCGCCGCGCCAGTGCGTCAGCGATGTCCTTGGCCGTGATCGAGCCGTAGAGCTTGCCGCCCTCGCCAACCTTCACGCCCATGGTCAGGGTGGTGCTGCTGATGCGCTGGGCGGCGATCTCGGCCTCCTCGCGCTCCCGCTTGCGCTGCTCCTCGCGACTGGCGATGTCGTGCTGCCAGGCACGGTAGGTCCCGCCCGTCGCGGGCACGGCCATTCGCCGCGGGATGAGGAAGTTGCGTGCGTAGCCCTCGGACACGTCCTTGAGCTCGCCGCTCTTGCCCAGCGTTTCGACGTCCGCTGTGAGGATGACCTTCACGACCTGGTTCGCCTCCCTAGTCCGACCTGTGCGCCGTCGTCGGCGTGATGATGCCCCGTTCGGCCAACTCGTCCCCGATGATCGCTGCGCCCGTCTCCAGCATGCCCGGCAGGCGCCGGCCGATGCTCCGGATGGGCCATGGAAGCATGCGCCTCACGGTCTCCATGTCGCGCTCCAGCTCACGCCCATCGATGCCGAGGGTATACATCTTCTCGATCATCAGCTCGCGAGGCACTCCTTCGAGGAACAGGTCGAGGGCGATGATGGTGACCATGACGTCATCCAGCCGGCTGACGAACGGGATGAAGTCAGGCACGAGGTCGATCGGCGAGATGACGTAAGCCGCCGCCAGCCCGAGGATGGCCTTGCGAGACCATGGCACCCGGCCGTCCATGGCCAGCTCGAGGATGAGCCGCCCGTAGACCGTGGCCCGGCTCGCGATGGGCAGGAAAGGCCAGAGGCTGAGCGCGGCAAGCCCCAGCCGGACGGTGTTTCGGAGGGCCATCGACCCCGCGAGTCTAGCACCGGGCGAGGGCCGCCCCGGCTCACTCGGGGCCGGCGCATCCCGAGCGACCGGCCGCTCGCCGACCTCCTGAGCTGCGCCTCGGCCGTCTACGATGACACGACGGCCGGCCCGGCGCGTGCGGGATGGCACGGCCGCAGGTCCGCCCACCAGGGCGGTCGATGGTGAAGAGGGAGGCAAGGGGACCGATGGCAGAGCAGCCGGCAGGCGTCGGGAAGGCGGTCGGCGACGGCCTGCCAGCCGAGCGGCCGGCCGACGCCCCGGTGCCTGGTGCCGGGACGCCCGGCGGCGAGCTCGTGCCACGCTGGCTCGTCGATCTCGCCGAGCTGGGCTGGCGCGTCCTGGCGGTCGCTGGGCTGCTCGTCGTCATCTGGTTCGCGGTCACGCTCATGTGGACGGTCACGGCATCGATCGCGGTCGCCGTCGTCGTGTCCGCGGTCTTCGCCCCGCTCGTGCTCCGCCTGCGCGCGCAGGGCCGCTCCAGGACCGGCGCGGCGGGCATCGTCTGGCTGACGGCCATCCTGACCGTCGGTGGCATCCTGCTCGTGCTCGTGCTCGCGTTCCTGCCCTACCTGGCGGACCTGGTCCGCTCCCTCGAGATGGGTCTCGACACGCTGCAGAGCCGCCTGGCCGACCTGTCCATCCCCGCCTGGGCCGAGACCCTGGCGCGTGACGCCGTCGGTGCCGTGCGGAGCTCCGCGGCGGACACCGGCGGGAGCATCGTGGCTGCCGCGGCGGAGGTGGTCACCATCCTCATCCTGGCCACCTTCCTGGTGTTCTTCTTCCTGCGCGACGGCGACAAGGCCTGGCTGTGGGCCTTCCAGGCCGTCGGCGCGGAGAAGCGCGAGCGGATCACCAGCGCCGGTGACGACGCGCTGACGCGGGTGGGTGGCTACCTGCGCGGCACGACGGCCCTGGCTGGCATCATCGCCGTCACCGATTACCTGTTCATGTTGCTGCTGGGCGTGCCGCTGGCGCTGCCGCTCGCCGTGCTGGCCTTCCTGACCGGCTACATCCCCTACTTCGGCGGCATCGTGGCCACGGGCCTCATCCTGCTCGTCAGCCTGGCGGCGCTGGGGCCGGGGCCGACCCTGCTGCTGCTGCTCCTCATGGGCGTCCGCGGCGCGCTCCTGGGGTACTTCGTCCGTCCGGTCATCTATGGCCGCACCGTGAGCATCCACCCGGCGCGTGGTCCTCATCGCGCTGCCGGCCGGCTTCGCGCTGGCGGGCATCGTGGGCCTCTTCGCGGCGGTGCCGGTCACGGCCATCGCCTTCGCGGTGGCGGGAGCGACCGTGGCCATCATCGATCCCGAGCCGCATCCACCGCTGCCCAGCATGGTGCCGGCCTGGCTGGACCGGCTGGCGCAGGTGAGCTGGCGCCTTCTCGTCTGTGTCGCGCTCGTGACGCTGCTGGTGGTCGTGGCCATGACGCTGCCGCTCGTGGTCATCCCGGTCATCCTGGCCTTCATCCTGGCGGCCACGCTCGACCCGCTCGTGACGGCGCTGCTGCGTCGCGGTCACTCCCGCGGGCGGGCAGCCGCCATCGCCGTGGGCGGCGGCTTCCTGGCCGTGGCCACCATCCTCATCCTGGCCGCGGCGTCGCTGGTGGGCCAGGCCGACGAGATGGCCTCGACGGCGTCGTCGGGCGCGGGGACCGCCAGCGAGGCCATGGCCGGTCACCTGGATCTGCCTGCGGACGCCGTCGACGGTGGCCTCCGCGCGGCGGTCCAGACCATCGCGGGCCTGGCCGAGGTCTCCGCGGCGGTGATCACCATCACGCTCCTCGGGACCCTGCTGTCGTTCTACCTCCTGCGCGACGGCGGGCGACTCTGGGACCGGCTCGTGGCGCGGCTGCGGCCCGACGTTGCCTCGCGACGTCGATGCCGCCGGCACGCGCGCCTTCGACGTGCTCGGCGGCTACATGATCGGGACGGGCGCCATCTCGCTCGTGGGCGCCGCCAGCCAGTGGCTCATCATGGTCCTGCTCGGGTTGCCGCTGGCCCTGCCGGTGTTCGTGCTCTCCTTCTTCCTCTGCTTCATCCCCTACATCGGGGGCTTCCTCTCGACCGGCCTGGCCTTCCTCATCGCCGTCGCCGCGGGGTCCACCGCGGACGTCGTGATCATGGGCATCTGGACCGTGGTCTTCAACATCGTGCAGGGCAACATCGTCAGCCCGATCGTGTACGGCCGCACGGTGCACATCCATCCAGCCATCGTGCTCGTGGCCATCCCGGCCGGCGCCGCCGTGGCGGGCATCCTGGGCATGTTCCTGGTCGTCCCGGCCATCGGCGTGGTGGCCGCCACCTGGCGGACCGTGCTGGCGGTCGTGGACGACGCCGGCCGGCAGAAGTCGCGGGAGGAACGCATGGCCCTGGCGCCCGATGGACCCCACGCTCCGGAGGGTGCGTCAGGAGGCCCTTGACATTCGAACAGGTGTTCGGTACTGTCTCGGTCATGGAGATGGCGTGACCAAGCACGACGCGCTTCGCAGGCAGCGCATCGTCGAGTACATCGCGGAGTCCGTGCGACGCAGCGGCTATCCCCCCTCGGTGCGAGAGATCGCCGCAGCCGTCGGCCTCGCCTCCACCTCTGCCGTCCATCATCATCTCTCGGCCCTGGAGAAGGACGGCTTCCTGGAGCGTGACGCGACGCAGTCCCGCGCGCTGCGCCTCCGGCCAGCCGCACTGCTCGCGACGGGGGCCGGGGCGGACGTCCTGGCGCGGGGCCCGGAGACGGCCGGGCGCAGCTTCCCCATCCTCGGTGAGATCGCGGCCGGTGGTCCCATCGAGGCGTACCAGGACGCCAGCCAGATGGTGTCCGTCCCGGACCTCATCAACACGAGCTCGGACACCTACGTGCTGCGTGTCCGGGGAGACTCCATGGTGGGGGCGCACATCATGGATGGCGACCTGGTCGTCATCCGCCAGCAGCAGACGGCCCAGGACGGGGACATCGTGGTGGCCCAGGTGGAGGACAACGCGGTCACCCTGAAGCGCTTCTTCAAAGAGCGCGGCCGGGTCCGTCTGCAGCCCGCCAATGACCAGTACGAGCCGCAGTACTACGCGGACGTCCGCATCCAGGGCAAGCTCGTGGGCGTCATCCGCCGGGTGGACTGAGGCCCGCGCGAGGCGCGAAACGGCCGTTGTCCACGGCTTATCCACATTGTTCGTGGAGAGAACTCGGGATGAGTTGCGGAGATCCTCACGTCCTTTCGTGGAGATGGCCCTTGTCGGGACGGTGGTCGGCAGGCCACGATCGCGGAAGCCCACGTCAACACACCTGATCCAGCCTGATCCTCCGGAGCCGCCGCATGTCCATCGACCGCCTGCCGCCCCAGTCCATCGAGGCCGAGCAATCGGTCCTGGGGGCCCTGCTCATCGACAAGGACGCCGTCATCGAGGTCGCGGAGCTCCTCCAGCCGGACGACTTCTACCGCCAGCATCACGGCACCATCTACGCCGCGGTCCTCGATCTCTACGAGCGCCGCGAGCCGGTCGACATCGTCACCGTCAGCGAGGTCCTCGAGCGTCAGAACCGGCTCGAGGATGTCGGCGGCACGGCCTACCTGACGAGCCTCATCAACCTGACGCCCACGGCCGTGAACGCGGTGCACTACGCGCGCATCGTCGAGCGCAAGGGCGTCCTGCGGAACCTCATCAGCGCGGCCGGACGGATCGCCGGGCTGGGCTACGAGGAGGACGGCGACGTCGGCGAGGTCATCGACCGGGCGGAGTCAGGAGCTCTTCGCCGTCAGCGAGAAGCGCGTGCAGTCAGGCTTCGCGCAGCTCAAGACGCTCCTGCACACCGCCTACGACCGGCTGGACTACCTGCACCAGCACAAGGGTGAGATCAGCGGCATCCGGACCGGCTTCGCCGACCTGGACACGATGACCACGGGCCTGCAGAAGTCCGACCTGGTCCTCGTGGCGGCCCGCCCGTCCATCGGCAAGACCAGCCTGGCCCTCAACTTCGCCGAGCACGCCGCGGTCAACGAGGGCAAGGTGGTGGGCATCTTCAGCCTCGAGATGAGCAAGGAGCAGCTCGTCCTGCGCCTGCTCTCGTCGGTCGCCAACATCGATTCGCAGCGGCTGCGCACGGGCTTCCTCGAGGAGATGGACTTCGCGCGCCTGGCGCCGGCCATGAACAAGCTGGCGGAGGCGCCCGTCTTCATCGACGACACGCCCAACATCAGCACCATGGAGCTGCGCACCAAGGCACGCCGCCTGCAGGCCGAGTCGGGCCTCGACATGATCATCGTGGACTACCTCCAGCTCATGCAGTCGAGCGTCCAGTCCCGGGATTCGAACCGCGTCCAGGAGGTCAGCGACATCTCCCGGGGCCTGAAGGGCCTGGCACGCGAGCTGCAGGTGCCCGTGGTGGCGCTCTCGCAGCTCTCCCGCCAGACCGAGATGCGCGAGAAGGGCGAGCCGCGCCTCTCGGACCTGCGCGAGTCGGGGGCCCTCGAGCAGGACTCCGACCTGGTCATGTTCCTGTGGCGGGAGAAGGAGCGCGGCAACGAGGACCAGGAGCGGGATGGCGAGGTCATCAACCTGCGCCTCGCCAAGCACCGCAACGGCCCCACCGGCGAGACGAAGCTCTGGTTCCGCAAGCGCCAGACCCGCTTCGTGTCGTACGCCGAGGAGGACCGCTACGTGGAGAGCGCCTACGCGTAGGCCCGTACACTCTGGCCCTTGGCCAGACGAGGGAGGAAGGAGCGCGGAGTGGGCGTCATCATCATCCGCGAGATGGTCGGCAGCAGCCCGGAGTCCTGGAGTGCCGCCGCGGCCGACGCGGTCGCGCGGGCCTCGCAGACGGTCCGGAACATCCGCAACATCGAGGTCGTTCGGCACACGGCTCGCGTCGACGACGGCCGCATCGCCGAGTACGAAGTAGAGCTCAAGATCCATTTCGAGTACGAGGGCGGCTAGCGAGTTATCCACATCCGGCTAAGTGATCGTTGAGCGATGCTTCGGATGATGGCAGCATGCCCACTCGTCCGGTGACTTCCGAGCAGCCGGCCCGCACGCCCGCCGCGGGTCGTGGACGTCATCGGACAGGGTCGACCGGGGCTGCCAGACTCGTTGACCATCCGTCGGGGCTCGCCATCATCGCAAGCAAGGTCGCGCCCGAGATGGCCCAGCGCCCGATCCTCACGCGCGCTCGCCTCGTCGGATGGTTGGAGCAGCAAAGGAATGCCCGGGTCGTCCTCATCTCGGCCGAGGCAGGCTACGGCAAGTCGACCCTCCTGGGTGACTTCGCGAGACGGTCCGCCACCCCGGTCGTCTGGTACCGCATCGAGACGTCGGACGGCGATTGGATCACGTTCCTGAGCTACCTGGTGGCGGCGCTCCGAGGGGTGATCGCGGACTTCGGGCGCTCCACGGAGGCCCTGCTCAGGCATGTGGCCGCCATGGGGTCTTCCAGGGAGCTTGTCCTTGCGCAATTCCTCGCCGACCTCGGTGCGGTCGGCAACGGCGAGCTCACGGTGATCCTCGATGACTATCACCTGGCCGGCGATTCTGAGGATGTTCGTCTCATCATGACGCGCCTCCTCGAACGTGCGCCGGCCGGCATGTGTTTCGTCCTCGCTGGACGGGGTCGCCCCAACTTGGCGCTCGGACGGCTCGCGGCGCAGGGGCGCGTCTCAGAGCTGAGCACGACGGACCTTCGGTTCACGAGGTCCGAGATCGAAGAGCTGTTCCGCACTACCTATGCCCAGGAGCTGGACCGGCATGCCTGTGACGTCGTCGCCGAACGCACCCAGGGGTGGGCGGCCAGCCTCCAGCTCGTCTCCGCCTCCATCGCTGTCAGCCGGACCAGCGAGGTCAGCGCGTTCATCGATGCCCTGAGCGGCACCAAAGGGCCGATCTACGACTTCCTGGCGGAAGAAGTGCTCAGCCGCATGTCTCCTCTTACGCAGCGGATCCTCATCCATGCCTCGATCATCGATCTCGTCTCGCCCGCGCTGGTGACAGCAGCCCTGTCGGCGACTACCGAGGCCACGGACCTGGAGACCGTGACGGTGCACCTTCGTGATGCCCAGTCTCTCGGGCTCCTGGGTGACAGCCTGGATGCTTCTGCCGGCTCCCGCATCCATCCTCTCTTCCGTGATTTCCTACAGCATCAACTCGGGCAGACCACGCCACTCGACGGCATCGCGGCGATGCATCTCGCCGTCGCTGAGGCGTGCGGGTCTGCTGCCTGGCTGGCGGCCGCCAAGCACTACGCCTTGGCAGGCAGGCCTGACGATGCGATGAGGGTCCTCGGCTCCGCCGCCAGCGACGCACTGGGCGCTGGCGCTTGGGGGGCGGCTGTGGAAGTGCTCGCCCTGATGCCGGAGACACCTCCGCCTCCCGCCGTCGAAGTCATCAGAGCCCGCGCGCTGGCATAGCGGACGGTCACCCGATGAGGCACTTGCGCTCTGGACAGCATTCGCATCGACGACCTCAGTCGCGATGATCTGGCTCTGGTCAAGCTGGCGCGTACGAGTGCCGCTCCGTATCACCGGAGGCGATGGACGTCGACTGGCACGAGGTGGAGGCTGTGGCGAGCGACTCGTGTCCATTCGCCACTCCAGATCGTTGTCGATTGGGCGACACATGGGCTCTTCCTCGCGAGCCGCGGTGGCAAGGATTGTCGGAGACGCAGCGAGTCCTCTGTCCGCCTTGTGGCAGCCAAGTACCGAAGAGCAGGTCTTCGGCCTACTTCGCGAGCATCGCAATGCACAACGCGGCGACGGCTGAGCTAGCCATGGGCACTTACGCAGACGCAGCAATTGGCCAGAGAAGCCCTCGTGCCTTGCTCGCGGTCAACGGCGACGCTGGAGTGCGGCCATCTCGCACTGGCAATCAGGCGCCTGGCGCGGCAGAGACTGGGAGAACTCGACGATGGCACTTCGGATGATCGAGGTTGCCGCCGCCTCGCGTCCGGTCGCTACGCCGACGTCCATCGCTGAAGCAGCGTACCTGAACGGCTATCCGTGGGAACAACCGACAGAGGCGCCGGCGCTCCCTGTTGGCAAGGCTATGAACGCGGGGAAGGTCGCTGAGTCGCGGGATCTGCCTATCGCGTGCGGAAGGCTGCTACCGATCACTTCGCCCTCAGCGTAGCGAGGGCGACCTTCAATCGAAGCGACGAGCGAGCTGGGGACCTCAAGACGATTGCAAGGACGACCTTGATGGCGTGGCGCAGGTCTCGATACGCTGTCGTTGCAGCAACCCTCCGCACTCGTTGGACGAAGCACAAGCACACGAAACCGTCGATCGAGGCTGTCGAGGCGTGTGCGAAGTCAGCAGGCGTGGAGGTGGACGGCCCGTGCGCGCACTCCTCGAAGCCGTCGCGCGCAGAGACAGAGACGGAGCGATTCGCTGGATTGGTGAGCCGAGCGGGAATAGCCCCCTCTCGTTGCTGGAGCTCGCCGACGTGATTGCGATGTGCGTTGGGTGGCTGATCGCCGATACCAAGTGCGCTCGAGCGTTCAATCCAGCATGCGATACTCAAGCGATGGATTGCGGTTCTCGGGCGACAAGTGCCCCTGGCCCCGAGCGAGACCGCAGCAGGCGCCGCAGCTCTAATCGCTCGCTACGGCACTCTGGAAGACGCGCTGCATACTCAAGGAGTTCGATCGATCGTCGACTGGCCGGAACACCCCGACGAAGCTACCTCAAGAAGCTGATCAGGCGAGTGAGCCCCACGCTGCGAATACACGACCTGGGCCGAACGACGTATGAGGTTCAGGCTCGACGCGAGGTGCCTCCGCCGACTCGACGCAAGGCGCTGGCGCTGCTCCTCTACTTGGTGTCACGGTCGCGACAGACGGCGACCAGAGAACAGGTCATGGACGAACTGTGGCCAAACCAGACCCCGAAGTCCGCCATCAACAGCCTGCACCAGACGCTCTTCATTTCGTTCGGCGCGACATCGACCCCTGGCACGACGGCGGCGCCACGCCGGACTATGTGCGCACTCGAAGCGCGAGCTGGTCTACCTGGATCCGCGACCTTGTTCCAGGTCGACAGCGTCGCATTCATGCGACAGGCGTCCGAAATCACTGGGATCGGCACGAGTGTCCCGCACTGGGCCCAGCGATGCTCCGCTGTACACGGGGCGATTTCGCGCCTGAGTTCGAGTACGAGGAATGGGCAGACGGATTGGCGAACCCTGCTCCATGCTGCAGTTCCTCCATCTCTCCCACGCGACGGCCGCGTCCCTCCTTGGCACCGACAGGGTTCAGCGCTGCCATCGAGGTGCTGACGACACGCGGTCGAGCTTGACGGTCTGGCCTTCGAGATCCGCTCCACGTTGATTCGCACCGCTCACGCGAGCTGGCGCTCTCGACGCCGCGGCAGATCACTACAGGCAATACGCCAACCTCATGAAGCGCGAGTTGGGCGTGCAGGGCTCCTCCCCTTGACGGCGCTGCTGAACGAGACTGACTGAGCCATCGCCGCCGGACCTGGGTCACGTGCGGTCTGACTACTCAGTAGTACTTATTGGGTGGCCCTGGCACGGGACCATAGGGTTGCGCCTCAGGTTCGGCACGTCGCCGACAAGTCGATAGTGCGCCCGGGCAGTAACGTGCCGGAGGCGCAGAGAGGGGCCGCTATGCATCCCGACGCTGGTAGCAAGCCGTACTAGCCGTGACTACTGCACGCGAGTTGACCGTTAGGCTCAGCTTGCTCGCGGGTTTGGTGGTCGCCATGTTCGCAGCAGGGAGCGCGGGAATCCACCCGGTCTGATACTGCTAGGCGGGCGCCAGTACCAAGGTCCGGTGGGCCGTTCGAGGTGACAGAACCCATACTCGACGGCCCATGGACACTTGGTTCGGCGCGTTCAAGTGACCGGTCTCCGACAAACCACTTATCGCGGCCGTTCGCGATTGGGGCTGCGCTTCTCTTGCCGCAAGTCTGACTCGTATGGCCCCTCGATGATGGCATCGATGGGCCAATCGCTGGTCTATGGGGTTTGGGGTTCTGGATCGCCCTAACCCTCGTTACCGTCGCGGCGCCCAATCCATGTACCCCGAGGGCCGTTTGTAAGCGTCTACTTGGCCCCAATCTTGGCTGTGGCCGTATCTGGGTGGGCCATCTGCCGCCGCCACTGGTGGCAGTCCTGGGGACGTTCGAGACTCGGGAACTGCGGCGACAGGTACCGTGGTGGGGGGTCCTGTACAACCACACTTTCGTGGTCTATCCAGCACTTGCGGCCGGCATCGTGATTGGACGCCTTTCCGGGCGGGGTGTCCTCGGCAACAACGCTGCTTGGCGTGCTGATGGCCGGGATTGTCTACTTCCTCATGACTGAGTCGCTGACGGCCATCGCCGTGGCGCTGCGCGATGACAGGTCCTTTCGTGCAGTCCTCGAAGCGAACGTCCGGTCTTACGGGCTGACGATGGTGGGGCTGACGCCGATCGCCTGGTTGATGGCGTTGGCGTACCTGTTCGTCGGGCCGCTGGTGGCGTTCGTGTTCGCGCTGCCGCTGTACACGACGCGGGCGGCCTACAAGGCGGTCGTGGACATCCGCGTCATGTTCACGCAGACCGTGCGCGCCCTGGCATCGGCCATCGACGCTCGCGATCCGAGCACGAAGAAGCACTCCGAGCACGTGTCGGGCATCGCGGTCGAGATCGGCCAGGCCATGAACCTGAGCGAGTCGGACCTCGAGCAGCTCGAGTGGGCCGGCCTCCTGCACGACATCGGCAAGATCGGCATCCGGGACGCCGTCCTGCTCAAGCCCGACCGCCTGACCCGCGAGGAGCGGATGCTCATGAACGAGCACCCCGCCAAGGGCGAGGAGATCCTCAAGGACGTCGACCAGCTGGCCAGGGAGCGCCCGCTCATCCGCCACCACCACGAGTGGTTCAACGGCTCCGGATACCCCGACCGGCTCATCGGCGAAGAGATCCCGCTCCTGGCGCGCGTCCTCCACGTCGCCGATGCGTTCGAGGCCATGACCGCCTCGCGCCCCTACCGGCCCATCCCCCTGAGCCCGGCTGAGGCCCTCGCCGAGCTGCATCGATACGCCGGCATCCAGTTCGACCCGCAGGTCGTCGAGGCGTTCGGCCGCACGAAGACCGCCAATGCGCATACGACCGGATCGGACGACCAGCCCGGAGAGCCGGAGCGGACCTACGTGCCCGTGCCCGACGCTCGGCCAGGTCGCGGCCGCCCGTTCGCGGGGCGCGCTGTCAGCGAGCCCCGCCTCGGCCGAGTCCTGAGCCCGGTCCCACCGAGCTGATGGCGGGCCTGCCCCCGCATCGAGGACCGCAGCCAGCGGCGACGCCGCATCGATCGAGGGGGGACACTCAGCACGTGCTGCTGATCGCCGGCGCTCTTCGGCATCGTCGGCGGTCTTCTCGCGGGCGGCCGGCTGAGCAACCTGCTCTCGGTCCGGCTTCGCTATGGCGCCCTCATCCTGGGCGCCCTCCTCCTGCGCATCGCCACGCAGTGGCTCATCGACCAGGGAGTCGGCCTGGCGGACCAGCTGCGCGTCCCCCTCTTCGCGTTCTCCTTCGGCCTGCTCATGGCGTCGCTGTGGCTCAACCGCTCCCAGCCGGGCCTCCTCCTGGCCATGGTGGGCATCGGCTCGAACGCCGTGGCCATCCTCGCCAACGGCGGGTACATGCCCGTCTACGGACCCGGCCGTCGATGTCGTCGGCCTGACCGAGGCTGACCTCTCGCCGACGTTCCACGTGCTCCTGCCCGACGAGCTCGGGCTCGAGTTCCTGCTCGCGGCCGGCCCCCTGGGGGACATCCTGCCCTTCGCCGTCCCCTTCCTCACCAACGTCATCAGCCTGGGCGACATCCTGCTCGCGGCCGGCGTCGCCTGGTTCCTCTTCTCGGCCATCGCGCGGGGCTCGTCCGACCCTGACACCGGCGTCGTCTCGCTGTGGCGCACGCAGCCGCGCTCCGAGCGGACGCTCCTCTCGGCGACCCAGATCGCCATCGACCGTCCCGTGGTCCTGGGCAGCGGCATGGGCCCGGGGATCGCCACGGCGGCGGCATCGACCGGGGCGCGCCACGCCGCGGCTCTGTCCGAGGCCGTCGTCATCCCGGCCGAAGGGATCGGCGAGCGGATCCGCAGGCACCCCTACGTGCGCCTGGCGCGGGACGCCCGCTTCAGCGCCTTCTGGCTGGCCGGCACGATCAGCCTCTTCGGCGACCGGCTGCACCAGATCGCGCTCGGGGTCATGGTCCTCGGCATCACCGGGTCGGCCCTCCAGACCGGCCTGGTCTTCCTGGCGGCGACCCTGCCCAATCTCCTGCTCGGACCGGTGGCCGGCACCTTCGTCGACCGCTGGGACCAGAAGCGCGTGATGATCGCGAGCGACCTCCTGCGCGCCGGGCTCGTCCTCGTCATCCCCTTCATCGCGGAGCGACAACGTCGTGCTCGTCTACCCGCTCGTCTTCGGGATCACCACCGATCAGCCTGTTCTTCCGCCCCGCCAAGGCGGCCATCGTGCCGCGCATCGTGGATCGCGACGACCTCATGCCGGCCAATGGCGCGCTGTGGACCGGCGAGACGGTGGCCGACATCGCGGGCTACCCGCTGGCCGGCGTCTTCGTGGCCTTCCTGGGCACGAACCTGGCGCTGGCCTTCTGGGTCGACTCGATGACCTACATCGTCAGCGCCGTCCTGCTGGCGGGCCTGGTCGTGCCGCCGGTGGTCCGGGAGGCCGGCCCGCGGGTCCGCGGGGCCGTGGCGAGCCTTCGTCGAGGAGCTGCGGGAGGGCTGGCACTTCCTGCGCGCCGAGACGGTCCTCTTCCAGAACACCATGGTCAGCGTCCTGGCGCAGCTGTCCATCGGCGCCACGCTGGCGCTGACGGTCGTCTACGCGCAGCGGTCGCTCGACGGCGACGTCATCCCCTACCCCGAGAACTACGCGGTCATCGAGGCGGCCATCGGTCTCGGCAACCTCATCGGCGGCTTCGTGGTCGGAGCCATCGGCGCCCGCCTGCGCAAGGGATGGCTGGTCATCACGGGCTTCGCGGTCATGGGCCTCGCCACCATCGTCCTGGGCCTGACCTCGCAACGAGCTGCTGGCGGTGGTGGCGGCGGTCGGTCATCGGCATCTTCAACCTCGTCTACGTCATCCCCAGCCAGACGCTCTTCGCCGAGCGCACGCCTGCCGGTCTCATGGGTCGCGTCGTCGCCATCCGCTCGAGCATCGTCATGGGCGCCCTGACCGGCGCCATGGCCGTCTGCTCGGGGCTGGCCGATCACGTCGACGCCGGGCTCATCATCGCCGCCACCGGCGTCCTCACCGTCGTGGCCGCGATCGTCGCCGCCTGGCTGCCAGCCGTGCGAGACGCCTGACCTGGCAGGGCCGCCTGACCGCGATGACCGGACCTGACAGGCCGAGGACGCGCGCCGCGATAATCAGGCCGGACCGCAGAGCGCACAGACGACCGATGAGGGAGAGCCGAGCCACATGACCGACCGACACGAGGCCCGACGAGGCGCCCGCCGAGGACGAGCCAGGCGGCCCTGACGAGGACGGCGCGTCGGTCGACGAGCCTGAGCTCGAGGAGCCCGAGCCGGCAGATGAGGAGCCGGCGTCGACCGAGGACCTGTCGGAGGTCGACGAGGCCGAGCCGGCCGAGGATGCCGAGGCGGCTGGCGGACCTGCCGGCAGCCGGCGCTGCGTGCCGCGACAGCGGCTGGTGCCGCGCGAGTCACTGAGCCGGTCAGGCCCAGCCAGCGTGCCACGACCGCCGTCCCGACGAGCGCGGCTGAGGCGGAGCCGCTCGAGGTCGATGACCCGGTGAGCAAGTGCTGGGTCGGCATCATCGTCGCGGTCTTCGCGGTCATCTTCGCCTGGGCCATCCTCTTCGGCGGTGGTGGCCTCTTCAGCGGCATCTTCGACGCCGGCGAGCCGGACGTCACCCCGCCTGCCAGCCTGGAGCCGAGCCCGTCGCCGCAGCGGCCACGCGCCGTCGCCGTCCGCTCGAGCCGACGGCGGCCGCCACGCGCCCACGGCTGCGGCCGACCGCCGAGCCCACGCCCACGCCCGCACCCACGGCTCGGCCGACCGCCACGCCCACGCCCACCCCCGACGCCCACGGCTCGGCCGACCGCCGCGCCCACGCCCACGCCCATGCCGACGCCGACGCCCACGCCGACCCCGCGCCGCGCCGAGCCCCTCGCCGCTCCCGAGCCGCCTCGCCCGACGACTTCGCCGTCGGCCAGGCGCCTCGGCCAGCCCCATCGCGCTAGGGCGCCACCGCCAGGGCCGCACCATGCACAGCGGCCAGCAGGCCCGGACGGCGAGGACCCGTTCGCGGCCGCGCGGCGGCGCATGGTCCGAGAGCAGCTGGCCGGCCGCGGCATCGACGACCCCGCGACGCTGGCGGCGATGGGCCTCGTGCCCCGCGAGGCGTTCGTGCCGCCGGGTCAGCAGGCCCATGCCTACGAGGACCGGGCCCTGTCCATCGGCCGCGGCCAGACCATCTCGCAGCCGTACATGGTGGCGCGCATGACGAGCCCTGCTGCGGCTCGCCGACCAGGGCTGGCCATGGCAGCAGGAGCGACCCGTCGTCCTCGACGTCGGGCACGGGCTCGGGCTACCAGGCCGCCGTGCTGGCGCAGCTCGGTGCGCGTGTCATCTCCATCGAGCGCGACGCCGACCTCGCGACCGAGGCACGCGACCGGCTCGCGTCGCTCGGCTACGACGTGGACGTGCGCGTGGGCGACGGCAGCCTCGGCTACGCGCCGGAGGCGCCCTACGCCGGCATCGTCGTGGCGGCCGCGGCGCCGCACGTGCCCGACGCCGCTCGTCGAGCAGCTCGCCGACGGCGCGCGGCTGGTCGTCCCGGTGGGCTCGCCGCTCGACGCAGCGGCTCACCATCGTGCGAGCGCGCGGGGACAGGCCACGACGACCGAGCCGGCCGATGCCTGCGTCTTCGTGCCGCTGGTGGGCAGCCACGGGCATCCCGGACTGAGCGGTCGGCCGGCCCGCTCGAGGCCGATGCTATCCTCGCCCGCGATGACGCCACGTCTTCGTCGCACCCCACCCCGACGATGTCGCGCTCTCCTGCGGTGGGCTCGTCGCCAGCCTGCGCGAGCTGGGCCAGTCGGTGACCATCCTGACCGTCTACTCCGGCGGCCCGACGGACGGCGGCGAGCTCGACCGACTACCAGCGCGAGGCGCTGGGCTTCGGCACCAAGACGCTCTGGCCGAACACGGAGGCCTTCGACCGCTCCAACATCGCGGCCGAGTACGAGGTGCCCGTCGCTGGCCGGCCCGGACGCCCCCTGGATGGCCGATCCGGAGCGGATCGCCGTCACGCAGGACCGCGCCAACACGCAGGCGCGCCAGTTCTGGCAGCGCGCCGCCTGGACCCGGAGCGCCAACATCACGAACGACGAGCACGACGACCGGCCCCTGCGGGACGACGTGCCCACCCAGGGCACCCTGGCCCGCTACGACCTCGCGGCCGCGGATGCGGCGACGCTGCGCAGGGCCGAGGATGAGCGCTTCGCCTACTTCATCGAAGCCGCCCTCGTCGACCTCGGCCTGCCCGACGCGGTCCATCGCGGCTACGAGGGCGACGACGGCGCTCCTGGGCCCGCCGAACGAGAGCGACGAGCCTCCCGTCGACATCCTGCGTCGCGAGATCCTGCGTCTCGAGCCGCAGCAGGTCTACGTGCCCGCTGGCGGTGGGCGGCCACGTCGACCATCGGCTCTGCCGGGATGCCGTCCTGGCGCTGCTGGCCGAGGACGAGGCCTGGGTGATGCCCGGCCCGGCCCGTGGCCGGCCGGGTCTCCTTCTACGAGGACTTCCCGTACGCCTGGTGGAACGGGCAGTCGGCTCCCGAGGCCATCGCCGAGCAGGCCGTGGAGCTGCCCGCCGGCCTCGTCCTCGAGGCTCGCTACGCCGACATCAGCGACCAGCTGGAGCGCAAGATCGCCGGGCTCCGCCTCTATGCGCAGCCAGGTCGAGCGGCTCTTCGAGAGCGAGCAGGGCATGCTCGACGCGGTCACCGGCTTCGCCGCCCGGATCGCCGACGGCGGGCGGCGTGGGCACCGGTGCGGCAGAGCGCTACTGGAGCGCCGTCCGCGTCTGAGTGCGCCCGCCGTCTCACGGGGTCGCCGTGCTGTCTCCTGACGGTACCATCGGTCCACTGCCTGCCGGCGGCGCGCCTGCCTACGCTCGGATGATGCTGTCCGAGCCACTGGGGCGCCGACCGGCGCTCATGAGCACGCTTCGGGTCATCGGCTGCGTCCGACCCCTCCGCGCCGTCCTATGCACCGGGCCCGGCCACTCGGGCGATGCCTCGTCGGGCGCTTCGGCTTGTCGGCGTCGCGCTCGCGCTCCTCGGCTGGGTCATCGGCATCGGCACCATCCTCTATCTCGCGAGCCGCGAGGGGCTCACCGTCGGCGGGGACCTGCAGGCCTACCTCCGTGCCGGCGAGGACCTGCTCGCCGGCGAGCCGGTGTACACCGGGCGGATCGGCCAGCTCGGCACCTTCAGCTACGCGCCGCCGTGGGCCGTCGCCTTCGCGGCGCTCGCGTGGCTCCCGGACACGCGTCGTCTTCGTCGGCGTCATGGCGGGCAGCCTGCTGGCCCTCCGATACGTGGCCGGCTCGTGGCTGTGGTGCGGGCCTGGTCTTCCTCTACCCGGTGAGCGCCATGGTCATCTGGGCGGGCAACATCGAGTTCTACATCGCGGCCGCGCTCGTCCTGGCGGCCCGTGGCCACGCCGGGCCCCTCGCCTTCACGGCGCTGGCCAAGATCTCGCCGATCCTGGGCGTGCCGCGCGCGGGCTGGCGCGAGGCGGCCCTCGTCATCGGGCTGGCCGTGGCCATCACCATCCCGTGGCTCTACCTGTGGCCGGAGTGGATCGAGTACCTCCTGCGGCAGCCCACCACCATCGCCATCCACATCGGGCCACCCTGGTATGTGCGCCTGCCCTTCGCGCTCGCGCTGCTCCTGCTGCGGCGACCCTGGGCGGCAGCGCTCGCCGTCATCGTGGCCATGCCGTCGCTCTGGCTGGGCACGCTCGTCCTGCTGAGCGCGGTGGTGCGGCTCTGGATCGACGGACGCGGGGGTGGCCGGCCAGCCGCGACGGAGCGGCCGGCCTGAGCGACCCGAAGGATCAGTCGGTGGTGCCCGGTCGCCCGTTCCGGGCGTCCCGGTGCAGCAGCGGGATGCGCAGCAGGTCCCAGAGCACGCCGAGGGCCAGGCCGGGACGGACCCGCATCCGCGAGCCGCGGATGTCGTGCCACATCACGGGCACGATGGCGTAGCGGTAGCCGAGGCGTCGCAGGAGGAAGATGACCTCGGCATCGAAGACGATGCCGTCGGTCCGGAGCCGTCCGAAGATGTCGCGGCCGACCTCCCGCCGGAAGCCCTTGAAGCCGCACTGCGTGTCGGGCACGTCGCCCGTGACCCAGGCGCCGGCGATGCGCCGGTAGATCCAGCCGAGGACGCGGCGGAAGAGCGGCTGGCTGGCTCGCCGGTCCGTGCCGTCGGGCTGGATGCGGCTGCCGAGGGCGGCGTCGTGCTCGACGAGCGCCTCCGCCAGCAGCGGGATCTGGTCCGGCGGCGTGGCCATGTCGGCGTCGGTGAAGATGACGAGGTCGCCCTCGGCCGCCAGCACGCCCGCCGTGACGGCCGCGCCCTTGCCGGCATGGGGTCGGCGGAGCACGCGCAGGCGGGGCGGGTCGCCGTCGGTCGCCGGCTGCGCCTCCGGTCGCGCCTCGACGATGGCGACGGTGTCGTCCGTCGACCCGTCGTCGACGACGAGGACGTCCCAGGCGCCGAGCTCGTCCGAGGAGCGGCCCAGGCTTCGCGGCGGGCCACCGCGCTTCAGCCAGCCGAAGAGCTCGTCGAGCGCGGGACCGATGCGGTGCGCCTCGTTGTAGGCGGGCACGACGATGGTGATGCTGGGCCGGGGCAGGCGGCTGCTCATGAGGGCCGAGGGTAGCTCCGGCCGGGCGCCCGGTCGGATGACCCGATCGTCCCATGACGGACCGCTACCGGAGCGCACCTCTGGCACCCGCATCACCCTGGCCGATAGCCCATCCGTACCTCCCGGCACTCGCCGGCGACGATCGCTAGTGTGGACGGCCATGGTCGTCCCCCTCCTGCTCTTCGCTGGTCGCCCTGGCCGCGCGGGCCGCCGTGGCGCTCGTCTTCGCGGAGCCCGCCTACCCCGACGCCTACTACTACGCCAACCTCGCGCGCGCGCTGGCCGACGGTCAGGGGCTTCTGGGTCGACTACATCTGGAACTTCGTGGAGGTCGGCGGCAGCCTGCCGGCCGAGGGCGTGCTGCCCATCCCCTCGAACGCCCACTGGCAGCCGCTGGCCGCCCTCGTGCAGGTGCCCTTCCTCTGGCTCCTCGGTCCGAGCGCCGCTGGCCTCTGCGCTGCCGTTCTGGCTGGCCGCCGCCGCCGTGGCGCCGCTCACCTACGCCATCGGTCGCGACGCCGGCATGCCCCGCTGGCAGGCCGCCTGCGCCGGGCCTGCTGCTGGCCATGCCGGGTGCCGTCGCGCCGTACCTCGGCCAGCCGGACAACTTCGCCCTCTTCATGCTCCTCGGCAGCCTGGCCCTGTGGCTGTGCGCCCGAGGGCTGCGCGGCGACCGCCGTTCCTTCGCGCTCGGCGGCCTCGTCGTCGGCCTCGCCTTCCTGTCGCGCACCGACGGCGCTCCTGCTGGGCGTGCCCTACGCGCTGGCCTTCGGCAGTCGACCTGCTGCGTCGGCCTCGGGGCTCGCGGATCGGCTGGTGGCCGGCGCTCGCCTGCGCCGCCGGCTTCCTCATCGTGGCGACGCCATGGCTGTGGCGCCAGCTCGACGTCTTCGGCTCGCTCTCGCCGTCGGCGGCCGGCGGCCGCATCCTCTTCATCACCGAGTACCGCGAGCTCTACAGCGTCAGCAGCGAGACGACGCTGGAGTCGTTCCTGTCGCAGGGGCCGCTGTCCCTCGCTGCGCAGCCGCCTCGAGGGCCTTGGCAGCGCCATCCGGATCTTCGCGGTCATGCCCCTCCTGTTCGTCCTCGTCCCGCTCCTGCTGGTCGGCGCCTGGGATCGGCGGCGTGATCGCGGCCTATCAGCCCTGGCTGCTCTATGCCGCTCGTGCTCTTCGCCTTCAGCGCGCTCGTCTCGGCCGTCCACGTCCCCTACGGCACGTTCCTCCATTCGGCCGTCGCGCTGGTGCCGCATGCCTACCTCCTGGCCCTCATGGGCCTCGCCGTCGATCGTCCGCTGGGTGGCCGCGCGGCGGCCCTCCTGGGATGCGGTCCGGGCGACGCGGAACTTCAGCCTCATCGTCGTGGCCGTCGTCATCGTCGTGTCGGCGTGCGGCCACCGTCATCACCATCCGCTCCTGGACCCGCGAGCGCGACGCTCGCGCGCCCGTCCTGGCCGCGCTCGCCGAGCGCGCGGAGCCGGGCGATCGGGTCATGAGCCCCGACGCCGGCGCCTACCGCTATCACGGCGGCTGGTCGGGCATCGTCACGCCGGACGATCCGCTGCCGATCGTCGAGGAGGCCCTGCGCCGCTACGACGTCCGCTGGCTGGTGCTCGAGGCGGCGCACGTCACCGCCGGGCTGCGGCCCATCCTCGAGGGCACGCTCCGGCCGGACTGGCTGTCCGAGCCACTCGTCGAGTCGCCGGCCATGCGAAGAGGCTGACGCCGGAGCGGTGACGGCGGGCGCCACTCCGCTCCCGGCTGCCGCGCTCTACGCCGTGTGCCTGGCGCCGGTGACGAGCGCTGCCGCGGATGACCGTCGACGACTGCTCGCGGCCTGCGTCCGCCCGGCTCGTGGTCATCGCGGGCCTCTACCTGCTGGCGCTCGTCATCCGGCTCGTCGCGGCAGCCCAGATCCCCTTCCCGGCCACCGAGCCCTCCGCCTACTACGCGTCGGTGGCCGCGAACCTGGTGCGGGGCGAGGGTCTCGTGAGCCACGCCGTGTGGAGCTACGCCACGCCCCCGCTCGTCGTGCCCAAGCCGGCCTTCGAGCTGTGGCTGCCCATGAGCACCTTCGTCTCCGCTGCGGCCATGGCCATCCTGGGCGTCACCTGGTGGGCGGCCCAGGTCGGCGGCGCCCTCCTGGGCGCCCTCCTGGCTCCGCTGGCCTGGGCGCGTGGCGCGTCGGAGCGGCCCGTTTCGCGGCGCTGGACGGCCGGCGGGCGCGGCGCCGTGGCCATCGCCGCCGGCGTCCTGGCCGCCACGCCTGGGCCGCTCGTGCTCGGTGCCGCGGTCCCCGATTCGTACACCCCGTTCACGGTCTTCACGGTCGCCGCGGCGCTGCTCGTCCCGCGGGTCCTCGGGACCTCCGACGTGACCGGCGCACCGATGACCGCCCGACGCCCCAGCGTGGCCGGCGGGTCTCGCCCTGGGCCTGGCGCTCGGGCTCGCCTACCTGTCGCGCCAGGAGGCCATCTGGCTGGGCCTGACGGTCGCTGCTCATGCTGGCCTGGTCGCTGCGCGCGCAGCCGCCGGGCACGCGGCTGCGGGACGGCGTTCGCGAGGCTCTGGCCGATCGTCGTGGGCGGGCTCCTCGTCGTGACGCCCTGGCTCGTTCGCAACGTGGACGCCTTCGGGAGCGCCTTCCCGGGCCAGGCGGTCGAGAACATGTTCCTCGTCCGCAACGAGGACATCTTCGCCTTCCTCGACCGGCCCGACCGCGGCCCGCTACCTGGGGCAGGGCCTGGCGACGGTCCTCGCGAACCCGCTGCTGGCCAGCCTGGGACGGCCTCGTCGACGTCCTCCTCCTGCCGGCCTTCCCGGTCGGCCTGGTCGGCCTCGTCGCGCTCGTCGGCCTGCGGCGCTCCCCGTCCCTGCGCCAGCCGGGCCTGGCCATGGCCCTGCTGCTCAGCGGCGGCATCACCTTCCTGACCACGGCGCTGCTCTTCCCGGTCGCGACCCGCTGGGGGACCTTCCTGCACGCCTCCGGGCCGCTGCTCATCGGCGCTCATCGTCGTGGCCGTCCTGGGGACGGACGCCCTCATGGCACGCGTCTCCCGGATGCGCCGCTGGGGCCGCACGAACGTCATCCTCGGGCCCATCGCCCTCGTCGCCGTGGCCGTCGCTCCTGGGTGCCCTGCAGCTCACGTTCCTGTCGCGGCAGGCCGGGGAGCGCCAGCGCCAGATGGCGGCCGTCGCCGCGTCGCCTCGGCGAGATCGCCGGCGGAGCTCGGGCGTCGACGTGCCGGCCGTCATCATCACCGACCACCCGATGTGGCTGGCGGAGGCCCTCGATCGGGACGCCGTGGCCCTGCCCGACGAGGGACTGGCGTCGGTCATGGCAGCTGAGCCGACAGGTTCGGGGCCCCGTGGGTCGTGGTCGTCGACGAGCGAGGTCGTTATCCCGGCGGCGCTGCTCGACGAGCGATGCCCGTGGCTGCCTCGTCGATGACCCCCGGACCTCGCGGTCCCGGGCGCCGAGGCGTGGCTCTTCCGCCTCGCCGATGGCTGCGCGACGCGTGAGGACGGCGCCGGAGGGCCCATCGGCAGCGCCTATACTCCGAGCCACATGAAGGCCGTGGCGCTGCCCGGGCGGCAGCGACGGAACGGGACGGCACGCGCGTGCGGGCACGACCCGATCCTGCACGATCGGACGCCCACGCAGGCGCAGGCACGATGCTGCGGCTCGCGCCTCGCTGAGGGAGAGGAGTGTCGAATGACGCCGGGTGAGTACACAGGACCTGAGCGGCGCCGTGGCGGACCGGACCGGCGGGAACCCGGCCTGCGGGTGAAGATCCTGCTCGTCGACGACCACGCCCTCTTCCGCGTCGGCATGCGCCAGATCCTCGAGGCCGAGAGCGACTTCGAGGTCGTCGCCGAGGCGGACGATTCGCGCAGCGCCATCGACGCGGCCGCCGAGTTCACGCCCGACATCGTCCTGCTCGACCTGTCGCTGCCGGCGCCCGGCGGCATCGAGACGACGCAGCGCGTCAAGCGCGAGGTGCCCAGCGCCGGCATCGTCGCGCTGGCCGCCACCGAGGACGAGGACCAGCTCTTCGAGGCCATCAAGGCCGGCGCCGCTGCGTTCCTGCTCAAGGACATCGCGCCCGAGGACCTGGTCGACCATCATCCGCCGCGTCAACAACGGCGAGTACCTCATCAACGACAAGGTCTTCGCGCGACCCTCGGTCGCCAACCGCGTCCTCAAGGAGTTCCGCGAGCTGGCCGTCTACGGCCAGGAGGCGGCGCCCATCTTCGCGCCGCTCTCGCCGCGCGAGGTGGAGATCCTCGACAACATCGCCAAGGGCATGACCAACAAGCAGGTCGCCTACGCGCTCTCGATCAGCGAGCAGACGGTCAAGAACCACATGAGCTCGATCCTCCGCAAGCTCTCGGTGAACGACCGCACGCAGGCCGTCGTCTACGCCATGAAGCAGGGCTGGATCAGGATCCCCGAGGATTGAGCGCTCCGGAGCAGCCTCGGCATCCGGGCTGCCCCGGCAGGACCCGGCGAGACCCCGGGCTTCGGGATGCCAGGTCCCGCCGCGGCCGTTCCTGGGGCGCCGCCGGTCCGCCGCCAGGTGGGCCGATGCCGGGCCCGGTTCGACCCGGTCCCGGAAGCCTGCCCAGCGGTCCGGCCGGCGTGGCCGCCCTGCGGGCCGAGCTCGACGCCGACATCCGCCGCATCGAGGAAGAGAACGGCGAGATCGACATGCTCATGGAGCAGGTCCTCATCGAGGTCGAGCGGCACGAGGCGCGGCGAGCCAAGGTCGAGGGCCAGCTGGCGACGCTCGAGGCCAGCGGCCGCGCCGGACCGGGCCCAGATCGACGAGGTCCGCACGAGCCTCCTGGCGCTGACGCGTCGCGAGCTCCTCTTCGATGCCCAGCGCCAGGTGCTCGAGGGCAAGCAGCGCGTCCTCGCCCGCTTCCTCCAGCGGCTCGTCGAGATCGACGACCGCCTGGCCTCCTGGGGCGGCCTGCCCACGCGGCCGGCACCCGTGGCCTCGCCGGGCCTTCGGCCCCTGGCCGTGGCCGCCGGCGGCCGCACCGCGCCCAGCCTCGACCAGCCCATCCTGGCGCTGCGCAGCCAGGAGGACCTGCGCCGCGACATCGTGCGCCAGCTCCACGACGGACCGGCGCAGTCGATCGCCAACATCGGCCTGCAGGCCGAGATCGTGGAGCGCCTCCTGGTCAAGGGCGACCCGCGCGCCCGCGACGAGATCGAGGCCCTGCGCCGGCTCGTGCAGCAGGCCCTCGACGCGACCAAGGAGTTCATCTTCGAGATCCGCCCCATGGTCCTCGACGACCTGGGCCTGGGACCGACGCTGCGGCGGGCCGCCAGCGACCGCGCGCCGGCGCTCGGGCATCAGCGTGGACTTCGCCTCGCAGGGCGTCGAGGAGCGCCTCGATCCCGATGTCGAGAGCGCCGCTCTTCCGCAGCGTCGACGAGGCCATCGCCGGCTACCTGGCGCTGCACCCGCCGTCGGTGGTCGTCCGGCTCGACTGGTCCGAGCGCGAGCTCGTGGCGACCGTCGCCGGGACCTGGCCGCGCGTCAGCGGCCGGACGGCGGGACCGAGGCCAGCGTCGCGGCCGACTCGCGCTCCAGCGAGACGCCGCCCGTCCTGCTGGCGATGATGGAGGAGAAGCGCTCGCAGGACCGCGAGGCACGCACGGCCGCCCGGTCCCTGCCGCCGGAGCGCATCGCCGAGATCGACCGCCGCGCCCGCGCGCTGGGTCTCGGCCTTCACCGTCCGCGACGACGGCCAGACGATCGAGCTCGTGGCCCCGTGCGCCGGCGCGCCTGAGCCGCGACTGCGCGCCGCGGCCCGGCGACGCCGGACCTGCGCGCGGGTCAGGCCAGGTCGCGGAAGTTGGGCCAGAGCGCGCAGGTCGATCTCCGGGGTCAGCTGGCAGAGGCGCTCGACCTCCGGCCGGTAGTAGCGGCGCAGCAGCTCGAGGTGCTCGGCTCGGGCACGGCCACCTTCTCCAGCTTGGCCTGGTTGCGCGGTCGAGCCAGCTCCTCGGCCGGCAGCGCGTGCGGCGGCAGGCCCAGGAAGGCGTACGTCCGGGCCAGCTGGCCGGCGGCGTCCGCGGCGCAGCGCTCGTACTGCAGGACGAGCAGGCGCTCCGGCGGGATAGGCCTCCAGGAGCCAGGCCAGCTGCGTGGCGTACTGGCCGCGCGAGATGGCGTCGGTGACGACGCGCATGCGATCGCCGAAGACGCGCCCCAGTCTCCTCGTCGTCATCGACCAGGCCGCCGCGATCGTGGTGGCTGAGGCCCGAGACGTAGCGCTCCACGGGGTCGCGCAGCAGCACGATGGCCCGCGCCTCGGGCGCCGCCAGCTGGACCATGGGCGGCGCCCAGGGACAGGAGAGGTATTCCGGCGTCTTCTCGCCGACGAGCTTGCCGGCGGGCCGCGGGAAGTAGCGGTGGTAGCGCGCGATGGCCTCGTCAGTCGGGCCACTCCGCCCAGAGCCGGTCGAAGAAGTGGAGCTCCGGCCGCTGCTTGGCGGGCTGGACGACGCCGGGATGCTGCTCGATGAGCCGGAACCACCAGGTCGTGCCCGACTTCTGGGCCCCGAAGATGACGAAGTCCGGCGGGCCCGGTCCGCCAGCCCGTCGGGCAGTCCGGGATGTCCGGCAGGGTCTCGAAGACGCGGCGGCGCTGGCGGATGCTGGCCGGGTCCATGGGCTTCGGCGGAGGCGGCGGTGGCGCGTAGAGACCCAGCCGTCTGCGCACGCGGCGCAGTCGGATCTGGCGCATGTGGGACCTCGGGATGGGATGGCTGGGGGTGTCCGGCGCATGATAGCCGGGCCGCCGCGCATCGCGTCAGGGCCGTGCGACCGACGGCGCCGGGTGCCCGTGCGCCGGCCCGCACCTCCTATGACCGATAGCCTGATAGTCATGTCGCCGGGGCCGGGGGCGGTGCCTAGGATTCTGGTGACACCTGTCACAGCAGATGGAGCCTGCACTTGCTGTCGAGCCCCCGGTACCGCATGCGCCACGGCCGAGCCTCGTCATGGCTACCTGCGGGCTGGCCGATTCGCGCGCGGCCGGACTACCCTGTAGCACCCGACGCGGCCGCACCTGCCCGACGGCCATGAGGAACCGAGCGTGAGCGAACAGATCCGAGTCGTCATCGTCGACGACATCGCCGAGACCCGAGAGCACCTCACCAAGCTGCTCTCCTTCGAGTCGGACATCGACGTCGTCGGCGCGGCTGTCGTCGGGCGAGGAGGCCGTCGAGCTCGACCGGCCGGCTCGCGCCGGACATCCTGCTCATGGACATCAACATGCCGGGCATGGACGGCATCGCCACCACGGAGCGCATCTCGGCGACCTTCCCGGCCACCTCCATCATCATGATGAGCGTCCAGGGCGAGGCCGACTACCTGCGCCGCTCGATGCTCGCCGGCGCGCGCGAGTTCCTCGTCAAGCCCTTCAGCTCGGACGAGCTCACGCGCCTCGATCCGGCAGGTCCACGTCCGCGAGAAGCAGAAGCGCGGGCGCATGGTCGTGGCCTTCCAGGGCGGCCCGGTGGCGCCGCTGGCGACGGCGACCCGAAGAACGGCAAGGTCGTCACGCTCTTCGCCCCCAAGGGCGGCGTGGGCCGCACCACGCTGGCCGTCAACCTGGCCGTGGCCATGGCCGGCGAGCAGCGCCAGACGGTCACGCTCGTGGACGGCTCCTTCCAGTTCGGCGACGTCGGCGTCCTGCTCAACCTCAACCCCAAGAACAAGTCGATCATCGACGTCGTCGCCGACCCGTCGGCCACCGACGAGGACCTGGTCGACACCACGCTCATCAACCACAGCACCGGCATCAAGGTGCTGCTGGCGCCGCCCAGCCCGGAGATGGCCGAGCTCATCACCGTGGACCAGATCCGCCGCATGATGCACCGGCTGCGCGAGACCAACGACTTCACGGTCGTCGACCTGTGGCCGCACTTCAACGACGTGTCGCTGGCGCTGCTCGACATGTCCGACGTGATCCTGACGATCCTGACCCTCGAGATCACCAACATCAAGAACATCCGGCTCTTCCTCGAGGTGGCCGAGCAGCTCGGCTACGGCGACCGGCTCAAGCTCGTGCTCAACCGGGCCGACTCGGCCTTCGGCATCCGGGTCGCCGACGTCGAGAGCTCGGTCGGCCGCAAGATCGACCACCAGGTCGTCTCCGACGGCCGCACGGTCGTCTATGCCCTCAACCGGGGTGTCCCCTTCGTCTGGAGCAACAGCCAGGCGCCGGTGAGCGAGGACATCCTCAAGATCTCGCGGGCCCTCGTGGCCGAGGCCTCCGAGGAAGAGGCCGAGGCCGAGCAGGAGAAGTCCCGGAAGTCGCTCTTCGGACGGCGCTGATGTCGTCATGGATCGTCGCTAGGGAGATGTCGCCATGTCACTGCTGAAGCGCATCGAGAGCGCCAAGCCCGCCCAGGGTGGCCCTGGCGGCGTGCCGCCGGCCCACCGCCGCCCGGCATGGCGCCGCCTCCGGGCGCGCCTCCCGGCGCGGCCTTCCCGGCCCCGCCGCCGCAGGTGCCGCCCCGGATGGTCTCCCAGGTGCCCGTGCGCGAGTCCTTCCGCGACACCAAGTACCGCATCCAGCAGCGCGTCATCTCCGACCTCGACCCCAAGCTCGACCTCACCAACCAGGTCGAGGTGCGCCGCCAGATCGAGGAGATCTTCAGCGTCGCGGTCGACGAGGAGGGCCTCGCCCTCACGCGCGCCGAGCGCGTCCGCATGCTCGAGCAGATCACCGACGAGATCGTCGGCCTCGGGCCCCTCGAGCCGCTCCTGCGCGACGAGTCCATCACCGAGGTCATGGTCAACGGCCCGCGCCAGGTCTACATCGAGCGGGCCGGCAAGCTCGAGCTGACGAACCTCTCGTTCCAGAACGACGACCACGTGATGCGCATCATCGACCGCATCATCAGCCCCATCGGCCGGCGCGTCGACGAGTCGAGCCCGATGGTCGACGCGCGCCTGACCGACGGCTCGCGCGTCAACGCCATCATCCCGCCGCTCGCCTCGTCGGGCCGGTCATCACCATCCGCAAGTTCGCGGCCTCGCCCTTCACCGTCGACGACCTCATCCGCTTCGGCACGGCGACGCCGGAGATGTTCGACTTCCTGAAGGCCTGCGTCGAGGCGCGGCTCAACATCTTCGTCTCGGGCGGCACCGGCTCGGGCAAGACGACCACGCTCAACGTCCTCTCCTCCTTCATCCCCAACGACGAGCGCATCGTGACCATCGAGGACGCCGCCGAGCTGCAGCTCCGCCAGGAGCACGTCGTGACGCTCGAGTCGCGCCCGCCCAACATCGAGGGCAAGGGCGCCATCCCCATCCGCGAGCTGGTGCGCAACTCGCTGCGCATGCGGCCCGACCGCATCATCGTCGGCGAGGTCCGTGCCGGCGAGGCCCTCGACATGCTCCAGGCCATGAACACCGGCCACGACGGCTCGATGTCCACCGGCCACGCCAACAGCCCGCGCGACATGCTCTCGCGCGTGGAGACGATGGTCCTCATGGCCGGCGTGGACCTGCCGCTGCGGGCCATCCGCGAGCAGATCGCCTCCGCCGTCGACCTCATCGTCCACCAGTCCCGCCTCAAGGACGGCTCGCGCAAGATCACCAGCATCACCGAGGTCCAGGGCATGGAAGGCGACGTCATCGTCATGCAGGAGGTCTTCACCTTCGAGCAGACGGGCGTCGTCGGAGGGCCAGATCCTGGGCCACCTGCGGCCCACCGGCATCCGGCCCAAGTTCACCGAGAAGTTCGAGGTCATGGGCATCAACCTGCCGCCCAGCCTCTTCGGATACCGCGCCTAGGCGCCGGCCATGCAACCAGCCGTCATCGTCGCCATCCTCGCCGCCGCCGCCGTCATCCTGCTGTTCTTCGGCATCTTCGGCGGACGGCGGTCCTCCCCCACCGAGCGCATCGAGCAGATCGCGCAGGCGGCATCGCAGGCGCGCTACGCCACCAACCAGCCGGTGCGCGACCGCCGCTCCCTGCGCAGCAGCGTCTTCGGGGGCCGGGCGGCCCTCAACCTCGACCGCGTCGTCGAGCGGCGCGACTGGGGCGCCAACATGGCGCGCGAGCTGGCGCGGGCCGACCTGCAGCTGCGGCCCTCGGAGTTCCTGGCCCTGCGCACGGCCGCCGTCGTCGGCGCCCCGATGGTCACCTTCGTGCTGGGCAAGACCATGCTGCCCGGCCTCGACAACGCCCTCGCGCTCCTCGTGGCCACCGTCCTCGGCTGGTGGGTGCCGCGCTTCTGGGTCAACCGCCGCAAGTCCAAGCGCCTGCAGGCCTTCAACGACCACCTCGCCGACACCATCACGCTCATCGCCAACGCGCTGCGCGCCGGCGCCTCCTTCCTGCAGGCCATCGAGCTGGTCGTGCGCGAGACGCAGCCGCCCATGTCGACCGAGTTCAACCGCGTCATCCGCGAGGTCAACCTGGGCCTTCCCTTCGAGCAGGCGCTCATCAACATGGTCCGCCGCGTGCGCTCCGACGACCTCGAGCTGATGACCACGGCCATCACCATCCAGCACCAGGTCGGCGGCAACCTGGCCGAGATCCTCGACTCCATCGCCTTCACCATCCGCGAGCGCATCCGCATCATCGGCGAGATCCGCGTCCTCACCGCGCAGCAGCGCCTGTCGGGCTACGTGGTGGCCGGCCTGCCCATCGGCCTCGTGGCCATCCTGACGGTCATCGCGCCGAACTTCATGCAGCCCATGTTCGGGCCGCCGGAGATCGCCGGCATCCCGCTCGGCGTCATCCTGCTCATCTTCGGGGCCGTGCTCATGCTCATCGGCTTCCTGGCCATCCGTCGCATCGTCGACATCGAGGTCTAACGAATGGGAATGCCATTGCTCATGGCGCTGCTGGCGGCCGGCGGCGTCCTGCTCATCGTCTGGGCTCTCCTGGGCGCGCGGACGTCCGACCCGGTGCAGGCTCGCCTGACCCAGCTGGGCACGCTCGAGGGCGTCACGAGCCTCGAGGAGATCGAGCTCCAGCAGCCCATCATGGACCGCACGCTGCGGCCCGCTGATGCGACGGCTGTCGGGCATCGGCACGCGCCTCACGTCTCGCGCAGCGCGTCGGCCGGACCGAGTCGAAGCTGGCCGAGGCGGGCTACCCGTACGGCCTGCGCACCGTCGACTTCATGGGCCTCAAGGTCGTCGTGGCGCTCGTCGACGAGCGGCCTCGGATTCCTCCTCTTCGGCCTCGCCTGGGCAACCCCGCCAACGGCTTCCTGGCCGCCGTCGCTCGGTCTCGTGCTCGGCTTCTTCGGGCCGGACTTCTGGCTCAGCAGCCGCATCCGCGCGCGCCAGAAGGCCATCCTCCTGGCCATCCCGGACGTCCTCGACCTGCTGACCATCTCGGTGAAGGCCGGCCTCGGCTTCGATGCCGCGCTGGGCAAGGTCGTCGAGAAGACCGAGGGCCCGCTCACCGACGAGTTCCGACGCACGCTGGCCGAGGTGCGCATCGGCAAGGCCCGGCGCGATGCGCTCCGCGAGATGGTGGGCCGCACGAACGTCCCGGCCCTGACCAACTTCGTGAGCGCCATCATCCAGGCCGAGCAGCTCGGCGTGGCCATCGCCAACGTCCTCGAGGTGCAGTCCGAGCAGCTGCGCATCCAGCGCCGCCAGCGGGCCGAGGAGATGGCGGCCAAGGCGCCCATCAAGATGCTCTTCCCGCTCGTGGGCTGCATCTTCCCATCGATGTTCATCGTCATCCTCGGCCCGGCGATGATCCTCATCGTCAACAACCTGGGCAACGCCTAGACCCAGGTCACGCATGGCCGAGCAGGGCCCTGACGGCCTGCGCCTGCGCCGCGCGCGGCGACGGCGCGCTCGTCTGCGAGCGGCTCTCGCTGGGCACCTCCTTCGGGCAGCGCTTCATGGGGCTCATGGGCCGCGCCGGCCTGCCCGAGGGCGAGGGTCTCTACCTGCCCGACACGAGCATCCACATGATGTTCATGCGCTTCCCCATCGATGCCCTGTTCGTCTCGGCCGGAGGCGCCTGACGGCAGCCGCCGAGCGGTGTGCCTGCGCGAGCACCTGCCGCCCTGGCGCGGCATCGTCCTGCCGGTCCGCGGCGCCCAGGGGGTCATCGAGATGCCCGCCGGGACCCTGGCGCGCTTCGGTGTCCAGGCCGGCGACGAGTTCGTCTTCGAGCCAGCCAGCAGGCGAGGTAAGCCGACCCGGGCGCAGCGAGCCGAGGGAGCGCGCGTGAAGCGCGGGAAGCGCCGAGCCCGACCATCGCGCATGCGGACCTGCTCGACCTGCTCCTGCCGCCGCGCTGCCCGGCTGCGGGCGTGAGGGCGACGTGCTCTGCGAGGCCTGCCGGCGGCCGCTCCTCGCGGCGCCTCGAGGAGCCCGCTGGCGCCCCGCTCGGCATGCCGGTCGTCGATGCCGGCCGGGCTCGTCCAGGTCGAGTGGTGCGCGACGTACAGCGGTCCCGTGCGCGAGGCCATCCATGCCCTCAAGTACGGCGGGGAGCGCCGGCTCGTCGAGCCGCTCGCGGCGGCGCTGGCGGACCGCTGGGCTCGCGCCGGGCGCCGGTGGCGACGCTGGTCACCTGGGTGCCCGTCCATCCCTCGCGCCGCCGGGAGCGCGGCTTCGACCAGGCTGAGGAGCTCGCCGCGAGCCATGGCCCGCCGGCTCGGGCTGCCCGTGCGGCCCTGCCTCGAGCGGCGGCGGCGGACGACGGCCCAGCACGCGCTCGGCCAGGCAGAGCGTGCCGGCAACATCGGTGGCGTCTTCGTCGCTCGGTCGGACGGCGCGGCGCAGAGCTCGGGGCGCCTGGGTGATCGTCGTCGACGACGTCCTCACCACCGGCGCCACGCTCGCCGGCTGCGCCAGCGCGCTCCTGGAGGCCGGGGTCGCCGCCGTCTCGGCCGTCACCGTGGCGCGCGATCGCTAGCCGGCCGCGTCGCCGGGATGCGCGGCGGCGGCCTAGAATCGCCCACAGCGGAGGTGAACGCCGGTGCGAACCACGATCAGAGGCAGGAACCTGACCGTCTCCGAGAAGGACAGCGCCTACATCGAGCGCAAGCTGCAGCGCCTGGAGCGGATGCTCGACGAGCGGAGCGAGGCGGATGTGGAGCTGCGCCTGGAGGGCAACCGCAAGGTCGCGGACAGCCACGTCGTGGAGGTCGCCGTCCTCATCGACGGACGCACCGTCCGCGGCAATGCCGCCGCCTCCACGTTCAGGGCGGCCGCCGACGCGGTCATCGACAAGCTGGAGCGCCGAACCGCGGAGCACAAGCAGCGGCCGCGCGATCGCCGGCGGGCCGAGATGGTCCGCTTCGACGGCACGGTGGAGCCGCCGATGGCGCCGAGCCCGCTGGCGGGACCGCAGAGCCCGAAGGCGAGGGCCCGGCCGTCGTGAAGGTCAAGCGCTTCGCCATCGAGCCGATGTTCGAGGAGGACGCCATCAGCCGGATGGAGGAGCTGGGCCACACCTTCTTCATCTTCGTCGACGCCGAGAGCGAGCGGACCTGCGTCCTCTACCGACGGCGCGACGGCCGCTACGGGCTCATCGAGCCGGTCATCGGCGGGACGTACAGCAAGGACGCCTGATCGGCGGGGGACCTGGCCCCTACGGGCACCGGTACCAATGGACCATTCCGCCGGCGCATCCGGGCACCGATGATGGCCGTGCTGCCGAACGGTGGCTGCACCGGGATCACCCAGGTGCCTGGTATGACGCTGTCGGGGTGCCATGAGCGTCCAGAACCCGCGGGCCTTCAACGAGTGGCTTCGAGCGCAGCTCAAGGCCAAGAAGATGTCCCAGCGCCAGCTCGCCCAGCAGTCCGGCGTCGACCACTCCACGATCTCGCGGCTCCTGCGCGGCGATCGCACCCCCTCCCTTGGCACCGCCACCAAGCTGGCGCGCGGGCTGCGCGAGCTGCGCGACGACAGCGACTCCCCGCAGTACTTCGGTCTGACCTCGTCGGCGAGCACGCACCCCACGGCTCGCGTCGAGTACGCGCTCCGCTCCGACGACCTCATGAGCGAGCCGCAGGTCCGCCAGGTCATGGAGTACTACCTGGCGCTGCGCATGCGTCGCCTGTCGATCCGCCAGACGGGCCGCTACGCTCCCGCGCGCCCGGTGGCCGCCGTCCGCTCCGTCCCCTCCGGCCGGGCCGCTCAACAAGAAGAACTGAGCGCGCGGGTCGCCCGCGCTCAGCGACGGACCCGAGGGCCCGCGTCTCCTGGCACCTCGTCCAGCGGCGTCGCCGGCCGCTCCCTGCAGCTCGCCCCTGACGCTCGGGCGTCCCCTTCGTCTTGGGCGAGAGCAGGTAGGCGATGAAGCCGAGGACGATGACCGACAGGACGCTGATGGCGCGGTCGACCAGGGCGATGGCGGCCGCCTCGGTGGGATCGGCCTTGTAGACGGCCGTCAGGAGGCCCACGATGCCGACCTCGACGATGCCGAGGCCGGCCGGCGTGAACGGCACGGCCGTCAGGAGCGAGGCCACGAGGGCCACGAAGAAGGCGCCGCTGATGCCCAGCGAGATGTCGAAGCCGAGGGCGTCCACGACGAAGAGCAGCCGCAGCGCCTCGGTCGTCCAGATGAGACCGGTGAGGACACGCCACCAGCGGCACCTGGCGCCGGTCGACCGAGAAGACGCCGACCTCGAAGCGATCGTAGAGCGCGACGATGCGACGCCGGCAGGGGCAGCCGATGGACGAGGCGGCGGCCGAAGTTGCGCAGCGTGAAGAGCGCCACCGCGAGCACGACGACGACGACGACGCCGATGCCCATGATGATCCGGACCGTGTCGGAGAGGCCGTCGCGGAAGGACCAGAACGCGGCGCCGAGGCCCAGCACGACGATGGCCATGAGGTCGAAGACGCGCTCGATGAAGATCGTCCCGAACGTCGCCGACAGCGAGACCGGGAAGTTGATCTTGAGCAGCCAGGCCCGGTAGACGTCGCCCAGCTTGGCGGGCACCACGCTGTTCACGAGCCAGCTGACGAAGATGATCTCGGTCGAGTCGCGGACCCGCACGCTGGGCGCCGATGCCGCGCAGCAGGATGGACCAGCGATAGCCGCGCAGCGGGAAGCCGAGGTAGTAGATGGCGAAGGCCGCCAGGAGCCACCAGGGGTTGGCGTTGAGGATGTAGTCGACGAGCTGGTCGAGCTTGAAGCCCGGCAGCGCCAGGGCGAAGAGGACGAGGACGAAGACCGGGACGATGATCGACAGCTGCGTGCGTCGATCGCGCAGCCTGGCCGTGATGGGGACGGCGCCTCGCCGCCCAGGTCCTCGCTGCACGAGCGGGTAGTCGACGACCGCCTCGGCCTCGAGGTCGGGGCTCGCCGCGAGGGCCTGGCTCAGGCCGTCGAGATGTCGAGCGCTCGTCGACGCGCACGGGGCTGGTCGGGCGTGGTCGTCGGCCGGCGCCTCGTCGGCGGGCTCGTCGGAGCGGCTCGCTCAGCTGACCGCTCACCGGGCGCCGGCCCGGCCAGACCGCGACGCGACGGTTGCCCCGCAGCCGCTGGACGAGCTTGGCCAGGGGCGTCCAGAGCGCGCACGTAGTACGACGCGCGACCGGTCAGCAGCCGTGCCTCCGGGAGCAGCGCCCGGAGCTCCTCGGCCGTCGAGAACGGCCCGGGCAGGACGGTGCTGGCGATGCCCACCTCCATGACGCTGTGGGCGTCCGAGGAGGCCACGCCGGGCAGCGCGTGGCGCGCCGCGAAGGCCGCCGCCGCAGGGTTGGCGCCGCGATAGGCGCGCGCGTTGTGGGCCTCGACGAAATCGACCGCGGAAGCCAGCTCGGCGAGGGCATCCTCCCCTGCCCCGGCACGGCTGCCGCCCGAGGCGCGGAAGCCGTCGAACGGGTGGGGCAGCCCGACCAGGCCGCCCTGCGCCCGGATGGCCGCTGCGGTGTCCGCCGCGCGTCAGGCCGGGCGCCACGGCCTCGTGCAGGAACAGGCCGATGAGGTCGCCGTCGCGCGTCCGGACCTCCTCGCCCACGATGACCTGCAGGTCGTCAGGCGCCAGGTCCGCGGCGCGCCGGGCGCCGTCGATGCGCTCGTGGTCGGTGATGGCGAGGTGGGTGAGCCCGAGCGAGCGGGCGCGCTCGACCATGCGGCGCGGGTCGGCCAGCGAGTCGAACGAGGCCGAGCTGTGGCGTGTGCAGGTCGACGAAGGAGCGAGCCCCGGACTGGCTGGTCCGGTCCGGGCTCGACGCTGGCCATGCGCTAGATGCGCTGGACCAGCGAGTTCTTGAAGAACTCGAAGTGCTCCAGCGCCAGGCCGGTGCCCAGGGCCACGCAGTTGAGGGCGTTCTCGGCGACGTGGCAGGGCACGCCGGTGACCTGCGTCAGCAGCCGGTCGATGTTGCGCAGCAGCGAGCCCGCCGCCGGTCATGACCATGCCCTTGTCGATGATGTCGCTGGCGAGCTCGGGCGGCGTCTCCTCGAGCACGGCGCGGACGGCCGTGACGACCTGCTGGAGCGGCTTCTCCATGGCCTCCATGACCTCGGAGCTGGTCAGCGGGATGGTCCGCGGCAGGCCGGCGATGAGGTCGCGGCCGCGCACGTCCATCGTCAGCTCGCGCTCCAGCGGCAGGGCCGTGCCGATGGCGATCTTGACCTCCTCGGCCGTGCGCTCGCCGATCATGAGGTTGTACTTGCGGCGGATGTAGCTGGCGATGGCCTCGTCGAAGCGGTTGCCGCCGACGCGCAGCGAGCGGCTCACGACGATGCCGCCGAGCGCGACGACGGCGATCTCGCGTCGTGCCGCCGCCGATGTCGATGACCATGTTGCCCGACGCCCCCGAGATGGGCACGTTGGCGCCGATGGCGGCCGCCAGCGGCTCCTCGATGAGGTAGGCCTCGCGGGCGCCGGCCTTGAGCGCCGCGTCGCGCACGGCGCGCTTCTCGACGCTCGTGACGCCCGAGGGCACGCAGACCATGACCTCCGGCTTGGTGAAGGTCCGCCCGGCCTTGCGGATGAAGTAGCGCAGCATCGCCTCGGTGATGACGTAGTCGGCGATGACGCCGTCCTTCATGGGACGGATGGCGGAGATGTTGTCGGGCGTGCGGCCGATCATCTCGCGGGCCTCCTCGCCCACGGCCAGGATGTGGTGGCTCTCGCTGACGGCCACGACCGAGGGCTCGCGGATGACGATGCCCTTGCCCTTGACGTAGACGAGGACGTTGGCGGTGCCCAGGTCGATGCCGATCTTCATGCCGGGTGGCCGTTCGTGGCTGCCGGCTCCTGCTCGATGCTGGCGCCCGAGGTCGAGGAGCTTGCCCTCGATGTCCTCGTAGCCGCGCCGGACATGATGGACGCCGCTGATCGTGCGAGTGCCCCTCGGCGGCGAGGGCCGCCGAGGATGAGCGAGGCGCCGGCGCGCAGGTCGCCCATCACGAGCTCGCTGCCGTGCAGGCGCGCCGGCCCGGTGATGGCCGCGTGGTGGGCGTCGGGGATCTCCACCTGGGCACCCATCTGGCCGAGGTCGCCGAGCCACTCGAGGCGATCCTCGAAGATCGTCTCGTGGACCGTGCTGCGGCCCCTGGCCTGGGTGAGCAGGACCGACGTGGGCGGCTGGAGGTCCGTGGCGAGGCCGGGATAGGCCGCCGTCTCGATGTCGGCCGCGGCGTAGGCGCCGCTGCCGGGCTCGGCGCCCCGGACGGTGATGTGCTCGCCGCTGCCGGCGACGTCGACGCCGACCTGGGCGAGGATGTCCAGGAAGGCGCCCAGGTGCGCGGATGGGAGCGCCGCGCAGGGTCACCTGCCCGCCGGTGACGGCGGCCGCGACCGCGAACGTGCCGGCCTCGATGCGGTCGGCGATGACGTGGTGCGTGGCGCCGCGCAGGCGGCGCCGACCCTCGACCTCGATGACGTCGGGCGCCGTCCGCTGCACCTCGGCGCCCATGGCCTGCAGGAAGCCGATGAGGTCGTCCACCTCGGGCTCGCGGGCCGCCGGCCGGATCGTCGTGTGGCCGTCCGCCAGCGTGGCCGCGAGCATGGCGTTCTCGGTGCCCATGACGGTCACATGCGGGAAGACGACGTGGCCGCCGCGCAGCCGCCCGGGCGCCTGCGCGAAGTAGTAGCCGTTGCGGTAGTCGATGGTCGGCGCCCAGGGCCTGCATGGCGTCGACGTGGAGGTCCACCGGTCGCCGGCCGATGCGGTCGCCGCCGGGGTTGCTGATGATGACGCGCCCGAAGCGCGCCAGCAGCGGGCCCAGGAGGATGAAGCTGGCGCGCATCTTGGCCGCCGCCTCGAGCGGCACGAAGAGCCAGTCGACGTCGCCGGCCGAGACCTCGTAGACGTTGGGCGTCGGGATGGTCGACGACGACGCCGAGGTCGCGCAGCACCTCGACCATGACGCTGACGTCGGCGATCTCGGGGACGTTCGTGAAGCGGCAGCGCTCACCGGTCAGGGTGGCCGCGGCGAGCAGCTTGAGGGCGGCGTTCTTGGAGCCGCTGATGGGCACCTCGCCGCGCAGCGGGCGGCCGCCCTCGATGCGGATCGTCTCGCGCGGGACGGGCGGCGCCTGGTACTCCCAGTGGAACGGCCGCGCGTCTGCCATCCGGGTCAGGGCCGCTGCCGCGGCCCCTCGCGGTGGCGGCGCTCGGCGACCCGGATGTGCAGCAGCGCACGCTCCATGGCGGCCCGGGCGCGCGCCAGGTCGGCGGGCTCCTCGAAGCCCTGCTGGATGGCCCGCTGGGCCTCGTTGCGCGCCTCCTCGGCGGCCTCGAGGTCGATCTCCGAGGAGAGGTCGGCGAGTCTCGGCCATGACGACGACCTTGTCGGGTCGCACCTGGACGAAGCCGCCGGCGATGGCGAAGTACTCCTCCTCGGCCGCCCGTGCGGATGCGCAGCTCCCCGATGCCCAGCGTCGAGAGCAGCGGGGCGTGGTGCGGCAGCACGCCGAGCTCGCCCTCGATGCCCGGGACAGAAGACCGCGTCGACCTCGCCCGAGTAGGCCTGCCGCTCGGGCGTCACGATCTCGAGCTGGAGCGGCATGCCTAGCGCCTCCCTGCGCCCGGCGTCCATGCTCAGGCGGCCCCGATGCGCGCCGCGTTCTCGCGCACCTCGTCGAGCGTGCCGGCCAGGAAGAAGGCCTGCTCGGGCAGGTCGTCGGCCTTGCCCTCGAGGATCTCCTTGAACGACGCCACGGTGTCCTTGATGCTGCACGTACTGGCCCTCGCGGCCGGTGAAGACCGCGGCCACGAACATGGGCTGGCTCATGAAGCGCTGCAGGCGGCGGGCGCGGGCCACCAGCGCCTTGTCCTCCTCGGACAGCTCGTCGATGCCGAGGATGGCGATGATGTCCTGCAGGTCGCGGTAGCGCTGCAGGACGCGCTGCACCTCGCGGGCGACGTCGTAGTGCTCCTGGCCCACGACGAGCGGGTCGAGCACGCGCGACGTCGAGGTCAGCGGGTCGACCGCCGGGTAGATGCCCAGCTCGGTGAGGTAGCGCTCCAGGCGGATGGTCGAGTCGAGGTGGCCGAAGGTCGTGGCCGGGGCCGGGTCGGTGTAGTCGTCCGCGGGCACGTAGATGGCCTGCAGCGAGGTGATGGAGCCCTTCTTGGTGGAGGTGATGCGCTCCTGGAGGCCGGCCATCTCGGTGGCCAGGTTGGGCTGGTAGCCCACCGCCGAGGGCATGCGGCCGAGCAGCGCCGAGACCTCCGAGCCGGCCTGGGTGAAGCGGAAGATGTTGTCGATGAAGAGCAGCACGTCGCGACCCTCGTCGCGGAAGAACTCGGCCATGGTGAGGCCGGTGAGGCCGACCCGCAGGCGCGCGCCGGGCGGCTCGTTCATCTGGCCGAAGGTCATGACCGTCTTCTCCATGACGCCCGACTCGGTCATCTCGGCGATGAGGTCGTTGCCCTCGCGGGAGCGCTCCCCGACGCCGGCGAAGACGGAGTAGCCGCCGTGCTCCTGGGCCACGTTGCGGATGAGCTCCTGGATGATGACCGTCTTGCCCACGCCGGCGCCGCCGAAGACGCCGATCTTGCCGCCCTTGGCGAAGGGGCAGATGAGGTCGATGACCTTGATGCCGGTCTCGAAGACCTCGGTCGCGGTGGCCTGGTCCTCGAAGGCGGGCGCGGCGCGATGGATGGGGTAGCGCTGGCGCCGTGGTCGACCGCGCCCTTGCCGTCGATGGGCTCGCCGAGGACGTTGAAGACGCGCCCGAGCGTCTCGGGCCCGACGGGCACGCTGATGGGCGCGCCCGAGGTCGACGGCCGCCGTGCCGCGCGACGAGCCCGTCGGTCGTGCTCATGGCCACGGTGCGCACCCAGTTGTTGCCGAGGTGCTGCTGGACCTCGCAGACGACCGGCTGCGTCCGCGGTCTCGATGCGCACGGCGTTGAAGATGGCCGGCAGCTGCCCGGCCGGGAACTCGATGTCGACGACCGGGCCCGGTGATGGCGATGACGCGGCCGACGCTGCCGACCGCGGCCTCGGGACTGGCTCTCTGTGCTTACCGCCATCGTGGCTGGTTCCTCCGTTCTCGATCGAGGGCGAGGCTGTCGCGCTTCATGTGCTGCTGGCGCCGGTGGCGATCTCGATCATCTCGCGGGTGATGTTCGCCTGGCGGACCTTGTTGTAGGTGAGGGTCAGGTCGTCGATGAGCTCCTGCGCATTGTCGGTGGCATTGCGCATCGCCACCATGCGCGCCGACTGCTCGCTGGCGGTGAGCTCGAGGACGGCCTGGAAGAGGCGCGTCGCCACGTAGCGCGGCAGGAGCTGCTCGAGGACGTGGCGCGGGTCCGGCTCGAAGATGAACTGGCGGCCCGGGATGACGGCGTCGTCGGGGTTGGGCTTGATGGGCAGCAGCCGCTTCATCTCGGGCCGCTGCACGAGCGTCGAGACGAAGGCCGGGTGGATGAGGTGGACCCTGGCGTACGTGCCCGCCAGGTAGTCGTCCGAGATGAGGCGCGCCAGGGGCAGGATGTCGGCGAAGGCGGGCCGGTCGCCGAAGCCCTCGAAGGCGGCGGCGATGGGCACGTGCGCGCGGCGCATGGCCGCGGTGCCCTTGCGGCCCACGGTCACGACGCTGAGGTCGCCGCGTGGACGAGGCGATCTCGCGGGCCGCGAAGCGGATGGTGTTCGTGTTCAGCGAGCCCGGCCAGTCCGCGGTCGGTGGTGAACAGCACGATGAGCCGGGCCCCGGCCGCGCCTCGGCGAGCAGCGGATGGTGCTCGTCGTCGACGCACGGCGGCGACGTCGGCGAGGACCTCGTCGAGCTTGTCGCTGTAGGGCCGCGACGGCCAGCGTCGCGTCCTGGGCCCGCTTCAGCTTGGAGGCGGCCACGAACTGCATGGCGCGGGTGATCTGCTTGATGTTGCCGACCGATCCGATGCGGCGTCGGATCTCGCGCTGGCTGGGCACGAGCGGGTGCGCTACCTCCTGACTAGGCGGTGAAGGTCTCCTTGAACGACTCGGTGGCGCTGCGCAGGGCCTCCACGATCTCGTCGTCGAGGGCCAGCTTCTGCGCCAGCGAGGTCAGGACGCTCGGGCCGCTCGGTCTCGAGGAAGCGGTAGAAGCTGGGCCTCGAAGTCGCGCACCTTGCGCGGCGCGGGACGTCGTCGAGGTAGCCGTTGGTGACGACCCACAGGATGGCCACCTGCTTCTCGACCGGCAAGCGGGCTGAACTGGGGCTGCTTGATGACCTCGGAGATGCGCTCGCCGCGGGTCAGCTGGTCGCGCGTGGCCTTGTCGAGGTCGGAGGCGAACTGCGCGAAGGCGGCCAGCTCGCGGTACTGCGCCAGGTCGAGCTTGAGCGGGCCGGCCACCTTCTTCATGGCCTTGGTCTGGGCCGCCGAGCCGACGCGCGAGACCGAGATGCCCACGTTGAGGGCGGGCCGCTGGCCGGCGTTGAAGAGGTCGGACTCGAGGTAGATCTGGCCGTCGGTGATGGAGATGACGTTGGTGGGGATGTAGGCCGAGACGTCGTTGGCCTGCGTCTCGATGATGGGCAGCGCCGTCAGCGAGCCGCCGCCGTTCTCCTCGTTGAGGCGCGCGGCGCGCTCCAGGAGCCGGCTGTGGAGGTAGAAGACGTCGCCGGGGTAGGCCTCGCGGCCGGGCGGGCGGCGCAGCAGGAGCGACATCTCGCGATAGGCCCAGGCGTGCTTGGTGAGGTCGTCGTAGACGCACAGGGCATCCTTGACGAGCTGGCCGTCGACCTCGACGCCGTCCTCCATGATCTCCTCGCCCATGGCCGCGCCGGCGTAGGGCGCGAGGTACTGGAGCGGCGCGGGGTCCTCGGCGCCGGCGACGACCACGATGGTGTGCTCCATGGCGCCGTACTGCTCGAGCACGGCGACCGTCTTGGCCACCGTCGAGAGCTTCTGCCCGATGGCCACGTAGATGCAGATGAGGCCCTTGCCCTTCTGGTTGATGATGGTGTCGATGGCGACCGTCGGTCTTGCCCGTCTGGCGGTCGCCGATGATGAGCTCGCGCTGGCCGCGGCCGATGGGGATGAGGGCGTCGATGGCCTTGATGCCCGTCTGCACGGGCGTGTCGACCGACTTGCGGGTGATGACGCCCGGGCGCCACGCGCTCGACGGCGCGGGTCGCCGTCGCGGCGATGGGACCCTTGTCGTCGATGGGCCGGCCGAGCGCGTCCACGACGCGGCCGATGAGCGCGGCGCCGACGGGCACCTCGACCACGGTGCCCGTCGTCTTGACGGTGTCGCCCTCCTTGATCTGCGTGTAGTCGCCCAGGATGACCGCGCCGACGGTCTCCTCCTCGAGGTTGAGGGCCATGCCCTTGATGCCGCCGGGGAACTCGAGGAGCTCCGAGGCCAGCGCGCCCTCCAGGCCGTAGATGCGGGCGATGCCGTCGCCGACCTCGACGACGGTGCCCGACCGAGCGCGTCTCGACGCCGGCGTCGAACTCGTCGATGGCGGACTTGATGATCTGGGTGATGTCGTCGGAGCGGATGGCCATGGTGCTTCCTCTGGGCGGTGGCGTCAGATGGCGGAGCTGGACGAGCGTCGCGCGGAGCCGTTCGAGGCGGCCGCGGACGCGAGCCGTCGATGAGTCGGTCGCCGACGCGGACCTGGAGGCCGCCGAGCAGGCCGGCGTCGACGGCCAGGGTGAGCTCGACGCGCTGGCCGGTCATGGCCACGAGGCGCGCCTCGATGGCGGCCACCGCGGCGGCGTCGAGCGGGCGCGGCCGAGGTGACGCGTGGCCTCGACGATGCCCTCGCGGCGGCGATGCAGGCGCCGGAACTCGCGGATGACGTCGGGCAGCAGCTCGAAGCGGCCGCGCCGCACGAGGAGCGCGAGCAGGTTGCGCGGCGGCGCCCGTGACCGTCGCCGCCCAGGATGCGGTCGAGCACGCCGATGCGGTCCGCCGCGGACGACGGCCGGGTTGGTCAGGAGGCGCGATGACCTCGGCGCCGGCGAGCCGCTCCTCGGCCAGCGTCGAAGGCGGCCAGCCAGGTCGGCCATCGAGTCGTCACGGACGGCGATCTCGAAGGCGGCCTCGGCGTAGCGGCGCGCCGTGCTGCGGTTCAGCGGCATGCCACGGGACCCACGTGCGTCGGGCGTCATCAGTTGCGCTCGTCGCCGGCGGGCGCCGAGGCCGAGACCTGGGTCAGGAACTCGTCGACGAGCCGCTTCTCGCGCTCGCCGCTCATCGTCTCGCCCACGACCTTGCCGGCCGCCAGCAGCGCCAGGTCGGCGACCTGGCCGCGGACGTCGGCGAGGGCGCGCTTGCGCTCGGCGTCGATGTCGGCGACGGCCCGCTCGCGCAGTCGCTCGATCTCGGCCTGCGTGTCGGCGACGCCCCTGCTCGCGGGTCTCGTCGGAGAGCTTCTGGGCGCGCACGATGATCTCGCTGGCCTCCCGGCGCGCCTCGGCGATGACGGCCTGGCGCTGGTCGGCCGCCGACTCCCGGTCGCGCCGGGCCGCGTCCGCGTCCCGGAGGCCCTGCTCGATGCGCTCGCGCCGGTCGCGCAGCATGCCGCCCACGGGCATGAGCACGATGCGGTAGACGAGCAGGAAGAAGACGATGAAGTTGACGGCGCTGACGATGATCCAGAAGAGGTTGATCGTCAGGCCGGCGCCCTCCTCTCCCCCTTCCGAGGCGAAGGCCACGAGCCCGCTGGGCCAGGTCCTGCGCGACGGCCAGGATGCACACGTCGTGCGACCTCGCGTCCGGCTAGATGAAGAGGGCGAGGAGGCCGACCACGATGGCCAGCACGCCGAGGCCTTCGGCGAAGGCGGCCAGGATGATGGCCAGGCCGCGGATCTGCTCCGAGGCATCCGGGTTGCGGCCGATGGCGCTGGCGGACATGCCGGCCAGGATGCCGATGCCGATGCCGGGGCCGATGACGCCGAGGGCGGCGAGGCCTGCGCCGATGGGTCCGAGTTCCATGTCCCTGCCTGACCTCCCTGTTGCCTGTCGATGCTGCGCTCGTCGGGCAGGCCGCAGGCCCGCCGCGGACCTGCTGACGGTGGGTTAGCTGGTCGCTGCTGCGTGCCGGGCGCCGCCCTCCAGTGCGTGCATGGCCTCCTCGCCTGCGTGGCCCTCCTCATGATGGTGGCTCTCGATGGCCGCCAGGATGAACATGAGGGTCAGGGTGCTGAAGATGAGCGCCTGCACGAAGGTGAGCATGATCTCGAGCCCGTAGAGGGCCACCGGGATGAAGGCCACGAAGAGGGCCGTCACGACGCCGAGGGCCACCTCGCCGCCGAAGATGTTGCCGAAGAGTCGCATCGACAGCGTGACCGGCTTGATGAACTCGAGGAAGAGCTCGACGAGGCCCACGAACAGGGCGATGAGCCCCGCGCCGATGCCGTTGCGGAACTCGTAGAACGGGAAGAACTTGGAGAGGTAGCCCCGCCCGCCGAGGCGCCGGACGCCCTCGACGTGGAAGACGCACGAAGGCGACGAGCGCCAGGCCGATGGTCACGTTGAGGTCGCTGGTCGGGGCGCGCAGGCCGGGGATGATGCCGAAGCCGCGGCACGAGGCCGCTCCAGTTGAAGGTCAGGATGAGCACGAAGAAGGACGCGAAGAGGGGCATGTAGCGGGCGGCCGCGCGCGCCGCCCATGCTGCGCCCGAAGGCGCCCAGCGATTCGTAGGCCCACTCGACGAAGTTCTGGAGGAAGCCCGGGCACCGGCGCCCGCCGCGGCTGGCCAGGATGGCCACGATGCAGCAGCAGGATGGTCAGCCCGATCATCGTGACGAGCGAGTCGGTCAGGCTGACCTGGAAGGTGACGATGTCCGTGGCGGCCTCGGCGCCGCCCGCGACCCAGACCTCGTGCGGGCGCGGGAAGTGCAGCGTGCCCTCGATGAAGCAGACCGGGTAGGCGCACTCGGCCTCCGGGTGCGCCGTGTCGATGGGCGGCACGAAGAGGACGGCCAGGACGTCCACGACGATGAGGCCGACCGATGAGCAGGCCGAGGGTGCGCAGCGAGATCCGGCTGCGCCGGTCGCTGCCGAACTGCGACCTGGTCATCCGCTTCGGTCGGCGGCTCCTGGGGCTCCGCCGGCACCGGGTCGATGGACACTCTTGCTCCGTTGGGACGGAGCGCGCGGCGTCCGTCAGTCCTTCAGTCGTTCCAGGAACCGGCTGATGAGTCGCCAGTCCGCCACAGCTCCGAGCAGGGCGCCGAGCAGGAAGCCCACGATGACGAGGATCGGGGTTGGTGCCCAGCTGCTCATCCAGCCAGCGACCAGCCAGCGCACCGCCCAGGGTGGTCACGAAGAGGACGAGGCCGATCTCCGTGAAGAGGGCGAAGTATGCGAATGCCTTCCCGTGACCGTCCATCGATGCCCTGAGCGAGCGGCTAGGAGTATAGCAGCCGGCCGCGGCCGGCCCGGCCGGCCGTCGCGTCAGCGGCGCTGCGACCGCTCGTGCGGCCGGGCACCGTCGAGCGCGCTTCAGCGCGTCCTCGCTGCCGGCCGGGCCGGCGCCATGGAGGCTGGCGGGGCGGGCTCGTCGTCGGGATACGAGCTCGCCTCGAGGGCCTCGTCGGCGCCGGAGCGGAAGGTCAGCAGGAGCAGGAGCAGCCCGGAGGCGACGACGATGCCCATGAACGCGTAGAGCGGCCCTGACCCGCCGGCCAGCACGATGCTGGCCACGCCCAGCGCGCCGCACATCGCGTAGATGAGCAGCACCGCGCCACGATGCGTGAGGCCGAGGTCGAGCAGGCGATGGTGGATGTGGCCGCGATCGGGCGTGAACGGCGAGCGCCCGCTGACGAGGCGGCGGGTGATGATCCAGAACGTGTCGATGATGGGCACGCCGAGGACGAGCAGGGCGACCGCCACCTTGGCCGTGCCGAGGATCGACAGCACCGCGAGGGCGTAGCCCACGGCCATGACCCCGGTCGTGCCGATGAAGACGCGCGCCGGGTGGAAGTTCCAGGGCAGGAAGCCCGCCAGCGAGCCGGCCAGCACGGCGCAGAGCAGGGCCACCATCGGCGCGTACGAGCCCGACGCCCTCGGTCAGGGAGATGAGCCCGAGGGTCAGGGCGGCGATGAGGGCGACGCCCGTCGACAGGCCGTCGAGACCGTCGATGAAGTTGATGCTGTTGATCATGCCCACGATCCAGAGGCCCGTCACGAGGCGCCGCCAGCCAGGCGGCCTGGCCCAGGTCGTCGAAGGTGATCGTCGGCGACTCGAGAGATGCCGCCGAGGAAGTCGAACGGGTTGGTGATCGAACGTGATGCGTGACCCCGAGGCCGACGGCGACGACGGCCAGGACGAGCTGGACGAGGAGCTGCCAGCGCGCCCGGATCTGCCAGCGGTCGTCGACGAAGCCGAAGGCGGCCGCCAGCGCGCGAACCGCCGAGCAGGGCGATGAGCTCGGTCGCGGCGGATGACGTCGCCGCCCCAGACGTAGAGCTGCGGGAACGGCGCCGAGGGCCGGCTGGCGCCGTTGACGAGCATGGCCGACGACGCCCACGCCGACGAAGGCCACCACGACGGCCAGGCCGCCGGCCCGCGGGATGGGCCGGCTGTGGACGCGCCGCCCGGAGTCGGGCTCGTCGATGGCGCCGGTCGCGCCGGCGAAGCGCATCGCCAGCGGGGTCAGGAGCCAGGACGCCGCGGCCGCGGCGACGAGCGCGAGGAGGATGAGCGGGAGCTCCTCCAGTCTCACGCGTCAGACGAGCCCGGGCACCGGGAAGCGGGCGCAGATCTCGCGCACGGCCCGCGAGACCGCCTCGAGCGCCAGCGGGATCGTCCCGCTCGCGCAGCGTGCGCGCGAGCAGCTCGCCGACCTGGCGCATCTCGAGGCTGCCGAAGCCGCGCGTCGTCGTCGCGGGCGTGCCCACGCGGATGCCGGACGCCGTGTTGGGGGGCAGCGTGTCGAAGGGGATGGCGTTCTTGTTGACGGTGATGCCGACCTCGTCGAGGAGCCGCTCGGCCTCCACGCCGGTGACGCCGAGCGGGCGTCACGTCGACGAGGATGAGGTGGTTGTCCGTGCCGCCCGAGACGAGCCGCGCGCCCTGGTCGCGCGAGCGTCTCGGCCAGGACGGCGGCGTTCTCGATGGTCCGCCGCTGGTCCTCCTGGAACGCCTCGGACTGCGGCCTCGAGCAGGGCCACGGCCTTGGCCGCGATGACGTGCATGAGCGGGCCGCCCTGCGTGCCCGGGAAGACGGCGCGGTCGATCTGCCTGGCCAGCTCGGCGCGGCCGAAGATGAGGCCGCCGCGCGGGCCGCGCAGCGTCTTGTGCGTCGTCGTCGTGACGATGTCGGCGTGCGGGAAGGGGCTGGGGTGCAGCCCGGCCGCCACGAGGCCGGCGATGTGGGCCATGTCGACGAGGAGCAGCGCGTCGTTGGCGTGGGCGATGCGCGGCCATGCGCTCGAAGTCGATGATGCGCGGGTAGGCGCTGGCGCCGGCCACGAGGAGCCGCGGGCGGACCTCGGCCGCCTGCCGCTCGAGGGCGTCGTAGTCGATGCGCCCGTCGGCCTCGCGGACGCCGTAGGCATGGACCTCGAAGAAGCGGCCGCTGAAGTTGAGCGGGTGCCCGTGGGTCAGGTGGCCGCCGTGGGCCAGGCTCATGCCCAGGATGCGGTCGCCGTGCTCGAGCACCGCGAGGTAGGCCGCCATGTTGGCCTGGGCGCCCGAGTGGGGCTGGACGTTGACGAACTCGGCGCCCGGGAAGACGGCCAGGGCGCGCTCCTCGGCGAGGCGCTCCACGACGTCGACGTACTCGCAGCCGCCGTAGTAGCGCTTGCCCGGCTGGCCCTCGGCGTACTTGTTGGTGAGCCACGAGCCGTTGGCCTCGAGGACCGCGCGCGAGGCGTAGTTCTCGCTGGCGATGAGCTCGATCTTCCAGGTCTGCCGCTCGCGCTCGGCGAGCATCGCCGCCCAGAGCTCGGGGTCGACGACGGAGACGGGCTGGCTGGCCCAGCGGCGGTCGAGGGTGACGCTCATTCGTGCTCCGCTGCTCTGCCTCTGCGCGTGGGCCAGTGTACCCGCGTGCCCCGTGCGCCTGCGCGCGCCGTCGCCCGGCCGGCGACGGGATGGTCAGGCGCTGCCCAGCGGCGGCCTCGATGCGGGACGCTGGCGAGGGCGCCCTCCCGGAGCACGCTGATCGGCGCCGTGACGGTCGACGGCGACGACGCTCGAGGCGACGCCGCCGCGCACCGGGCCGTCGTCGAGGACGAGCGCGAGCGAGGCGCCGAGCTGCTCGACGAGCTCGCGCGCGGTGCGGGCCTCGGGCTCGCCGGAGCGGTTGGCGGAGCTGACCGCGAGCGGCCCGAGCTCGCGGGCGAGCGCTCGTGGCACGGCGTGATCGGGGACGCGCACGGCCAGCGAGTCGCGGCCGCCGGTCAGGAGCGTCGGGCAGGCGCTCCGGCCTGCGACAGCGGCAGCACGAGCGTCAGGGCCCGGGCCAGAAGCGCTCGGCCAGTCGGTGCGCGACCGGCGTCAGGATGACGAGCCCGCCGAGCTGGTCGAGGCCGTCGACGAGGAGCGGGATGCCCTTGTCGAGCGGGTCGCTGCTTGGCGGCCACGAGCGCCTCGAGGGCCTCGGGGCGCGGCAGCACGCCGACGCCGTAGACGGTCTCGGTGGGCAGGCCCACGATGCCGCCCGAGGCCAGGGCCGCCGCGGCGACGGCGAGCGAGCCGGTGTCGCGTGCCGGCAGGAGGGCGGCTCGGCGCCGTCAGTCAGGCGTCGGCCGCGGCCGTCAGGCATCGGCCCGCTCGAGCTGGGCCACCCGCGGGCTGCCCCCAGGTCGGCGTGGATGCGGCAGCTCCAGTGGGGCAGCAGCTCGGCCGACCGCCGCCTCCAGCCGGCTCGGCCTGGTCGGCGCCGATCTCGAGCAGCGACGGCCCCGCCGCGCGCCACGGCGCCGGGCAGGCCGGGCAGGAGTCGGCGGATGACCGCCAGCCCGTCCGGCCCGCCGTCGAGCGCGACGTCGGCTCGAAGCTGGCCGCGACGGGCAGGCCCGGGCATGGCACCGGAGGGGATGTAGGGCAGGTTGGCCACCAGCAGGTCCACGGGCCGCGGGCGACGGCAGCGCGTCGAGGAGGTCGCCGACGCGCGAAGGTGAAGAGGTCGGCGAGGCCGTGGGAGACCGCGTTGATGGTGGCCACCTCGATGGCCGCCGCCGAGATGTCGCTGACGTGGAAGCGCACGGCGTCGCCGTAGCGGCGGCGGCGCAGCTCGACCGCCGAGGGCCACGGGGATGGCGCCCGACCCGGTGCCCACGTCCCAGACGCGGTACGGGCCCGCGTCGCGGCTGCGCGGCGCGCCCGTCAGGTCGGCACGGATGCGCTCCAGGGCGAGCTCCACGAGCGTCTCGGTCTCGGGGCGCGGGATGAGCACGCGGCGGTCGACGATGATGGCCGCGCCGTAGAACTCCTTGAGGCCGCGGATGTAGGCCACCGGCTCACCCTGCCGGCGCCGCTCGAGCGCGGCCTCGAAGGCCGCCGCCTGGCCGGTGCCGAGCGGGGCCTCGGGGTGCGCGGCGAGGGCGCTGCGGTCGATGCCCAGGACGTGGCCCGAGCAGGACCTCGGCATCGAGGCGGGCCGTCTCGGAGCCGGCTGCCTGCAGGGCCGCCACGGCGCGGCACGAGCGCCTCGCGGACCGTCCGCGGCCGCGCCGCCTCGGCGGACGCCGAGTCGCCACGACCGCCGCCTACGCCCTGGCCAGCTGGCGCTCCATGGAGGCCAGCCGCTCGGCCTGGTCGGTCGTGATCGAGGGCGTCGATGAGCCGATCGAGGTCGCCGTCGAGCACGCCGGGCAGGTCGTGCACGTCGAGGCCGATGCGATGGTCGGTGATGCGGTCCTGCGGGAAGTTGTAGGTGCGGATCTTCTCGGAGCGCTCGCCGCTGCCGACCATCGAGCGGCGCACCTCGTCCTCCTCCTCGCGGGCCTTGCGCTGCTCGAGCTCGAGCAGGCGCGAGCGCAGCACGGCCATGGCCTTGGCCTTGTTCTTGTGCTGGCTCTTCTCGTCCTGGATCTCGACCACGAGGCCGGTGGGCAGGTGCGTGATGCGCACCGCCGAGTCGGTCGTGTTGACGGACTGGCCGCCGGGCCCGGACGAGCGCTTGACGTCGATGCGCAGGTCGCGGGCCTCGTCGATGTGGACGTCGACCTCGTCGGCCTTGGGCAGCACGGCCACGGTCGCGGTCGAGGTGTGGATGCGCCCGCTGGCCTCGGTCTCGGGCACCCGCTGGACGCGGTGCACGCCGCCCTCGTACTTCAGGCGGCTGAAGGCGCCGTGGCCGCTGATCTCGAAGATGACCTCGCGCAGGCCGCGCGACGCCCGAGTGCGCTCGTCGACAGCGTCTCGGTCTTCCAGCGGTGCCGCTCCGCGTAGCGGGCGTACATGCGGAACAGGTCGGCCGCGAAGATGGCCGCCTCCTCGCCGCCGTGCCGCCGCGGATCTCGATGATGACGTCGCGCTCGTCGTTGGGGTCGCTGGGCAGGAGCTGGATGCGCAGCTGCTCCTCGAGCCTGGCCTCCTCCGCCTCGAGCTCGGCGACGACCTCGCGGGCGAGCTCGCGCAGCTCCGGGTCGCTCTCGGCGTCGCGCTCGCGGCGGGCCGCCCGGAGCTGCTCGCGCACGGCCCGCAGCTGGCGGTGGTTGGCCACGACGGGCGCGATCTGCGCCTGCTCGCGCCCGAGGGCCTTGCTGCGCTCCGGGTCGGCGGCGACCTCCGGCCGGGACCACTCGGCCTCGATCTCGGCGAGGCGACGTTCGACCTCGTCGAGCCGCGCCTCGAGGCTCATGCGCCCTCCGGGTCCTCGGCGCTGCCGCTCTCGCGCGCTGCCCGCCGATCGCCTCGGCGGCCATGCGCGCCTCCATCGCGCCGGGCCAGCTCGCCGGCATCGGGGATGGGCTCGCGGACCGGGTCCCAGCTGCCCTCGGGAGCCATGTCGCCGTTGGCGGCCAGGGCCTCCTGCATCGAGCAGATGGCGACCTCGATCATCGAGTCGTCGGGCTGCTTGGTCGTGATGGCCTGGAGCCAGATGCCGGGCAGGAAGAGCCAGCGCCAGACGGGGTGCTCGCGGCGCTTGGCGCCCCAGCGCAGGATCTCGTAGGAGACCGCCGCGATGACCGGGATGAGCAGGATGCGCCCGACGATGGCGACCCACAGCTCGACGCCGGCCAGCAGGCTGAAGAGCAGGATGCTGACGAGGATGAAGATGACCAGGAACTCGGTGCCGCAGCGCGGATGCGCGGTGGGGAAGCGCCGCACGTTCTCGGTCGTCAGGGGCAGCTCGGCCTCCAGCGCGTGGATGGTCATGTGCTCGGCGCCGTGGTACTGGAAGACGCGGCCGATCTCGGCCGAGCGGCTCACCAGCAGCAGGTAGCCCACGAAGAGGGCGACCCGGATGAGGCCCTCGAGGAGGTGCACGACGAAGGCCTGCAGCCCGCCGCTCACCTCGCCGAAGAGGAGCGACACGCCGCCCTGGGCCACGAGCAGGGGCACGAGCACGAAGAGGCCCGACCGCGAGGCCGATGGTGAAGAGCATCGTCAGCGCCACGGCCCTGCCGCCGAAGGCGACGCCCTCGCCGGCTGCGGCCAGCGAGCCCGAGCGCATCAGCCACCTCGTGCCGATGACGAGCGTCTCGTAGAGGACGACGACGCCGCGGAAGAACGGCGCGCGCGCGTAGCGATTGCGGTGGAGGATGCTGTTGAGGGCTTCCTGGCCGGCGAAGATCTGGCCGTCGGGGCCGCGCACGGCGACGCCGATGGCGTCCTTGCCGCGCATGTAGACGCCCTCCATGAGGGCCTGGCCGCCGTAGGCGAAGCGGGCCATGTCAGCGCTCACGCTGCGACCGCGGTCGCCGCCGCTGGGCAGGGCACGCGCCCCGCCCCGCCGGCGACCGGCGCACGATCAGAGCTTCGCCGAGCGCTCGAGGCGCTTCTGGAAGCGCTCGACCTGGCCGGCCGTGTCGACGATGGTCTGCTTGCCCGTGTAGAAGGGGTGGCAGTTGGAGCAGATGTCGACGCGCAGCTCCTCGTGCGTCGAGCCGACCGTGAACTGGGTGCCGCACGAGGCGCAGCTGACCTGCGCCTGGTAGTACTTGGGGTGGATGTCTGTCTTCATGCCTGGGTTCCCTGGGAGCTCGTGGTCGCCGCGGTCGCGGCATCGGCCTCGACGCGGATGCGCTTCTTGTCGCGCCGGGCGTGCTCGAAGCGCACCCGGCCGGTGAGCGTGGCGAAGACCGTGTAGTCACGTCCGAGCCCGGTGCCGGGACCGGCCAGGAAGGTCATGCCGCGCTGGCGCACGATGATCGAGCCGGCCGGCACGAGCTGGCCGTCGCCGGCCTTGACGCCGAGTCGCTGGCCGGGGCTGTTGCGGCCGTTCTTGGAGCTGGAGCCTGCCTTCTTGTGAGCCACGGGGTCACTCGTCCTTCCTGGTGTCGGGGTGCCGCGTCCGCCGGCGGTCGGCGGCGTCGGCTCGCCGGCGTCAGTCTCGGCCTCGCGGCGCGCTGGTCCATGGCGGCGGCCTTCTTCGTCGGCCTCGAGCCTTCGGCCGGCCGTGGCCTTGGCGGTCGTCGCCTCGACTCGGCCCGCGTCTGCGGCCTCGGCCGCGCTGGCTCGTCGGAGCGGCTCGATCGGCGCTGCGGCGGCCTCCGCCTGCTCGCTGGCGGCCAGCCGCGGCAGCCAGCTCCTGGTCGGCGGTGGCCTTCTCGGCGGCGGCCTTCTCGGCCTCCTGGCGGCGCTTGGCCTTGCTGGGTCTCCGCGGCCTTCGCATCCGTCGGCCGCGCTCCGGCCGGCGAAGGCGATGTCCGCCACGCGCAGGCGTGGTCAGCTCGGCGCGGAAGCCCTGCTTGACGCGCGTCCGTGCCTTGGGCTTGTACTTGAAGACGACGATCTTCTCGCCGCGATCCTGGGCCAGCACGTCGGCGCGCACCGTGGCGCCGTCGACGACCGGCCGGCCGACCGCGGTGGCGTCGCCGTCGGCGACGAGGAGGACCCGGTCGAGCGTGATGGACTCGCCGGGCTGGACGTCCAGGCGGTCGACCTGGATCTCCGAGCCGAGCTCGACGCGATACTGCTTGCCGCCGGTTTCGATGACTGCGTACATGGGTTCCTGTCGTGATGGTTGTGGGCTTGTGGTCTGATCGGTGGGCGCGGCGTGCGGGTCGCAGGCGACACGGCGCGACGAGCACCCGGGCGCGAACGGTGATGGTAGCCCGAAGCGGCCGAGCGTCAATCGAGCGTCCCGATCCGAGCGCATCGGTCGTCGCCCGATCGCTATGGTGAGGCCGATGGCCCGGACCTACTACGACGTCCTGATGGTCAGCCCGGCCGCCGACAGCCGCCTCATCACGGTCGTCTACCGCCATCTCGCCAAGCGCTACCACCCCGATGTCGACCCCTCGCCGGAGGCCGCGGCGCGCATGGCCGAGCTGAACGAGGCCTACGCCGTCCTCAGCGACCGCGCCAGGCGCGACCACTACGACGAGCTGCTCGGCCTGGGCGCCGCGCCGGCCTCTGGCCGCCGGACCCGCAGACCCGGCCGACGTCCGACGGCGCCTCGGACCGGACCGAGCCGCGAGGCCGGCGAGCACGGCCCGGCGAGCCGCCTTCGCCCGTACGGCGAGGCGGGCCGCCGCCGGCCAACCCGGCGCCGACCGGCTCGACGCTGACCTTCGGCCGCTACCGCGGCTGGACGCTGAACCAGGTCGGGCGGGTCGACCGCGACTACCTCGAGTGGCTGTCGCGGACGACGATGGGGCGCACCTACCGCCGCGAGCTCGACGAGCTGCTGCGCCGCTGACGTCAGCCCCGGCGGCGATGCGCTGGCATCCTCCCGGGCACTTTCGATCCAGGCGCTGCCGCTCAGGCGATCACGATCCGGGTGGCCCCGCCGGGGCCGCCCTCTCAGGTCGAGCGCGAGCGGCGCATGGCCAGCGTCTCGAGGACGCCCAGGCCGAGGGCGGCGCTGATGAGCGAGGCGCCGCCATGCGTCACGAAGGGCAGCGGGATGCCGGTGATGGGCATGACGCCCAGGACCATGCCCACGTTGACGATCATCTGGAAGAGCAGCATGCCGGCCAGGCCGCCGGCGAAGGCCAGCGTGAACGTCTCCTCGGAGCGCCAGCCCACCACGAGGACGCGCCAGATGAGCAGCGCGAAGAGCACGAGCACGACGATGCCGCCCAGGAATCCGAGCTCCTCGCCGACGCGCGCGAAGACGAAGTCCGTCGAGCCGACGGGCAGGTTCTGGCCCGCCAGGCCGTTCGTCAGGCCACGTCCGAGGAGCCCGCCCGAGCTCACCGTGACCTGCGACTGCTGGAGCTGGTAGCCCGAGCCCAGCGGGTCCGCGGCCGGGTCCAGGAACGAGATGAGCCGCTGCTTCTGGTAGTCCTTGAGGATCGCCCACCAGGCCACGGGCACCATGGCCAGCACGGCCAGCACGCGAGACGGCCAGCCAGCGCAGGCTGGCTCCGGACATGAAGAGCGCGCCGAGGACGATGGCCCCGAACACGAGCGACGTGCCGAGGTCGGGCTGGATGAGCACGAGCGCCAGCATCGGCAGCGCGATGAGCCCGGCGCCGAAGACGGTCCGGGCCTGGCCCATCGAGGCCTCCCGCGTGGCCAGGTAGTGCGCCAGCACGACGGCCAGGAGGATCTTGGTGACCTCCGAGAACTGGAACTGCAGGCCCAGGATGGAGACCCATCGCGAGACGCCGCCGATGCCGCGTGCCGATGACGAGCGTCACGCAGCAGCAGGCCGATGCCGAAGAGCGTAGATGGGCCAGGCGAACGTGCGCAGCCAGTGGTGGTCGGCCGCCGCGGAGGCCACGAAGATGATGGCTGCCAGGACGAGCCAGATGAGCCCGCGCGTGAAGATGGAGCCCGGCTGCAGCGGGTCGATGGCGCTGTTGGTGAAGGCCATGAGCAGGCCGACGACCGTGAGCGAGAGCGCGAAGATGGCCAGCTGCACGTCGAACCCGTACCAGCGGCCCTGCCCGTCGCGGGCAGCCAGGGTGCCGACGCGGGCCGGCTCGAGGCGCAGCAGGCTCATCGATCAGCCGCCGTAGAAGTTGGCGCGCTCGAGCACCCAGCGCTGGCGCAGGTCGACCGACAGGCCGTAGTGGAGCTGCAGGAAGTACTTCACGATCTCGGTCGCGGCATTGCCGGCCGTGCGGGTGTCATGCACGTAGGCGAGCACCACGAGGTCGGCGTCCTCGCGCCGGACCGCCTCGAGGCCCTCCGGGTCCGAGGCCGTCTTGCGGGCCTCCTTGGGCACGAAGGCGACGAACCAGTTGCTGAAGGGCAGGCGGCCCTGCGCGGTCGCGGACGCCGAACTCGGCCGTGCCGGACTTGCCGGCCACGACGATGGGCAGGTCCACGAGGTTGTAGGTGTGGCGCACGGTCACGACCCGGCGGGCAGCGACGCGCATCGTGCGCAGGATGCTCTTGTCGATGTCGAGCTGGCGGATGACCTCGGGCTCGACGCGCTCCACGACGTCGCCCTCGCGGGTCGAGGATGCGGCGCACCAGCTGCGGCTTGTAGAGCGTGCCGCCGTTGGCCAGGGCCGCGTAGGCGTTGAGGACCTGGATGGGGCTGCTGGCGTTGTAGCCCTGGCCGATGCCCGCCTGGTAGACCTCGCCGGTGAAGTAGATCTCGTTGAGCGTGCGCCGCTTCCAGTCGTTGGTGGGCACGATGCCGGAGACCTCGCCCGGCAGGTCGATGCCGGTGGGCTTGCCGAAGCCCCACTGGTGCGCCCAGTAGGCCAGCCGGTCGATGCCGAGCATGCCCGCCAGCCGGAAGAAGAAGGTGTCGCTCGAGTGCGCGAAGCCACCGAAGATGTTGACGCAGGCCGAAGCCTTCCTTGTTCCAGTCCCAGTACTTCCACTTGCCGATCTCGATGAAGGGCTCGGTCTTGATGTTCGTGGTGGGCGTGATCTTGCCGTCCTGGAGGGCGCCCGAGCCGGTCACCAGCTTGTAGGTCGAGCCGGGCGGGTACTGCTCGCCGATGGCCACGTTGAGCATGGGTCGGGTCAGGGTCGCGCAGGAGCTTGCGGTAGTCGGCCGTGGAGATGCCCTGCGCGAACTCGTTGTTGTCGTAGCTGGGCAGCGAGACCATGGCCAGGATCTCGCCGTTCTGGGGGTTCATGGCCATCACCACGCCGCGGTCGATGCCCACGACGTCCATGGCCCAGCGCAGGGCCTTCTCGGCGTTCGCCTGGACGTTCGTGTCGATGGTCAGCTCCAGCGAGTTCCCGGCCACCGGCTCGACGAGGACGTCGGGCGCGTGGAGCTCCTGGCCCTGCCGATCGAGCACGACCTCCTCGATGCCGAAGCTGGCCCCGCAGCACGTCCTCGTAGCGTGGCCTCGAGGCCGGCCTTGCCGATGAGGTCCTCGGGCCAGTAGCCCTGGTCGCGGAGGCGCTCGTACTCGGGCCCCGAGATGCGGCCGGTCCAGCCCAGGACGTGCGAGAGGAGCTCGCCCTGCGGGTAGCGCCGGCGCGCCTCGACGTCGACCCGGACGCCCGGGAACAGCTCCTGGTCCTCGCTGATGATGCGGGCGGTCTCGGTCTCGATGTCGGCGATGCGCACGAGCTCGAACTGCGAGCCCATGTGGGCGTCGAGTCGCTCGATGATCTTGCGGGCCGGGATGTCGGTCAGGCGCGACAGCCGGTCGGCGACCTCGGGCCGGATCTCGAAGGGCAGCTCGGCGGGCAGGATGCGCAGCACGAAGGTGGGCACGTTCTCGACCAGGAGCCGGCCCCTGCGGTCGTACATCAGGCCGCGGGCCACGGGGATGGGCCGCGTCGTGGTCAGTCCCGGACCGGTCATCTCCTCGAGCCGCGGAGGCCTGGGCGAGCTGGAGCTGGAAGAGGCGCAGGCCGAGACCGGTCACCGCCAGCACGATGGCCACGCCGAAGGCCACGAGACGTGGCGCCAGGCGCAGCTGGCCCGTCGGCGCGAGTGCCCGTGCCCGAGTCGTCTGGCCGGGCGCCGTCATGCGCTCACCAGGCCATCCGCTCCGGCTCGCCGAAGCGCAGGTCGAGGGCGCGCACGGCCACCACCGTCGACCGCCGCGATGGCCGTGTTGGCAGATGCCGATGAAGACGAGGTCGGTCAGCGAGAGGCCCGCGAAGGCCACGTCGGAGGTCAGGGCGAGGAGGCCCGAGCAGCATGACCTGGTAGGCCAGCGTGAGCGCGAAGGCGGTGCGCGGCGATGACGACGAGGCGTGGCGGCCAGGTGGCGCGCGCCACCAGCAGCGCGGCGGCGGTCGACGAGGACGAGAGCCAGGGCCGTCGACCCGAAGGCACGGCCCGGCAGGAGGAGGTCCAGGGTCACGCCGCCGACGAACGCCCACGTCATGCCGCTCTCGAAGCCCAGCACCATGGCCACGGCGACGCCCATGGCGAAGACGAGGTCGGGCTTGATGCTGCCCACCTGGAGCTGGGTCAGCACGCTCGACTCGAAGATGGCGGCGAGGAAGGCCCCCACGGCAGGAGCCAGGACGCTCATCGGGTGTGTCGATAGCTTCGGAGACCACGGCTGGAAGGGCTGCGCGGTGTCACGGCCGTCGCGCTGCGCCTCTCCGTCCGGGAGTATAGACGACCCCCGCCAGGGCCCCCGTTCGAGCCTGCGCGAAACCGAGCTGGCCCGTTTGCCGGAAGTCGGCAGTCGAAGCCCCGCTCGCCCAGTCATGCGGTCATGCTCAGCCTCCCTCGCCACTCGGGAGCTCGTCTCCAGCGTCGGATCGGCCGTGGTCACGTCCTCGCCTGGCGGGTGGCAGCCACGTGGTCGAGCCGTGCGCCGGCGGCTGCCCTGCCCGCATCACGCCGGCTGTCCCTAGTGCCGATCACGCCGGCCTGTCCCTTCCCCTGTCGCCGCCCATCCACGGGTGCGCAAGACCTGAGGCCAGTCCTGAGGCCAGCGAGCCCCGAGCCAGGGCCACGGCTGAGTCGATCCGTCCCCGTGTCGGGTGTATACTGCTCGGAGCGTTCCACGTGGAACATGAGCAGGACTCAAGCGCTACCGACGATCGGGACGTCTGGTCGACGTGAAACGTCGACGATGGGCTGCGCTGCCCGTATCAGTGGCATCGGCACCGATGCGGGTCTCGCGGTATCATCGGAGGTCGTGTGACGAGTGGTAGAGGGTGACGCGTGGGCGAGATCGATCGCCTGCGCGAACCAGAAGGGTGGCGTCGGCAAGACCACCACGATCGTCAGCATCGCCGCCTATCTGGCGCTCGACGGTCGGCGGGTGCTGCTTGCTGGACCTGGACCCACAGGGCAATGCCACGAGCGGCCTGGGCATCGACCGCGATACCGAGTCGCCCTCGATCTACGACGTGCTCCTTGCCGATGTGGAGCTCGCTCAGGCGCATGCGTGCCGACCGGCGATCGACCGGCCTCTCGCTCGTGCCGTCTCACCGGAGCCTCGCTGGCGCGGAGGTCGAGCTCGTCTCCGTCCCCGGGCGCGAACGGCGGCTCAAGCGTGTCCTGCGAGGGGATCGATGGAGGACTACGACTTCATCCTCCTCGACTGCCCGCCCTCCCTCGGCCTCGCTCACGGTCAATGCTCTGACCGCGGCGCACAGCGTCCTCATCCCCATCCAGTGCGAGTACTACGCGCTCGAAGGACTCGGCCAGCTGCTGGCCACGATCGAGCTCGTCCGTGAGCACCTCAATCCGGCGCTTGCGCTCAAGGGCGTCATCCTGACCATGCACGACGGTCGCACAAGCCTGTCGGCGGACGTGACCGCCGAGGTCCGCCGTCACCTGGGTGGTGCCGGTCTTCGAGACCATCGTGCCGCGGAGCGTGCGCCTGGCGGAAGCGCCGAGCTACGGTCAGCCCATCGCCGAGTACAGCCCGAGCTCTCGCGGCGCCCTAGCGTATCAGGCAGTCACGGCGGAGCTCCTCGACGCGGAGTGGCCTCGACCGCGGGCTCCGCGCTTCAGGAGGCCAGAGCGCCCGTTCGACCGCCGCGGCCGGTCCGAGCGGGGGAGGAGGTCTGACGATGGCGATCGAGACTCGCAGAGGCACCGGCGGGCTGGGGCGTGGCCTGGCGGCGCTCATCCCGACCGCGCGTCCGAGCGTATCGGGCATGCGGGAGATCGCCATCGCGAGCGATCCGGCCCAACCCGGACCAGCCCCGGCGCTCGTTCGATGCTGCCGAGCTCCAGCAGCTCGCTGATTCGATCACGGCCCACGGGGTCCTGCAGCCCATCATCGTCGTCGAGGCGGACGAGGGCTATACGCTCGTGGCCGGCGAGCGTCGTCTGCGTGCCGCGAAGCTGGCCGGCCTGGCGACCATCCCGGCGATCGTTCGCACGGCTAACGAACAGGAGCAGCTTGGAGCTGGCTCTGGTCGAGAATCTCCAGCGCGCGGATCTCAACGCCATCGAGGAAGCGCGCGGCTTACCGGCACCTCATCGACGTGTTCGGCCTGACCCAGGAGCGTGTCGCCGAGCGCGTCGGTCGCTCTCGGCCGACGATCGCCAACGCGCTGCGCATCCTGGATACGGCCCCGGTGGTCCAGCAGGCCGTCGTGGATGGCGCCATCAGCGGCGGGCACGCCCGAGCGCTCGCGGGCCTCGAGAGCCATGTCAGCCAGGAGGCCCTGCTGGCGACGGTCGTGGCACGCTCGCTGTCGGTGCGACAGACAGAGGACCTCGTGGCCGCCGCTCGAGATGGTGCTCGGCCTGCCGATCGCCGCCACGAGCTCGCCGCGATCCGGATGTCCAGCACATGGAGGCCCGGCATGCGCGACGCGCTGGGGACCAAGGTGACGCATCACGCCGGGCCGCAAGGGCGGCCGCATCACCATCGCCTGGTACGACGACGATGACCTTGGCCGGCTCGTCGATCGACTGTCGGCCGGAGCGATGACGGGAGCGCCGAGCGATGACCGAGCAGGCGAGGGCGACGGAGGCCCGGCCGCGGCGAGGCGCGAGCGGCGGCCGGCGATCCGGCGCGGCAAGGCCGCCCGCGTACACCGCCGATTCCATCCAGGTCCTCGAGGGCCTCGATGCCGTGCGACGGCGCCCGGGCATGTACATCGGCTCGACGGACGCCCGCGGCCTGCACCACCTCGTCTGGGAGGTCGTGGACAACTCCATCGACGAGGCCATGGCCGGGCATGCCACGAGCATCGAGGTCACCATCCTGGCCGGACGGCTCGATCCGCAACTCGGACGACGGGCGCGGCGTGCCGGTGGGCCGCCAGAAGCAGACCGGCAAGGACGCGCTCGAGGTCGTCCACACCGTCCTCCACGCCGGCGGCAAGTTCGGTGGCGGCGGCTACAAGGTCTCGGGCGGCCTGCACGGCGTGGGCGTCAGCGTCGTCAACGCGCTCTCGGAGTCCCTCACCGTCGAGTCGGTGCGCGACGGCAAGGTCTGGACGCAGTCGTACGAGCGCGGCAAGCCGACCGGCCCGGTCCGCGCCATCGGCGGCGCCGGGCGCCCGCAAGGGCACGACCACGACGTTCCGGCCCGACCCCCAGATGTTCGACACGATCGAGGTCAGCTTCGACGTCATCGCCCAGCGCCTGCGCGAATCGGCCTACCTCACCAAGGGCGTCCACATCCGCCTCGTGGACGAGCGCGTCGATCCCGCCCGCGAGAAGTCCTTCCACTTCGAGGGCGGCCTGGTCAGCTTCGTCCGCCACCTCAACAAGGGCAAGGACGTCCTCAACGTGCGGCCCATCGCCGTGGAACGGCGCGACGGACCCACGCAGATCGAGGTCGCCATCCAGTACAACGACAGCTTCAGCGAGACAGTCCTTGCCTTTGCTAACAATATCAACACGGTCGACGGCGGCACGCACGTCACCGGCTTCCGCGCGGCGCTCACGACCTCGCTGAACGACTGGGCGCGCCGCCAGGGGCTCATCAAGGACTCCAAGGCGAACCTCTCCGGCGACGATGTCCGCGAGGGCCTCACCGCCGTCGTCAGCGTCAAGCTCACCGAACCGCAGTTCGAGGGCCAGACGAAGGCCAAGCTCGGCAACGCCGAGGTCAAGGGCCAGGTCCAGACGGCGGTCGGGGAGGGCATCAGCCAGTTCCTCGACGAGAACCCCGCCGATGGCCGGCGCATCATCGAGAAGTCGCTGACGGCCGCCCGCGCCCGCGAGGCGGCGCGCAAGGCGCGCGACCTCGTCATCCGCAAGAGCGCCCTCGAGGGCTCGGCCCTGCCCGGCAAGCTGGCCGACTGCCAGGAGCGCGACCCCGAGCGGAGCGAGCTCTACATCGTCGAGGGCGACTCGGCCGGCGGCTCCGCCAAGCAGGGCCGCGACCGCCGCTCGCAGGCCATCCTGCCGCTCTTCGGCAAGATGCTCAACGTCGAGAAGGCCCGCCTCGACAAGGTCCTCTCCAGCGAGAAGATCCGGCCCCTCATCATCGCCCTGGGCACCGGCATCGGCGAGACGTTCGACCTCACCAAGCTGCGCTACCACAAGGTCATCCTGCTGGCCGACGCCGACGTCGACGGCGCCCACATCCGGACGCTGCTGATGACGTTCTTCTACCGCAACATGCTCGAGCTCGTGGAGGCCGGGCACCTCTACATCGCGCAGCCGCCGCTCTACCGGGTGAGCACCGGCAAGGTCACCCGCTACGCCGCGGACGAGAGGGAGCGCGACCGCATCATCAAGGAGATGAAGGTCAAGAACCTCACCGTGCAGCGCTTCAAGGGCCTCGGCGAGATGAACGCCGACCAGCTCTGGGAGACGACGATGAACCCGGCCACGCGCTCGCTGCTGCAGGTCCATCCCGACAACGCCGCCGAGGCCGACCACATGTTCACGACGCTCATGGGCGAGAAGGTCGGCCCGCGCAAGGACTTCATCCGCGCCGAGGCGACGAAGGTCCAGAACCTCGATGTCTGAGCCCGGCTGCCACCCATGGCTGACGATCCGGCCGGGCAGGCCTTCGTGGCGGCCCACCGGGAGCAGGCGCGGGCGCTCGGCGAGCGGCTGGCCGAGCTCATCGACGCGCCCGAGGACTTCGTGGCGGCGCTGACGGCCGGCCTCGCCGAGCTGCCGGATCCCGGCCTACGCCGCGCTTGCAGAAGTCGTCAGCCCGGACGTCCTCGACCGCCTACGTCGTCCGCGGCCCGCTGACGGAGCTCGTCATGCGGCCGCTGCGCCGGGCCCTGCGAGAGGGCTCGAGCTCGTCGGCGCTGTGGCTGGCGGCGCGCCTGGCGGCCGCTCCGGAGCGGGACGTGCGCCTCTACGCGCTGCCCTGCCTGCGCCGCTCGCTGCCCGAGGATCCGGAGCAGACCTGGCAGCTCATGCGTCGGCTGGGCGGCAGGGCAGGGGACTGGATCGAGACCGACAGCCTCGCGGACGTCTGGGCGCGGGGCATCCTCGCCGAGCCCTTCCGCTGGGCCGAGCTCGAGCAGCTCGTCTACTCGCCGCGCGTCTTCGAGCGCCGCCTCGTGGGCGCCACGCTGGCGACCCTGCCGCACCGCGTGCCGCGGGCGCAGCCGCGCAGGTCTCGCCGGCGACGCCAGCCGGCGCGCCTTCGGGCTCATCGGCCAGCTCATGGGCGACGCCGAGGAGATGGTCCAGAAGGCGCTCTCGTGGGCCATCCGCGAGTGGACGCGGGTCGATCCCGAGGGCGCCGCGGGCCTGCTCGATGACCGAGGTCGGCCGCTGGCCGTGGCCGGCGCCGATGGCGCCCGCGCCTGGGTCATCCGCGACGCGCTGGCCGGCCAGCCGCCCCAGCTGCAGGCCAGCGCTCCGGTCGCGCCTGGCCGGGCTGCGCCGCGATCGCCGCGCCCCGTCGACGAGCCCCGCGGCCGCGCAGGCCGCCCGCTTCGCCCCATCCTCCGCCGCCCATGATGCGGTGGCCGTCCAGGGTCATCGCTACGCCAGGAGTCAGCGCATGACCGACCCCGTCGGAAGCGTCCGCTCGGTCCCCATCGAGGACGAGCTGCGGTCGGCCTACCTCGACTACGCCATGAGCGTCATCGTGAGCCGCGCCCTGCCCGACGTCCGTGACGGGCTGAAGCCGGTGCACCGCCGCATCCTCTACACGATGAGCGAGATGGGGCTCGCCTCGACCGCGGCCTATCGCAAGTGCGCCGCCATCGTCGGCGATGTCATGGGCAAGTACCACCCCCACGGCGACCAGGCCATCTACGACGCCCTCGTGCGGCTGGCGCAGGACTTCTCGCTGCGCTACCCGCTCGTCGACGGCCAGGGCAACTTCGGCTCCGTCGACGGCGACCCCGCCGCGGCGATGCGCTACACCGAGGCGCGCATGAGCGCCATCGCGGCCGAGGTGCTGGCGGACATCGACAAGGACACCGTCGACTTCGTCGAGAACTACGACGGCACCCGGATGCAGCCGTCGGTCCTGCCGGCCAAGCTGCCCAACCTGCTCATCAACGGCTCGGCCGGCATCGCCGTGGGCATGGCCACCAACATCCCGCCCCACAACCTCGGCGAGGTCGTGCGGGCCACGCAGGCCCTCATCGACGACCCGGAGCTCACCACGGCCCAGCTCTGCCGAGCACCTGCTCGGCCCCGACCTGCCCACCGGCGGCACGATCTTCCGCTACGACCGGCGCCGCAACGCGGTCACCGGCCAGTGGGAGGAGATCGACGCCATCCGCGACATGTACGCCCACGGGCGCGGCCGAGTCGTCATGCAGGCCAAGGTGGCGTTCGAGGAGACCCGTGCCGGCCGCACCGCCATCGTCGCCACGGCCATCCCCTACCAGGTCAACAAGGCGACCCTGCTCGAGAAGATCGCCGACCTCGTGAAGGGCGGCAAGATCGAGGGCATCGCCGACATGCGCGACGAGTCGGACCGCGACGGCATGCGCATCGTCATCGAGTGCAAGAAGGACGCGGCGCCCCGCAAGGTGCTCAACAACCTCTTCAAGCACACGCCGCTGAAGATGGCCTTCAACGCCAACATCGTGGCCCTCGTCGACGGCCAGCCCCAGACCCTGCCGCTCAAGGCGCTCCTCCAGCACCACATCGACTGGCGTCGCGAGGTCGTGCGCCGGCGCACCGAGTTCGACCTCCAGAAGGCCCGTGACCGCGCCCACATCCTCGAGGGCCTCAAGACCGCGCTCGACAACCTCGACGCCGTGATCGCGACCATCCGCGAGTCGGCGGACGTGGAGGCCGCGCGCGCCAACCTCATCGGCCGCTTCGGGCTCTCCGAGGTCCAGGCCAACGCCATCCTCGAGATGCAGCTGCGTCGCCTGGCGGCGCTCGAGCGCCAGAAGATCGAGGACGAGTACGTCGCGGTCATCGCGCGCATCGCGGAGCTCGAGGACATCCTGGCCAACCCGAGGCGCGTCCTCCAGATCATCCGCGACGAGCTCGGGGAGCTGGACACGCGCTACGGGCAGGACCGTCGCACGAGCATCGAGGGCAGCGCCGACAAGGAGCTCTCCGACGACGACCTCATCGCCGACGAGGACGTCGTGGTGACCGTCTCGCGTCGCGGCTACATCAAGCGCCAGCCCCTCGTCACCTACCGGCGCCAGGCGCGCGGCGGCAAGGGCATCATCGGGGCGCGCACGGTCGAGGAGGATGCCGTGGCGCACCTGCTCGTCGCCAACACGCACGACTGGGCGCTCTTCTTCACCGATCGTGGGCGCGTCTTCAGCTCCAAGGTCCACGCCGTTCCCGACGCCTCCCGACAGGCCAAGGGCATGCCCATCATCAACCTCGAGGGCGTCCAGGTGGAGGCCGGCGAGCGGGTCCTGGCGGTCGTCACGCTGCCCGACTTCGAGCCCGGCCACAACCTCGTCATGGCCACGGTGCAGGGCCTCGTCAAGAAGACGCCCATCGAGCGCTTCGAGCGCGTGCGCGCCACCGGCATCCGGGCCCTCACGGTCGGGACCGACGACGCCCTCGCCTGGGTGGCCGTCTCGTCGGGACAGGACGACATCATCCTGGCCACGGCGCAGGGCCGCCTCGCCCGCTTCCACGAGCGCGAGGTCCGGCCCATGGGCCGCGACGCGGCCGGCGTCATCGGCATCCGCCTGGCGCGCAAGGGCGACCGCGTCGTGGGCATGGGCGTGGTCCAGCCCGACAGCGACATCCTCGTGCTGACCGAGACCGGCTACGGCAAGCGCGTGTCGCTGCGCGACTTCCGGACCATGCACCGCGGCTCCCAGGGCGTCCGGCTCATCTCGCTCGAGGGCGCCAAGACCGGAGCCGTGGCTGCCGTCGAGCTCGTCTCCGAGGCGGACGAGGAGCTCCTCCTCATCTCCGCGGAGGGCCAGGTCGTGCGCACCGACGTCAAGTCCATCAACCGCTACGGCAGCGCCGCCCGCGGCGTCATCGTCATGCGCCTCAACGCACGGCGACGGTGTGGCCGGCATCGCCGTCTTCCGCGAGGGCTTGGCGGAACAGCGCTGGGTCGAGGAGAATGGCGACGGCCGGGCCCCGACGAGGCGGGCCCCGACAGGACGGAGCGGCGCAGACATGACCGAGCGGGACGGGCACGCCGCGGTGAACGCCTTCGGCGAGCTGGAGCGCCGGCGGCCCGGCGAGGCGCTGGGCCTCTACTGCGGCAACGCCAACCCGCTGCTGGCCAACCGCATCGCGCGCTACCTGGGCACGGAGCTGGGCTCGTCCGAGGTGTTCGAGTTCGCCAACGAGAACATCTTCGTGCGCATCGTCGACAACGTCCGCGAGAAGGACGTCTTCCTCGTCCAGCCCACCTGCCGGCCGGTCCAGAAGTCGATCATGGAGCTGCTCATCATGATCGACGCCTTCAAGCGCGCCAGCGCCGGGCGCATCACGGCGGTCGTGCCGTACTACTCGTACGGCCGCTCCGACAAGAAGGACCAGCCGCGAGTGCCCATCACGGCCCGCCTCATCGCCGACATGATCAGCGTCGCGGGCGCCGACCGGCTGCTCACCATGGACCTCCACCAGGGCCAGATCCAGGGCTTCTTCAACATCCCGGTCGACGAGCTCACGGCCGTCCACCTGCTCTCGAACTACTGGCGCCAGCAAGGAGCTCCAGAACCTCGTCGTGGTCACCGACCTCGGCTTCGCCAAGCGGGCGCGGACGTTCGCCGAGCTGCTCGGCGCGCCGCTGGCCATCATCGAGAAGCGGCGCGAGGCCAACGACGACCGCGCCCAGGTCACCAACGTCATCGGCGACGTGCGCGGCAAGCGCGCCATCATCGTCGACGACGAGATCGACACCGGGGGCACGCTCATCGAGACGGCCCAGGCGCTCGAGCGCGAGGGCGCCCTGGAGATGTACGCCTGCGCCACGCACGGCGTGCTCTCCGATCCGGCCGTCGACCGCATCCGCGACTCCAGCCTGCGCGGAGGTCGTCATCACCGACACCATCCCGCTGCCGCCGTCGCACCAGCTGCCCAAGATCAAGGTCCTCTCGGTGGCACCGCTCATCGGCGAGGCCATCACGCGCATCCACCGGGGCGAGTCGGTGGGCGCGCTATTCTCCTCGGAGATCCAGCGCACGCAGGCGATGCTGCTGTGGGGCGAGAGCCACGAGCAGGAGGACCCCGTCGACGTCGCCGCCGGCCGGCCGGTGCCAGCCTCGGAGCGCTGACCGACAGGGAGGATGGAGCCCGGATGACCGAGCCGGAGAGCACGGCGCCGAGGAAGGCGCGACGCCACGACGCTCTTCCGGCCCGCGACCGAGGGTGGCCTCGAGGCAGCCCCCCGGAGAGGAGCGGACTATCGCAGCGGGCTGCGCTCGCGGCGCTGGGATGCCGCGCCGCTGCGCAATCCCGGAGGTCGAGAAGACCGACCCGCGCATCGCGGTCGCCTTCATCGTCGCTGCTGGCCGCCATCACCCTCGTCATCCTCGTGCTGGGCTACGCCTCGGGCTTCTGGCAGCTGCCGGCGTAGGTCCTCGGCTCGCGCCGTCAGGCGCCGTGGCAGCGCTTGTACTTCTTGCCTGAGCCGCACCAGCAGGGGTCGTTGCGGCCGAGGTCGCGCACCGTCCGGGGCCTTGCCCGGCTCGTCCGGACGCGGCGGTCACGCCGACCGTCTCGTCGCCGTGCTGCAGGCGCATGGCGCGCGGCGCGGCGTGGCTGCCGCGGGCATGGGCAGACAGCTCGGTCCGCGCGGCGGCTCCGCTCGACGAGGTCAGGCTGCCACCCGAGGCCACCGCGGCCGCCGGCGAGGGCCGGCCGGGCGCGCCTGGGCCGCTCCGGTGTCGGGGCGCCGCGGCTGGGCGCGCCCGGCTGCGCCGCCGCGCCGGAGCCTGGCCAGCTGCTCGGGCGTCAGGGTGGGCATCTCGGCAGGCTCTGGCGAGGCGACCTGGCGGCGCTGCACGCTGACCCGGAAGATCGTGCTCGCCACCTGGTGGCGGATGAAGCCGCGCAGCTCCTCGTAGAGCTTGAAGGCCTCGCGCTTGAACTCGACGAGCGGGTCCGTGCCGCCGTAGCCGCGCAGGCCCACGCCGCGCCGGAAGTCGTCCAGCTCGGTGAGGTGCTCGACCCACAGCGTGTCGATGGCGCGCAGCAGCACGGCGCGCTCGACGAGCGCCCAGGTCTCCTCGCCGAACGTGCCTGCTCGCGCTCCTCGAGCTGCGCCTCGGCGGCATCGAGGACGTGCTCGCTGATGGCCGTCCCGCGTGCCCAGCTCGGCGAGCGCCTCGGCGTCCGAGCGCCTCGCCGTGGAGCCCGAGCGCGGCGAGCGACTCGGCGAGGCCCTCGAGGTCCCAGTCGGCCACCGACTCGCCGAGGTGGGCATCGATGGCGGCCTCGAGCTCCTGCTCGACGAAGGCCAGGACGGTCTGGCTGAGGTCCTCGTTGTGGAGGACCTTGTCGCGCTCGGCGTAGATCGTCTCGCGCTGCTTGTTGATGACGTCGTCGTACTCGACGACGCGCTTGCGGATGTCGAAGTTGTAGCCCTCGACGCGGGACTGCGCGTTCTCGATGGTCTTGGAGACCATGCGCGACTCGATGGCCACGTCGCCCTCGAGGCCCATGCGCTCCATGAGCGCCGTGACGCGGTCGCTGGCGAAGCGCTTCAGGAGGGCGTCCTCGAGCGAGAGGAAGAAGCGCGACGAGCCGGGGTCGCCCTGGCGGCCCGAGCGGCCGCGCAGCTGGTTGTCGATGCGGCGGGCGTCGTGGCGCTCGGTGCCGATGATGTGGAGGCCGCCGGCGGCCACGACCCGCTCGTGGTCCTCGGCGCACTCGAGGCTCGGCCTTCGCGAGGGCCTCCTCGTAGACGGCCGGCTCGACCTCGGCCGGGTTGAGGCCCTGGTTGTGGAGCTTCTGCGAGGCCAGGCCGGCGGGGTCGCCGCCGAGCTTGATGTCCGTGCCGCGGCCGGCCATGTTGGTGGCGATGGTGACGGCGCCGCTGCGGCCCGCCTGGGCCACGATGGTCGCTTCCTTCTCGTGGAACTTGGCGTTGAGCACCTCGTGGCGGACGCCGCGGCGCTTCAGCAGCGCTCGAGAGCTTCTCGCTCTTCTCGACCGAGACGGTGCCCACGAGGATGGGGCGGCCGCCCTCCTGGAGCTCGGCGATCTCCTCGATGACGGCCTGGAACTTGGCCTCCTCGTCGCGGTAGACGAGGTCGGCGAAGTCCTCGCGGACCATGGGCTGGTGGGTCGGGATGGCCACCACGTCGAGGCCGTAGATCTTGTAGAACTCCTCCTGCTCGGTCATGGCCGTGCCGGTCATGCCGGCCAGCTTCTCGTAGATGCGGAAGTAGTTCTGGAAGGTGACCGTGGCCATGGTCACCGACTCGCGCTGGACGCGCACCCCCTCCTTGGCCTCGATGGCCTGGTGGAGGCCCTCCGACCAGCGACGGCCGGGCATCTGGCGACCGGTGAACTCGTCGACGATGACGATCTCGCCGTCCTTGACGATGTAGTCGCGGTCGCGCCTGTAGAGGGCGTGCGCGCGCAGGGCCTGCTCGAAGTGGCGCGGCAGGCGCGGGTCGGTCTCGACGCCGTAGAGGTCGCGGATGCCGAGCAGCTTCTCGATCGTGCGCGACGCCCTCCTCGGTGGCCGAGACGGCGTGCTCCTTGAGGTCGACGAAGTAGTCGCCGCCCTCCGTGGCGTTCTCGGGCCGGGCCTCGAGGCGCGGCACCAGGCGGGCGAAGGTGTGGTAGAGGTCCTCCGATTCGCCGGCCGCGCCGCTGATGATGAGCGGCGTGCGGGCCTCGTCGATGAGGATGTTGTCGACCTCGTCGACGATGGCGAAGTAGCGCTCGCGCTGCACCCGCTCGGCGAGGTCCTGGACCATGTTGTCGCGCAGGTAGTCGAAGCCCAGCTCGTTGTTCGTGGCGTACGTCACGTCCGCGGCGTAGGCCTCCGCCCGGGGCACCGGGCGCAGGTGCATGAGCTTCTCGTCGCTGGGCCGGTACGACGGGTCGTAGCGGAAGGCGGTGTCGTGCTGGACGATGCCGACCGAGAGACCCAGGCCGTGATAGATGGGCCCCATCCACTGCGGGTCGCGCTTGGCCAGGTAGTCGTTGACGGTGACGATGTGGACGCCCCAGCCGGACATGGCGTTGAGCGCGGCGGCCAGGGGCGCGACGAGGGTCTTGCCCTCGCCGGTCTTCATCTCCGCGATCTTGCCCTGGTGCAGGACGATGCCGCCCATGAGCTGCACGTCGAAGGGGCGCATGCCCAGCTTGCGGCGGCTGACCTCGCGGGCCGCCGCGAAGACGTCCGGCAGCACGTCGTCGAGGGCCTGGCTGCATGCGCGCCACATCGGCCTTCTCGGCGCTGCCGGCGCAGTGACGCCCGGCGCTCGCTGTCGGGGCTGTGTCAGCTCCTCCTCGGACGGCTCGGTCGCGGGGGCGGCCTCGCGCACCTCGGCGCGCACGTCGGCCATCTCGGCGCGGATCTGCTCGTCCGTCAGGCCCTCGTAGTGGGCCTCGAGCTCGTTGATGCGCGCCACGAGGGGCCGGAGCTGGTGGAGATGGGTCTCGTTGCCGCCGCCCAGCAGGCGGTTGAGGATGCTTCGCATGGGAGCGACGAAGTATAGGGCTGACGCTCCGGCGGCCCCGGTCCGCGGCCCGTCCGCGGCGCATGCAAACGCTGGCCGGCAAACCATCTTCACGCGACCTCTTGTCCGTTCGGGGCTCACTGGGTACACTCGGCCGAAACGCCGGAGGCCGCCCTCCGGCGTCGCCTATACGTGGCCGCTGCACGCCGTGCCCCCCAAGGCAGCCGGCCGGACGAGGGAGAGGAAGATCAGTGAAGCCGTTTTCGGTCGAGCCCGGAACCGAGATCGGAGATCCGTCGTTCACCGACCTGATCGCCTGCGAGCGTGACTGCCGCACCTGCAGCTACGCCGCGTGGCTGGACTGCGACGGCAACTGCGGGGAATGCGTGCACAATGGCTACTGTCCGTGCGTCAACCCCGTCGTCGCCCGCAGCAAGACCGCGCTGAAGATCATCGAGCTGCGCCCCCTGCTCCTGCAGGGCCTGCGCGCCCGACGCTAGCCCCACCCAACCCGGAAGCCCCCGAGACCCCGACAGCCGATGGACCACGCGCTCATCCGTGACCTGGTGTCCCGCGTCCACGCGACGTCGGGGCGTCTTTGACCTCGACGGCAAGGCCAGCCGAGCTGGCGGCGCTCGAGGAGCGCGCCTCGCAGCCCGAGTTCTGGAACGACTCCCGCGAAGCCCAGCGCGTCCTGCGCACCGCGGACGGCCTGCGCGAGGAGCTCGCCACCTGGAACGACCTGCGGGCCCGCGCCGATGACCTGGCCGAGCTGGCCGAGCTCGCCGACGGGCTCGGGCGACGGCGAGCTCGAGGCCGGCGTGGAGGCCGAGCTCCGCGCCCTGACGACCGACTACGAGCGACTGCGCACCAGCCTGCTCTTCTCGGGGCCCTACGACGAGAGCGACGCCATCATCAGCATCAGCGCCGGTGCCGGCGGCACGGAGGCCACCGACTGGGCCGAGATGCTCGTGCGCATGTACCTGCGCTGGGGCGAGCGGCGCCGCTTCGGCACCGAGATCCTCGACCAGCTCGAAGGGCGAGGAGGCCGGCCTCAAGAGCGCCACCCTTCAGGTGTCCGGCCGGCGTGCCTACGGCTGGCTGCGCGCCGAGCGGGGCGTCCACCGGCTCGTCCGCATCAGCCCGTACGACTCCCAGAAGCGCCGCCACACGACGTTCGCGCTCGTCGAGGTGCTCCCCGAGGTCGAGGACACGACCGAGGTCGGCGAGATCCCCGACGACGAGCTGAAGGTCGAGACCTTCCGCTCCCAGGGTGCCGGCGGGCAGCACGTCAACAAGACCGATTCGGCGGTGCGCCTGACGCACGTGCCCACGGGCATCGTGGCCCAGAGCCAGAACGAGCGCTCCCAGCACCAGAACCGGGAGTCGGCCATGAAGATCCTGCGCGCTCGCCTCCTCGAGCGGCGCATCAGCGAGCGCGAGCGGGAGATCGCCGAGCTCAAGGGCGAGCACGTCGAGGCGGGCTGGGGCAACCAGATCCGCTCCTACGTCCTGCATCCCTACCAGATGGTCAAGGACCACCGCACCGAGCACGAGACGAGCAACACGGCGGCCGTCCTCGACGGCGACCTGGATGCCTTCATGCAGGCCGAGCTGGAGCGGGTCGCGACGGCCGGCGAGCCCGCCCGTGCCTGAGCTGCGCGAGGCGACCCCGGCCGATGTGCCGGTCATGCTGGACATCTTCTTCACGGCCATGGACGACCTCGACGAACGGCGGCGGCGCCCGGCCCAGCCGCGCAACCCGCCGGCGCTGGAGGCCTACTTCCGGCATCTCATCTCGACCGACCCGGCCTCCTCGATCGTGGCCGACGACCACGGCCGGGGCGTGGCCTTCGGCATCGTCCTCGTCCGTGAGGGCGACGCGTTCCTCTCCTTCCTGTTCGTGCTGCCGCCCTGGCAGGGCCGCGGCCTCGGGAGGGCCGTGCTGCGCGCCTGCCTCGAGGGTGCCGGCGAGACGATCCGGCTGTCGACCTGCGCCGAGGCGGACCAGCTCATCTCGACCGGCCTGTACGCCTCCATGGGCATGGCTCCGCGCGATCCGATCTACCTCCTCCGCGGCGAGCTGGCCGCGACGGCCCTGCCGGGCCTGCCCGCCGGCGTCACGGCGCACCCCGTGGACCCCGCCCGCGTGGCCGCGCTCGACCTCGAGCTGGTGGGCTACCGGCGGCCGCAGGACCATGCCTTCTGGAGCAGCGGGGAGCGGCGCGGCTGGATGCTCGAGAGCGAAGGCGGAGCGATCATCGGCTACGGCTACGCCCATCCCAGCGGGCGCATCGGCCCGGTCGCGGCGTCACAGCCCGAGCTCCTGCCGGTCCTTCTCGGCCAGCTCGTCCGTGGCGTGCCTGTCATCGAGGGTCGGCAGGTCGTCACGCCGGGAGCGGCGAGGGCCGCGCTCGAGCCCCTCCTGGCAGCCGGGATGCGCCTCGACGGCACGCCGGCGGTGTACTGCGCGGAGCGGCCCGGCCCACGGCTTGACCGGTACCTGCCCATGAGCTTCGCGCTCCTGTGAGCGCCGACCGGGCCGCCCCGGCGAGGCTGGACCTCCCGGCAGCGAGCACCGAGCTCGGCGCTGCCGTCGAGGTCGCCCTGGCCGCCTGCGACGAGGCCGACGCCATCTCGATGGCGTCGTTCCGCCGTGCCATCGAGGTCACGGCCAAGCCCGACGCCTCCTTCGTGACCGCCGCAGACACCGCCGTCGAGCACGCCATCCGCCGACGCATCACGGCCCGCTTCCCTGACCATGGGCTCGTCGGCGAGGAGCACGGGGTGCAGCCGTCGGCGAGCGGGCGGCGCTGGATCATCGATCCCATCGACGGGACCCACAACTACATGCGCGGCGTGCCCGTCTTCGCCACGCTGCTGGCCCTCGAGGTCGACGGGCGCCTCGTCCTCGGCGCGGTCAGCGCTCCGGCGCTGCGGCGCCGCTGGCTGGCCTGGCAGGGCGGTGGGGCCTGGGCCATGGCGACGCGCCCCGGCGGCTGGGAGCGCGACAGCGCCGTGCCCATCGGCGTCTCCGCGGTCGAGACCCTGGACGCCGCATCGATCGTCTACTCGTCGGTCGCGAGCATCCGGGCATCGGGTCTGGCCCCAGGCTTCCTCGGCCTGCTCGGGGACGTCTGGCGCGACCGCGGCCTGGGCGACTTCTACGGCTACATGCTGGTCGCCGAGGGCGCCGCAGAGGCGATGATCGAGGACGACCTGAAGCTCTGGGACCTGGCTGGGCCACGTGCCATCCTCGATGAGGCCGGCGCGCGCGTGACCGACCTCGCCGGCGGAGACGACGCCCCGGCGCGCGGCGTGCTGGCCAGTAACGGTCGGATCCACGAGCTCGTGCTGGCGCGGTTGCAGGGCGCCTGAAGCGGGCCGCCGGAGGCCCTGTGCTACGCTCCCGGCCGATGAGCGACCCCGTCGTCCGGGCCGTCGCGGGGCCGACCAGCAGTCCTCCTCGGCCGGTCCAGGCTCCTGCCGCACCGGCCTATCCCGCTGCCATGCGACCGACCGCGTTCGGCGCGCCTCCGCCCGATGCGCCGGTCGAGCCGCAGCCGCCGGATTCCGTTCGCATCGAGGGCGTCACGAAGACCTACCCCAACGGCAAGTCCGCGCTCATCGACGTCGACCTCGTCATCCCGGCCGGCGACTTCGTCTTCCTCGTCGGACCATCGGGTGCCGGCAAGTCCACGCTCATCAAGCTCCTCGTCCGCGACGAGAAGGCCACCAAGGGACGAGTGGAGGTCGCCGGGCACGACCTGGGGCGGATGCGACGACGCGACGTCCCCCTGCTGCGCCGCAAGATCGGCATCGTCTTCCAGGACTTCCGACTGCTGCCCCGCAAGACCGTCTACGAGAACGTGGCCTTCGCGCTGGAGGTCACCGGCACGCCCAGTCGGCTCGTCGAACCGTCCGTCACGCGAGCCCTTGCGTTGGTAGGCCTTACCGAGCAGGCTCGCCAGCGCCCGGACGAACTCTCCGGCGGCGAGATGCAGCGCACAGCCATCGCGCGCGCCATGGTCCACGACCCACGTCTCATCATCGCCGACGAGCCCACCGGCAACCTCGACCCGCTCATCAGCTGGGAGATCATCCAGCTGCTCCTGCGCATCAACGAGCTGGGCACGACGGTGATGATGGCCACGCACGACGCCGAGGTCGTGACCGCGCTGCGCCGCCGCGTCGTGGCCCTCGAGGACGGCCGCATCGTGCGAGACGAGGTGGGCGGCTACCACCGTGAGTACTGAGGTCGCCGCCTGATGCGCTTCCTCCGCTTCTCGGTGCGCCAGGCCCTCCAGGGGCTGTGGCGCAACCGGGTCATGAACATCGCGGCCACCGTGACCATGGTGCTCATGCTCATCCTGCTCTCGACGCTCGTGATCCTCGTCTCCGGCATCGAGGCCGGCCTGGCCTTCATCGAATCGAAGGTCGAGGTGCGCGCTGAGCTCCACGACGGCCTGCGGGCCGAATCGGTGACCGACTTCCAGACCCGCCTGGACGCCCTTGACGAGGTCGCCAGCACGACCTACGTGAGCAAGGAGCAGGCACTGGCGGACTTCCAGGCCGCGCGGGCGGCCCAGGGCCAGGAGGACCTCAGCGACCTGTACACGGACTTCAACCCGTTCCCGGCCTACTTCGCCATCGAGCTCCGGGACCCGCGCCAGTCGCGCCAGGTCGTGGCGCTGCTGGAGAGCGAGACGGGCCTGGTGCGGACCGTGCTGGGGCAGCAGACGGGCATCGACCGCCTCGTGAACCTCACCGCCCTGCTCCGGAACCTCGGCGCCATCGTCCTCGCCTTCGTCGGTCTCACGGTGCTGCTCATCGTCATCAACAGCATCCGCATGGCCCTCATGTCGCGGGCCCAGGAGATCGAGATCATGCGCCTGGTGGGCGCGTCGGACCGCTACGTGCGCTGGCCGTTCATCTTCGAGGGCGTCTTCATCGGCCTCGCCGGCGCGGTCATCACCCTGCTGCTCCTGCTCATCGCATCGCGGCCCATCAGCGACCTCGCCAGCGAGATCGCCGGCCAGGTGCCGCTCGGCTTCGACCGCTCGTTGACCCTCCAGATCGTCACCATCGTCATGAGCGCAGGCTTCGGTCTGGGCGGCGTGGGCGCCTGGATCAGCGTGCGGACGTACCTGCGGCGCTAGGCCGTCGCGGCGGTCCCATCGTCATCCCGTGAGCGCTCCCCCTGATCCCCGGTATCCCGAAGCGAGCCCTGCGGAGGTGGCCTCGCCGCCCGGCAGCCAGCGCCCCGAGCCGGTGGGTGCGCGCGAACGGACGGCCATCGCCGGGGCCGGGCTGATGGTGCTCGTGCTGGCGGGCGTGGCGCTCTTCGCCGCGGGTCTCAGCCTGGGCAGCCAGGGCGCCGGCAGGAACGCCGACGAGCAGGCCGCCATCGAGGCCTTCGCCGAGACCTACCGGCGCATCAACGAGGAGTATGTCGGCGAGTCCGAGCCCGGCGAGCTTCTCGAGGGCGCCATCGAGGGCATGTTCGAGACCCTCGACGACCCTTACTCGGCGTACCTGGCGCCCGATGAGTTCGAGTCGACGTTCGCCGACATCAGCGGCGAGTTCGAGGGCATCGGGGCGCGCATGAGCATCGAGACCCTCGATGGTACGAGCTGCGGGACCATCGACGAGGAGTGTGGCCTCCGGGTGATCGAGGTGCTGCCCGAGTCGCCGGCCCTGGCGGCCGGTCTGCTGGCGGACGACGTCGTCACGGCCGTCGACGGCCGGACCATCGACGGCCGGACCATCGAGGAGGCCGTCCAGCTCATCCGCGGGCCTCGCGACAGCGAGGTGCACCTCTCGCTCGACCGTGCCGGCGAGGGCCTCGAGCTGGCCATCACCCGCGACGTCATCGTCAGTGACGACGTGCGCACGGCGCTGCTGGCCGATGGGCAGGTAGGCTACCTGCGCATCGACGCCTTCAGCGCCAACGTCGCGGAGTCCTTCGAGACGGCGCTCCGCGAGCATCTCGAGGCGGGCATCCGGAAGCTCGTCGTGGACGTGCGCGACGACCCGGGCGGGTTCGTCGATGCGGCCGTGGACATCACCAGCCAGTTCCTGCCCGACGGGCCGGTCTACTGGGAGGAGTCGGCCGACGGAAGCCAGCGCTCCGTGGAGGTGACCGGCGACGGCCTGGCCCACGATGCTGCCATCGAGGTCGTGGTCCTCATCGACGACGGCACGGCATCGGCCAGTGAGATCGTGGCCGGGGCGCTGCAGGACGCCGGCCGCGCCGCCCTCGTGGGAGAGCCGAGCTTCGGCAAGGGCACCGTCCAGGAGTGGACCCGGCTGCCCGGACAGAGTGGGGGCTTCCGCCTGTCCATCGCCAAGTGGCTGACGCGGGACAGGAGCTGGGTCCACGAGACGGGCCTCCAGCCCGACCTCGCAGTGAGCGGCGAGGGCAGCCGATTCTGGCCCGAGGTCGATGGGGCCGTCCCCGACGCTGCGACGGTCGATGCGGATCGCCAGCTGGCGGAGGCGCTCGAGGTCCTGTCCGGTGGGTCCGCCGAGACCATGCCTTCGGCCGCGCCAGTCGGTGCGTCGCCCGGCCTCGCCTGGATCGTCCGCGCCGCACATGACCGCTGACACCTCTTGCGGCACTCCGGCGCTTCGGGTACTGTTCGGCGGAACGAAAGGAGGTGGTGTGCAATGCAAGATCGTTTAAGTAGCTGCACCGCCTCGGAGGTTCGGCGCTAGTCGAGCCGACCGGGTGGTGTGAGCCACGAGGACGCCGGCCCGCCATGGGCCGGCGTTCGTTTGTCCGAGCTCCTCGCTGGCTCGGACCTCCGGCCATCACCTGAGATCCCTGGAGACCCCTGAGCATGGGCAAGACCGTGGCCCAGAATCGCAAGGCCCGTCACGACTACGTCATCGAGGACTCGTTCGAGGCCGGCATCGCCCTGACCGGCACCGAGATCAAGTCGATCCGAGAAGGCCGCGTGAACCTGCAGGACGCCTACGCGCGCATCGAGCACGGCGAGGCCTGGCTCGTGGGGGCCCACGTCGCGCCCTGGTCGGGAGGCAACCGCTACAACCACGAGCCGCGTCGCGACCGCAAGCTGTTGCTTCATCGGACGCAGATCGACCAGTTGGCCGGGAAGACGCGAGCCAAGGGCCTGACCCTCGTGCCACTGACGCTCTACTTCAACGACCGCGGCCGGGCCAAGGTCGAGATCGGACTGGCGCGCGGCAAGAAGAGCTACGACCGCCGGCGGGACATCGCCGAGCGGGATGCCCGTCGCGACCTCGACCGCGAGCTGGCGGACGCCGCCCGGGGCCGCTGACCGAGACCAGGATGGATGCCGCTGGGAGAGCGGCTCTCGCCCGAGACAGAACGGGTGTTCGAGTGCTATAGTGCCCGTCTTGGGGATGCGTGGTCTCGACAGGGCCCGAACCCCGAAGAACGCGAGCCGAGGTGCCGTCAGGCCTCGCTAAACAGGCGGCAAAACGAAGTAACTGGCAACCGCCAGCCTGCTCTCGCCCTCGCGGCCTAAGGCCGTAAGGTGAGCGTGGAAGCAGCCTCGTCCTCGCGGGCTGTGGAAGCGTCATCCAGCGAGGATGCGCATCGGGCCAGCGTCACGTAGCCCGCTGCAAAGCCCGAAAGGGAACGTGACTGGATCCTGAGCCACGGTGCCGATGTCGGGACCCAGGATCGACGACAAAGCATCGGACACGCTCGTAGTGGGCTTCGGCAGCAGGTCTTGGACGGGGAGTTCGACTCTCCCCCATCTCCACCACTCGCATGGGGTTGCGTTCGGACTGGGCCATGGGCCGCACCGCGTCGCGGTCCGCCCGCGAGCGGTGGCGCGGCGCGGTGGGATGCGCGGTGAGCTTGCCAGCCGAGCGCTCAGACTCGCAGGACGACGACCCGACGCATGGGCTCCTCGCCGATCGACTGGGTCGTGATGCCCTCCATGTCGCGCAGGGCGAGGTGCACCCAGCGTCGTTCCAGGGCCGACATCGGCTCCAGTTGGAGCATCTGGCCGGTCTCCAGCACGTGCTCGGCGGCCCGCGTGGCGACCTCGACGAGCTGGCGCTCGCGGCGGCCTCGGTAATCCTCGACATCGACCAGGACGCGGGTCCAGGTGCCCATCTTTCGTGAGAGCATCAGGTTCACGAGGTGCTGCAGGGCCGAGAGCCGTTCGCCCTTCCGGCCGATGAGCGCGCCGAGGGCCTCCTTCTCCTCATCATCGGCACCATAGACCGTGATCTTCGCGTTGGGGCCCTCGGAGACCTCGACACGCGCCTCGTAGCCCATCAGGTCGACGAGCCGCTCCAGGAGCTCACGGCCCGCGGCCAGCGCCTCCGGGGTGAGCTCGACCTCCTCGACAGGTTCGCGTCGGATGGCCGGGCTTGCCGCCACGGCAGCCTCGACCTCGGCGGTGGTTGCGCCGCCCACGCTGGTGGCCCCGGTGGCCTGTCCGGAGCGGCCCCGGCGCCGGTCGCCACGGTCGTGCCGGCCGCCGCCACGGCTCTCACCACGGCCATCAGGACCGCGACGCTCGGCGCCTGCGGTCCTCCGGCGGGCGGCTGTCGGGCGGCACGGACGGCTCACTGCGGGCCGACGGTGGCGATGGCGGCGAGGGCGGCGTGGTCGCGGCGGCTTCCTTCTTCGGGGCGCTGCCCCCGAGCGCCGAGCGCGGCGCCGCGATGATGCGGGCGGGCTCGGCGCCCATGCCCAGCACGCCGCGGCTGCCCTGGGTGAGGATCTCGAAATCGAGGTCCTCGAGGCCGGCCACCCCGTAGGCCTCGCGTGCGTTCCGGAGCGCCTCCTCGACGCTCTTGCCGGTGAACTCCTGGTACTCGCTCATCGACGTCTCCCTCGCCGGCTGCTACGTCGCCTGACCGGCCTGATGGTTCCTGCCGCGCTGTCCTTGGTCGAGCGCTGCGTCGGCTGGGTGGAGGCCCCGCCCGTACCTGTCGGCTTGGGCTTGGGCTCGGGCATACGGACCGGGAAGCGAGGAGTGTGGTCCTGCGCGAAGCCCGGCGTCCAGCCGAAGAGCGGGAACAGCCCGCCGTATCCGTTGATGAGGAATTGCTGGACGATGGAGAAGACGGTCGTGGTGATCCAGTAGATGAAGAGGCCTGCCGGCAGGATGCCGCCGTAGATCAGCGAGAAGGCTGGCAGCAGCAGGAACATGCGCTGCTGGGTGCGCTGCTGCGGATCGTCGGTGCGGGTCATCATCATGCGCGTCTGGACGAGCTGCAGCAGCGACGAGACGACCGCCAGCAGCGAGAGCCCGAGTCCGAAGAGGAAGGGCAAGGCCAGGAACACCTCCGGGTGGTTGGCAGGCAGTCCGCCCGGGTAGCCCGGCAGCAGGAAGGCCCCGTCGTCGATCTTCGGGATCCAGGCCAGCCAGGGGATGTCCGGGTCGATGCACGGCGCATACGGGTCACCGGGGCTCTGGCACTGGATGTCCACGAGCGGGATGCCGAACGGGGAGAGCATCGAGCTGATGTCGGGTGCCGTGAGGCCCTGCGTGAAGACCTGGTACATGGGCAGCAGCAGGACCATCTGCAGGACGGCGGGCAGGCAGCCCGAAGCCGGGTTCACGCCGCGGTCCCGATAGAGCTGCATCTGCTCGGCCGAGATGCGCGCTCGGTCGCCCTTGTACTTGACCTGGATGGCTCGCAACTCGGGCTGCAGCATCTGCATCCGCCGCTGCGAGACGATCTGGGCCCGGAAGACCGGGATGAGCAGGACGCGGATGATGATCGTCAGCAGGATGATGGCGATGCCGATGTCACCTGTGACGCTGTAGAGGAACGCCAGGCCCAGGAAGATGACCTGGAAGATCGGCGTGAAGACCCAGGCCAGGAGCGCCAGCGGGTCAGCGCCGTTGGGCTGGGCCGGACACAGGTTGTGGGGCTTGGGGCTGGGGTCCGGCGTGGCGCCAGGCGCCAGCGTCGGCCGCGGCGCACAGGGGTCCTCGGTCGATGCTGCGCCCGGCGCCAGGGATGCGGCCGGGCTTGGTGCCGCCGATGCCTGCGGGGATGGGCTGGCGACGAGCGCCGGCGTGGCCTCCGCCGAGGGCTGCGCTGCACTGGGCGCCGGCGCTGCGCGGGCCGCCGAGGGCTGCGCCGATGGGGCGGCACTGGGCGCCGCCGTCGGTTCGGGCGCGGTGCTGGGACCGGCGGTGGGGTGGGCCGTGGCCGCCGACGTGGCGGCGGGCGAGGCGCCGGGGTCCTGGGAGAAGACCGGCCCGGCTACCAGGCTGAGGGCCAGCAGGGCGATGGAGATCGAGGCCAGGAGGTCGATCGGAGCGAAGCGGAGTGGCGCTGTCAGGGCGCTGCGCAGGCGCATCACTTCACCGGGTCGTAGCCGCCGGGCCGCCACGGTCCGCAGCTGGCGATGCGCTTGGCGCCCAGCCAGCCGCCCTTGAGCAGGCCGTAACGCTCGATGGCCTGCTCGGTGTACACCGAGCAGGAAGGCTCGTAGCGGCAGGAGCCCGCGAAGAGCGGCGAGAGCGTCCGACGGTAGACGTGGATGGTGCCGATGCCGACGGAGCGGCCGACGTCTCGGAGCCTCATCGGACGGCGGCGGTCATCGTGGCCCGGATGCCGGCCAGCAGACGTTCCAGTGCGCTCCGGAGCTCATCGTAAGAGGCCTGGAGGCTGGCCGGGCGAGCCACGATGAGGACGTCCCAACCCTGGTCGCCCTGGTTCTGGCTGCGGCGCAGCATCTCGCGGAGCCGGCGCCGTACGCGGTTGCGCTCGACGGCGCCCCCGAGGCGGCGCCCTGTCGAGATGGCGAAGCGATCGTGGTCGAGGGCATTGGGCACGAAGTGGACGACGAGGAGCGGGTGCGCTTTCGTTCTACCGCTCTCGGCCAGGCGGCCGAGGTCATGGCGCGAGCGGAGCATCGGCACGGCCCCCCGATGGGTCCGTCGGGCGTCAGACGGTGAGCTTCTTGCGGCCACGAGCTCGCCGGGCGGCGAGGACCTTGCGACCGCTTCGGGTCTTCATCCGAGCGCGGAAGCCGTGCTCCTTGGCGCGATGACGCTTCTTGGGCTGGTAGGTCTGCTTGGTCACTGGGACTGGGCTCCCTCTGGGCGCGCGGTCGTGCCTGTGTCGTGGACCGGCTCGCCCCTGCGACGAGAATGATGCGCGCCGGATGTCGGGCTGGCCCACCCATGGACGACCCCGATGCGCCGACGTTTCGAGCTCGGCGGATTATACGCGACCCGGCCGGCCGAGCCAGGCCAGCGGGTCGGCTTGACCGGCCCGGGGATGCAAGACCGCCCTGAGCGACCTTCGTGGCGGCCACGAGCGATACTCCCCGGGAGTATGCCGGGTCGGCGTTGCAGGGGGCCGAAACGCGGTGCTAACGTATGCCGCCCCAGCGCCCCACGGAGTGCCGGGGGGTGCCCAGGCTGGAGGTCTCGCGGCGAGGATCCGCGGGTCTGGCCCGCCCTCTCGGGCGAGGTTGAGCGCGCCCTTCCCGCGTGTCGGGACGACATCCGCGAGGGGCGCGGAATGATACGAAGCACGGGTCACGCTGCCATCGATGGACGCGAAACAGGTCTGGCGAGCCGCCCTCGGTGAGCTCCAGGTATCGCTGTCACCGGCCAACTACGAGACCTGGCTGAAGGACACGATGCTCGCCGGTGTCGACGGCGACCGGTTCCGCGTCACAGCCCCCAACGGATTCGCCAAGGACTGGCTGGAGAACCGCTATCGCTCGCTCATCGCCCAGACGCTGGCGCGCATCGTGGGATACAGCGTGAACGTGGAGTTCGAGGTCCGCGAACCGGACCCCGAAGGCTCGGCCGAGCCGGGCTCGCCGGAAGAGGCGACTCGGCCGAGCGAGGCCCGGGTCAGGATCGAGCCCGGCCGCGTGGGCAGCACAGAGGGCGGGGGCGTGAACCTCAACTCCCGCTACACCTTCCGGACCTTCATCGTCGGCTCGGCCAACCGGCTTGCGCACGCGGCCAGCCTGTCGGTCGCCGAGCGCCCCGGCGAGGCCTACAACCCGCTTTTCCTGTATGGCGGCGTGGGCCTCGGCAAGACGCACCTCATGCACGCGGTCGGGAACGCCGTGGTCACCCGCTTCCCACGCAAGCGCGTCGTCTACGCCACGAGCGAGAAGTTCACCAACGACTTCATCACCAGCATCCAGCAGGGCCGCATCGACGACTTCCGCGCGCGTTACCGGAAGATCGACCTGCTCCTCATCGACGACATCCAGTTCATCGCCGACAAGGAGCGGACGCAGGAGGAGTTCTTCCACACCTTCAACGCCATCCACGAGGACGGCAAACAGATCGTCCTCTCGAGCGACCGGCCGCCCAAGCAGATCACGACGCTCGAGGAGCGCCTGCGCAGTCGCTTCGAGTGGGGCCTCATCGCCGACCTCACGGCGCCCGACCTCGAGACGCGCATCGCCATCCTGCGCACGAAGTCGGAGGAGCAGGGCGTGCGGGTCGATGCCGAGGCCCTCGAGTTCATCGCCCGCAAGGTCGTCTCGAACATCCGCGAGCTGGAAGGGGCGCTCAATCGGATCGTGGCCTACGCCAGCATGCAGGGCATGCCCATCAGCGTCGATCTCGCCCAGGCCGTCCTCTCGAACGTCCTCTATAGCCCGCGCAAGCGAGCCATCACACCGGAGCGCATCGCCATCGCCGTCTCGGACTACTACGACGTCGACCTCGAGGCCCTGCGAGGCCAGAAGCGCGACCGCGCCATCGTGGTGCCCCGCCAGATCGCCATGTACCTCATGCGCGAGGAGACCGACGTCTCACTCCTGCGCATCGGTGCCGAGCTCGGAGGTCGTGACCACTCCACGGTCCTGCATGCCTGCAAGAAGATCGATCAGGAGGCCGCGCGCAACGAGGAGCTGCGCCGCGAGCTGGCGGCCGTCCGGGAGGCCATCTACTCCGACTCCTGAGGATGCAGATGCCGCATCGGCCGTGGATGAGCGGTGCAGGCGTAGAGGGGTCGGTGTGCGCCGGTCCCCGGGTCGCCCATATGCATCAACAGGGAGCGCGCCTCTGTCCACCGTCTGCCCGCCGTCGGTCCGCCCGCCCTGGACGGTCGTGGCCAGCACGAGGCAAGCGTGGCCGAACCGGTCGGTCCCCACTTCCCACACCATGAAGACGATGATGAGATGAGAAGATTAGAGAGCAACATCATCCTTCCGAAGGAGGCCCACCGCCCGTGAAGCTCTCCCTGATGCAGGAGAACCTGGCTCGAGGCCTGTCCCTCGTCAGTCGGGCCGTGAGCAGCCGGACCACGCTCCCCGTCCTCTCCAACGTCCTGCTCAAGACGCAGGACGGCGGCCTTCGCCTGAGCGCCACCAACCTCGAGATCGGCATCTCTGCCTGGGTCCCCGGTCGCATCGAGACCGACGGCGCCCTGACGGTGCCGGCCCGTCTCCTCACCGACATCGTGGCCGGTCTGCCCGCGGGCGAGCGTGTCGACCTGGAGATGGAGAAGGAGACCAGCCTGCTCATCCGGGCAGGGTCGTATCGGACGCGGCTCCGCGGCATCGAGGCCGACGAGTTCCCGGTCATCCCCAGTGCCGGAGATCGGCCCACCACCCGCATCAGCCAGCGGCTGCTCCGGCGCTCCCTGGCCGAGGTGACCTTCGCGGCCGCGGCTGACGAGGCGCGACCCATCCTCACCGGCGTGCTCACCCGGTTCTCGGGCGAGACCCTGACGCTGGCAGCTGCCGACAACTACCGCATCGCCGTCAAGACGCTGCCGTTGCTCGTGTCGGTCGAGGAGACGAGCGTGGTCGTGCCCGCCCGCTCCTACATCGAGCTCACGCGGATCCTCGCCGACATCGAGGAGCCAGTGGACATCATCCTCGCCCAGTCGAGGAACCAGGTCATCTTCAAGGTCGAGACGACCGAGCTCGTGAGCCGCCTCATCGACGGCCAGTTCCCGAACTACCAGTCCGTGCTGCCCACCTCGCACAGCACCCGCGCCGTGGTCGACCGGGACGAGCTCCTGAAGGCGGTGCGGCTCTCCGCCCTCATCGCCTCCTCGGCCGCCAACGTCGTGCGCCTCGGCTTCGGGAGCGAGGACGGCGGATCGGGCATCAGCGTGGCCGCCGCGGCCGACGTCGGGGACGCCGAGGGCCAGGTCGATGTCGAGATCGACGGCGACCCCGTGAGCATCGCCTTCAATGCCCGCTACATGGTCGAGGCGCTCCAGAACATGGAGGCCGAGCGCCTCGCCATCGAGCTCAGCGGCCCGCTTTCGCCCGGCGTCCTGAAGCCCGTGGATGACCCCGCCTACGTCCACGTCATCATGCCGGTGCGTACGCCGTCCTGAGCCCGACGATGGCGGGCCCCGTGTCCCGCGGCCCACGCCCTCGGGATGGCCGTCCGGATCGATGCCTGTCCGCTCCCTCTCGCTGACCGGGTTCCGGAGCTATGAGCAGCTCGAGGTCTCCCTCGTCGACGGTCCGCACGTCATCGTCGGCCCGAATGCCGCCGGCAAGACCAACCTTCTCGAGTCGCTCGTCGTCCTCTCGAGCGGACGATCGCACCGCAGCGGCGCCGACGTCGACCTGATCCGCTGGGGCAGCCCCTTCGCGCGGAGCCACGCGGTCGTCAGCTCGGGCGCACGGGACATGGAGCTCGAGGTCGTCATCGCGGCCCAGGCCATGGCGGGCGGCCGGAAGCGCATCCGCGTCAACGGGGTCAACCGGCGGGCGAACGCCCTCGCGCCGGTGCTGCGCACGGTCCTCTTCGCGCCAGAGGACATGCTCCTGGTGGTGGGGTCGCCGTCGCTGCGGCGGAACCTGCTCGACGCACTGGTGGTCCAGCGCGAAGCCAGCGCCGCGGCCGTCATGTCCACGTACGCCCGCGCCCTCACCCAGCGCAACTCACTGCTGCGACGCTTGCGCGACGAGCTCGGCAGCCCTGAGGAGCTGCGCTACTGGGACGGCGTCATCATCGAGGCCGGTGGGCACATCCTCGACTGGCGCCACGAGACGCTCGACCGGCTGGCGGCCCCCCTCGCCGCAGCCCACACTGAGATCGCGCCACAGGAATCGGAGCTCACGCTCCGATACGTCTCGAACGTGGAGGCCAGACCGGACGAGACTCGCACGGACGCCCTGCGCCGGCGCCTCGCCGAGACAGCCGAGAAGGAGGTCTGGAATGGCGCGACGCTGGTGGGGCCGCACCGCGACGACCTGGCCTTCATCTCGGGCGGCCGGGATATGACGCTCTTCGCCTCGCGCGGCCAGCAGCGCACGGCCATCCTGGCCCTCAAGCTCGCAGAGCTCGACCTGCTCACCGAGATCGACGGCCGGCCGCCGCTCCTCCTGGCCGACGATGTCTTCAGCGAGCTCGACCCGGACCGTCGGGCGCACCTCGTGCGGCGCATCGGCGGCCTGCCCCAGGCCCTCATCACGACGACGACCGCGAGCGACCTCGACCCGGCGCTCGTCGCGGCCTCGAGCGTCTGGGAGGTCGTTCCCGGGTCGGTCCGGCAGGTGGCATCTCCATGAGCCAGCCGCGCAGGCGTCCGCTCCATCGCGTCGGCGACCTCCTGGCCGGGCTGGCCACGGAGCTGGGCCTCCAGGACGAGCTGCAGGCGGCACGCGCCATCTCATCCTGGCGTCGTGTCGTGGAGGAGCGCGTCCCCGCGGCCGCCGGCGCCACTCGTCTCATCGAGCTCCGACCTCCCGTCTGCATCGTCAGCGCGGACGATCCGGCCACCGCCCAGGAGCTCCGCCTCCACACCACGGAGCTTCTCGATGCCTTCGCGAACATGCCGGGCGGACGGCGCCTGCTCGAGCTGAAGATCGTCATCCAGAGGCCGTCCTGATGATCAGAGGGGAAGCCGCGCTAGACTAGTCCGCCCATGGCCACGCGAATGGAGATCACGCACGGTCTGATCGCCGAGCGTGACCGCCTCTCGACGTCGGGCGACACCCTCAGCGTCAACCACCCCGCGACTGGGTCCAAGGTCCGCACGAAGGGCCTCCTCTTCCTCGTCGTCGGGAGCACCGTCCCCGGGCCGAGGCCACGCGAGGCCACGGCTCTCGTCGCAGAGACCATCCGGCACGAGTACTACTACGACGAGTCGGCAGGCGTGCCGGTCTGCCTCGAGAAGGCCATCCGCAGCGCCGACCGCCGTCTCCGCGGGAGCCGCGAGGGGACAGGGCTTCCGCCGTCCTCGATGGGCCTGGCCGCCGCGGTCATCCGCAACAACGAGGTCTACCTGGCCACCGTCGGGCCGGTGGAGGCCTATCTCGTCCGCGCCGCGCGGCTGCTCATCCCGGACCGCAGCGCGCCTGGCGGCCTGCCCCTCGAGGACGCCCGACCCATCGAGGTCTGGCGGGGCGAGCTCGGGGTCGGCGACGCCGTCCTGCTGGTGTCGCGCAACGTGACCCAGACGGTGGGCAGCGAGGAGCTCAAGAGCGCCGTCCTGACGCTCCATCCCCAGGCCGCCGCCGAGCATCTCCACCACCTGTTCGTGGCCGCGGGCGGGGAGGGCTCCGACGGGCTCATCGTCATCGAGGCTGCCGAGCAGACGACCCGGGGACAGCACCGCCTCGTGCCGGCGGCCGGCCAGAGCTATGGGAACACGCCGCCGGGCATGCCACAGGCCGTCGGATCGAGCATGGCCTCGACGATGCTCGGAGGGCGTGGCCCGGGCTGGTCATTGAGCGGCCTGGTCGACCGCGCCTTCGAGGCCATGCCCCGCCGGCGCGCCAGCCCGCGTGCGGTGAGCACCCGCACGTCGCGGGCCGAGGTGCAGCGCCGGGCTGCCATCGGCGCTCTGGCGCTGGTGTCCATCGTCCTGCTGCTGGGCCTGTTCGTCGTCGTCGTGCCACGCAACGAAGCGAACACGCCTGTGGAGCGCGTGGCCAGCGGTGACTCGGCGCTCACCGTGGCCCTCGACCGGGCCGATCGCGCCGACAACCTCGCGGCCACGGAGCCCGACGCTGCGCTCGATTTCTATCGCGAGGCCTGGACCGAGATCGTGCGTGCCCGCGACACGGGTCTCGCGGCCCCGGCCCTCGACGATCTCGAGCGACGCGTCCGCGCGGGCCTCGACGGGCTCTACCTGGCGCGCGCGCCGGTCACGAAGCGCATCGCCGGGATGCCTCGCGAGGCCGACCCGACCGGCCTGGTGCGAGACTCGCGCGGCGGCGCCTACTACATCGACCGGACGGCCGAGGCGGTGAACCGGGTGAACATCGAGAACGGCAAGGGAGCCGAGGTCATCCACCATGGCGACACTCCCGCGGCCGGGGGCAGCTCGACCATCGGTGTCCCCGTCCAGCTCGAGGCCGGCGGGCCGGACGTGGTGGTCATCGACGACGAGGCCAGGCCCTGGCGCTGGCGTCCGTCCAACTCAGCCGGGGCGGGGACCCTCAACCGGCTGACCTTGCAGGGCAGCCCGACCTTCGGCGAGGACCACGGTGACGTGGCGGCCTACTCACCCTCGACGGGCGGCTACCGCCTCTACGTCGCCGAGCCCTCGAGCAATCAGATCATGCGCTACCAGCAGACGCTCGACGGGAGCGCCTTCTCACCACCCTCGACGTACCTCGCGACCCCCAGCTCGGAAGTGGCCGACTTCGGCCAGATCTACGTGGACTTCGACGTCTACGCCCTCATCGACAACACCCTGCGCCGATACCGCCTCGAGAAGTACGACGGCGGCTTCGCGCTCGAGGAGCTGCCCGACGCGGCCGACATCCGGCCGGGGCACGACTTCCAGCTCGTCGCCGGATCGGGCACCGCCACGACCGGCGGTCGGATCTACGTCTACGACGCGCTCCATGGCCGCGTCGTCGGCTTCGCCAAGGAGGACGGCGCGTACATCGGGCAGTGGGCGCCCGGTCCGGACGAGCCGTCCATGTCCGAGATGCGGGGCATGTACGTCATCCCGGGCAAGGTCGAGAAGAAGCGACGCGACCCGGACACGCTCGTGTGGATGACGCCCCAGGGCATCTTCTCGTCGGTGTTGGCCACGGGCTGAGCGCCCTGGGCCCGGCCGGCGAGGCGGCGCGGGCCGCTAGAATCCGCAGATGGCCCAGGGACTGCGCCAGATGATGGTCGAGAGCGTGCGCGTCCACATGCTCTCCTCCCAGCACGTCGTCATCCTGCGCGAGGCGGACCGTGAGCGCTACCTGCCCATCTGGATCGGCAGCTGGGAGGCCCAGTCCATCGCCATGAAGCTCCAGGGCGTGGAGGCGGAGCGGCCGCTCACCCACGACCTGCTCGTGAGCATCCTGTCCGACCTCGGTGTCAGCGTCCGCCACATCGTCGTCTCGGACCTGGCTGACGAGACCTACCGGGCGCGCATCGTCCTCGTCTCCGGCGGCGACGACTACGAGATCGACGCCCGTCCTTCGGATGCCATCGCCCTCGCGGTGCGGGTCTCGGCGCCGATCTTCGCGACGGAGGCCGTGCTCGATCGGGCCAGCGTCATCCCCGAGGCGGACGAGGAGGAGCGCCTCAGCGTGTTCCGTGACTTCGTCAACTCACTCGGGGAGTCCGATTCGCCCTCAGCGGAAGGCGGTCCCGGTCGCGGACGAGGCTCCTCGGGACCGCCCGAGGAGGACCTGCCCGGCGAGGATCCCAGGGCCGACTGAGCGCGGTCTGGCGGCTGCTCTCAGGCCTCCGGGGTCGGCTCCTCGAGCAGGGGGACGCCGCGCCGAAGAGCCGCTTCCCGGTCCGCCCAGAGGCGCAGCCGCAGCGCCCAGAAGTCGTGCACGGCGCGGCCCACGACCCGCGGATCGGCACCGGACGCTCGTCCCGCGGTCCTCGGGTGGTGCGGCACGCCCTGCTCGAGGATGACTCCGCCCCGGCGTCCGATCTTGATGAGCAGCTCGGCCGACAGGAAGGCGCCGTCCGACTCGACGCGCACCCCCGTGAGCGCCTCGCGGCGGAAGAGCTTGCAGGCGCAGTCGGGATCCCGGACGGCGAGCCCGAAGAAGATCCGCAGACAGGCACGGTAGACACGTGCATAGGCCAGCCGGAGGGGCGGGTCGGCACGGCGGATGCGATAGCCGGCCACGACGTCCGCCGGTCTGCCCGCCGCTGCGGACCCCTCGAGGCGATCCAGGAGCCTCGCCAGATCAGCCACCCGGAACTGGCGATCGCCGTCGGTGAAGCAGATGAGCGGAAAGCGGGCCGCTCGCAGGCCCGATCGAACGGCGGCCCCGTAGCCCTGGTTCGTGGCGTGATGGACGACCCGGACGATGTCGGGGTGGGCCGCTGCCAGGCCGTCGGCGATGGCAGCGGTACCGTCGGTGCTGCCGTCGTCGACACAGACGATCTCGAAGCGCTCGGCCATCCGAGCGAGCTCGACGAGCGCCTCCTCGACGAGCGCCTCGATGTTCTCGGCCTCGTCGTGGGCAGGGAAGAAGTAGCTCAGGGCCGCCACACGGCCGGTCGCCGGGGTGGGCGACGCGTCGGTGACCGGAGCAGGCGGCGCGTCGTTCATCGTCGGGTCGGGCACGACGGTAATCCTATCGGTCGTCGGGTCGAGCCTGTTGCGGTCCCATGCGCCACGCGGTGACCCTCACTCGCGGCGGCCGAGCACGCGATACAGGTCGCCCGGGCTGGGCACCGTCTCGACGCGCTCGAGCTGATAGCGCTCGGCGAGGGCCGGCAGGTCCTGTGCGAGGCGCATGACGTAGACCGGACGCTGGCCCAGGAGCTGGTCGATGGCGTTCTCGATCCGGCCGAAGTCGTCGTCGAGGATGTCGCGGTCGTCGAGGATGACGATGTCGTCACGCCGTCCTTCCACCCAGCGGCCGTACCACAGCGGCGTCGAGAACGACCACCATGAGAGGACCGCCGCATCGGGCTCGAGAGCGGCCAGGGTCGCGTCCAGCCACTCCCGCCCAAAGGTCTCGTCGGAAGCGTCCATGTGATCGCGACGGGCGGGTACGCCCACCAGGGTCAGGCCCACGAGACCGGTCACGAGGACCGCGACCAGGGCAGTCTCGGCGACCCGCGCCGATCCCCGGCTGACCGGGCGCCCGTCATCGTCGGTCGATCGGCCGGCCCAGACCCGCGAGACGACCGCGCGGAGGGCATCCCAGGCCCCGTCGGCCGCCAGGGCGATCCAGAGGCAGGCGGCCAGCAGGGGGACCAGGTAGTAGCGCTCGATCGATGCGTTCGGGTAGCCCAGCGCGAAGAGCCACGTGCAGATGAACCAGAGGCCCGTCAGGACGATGAGGCGTGGATGGCGACCGGCGCCGATGACGAGACCAGCGGGGACGAGGATGGCCAGCGCCCCGAGGCTCCGCACGAGCTCGTCCCAGACCATGGCCGCGATCTCGGGCAGCGGCGGCAGCGGCCCGAACGAGCCCTGGAACTGCTGGCCGAGCACGACGTACCAGAACGACTCCCAGCGCTCCGGGTCCGCGTAGTCGAGGGCTGGGTCCATCGCCGAGCGCAGCGGCAGGTACGCGTAGACGGCCACGGCGGTCAGGCTGGCCGCCAGGAGGCAGGCGACGAGGAGGCGCGACTGGCGCCGCAGGATGCGCGGCTCGACGAGCAGGACGTAGGCAGCCATGCCGGGGGCCAGCAACAGCGTGAGGGCGTGATTGCCGAGCGAGAGTCCGAAGACGACCGCGGCCGCGATGAGCCAACGCCCGGCGTCGGGCCGGTCCTCTGCGGCCCTGCGACGCCAGGCCAGGAGCAGCACCAGGAGCAGGGCCGCCAGGAAGCCATGCAGGGCATGCGCGTCGGCCCGCGTCGAAAGGCGCCAGGCGATGGGCGTCACCGCGAAGGCGAGTCCCGCCAGGAGACCCAGGGGCCAGCGGCGTGTGACCCCGATGGCGGCGACCGCGAGGAGGGCGGCCGCGCCGGCCAGCAGCAGGGCCGAGAGCAGGTCGGCCCGGTAGGCTTCATTGCCGAACGGCTGGAGCAGCACGGAGGCCGCCCAGGCGAGCAGCGTGTAGGTCGGATAGCCGGTCGGATGAGCGATGCCCAGCACGGGCCCGATGGCCTGGAACTCCGCGGTGTCCCAGGTACCCACGTCGGGCAGGAGCGTGGGCACGTAGAGGGCGAGGGATGCGAGGAACACGGTCCCGACGGCGATCGGGGTACCGACCCGCGAGACGCCGCCCGTCGTGGCGTCACGGCTCCGCCGTGTCGCGCTCGGCTCGCTCACCACCCGAGGGCCACGCCCCAGTACACGCCCCACGCGTTCACGGCCACCGAGAGGGCCACCAGGATGAGGCTGACCCAGCCGACACCCAGGCGGGCGATGCCGAGGGCCACGAGGATCATGGCGAAGGGCGCGAAGTCGTTGCTGAAGCGGTAGCCGAACTGGACCCAGCCCTGGCTGAAGTGCATGAGGTCGATGACGGCGATGGCGAAGATCGCCAGGGCCGCTCCCGCGACCAGCCGTCGACGCCACCAGCGCAGGAGCGCCGGCACGACGAGGAGGTAGCCGGGGCTGGTCAGCAGCAGGCTCATGCCCAGCGGGTCCGGCCGAAGGAGCGGGCAGGTCTGGTCGAGGAGGCCGTCGAGGCCGACGGACCGGCCTGCGCAGGCAGGATCGTCGAGGAGCGGCCGTTCGGGCGGCCAGGTCAGCATGATGACTGCGTTCTGGGGGATGTAGCGGACGTCCTCGATGCCCCAATCGGGGTTCACGAGCTCGGGGCGCGGCCGGTACTCGACGCGATAGAGGTGCTCGTAGGCGGGGTGGAAGATCGCCCCCGTGGTGGCGAGGTTGTAGGTCAGCAGCAGGACGACCGGGAGACCCGCGCCCACCCCCGCGGCGAGGGTCCGACGCAACCAGCTGCCTCCACCGCCCACGAGGGCGAAGAACGGGGCGCCGAAGAGCGTCGTCAAGCGGGCCAGGGCGGCCGTCCCGAAGAGCAGCCCGGCGATGACCTGGCGTGCCATGCCCCGCGGCCGCTCGACGGCACGGCGGACGAAGCCCGAGTCATCGGCCCGGACGGCCACCGTGATGGAGAGGAAGAGGAAGGTCGATGCGACGACGTGAGCGAGGAACCAGGTCGACCCCAGCATGGCGGCGTACCAGGCCACCGTCCCGAAGCCGTAGAACAGGGTGCCCAGCAGCGCCGCCGAGCGGCGAGGTCCGACGCCCAGCAGCATCGTCCAGCAGAGGACGACGTTGGCGGCGCCGAGCACGGCGGCCACGGCTGCGCCATTGGTGCCCAGACCGAAGACCGCCACGAAGGGCAGCAGGACGAGCGCCGGCAGGGGCGGGAACGGCACCTGGGCGAGACCGGTGCCGGGCAGGGGCAGGACGTCCTGGAAGTGGGCGTTGCGGTAGGGACCCTCGCTGACCGGATAGGAGATCTCTGCCCGTCCGTGGAGGAAGGCGTCCGCCTGCCACACGAAGTGGTCGTAGAAGTCGGCGCGGACCGGGTTCGAACCGACGTACACGACCAGCGCGAGCAGGAACAGCGCCACGGCCACCCACGCGGGATGGATCCGCTGCAGGAGAGCTTCGAGTCGTCCGCCCGGCGCCAGGTCCTCCGATGCGGTCGAAGGGGATCTCGGAGGCGCCGTTGCTATACTCGCGCTCACTTCATCGCTCTTTCCCCAGGAGGCAGGGCGTCGCCTGTGTCATCGACCCTGGGGCAAGGGGTCGGCCGCAGCCCCGGGGGATCCAGCCGTTCCCTCCGAGCGTTCGCAGCGAGCCCTGCCCTCATCGTCCTCCTGCTCGCCGGCTTCTCACTGCGGCTGACTATCGCATACGTCCTCTTCCCGGCCTCGGGCTTCGAGACAGACCTTTTCTCCTATGCTTCGTGGGCGCTGACGCTCGGAGAGCACGGGCCGGCCGGCTTCTACGCCAACGCCGGGTTCGCCGACTACCCGCCCGCCTACCTCTACCTGCTGTGGCCCATCGGGCTGCTGGCGGGCGGTCGCGCCGACGCCACCGATGTCGCGGTGAGCCTCGTGAAGCTGCCGCCGATGCTCATCGACCTCGCGGTCGGCTACGTGCTCTATCGGCTCGTGCTGGGCTGGACCTGGCCCGGACGACGAGCCGAGGCCGTGGCCCTCGCCGCCGCCGCGCTCTACCTCTTCAACCCGGTGTCCTTCTACGACTCGGCGCTGTGGGGCCAGAGCGACGCGGCCGGGGCGCTGGTCGTGCTCCTGGGGGTGGCCGCGCTCGTGCGCGGCAACAGCGAGGGCGCCGCGGCCCTGGCGGTCCTGGCCGCGCTCGTCAAGCCCCAGTTCGGCGTCCTGCTCATCCCTCTCGCGGCCGCGATACTGCTGAAGCGCCACCTCTGGCGACCGGGATCAGGGCCACGCAGCGTCCCGTGGGGCCCGTCGCCGCTGGCTGTGTGGCTGGCCGTCCACCAGGGGCCGGTCCGGCTCCTCACCGCCGTGGTGACGGCCGTGGCCGTCTTCTTCGTCATAGCGCTGCCCTTCGGCCTCGGACCAGTCGAGCTCATCCAGCGCATGACGGAGACAGCGGGCGGGTACGAGTACCTCAGCGTCAACGCCTACAACCTCTGGGCCCTGGTGGGGACCGAGACCGCGCCGTCCCTGGCGTCCTCGGGCGGCTGGTCCGACGATTCGGTCGCCCTGTGGGGGCCGATCGCCGGCGTGGTCGTGGGGGCGACCCTGCTGGGCGCCGGGTTCCTCTGGGGCACGCTGCGCGCGGCGGTGCGCGACGACCGCTGGACGCTGCTGGCCGCCGCGGCCTTCCTCGCCATCGCCTTCTTCATCCTGCCCACGCGAGTCCACGAGCGCTACCTGTTCCCGGCCATCGCGCTCATGCCGCTCCTGGCGGCCGCGAGTGGTCGCTGGCTGGTAGCCCTCGCCCTGCTGAGCCTGGGCTCCATCATGAACCTCCACGCCATCCTCACCCTGCCCCTCTACGGCACCGAGAACGTCAGCGCGCTGCCCCTCGGCGACGTGCTTCGCCGCGAGCCCTACGTGCTCGCCTCCGCGCTGCTCCAGACAGGCGTCGGTCTCTGGGCCGCCTGGCAGCTGCGGCCCTCGCTGCGGACGAGCCCGGACGGCTTCGACCAGATCGCGGCTCATGAAGGTCCCACTGTCCTGGACCAGGCCCGCGGGCCGCTGCCGGGACCGGCTGCGCCTGTCACGGCGTGGGCGCAGGGACCCGGCATCCTCGACCGGCTGTCCTCGAGGATCTCGAGGCCCGCCATCCGGGCCGACCGGAGTGCCCGCCTCATCGGTGAGCCCGGAGGGCGCATCGACCGCTTCGACGTGCTCCTCGTGGCCGGCCTCGTGCTGGCGGCCCTGCTGGTGCGGGGCTACCGCCTCGACCAGCCGGTGGGCATGTACTTCGACGAGGTCTACCACGCCCGAACGGCCACGGAGTTCCTGCAGCACTGGGAGTACGGCGAGCCGCACGCCATCTACGAGTTCACGCACCCGCACCTCGCCAAGTACGCCATGGCCTGGGGCATCCGCCTTGCGGGCGGCAACGAGGTGACGGGCACGGCGACCTTGGCGCGCCCGTCGTCGATGCCGTCATCGAGCGGCGCTGGTCGGACCCCGAGGCATCCGGGGCGGCGCGCGGCGATCGCCTCTACGTGGCCACCGGGGAGAGCCTGCGCATCCACGACCTGGCGCACGCACGCGCTCGTCAGGGAGGTATCGCTGCCGGCCCAGGCCCTCGCGCTCGACGAGGAGAGCCACGTCCTCTACCTGGCGGATCCGACGGGCAGCCTCTACCGGCTTGACACGCGCAGCCTCGATACGGCCGGCCCGGGTGCCGACGGAGAGGGCCTCGAGGCCTTCTCGGCCGGTCCGGGCGCCCCGATCGATCAGCTCCTCGTCACCGACACGTCGCTCGTGGCCCTCGCCCGCGGCTCGGTCAGCACGTTCGACAAGACCACGGGCTCGCCCCTCTCCGAGCGCTTCGCGTTCGCCAGCGACGACGCGGTCGCATTGCCATCAGCGGAGCGCATCGTCATCGACACACGCGAGCTCGAAGACCGGGACCAGACGGCCCGTCGCGTCGCCCGCGCGCTCCTGGGAGACGAGGACGTCGGGGAGGGTCAGGACGGCACGGTCGCGGCGGAGGAGCAGCGCATCCGGGGCCTCCTCGAAGCGGACGGCTACGTCGTCGTCGAGGCCTACCTGGAGGACGACCAGCTCGGGCGCGTCCGCGAGGCCATCGACGCAGGCAGCCTCGAAGGTGTCCGCACCGAGCAGGCACCCCTCCTCGCTGTAGCGGGCCACGAGGGGGTCTCGATCGTCGACGCCTGGACCCTCGACCCCATCACCGAGATCCCCACGGACGATCCCGTCTCAGCGCTCGCCCTCGTCGAGCGGGGCCTCTCCGAGCCCACGCTCTACGCGGCCTCCGGCGATTCGCTCGAGATCGTCCCGTTGACCGAGTCAGGCCCCGGCCTGCCCACTCGCCTGGCCATGCCCGGCGTCATCGACGACCTTGCCTGGAACGAGCCAGCCAACCTCGTCCATGCCCTGGGCGAGGCCCCGGACGGCGGTCCGACGGTCTACGTCGTCGAGCCCCACGGCAACGCGGTCTTCATCGACGTGCCGCTGCCGTTGGAGCCGCGGGCCATCCTCGCCGACGTTCAGCCACAGCGGCCAGCGGATGACCGTGGCGAGCTCCTCGCCATCGCCGCCGACGGCCGGCTCGCCAGCGTCGGCATCGACGGCAACGCCTTCGGCTGGCGGCTGCCCGGCGTGCTGCTCGGCGCGCTCATGGCCGGCCTGCTGTATCTGCTGGCGCGCCTCCTCTTCGCGCGTCGGAGCATCGCCGTCATGGGCGCGGTCCTCGTCATCGCCGAGGGCATGCTCTTCGCCAACTCGCGCATCGGCATGAACGACGTCTACGTGACGACGTTCCTCGTGGCTGCCGCGCTGCTGTTCACGCCTCTCTACCTCGTGCCACGACGTCCCTGGACCGCCGTCGCCCTCCTGCTCGGCGCCGGGCTCTGTCTCGGCCTCGCCCTGGCGTCGAAGTGGGTGGCCCTGTACGCGATCGGCGGCCTCGTCCTGCTCGTCCTGCTGCGCTCCGCCCTGGGCCGCGCCATCGCCCTCCTCGGCATGATCGCCCTGACCGCCGTCCTCGGGGCGATGGCCGTCCGGCCGACGGCCGCGGAGGACCCGGCCCGCAACTGGCTCTTCCTCCTCCTCATGCTGGTCCTCTGCGGCCTGTTGTCGATCGGGTTCGTCCGTCGGCCGCTCCGGTTCACCCGCGGTGAGGTCTGGCTGGCCATCCTGGGCCCGCTGGCGGCCGGCGGGGCGCTCGTCGCCATGGGCCTTCTGCAGGCCGCGCCGGGGGCCTCGGGCGACCCTCTCGGCGAACTGACCGTCGATCCCTGGCCGGAGCGGCTCGTGGTGGCCGGAGGCCTCGCCATCCTCCTGGGCCTGTCCGTGGCGGGAGTGACATGGCTCGCCGGGCGCCGTGGGTACGGTCCCTTCGCGACCGGGGCTGCTCAGGCGCTGCCAGACCGCAGCGCCTGGCTGCATCCCGGGCGCCTGGCCGGGGTGCCCTGGCTGTTCACGCTGGCCTGCCTCACGCTCATCCCGGTGGGCATCTACATCGTCTCGTACGCACCGTGGATCGAGCTGGGCAACCAGTGGGGTCTGCCGCTCATCGGCAGACTGCCCTTCCTCCCGGAGGGCAGCGCTACGGGCAGGACGCTCGCGGACCTCACCGCCTCGATCTACCAGTACCACGACAATCTGCGAGCTGAGCACGCCGCCTCGTCGCCCTGGTGGGCCTGGCCGCTCGACCTCAAGCCGGTGTGGTGGTTCTCGAAGGACTACGCGGGCCGAACGACGGGGCTGATCTACGACGCGGGCAACCTCATCATCTTCTGGGCCGGCATCGGCGCGATGGCCTTCGCGGGGTGGGCGGCCTGGCACCGTCGGAGCCGTGCCCTGGCCATCATCGTCATCCTCTGGCTCTGCCTCTGGCTGCCCTGGGCGCGCATCGATCGAGCCACCTTCCAGTACCACGTCTTCGCCAGCCTGCCGTTCCTGGTGCTGGCGCTGGCCTACCTGCTGGCGGAGCTGTGGCACGGCCCGAGCGCCCGCACCTGGCTGCTCGCCCGGGTGGCCGCGGCGCTCGTCATCCTGGGCGTGCCGCTGTCGTGGTTCCTGCGGACGCCGCTCTGCATCCTGGCGGGCACGGCGGTGGCGCGCCCAGGAGGCGTGGCCTGCGCATCCTCGATCACACGGACGGCGCAGGTGAGCGAGGCAGGCATGGCCGCGCTGGCGGTGCTGGCCGCAGGCACGACCGCCGCGGCCATCATCGGCTGGCGCTCGAACCGGTCGCGTCCTGGGCATGGCGCACGCACGCGGCCTGGTCAGACCCCCTTCGCCGCGCTGGTCTGGGTGGCCATCCTCACGCTGGCCGGGGTCGTGGCCACCCTGTCGCTCCTGGACAGCACCAGGACCGTGGCCCTGAGCCTGAGCTCCGACGTCATCGCGCTGGCCGGTCTCGCGGTCCTCGCCATACCGGCCTGGCTGGTGCTGCGGGCCAGGGACCCACGCCGGCTCGTGCTGGCCACGCTGGGCGCGGCGCGTCCTCTGGCTGCTCATCTGGTACCCGAACCTGTCAGGGCTGCCGCTGCCGAGCGATCTCGCCTACCTCTACCAGGGCCTGCTGCCCACCTGGAACTGGGACTTCCAGTTCGCCGTGAACAGCGACCCCGCACTCGAGGGCCCCATCATCGCCCTCGACACGCTCGTCGTGGGCCTCGTCGGGGTCGGGGCCGTGTCCATGGCGGCGATCGCTGCCCGGCGCCTCCGCCGTCCAGCCAGGGGGGAGGCGCCGTCGGCAGCCGGTGGCGCGGCGCTACCCGGGATGCCCGGACCCTAGCGGCTCGACCAGATGCCCGGTCCCATGGGCGCTCGCACGGGAGGCTCCGGGATGGGTGCGGAGAATCCGGGCGGCAGCGCGCCGCTCGCGGCGAGGCGCCGGATGACGAAGCCGTAGTAGTCCTCGACCCTGGCTGTGACCGCCTCCCAGCCGAACTGCTGGGCCCGAGCGCGCCCCGCCTCGCCCATCCGCCCGCGCAGGAGCGGGTCGCGGAGCAGGGCGCCGAGCGCTGCGGCCAGGCCCTCGACATCGCGTGGTGGCACGAGCACCGCCTGCTCGTTGCGGCGCACGACGCCCTTGTAGCCGTGGATGTCGCTGCAGACGATGGGCACGCCCGAGGCCATGGCCTCGAGCAGCACGATGCCGAAGGACTCCTGGCCGGTCGCCGGCGAGGCGTAGATGTCCGCCGTCGCGAAGGCCCTCGCCTTGTCCTGCTCCGAGAGCCGTCCCAGCATCTCCACGCCGCCGAGGCGCCGCGAGCCGATGTAGCGGCGGGCCTCACCCGCCTGCGGCCCATGTCCCACGATGAGGAGCCGGCAGCCCAGGCCCTCCAGGCGCAGCTGGTAGTAGGCGCGCAGCAGGTACATCAGCCCCTTGCGGTTCTCGAGCCGACCCACGAAGAGGATGTTGGGGATGCCATCGCGCCAGCGGGCGAACGGTGGCACGTCATGGAACTGGGTGCAGGTCCACGCCGTTGGGGATGACCTTGTACTCGCCCGGGAAGAAGCGGCCGATGAAGTGCCTCGCGGCCGCGCTGACCGCGATCCGGCCGTGCAGCCGCCTGGCGAAGCGCTTCATCATCCGCTGCCCGAACTCGTAGGAGGGGCTGAAGCCCGAGTAGGCGTGGAACGTGGCGATGTTCACCGACGTGGAGTGGCGCAGGACCTGGAGCGACAGGAAGGGCACGAATGGCTCGTGGTAAGTGGATGATGTCGAAGCGCTCTCGGTCGAGCATCTCGCTCACCAGCTGGCCGTAGCGATGCGACACCGTCAGGGTGCCGATCGAGCCGTTCGTGGGCACGCTCCAGCCGTAGCCGAGGCGGATGACGTCGCCCTCGCTGGAGCGCTGCGGGCCATGGGTGCTGCTGATGATGCGCACGTCATGGCCGCGCTTGACGAGGTTCTCGTAGAGGTAGCGCACGTGGGCGTTGACGCCGCCCGGCACCGGGTAGATGTAGGGCGTCACGAGACCGATCTTCACGGGCGCTGCCTTCCCTCCCCGGCGTGGCGTCGGCTCGGCCGCGGAGTCGAGCTCGGGAAGTCCAGCCGCCGCGCGGTCCAGGCGGGCGGGCCTGCTCCGGCCGCCCGGGTAGCCGAGGTCCCGTCCGCTGCCGTCGCGCCGCACCAGGCCGCGCACCTCGTCGCGGACCGCGACGGCGTTCTTGCGCTGCTGACGCCCGAACATGCGGAGCTGCTCGGACCAGCCGTAGGCACGGCCGTCCCAGGCCGTGTCCCTCGCCGCCACGGCGGCCCGGAGGTCCTGGGCGCGCTCGCCCCGGACGATGGTCACGGCGCTGCCGACCTTTTCGGCGTGATGGGCGTCCGAGCCCGCCACCGCGGCCATGCCGATCTCCTCCGCCAGCGCCGCAGCCCTGCGACTCCAGGGCATCCGCGCCGTCGTCGGGTTGAAGGCCTCCAGGGCATCAGGATGGAAGATGGGATCGGCCTCCTCCATGAGCCGGCGCAGCGCCCGTTCGCTGGCGCACATCGGGTAGGGCGGCAGGGGATGGGCGACGACCGCCAGCCCGCCCTGCTCGTGGACCATGGCGATGGAGCGCCGGAGCGAGTGCCAGGGTCGCACGCGCTGGGTCATCCAGAGACCCACCAGGTGCCCGCCGCGAGTGCTGATCTCCTCGCCCACGATGACCTCGATGGGCAGGCCGCGACCTTCGGCGATGTCCCTCGCCGCCAGCGCGGCGTCGATGCGCTCGTGGTCGGTGATGGCGATGGCGTCAAGCCCCCGGGCCACGGCGGCCTCGAGGATCGCCTCGACGTCCGAGACGCCGTCCGAGGCGAGCGTGTGGATGTGCAGGTCCATGCGCAGCCGCCGTGACCGGGCCGCGGCGGGACCGTCCGGCCGGCTCTCCCCCGCACCCTCGGGCCATGCCTCGGCATCGCCAGTCCCGTCGCTCACGTCTCATCCTCCCAGATGGGGAAGAACAGTGTCGACCATTGCTCGGGCGCCCGGGCGACGATGCGCTCGAACGCCCGCGCCTCCTGGTCGATGATGGAGCGCACGGCCGCCCGACGCTCGAGACCGGCGGCTGGTCGGATGGGCACGGTGTGACCGAGCCACTCCCCGGTGCCGGTGCGCTCGATGGCCACCAGGTAGATCGGTGCGCCCGTCTGGACCGAGAGCAGGGCCGGGCCGATGGGCAGCCTCGCCGGGGCGCCGAAGAGCTCGACCGCGACCCCGCTGCCGATGATGTTCCGATCGGCCACCAGCCCGACGGCCTCGCCACGCTGCAGCGCCGCGACCAGGCTGGCGGCGGCATCCCCGACGGGCACGATGGTGACGCCCAGCTCGGACCGGACATGGTCGAAGTAGGCCCGCGCCAGGGGGGAGGTCACGATCTCCATCGGGCCGGTCACCGGCAGCGTACCCACGCGCGTGCCGTACAGCGCGGACAGGTCGACCGAGCCGAAGTGGAGCGACAGGTGGATGACGCCGACCGCGCCGGGCGGCGGGGCCGAGAGCGCCTCGCGACTGGCCGCGGGGTCGACTGGCCACGAACCGCGCACGGAGCTCGTCGGCGCCATAGCGCGGCGCCATGGCCGCCTCGGCGTAGGTGACCAGCCAGTGGCCGAACGTGGCGCGCACGAGACCGTCGAGGGCGCGCCCGTCATGCGCCGCGGCAGCCACCCGCGGGCTGGCCATCCCCTCGGCCACGAGCCAGCGACAGACACGCTCGAGGTTCCGCCGGACGCGCCCGCGACGCTCGGGCAGGACGAGCGAGAGGCCGGCGCCGATGACGTAGGCGACGCGGTACACGAGGCGGTCGGGCAGCCGCTGGGCCATCCCGATGCCGGCCATGAGGAGTCGGAAGGCGACCCGCTCGCAAGGCGCTCATCGGTGCCGCGGGCGGGAGCCGGCCGGCGCTCACGCGTCCAGCTCGCGCACGCTGGTTGCGACGCCGTTGCCGGTGCTGGTTCCGACGCCGGAGGCGCGCTCCGCGAGCGCGGCCGCCTCAGCCGCGCGCGCAGGCCACATCGGCTTGAACGTGTACCACTGCTCGGGCGCCTCGGCGATCATGTCCTCGAGGGCATCGGAGACGGCCTGCGTCACCCGCGCCAGCTCCGCGGCCGATCCGTCGGCGACCTCGATGGGGTCGTACATGACCGGCCCGTAGCGCCCGTCGTCCTCACGGCGGGCCATCACTGGCACGACGACCGCTCCGGTCCGGGCCGCCAGGAGGGCCGGTCCCACGGGCAGCGTCGTCCACGCCCCGAAGAGGCGGACCGGCTGGTCGTCGGGACGATAGCCCCAGTCCACGACCATGCCCAGCACGCACGGGCGGCGCATGATGCGGAAGATCTCGCGCAGCCTTCGCCACGGGATGATCGTCACGCCCCATCGGGCGCGAGATCGGGTGAGCAACTCGAAGAGCTCGGGAAAGGCCGAATCGTCAGCCAGGCCGTAGGTCGGGATGCCCTGCTGGGCGTAGGCGCCCGCGAAGACCTCGATGCTGCCGATGTGCCCGCTCACGGCGATGATGCCGCGCCCTTCGGCCCGGCACCGCTCCCAGAGCGCCATGAAGCGTTCATGATGGGGGCCCTCGCAGTGCACCAGACGCCGCGGCTCGTCGGCCGGGAGACCGGGCAGGCGCATGAGCTCGAGGGCGAAGCGCGAATAGGTCGCATAGATGGCCCGCGCCAGGCCGCGCCACGTCCGGGTGCGATGCGGGAAGACCCAGGACGTGCGCCGCATTGTCCCTGATGATGCGGCGCTTGGACGGCCAGAGTAGGTAGCCGGCCAGGAACAGCCGCCGGGCCACGGGCTCGGACACGCGCAGCGGGACACGCACCAGCAGCGCCGAGGTGCCCCGGTAGAGTGCCACCACGAAGCGCTCCCAGCCGCGCGAGGCGGCGCGCCGTGCCCGGCCCTGCCGGGCCGCGGGCGGTGCGGTGCGTAGTCGACGCCGGACACGTCCCTCCTGTCAGGCGAGCGCCAGGGCCTCCTCGTCGACCGGCCCGGCCTGGGCGATGGTGTCGAACGGCGCTCCGCCCTCGGCCTCGCGGCCGTCGAGCGTGGCGTCGTCCTCACCCCGGATGAAGGCCTCCACCCGCTCGCGCGCCACGTCATCGTGGAGCTGCAGCGGGGGACTCTTCATGAAGTATGCCGAGGGAGCCACGAGCGTGCCCGAGAGCCCTCGGTCGAGCCCGAGCTTCAGGCAGCGGATGGCGTCCGTGATGACGCCCGCGCTGTTCGGGCTGTCCCAGACCTCGAGCTTGAGCTCAACGAGGAGCGGCACATCGCCGAAGGTGGTGCCCTCCATGCGGATGTGGCAGAACTTGCGGTCCTCGAGCCAGGGCACATGGTCCGACGGTCCCACGTGGACGTCGCCGTCCGCCAGCTCGTAGTCGAGCATCGAGGTCACGGCATTGGTCTTGCTGACCTTCTTGGACTCGAGGCGCTCGCGCTCGAGCATGTTGAGGAAGTCGGTGTTGCCGCCGAAGTTGAGCTGATAGGTCCGGTCGACCCGCACGCCCCGGTCGGCGAAGAGCCGCGTAAGCACGCGGTGCGAGATCGTGGCGCCGACCTGGCTCTTGATGTCGTCGCCGATGACGGGCAGGCCCGCGGCGGCGAAGCGTCGCTGCCACTCGGGCTCACGGCCGATGAAGACCGGGATGGCGTTGACGAAGCCGACGCCGGCCGCGAGCGCCTGCTCGGCATACCAGCGCGTGGCGACCTCGCTGCCGACCGGCAGGTACGAGACCAGGACATCGACCTGCCGCTCGCGAAGGATGGCCGCCACATCCACGGCCGGGCCGTCGTGTTCGCGGATGACCTCGCGCAGATAGCGGCCGATGCCGTCGAGGGTCGGGCCACGCTGGACGGACACGTCGAGGCGCGGAACGTCCGCGAATCGATAGGTGTTGTTGGGCGCCGCCCAGACGGCCTCCGAGAGGTCGCGGCCCACCTTGGCGGCGTTGACGTCGAAGGCAGCCACGAACTCGATGTCGCGGACGTGGTAGCCACCCAGGTCCACGTGCATGAGCCCGGGGACGAAGGCGTCCTCGGGCGCATCCGCATAGTGGTAGCGACCCTGGATGAGGCTGCTGGCGCAGTTGCCCACGCCGACGATGGCGACGCGGACGCTGCCCTTGGCGCCTGTGGCGGTGGTGGCACTCGGTGCCGGCCGGGGGCCCGTGCCGTTGCCCGTCGTGTGCTCCATGTCCTCGACCTCCGGCTGCTCGCGGCCACGCTATAGCGAGCCTTTATATAAGCAGTTGTTGATGCTACGGGCCACTCGGCGTTGCTGTCAACCCCTGAGCTTCTCAGTTCCGCCGGTGCAGGGCCTGCTAGACGTCTCGCGGCTGAGAGGTGACGTAGAGGACGCGCTGGATGACGGTGATGGTGGCCAGCACCGCGATGAGCGCGAGGCCGGCCGCCAGGATGAGCGAGCCGATGTCCAAGAGCTGTGACGTCACACCTCCGGTGAGGCCCGCCCCGACGAGGGCGATGCCGAGGATGACCGTGCGCACCTCCCGAGGCGCGAAGCCGATGGCTGCCATGCCCGTGCCGCTCGAGAAGCCCAGCGACTCGCTCTTGGCGCGTGCATAGCTGACCATGAAGGCCGAGACGAGAGCCGCGGCTGCCAGCCAGGCGCCGAGGTCGAAGCCGGCCTGTGTGCAACCGATGACGATGCCCAGGTAGACGACGCCCTCTCCCCAGCGGTCGAAGGTGCTGTCCATGAAGGCGCCGAGCTTGCTGACCGTGCCCGTGGCTCGGGCCACGGCGCCATCGAACATGTCGAACCCGGCACCTGCGGTGGCCACGATGCCCGCCAGGAGCCACCACTCGAGAGCCGCCATGACTCCACCCAGTGAGGCGATCCCGAACCCGATGAGCGTGAGCATGTTGGGCGTCAGCCCCGCGCGGGCCATGGCCAGCGCAAGCGGCTCGATGCGGGCGCGGATGCCCGAGCGCTGCTCCGGCGAGACGAACGAGCCCTTGCTCACGGCCGACCGTCCATGCCGAGGAGCCGATGCTCCTGCTCATGGAACCGGGCCAGGGCATCGCGACCGAGGCTGCACACGACCTCGCGGCCGGCCCGGCGGGTCTCGACGAGTCCGGCGACGCGCAACCGCCGCAGGTGCCACGACACGAGCGGCTGACTGAGATCGACGTGGTGCATGAGGTCCGACACAGTGCCATCGCCCTCGCTGAGGCGCTGCAGCATGCGCAGCCGGGTGGGGTCAGCCAGCGCCTTGTGAACGACCGCCACAGCCTTCAGGTCAGCCGGTGGATCGGTCAGGCTTGCGATGGTGGATCTGATGCGGGCCGGACTCGGCAGCGGTCGTCTCCCTGGCTTCGATGAGCACCCAGGAACAAGGGACTCTTACATAAGCGGATGTTGATGCTATCGACCGTCCGCGCGCCTGTCAAGCAGCGCCTGCCGGCGTGTGCCTGCCGGCCCAGGGCCACCCAGGCAGTGCCGAGAGACGTCGTACAGTGGCGACCCTCGGGGAGGGTCGCCGGACGCGCTACAGTTCCATCCGGCAGGCGGGCAGTGGCGGTCTCGCTCGGCGGCTGGGCTCGTCATGCCGTCATCGGCGCGTGGGAGAGACGCGATCGACGTCTGGAGGTAGGAGTGGGCGTCAGCCATGCGCGATCGGGACCTGGGTCTGTGCCCGCGCCCGCAACGGCCTCTGATGTCGTCCAACTCCGCCTGTATCAGTTCAACCCTCTCCGTCCCACGTTCGACGCCGTCACGCGAAACCAGATCCTGCCCGCCCTGGCTCAGCGTCCCGGCGTCCTCGGTGTCTGGGCGGGCCGGAAGGGGCCTGACGAGCTGGGTCGCAGGGTCGTGGCGTCGCTGTGGACGAGCCGGGACGCCATGGAGGAGGCGATGGGCATCGACCTCGCACACCTTCGCTTCCAGCCGCAGTACCTCGACGAGACGACCGATCGCGTCCTCGAGGTTCGGCCGGTCCTGTGGTCGATCGGTGCTCCCGGTCGCCTGCGCTCGGGTGTGCTGCGAGTGGCACGCGGGCTGCTGGCACAGGGCGACACGGTGTCGTACGCTGAGTCGGTTCGCGCCGGGGTCGCGATCGACCACGCTCGGGGCTCCGACCCTGACGTGCTGGTGCTGGCTTCGGCGAGCGATCGTGAGTTCGTGACCGTCACCACGTGGTCCGGCTGGGACAGCCTGCAGGCTGCCACCGGGGCGTCGCTGCAGCGGCCCATCAGGACCCAGCACAACGAGGGCCTCGCCTCGTTCGACGCCGACCACTTCGAGCTCCTGCCGACCGACCCACCGGGCGCACCGCCCGGGGAGCCACGTCAGACGGCGTGGCCGGTCGACCGCAGCTCCCGCTAGGAAGACCGTGACGGCGGCGTCGCGCGCGGTGTTGCTGGCCGCGCTCTGCCTCAGCGTCCTGCTCGTCGGCATCGAGCTCTTCATCACGGCTGTCGCCCTGCCGCGCATCATCGTCGACCTGTCGGGCTGGACCGACCTGCGTCGGGCCTCCTGGATCATCACCGTCTATCTCATCACCTACATCGCCGCCACCCCGCTGGCCGGCCGCGCCGCCGACCGCTACCGCCTGCCGGGCCTGATGATCGGCGCCCTGGCCATCTTCGCCCTGGGCTCACTCCTCAGCGGGGCTGCCCAGACGCTCGAGCAGATGGTCGCAGCACGGGCGGTCCAGGGCGCCGGCGCCGGCGCCATCGTGCCGCTGGCGACCGCCGGGGCAAGCCACCTCTATTCCGGCCATGTCCGCGCACGGGCAGTCGGCCTTGTCAGCGCGGCCACGTTCCTGGGCATGGCCATCGGGCCGCTCCTCGGCGCCCTCGTGCTCTCGAACCTCCAGTTGCGCGACGCGCTGGCCGGCATCGACATCTGGGGAGGACTGGCCGTCGATCTCCTGGTGCCCTCCTGGCGCTGGGTGTTCTACCTCTCCGTCCCTCTCGCCCTGCTGGCTCTCATCTACGTCTGGGCGGCTTCCCCTGACTGGGATGTGCCGCCCGGACGGGCGAGCCTCGACGGGCTTGGAGCGGCCCTCTCGATCCTCACGCTCCTTGCCGGGCTGCTGGCCATCACGCTCATCGGCGACGAATCGGCGACCAGTCTGCCGCTGGCCGTGGTGGCTGCCGCGGTCTTCCTCGTTTCGGGGCTGCTGGCTGCCCGGCGGATGCTGCGCATCCCTGAGCCCTTCCTCGACCTGCGGCTCTTCCGCGACCGCGCCTTCGCCGGCGCCGTCCTCGTCAGTCTGCTGACCGGCTATGCGCTGGCCACGGCCATCGTGGGCATGGCGACGTTCATCGACCGCGTCCGCTTCGCCGGCCCCGAGGAGCAAGGCATCATCCTCGGGCCGATGGCCCTGGGAATGGCCCTCGGCGCGCTGGGCTCCGGCCTGGCGTCTCGCCGATTCGACGGCACCCTGATCACGCTCCTCGGTCTCGCAACGGGCATCGTCGGCCTCCTCGCCCTGTCGACCGTGCGCATCGACTCCGACCTGCTCCTCCCCGTGGGCGCGGTGACGCTCTTCGGCCTCGGGTTCGGGCTGACCGTGACGCCGCGCACGACATCGGCCGTGGAGGCGGCGGGGCGAGCCGCCTTCGGCATGGCCAGCGGGACCGTGACGGTCGCGCGGATGGCCGGCATGGCCTTCGGGATGGCCATCCTGACGGCCTATGCGACGACTCGTATCGATGCCGTCTCGGTGGCCATCACCGACCAGGTCTATCGCGACAGCATCCTGCCGCCCGAGCTCGTGGGCTCTCCGCTCAGCGACCCGCTCGTGCTGGACGCCCTCGAGAGCTGGGCCTCGGCCGAGGCAGCCACGGTCCTTGGGCAACTCTTCATCCTGGCCGCCATCGTGCTGGCGGTGACCGCACTGCCGGCCTGGATGATGCGTCCCCGTGGCCCAGCAGCGGGGCACCCGGACGAGGACCTTGTCGCTGGGTTCTAGCGTCGTGGTCAGCACGGACGCGCGATCGGCTGCCCGAGCCGCCCTCGCTCTGGCTGCCGACGTGCCTGGCTGCCGACAGCCCTGGCGCTGGGCCGATCCTGCTGGCCAGCGACTTCGACGGCACGCTCGCCGAGCTCGTGCCGGACCCCTGGGGTGCGACCATCCTCCCGACCGCCCAGCGCGCCCTCAGGAGGCTGGCCGCGACGCCGGGCGTGCAGGTCGCGCTCCTCTCCGGACGCGGAGTCGCCGACCTGGCGGGCCGTGCACGCGTCGGCGGCATCAGCTACCTGGGTGATCACGGCTCAGAGCGGGCGGTCGCGAGGCGTGGGTTCCGGCCCTCGGCGCTCCGAGCCGAGCGCGAGCCCGCCTCGTCGGCCGACCTGGCGATGGCGGAGCGTCTGTCAGCGGCCGTGCCCCAGGCCCTGCAGGAGGACTGGCTGGTCGTGGAGGCCAAGGGTCCGGCAGTCACCTTCCACTTCCGGACGGCTCCGGACGTCGATGTCGCCCGGAAGCGCGTCCGGGCCGCTGTGCAGAGCGTGGACCGGGATGGCCTCCTGCGTCCTTCGGGCGGCCGGCGTTCGCTGGAGCTGCGCCCAGCAGGCGCCTCGGACAAGGGATCGGCCGTGCGACGGCTCATCGATGAGCAGCGGCCGCGCGTCCTCTTCATGCTGGGCGACGATCACACTGACGCACTTGCCTTCGCGGCCCTGCGTGAAGCCAGGGCCGCCGGTCGTGTGAGCGGCCTGGCCATCGCCGTCTCGAGCCGGCCGGACGTCAGCGCGGCCGTGGCGCCGGAGGCCGACCTGCTGCTGGCTTCCCCGCGTGAGGTCGCCAGCTTCCTCGCGATGATCAGCGCCGGCCTCGGCGCGGTCACCCGGCAACCGGGACGGGCGCGGGTCCGCTAGAGCTGCGCCAGGGCCACCGCTGCGGCCTCCGTCCACTCCAGGACCGCCTGGGTGACCGGCGGGAACAGGCCGATGAGGATGGTGAGGGTCGCCGCCACCACGAGACCGACCCTGGTCAGGCCGCCGATGCTGACCTCGGCCGCCTCCTCAGCCGGCCGGCGCATGTACATGTAGACGACGACCCGCAGATAGTAGAAGGCCGCGGCGGCGGCGTTCAGCATCATGATCACGGCCAGCCAGCTCATGGCGCCGCCCACCTCGAGCGCTCCCAGCACGATCATGGCCTTGGCGAAGAAGCCGGCCAGCGGCGGGATGCCCGTCAGCGAGAGGAGGAAGACCGTCATCGTCAGGGCCAGGACCGGCGCCCGGTAGCCGAGACCCGTGAAGGTGGCGATCTGGCTCGTGACTCCCGGACGTCGCTGCAGGGCGGCCACGACCGCGAAGGCCCCCAGGTTCATGAAGGCGTAGGCGAAGCTGTAGAAGAGCACGCCCTGGACGCCCGAGGCGGCGACCTCAGGACTTGTGGCCGTGGCGAAGACGACGAGCCCGACCATGATGTAGCCCGTGTGCGCGATCGACGAGTAGGCCAGCATCCGCTTGATGTTGTCCTGCCCCAGCGCCGCGAGGTTGCCCACCGTCATGGTGACGATGGCCAGCACGGCCACGATGACGGCCCACTCTCCGCGCAGCGGCACGAGGCCCTCCACGAAGAGGCGCAGGATGAGCGCGAAGGCAGCCACCTTGGGGCCAACCGAGAGGTAGCCCGTCACCGGAGTGGGGGAGCCCTGGTATGCATCGGGCGTCCAGTAGTGGAAGGGCACTGCCGCGATCTTGAAGAGGACGCCCACCGAGAGCAGGGCGAGGCCCATGGCCAGGGCGAGGGGCAGGGCCTGGCCGTCGACCACGATGCCCCTCAGCGCGTCGGCGATGCCGTCGAGCTGGGTGGAGCCCGTGAAGCCCAGCACGAAGGCGAGGCCGAAGAGGAGGATGGCGCTCGAGAACGAGCCCAGGAGGAAGTACTTGATGGCCCCCTCGGTGGACAGGCCGTCGCGCTTGGCGAAGCCGGCCAGGAGGTAACCCGGCAGCACGAGGAGCTCGAGGCCCAGGAAGAGGACGAGCAGGTCCTGGCCGCCGGCGATGAGCATGCCGCCGCTGATGGCGAAGAGCAGCGTCGCCGTGAACTCGGCGACGGGCAGCCGGCGCGGCGTCAGGTAGTCGGGCGCGAAGAGGAGCGTCAGGAGGCCGATCGAGAGGAGCGCCACGTCGAGCAGCACGGTCAGCAGGTCGCGCGTATAGAGCTCGGGGTCACCGATCGAACCGCCGCTCGCCAGGGCCCCCCAGTCACCCGGGAGCGGCCCGATGGCGAGGGTCGCCACGAGCGCCAGGCCGAAGCCGCCGAGGCCGACGGCCATGACGAGCTCGTCGCGGCGGGGCCAGAAGAGGTCGACGAGGATGACCGCAAGAGCGGCGCCCACCACGATGACGAAGGGCAGGATGGTGAGTACCTGGTCCTGCGTCATGGCAGCACCGCCGCTGCGCCGGCCGCATCCACTGCGCCGGCCGCTGCCGCCTCGGAGGCGCCGTCAACGATGGCCAGGATGCCCTCGATCGGGACGGCCGTGAGATCGAGGACGAGGGCCGGGAAGAGGCCCAGCACGACGGTCAGGACGACGAGCGGGGCGAGCGTCATGGCCTCGACGCGGTCGACGTCGGTCAATCGGCTGCCCAGGCCCTTCAGGAAGTCAGACAGCTCGCCGAAGATCGTGTTCTGGACCATGTAGAGCAGGTAGACCGCGGCCAGGATGATGGTCAGCGCGGCCACGAAACCCAGGATGGCCTGCTGGTCGACCGCGCCCAGCAGCACGAGGAACTCGCCCACGAAGCCGGCCAGCCCGGGCAGGCCCGCGGAGGCCAGGCTGAAGAAGACCATGAGGGTGGCGAAGACCGGCAGTCGCGATCCCAGGCCGCCCATCTTGGCGATGGTGCGGTCATGGGTACGCTCATAGATCACGCCGACGAGGAGGAAGAGGGCGCCCGTGATGACGCCCATGGGCGACCATCTGGAAGACAGCGCCCTGGAGGCCCTGCTCGCCGAAGACGAAGATGCCGAGGGTCACGAAGCCCATGTGGCTGACCGAGGAGTAGGCGATGAGGCGTTTGAGGTCGGGCTGGCGGATGGCCACGATCGCGCCGTAGAGCATGCCCACCAGGGAGAGCCCGATGACGAGCCAGGCAAGGTCGTGGGCGGCGTCGGGGAAGAGCGGCAGGTTGAAGCGGATGAGCCCGTAGCCGCCCAGCTTCAGCAGAACGCCGGCCAGGATGACCGACCCGGCCGTGGGCGCCTCGGTGTGCGCGTCCGGGAGCCAGGTGTGGAAGGGCCACATGGGCACCTTGATGGCGAAGGCCAGGAAGAAGCCCAGGAATGCCCAGAACTGCAGGGTCGGGTCGAACCCGAAGGCCAGCAGGGTCTCGTAGTCGAACGCTCCGGCCCAGGTGCCCGTGGCCTCCTGGTAGCTCCACGCCAGGGCCAGGATGGCCACCAGCATCAGGAGCGAGCCGACGAGCGTGTAGATGACGAACTTGATCGTCGCGTAGATGCGGTTGGCACCGCCCCAGATGCCGATGATGAGGTACATCGGCACCAGGACGACCTCCCAGAAGACGTAGAAGAGGAAGAGGTCCAGGGCCAGGAACACGCCCAGCATGCCCACCTCGAGCACGAGGAAGGCGATCATGTACTCCTTCACGCGCGTCGTGATGGGGCCGAAGCTGGCCAGGATGCTGACCATCGTCAGGAGCGTGGTGAGGAGCACCAGCACGAGCGAGATGCCGTCCACGCCGACCGTGTAGGTGATGCCGAAGAAGCCGATCCAGTCTGCTCGCTGGACGAGCTGGAAGCCGGCCCGGCCCTCGTCGAACGAGAGGGCCACGAGCAGGGAGAGCAGGAACGCAAGGCCCGCCACTCCCAGCGCCGCGTAGCGGATGGCGCTGACGTTCCGTCCGGGGATGAAGCCCACCAGGACGGCCCCCAGCAGGGGGGTGAAGATGAGCAGCGAGAGGAGGTCCGGTCGGGCGAGGAAGTCCTCGAGCATCAGCGGGCCAGCAGGATGAACAGGCCGACCATGACGACGAGGCCGATGGCGATGCCCAGCGCGTAGTTCTGGACGCGCCCGGTCTGGACCCGCCGGATGCGATCACCGGCGGCCTGCGTGGCAGTCCCCGTGCCGTTGACGACGCCGTCGATGACGCGCACGTCGAACCACATCACGGCGTTCGCCACGGCGCCCCCGAAGCGGTAGAAGACGAGGTGGTTGAGGTCGTCGAACCACCACTTCCGGAACGAGGCCGTGTACAGCGCCCGCGTCAGGCCGTTGCGATCCGTGAGCCGCTCGACCGTCTCAGGCCGCGCCCGGCTGCGGAAGAAGCCGAAGAGCCAGATGCCCACACCGATGCCAAGCGCCGCCACGGCCACCGAGGCGAGGATGAGGACGCCGTCGATGCCGAAGAGCTCGTACTCCGGCAGGTGGATGCCCAGCAGCTCCTCGGCAGGCAGGAACACGGGCTCGAGCCAGTGGAAGATCGTGGAGTTCCCGAGGGGCGTGCCGATGACGAGGCCGAGCAGGACCGTCGGGATGGCCAGCAGGATGAGCGGCAGGGTCATCGACGGAGGCGACTCGTGGACATGCGGCTCGACGGCCGGGTCGACATGGCTCTCCCCGTAGAACGTCTTGCCCATGAGCCGGAACATGTAGAAGCCGGTCAGGCCGGCCACGACCAGGCCGATGACGAGGATCCAGCCGTAGCCCAGCAGGTACGACTCCCCGAGGATCGAGTCCTTCGAGAAGAAGCCGGCCAGGGGCGGGATGCCGGCCAGGGACAGGGCGCCGATGAGGAAGGTCCAATGCGTGATGGGGATGCGCCGGCGCAGAGCGCCCATGCGGTCCATGTCCTGCTCGCCGTCCACGGCGTGGATGACCGAGCCTGAGCCGAGGAAGAGGAGACCCTTCGTGAAGCCATGGGCCATGAGGTGGAAGATCGCCGCCACGAAGGCGCCGACGCCGAGGGCCGCGAACATGTAGCCGAGCTGGCTGAGCGTGGAGTAGGCCAGGACGCGCTTGATGTCCTTCTGGGTCAGCGCGATCGAGGCCGAGAGGATGGCCGTGAAGATGCCGATGGACGCCACCACCACGAGCGCCGACCCGGCCGTGGCGAAGAGCGGTGACGTCCGGGCGATGAAGTAGACGCCCGCGTTCACCATCGTGGCGGCATGGATGAGGGCCGAGACGGGTGTCGGGCCTTCCATGGCGTCGGGCAGCCAGACGTGGAACGGGAACTGGGCCGACTTGCCCGCGGCACCCACGAAGAGGAGGAGCGCCACGAGGGTCCGGACCGTGTCGTCGGCGGTCTCGAACGGTGCGAACGAATCGAGGACATTCATCGTCCCCGTGAGCAGGAAGACACCCATGATGCCGACGATGAAGCTCTGGTCGGCCACGCGGTTGACGAGGAAGGCCTTCTTCGAGGCCAGGGCCGGGGCCCGCCGCCGATACCAGAAGCCGATGAGCAGGTACGAGGAGAGGCCCACCAGCTCCCAGGCCGCGAAGATGACGAGGTAGCCGTCCGCGAGGACGAGCAGCAGCATGCTGAACATGAAGAGGTTGAGGTAGGCGAAGAAGCGCCACTTGCCCGGGTCGTGAGCCATGTAGCCGATGCTGTAGACATGCACCAGCGAGCCGATCCAGGTGACCACGATGAGCATGACGGCGGTGAGGTTGTCGAAGAGGATGCCGAACTCGACCTGGAGGTCGCCGACGGGGATCCAGGTGTAGACCGTGAAGCCGATGCGGATCGGCTCCGGACCGACGAGCGCGCCCAGCGCGAGGACGCTGGCGATGGCCGTGGCCGCGAGGATGGCCGTGACCGCGATGAGCCAGGGACGCCCGCCCATGCGCCGGCCCAGCAGGCCCGTGAGCAGGAATCCCGCCAGCGGCAGCGCCAGCACGGCCAGCAGGGCCATGGCCTGCTCGCTGCTGGCCCCGCCGAGGTGCAGCGCTTCCTCAGCCGCCTCCGCCCCGAAGATGCCCATCGAGCCCGCTATTCGCGCATCGACGCGTACTCGTCGACGAGCGGCGTCCTGCGATTGCGGTAGATGGCGATGACGATGGCCAGACCGACCGTCGCCTCACCCGCCGCCACGGCGATGACGAAGAGGGCGATGGTCGAGGCCTGCGCGGCCAGCTCCGGGGTGAAGGCGCCGAAGGCCACGATGGCCAGGTTCACCGCGTTGAGCATGAGCTCGATGGACATGAGCATGGCGATGGCGTTGCGCTTGGCGAGGAAGCCGAAGACGCCGATGCCGAAGAGGAGCACGGAGAGGACGAGGTAGGCCTCCAGCGACTGGCTCAAACGCCCTCCTCGTCGTCGCCGGGACGCACGAGCCGGTTCGTCTCGGGCATGTCTGGATCCCGCCGCGCCAGGTACAGCCCGCCGATGACGGCCGCCAGGAGCAGCACGCCGACGACCTCGAAGGCGAAGAGGTAGTCGCCGAAGAGAAGGCGGGCGATGTCGCGGGCGGCCTGCGGCACGATCTGGTCACCGGCCAGCGGCCAGGTCGTCAGCAGGATGGCCACGCAGCATGAGCGCGACGAGCACCACGGCGGCGATGGCACCGGCCCACCACTGGCGCTGGAAGACGAGCCGGCCGGGCCCCGCCTTCGACTGCGTGATCATGATGGCGAACAGGATGAGGACGCTGATGGCGCCCATGTAGACGAGGACCTGGGCGACGGCCATGAAGGGGCTGGCCAGGAGTGCGTAGATGCCCGCCAGGCCGGCGAACGACAGCACCAGCCAGAGGCCGGAGCGGATGATGTCGCGGGAGAGCACCACGAGCAGCGCGGCGCCCAGGAGCACGCCAGCCAGGGCCAGGAAGACGAAGTCATCCCAGCGCCAGTCGAGATACGGCACCGTCTCCGGTAGCGCCACTCCCTCTCGTCCCCCGCCTACCTGTGATGGGCGTGTGTCGAGCCACCGCCGGTCGCTCCGGCGACGCCTCCATGATGGCGACCCTGCGCCGAGCCGTTGCCGGCCAGGCTCACCGGCAGCACGGGCAGCGACCGATCGCGCGGGACGTCACGCCCGTCGGCCTGGGCCCGCGCCAGCCAGTCGCGCTCACGGCGCACGTAGCTGATCTCGGTGTCGCGTTCCATGGCGGAGATGGCCATGAGATCGATCATGGGCTCCTCGCGCGACTCGTGGGCGAGCTCGAAGTCCGGACCGCAGCGCAGGGCGTCGTAAGGGCAGGCATCCACGCAGATGCCGCAGAGGATGCAGCGTGACTCGTCGACCTCGTACTTCTCGAGGACTCGCGGCTTGGGCATGAGTGCACCAGTCGGGCACGTCTCGGCGCAGCGGCCGCACGAGACGCAGGGCGTCGTGTTCAGGCTCATGTCCAGCGGCGTCGTCACGAGCGTGTCGAAGCCCGTGCGCATGAAGTCGTAGCAGGCCGCGCCGACGACCTCCTTGCAGACGTTGGCGCAGCGGCCGCAGTCGATGCAGCGGGATGGCTCGCGCAGGATGAAGGCGTGGCTGTCGTCGCGGATGTAGTCGTGGTTGGCGCCCGTGAAGCGGTTCTCGGCCACGCTGCGCACCGACAGGCCGGTCCGTCCAGGCTCGAGCGTCCGCAGCGTCGTCCCGTACTCGATGCCCTGGCGGCGCAGGTCGCAGTAGCCGATGGCCTCGCACGTGCACTGCAGGCAGCGGGCCGACTCGCGCATCGCCTCGGCCTGCGTGTAGGGGATCTCGTACTCGACGTACGAGCTGCTCCGTTCGGCGGGAGCCATGGAGCGCAGCCGGAGGCGTGGCTCCTTGACCTCGCCGCTGTAGGGCACGATCGACAGGAACTCGGGTTGCGGTTCGGCGAGCGATCTGGCGGGTCCTGATCTCGTCGAGGTCCTGGCCCTGCAGGTAGGCGTTGATGGCATACGAGGCGCGACGGCCCTCGGCGATGGCCTCCACGACGGTGGCGGACCCGGTGCGCACATCGCCCGTGCCGAAGACGCCCGCCCGCCCGGTCCCGAAGGTCACTGCGTCGGCCTCGAGGCGTCCGCGCGACGAAGCTCGCACACCCTCCGCACCGCGCGTCAGCCAGGTGAGGTCGGGCGCCTGGCCGATGGCCAGCAGGACGCGATCGCAGTCGATGATGAACTCGGTGCCGGCCATGGGCTCCGGTCGCCGGCGGCCCGATGCGTCCGGGGCGCCGAGTGCCATGCGCTGGAACTCCACGCCGGTCACCGTCCCGGACGCGTCGGTCACGACGCGCGTCGGCGAGGCCTGGAAGATGGCCCGGGCGCCCTCCTCGAGCATCTCGTGGACCTCGTTGGCGGCGGGCATGTCCTTCATGTCGCGCCGGTAGACGAGCGTCACCTCGCGAGCAGCCCTGGCGGATCGAGGTGCGTGCGCAGTCCATCGACGTGAAGCCACCGCCGATGACGACCACCCGCTTGCCCGCATGGTCCGGGTAGGGCAGGCCAAGTGTCGCGACGCGCAGGTACTCGAGGCCGTCGATGACGCCCGTGGCGTCCTCTCCCGGGATGCCCAGCTCGTTCGTGTCGTAGCAGCCGATGGCCACGAGGACCGCGTCGTAGCCCTCGTTCTGCAGGTCGTCGAGCGTGAAGTCCACCCCGAGCTCGGCGTTGGCCACGAGGCGGACACCGAGGTCCCAGACGGACTCGTACTCGGCCTCGAGGACCTCGACCTTGGGCAGCCGGTACTGGGGGATGCCGTAGCGCAGCATGCCGCCGGGCTCCGGGTCGCGTTCGAAGACGGTCACGCCGTGACCGTCGAGGGCCAGGTAATAGGCGGCCGCCATGCCCGCCGGGCCCGAACCGATGACGGCCACCCGCCGGCCGGTGGATGGCTGCAGCTCGAATGGCCGAGGCGGCTGGGCGCCGGCAGCCTGGAGCTTCAGGACCTGGTCACCAGCGTAGCGGTGGCTGTCGCGGATGGCGATGGCCTCCTCGACCTCGTCGCGACGGCAGTGCTCCTCGCAGGGCGCCGGGCAGACCCGGCCCAGGATCGAGGGGAACGGGATGGTGCGCTTGAAGATCCGCGCCGACTCGACGAAGTCGCCCTCGGTGTTGGCCTTCAGGAAGCCCGGGATGTCGATGTGGCTGGGGCACTTGTTCTGGCAGGGCGGCAGGCAGTAGGCGTTGTGGTCGCTGAAGATGAGCTCGAGGTTCGTCTTGCGGATCTGTCGCAGCCTCGGCGTCTGGGTCCGCACGACCATGTCCGCCTCCGCCGGGCGCGAGCAGGAGATGGGCGGAGACTCCTCGCCCTCGACCTCGACGACGCACATGCGACAGGCGCCGAAGCCGGGCAGCTTGGGCTCGTAGCAGAGGGTGGGTACCTCGATGCCGTTGTCCCGGCAGACATCCAGGATGGTCTGGCCGCCCCGACCGGTCAGCGTCCGGCCGTCGATCTCGAGGCTGAAGGCCGGCGAGACCAGGCGGCGCTGCGGCGACTGGCTGCTGAGCAGTCGCTCGGCGGCCTCGTCCAGGGCAGGCTGGCTGGTCTGGGGCAGGGTGTCGGTCATGGCGTGTGGGGGGCTCCGCGGTCCGGCCCCGCTGCGCGACTGGTCATGCGACCTCGCTCATCGTGCCGCTCCCGCGAGGGAGACGGGCTGGCAGACGCCGGCGGGGCAGTGGCCACGCTCGATGTGCTCGTCGAACTCCGCGGCGAAGTATCGCATCCCGGTGAGCAGCGGGTTCGGGGCGTCGGCCTCGAGACGGCAGAGTGCGGCGTCCCGGATATCCCGCGACAGGTCGCCGATGAGGCCCCGGTCGCCGGGCCGGACATGGCCGCTGCAGAGTCCAGCTCCGAGCTCGGCCAGCCGGCGCGTGCCGATGCGGCAAGGGATGGTCTTTCCGCAGGCCTGGTCGCCCAGGTAGCGGATCATGAGGGTGGCGAGATCGACCAGACAGGTCGCATCGTCGAGGGCCAGCAGCGTGCCGGAGCCGACGAGGGCCCCAGCCTCGCTCAGCGGGCCGTAGGCCAGGGGCGTGTCGAGCGCGTCGGGCGGGAGGAAGCCGCCCGTGGGTCCGCCCACCAGGACGGCCTTCAGCTTGCCCTGTACGAAGCCGCCTGGCCCATCGAGGACCTCGCGGATGGTGGCGCCCAACGGGACTTCCACGATGCCGGGCTTGCGGATGGTGCCGCCGAGCTGGAGCAGCGTCGTCCCGGGCGCCTCGCCGCTGCCGAGCGAGGCGTAGGCACCCGCCCCGTGGCGGAGGATCCAGGGCACGGCCGCGAGCGTCTTGACGTTGTTGACGACCGTGGGCTTGCCCCACAGTCCCTCCTGCGAGGGATGGGGCGGCCGCTGATCCGGCTGCGCCCGGCGCCCCTCGAGCGCGCGAAGCAGGACGGTCTCCTCCCCGACCACGAACGAGCCCGTCAGCGCCCGGACCTCGATGCGCAGGGGACGACCCGTCTCCGCGGCTTCGGGACCGATGATGCCGCGGGCCTCCGCGGCCGCGACGGCGTCCCGCAGGCGAGCGGCCGCCACCACCGCCGAGGCGCGCACGACGATGATGGCCGACTCGGCTCGCACCGCCCAGGCGGCGATGGCGACGCCCTCCACGACCGCATCGGGGTCGCGCTCCATGAGCGTCCGGTCGACCTGTGCCCCCGGGTCCGCCTCGAAGCCGTTGGCGACGACGTAGCGCAGCCGTTCGGTCTGGCCCGCGCAGTGGCGCCACTTGCTGCCGGTGGAGTAGCCGGCGCCGCCGCGTCCGCGCAGGCCGGACTCGCTGATGATGCTGATGACGGCATCCGGCGTCAGGCTTGAGACGGCGCTCCGATAGGCCTCCCAGGCACCCGCCTCCTCGGCCTCGGCCCCGGCGAAGAGCACGGACGGCCAGTCGCGGGCGCCCTGCAGGATGGGCAGGCTCACGGTCTCACCCTCAGGCCGCCCGGCCCTGGGGCACGTGCGCGCGCAGCGCCGCGGCGATGGTGGCCGCATCCTCGGGGCTCGAGCGGGGCAGGATCTCTCCGTCGACCTCGACCCTGGCGACCCCCGGAGAGGAGCCGTGGCAATCGGTCGTTCCGAGGCGCACGGCGCCATCGGGGCTGACGCCGCCGACGTCGGTGCCGAGATGCTCGCGGAAGGCAGCGAGGATCCGCCCGCCGCCCGCCAGCGTGCACCCGGTGCAGCGGCAGACCCGCACCACGTGGCTCGTCGGCGGCTCGAAGCGCAGGTGTGGATACGAGGTGGCGATGCCGTACAGCTCGCTGTACCAGGCACCCGTCTGATGGGCGATGTGCTGGAGCGCCGCCACGGGCAGGTGGCCGTAGGCTTCCTGTGTCCGCTCGAGGATGGCCACCGAGCGGCGCGGCTGATGGCCCTCGGCGGCCAGGATGGCATCGAGCGGCGCCAGGTCGATGGGCTCGAAGGCATCGTAGCTGCGGTCCGGGACGGGACGTCCGGAGCGGCGCAGGGCGCTCTCCTCGCGCCGCTCGGCGTACTGCTCGGCCGGGCCCCAATGGACGTGGTAGCGATCACGCGTGTCCACGCCGCCCATGTCGATGCACTCGATGGGACAGGCAGCCGCGCACTGGAAGCAGGTCTCGCACTTGAGCGTGCCCGCTTCGTCGTAGAGGAGGATGAGGCGGCCACGGTGGCGCGGCGAGATGTCGTTGCGGACCTCCGGGTACTGCACCGTGACCTTGGGCCGCAGGACCTGGCGGAAGGCGAACCAGACGCCCTTCACGATGGCCAGGCCCGGCACGCGATCGGTGCGCATCAGGCCAGCTCCATGACGATGAGGATGGCGGCCGCGGTGACGAAGATGTTCACGAGCGCGGCCGGCATCATCCACTTCCAGGCGAAGCCCATGAGCTGGTCCATGCGCACGCGCGGGAAGGTCGCCCGCATGAGCACGAAGAGGGCTACCAGCACGAACGACTTGAGCAGGAACCAGACGATCCCCATGAGCGCCTCGAAGCTGAAGAGCGCCCAGATCGTCACCGCACCCGCCACCAGCAGGTTGGCCAGGACGAACCCGATGAGCAGGGACTTCAGGACCCCCCACGACGACCTCAGCATCCACAGCAGGCCGGCGAGGGCGAGCACGAGGACCGGCGGCACGAGCAGCGGGATGGCGATCAGCCAGGGGCCCAGCGAGCCGATGTCGAGCGCCGTGGAGACCGGCGTGGCGATGCCCACCGCGTCGAGCAGCGGGTCGATGTCGAAGAGGCCATTCCAGCCGCCCAGGAACAGCGTCACGGTCAGCGCCGACAGGATGAAGACGTTGACGTACTCGGCGAAGAAGAAGAAGCCGAAGCGCATGCCGCTGTACTCGGTGGCGAAGCCGGCCACGATCTCGGAGTCAGCCTCGGTGAAGTCGAAGGGCGTCCGCGAGGCCTCGGCGGTGGCGGCGATGAAGAAGATGATGAGGCCGAGCGGCTGCTGGAAGGCGTACCAGTCGAGGATGGAGCCCGACTGATTCTCCACGATCGTCCCCAGGTTGAGGGTACCGGCCAGCAGCACGATGCCCATGACGCCGAGGATGAGCGGCAGCTCGTAGCTGACGATCGCCGCCGCGGCGCGCAGGCCGCCCAGGAGCGAGTACTTGTTGAAGCTCGACCAGCCGGCCATCATCAGGCCGATGACGCTCAGGCCCCCGATGGCGAAGAAGTAGAGGAGGCCGAGCTCCATCTCGGAGCCGACCATGCCGGGCGCGAAGGGGATGACGAGCAGCGTCAGGACCGCCGCCAGGTAGACCACCGCCGGCGCCAGCGTGAAGACCGGCACGTCCACGCCGCTCGGGGTGAAGTCCTCCTTGGCCAGCACCTTGAGCCCGTGGATCGTGGAGCTCAGGGTGCCCCACGGGCCGATGCGGTTGGGCCCCAGGCGCAGGTTCATGAAGGCGATGATCTTGAGCTCCATGAAGATGATGACGAAGGCCGCCGGGACGGTGAAGAGGAGGATGCCCGTGGCCGCCGCGACGAAGCGGAGGATGCCGATGTTGGCCTCCGCGGTGTCGACAGCCAGGTCGTAGATGCGCGGTCCGACGCCGACCACCCAGAGCACGGTGAAGGCCACGATGCCCAGCACCAGGATGGCCACGAGGGGCAGCACCACCTTGCCCGCCGGCGTGAGCCGCCGCCAGGGATCGCGAGAAGCTGCTCACTTGTCGATGCCACCCATGATGGGGTCGAGGCTGGCCATGATGGCCATGATGTCAGCCACCAGGTGTCCCGGCGTGAGCAGTCCGACGGCCTGCAGGTTGAAGTACGAGGGGTCGTGGATGCGGAACCGGAAGGGCTGGTCGGAGCCGTCGCTGATGGCGTAGGCCGCGTACTGGCCACGCGGGCTCTCCAGGGCCACGAAGGCCCGCCCGGGCGGGATCCGCAGGAGGCGCGGCAGCTTGGCCATGACCGGACCGTCGGGCATCCGATGGAGGACCTGGTCGATGATGCGCAGCGACTGCTTGATCTCCTCGATGTGCAGCAGGTAGCGCGCGTAGCTGTCGCCATCGGTGCGCGTCGGGATGTCGAACTCGAGCTCCGGGTAGACGCTGTAGGGGTGAGCGCGCCGCACGTCATAGGGCACGCCCGAGGCCCGCAGCGGAGGCCCTGACATGCACATCCGCAGGGCCGTCTCGCGGTCGATGCGCCCCAGGCCCTTGGTCCGGTTGACGAAGATCTCGCTCTCGTTCATGAGCGCGGCCTGCTCGTCGATGTGCTTGCCGGCGCGGCCCATCCAGTCCCCGAGCCGGCTCAGGAACTCGTGGTTGAGGTCGCCGTTCACGCCGCCGATGCGCAGGTAGTTGAAGAGCAGCTTCTGGCCCGTCAGGGCGGCCAGCATCTCGACGATCTCGTCGCGCTCGATGAAGCCGTAGAGGATGGGCGTCAGGCCGCCCAGGTCGAGGGCCAGCCAGCCGATGAAGAGGGCGTGGCTGGAGATGCGATTGAGCTCCCAGGCGAGGACACGGATGTGCTCGGCGCGGCTCGGCACCTCGAGGCCCAGGAGCTGCTCCGCCGAGAGCACCGGCAGGGCCTCGCTGAACATCGAGGCCACGTACTCGAGGGGGTCGCAGTTGCTGATGGCGTGGTGCCAGTCGCCGTTCTCGCAGATCTTCTCCACGCCGCGATGCAGGTAGCCCAGCACGGGGTCGAGATCGACGATGCGCTCGCCGTCGATCTTGAGCACGACGCGCAGGACGCCGTGCGTGGACGGATGCTGCGGTCCCAGGTTCACGAACATCTCGCCGTCGCCGAGCGTGTAGAACTCGGCCTCGCGTTCCGTCCGCGGCGTCAGCGGCGGGATGGCGTCGTAGATGGTGGCCGGGGTCTGGACCAGGATGTCAGGGTCGTCGAGCGAGCGGATGCGGGACTGCGGCTCGGTCATGCACCCGCGGCTCCCCGCCGGTCGGCCCCGCCGGACCGCCTGGAGGCGCGCACCGTCCGGGCCGATGACCGCTCCCGCGCCCGGGCTCGTCCGGATGACCGGGACGGCCCGGACCTCGGCCGGTCGATGGGGCAGCTCCATGTGGCGGATGCCCTCGCCGGGAGCGCGGGACGAATCGTCCGCCAGGGCGAAATCCTTGCGCAGCGGGAAGGCCAGGTAGTCGGGCGGCATGTAGATGCGTCGCAGGTCGCGGTTGCCCTCGAACACGATGCCGAACATGTCGTAGGCCTCTCGCTCACCCCACTCGGCACCGGGCCACAGGAAGGTGATCGAGGGCACCCGCGGATCGTCTCGCGAGAGACCGTCGGCGATGACCCGCAGCCATCGCGAGGTGAGCGGAGACCAGAGGTGGTAGACGACCTGCATCGTGACGCCCGTGTCCACGCCGCAGATGTCCGCGAGGATCTCGTAGCGCAGCTCGGCGTCCTCGCGCAGGGTGCGCAGCACGAGCGGGACAGAACCCGCCGCGACGATGAGCTCAAGGCTGTCGGCGCGCAGCGCGGCGGGCACCAGCAGATGCGAGCCGAGGCGCTCTTCGATGCGGCGGAGCGGTGGGCTGTCCGTCTCGTGACTCCTGTGTCGCGTTGCGCTGGGCCTGGCTACACCCCGGCCGGCACGCTCGGCCCGACCCGGCGCTCCGGCCAGCTGCCTCGGCGCTCCAGGATGAGCTGCTGGAGCTTGAGCATGCCGTAGATGAGGCCCTCAGGGCGCGGCGGGCAGCCGGGCACGTAGACGTCCACGGGCATGATCCGGTCGATGCCCTCGACGGTGGCGTAGGAGCGCTTGTAGCGACCGCCCGAACAGGTGCAGTCACCCATCGCCACGCACCACTTCGGCTCCGGCATCTGCTCCCAGAGGCGGATGAGCGGCCCGGCCATCTTCGTCGTCAGCGTGCCCGCCACGATGAGCACGTCGGCCTGCCGAGGGCTGGCCCGGAAGGGGAACATGTTGAAGCGGTCCATGTCGTTGACGCTCGTGGCCGCCGACATCATCTCCATGGCACAGCAGGCCAGGCCCGACAGGAGCGGCCACAGGCTGTTGGCGCGGATGTAGTCGAGGATGAGGTCGGCCGTGGTGGGCACCACGTCGAGGGCTCCCCAGCGGGCGTTGTCGGACTTGTCGCCGAGCTCGAGCTCCTTGAGGTGGTCGATGCTCGCGGGCTGGCCGCCGTAGGCCCCGGGGTCAGCGGGCGTCCAGGTCGTGTTGGGCACCAGGATGGTCTCGCGAACGGCCACGCCGCCGCCGGTCACGACAGGGACGGCTGCGGCAGCCTCCCGTGTCTCCCGGCGCGTCCGTCGGGCTCCGCTCTCGGTGCTCACGGGTGCCTCACTTCCACGTCAGGAGGCCCTTGCGTGCGGCATAGAGCACCGACAGCTCCATGATGGCCACGAACAGGAGCATGCCTGCGAATCCGCCCAGCAGGACGTCCTGGAAGACGAGCGCCCACAGCGCGATGAAGACGACCTCGATGTCGAAGGCCACGAACAGCAGCGCATAGAGGTAGAACGAGAGGCCGAAGCGCCCTCGCGTGTCGCCGTAGGTATCGATGCCCGACTCATAGGGCAGGCCCTTGTGCCGGTCGCCGCGGTGGCGGTGGGTGATGAGCCACGACAGGCCGATGGTGAGGAAGACGAAGGTGACACCCGCGATCGCGAAGCCGAGCACGTACCAGAGCGGAGCGGTCACTGCGGTTCCTCTTCGAGCTCGAGGGTCGGGCCTTCGCTGCCAGCCCGCAGCCCGCGCCACGGGAGGAAGCTGAGCGCGAGTCGAGTGTACCCCAGCGAGTCCCGGCGGCAGCTTCGTGAGCGGGACGGCCGGACGTCGTCCGCGAGGGTCATGATGTGCCGGTGAACGGCATCGCGGACGCCTACGTGGGCCTCGGTGCCAACGTCGGCCAGGCTCGCCGTGCCCTCGAGAAGGCCGTCGCCGCCCTGGGCACGCTGCCGGGGGCCCAGGTCAGCCGCGTCTCACCCCTTTATCGCACCCGGCCCGTGGGTCCTGTCGAGCAGCCCGACTTCATGAACGCCGTCGTGCGGCTTCGCGTGGTCGCCGAGCCCGACGCGGAGACGGCCGCCATGACGCTGCTCGAGTCCCTGAAGTCGATCGAACGGGCCCTGGGGCGCCGACCGGGTGAGAGATGGGGTCCCCGGGAGATCGACCTGGACCTGCTGCTCTTCGGTCAGCACCGCATCCGCATCGTGCGCACGGCAGCCGCAGGGAGCAGCGACGCGGCTCGCGCGGGCGTCCAGTGGCTGGAGGTCCCGCATCCGGCTGCTGGCGAGCGGCTCTTCGTCCTGGCGCCCCTGGCCGAGCTGGCTGCCGACCTCCTGCCGCCAGGCTGGAACACGACGGTGGCAGGGGCGCGCGATCGTGCCCTGGCGCGGGAAGGACCTGAGGCAGTGTGGCGCGTCGCGGACTGGCGCCCCGAGCTCGGGGCATGGGTGGACCCCGACGGCTAATGCCGGAAGTGGCGGCGCCCCGTGAAGACCATGGCCAGGTGGTGGCGATCGGCGATCTCGATGGCCATCTCGTCGCGCACCGAGCCGCCGGGCTGGATGATCGCCGTGACGCCCCGCTCGGCCGCGAGGGCGATGGCATCGCCGAAGGGGAAGTAGGCATCGGACGCCAGGACGCTGCGGGGGGCCCGATCGGCGGCCCGATGCAGCGCGATCTCGGTGGCGGTGAGACGGCTTGACTGGCCGGCGCCCACGCCCACCAGCGTGGCCGCCTTGGCCACGACGACCGCGAGGCTCGTGATATGGCGGACGGCTCGCCACGCGAACATCATGTCGGTGAGCTCCTCGAGCGTGGGGCGCCGTTTGGTCACCACGTTGAGCTGGGCGTGGTCGATGTCCAGCGTGTCCCGTGTCTCCACGAGGAGGCCGCCGCTCACGCGATGGAAGTCGAGCCCGGCGATGCCGTGCTCGGAGGCACCGTTCGACGGCCCTGAGGGCACATCCAGCACGGCCAGCTCGGGGCGCTCGGCGAGGATGGCGCGGGCGCCCTCGCTGACGCCGGCTGCGACGACGCCCTCGAAAGGGTTCAGGACGAGCTCACGGGCAAGCGCCTCGTCCACCTCTCGATTGAGGGCGACGACCGCTCCGTAGGCCGTCACCGGGTCTCCCGAGAGGGCCCGCCGATAGGCCTCGCGAAGATCATCGTGGGAGGCCAGGCCCACGGGGTTGCGCTGCTTGACGATGGCGCAGGTCGGGGAGGCGAAGTCGGACGCCATGCGGTAGCCGGCATCGAGGTCGATGAGGTCGTTGTAGGTGGGCCGGGGTCCCTGGGCCTGCTCCGCATCGGCCAGCGAACGCGCGCGCCCTCCGGTCTCCCGGTACAGGGCCGCGCTCTGATGGGGGTTCTCGCCATAGGCAAGATCGCGCTCCTTGCGCAGCACGATGCTGAGCTGCTCGGGGAAGCGTTGGCCCCCGATGTGCTCGAGGTACGCGGCCACCTCGCCCTGGTAGGCCGCCGCGACCGCGAATGCCCGGGCGGCCAGGCGCCGACGCGTCTCGGCCGAGACACGCCCCGTGTCGCGCAGCTCGTCGAGCAGGGGTCCCTGATCGGCCGGGTCACAGACGACCGCGACGCCTCCGAAGTTGCGGGCCGCCGCGCCCAGGAGCGAGAGTCCCGCGACGTCGATCATCTCGACCGCCTCGTCGATGGCCGCGATGCGATCGCCGACCTGCGGCACGAAGGCGCCGCAGGCCGACGACGACGATGTCGATGGCGCCGTAGCCGCTGGTCTGCCAGCGCGCTCAGGTCGTCCGGGACGTGCCGACGGGCGAGGATGCCGGCGTAGACCGACGGGCGATACGTCTCGAGCGAGTCGCCGATCGCGACTTCCTGGCCGGTCCGACCCGACGATGGCCCCGGTCTCGATGCCGGCGCTCCCCAGCTGTGTTCGTGTGACCTCGCTGGCGATGACCTCCACGCCGAGATCCTGCAGCGCGCGGGCGATGGCCGCGATGTCGATCCCGCCGCCATCCGCGACCGAGAGCAGGGCACGCACTCGGTCCTCTCCTCCCTCGTGGGCCCGCCGGCGCCGACGCCGGGGCGGGGAGCTCCGAGTATATCAACGCTCGTGGCGTCTCCCGACCGCGGGGTCCGGTCTGCTAGGCTCGCGCCGTGAACCAGCCCTTCCTCGATTCGCTCTTCCTCGACGGCGGATTCAGCCCCCAGAACTTCCCCGACCTGTTCTATCCGGTGAGCGTGGCGGCCCTCGTCCTGCTCATCGGGGCGGTGGTGCTCTACAACGTCCAGACGCGCCGCCTGCACCATCACCCTCCGCTCGTGACGCTCCAGGAGTGGCTGCTCTGGACAGGTCTCGCCGTCTTCGGGCTGCTGCTCGTCTACGCTGTCTTCAAGTTCTACTTCATCTTCGTACTGGGCACGGTCATCGTCGGGCTGGGCACGTTCATCTGGATCCGCTTCTTCCGCTTCCCGCCCCTCATCCGCTCCTACAACAACGCGCTGCGTCGCGAGCGCTCCATGAGCCAGAAGCGTTTCCGCGACCCCGATTCCACGATCCGCAACCGCACCCGCGCCAAGGCTCGGCCCCGGGGGGCGGCGCGGACGAGCACGAAGAAGCGACGCTGAACCGCCGCTGACCCCCAAGTGGAGATCCTGCGGTTCGGCCCGGGCTTCCGCAGACGCGAGCCGCCGGCCGGTTCCAGCGGCCTCGCCGACCAGCCCATATGGAGCGTTCCGGGGGCACGTGTCACCGAGCTCGCCTTCGCCCCGCGGGCCCTGATGCCTCCCCAGGCCAGCCCTGACCTGGGCCTCTTCGTCGTCGTGAGCGGCGGCGGCTGGGTCCAGGTGGGCGATGAGCGCAGCGTCATCCACCACGGTGAGGCCGTGGCATGGCCCTCCGGCGTCGCCCATGGTGCCTGGACGGATGGCTCACCCATGCGCGCCATCCTCGTGGAGGTGGCGGACGACACGATCGAGGGCGCCCACCGACGTGGCGCCCGGAACGTCGAGGCCGAACCCACCGGGGACCCTGCGCTGCAGGCTCGAGGCCGATTGGCGCCGCGAGAGTCGAGACCGGAGGATCACGACCCGACTGAGGGCGAGCCCTGGTGACGGCCGCTCAGGGGAGCGCCAGGACAGCGCCGAGCTGCGCGAGCACACGGCCGGTCGCACCCCAGACTCGGTAGCCGGCCACGGGAAAGGCGCCGTAGCGGAGCCGCCACCCGCCTCGATCCTCTTCGACCAGCTCGACCGGGGCGTCGGGCAGGAACCAGAGGACGGGCACGCGCAGGATCGTCGCCACCTCGGCATCGTGCGGCACGAGGTCCGGTTCGCGATCCGCCACCGCGAGCACCGGCACGAGCAGGAAGCCTGACACCCGCACATCCACCGGGTCGAGCGTTCCGACCACGGAGACGCCTGCCGCGGCCGCGTCAAGGCCGACCTCCTCGGCGGCCTCACGCAACGCGGTCCCGGCCGGGAACTCGTCGCCGGGCTCCCGCTTCCCGCCCGGCAGTGCCACCTGGCCGGCGTGGATGTGCCCTCCGTCGGGACGCACCGTCAGCACGGTGCAGGCCTCGCCCCGGGCGTCCGGGTAGAGCAGCACGAGGGCCGCCGCCTCACGCGCCGGGCCAGAAGGTACGCGTCGGAGCGCCTCGGGCAGCGGGCCCTCGGTCAGGACACGGGCCTCGATGTCAGTGCGCGGCGGAGGCAGGGGGTCGGGCAGCCGGCCCAGGCGCTCGAGCGCGGTGTCGAAGCGCATCAGCAGAGCCTACGACCTCGCCGCGGGCCCGGCCTCGAAACCCGGGAGCGTGGCCTCGAGACCCGGGACCTCCGCCGCTGCGTCCTCGGCTCGCGGTCGGCCCCAGAGGAGGACGCGGAAGGCGCCCAGGTGACGCGGGTCAAGCAGGCGCGCCACGGCGCTGCGGGCAAGGAGATAGGCCTCCGGCTCGGTCCCCGGGTCACGGCCGAGGTCCGAGAGGAGCTGGCCCAGGCCGAGGTCGGCCAGGAAGCGGCCCTGGGACGTGTCTCCGAGGGCCTTCAGGCCGGCGGACCGCGCCGCGCGCTGCAGGGCGGTGACGTCGACGTGGCTCGTGAGGTCGGTGTGGCCCACGGCCGTGAAGGGGTCCTCGGCGACGCGATGCTCCCGATACGTCAGCAGCGACCCGGCCAGCCGCCTGGGTCCGTACAGCTCGGTCGCCTCGTGGCCGTAGTCGATGACGAGGACGAGTCCGCCGGGAGCGAGGGACGACCCAGCCGCGACCAGCCAGCGAGGCGCGGCCAGGCAGACATCGGCCCGCTGGCCCTCGCGCAGCACGACTCCGTCGGCGGCCAGGTGACCGGCGAGGTCGGCGCTCGACGGGTCATCGAGCGTCTCGCCGAACCACCCGTCCCGCCACTCGACGTAGGCCTCGCGGAGGACTCCCGCCTGGACGAGCCGGTGGACGGGCAGGGCATCGAGGAACTCGTTGGCGAGGATGACGTGCGCGGCTTCCTCGGCTCCGCCGCCGTGCCCGGGCAGGTCGAGCGAATGCCACTCGATGGCCCCGGACAGGCCCGACGCATCCGCCGCCAGGCCGGCCATGACAGTGTCGCGCAGCGTGCCCCGCCCCGCGCCGTGCTCGCGGACCAGGTAGCGCTCCGGTGCCCCGGCGGCCCGCCAGACCGCGGTCAGGAAGCGGCCGAGACAGCGCCCGAAGAAGGGGTGCAGCTCGGGCGCCGTGAGGAAGTCGCCCTCCCGGGTGGGTCGCAGCTCGCTCGTCGCGTAATAGCCCAGACCGGGCTCGGTCAGCGCGCGTTCCATGAAGCGCGCGAACGTGATGCGCTGCTTCGGGCTGGCCAGGATCTCGCCGCGGATGGCTGCCACCAGCGCGGGCTGGCTGTCAGTCCAGCGAGGATCGAGCGCCGCCTGGCTTTCCGGGATGCCATCACCGACCCTGGGGACCACGCCTAGTCAACATGGAAGGACCGGCACTCGCGCAACATCGTGGATTGCGCGGGTAGCCTGAGCTTGCCCGCACAGAGCCACATACGGGAGGCCGGTCCATGTCTGAGCGTACCCGGTTCGTCGGTCTGGACGTCCACAAGGCATCGATCGCCGTCGCGGTCGCCGGGGAGTACGGCGAGCCGGAGGATCATGGCCAGATCGCCAACGACGCGTCGGCGGTCCGACGGCTGCTGCAGCGCCTCGGGGACGGCGCTGATCGCCTCGTCGTCGCCTACGAGGCCGGACCGACCGGCTATGCCCTCCATCGCCAGGTGACGCGCGATGGGCATCGCGTGCATCGTGGTGGCACCGTCGCTCATCCCCGTCCGACCGGGCGACCGGATCAAGACCGACCAGCGCGACGCTGCCAAGCTCGCGCGGCTCCTGCGCAGCGGCGACCTCGTCGCGGTCTGGGTGCCCGACGAGGCCGGCGAGGCGCTGCGCGACCTGGTGCGGGCCCGGGACGACGCCAAGGCCGACCAGCTGCGGGCCCGGCACCGCCTCTCGAAGTTCCTGCTGCGCCGGGCGGTCCACCCACCAGCGGGCGTGCGTGCGTGGAGCCGGGCCCACGAGACCTGGCTGGGCAAGGTGGTCTTCGCCCAGGCGGCCGACGAGGTCGTGTTCGAGGACTATCGCGCGGTCGCCCGAGCCGCGGCCGAGCGGGTCAAGCGTCTCGAGGGCGCGCTCATGCGGACGGCGGGCGAGGGACCCCAGGCCGAGCTCCTCGCCGCGCTCCAGGCCATCCGGGGCATCGGCTTCCTGTCGGCGGTGACCATCGCCGCCGAGGCGGGTGACCTGCGCCGCTTCGCCACCGCGCGCCAGTTCATGGCCTACGTCGGGCTCGTGCCGTCCGAGTGGTCCAGCGGCCCCGTCCGTCATCGCGGTCGGATCACCAAGACCGGCGACCGGCTCATCCGCCACGTCCTCGGCCAGGCCGCCCACAACGCCCGCTACCGACCCAACGTCAGCTCCGGTCTTCGGGCGCGGCAACGCCTGGTGCCGCCCGAGATCGTGGCCATCGACCGCCGGGCCCAGGCGCGGCTCCATCACCGCTACCGTGCCCTCGTCGGTCGTATCGGGGTGAACAAGACCGTCACCGCCGTGGCCCGCGAGCTGGCCGGCTTCGTCTGGGCGGCTGGCCAGCACGTGGCACCGAGGGCCGCCTGACCGATGACGTGGCGGGGCATGGCCGAGCGGGACAGCGCCATCGAGAACCCTCGACCTGAACTATGCGATCCCGACTCGCGCCCCTAGTCCGAGGCACCTCGGTGACCGGCTCACTGTCATGCGGCAACGGCTTCGCCGACCCGCGCATATCAGAGTGACCACCATCGCCAGGACCTGACCCCGGCCATGCCCCGCCATCTACCCCTTTGACAGATCCTTCCATATCAGTTCAGGCGTCCCTTGCGGTCCTCACGCGGTTCGGTGGCAGGCAGGTCCATGAGGCTCGGCCGGATGCCGGCCCCGACCGGCTCGCCGCTGGCACGCGGGTCGCGTCGCTCGCTCGCCTCGGTGACCACCGTCTCGCCCTCCGATCCCGTGCACACGATGGTGCCGCCGACGGGGTCGGCGTCCGCGGTGATCGTGCTGCCGGGCTTGAAACGGCCCTCCAGCAGCGCCCGAGCCAGCGGGTTCTCGAGCAGACGCTGGATGGCGCGCTTGAGCGGGCGTGCGCCGTACTGCGGATCGGTGCCCTCGCGGCCGATGAGCGCCTTGGCGGCCGGCGTCAGAACGAGTCGCAGGTCGTGGTCCGCGAGGCGCTTCTCCAGGTCGGCCACGAGGAGGTCGACGATGGCGCTCATGGCCGCCTCGTCGAGGCGGTGGAAGACGATGATCTCGTCGATGCGGTTGAGGAACTCGGGCCGGAAGGTGGCCCGCAGGGCCTCCAGCACGGCCTGCTCGGCCTGCCCCTCCGACCCTCCCGCGGCGCCTTCGGCGCCCAGGAGCTGCGATCCCACGTTGCTGGTCATGATGAGCACGGTGTCCTTGAACGAGACCGTGTGGCCCTGGCCATCGGTGAGGCGGCCGTCGTCGAGGACCTGGAGGAGGACGTTGAAGACGTCCGGGTGCGCCTTCTCGATCTCATCGAGCAGGACGACCTGGTAGGGGCGGCGTCGCACGGCCTCCGTGAGCTGACCGCCCTCCTCGTAGCCGACGTAGCCGGGCGGCGCGCCGATGAGGCGGCTGACCGCGTAGCGCTCCATGTACTCGCTCATGTCGATGCGGGTCATGGCCGTCTCGTCATCGAAGAGGAACTGTGCCAGGGCACGCGCGGTCTCCGTCTTGCCCACACCCGTGGGGCCCAGGAAGATGAACGAGCCGATGGGTCGGCGAGGGTCCTTCAGGCCGGCGCGGGCCCGACGCACGGCGTCGGAGACGGCGGCGATGGCGGCGTCCTGCCCGACGACCCGCTCGTGCAACCGCTCCTCCATGTGGATGAGCTTGGCCTGCTCACCCTCCATGAGGCGGGCCACCGGGATGCCCGTCCAGGCGGCCACGATGCGGGCGATGTCGTCAGCATCGACCTCCTCCTTGAGAAGGCGGCGTCCGCCGGTGTCCTGGGCCAGGGCGGCCTCCTGCGTCTTCTGCTGGTCCTGCAGCTGCGGGATGCGACCGTAGCGCAGCTCTGCGGCGCGACCGTAGTCGGCGGCGCGCTCGGCGGCCTCGACCTCGTGCTGGGCCTGCTCGAGCTCTGTCTTCGTGGACCGCAGCGCAGAGATGGCCTCCTTCTCCTGCTGCCACTGGCTCTTGAGCGCACCGGCCCGCTCGGAGATGTCGGCCAGCTCACGCTCAAGGGCCTCGAGCCGTGCCCGCGAGGCGTCGTCCTTCTCCTTGCGCAGCGCCTCGCGCTCGATCTCGAGCTGGACCCGCCGCCGCTCCAGCTCGTCGAGCTCGACGGGCATGGAGTCCATCTCCATTCGCAACCGGCTGGCGGCCTCGTCGACGAGGTCGATGGCCTTGTCGGGCAGGAATCGCTCACTGATGTAGCGGTCCGAGAGGACGGCTGCGGCCACGAGTGCCGAATCCGTGATGCGCACGCCGTGGTGCAGCTCGTAGCGCTCGCGCAGCCCGCGCAGGATGGAGATCGTCTCCTCCACGCCTGGCTGGTCGACATAGACAGGCTGGAAGCGCCGCTCGAGGGCGGCGTCCTTCTCGACGTGCTTGCGGTACTCGTCGAGCGTGGTGGCGCCGATGGTGTGAAGCTCGCCGCGCGCGAGCATCGGCTTCAACAGGTTCGAGGCGTCCATGGCGCCCTCCGCCGCGCCCGCGCCAACGACGGTGTGGAGCTCGTCGATGAAGAGGATGACCTGGCCGTCGGAGTCCTTGATCTCCTTGAGCACCGCCTTCAGGCGCTCCTCGAACTCGCCGCGGAACTTGGCGCCGGCGATGAGCGCCCCGAGGTCGAGAGCCACGACACGCCGGTCGCGCAGGCCCTCGGGCACGTCGCCGCGGACGATGCGCTGGGCCAGGCCCTCCACGATGGCCGTCTTGCCGACGCCGGGCTCACCGATGAGCACCGGGTTGTTCTTGGTCCGTCGGCTGAGCACCTGGATGACCCGCCGGATCTCCTCGTCGCGGCCGATGACCGGGTCGAGCTTGCCCTCGCGGGCAGCCGTGGTGAGGTCCTGGCCGTAGCGCTGGAGGGCCTGGTAGGTGGCCTCCGGATGCTGCGACGTGACGCGCTGGCTGCCGCGCACGCCATCGAGGGCCTTCAGCAGGGCCTCGTGGCCAGCGCCGGCGCCCTCCAGCAGTCGCTGCGCCTCGCCACCCGCCTGCGAGGTGGCCAGGAGCAGGTGCTCCGTGGAGACGTACTCGTCCCGGAGGCGCCTCGCCTCGTCCTCGGCTCGCTCGACGAGCGCCCGGACCCTGGGGTCGAGGCTCAGCTGGCCACCGCTGACGCGGGCGCGGCGAGACAGCACCGCGCCCAGCTCCACCGCGAGCGCCGAGGATCAGCGCCCAGCTGGCGCAGGGTCATGACGGGGACGCCCTCGGCGTCCTCGAGCAGGGCGGTGAGGACATGCTCGACGTCGAGCACGGGGCTCTCGCCCCGTGAGGCGAGCTGCTGGGCTGCCAGGATGGCCTCCTGGGCCTTCTGGGTGTAGCGGTCGAGCTTCATGGCGAGTCCTGTCTAGCGGGCGCGGGAAGCATCGCGCCGCGGGTCGGGCTGGTCGACATGTTCGATGAGCTGGCGGGCCAGGGTCTTGCCCTCATCGTCGAGGGCGTGCGGCAGGACGACCGAGGTGCGGACGCGCAGGTCACCGCTGCTGCCGCCCCCGAAGCGCGGCAGGCCCTGCCCGGCGAGCCGGAAGAGGCGGCCGTTCTGGGTGGCCGGCGGGATGGTCAGGAGGAGCTTCTTCCCGTTCAGGGCGTCGATGTGCACCTGCGCGCCCAGGAGGGCCTCCCCGAGCGTGAGGGGCAGCTCCATGGACAGGTTGTCGCCTTCGCGGTCGAAGGCCGGGTGCTGCGCCACGTGGACGGTGATGTAGATGTGGCCTCCGCCCTCAGCCTTGCCCGAGAGTCGGATACGCTGCCCGTCCGTCACCCCGGGTGGGATGCGCACCGCGAGGCGCTTGCCTCCGACGTCAAGGTGGCGCTCGGTGCCCGAGAGGACCTCCTCCAGGCTCACCGTCGTCTCGGCCGTGGCGTCGGCGGGTGCGCGGTATGGCTGGCGCCGCGTACCGCGCGCGCTGCCCGTGCCGAAGCCCGAGGCCGCATGGCCGGCGCCAGAGTCGCCGCCCAGGCCCCCGAACAGGGGCTCGAAGTCGAAGGCTGCCTCGGACGCCCCGTCAGCATCCGCCATGTACGTCGTGTATGTCCCTCCGCTGGTGCCACGGGCGGTCGTCGCACCGCCGCCGAAGAACGTGCGGAAGAAGTCGCTGAAGCCGGAGACGTCGCGCGGGTCGCCGTGGAACTCGAAGCGGACGCCCCCGGGTGCGCCCCGAGAGCCGGACGCGAACGGGTCGCCGGCTCCAGCCCGCTGGTAGGACGCCCAGTCGGCCCCGAGCTGGTCGTACGCCTTGCGCTTCTCGGGATCGGAGAGGACCTCGTTGGCCTCGCTGACCTCCTTGAAGCGCTGCTCAGCGGCCTTGTCGCCCTTGTTGACGTCCGGATGGTGCTCGCGGGCAAGGCGGCGGAAGGCCTTCCTGATGTCGGCCTTGCTGGCGCCCTTGTCGACGCCCAGCGTGGCGTAGTAGTCGCGATACTCCATCCGGCGTCACCGGGTCGTCAGGCCACCGCCGGCGGCTGCTGCGGCGGGAAGAGGGGAGGCTTGGTCCCGCCAGTCTCGGAGCGGGCCTGCTCGTCGCGTGACGGCGGGCTGACCGGCGAGGGCTTGAGGGGGCGGGGCTTGCGGCGCAGCGCCGCCGCGAGCACCTGGTCCATGTTCTCGACGAGGACGAGCTTCATCTGGGTGCGCACCTCGTCGGGGATGTCGCGCAGGTCCTTCTCGTTGCGCTTGGGGATGATGACGACCCTGGCGCCCGAGAGATGGGCGGCCAGGATCTTGGACTTCAGGCCGCCGATGGGCAGCACCCGGCCCCGGAGGGTGATCTCCCCGGTCATGGCCACGTCCTTGCGCACGGGGATGCCGGTGAGCGAGCTGACCATGGCCGTGACCATGGTGATGCCGGCGGAGGGGCCGTCCTTGGGGATGGCGCCCGCGGGCACGTGGATATGCATGGTGTGCTTCTCGAAGAGCTCGCGCTCGACGCCCAGGCGGGCCGCGTTGGCGCGGCTCCACGAGAGCCCGGCGCGGGCCGATTCGCGCATCACGTCACCCAGCTGGCCGGTCAGGATGAAGTCCTCCTTGCCTTCCATGCGGGTGACCTCGACGGCGACCACGTCGCCCCCGACCTCGGTGACGACGAGCCCGGTCGCGGCGCCCACCTGGTCCTCGGGCTCCAGCTCGCCGTACTCGAAGCGCGTGGGCCCGAGCAGCTCGGAGAGCTTGCGGCGGGTCACCGTGGTCCGGGAGGTGCGCCCTTCGGCCACCTGGCGGGCGATCTTGCGCATGACGCTGGCGATCTCGCGCTCGAGGTTGCGGACGCCCGCCTCGTGCGTGTAGGACTGGACGAGGGCCGTCATGGCCTCGTCGGTCACGGTGATGTGCTTCGGCTTCAGGCCGTGGTTGGTCATCTGCTTGGGCACCAGGAAGCGGCGCCCGATCTCGGCTTTCTCGCGCTGCGTGTAGCCAGGCAGCTGGATGATCTCCATGCGGTCGCGCAGGGCCATGGGGATGGGGTCGACGAGGTTGCCCGTGGCGATGAAGAGGACGCGCGAGAGGTCGAAGGGCACCTCGAGATAGTTGTCAGCGAAGGTGTTGTTCTGCTCCGGGTCGAGGACCTCGAGCAGGGCAGAGGAGGGGTCACCCCGGAAATCCATGCCGATCTTGTCGATCTCATCGAGCATGAAGACCGGGTTGTTGGTGCCCGCCGTCTTGACGTTCTGGATGATGCGGCCCGGCAGCGCGCCGATGTAGGTGCGACGGTGGCCCCGGATCTCGGCCTCGTCGTGGATGCCGCCAAGGCTCATGCGCACGAACTCGCGGCCCATGGCCCGCGCCACGGACTTGCCGAGCGACGTCTTGCCCACACCGGGCGGGCCCACCAGGGCAAGGATGGGGCTGCGGATGGTGTCCGCCAGCGAGCGCACCGAGAGGTACTCGAGGATGCGCTCCTTGACCTTCTCGAGCCCGTAGTGGTCCTCGTCGAGGACGACGGCGGCCTGCTTGATGTCGAGGTTGTCCTCGGTCGACTTGTCCCAGGGCAGGCTCACCAGCCAGTCGACGTAGGTGCGGATGACGCCCACCTCCGGCGAGGCCGTGGGGATGCGGCTCATGCGGTCGACTTCCTTGAGAGCCCGCTCCTTGACCTGCTCGGGCATGCCTGAGGCCTCGACCTTCTCGCGCAGCTCGGCCACCTCGGCCTGCTGCGGATCGTCCTCGCCCAGCTCGCGCTGGATGGCCTTGAGCTGCTCGCGCAGGATGTACTCGCGCTGGCTCTTGTCGAGCTCCGACTTGACCTCGGACTGGATGCGGCCCTTGAGCTCGAGGATCTCGACCTGGCGGGCCAGGAACGTGGAGACGAGCTTGAGCCGCTCCACGACATCGAGCGTCTCGAGGAGCTCCTGGCGCTGTTCGGTGGTCATGTCCGGGCTGTAGGCGACCATGTCGCCGAGGAGGCCAGGCTCGGTGATGTTGCGTGCCGCCACTGCGGCCTCGGGCGGGACCGGTGCACCCGACTGGACGTACTGCTCGATCTGGCCCTGCACCGTACGCACGAGGGCCTCGACCTCGAGATCCTCCGAGGTCTCGTCATCGAGGACCTGGATCCGGGCGGAGATGTACGGGTCCGTCGATTCGAAGGCCTGGAGGCGGATGCGATGCTGACCCTGGACGATGGCCCGGACCGTGCCGTCCTGGGCCTGCACGACCTGGGCGATCTTGGCCAGGGTGCCGACGCTGTAGAGCTCGTCGACCGTCTCGATGTCCTCACGCTCCGCCTGGCGCTGGGTCACGAGCGCGATGAGCGAATCGCCCGCCACGGCGCGGTCCAGCGCCTTGACGGACTTGTCGCGGCCCACCTGGAGGGGCACGATCATCTCGGGGAAGATGACGGTCTCGCGGAGCGCCACCAGGGGCAGGACGCGGGGCTCGGCTGGCGCCTTGCGCGTGGCGGCGTCAGCGGCGGCGGCTGGCTTCTTGGGTCGGCTGGCCATCAGGTCTCCTTGGCTCGGGCTCGGGGTTTCAGATGCGCCGATCGCCGACGGGCTGTCCGCTCGTCGGCTCATCGGCCCCGACAGCCTCCTGCGGGACGGCTCCGGGTTCGCTGTAGAGCTGTTCGAGGACGCGCATCCCGAGGCGCTCCTCGAGCTCGAAGAGGACGCGGACCCCGGCCAGGTTCACGCCCAGGTTCTGGGTGAGGTGGCGGATCCAGAGGACCCGCCGGATGTCATTCTCCGAGTAGAGCCGGATGTTGGTGGGGGTGCGCGCCGGGCAGACCAAGCCCTCACCCTCATAGATGCGCAGCGTTCGGGGGTGGACGCTCACCAGCTCTGCGGCGACGCTGATGATGTAGACCGGCCGGCTGGCATCGCGGCCGGCCGGCCGTTGTCGTGTCCCGGGTCGCTCGCGCACCGGGGTCTTAGGCCTGCTCGGTCGCCGGCGCGGTGCCCGCCCCGACGGCTGCCGGCTCCGTGCCGGCCCGGGAAGCGGACTCCGTGACCGCGGTCACGGGGATCTGGCGTGGCTTGGCCTGCTCGGCGCGAGGGATGTCCAGGCGCAGCATGCCGTTCTCGAAGGCAGCCGCGGCCCTGTCGAGGTCGAGGCCGCTGGGCAGGGTCAGGGTCCGGCTGCCGAAGCTGCGGCGCACCTCGCGGTACACGCGCTCGCCTTCACGGCTCTCCTGCTCCGCCTGCTCCTTGACGCTGATGGTGAGGGTGTCCTGGTGGACGGTGATCTCGACGTCCTCGGGGTGCACGCCCGGGAGCGCCGCCTCGACGGTGATGGCGTCCTCGGTCGAGGTGATGTCCAGCGGCAGTCGCGACTCGGCGAAGTTGCCCCAACCCAGCGGGCGGAACAGGGCATCGTCGAAGACGCGGTCGATGGCGCTGCGGAACATCTCGGTCCGGGGCGCGGTCCTGCGGATGATGGTCATGTCATGTCCTCCGATCACGATCTCCGGGCCCGCTGCGGACCCGTCCTAGAGCCGCCCGAGGGGCCAGCCCTTGTACGCGGCCGATGATAGGGACATGACAATACCATTGTCAAGTCTTATGACCCGGAGATGTTCCAGATAGCTGACATCCGAGCCGCTGCCACGGCGATCAGAGCCCGCCTTGGGGGGCCGCGCCGATGAGCTGGCGATGGAGGTCCGCCTCGCACTCTGTCCGTGAGACGGCGAGGACCTTGTCGCCCGCCTGGAAGACGGTGTCCGGTCGCACGGGCTGCGCCCGGTCGTCTCGGATGAGCACGAACAGGGCGCAACCCTCGGGCAGGTCGATGTCGGAGGGTCGGCGCCCGAGGGCCGGCGAGTCCTCGGCGATCTGGGCCTCGATGAGCTCCAGCTCGCCGCCCTCGAGCTGGGCCAGGTGGAGCAGCTCGTGGACGGGGATGTCCTGCTCGATGGCCGCCAGCACCATCCGCGTGGGGCTGATGATCTCGTCGACGCCGAGCTCCCGAAAGAGCTCCTCGTTGCGTGGGTTGTTGACACGGGCGATGGTGCGCGGCACGTCGAAGTGATGCTTGGCCATCTGGCAGACGACGAGGTTGTCGGCGTCGTCGCCGGTGACGGCGGCCACGATGCTGGCGCGGTTGGCGCCGGCCTCGGCGAGGTGCGTGCCCTCGCAGCCGTCGCGGTTGATGACCACCGCGCCGAGCTCGTCGCGGATGCGCTCGGCGCTGCGGGGGTCCTTCTCCATGAGCACCAGCTCGTGGCCCTCGGCCAGGAGCTCCTTGGTGAGGTAGAAGCCGATGCGTCCGCCCCCGACCACGATCACGAACACGTCAGCGTCCCTCCAGCCCTTGTCCGCCCGCGCCCAGCGCCGGCAGCTGCCCCGGGGGCGGCGGCGGCACCGGCTGGGCGACCGGTCGCGATGTCGCCCGCGTGACGTCCGTCGCGCCGGTGATGGCGGGACGACCCATGAACCGGCCGATGGAATCGATCAGCATCATCGTGCGGTCCGCGGTGTTCACCCCGAGCGTGGCGTAGGCCTGCGCACGCACGGGATCGTTGATCTTGCACACGACATTGGGGATGCCGAACGTCTCGGAGGCCAGCTGCGCGGCCAGGATGTTGCGGTTGTCGCCGTTGGTGAGGGCCAGGAACCAGTCGGCCCCGTCGGCGCCGGCCCGGCGCAGCACGCTCTCATCGGTGCCGTCGCCGCGCAGGGCCTGGCCCGGGAACCCGGGCTCGAGGCGACGGAAGGCCTCGGTCGTCTGGTCCAGGATGATGACCTCGTGGCCGTCCCTGGCGAGCTGGCCGGCCAGCCCGGCGCCCACGCGCCCGCAGCCGACGATGATGGTGCGCATCGATCAGGACCTCTTGGTGTCGCCGTCGCGTGCCTCGCTGTCCGCGACGGGCTCGCGGATGACGAGGACGCGGCAGGGCGCGTTCTTGAAGACGTAGGGGATGACCTCCCCGATGGCGAAGTCGCCTCCGAAGCGGACCCGGTAGGGCAGGCCCAGGACGATGGCGTCGGCCTCCAGGGCCACCGCTTCGTCCACGAGCGCGGCGCCGACGTCGCGAGCCTGCAGGAGCTGGGTCTCGAGGACGACCTTCTCCCGCTCGGCGACACCCTCGGCCACGTCGAGGGTGCGCGAGGCCTTCTCCCGCTCGGCCCCGAGCTCGTCGTCGAGTCCATGGCGCCAATCGACTTCGACCACGTAGATGGCCGTCAATCGCGTGCGATCGGCGCGCGCGAGCTTGCACCCGAAGTCGATGACGAGGAGGTCGACGGGACCGCCGCTCAGGCTCAGGACGGCGCGTCTGAGGGGCTGGCTGGTCGGTCCGGCGGGCACGACGGCAAGCCTACCACCGCCTCATGGTCACGAGCGCGTAGCTCAATCCCGAGGCGATGGACGGGCCCCCGTCCTGACCGTTCGTCCGACTCTCGCGCTCGGCCGCGTAGGGGACCTCGGCCACGACCGTGTTGTGGCGGCCCACGAGAGACTGGCGGATGCGCTCGGCCTTCTGGTTGTGGAGAAGGCGGTCCCACCAATGGCGCGGCACGTACTCGGGCAGGACCACGACCGTGATGGTGTCGGGCGGCGTCGGCGCCATGACGTCCAGGTAGTGCAGGAACGGCACCACCAGGGACCGATACGGCGTCTCGATGATCACCAGGGGCACGCCCGGCAGCATGTGCTCCCAATCCCGGCGCAGCTGCTCCGCCGACTCCGAGTCGATGGTGATGTGCACGGCGCGCACATCGTCGGAGAGGGCCCGCCCGAACTGGACGGAGCGGATGACCGAACGCGAGATGTTGGGGATGGGGACGATGACGCGGGTGCGCTTCTCGGACTTGCCGAAGACCCGCGTCGGATCGATGTACAGCTCCTTCGCCGCGGTGTCGTACTCGTGGCGGATGAACCACATGAGCGCGACCATGACGGGGATGATGATCGCGACGAGGAGCGATTCGGGCGCCTTGCTGAAGAGCACGACCACCAGGACGACGCCGGTCAGGGTGGCTCCCACGCCGTTGATGCTGAGCCGCCAGCGCCAGCCCGAGATGCGGTCGTGGAGCCAGTGGCGGACCATGCCGCTCTGGCTCAGGGTGAAGGCCAGGAACACGCCCACGGAATAGAGCGGGATGAGGGCGTGGGTGTCACCGCGGAAGGCGACGAGCAGGATGGCCGCGACCGTGGACAGGACGATGATGCCGGTCGTATAGGCCAGTCGGTCACCGCGATAGGCGAAGCGCCGCGGAAAGTAGTAGTCCTCGGCCAGGATGGCGGCCAGCCGCGGGAAGGCGTTGAATGACGTGTTGGCGGCGAGGATGAGGATGAGGGCCGTGAAGGTCTGGAACAGGTAGAAGCCCAGCGATCCCCCGCCGAAGACGGTGCCGGCGACCTCGGCCACGACCGTGACATCCTCGCTGGGCACGATGGCGAATGCGTCGGCCAGGAAGGTGATGCCCACGAAGAGTGTGCCCAGGAGGACGGCCATGACCGTGAGCGTCGTGGCTGCGTTCCTGGCTTCGGGCGGCTTGAAGGCGGGCACCCCGTTGGCCACCGCCTCCACTCCGGTGAGCGCCACCGACCCGCTGGCGAACGCTCGCAGGAGCAGCAGGATGGTCACCGCCTGGAGAGGCGCCGGGGCTCCGGGCACAGGGTCCATGACCTCGACCCCCGCGCCCTCGAACAGGACCCGGTAGGTGCCCAGTCCGATCATCAGCAGCGCCGCGCCCACGAAGAGGTAGGTGGGGGCCGCGAAGATGTTCCCCGACTCACGGATGCCGCGCAGGTTGCCGAGCGTCATGAGGATGATGAAGAGCACGCCCATGGGCACGGTCCAGGGCAGCAGCTCGGGGAGCGCCGACGTGATCTGGGCGACCGCCGACGAGATGGACACCGCCACGGTCAGGATGTAGTCCACGAGCAGGGCACCGGCGGCCACGAGGGCGGGCAGCCAACCGAGGTTCTCCTTGGATACCGCGTAGGCGCCGCCGCCATTGGGGTAGGCGATGCCGATCTGGCGGTAGCTCGTCGACACGACGGCGAGGAGGATGGCGATGGCGATGGCCACCTCGAGGCTGAGGACGAAGGCAGCCGCTCCGGCCACGATGAGGACCCGGAGGATCTCCTCCGTGGCGTAGGCGCTCGAGCTGATGGCGTCCGAGCTGAAGATGGCGAGCGCCTTCGGCTTGCTCAGGCGTTCCCCGATCTCCTCGGCGGAGGCAAGGGGCCGGCCGAACAGGATCCGTCGCGACGTGGTCTTGATCCGGCCGAGGGCACCTCGCTCCTCGTGGGCCTTGGGACGAGCCTCGAGCGCACCTGACGGCGTGTAGCGGAAGTACTGGCTCTGGGGCCGCTCCACCCGGATGCGCCGGTTGCCCGGCTTCTGGCCGCGCAGCCCCTGCGCCGGGGACGCTGCCGCTCCTGGGTTCGGCGTCGGGTCAGGGGGTCTCGCGGCTCGGCTGCGTTCGTCTTGTTCGGTCATCGAGGTATCCGCGGAGGATAAGCGGGCCGGACCTCCGGCGTCGGCGCGACCGCGCCGGGGTGTCTGCGTCAGCGGCCGCGAAGCAGGCGGTCGGACAGGGCACGGGGGAGCGGCAGCTCGCGCATGGCCCGGCGGGTGGCCTCGATCGGATACTCGATGCGCCGCCACTCGACCTCACCCGTCTCGGTGTCGATGAGCAGGGCACCCGCCCGTGGGTCGCCATCACGGGGCTGTCCCACGCTGCCGGGGTTGAGGATGGTCCGCCGGCCGTCCAGGCTGAGATGGGTGCTGTCCTGGGCTCGGATGACCGAGAGACGTCCGTCCTCATCGCGGTAGGCGATCGGGATGTGGGTGTGGCCGACGAGGCAGTGGCTCGTCGTGAAGGCCCCCAGGTTGACGCGCGCCGTCGGGATCGAGAGGAGGTACTCCCAGAGAGGGTCGCGAGGGCTGCCGTGGACGAGGGTGAAGGCACCGACCTCGCGCCGGTCCGGCTGAGCGGCCAGCCAGTCGCGCGTGGCCGTCGAGATCGTCTCGGCCGTCCACTCCACGGCCGCGCGCGCGGCCTCGTTGAAGGTCGAGATGGGGATGCGGCCGAGCACGGCCGCGTCATGGTTGCCCTGCACCGCGATGGCGCCCTCGGCCGCGAGCCGCTCGACCACCCCGTCGGGATGCGGCCCGTAGCCCACGATGTCGCCGAGGACCCAGAGCCGGTCGGTCGGGGCGACGGCTTCGAGGACGGCGTCAAGGGCATGCGCGTTGGAGTGGATGTCGGAGAGGACGGCCACACGCATCGTCCCGAGCGTAGCAGGGCCCCTGTTGGTGAGACCCGCCGGTGGGCCAGGTGCCTCCGGAACGCCCTCCCGCCTCAGCGTCGCCGCTCGCCCACCGCGCGTGGAAAGCGCGCTGGGGTCGGCCGTTCCTTGGACACGACGACGAGGCGGTGGCCGGTCAGCATGGGCACCGTCACGGCTTCGACGTCCGGGCGTCCGCCGCCTGCGGCGCGGATGATCGGGCCGGCCTCGCGGAGCTCGGTGCGCAGGCCGCCGCCATCCTCCTCGCGCTTCCAGGCCACGACGAGCCCACCCTCACGGAGCAGGGGGAGCGCCAGCTCCAGGACCTCGGCCAGCGAACCGACGGCGCGGGCCGTCACGACATCCCAGGCAGCCCGATCGGATGGTTCTTCGGCCAGGTCCTCAGCCCGCTCGGGGATGGCCTCGATCATGGGCACCGAGGCATCCGGTGGTGACCCGTCGAGCAGGGTCGTCCGGACCGCAGCCCCGGCCACGGACAGGAAACGGGCCTTCTTGCCGACAGACTCGAGGAGCCCGATCCGACCGAGCGACAGCGCCGCGGCCAGAGGCAGACCCGGGTAGCCGCTGCCGCTCCCGAGGTCCAGCAGGGCGCTGCCCGGCCGGAGCGTCGCTGTCATCCGCGGCACGGCGCTCAGCGAGTCACAGACGTGGCGACGAGCGACCTCGGCCGGGTCGCGGATGGCTGTCAGGTTGATGGCGCTGCCCCAGTCACGCAGGAGGCGGGCATGCGCCTCGTAGCTCCGCCGGGCGGCTGCCGATCCTGCCGCAGACGCGCCCAGGCCCAGCTCCGACAGCCCTTCAGAGACGACATGGTCGAACGCCGCGCCCATGGGCTCGAGCGGCCACGGATCGCTGGGCAGCTCCCGGCGCGGAGCACGCGGTCGCTCGGCCAGCGTCAGAGCCCTCGCACCGGCCGAGGCAAGGGAAAGCGCCGGGAGCGACCCTCCTCGTGGCCGGCTCGCGGTCGTCGTCGCGAGCTCGTCACCCGGGCCATAGCCGCTCCCGGCGCTGGGACGTTCCTCGCACCCCGACGTTTCGGTCTTCCGCCGCCCGGACGATGCTGGCGCGCGGATCCCTCCGCGCCTCGTCCCGGCCGCGTTACCCGTACTCCGCCACTGCACGACACCACGTAGGGCACCGCGTGGTGCAGGGGCGGGCAGTGTCCGCGTCCGGCGAAGTGCCCGTCAAGACGGTTATCCACCAAACTCGTTGCGCGTCGTCACCGGGTGTGGACAACCAGCCTGCGACGGTGGACAGACGCATCCACCGGCCGGCCGGTCGTCACGGCTCGCCGGTCGGGCGGGTATGCCTCGTGGGGCGGCCCATGCTGCGGCGCAGCACCTCCATGACCTCGTCGGCTGCGGCCTCACTCTCGCCCGACCGCAGAGCTCGGGTCAGGCAGCCGTGGACGTGATCCTCCATCAGGAGCATCGTCACGGAGTCCACGGCGGCGCGCAGCGCGGCGGTCTGCTGAAGCACGTCCACGCAGGTCTCGTCCCGTTCGATCATCCGGGCGATGCCGCGGACCTGGCCCTCCATGCGGGCCAGGCGACGCAGGATCTGCGCCCGGTCCCTGGCGTAGGGTCGCGTCTCACTGGTGGGTGAGCGCCTTCGCGAGGTGCCCGTCGGGCTGACCAATGCTCCTCCTGGTTCGGCCTGGCGTGGGAGGGTGACGGATACTGGGAGGGAGTATATCCGGCGGGCCGCCCGTCGGCTGGGCGCGGCGCGGGTGGGGGTCAGGGCTGCTGAGGCCGCTCCGCCAGGAGCTCGAGGACCCCCCAGCTGGCGATGGCCACGCCGGCGATCGCCAGCCAGAGCCCGGGCGCGTCAGCCGGCACCAGGCTGCTGCCCTCCGTCGCCAGCAGGCTGGCGCCAGATGCCACGAGGCCCGCCAGCGCGATGACCTGCAGGACCACGTAGCTCACAGGCCGGTCCAGCGTCGCCTGTCCACCCTTCGTGGCGTAGGGCAGGACGATGAGTCCGAGGGATGCGGCAGCGGCCAGGAACATGAGCAGGCAGCCACCCGCTGCGGCGTCCTCGCCGAAACGCCGGGCGAGGTCGAAGCCGCTGGCGGTCTCGGCGGAGAGGACGATGCCGCCCACCGTCAGCCAGGGCAGGGGCATCGAGCAGATGGCCAGGAGCGCGCCCAGGCCGATGAGCGTGCGACCTCGCCCCAGGCCGCGCCTCACTCGCCGCCGTAGACCTCCGGGCGGAGCACGCCGATGTACGGCAGGTTGCGGTAGATCTCGTCGTAGTCGAGCCCGTAGCCGACGACGAAGCGGTCGGGGATCTCGAAGCCCCGGTAGGCGATGTCGATCTCCACCAGGCGCCGCGCCGGCTTGTCGAGCAGGGCGCAGATACGCAGCGTGCGCGGCTCCTTGCCCCGGAGATACTCGGACAGGTAGTTGAGCGTCAGGCCGGTGTCGATGATGTCCTCGACGATGAGCACGTCCTTGCCCTCGATCGAGGAGGAGAGGTCCTTGAGGATGCGCACCTGGCCGGACGTCTCGGTGGCGCCGCCGTACGAGGAGACCTCCATGAGATCGATGCGCACGGGCAGCTCGATCGATCGCATCAGGTCGGCCATGAAGGGCAGGGCGCCCTTGAGCACGCTGACCAGCGTGACCTGGCGACCCTCGTAGTCGGCCGTGATGCGCGCCCCCAGCTCGGCCACCTTGGCCTGCAGGGCGGTCTCGTCGATGAGGATCTCGGCGACGTCCTTCTCGAGAGCCGTGACGGCCATCCGCTGCTGCTCCTCTCGTCGGCGACGTGGGACTGGTCAGCCGATGGCCGGGCGGTCGTGACCGGGACGGCCAGCGACCGGAAGCGCGGGCGTCGGCTCGTCAGCAGCCTCGGCCTCGATCCGCGGCGGCGCGCCGGGGCGGCGCCTGGCCATCGATGCCGATGAGCGACGCGGCGGCGTCGAGGCGGCCGTACTTCAGCAGCAGGGCCCGGAAATCGCGGGCGTAGAAGAGCTTGATGCGGACCATCGGGTAGAGCTCGCGCAGGTGCCGCAGCTTGCGGTTCTTCTTGCGCACGAGGCTCTGCTTGAGCGTCGTGAGCTCCACGTACATCTCGAGCTCGGGCAGGTAGAAATCGGGCGTGAAGGACTCCACCACGACGCCCTCGGTGTTCCAGCGGATGGGGAAGACGTGGGGCTCGTAGAGCCACTCGACCTTGTAGTAGTCGAGGATGCGCGCCAGCTCCGCCTCGCTGGCGTGGGCGAAGCGGGGCGTCGGGCTCAAGGGGCCGGCCTCTCGAAGCGCTCGACGAGCTGGTGGCAGGTCGCCCTCGAAGTCCCGGAGCAGGGCGTGGGCGTCGATGACGTCGTCGACGCGTGATGGCCGGCGGCCGGTCGACTCCCGTCGCTCGCCGGTCGCGCGAGCGGCCACAGGCCGCCTCGAGGTCGCCGCCTCGCCATCGACCTGGATGGTCACGATGGCGACGGCCTGGGAGCCGCAATGGGGACAGGAGAGGTCCACGAAGTAGAGCTCGTCGCGCTGGGCGATGAGGCGGATCTGGGCCTCGCCGTAGGGCTGCCCGCAGGCGGCGCAGCCGAAGGAGGCCAGTTCGCTCGTCAGCCAGCCTTCGGCATCCACGCGGCAAGTGTACGGCGAGCGCCGACAGCTCGGCGTCGCGAGGGGCTATGTGGACGACTGCCATCGGGCCATTCGGTCCATGCCCAGCGGGATCGGGGCGTGGTATACCGATGCGACCCACAGACACGCAGGAGGTCACCAGGATGGGGGAGCATCGTCGACGCATCGTCGTCACCGGGTCAGCGGTCCTGCTGACGCTCAGCCTCGCGGCCGCGCCCGCAGCAGCGCAGGAGCCCGATCACCTCCAGCGCATCCTCGACGCCGGCGTCATCCGGATGTCCACCGATCCGGCCTATCCGCCGCAGTCCGAGCTCGTCGACGGCGTCATCGTCGGCTTCGACGTCGACGTGGGCACCGAGATCGCCGAGCGCCTCGGCGTCGCCCTCCAGCTCGAGACGCCTGACTGGGTGCTCATCACGGCCGGCTCGTGGGGCGATCGCTGGGACTTCAGCGTGGGCTCCATGACGATCACGTCAGAGCGCCAGGAGGTCCTCGACTTCACGCAGCCCTATTACTACACGCCGGCGCAGCTGGCGGCCCACGCGGACACCGGCATCACCACCCCCGAGGGCCTGGCTGGCAAGACCATCTGCATGGGTGAGGCCACGTCCTACCTGGAATGGATGGGCGGCACGCTCGACTTCGGCACCGAGACCCCGACCACCGTCGCGCCCGAGGGCTCCATCCCGGTGACTCGCCCCACCGACCGCGACTGCGCACAGGAATGGGGCCTCGGTCGGATCGACTTCGAGGGCTGGCTGGCCTCGTCGACGACCGTGGAGGACGCCATCGCCGACGGTCTGCCCATCGTGAAGCTGGGGGACCCCGTGTTCTACGAGCCTCTGGCGGTCGCCTTCGACAAGTCCGTCGCCGACAACGACTCCCTCGTCGCCGCCGTGGACGCCATCGTCGGCGAGATGCACGCTGACGGCACGCTCAGCGAGCTCAGCCAGAAGTGGTACGGCATCGACCTCACCAAGAAGGTCGGGGAGTAGTCCCGTTCCCAGCCACGATCGGCGAGCGGCGATCCGCGCGCCCTCGACGGTCCGAGACGTTGCGGCCATGACCGTCGATAGCCTGCGCCGCCCGCAGGGCGGCGTCCCGGAGGGGATGACGGCCGACCCCATCGTGGCGCAGATCGCCGCGGCCACGGCACGTCACCGGCTGCGCTTCCGCACGGCCTTCGCCATCACCTGGATCGTGCTCATCGGTGGCTTCACGCTGCTGGCTCGTCAGCATCGACCGCTTCGACTTCCCCTTCATCGCCGAGCAAGGGCTGTACATCCTCGGTGGCGCGCCGCTGACGATCTTCATCTCGGTCGCCTCCATCGCCGGAGCCATCGTCCTCGCCCTCATCGGCGCCTTGGGCCGGATCTCGAAGACGCGCGCCGATCTACGCGGTGGCCACGCTGTACGTCTCCGCGGTGCGCGGCACGCCGCTCATCTTCCAGATCCTCTTCGTCTACCTGGCCCTGCCGCAGCTCTTCCCGGAGGCCGCCAAGATCCCGGGCATCGTGCTGGGCATCTTCGCCCTGGCCTTCAACTACGGGGCCTATCTCACGGAGATCTTCCGGGCCGGCATCGAGGCCGTGCCCGTCGGGCAGCGCGAGGCGGCCCTGGCGCTGGGCATGCGCCAGCGCCGCATCATGAGCCGCATCGTCATGCCGCAGGCCATCCGCATCGTCACGCCGGCCATCGGCAACGAGTTCATCGCCATGATCAAGGACTCGGCCCTGGTGTCGTTCATCGGCGTCCAGGAGCTGCTCTGGCGCTCCAAGACCATCGGCACGGCCAACTTCCGATCGCTTGAGACGCTGCTGCTGGCAGCCGGCGTCTACTGGATCCTCACCATCATCTTCTCGTACTTCCAGGAGAGGCTCGAGCACCGCATGGCCCGGGGTGACCGCTGATGGTGGCGCTTGGCGACGTGGTCCTCGAGGCCACCGACGTCGAGAAGTACTTCGGCACCAACCATGTCCTGCGCGGCGTCAGCCTGGCGGTACGGCAGCACGAGACCGTCGTGCTCATCGGCCGCTCCGGCTCCGGCAAGACGACCTTCCTGCGCTGCCTCAACTTCCTCGAGGAGCCCACGCGCGGCCGCGTGAGCATCGGCGGCCTGACGCGTCGACGCCGACCCGCTCCAGCAGGCCGGCCGGGGGCGAGCCTCGGACATCCGCCAGATCCGCCAGCACACGGGCATGGTCTTCCAGGAGTTCAACCTCTTCCCGCACATGAGCGTGCTCGAGAACTGCATCGAGGCGCCCATGCACGTCAAGGGCCTGACGCCGCGAGCGAGGCCGTCGCCACGGCGGAAGCGGTTCCTCGCCAAGGTCCGCCTGCTCGACAAGCGCGACGAGTATCCGGCCCGCATGTCCGGCGGCGAGAAGCAGCGCGCCGCCATCGCCCGCGCCCTCTGCATGGAGCCCCAGGTCCTGCTCTTCGACGAGCCCACCAGCGCGCTCGACCCGGACCTCATCGGCGAGGTCATCGTGGTCATGGCGGGGCTCGCGCACGAGGGCGCCACGATGATCGTGGTCTCCCACGAGATGGCCTTCGCGCGCGAGGCGGCCGACCGCGTGCTCTACCTCGAGGGCGGCGTGGTCGTCGAGGAGGGACCGCCCGAACAGGTGCTCGACGACCCCCAGCAGGAGGCCACCAAGGAGTTCCTGCGCCGCTTCCTGAGCGAGGGCGCCCGGGCGCCGACGGCGACCGAGCCGCGCCCGCCCTCGCTCTTCGACGAGCCGTCGCCGGACCACGAGCCGCCGGGCGCTCGACGACGCCGGGGGACGTCTCCGGGCTCGGCGGCAGCATGCACGGCCACGGCGGCGGCGGCTAGCTGGCGCCGGATATCAGGTCGCCAGCGCCCTCGGCGCGGGTGAGCGCTAGATCTCGCCCAGGTAGGAGCGGCGCACGTCCTCGTTGGCGGCCAGCCCGGCGGCCGTGTCGGCCAGGATGATGCGGCCGGTCTGCAGCACGTAGCCGCGGTCGGCGATGGCCAGCGCCTGGCTGGCGTTCTGCTCGACGAGGAGGATGGCGGTGCCCGACCGATGGATCTCGAGGATCGTCTCGAAGATCTGCTCCACGAGGTTCGGGGCGAGGCCCATGGAGGGCTCGTCGAGGAGCAGGACCCGCGGCGTGGCCATGAGCGCGCGGCCGATGGCCAGCATCTGCTGCTCGCCGCCGGACAGGGTGCCGGCCACCTGGCCGGAGCGCTCCTTCGAGCCGCGGGAACATCGCGTAGGCGCGCTCGATGCCGGCCTGGACGTCGGCCTTGTCCTTCACCGAGTAGGCGCCCATGCGCAGGTTCTCCTCGATGGTCAGCCGTGGCGAAGACGCGCCGGCCCTCGGGCACCTGGACGACCCCGACCGTGACGATGTCGTGGGCGGGCACGGCGGTCAGGTCGCGGCCGTCGAAGACGACCTGTCCGCTGCGCGGCCGCAGCAGTCCGCTCACCGTGTTCAGCATCGTCGTCTTGCCCGCGCCGTTGGCGCCGATGAGCGTGACGATCTCGCCGTCATCGACGGTCAGCGAGATGCCACGCAGGGCCTGGATGTTGCCGTAGTAGGTGTGCAGGTCGGCGATCTCGAGCAGCGCCATGTCAGGCCCTGTCCTGCGCCTGCTCGGGGCGCAGCGGCGCTGACTCGCGCCGGCGCCCTTGCCCAGGTAGGCCTCGATGACCCGCTGGTCGCGCTGGATCTCCGCCGGCGTGCCCTCGGCGATGCGCTGGCCGTAGTCGAGGACCGTGATGCGCTCGGAGATGCCCATGACCACGCGCATGGCATGCTCGATGAGCAGGATGGTGATGCCGCGCTCGTCACGGAGGCGGCGGATGAGGGCCGTCGTCTCGGCCGTCTCGGCGGGGTTCATGCCGGCCGTCGGCTCATCGAGCAGCAGGATGCGCGGTCGCGTGGCCAGGGCCCGGGCGATCTCGAGCCGACGCTGGTCGCCATAGGGCAGGCTGGAGGCCTGGATGTCGCTCCGGCCGGCGAGGCCCACGTACGCCAGGAGCTCCTCCGCCTCGGCCACGGCGGACCGCTCCTCCTCGCGCTGACCGGGCGTGCGCAGGACCGACCTGACCCAGCCTGAGACGAGGTGCTGGTGGGCGCCGACGAGGACGTTCTCGAGCGCGGTCATGCCCCGGAAGAGCCGGATGTTCTGGTACGTGCGCGAGAGGCCCATGTGGGCGATGCGGTCCGGGCGCAGCTCGTGGATGGGGAACCCGTCCAGGACGATGCTGCCTTCGTCGATCTGATAGAAGCCGGCGATGCAGTTGAAGAACGTCGTCTTGCCCGCGCCGTTGGGGCCGATGACGCTGACGATGGCGCCCTCGTCGAGCGTGAAGTCGAGCGCGTTGACGGCCAGCAGCCCGCCGAAGCGCTTGGTCGCGCCGCTGACCTCCAGCAGGGCCATGGCTCAGCTGGCCTCCGTGGTGGCGTCGAGGGGCAGAGCCGTCGCCGGTGCCTCCGCACCGTGCATCTCGCGACGGCCGATGCGCGACGGCCAGAGGCCCTCCGGGCGGAAGCGCATCATGAGCATGAGGACGATGCCGTAGAAGAGGAAGCGGTACTCGGAGAACTCGCGGAAGAGCTCGGGCAGGCCGATGAGCACGATGGCGCCCAGCACGACGCCAGGGATGCTGCCCATGCCGCCGACGATGACGATGGCCGCCACGTTGATGGACACGAGGATGTTGATGCTGCTCGGGAAGACCGAGCCGATGAAGTCGGCCGCGAAGATCGCGCCGCCGAGGCCCGCGAAGGCAGCCCCCAGCATGTAGGCCAGGGTCTTCGTCTGGACGAGGTTGACGCCCAGCGCCTCGGCCACGTCCTCGTCCTCGCGGATGGCCAGCCAGGCGCGCCCGAGGCGAGAGCCGCGCAGCCGATAGGCCACGAAGGCGACGACCGCCGCGCAGACCAATGCGATGTAGTAGATCTGCACCGGACCATTCAGGAAGTCGGTGACCGCGACGGCGATGGGCGGCGGGATGTTGAGGATGCCCTGCGGACCGCCGAGCCACGGCTTCAGCAGGTCGGACCTGGCGAGGATGGCGATGATCTCGCCGAACCCGAGGGTCGCGATGGCCAGGTAGTCGCCGCGGATGCCCAGGATGGGCAGGCCCAGGAAGACGCCGAAGGCCATGGCCGCGATGATGGCGAAGGGGACCGCGAACCAGAACGAGATGTCCGCGATACCGAACGGACCCGGTCGATGTCAGCAGGGCGACCGTGTAGGCGCCCACGGCGAAGAACGCCACGAAGCCCAGGTCGAGGAGGCCCGCCAGGCCCAGCGTGATGTTGAGGCCCAGGCCCATGAGGATGTAGAGGGCGATGAGGGCCACGGCCTGGGCCACGAAGGGACCCATGCCCAGCGGCAGCCAGACGATGAACATCAGCAGGACGATCGACACGGGGATGGTGGCGACCCGTCGCTGCTGGTCGGGCATCGCGCGCACCCGCTGCCGGACCCGAAGACCGACCCAGGCGAGGTAGGCTGCCGAGACGACCACGACGGTGAGGAGCGCGCCGGTGAGCGTCAGGCCGTCCGACGCGAAGACCGTGCGAGCCTCGTTCGCGAGCAGGCCGGAGAGCATGGGTGTCCGGATCAGGCCCGCGAACAGGCCCATCGCGAACAGCGCCACGAGGTTGGCGACGATGAGTCCGCGCAGGACGCTCGGCAGCACGGCGAGGATGGCGCCGACGAGGCCCAGCACCGCTCCGCCGAGGACTGGCATCCAGAAGCCGTTGACCGCGGGATCGCTCTCGAACGTGAGGATGTCAAGAAGATCGGGCGAGACGTTGGGCAGGAATGAGCGCAGCGCGAAGGCGGCGCTGAGGAGGATGAGCGCGGCCAGGAATGCTCCGGCGATGAGGCCGGCCAGCATCCCGCCGCCGATGGCGGCGATGGGGCCGGCCGGTGCACGCTGGGCGGCGATGTACCCGGACGCCAGTCCGGTGATGAGGAGCGCGGCCTCGCCCAGGGTCACGGCCTCGTCGATGAGCGGCCGCTCGCCGAAGATCGGCACGATGCCCACGACGCAGAGGTAGATGACCACCGCGCCCGCGATCAGCCCGACCACGAGAACGCCGCGCCAGGCGTCGAGCGGGCTGACGGTCGGGGCTGCTCGGCCGACCGCTGGCTGGCTGGCGCTCATGCCCGCGTCCTCGAGAGCCGTTCACCGAGGATGCCCTGGGGTCGGAAGACGAGCACGAGGACGAGCAGAGTGAAGGCCACGACGTCCTTGAGCTGGCTGGGCGACGGGACGCCGAGGCCCTCGAGGAAGAGGATGGGCCCGACCGATTCGATCTCGCCCAAGGAACATGCCGCCGACCATGGCGCCCGGGATGTTGCCGATGCCGCCGAGGACGGCCGCCGTGAAGGCCTTGATGCCCGGGATGAACCCACTGAGGAAGTTGATCTGGATGAAGACCAGCCCGAAGAGCACGCCGGCGACGCCGGCCATCGCGGCGCCGATGGCGAACGTCGCGACGATGGCACGGTCCACGTTGATGCCCATGAGCGCTGCCGTCGGCGCGTCCTCGGAGACGGCCCGGATGGCGGTGCCCAGCTTGGAGCGCTGCACGAACAGATAGAGCACGACCATCATGAGGATGGCCGAGCCGACGACCACCACGTCCAGCCACTTCAGGCGCAGCGTTTCGGCGATGGGGAGTGCCACAGGCTCCGACAGGAACGAGGGCACCGGGTAGGCGAAGACGCCGGTGCCGACGATGCCCTTTCACGGTGTACTGCAGGAAGAATGACGCGCCGATGGCGGCGATGAGCAGCACCAGTCGCGGCGAGTTGCGCAGGGGACGGTAGGCGATGCGCTCGATGAGCACGGCGACCAACGACGGCCACGACGGCGGCCACCGCCATCATGATGGCGATGGAGATGACCGAGGCGGCCGGGCTCGAATTCAGGAAGCCGATGTTGCGCAGGAAGATGGCCGAGTAGTAGCCGGCGAAAGCGCCGATCATGAACACGTCGCCGTGGGCGAAGTTGATCATGCGCAGGATGCCGTAGACCATCGTGTAGCCCAGGGCGATGAGCGCATAGACGCCGCCCAGGGACGCGCCATCCACAAGGAGGTCGATCCACGTGTCGACCGAGTACTTGCCTGACGACAGCGTCAGGTACGAGCCGACGACGATGACCAGGACGACGATGATGCGGAAGCCCCAGAGGAAGGCGGCGATGGCCGCGTCAAGGGCGCGCTCGGTCGCCTTCGTGCGGGCCGCCGCACCGTAGTCCCTGGGCACAGCCTGACCGGTCATCCCGTCGGCGTCTCCCTCCTCTTCACGTCCACGGTCGTGTCTGCCGCCTTCCCGGCCGTCCCAGGTCCCTTCGACTGGGCGGGGGTGTTCGTGCGTTCATACCGATAGCGATGCCGGATGTCAAATCGGATCGTTCACAGAAGGGCGCGAGCCGGGCGTCGATCGCCCGGCTCGCTCGACCGTTCGACGTCCGAGACGACGCTCGGTGGATGCCTGGCTACTCGCCCGTGTACAGGGGCGGCGGCCAGGTGCCGTTGACGGTGTCCTCGGTGATGACGTACGCCCCGATGGCGCCGGCGCCGCAGTCACCCGTCGGAGTACAGCGTGATGTTGCCGGTCAGCCCCTGGTAGTCCTTGGTGGCGTAGACGGCGTCGCGCAGCGCGCCCTTGGGCACATAGAGCGTGCCGTCGTCGCCCTGCACCGCGACCTGCTCGATGGCGTTCAGGAGGATGTTCATGGCGTCCGCAGCCGTGGGCATGGAACGCCTGCGGTGGCTTGACCCCGTTGATCTCTTCGTACTTGGCCAGGAATTCCGTGTAGGCATCGCCCGTCACGGCCGGCGACGAGAGGTACACGCCGACGGCTGCCGGACCTGCACCATTGACCATGTCCTGGGAGAACATGCCGTCCGAGCCGATGAGGGCCGTGTTCTCGAGACCGGCGACCTCCTTGCTCTGGGCGATGACGAAGGCGCCCTCGGCCGTGAAGATCGGGAAGTAGAGGACATCCGGCGCAGGCGCGTTGGCGATGGCGGTGAGGACGGGCTTCATGTCCGTCTGGCCCTTCTGCACCGCCTGAACCGTGACGATCGAGCCGCCTGCGGCGACGAAGTTGTCCTGGAAGACCTGCTGCAGTGCCTCGGCGTAAGCCGAGCCGTCGTGGAGAGTCGCGGCGGTGCGGGCGCCGAGGACGTTGTAAGCGAAGTCCGCGACGAAGGCGCCCTGGACGAGGTCGTTGTGTGCCGTGCGCAGGTAGCCCGCGAACTCCGGACCGCGATCCTCAGCCGTGAGGGCCGGGCGCGTGTTCGACGGCGAGATGGTGGTGAGGCCGGCGTTGGTGATAGCTGCGATGCCACCGACTGTCTCGTCCGAGCAGGCTGAGCCGATGAGGCCGACGATGGTCGTGTCGGCGGCCAGCTTCTGGGCGGCCGTCGCGCCACCCTCGGGGGTGCAGAGGCCGTCCTCGAAGACCAGCTCGAGGGGGTGGCCGAGGAGCTCCTCGCCCCGGTCATCGGCGACGACCTTCATCGAGTTCATCCAGTCGGTGCCGAGCGATGCGTCGGCCCCGGAGTTGACGCCCCAGCCGGCGATGACGACCGGCTCCCCGGGCGGGATGGTCACGACGCCGAGGGGATCCTCGGGCGCCTGGGCGGATACGGGCGCCACGGCGGCCAGGGCCAGCAGGCCGCGCACCGAAGACGCCAAGTGTCTTCCTGGTCATCGTTCCTGGTACTCCTCCTTCGCTCTCTGCCCCGCCTGGATGGCGGCGGTCAGTCCGAGCCGCGCACGACCTGAGCCCCCCGTCGTGCGGCTCGTCTGGGGTCAGCGATCCGGTCCGGCACATGGCCAGCGCGTCGCCCATCCCAGCACATGCCCCTCAACGAGCGGGCCCACGCGTCGTGGCCGCTCAAGCGTGGCGACATGATAGTGCGTGATCCTGCGCGCGCAAGGTGGATCGGCTGCGGCCGACAGGAATCCGAAACGGCCGGGGAGGGGACCCCGACCGTTCCGCTTGCTTGCTGTGGGATGGGCCGCGACGCGCATGGCCCGGATGGTGTCAGCCGGCGGGCGACTCCGCGGCCGCGGCGGGCGACGTCGGCGGCCGGCGCCGGTGTCGCGGAGTCGTTGCTGCAGGCGACGACGGCGAAGGCGAACAGCAGAGCGGCGAACAGGCCGGCGATGGTCTTGAGCTTCATGGTGCTGGTCCTCCTTGGGCTCACGGCTATGGACCGGCGCGCGCCGGCGTCTGGACCGGGATCAGTGGATGGGTGGCTCTCGCGAGGGCGCGAGCCCATTCCAGCGGACCGACCCCGTCTGGTGTCACCCGCTCCGATGGGGGCACGCTCACGGCAGGCGCACCGTGCAGTATCATAGCGAGGCGCGTTCCTAATGCAAGACGCCGCGAGCGCCCCGGGCGTGTGCGGACAGTGGCCCGTGTCGCGGCCGCTGGGCCACCCGGTGCGGCGCGCTCGAGGCCCTTCGATCGCCGTCGCGGCGACGGGACTTCCAGGCGGACGTGCTCAGTCGTGGTCAGACACCACGTGGCGCCATCGGGCCCCCGGATGTCACAGGAGACCGACACATCAGCAACGATCGGACACCACACCCGCGCTGCGCGAGGGGGCCCGCCCCCGGACGCCATGGACGCGACACGTGTCCCCCTCCGCGGAGCCGCCCTGAGCGGCCCGCCACACACAGGAGTCCTGCGTGAGCAAGAACGTCGCCGTCTTCGTTGACGTCGCGAACATCTTCTATGCGGCCAAAGCCGCGGGCGTGGACATCGACTACGTCACTCTTCTGAAGTCGGCCACCGCCGGTCGCGACTTCGTGCGTGCCTATGCCTATACCGGCCTCGATCCGGAGAACGAGAACCAGCGCCAGTTCCACTCCTTCCTGGCCCGCAGCGGTTACAAGGTCGTCAGCAAGGACATCCGCAAGTACGGCGACGGGCGCATCAAGGCCAACCTCGACATCGAGCTCGTCGTCGACATGATGCGCATGGCGGAGAAGCTCGACATCGCCGTCGTCGTCTCCGGCGACGGGGACTTCGCGCCGGCCATCTACGCCGTCCAGCAGCAGGGCGTCCGCGTCGAGGTCATCAGCTTCCGCGGCAACACCAGCAGCGACCTCATCGACGCGGCGGATGTCTTCATCGACATCTCCAACATCGCCCGGGTCGAGAAGGGCGCGCGCAGCGGGCGTCGCGTGGCCGCCGAGGGCGACCTCTCGATGACCGAGGTGCCGGACAAGGAATCCGGCGTCACGCCGCGCCGTCGCCGACGCGACGGGGAGGAGCGGCCCGAGCGCGCCGAGCGCCCCGAGCGGCCGACCCGGCGCCGCGGCACCCCGGCCGCACCCGTCGTTGACGATGAACGACCAGCGCTGGCCGGCCTGGTAGCTCTGCCCGGCGAGAAGCTCTCGCGCGGCATGGGGCCCGTCGACATCCCCGTGACGGCCGAGGCGGGAGTCGCGATCGAGGAGGACGGCGATCTGCGAGGATCTCCCCTCCGAGGACGGTCGGCGGCGCCGCCGCCGCCGAGGTGGTCGTGGACGCGGTCGCGGTGGCCGCGGGCCCGAGGACATCGTCGCCCAGCCTGTCGAGGGCGCACAGCCTGTCGAGCCGGACGTCGACGCGACCGATTTCCCCGACGAGGTGCCGACCCTGCCGCAGCACTCAGCCTTCGGCTCGGTCTGGGACCGCCAGATCGGCGTGCCCTCGGATCGTCCCGCGTCGGTCCCCGGACCGCGCCGCAGCACCGCCCGTCGACGACGACCTCCTGCCCGAGCCCGACGTGCCCGAGTACCTCCTCGCCGAACGGCGCCAGCAGGACAGGCGGCGCGAGGGCCGCGGCGGCCGCGGCGGCCGTGGCGGTGGCTATCGATCGGCGATCGACCGGGAGCGTTACGGAGTCGGATCGCGCTCAGGGTTCTCACGAGGCCCGGGGCGTGGCGGCAAAGGTGGCCATCAGGCCCCGTCATCCGGGCAGGGCCTCCGCCCATGCCATGGCTCCCATCGAGCAAACCCCCGGCGGCGATCCTGGAGCGAGGTGCCGCCCGAGGTGCAGGAGCTCCTCCGCGCCGAGCTGGCCCGTCGGCAGGCAGGCGCAGCCACCCGGGCGGCGCCGGCCAGGGAGCCCAGGACCCCCAAGACCACGGAAGCCGCCGCCGAGGCCTCCCGCGAGGACGTGGCCGCCCAGGCGGACGAGGTCAGAGCTGCGAGGGACGACCCGCCGTCGCACCAGCCGCACCGCCACCGCTCCAAAGGCCGACGCGAGCCCGGCTCCCAAGGCCGACGCGAGCCCGGCTCCCGCGACAGAGGCGCCGAAGCCCAAGCGGGCGTCGCGCAAGCCGGCCGCCGACCACGCCGGACGCAGAGCCGCGGCGGCGTAGCAGAGGAGGCGAAGCCCAAGCGGGCGCCCCGCAAGCGGACCCCCAAGGCCGCCGCGTCCGAAGAGGCCTAGCCGTCGAGGGATGGCGTCCGACGGGCCGGCAGAAGGAGGCGGCCGGTACCTGACCGAGGGGCACGCGCACGCCCTCGAGGCCGTCGCGCGCGCGGTCCGAGACGAGCGTCCGCCGCACGCCCTGCTGCTCGTGGGGCCCAGGGGCGTGGGCAAGACGACGCTCGCTCTCGACCTTGCTGCCGGGCTGCTCTGCCTTGAGCCCGATCCGGCCGATCGGCCCGTGTCGGTCATGCACGGCCTGCCGCAAGGTCGAGCTCGGCGTCCATCCCGACCTGCATCGCATCGAGCCAGACGGAGCGGGCGAGCAGATCCGCCTCGGGCAGGTCCAGCGACTGACCACCGAGCTGTCGCTGACGCCGCTCGAGGGGCGCTTCCGCGTGGCCGTCATCAGCTCGGCCCATCGCCTCAACCCAGACGCCCAGAATGCGCTGCTCAAGACGCTCGAAGAGCCCGGTCCCGCGACCTGCCTCATCCTTTGCGCGGATGACATGGCGCCGCTGCTGCCGACCGTGGTCTCACGCGCAGCACGCCTGCGGCTCGGCACGCCGACAGTCGAGGCGCTGTCGCGCTGGCTGGTCGACCGCGGCGACGCCGACCCGGGGCCGGCACGCGCCATCGCCATCGCCAGCGGGGGCCGACCAGGGCTGGCCCTCCGGCTCGCCTCGCGGCCCGACGCGGTCCTGGCCCGAGCTCGCATCGGTCGGACCCTGCTCGACCTGGTGACAGCCGACAGGCGCACCCGCCTGGCCGCGGCCGCGGACCTGGTCGCCGATGCCGCCGCCGTCGATGCCGCACTCCGTGGCGACGTGGCCCCGTCGGCGACTCGGCTCGAGCCCGCTGAGCGCCGTCGCGCCGCGAGCCTCGTCATCGATGTCTGGCGCGACCTCGGGCGCGACCTGGCCGTCGCGGCCACGGCCGGTCCCGATGGTGTCCGCGACCACGAGCACCTCCAGGAGCTCGTGGCGGTCGCGAGAACGGTGGATCACCGCGCGCTGCGACGCTTCCTCGACCGCCTCGACAGGCTCATGCTCGCCATCGAGGGCTACGCCAATCCCGAGCTGACGCTCGACGTCCTCCTGCTTGCCTGGCCGCGGCCCCCGGCCGCGGCGCCATGACCGGGCCGGGCACCGGCCCTCGCCGACTGGTGGCCACCGTCCACGGCTTCGTCCAGGGCGTCGGCTTCCGCTGGTTCGTCCAGCGTGAGGCCGCGCGACTCGGCCTCAGTGGCTGGGTCGCCAACCGGTCCGACGGGAGCGTCGAGGTCGTGGCGGAGGGAGCCGACGCGGACCTCGACGAGCTCGTCGCCGCGCTGCGACAGGGCCCCGCGGGCGCCGCGGTCAGCCAGGTCGATGTCCGCTTCGAACCCGCGCGAGGGGGTCTCCGCGACTTCGAGATCCGGGTCGGCGCCCACCGCGGCGACTGAGCCCCGCGTGCTACCGTTGGCCTCAACGCGCAGGAGGCCCGACGTGTCGCTGAGCAGGCAGGAGAAGCGCAGCTGGCTCGAGCAGGTGCCCCTCTTCCGCGGCTGCGATGCCGAGACTCTCGACCGCCTCGCCGATGTCACCGCAGCGCTCGACTTCGCCGACGGACAGGTCATCGTCCAGCAGGGGCAGGTCGGCAACGGGCTCTACATCGTCGTCTCGGGCGGCGTGCGCATCCTCGCCGGCGACGACGAGCTGGCGCGTCTCGGGCCGGGCCAGATCATCGGCGAGCTCTCCGTCATCGACCAGCAGCCGCGCGCCGCGTCGGCGCTGGCGGATGGCGCGACGGCCTGTCTTGCCCTCGCCTCGTGGGACCTCATCGCCATGCTCCAGCAGGACAGCGACCTGGCCATGAACCTGCTGCGCGAGCTGGCGGGACGGCTGCGTCGTGCCGACGCGCAGCTGCGCAATTGACCGTCCGGCAGCCGGCAGAACGGGAGACTGGAAGGATGAACGAAGCGCAGATCCTCGAGGCGCTCGCCGGGCTGGCCCTCTTCTCGGACCTCGACCGACCACAGCTCGAGGCGGTCGCCCACACCATGTCCGAGGAGTCGTTCCCGGCCGGCCAGCGCATCCTGCGCCAGGGCTTCTCGGGCGGCGGCTTCTTCATCATCCTCGAGGGCGAGGCCGTGGTCCAGGTCGACGGCGTCGAGGTCTCGAGGCTGGCCAAGGGCGACTTCTTCGGCGAGATCTCGCTGCTGCTGGGCGTAGCCTGCCGATCGCCGACGTCGTGACCCAGTCTCCGCTCAAGGCGCTCCAGCTGGCAGGCCCGGACCTGCGCGCGTTCCTGCTCGCCTATCCGCCGGTCATGTACCGCATGCTCCAGTCGGTCTGCCGCCGCCTGGATCGCGCCAACCGGCGCGGCTGAGCGCACGCATGGCAGACGATCCCGCGCTCCGGTCGGCCGGGACGGGCCTCCCTGCCCGCCCGGGCGACTACGACGTCGTCGTCGTGGGCAGCGGTCCCGGCGGCCTGCAGGTCGCCTACTACCTCTCGCGCCTCGGCATCGACCACGCGGTCATCTCGGCCGATCCCGGGCCCGGGCGGCATGTTCCGGCGGTTCCCCTTCTTCCAGCGTCTCCTGTCCTGGACCAAGCCGCACGCCCAGCTGCCGCACGCCTCGAAGGCCTACGAGCGCTACGACTGGAACAGCCTGGTGGCCTTCGAGCCCGAGCATCGCGCCGTCATGCCGGAGCTCATGGACGGGACGTCGGAGTTCCCGGCTCGCGGCCGGAGATGGAGGAGGGCATCCGGCTCTTCGCGGAGCGGACCGGCCTGCAGGTGCGCCTACCAGACGCCCTGGCAGGGCACCTCCCGGGACGGGCGAGCGTTACGTCCTCCACACGCCCGACGGGGACTACCGCAGCCGCGTCGTCATCTTCGCGGTGGGCATCGCCGAGCCGCTCCTGCCCGAGACGCCGGGCATCGAGCACGCGCCCACTACGCCGACACCCGCGACGCCGCGAGCTACGCCGATCAAGTCGGCTCTTCATCATCGGCAAGCAGAACTCGGGCTTCGAGCTCGCCAGCGGCCTGCTCCAGTGGGCCAGCCCCATCATCCTGGCCTCGCCGCGGCCGGCGCAGCTGTCGGTCAACCTGCACTCGCTGGGGGGCATCCGGGCGCGCTACCTGCAGCCCTGGGAGGACGCCGACCTGGGCGGCGGCGTCTTCATCCTCGATGCCTCGATCGAGCGCATCGAGCGGCATGCCGGCGGCCTTGCCGTGCACACCCGACGGACCGACAACGGGGAGCCCTTCGTGGTCGAGGTCGACGAGGTCATCGCCGCGACCGGCTTCCGCTCGCCGCTCCTCGACCTCGAGGACGTCGGGGTGACCATCTTCGGGCGCAGCGGCCTGCCCACCATGACGAACGCGTACGAGAGCGCCACGGCGCCGGGCGTCTACTTCGCGGGCACCATCATGCAGGGCGTCTCGGGTCTCAAGAAGTACGGCATCCCGGCCAACTCGGGAGCGGTGCACGGGCATCGCTACAACGCCCGCCTGCTCGTCGACGACATCGCGACGCGTCACTTCGGCGTGCCGAGGCAGCGGCCGGAGGTGGCCCCTGGTGACGTCGTCGATGAGATGCTGACCTCGGCCTCGGAGGCTCCCGAGCTGTGGCACCAGAAGTCGTACCTGGCCCGCGCGCTGTCGCGGACGCCGACGGCACGATCCACGACGAGGGCATCGTCTCGCTCGCCGAGTACGTCGACGCGGCCGGCCCGGACGGCGCGGCCATCACCGTCGAGACCGACGACCAGGGCGACATCCATCCTGCCGTCTACGTCCGTCGGCGGGGCCGCGTGGACGTCGATGCCACGCTCGACCCCAGCCCGCTCCACGAGTACCGCACGGCCGAGCACCGCGCCCAGCTCCGCGCGCTCATCGGGGACGTCCTGGGCTGACGCCCCGTCGGCGTCCGGGGCCGCTGCTATCGTGGCCGGGATGGACTTCCGCATCGCGCGGCAGGCGCGGGACCGCTACGGCTTCGAGGACGCACTCTTCTCCACGCGACGGTGATGCCATCGCTCTCGATCCCGAGCGCGCCATGGCGCTCGCGGAGCGCCTCGTGGACGAGCGATGATCGCGCGGGCCCGGGCGGCCTCGGAGATCGCCGCCATCGGCCTCATCCACGAGCTCGGCCACCGTGCCGTGGCCGTGGAGCGGCGCGCCGACCCGCGCGGCGGGGGCCGCTGGCGCGCGGTCTGGCGGCGCTCGACGGCCGCCTCGGCAGGCACCGCGTCGACGGCGGCCTGGCGGCCTTCGAGGCGGCCTTCCCGTCGCTGCCGGTCTATCGCGACGAGGTCACGGCGGCCGACTGGCTGTCCCGGGCGATCGCAGCCGACGGGGCTCGGTGCCCGGTCGGGAGGCCGCCCTCGAGGAGCTGGCGCTGGCGTCGATCGCGGCGGACAACCCGGCCGCGGCCGCCTACCGTGAGCTCATCGACGACGAGGTCCTCGACGAGGCCGCCCAGCGCCGTCTTGTCGACGCGCTGGCCGGCGCGGACCTGCCCGCTGACGAGCCCGACCCGGACCGGGCCGCGCCGGCGCGCACGCTCGTCGAGCGGCTGCGCGAGCCCATCCTGGCTGCGCCGCAGTCGCTGGCCGCCCAGCTGCGCTGGATCCGCGTCCACTGGGCCGGCTGGCTCGACGACGCGGACCTGCTCATCATCGACCGCCAGCTCGGGCTCCTCGACGACATCGAGCGGGCCGCCTGGCTGCGCGCCCGACGGTCACCCGGCTCCGGCGGACCGGACGAGGCCGGATGCGCGACCGCCTTCGCCGGCCTCGACGAGGAGCCCGAGGCCTTCAGCGCCGACCGCGACTGGATGGCCGAGCTGGTCCTCGTGGCCAAGTCCACCTACGTCTGGCTGGCCCAGCTCTCGAGGACGTACGGGCGCGACATCACGCGCCTCGACCAGATCCCCGACGAGGAGCTCGACGAGCTCGCCGCGCGTGGCTTCACGGGCCTCTGGCTCATCGGCCTCTGGGAGCGCAGCCGCGCGTCGCGGCGCATCAAGCAGATGCGCGGCAACCCCGACGCCATGGCCTCGGCCTACTCGGTGGCCGACTACCGCATCGCCGACGAGCTGGGCGGCGACGAGGCCTGGCGCGACCTGCGCGACCGCGCCGCGGCGCGCGGCATCCGCCTCGCCGCCGACATGGTGCCCAACCACATGGGCATCGACTCGCGCTGGGTCGTGGAGCACCCGGAGCGCTTCATCTCGTCGCCCTTCCCGCCCTTCGAGGCCTATGCCTTCACGGGCGCGGACCTCTCGTCGGACGACCGCGTGGTCATCCAGATCGAGGACCACTACTGGGACTCGTCGGACGCCGCGGTGGTCTTCAAGCGCATCGACCGGGCGAGCGGCGAGGCCCGCTACATCTACCACGGCAACGACGGCACGAGCTTCCCCTGGAACGACACGGCCCAGCTCGACTACCTGCAGGCCGAGGTCCGCGAAGCGGTCATCGGCCAGATCCTCGAGGTCGCCCGGCGCTTCCCGGTCATCCGCTTCGACGCCGCCATGGTGCTGGCGCGGCGCCACATCCAGCGCCTCTGGTACCCGCTGCCCGGCCACGAGGCGGGCATCCCGTCGCCGTTCGGCGGCGGCCCTGCCGGCACGGGGAGCTGTCGCGCCGCATGCCCGCCGAGTTCTGGCGCGAGGTCGTCGACCGCGTCGCCGCCGAGGTGCCCGACACGCTGCTGCTGGCCGAGGCCTTCTGGCTCCTGGAGGGCTACTTCGTGCGCACGCTGGGCATGCACCGCGTCTACAACAGCGCCTTCATGCACATGCTCCGCGACGAGAAGAACGCCGAGTACCAGCAGGTCATCCGCGAGACGGTCGCCTTCGACGCGCGCATCCTGGGCCGCTACGTCAACTTCATGAGCAACCCCGACGAGCGCACGGCCATCGACCAGTTCGGCAGCCACGACAAGTACTTCGGCGTGGCCACGCATGCTGGCCACGCTGCCGGGCCTGCCGATGTTCGGCCACGGCCAGGTGGAGGGCTTCAGCGAGCAGTACGGCATGGAGTTCCGCCGGCCGCAGCATGACGAGCGGCCGGACGAGGCGCTCGTGGAGCGGCACCGACGCGAGATCTTCCCGCTGCTCCGGCAGCGCTGGCGCTTCGCCGGCGCCGCGGGCTTCCGGCAGCTGGCGGCGGTCGACGGCGGGGGCGAGGTCCCGGACGTCTTCGCCTATGCCAATCGCGCCCACAGCGGCCCGCTCGACGCCATCGAGCGCCGTTCGCTGGTCGTCTACCTCAACCGCTACCCGCGGGCCCAGGTGCGCATCCCGGGCGTGGCGGAGGCCCTCGGCCTCGGCCACGACCCTGACGAGCTACCTCATCCTGCACGACGCGCGCAGCGGGCTGCAGTATCTGCGCCAGCTGCGGGACCTGCGCGAGCACGGTCTCGAGCTCTCGCTGGACGGCTACGCCTGCCATGTCTTCCTCGGCTTCGAGGAGGTGTCCGATGCCGGCGGGCAGGGCTGGGCCGAGCTGGCCATGCGGCTCGGCCTGGGGGGCGTGGACGACGTCCGCTCGGCGCTGCGGCGGCTGCGCGAGGAGCCCTGGCGAGAGGCCGTGGCGGCCCTCTTCGACGCTGCGCAGGCAGCGTTCCTTCCCACCGTACCCCTCGAGCGCGCACCCGGTCCAGCGCTCGCCGCGCTCACGGAGGGTCTGGCGCGACTCGCGGGCCTCGCCGGGACCGACGTCGATGTCGTTAGCATCGCTAATGATACGTGGGACCGTGCCACGGCGACACGCGCCGTGCGACCTCTCCTGTTCGCCCAGGCGCTGGCCGGCTGGGCACTGTTCGATGCCGTCGGCCTCGTGGCCTGCGGCGGTGATCCGGCGCGCACCGAGGCAGCCTTCGACGACTGGGGCGCCAGTGCCGCCATCGGCGAGCTGTCGCGGCGCGCCGGCGCCACGGACTCGCAGGCCTGGCGCGTCGTGGAGCTGGCACGCGCGCTCCTCCGCATCGGGCGAGGCGCCCTCGCGGCGGCGGCCGCCGACCCCGGCCTGCCGGCGGCCTGGTTCTCCTCGGCCGCGGTGCGGACCGCGAGCGGCTGGAACGAGTGGCAGGGCGCGGCCTTCGTCGGCCGGGAGCCCTGGGATGAGCTCGTGGACGCGGTCGCTGCCCGCGATGCGATCCTCCGAGAGCCTGAGGCGACCGCGGCGGCCATCGAGCTGAAGCGTCGCGCCGCGGCCATGAGCTACCGGGTCGGCGATGGCGTGGCGGCCCCGGAAAGGCTGGAACCGCCGGCGCCGGGTAGCTCCGAGACGCCGACGCCGGAGGCATGACCGACGAGGACGGCTCTGGCGGGGATCGCCTCGGCGACCTCGTCGCCGACATCGTCACCTGTCGACGCTGCCCCCGCCTCGTCGCCTGGCGCGAGCAGGTGGCGCGGACGAAGGTGGCCCGACATCGGTCTTCGGTGTACTGGGGTCGTCCGGTCCCGGGATTCGGCGATCCAGCGGCCAGGGTCCTGCTCGTCGGCCTCGCGCCCGCCGCCCACGGGGGCAATCGGACCGGTCGCGTGTTCACCGGCGACAATCCGGGTGGCTCGGGCGAGCTCCTCTTCGAGGCTCTGCACCGCGCCGGGTACTCTCCACGGCCCCGCTCGATCGAGGCCGGTGACGGCCTGGTGCTCCAGGACGCCTACATCGCGGCGGTCAACCGATGCGCGCCGCCGGGCAACAGACCCACGACCGAGGAGCGCGACCACTGCCTGCCCTTCCTGGGACGTGAGCTCGCGCCTGTTGACGGGTGTCCGCGTCATCGTGACCCTGGGCGGCTACGCCTGGGATTCGGTGCTCCGCCAGCTCGCCGTCCAGGGCCATCGAGCGGTCCCGAGGCCGCGCTTCGGCCATGGCGCGGAGGCACAGGTGGGCCCATACGTCCTCGTGGGCTGCTACCACCCGAGCCAGCAGAACACCTTCACCGGCCGCCTCACGGCGGACATGGTCGACGCCATCCTGGCCCGCGCCCGGCGCCTCGCCGAGGACCGCCTCCCCCGGGGGTGACAGGCGAGCCACCGCGTGTCACCATCCCGTGCGGCCGGGAAGGAGGATGGCTCGATCCTCGGGGGTCCGGTCGCGAAGCAGGAGTGGATCAGCCCATGGGATCGTCCCGATCGCGCTTCTCGCCCGCAGCCTCGCTGCCGCAGCCCTCGTCGCGGCGCTGGGCGCCCCGACAGCCGCCCAGGAGCCCCAGGTGGAGGTCCTTGCCGAGGGCCTGAACGCCCCGCGGGGGCTCACCGTCGCCGCGGACGGAAGCGTCTATGTCGCCGAGGCCGGCGCGGCCGGCGAGACCTGTATGGACGAGGCCGCTGGCGGGATGTGCTACGGGCCGAGCGGCGCGATCTTGCGGATCGCCGACGGCAGCGTGGAGCGCGTCGTCGAAGGCCTGACGTCCGCCGGGGCCGGACCCGAGGTGGGCGGCGTGTCGGACGTCGCGGTCGCGGAGGACGGCACGGTCACGTTCGTCATGAACCTGGGCGCCGACCCGGCGGTCCGCGAGGGCATGCCCCCCGAGTTCGCGGACGCAGGCTGGCTCATGCAGGTCGGGTCGGACGGGACGCCGGTGCGCCTCGCCGACGTGGCGGCGTTCGAATTGAGCTTCGATCCCGACGCCGAGCTCGGTGGCCAGGTCGACTCCAATCCCTACGCGGTCGAGATCGTGGACGACGGGCTCGTGGTCGCCGATGCCGGCGGCAACTCCATCCTCTCCGTCAGCCCCGACGGCGTCGTGTCCCTCGTCTCGGTCATCCCCTTCACGACCCACGAGTTCTCGGCCGCCGAGCTGGCCGCGATGGGGCCGCCGCCGGAAGGTGAGGGCGCTCCTGCTGAGAGCGGCGCCCCTGCCGAGGGCGAGGCGCCCGCCGAGAGCGAGCCCGCCGACGGGAGGCGCCCGCCGAGGAGATGATCCCGGTCCCGGTCCAGTCGGTCCCGACTTCCGTCACGGTCGGCCCGGACGGAGCCCTCTACGTGGGCGAGCTCACCGGGGGGCCGTTCCCCGTCGGTGGTGCCTCGGTCTGGCGGGTCGCCTCGGGCGAGGAGCCCACCCAGTACGCAACCGGCTTCACCAACATCATCGGCCTCGGATTCGCGCCCGATGGCACGCTCTACGTGGCCGAGATGGTCCACGAAGGACTCATGTCGGTCTTCACCGGCTCGGGCGCGCCGCCGGTCGGTGCGATCCTTGCGGTGCCAGCTGGCGGTGGCGAGCCGACGGTCGTGGCCACGGGCGACCAGTTCCTGGCCCTCGGCGGCCTGGCCGTGGACGGGCAAGGCAACGTCTACGTGTCCACCAACACGCTGGCCCCCGGGGCCGGGGCGGTCCTCAAGCTGACCCCGTAGCGAACGCTGCTCTACCGCGCGCCCACGGACGACCCGCCTACCCCCTTGGGCGGGTCGTCCGGATCTCGGGGCAGCGCGACCGGTGACGGGTCGGTCAGACGCTGTCCGGCGCGAGGTGGCGGAAGTTCGGCCACAGCGTCATGTCGAAGTCGGGCGCCATGGCCAGGAGCTCGCGCACGTCGTCCTCGAGCGACTCCACGAGGTCGGCAGGCTCGTCGAGGGCCTTGGGAGACGGTCGCCGCTTGCTGACGTTGACGGGCTTGCCCAGGATCTCCTCGCCAGGGAGCCAGTCGGCGAGGCCCAGGAACTCGAGCGTCCGGCGGTACTCGCCCGCCGGGTCCGACAGGCAGCGCTCGAACTGCAGGATGAGCAATCGGTCGCGCCCGTAGGCCTCGACGTAGCGGCGCAGAGAGAAGGCGTAGAAGGAGCGCGCGTAGGCGTCCTTGCGCCCGGCCCACAGGTTGAGAGCCTTGCCGCGGTTCTCCTTGCGCTTCTGCCACTGGCCCACGCCCGACCGGTAGCGTTCCACCGGATCGCGCAGCAGCACCAACAGCTTCGCGTCGGGTGCCACCGCACGCATGGTGTCCACCACGCCGGGCACGCTCATGTAGCGCGGCGTCCACTCACCGGTGATGGCGCCGTCGGGCCTCGGGAAGTAGCGGCGATAGGACTCGGCGTCGGCCTCGAACATCGGTCGCCAGCCGAGACGGGTCAGCTGATGCGTCTCCTTCAGCGTTCCCACCACGTCCGGATGGCGGGCGATGAGCTTCCACCACCAGGTCGTGCCGGCCTTCTGGACGCCGATGCCGATGTAGTCAGGCGGGCCGATGCGCCAGCCCTCGGGAATCTCAGGCGGTGCCTTGCCGGCCGGGTTCCTGGGCTTGCCGGTGGGCCGTCGCCGAGTGGACCGCGCGCCGGGCTGCAGGCGGCGCCTGAGGCGTCGGACCAGGCTCATCGACCGAGTGTGCCACGAAGCCGTGCTTGCTCGTCGGTCGTCCGCCCGCCCTACGAGGGGTGAGCGGTCCGAACGGATCGATCCACTGGGTCCGCCCGCCTGACAGGCGCCTGGCCGTGCCTTAGCAGGTCACGTGCAGGATGGCGAAGACCTGCTCCTTCCGCATCTCGCCCAGCAGTCGGCAGGCGTCCCGGGTAGGCACGGCGGTGAGCGTCACACCTCGGCGCTCAGCCTCCGCGATGACCTCGTCCATGATGGGCAATCGTCCCGAGTCGCCGGTCCCGATGATGAGGCGGCGGCCGGACCAGGGGATGGCCTCCTCCACCGACAGCGGCGTGTGGCCGAAGCGCGCCTGGTACGGCTTCGAGGGCTTCTTGCCGCGCTTGCGGAGGGTGCCCCCATCGATGATGACATCGTGCTCGTAGGAGACGCCCTCGACCTCGATGACGCCGAATTCGAACGAGCCGGGCCTGCATCGGCGAACGCCTCTCCGGATGCTCACAGGGAATCGCGCGCCCGGCGGGCGCCAGGCGCAGGCAGACCACCATAGTCCGCGTGCCCATCCGCGGCAAGGCTGAGGGTGGCTCGAGGCCACTTGGGAGCTGACGATCCCGAGGCAGTGGTGGCGGCGCTGCTGGAAGCTGACTCTGGCTGATCTTCACGATCAGGCGACATCCCACGACTCGACAGAACTTGCAGGATCCCGTCGCTGCGTCCCCTCGTAAGGCGTCCGACCAAGTGGCAGGTCGGATATGTCGCTCACCCGGTGCGCGCGCGACGGGTCCTTGAGCCTGGGATTCGTCCGGGGGGACCATCCCAGCTTGGCCGACGGCCGACCACCCAGGTCGGCCACGGCCAAACGCTCCAGCCCGAGCCCTGGGGCGAGCGCTCTGATCAGCCTGCTCGACCCGACAGGACCGCGTCATGACGACTCGTCATCTAGCGAGACCACTGCCTGGGTCCTGCCGCTACGCTCATGGCACCCCCCGAGAAGGGGGCCGTGCTATGGGTTCTTCAGGTCCGGGTGCCATCGCCAGCCCACCCGCTCCGGGGCCCGCCCGCTCTGCAGCGCGATGGCTGCTGGGGATCCTGCTCGGTGTCCCAGCCCTGGTTCGAGAAGGTCGGCACGAACCGGTAGCCGTGACCCGGCACCGTGGCGATGAAACGTGGATGCCGGTAGTCGTTCTGTAGCTTGATGCGCAGGCTTCGGACATGCCGGTCCACGATGTTGCTCTCGGCCAGGAAGTCGGCGCCCCAGACGGTATCGAGGATCTTGTCCCGGGTCACGACTCGTCCGGCGCGGCTGGCCAGGAGGTACAAGAAGACTCTGCTCGATGCTGGTGAGGTGGATGACCGAGTCACCGGCGCGCACCTGGCGATGCACGATGTCGATTCTCGATCCTCACCGAGCTTGATCCGCGGCGATGATCGGCGGTCGATCCCCGACGCGCGCCGGCTGATGACGATGGCCCGCGCCAGCAGCTCCTCCGGCGAGAACGGCACCGTCAGGATATCGTCGACCCCGAGAATCGAAGGCCTTGAGTTTCGTCTTCAGGTCACCGCGTCGCGTCAGGCCCAGGACTGGCGTCCGACTCTGGCGCATCGTGTTCGACGCGCCCAGCCGTGCCAGTAGCTCGGGGCCGTCCTCGCGGTCCATGTCCACCACGCCCATGTGGGGGCGCCAGTGCGCCAGGATCACCTCTGCTTCCGCGAGGGTGCTCGCCGCTCGCACCGCGAAGAGGCCGTGATTGAGGGTCAGCTCGATAAGGTCGACGACCAGGGGACGATCGAGGAACACCAGCGCCCGACGCGGCTCGATCCCTGCCGGATCCACGGTGCCGAGTGCCACGGCTCTTCTCCCGCTACGCGCCGAAGCTACGACGCGACCGGATTCTACTGCGGACTCATGCGCTTCTGACGAGCGATCGGGCAGGCTCTCTCAGTGACGACGGCCGCGCAGCGACGAGGCCGTGCATACCCATGCCGCGAAGACGTCGGGAGCGGCAGAGGTGGCAGGCCGCGAGGCGAGCGCCCCGTCCGCATCACCCGACCACGCTCGCCTCGGGGCAGCGTTGTTCGGCGATCTCACCGACGAAGAGCGTGATGAGCTCCTCGAGTACCTCGCCTGGTATCGAGCCAGAGAAGCGGTCGAGAGACCGGAGCCAACCGATCCACTCGGGAGCCGTCAAGTCGCCGTAGCGGGACTGTTGCGGCTTTCGGTGCGAGTCTGATGACATGATCAGGGACGTAGGAGGATCCCGTCGCGGCGTCTCCGGATGGGACCACACGGGGAGCCTCCCCCGGGCCATCCCCCGTTCAAGAAGATGAGCCGTAGTCCTGGCCGGGGACCGTTCAGCCCCGGCGGGCTGGGCAGGTGGGATGACGAACCGTCATGACATGGTCCTCTCGAGTGGGCATCTTGGCCGGACGCGCCGCCCTCGGGAGAGGGCATGGTCGCGTGCCCGGGGAACATATGCCATCGGGCAACCCTCCCACCTGGTCGCTCTCGAGAAGGAGATCCCCGATGACAGTCCCGAAGCGGCACCGTCTCATCGCCGCCTCATCCGTGGGCGCGGTCATGCTCATGGTGCTGGCGGCTCCCGCCCAAGGCGTCAGGATCCCCGAGGGCGGCGTCGTGCCACCTGGCAGCACGTTCGTCATCCACTTCCAGGTCCACGAGGGCTGTGACGGGAGCCCGACGGATGCGCTCGAGGTCACGATCCCGGAGTCTGTCGGGAACCCCATCCCTGAGGCCATGCCGGGCTGGGTGGTGGAGACCGAGCCCGCGGCGACCGAAGGACAGGAGAGCGGGGACGCGGAGCCGCGGATCTCGCTCGTGCGCTGGACAGGTGGACCGCTCGAGGACGGCCAGTTCCTCCAGTTCGGCCTGCGGCTCCGCTTCCCGGATGAGCCGGGCGCTGTCCTGGAGTTCCCGGTCGTGCAACGCTGCGGACCGGAGCTTGAGCAAGACTGGACGGGCACCGCCGACGAGGAGTTCCCCGTGCCGACGGTGGTGCTCGCGGAGCGCCTCAGCGAGCGTGACCTCATCGCCCTCAACGAGACGCTCGATGAGCTGGTGACCGAAGTCGAGGAGCTCCGGACCCAGATCGGTGACGTGGATGCGGCCAATCTCCGTTCACGTGTCACCGACGGCGAATCGGCCACCGACGAGATCGCGAAGCGCCTCGACCGGTTGGCGGAGCGCATCAGCGCCGTGGAGGAGGCAACGCAGGGGTAGGGCACCGGGCGCCCCTTGCGATGACGCGGCACCATGCGCACAGGGGCTGCCACATGACAGCCTGAGTCATGTCGCCATCGCGTCCGGCCCCGCGAGGGATGCGCTCGAGACGTCGGTCCTTCCTCGAGCCAGGCGCTGAGCCGGGCGTCGAGGTCGGACGGTCGTCGGTTCATGGCCGACCTCCCGCGGCGATCCGGACCGGTCGCGCATCCACCTCGAGAACGGCGCGCATGGCCCTGGTCGCATACAAGAGCCGAGATTGGACGGTGCCCGCGGGGATGCCGAGCGTGTCGGCGATCTCTCGGGCGGGCATCCCGAGGTGATGGGGCATCACAAGGACGACGCGCTGCTCGATGCTCAGGCGTCGGCAGGCATGCTCCAGCTCGTCGCGGTCGGCGAGGTCGGTCTCGGCGTCGCGATCACCCGCCGATCGAGCGGCAGCACGTGGATCTCGACTGCCGGCACGGCCGGGGGTCCTCTGCGCGAGCTGCAACGCCCGCAAGGGGCGCAGCCGAAGGCGGCGCTGAACACCTGCTCGACCGGAACGCGGTCCGCATGGCGAGCGGCGATCTACTGGCCGTCGCCCAGCGAGATCGGGCAGGTGCCTCGGACCTGGGTGAATCTGTCCAGGCGCACGGCCGCGGTCGCGTCCCAGGTGCCCGCCAGGGGCAGGACGACGTCCGCTACCCAGGCATCCTCCTCCGGCTGAGCCGTCATCGAGATCACCGCCCCGGAGGTAGCCGGATGGGCCATGTCGATCCCGACCTCCAGCGCCGATGGAGGGATGCCCTCGAGACGCAGCTCGTTCCTACCGGCGATGCCGGGTGACGCGAGCAGCGACAGTGTCAAGGGCTCGGCATCAATGGTGCAGCTCGCGACCGCGCCACCGCCACGGTCCGCGACACCGCGGCCCTCACGCGGCCCCAGCAACGTCAGGCCCGCGGAAGCGACCACGATGAGTGGCAAGAGCACGGCATCGACGACGAAGACGCGCCGCATCGTGCTGCGTGTTGGCGCCCCACGGAGCCGACGCCGGGCCAGCACGCCGATGACCGCCGCGAGCGTGACCATGCCGACCTTGACCGCCAGCAGCAGCACGTAAGGCGTGGCCAGGCCGCCCGAGAACCCGTCCGTGAGGACGAGCGCGAGAAGCGCCCCGGCGATGCCGACGGTGACGAGCACGATGGGCGCGAAGGCGGAGAAGCGGCGCACGACGGCGAGCGCGTGCTCCTCTGACAGTGACCGATCTATGAGGATGAGCAGGACGGCTGGGCCGGCACCCAGCCAGGCCGATGCCGCCACGAGGTGGACCATGACCAGGAGCAAGCCGAAGTCGGTGGTCGCAGCGTGTCCGCCACCCACGATGGTCAGCAGGGCCAGGATCGTAGCTGCGGCCGAGACCACGGGCCAGCGGCGGGCGGTAGCCAAGCCGACGACGAGGGCGATGAGCCGGAGCACGGCTGCCAGCGCGGCAGTCGTCGCCAGCCAGCCCTCGCCACCATCGAGCCATTGCCCTCCGATCCAGATGATGGAGGCGCCGAGTGCGATGGCGGAGGCGATGACGGCCAGCCACCGTACGCGCGCCGTGCGGGCACGGACCAGCCACCAGGCGATCCACGCGCCAGCCGCCACGAGCAGCGCGAGGTCCATGGCAGCACGGGACGGACCCACGACGAGGACGCCCGGGTCCGACCCGGCCGCAGGCGGGCGGCTCGCCGCCTCCACCTCCCCGACACCGAACAGCGACGAGGCCCGCACGACGTGGCCGTCCTCGCTGACGATGCCCCACGTCACGATGTACCAGCCGTCGGGCAGCGCAGGCAGCCGTTGGATGACGGCGCTGCCGTCGAGGACGTCGTCGCCCGCGTCAACGCTCGCGCCGGAGGAGTCGATGACCCGGAGACCGCCGGATGCGAGGCCGACCGGCTCGCTGAAGGTCACCCGGACCTCGGTCGGGTCGGTCTTCAAGAGGGAGCCGTTGGCTGGTTCGACCGAGAGAAGCTGGGCGTGGCCGTAGGCCGGGCTCGCCGGGCAAAGCGCCACCGTCGCGAGGGCGATGGCGACACAGGCGCGTGCGAGGCCCGTCAGACTCCCGGAGCGGCGGGAGTGCGATCGGCCGCCAGTGGGCACCGTCATCGTTCAGCGGGAGTGCCCGGGCACGTGTCGCGCGGGCGCAGGACGGGTCGGGACCTGCCTAGTGGTCGGCCTCCTCCACGGCATCGCCCACCGTGACCGTCGGCGCCGGATGCTCGGGCTCAGCGTCGCCCTCGATGACGGACTCGATCCAGGCGATCTCAACGTCGCCGCAGCGCTGCAGCACGGGGAACACAAGCGTGGTGCCTGGCTCGACGAGGATCGTGGCATGGATCCCGAAGTCGTGGTATGCGGAGTCGGGCAGGTCGCCATCGCTCCAGCGGACGACGCCCACCCGCTCGGTCAAGGTCTCACCGAAGCGCTCGTACGGCTCGCTCTCCACCACCTCCGTCTCGACGGTCCAGCCAGGGATGTACTCGGGCTGCGCGCTCACCACGCCATCGGGGACCTGGACCTCCACCGTGTCGGTGCTCGCTCCTTCGCATCCGTGTGGGACGCGAAGATGGATGACCGATGAGACCCCTGAGGGCACCGCCCCCTCCGGGATGGAGATGTGGCCCATGACCGGTGCGACGACGGTCATGGTCGACGCGAGGGCAACGAATGCCACCATGCTCGATCGCCTCATCCGGCTTGGAGGGAGGAATTCTGGCATCGGGGCGACTCCTGATGTGGCGGACACGCCGAGTCCGTGCATCGGATCGGCGACCCCGAGGATAGAGGCAGCCCGGTCGTGCAAGTGGCGTAGTAGCTGACTCCCCGCCCCGCGATCCTGCGTGCCGCGGCCTCCGCGGGCGGGTCCAGCGGTGGCGATGACCACCGGTACCCACGTGGGCAGGACATCGGCGCCCGACCGGCGTCATCGGCGCCGACCGGCGTCGCGCCGACCGGATCAGGCGGCACAGCGCTCGGCTACCTGGGTCCCGAGCGAGGAGCGCTTCCGTTCGGCCATCGCGCTCGGATGAGGCACCGTCCACCATGCCTGGCGAACCTCCAAGTCGAGGATCCAGAGCCGCCGCTGTGCCCATACGTCCGAACGTGATCATCTCCGTCGTCTCGTTGTACCGAGGGAGACGAAGTCGCTGGCCACTCATTGAGACAAATTCGCTGGCCCGTTCTTCAGGAGGCCGAATTCTACGCTTGACGCCCAGGAACGCGCCACCCATCATCCGCTCCCACGGTGTCGCCGCGAGGAAGAGGGGGGCTCTGTGTAGATCCGGATGTTCGGCGGCCTGGCGAAGGGAGACGCCACGATGCAGCAGCACAGGACACGGAAAGTCATGCCGCTTGTCATGTCGGTGACAGGGGCGGTCGCCCTCGGACTGATCCGGTCCGCGCCAGTCGCCAGTCAGGATGACGCGGACACTGCGGCGAAGATCGAGAATGCGATGAGCTGCCGCCCCGTCGGCCATCTCCGACAACGCGACGATCCTGGATAACGCGCTCGATGACGACGGGACATTCGTCGTGCTGCGCGAGGGCAGCAACGGCTGGTTCTGTTTCCCCGACGCCCCTGGTACGCCAGGTAATGACCCGAGCTGCATCGACCAGACGTGGCTGGATTGGACGTACGCGTTCTACGCCGGGGAAGAGCCGAGCGTCACGGTCCTGGGGTTGGCCTACATGCTGCAGGGTGGCAGCGATCCCAGCAACACCGACCCTTATGCCCTCGAGCCGGCAGCGGGTGAGGAGTGGGTGGCCTCACCGCCGCACATCATGATCCTCCTGCCGGGGGCGCTCGACCAGACCGTCTTCTCCACCGATCACCACTCCGGTGTGCCCTACATCATGTGGGCGGGCACCCCCTACGAGCACATCATGATGCCGATCGCTGATCTAGAGCACGTGGAGTAGGCGCGCTCGATCGCAGACGAGCTGCGGCCTTCGGAGCCACTCCGCCACGCCATGCAGTGGATCTGATGTCGTCCTCTGTGTCGTCGGAGAAGCTCATCGTGGGCGAGAGCCTCCGGGCGAGGGGTCGCGGCGACGAACCCCAGGGGTAGTTGCGAACTGGGCCCTTGAGAAGCGGAGCACTCCGTACTCCTCAGCCATTCGGGTGATGCCGACCAATGGTTGTCTCAAACGATCAGGGCAGCGGCGCGTGCTCGCCCCGTACATCACCGGCACGGGTCTGTGCCCTGGCCGACGGCATGCCCCTTCCGTAGGCGCGGCGGCAAGCGATTAGGCGAAAGCCGTCGCAGCACTGGGCCGGGCTCTCCCGGGGTACCCACATGTGTAGGACATCGGCGCCCGTGGACCACGTGGCGTGTTACACGCGCGGCCGAGTTTCGCGGAATCACGCCGAGCGGAGAGCTTGGGCGAGCGTGGAGGGCCTCCCCGGTTCGCCCACCGGCACGACAGGGCGTCGACGTACCGCGATGAGACGCGTGTCAGCTGCGTATCCGACCCGCGTGGCAAGGGTGACGGCCAGCGCCCGCCACTGAGTGCGAGGGGCTATCGCGAAGCGTCGACGAGCCTGGCGAGGGCTGTGACCGGGTCCGCGGCCCGGACCATCCGTTCCTCGCCTGCCGGCCCGACGGCGATAGCGATCCAGTCGGACGAGCGGTCCTCCTCGGCCAGGCCTTTGCTGGCGCAGCGGAGGCTGTCGACCTGCCAGCCCTCGGGCAGGCCGTCCTGCGCCTCCTGCCAGGCCCGCGTCAGGGTGTCGTCCGCTGTCATGACGTCAGCCTACGCCGCGCGGAGGCTCAGCCGTCGTCCTCGCCTCGGAGCGCCTCGAAGCCCTCTCGAACCAGGAGCACGACGATGCCTAGGGCGGCCACCGGATCGGCCCACCACCATCCGAAGGCGGCGTTGAGTGCGAGCCCGGTGAGCGTCACGACCGAGAGGTACCAGCAGGCGTAGGTCTGCTGGGCGTCGGCGATGAGAGCGCGGCTCCCGAGTGCCTCGCCGGTGCGTCGCTTCGCGCGAGCGAGCCAGAGCATCACCGCGATGGACACCGCCGTCAGGGCGATGCCGACCGGACTCGCGTCGGGCGCTTCCTGCCCGACGAGCGAGCGGACGGCCTCGAACCCGACGTAGGCGGCCAGCAGGAGGAAGGCTACGCCGACGAGCCACTCCGCGCGACGCTCGACAATCTCCACGGCCTCCTCGTCGAGCCGACCCCGGGTCTCCGCCGAGAGGCGCCAGATGAGGACCAGGCCCGAGATCGTCTCCACGAAGCTGTCGACGCCGAAGCCGATGAGCGCGATGCTGCCGGCGGCGAGCCCGGCGCCGATGGCGATGAGACCTTCGGCGATGTTCCAGCCGACGGTGAGGTACTCCAGGCGCAGCCCGCGACGGAGCAGGTCCGGACGCAATCTCGCGAGGTCCGTCATGGCCCGGGGCAGGCTGCCGCGCCACGCTCGTCCTGGTCCCGCCCCTTCGTCCCGATGGCCACGGCCCGCAGTATGCCCTCGGACCAGGGTGTGACTCGGGATGGGCGGCCGGAGGACGTCAGCCCATGACCGCCTGCAGCAGCCCGAAGCCCTCGGGCGTCCCGCGCCAGCGCGCCCCCAAGTCCTCTCTGGCGCTGTCTACTGGGAGGGCGGCGAGCCCATCCGGCTCACGGGATCGCTGGTCTTCGTTCCTCGGGAAACGCAGTCTGGAAGACGGATGGCACGAGCCGCGGGACCGTCCGATTGACACCGGACTGACGCACCCACTCGGTCGACGTGCCCAGACGCGCGACTGAACGCGACGCCCGGCACGTCTCGTCTATCGCAGGCGGAACGTCCCCTGGAAGCGTGGCCTCGCGGCCATCGACCGGTACGCGTCGAGGGCTGCCGGCGGGCTCGTGAGCCGCCAGTCCTCCGGCTCGCCGATCGACGCACCCTCGATGTTGAAGTAGACGATCGCCCGGATAGACGGGAACCGGCGGTAGACCTCGGGGTAGCCGCGGGCGATCCAGCCGGCCTTGTCACCGGCGCCGACCGAGACCCCCGCCAAGGTGGGCGCGACGACCACGGCACAGCTCGTGTGGATCCTCGCCGCGCGGCTGCGGGGACCCGATGGCGAAGCGGTCTTGAGTCGCGCGATTGACTCGATGGGAGCTGAACGTGAGGATGGGATCCCGTAGTTGCCCCCGCTAGGAGAGGTTGGAGGCTATGACCATCGACGCGCTCGAGCGAACGCTTTCCGGCCGGACCCGTGGCCCTGTCATCGCCCCGGACCATCGCCAGTACGACAGCGCGCGGGCACTGTTCAACGGCATGCTCGATCGTCGTCCACGCCTGATCTTCCGCCCCGCCGATACGGATGATCTCGTCTCTGCCGTCCGCTGGGCGTCCGAATCTGACGTTGCCGTCGCCGTGCGAGGCGGCGGCCACAGCGTCGCAGGTCACTCGATGCCCGACGACGGATTCGTCATCGATCTATCGCGCTGGCGGTCCGCGACCGTCGACCCGGGCCGGCGGATCGCCGAGGCCGAAGGCGGCTGCCTCCTGATGGATCTCGACGCGGCGACGGCCGGCCACGGGCTCGCAGCTCCCTCGGGGACGTTCGTTGACACCGGGATCGGGGGCCTGACGCTGGGCGGCGGGATCAGCCACATCATCGCGTCGGAGGGCTTTGGCTGCGACGCCCTGATCGGCGCGGAGCTCGTGACGGCGGATGGCCGGGTCGTCGATGTCGACGAGGAACGTGAGCCGGATCTGCTCTGGGCGCTCCGCGGGGGCGGCGGCAACTTTGGGGTCGTCACCCGGTTGCGCTATCAGCTCACTCCAATCGAACGGATGTACAGCGGATCGCTGTCCTACCGTGGGCCTGTGGTCGGCGAGGTCTTGGCTCGGCTGTTCGAGCTGGACGCGTCCGCCCCCGACGAGCTCGTGACGCAGGCGATCGTCTGGTGGTCCGATGAGGACGGCGGGCCGATCGTCAAGGTCAACGTTGACTGGCGTGGCGAGCCGGACGACGGAGACGCGGCGATCCGCGAGCTGCGCGAGCATCCCGTTCCCTTCCAAACCAACATGCGACCGATGACCTGGCTCGAGGCCCAGGCGCGGTTCACCCCCATTCCGTTCGGCCTCCGCCACTACTGGAAGGGCCACCTCGTGCGCGAAGCCTCTGCGGGTCTGGCGGATGCCGTCATCACCGCCGCCGAGGGGTCCGGCGACGACGGGTTCATCCTGGTTGAGCTGATCCATGGCGCGGCGCATCGGATCCCCGACGACTCCGCCGCCTTCGGTGGACGGCGAGCGGTCGCGAATGTCACCGCGCTGAGCATCTGGCGGGAGGCCGGCGGCGACGAGGCGGGCATCGAATGGGGACGCCGAGCGGCACGGTTGTTCGAGCCCTACTCGGAGTCGGGTGGCGGCTATCTCAACTATCCCGAGGTCGACCAGACGGCCGCCCGTGTCGCGGCGGCGTTTGGTCCGGAGCGATTCGCCAAGCTCCGCGAGATCAAGCGGACCTGGGACCCTGACAACCGCTTCCGCCACAACGCGAACATCGTGCCGGCCTGACCGGCTCGCGCACCCTCTTGTGGCGCGCACGCTCCCAGCCCTGAACGCCCACCCGGCGAACTGAACAAGGAGCGAGAGGCCTCCTGACCGGGAGGCCTCTCTGCCCGCTCGACGCCCAGTGTCATTGGCGCCCGGTGGTCGACGCCGGGGTGCATGGCCCAATCGACCGAACAGGAATTGGGCCGTCGCGGGCCGACGCTACGGGCATGACGGCGCGCTGGTCCGATCCACACCGACTCCCGGGTCCCCCCGCCGGGTACGTCCGCGCCGTCAACCGGGGTCGAGCCCGTGGCGCCGGGCGAGCTCGATGGCCGTCGCTTCGGCGACGCTGCCGCCGAGATGGACGTGGAGCTCGACCTTGGGGATCGAGAGGATGTCGTCCTTCGTCGCGGTTCCGGTCATGGGGGCCCTCCATCGGTACCGGCCCGTCTGTTGTGGGGCGCTTAAGTGCTCCTCACCCGCAGCGCCCGGTCCTGCCGGCGCGTCAAGCGGCCGGTGACTCGGCGGGCATCGCGTGGGGCTGGGGCGCCCGACGGGATCGGGCCGATCTCGCTCCCCGCGGCGGTCACCGTGAACTCCTGCTTCATGCCGAGCAGGAAGTGTGGCGGCCCCTGCGGCGCGGTCGACGCGGCGGCGGCATCCGAGGATGGTGGAGCTTCGGCGCTGAAGTCGGGCATCTCGGTCGTCCCCTGGGGGATGAAGCAGATGGCGAGGTACTCGCCCTCGTCGACCAGCGTGATCGACTCCATCGGCGCTGGCGCACCGGTCGCATCGATCCCCATGGAGGCCGACTCGCCCGGCGCCGCGAACAGGACGCCCGCGATCGTGACCTTCTGGAGCGCCTCTTCCTCCGGGAGTGCGAGGAGCTCGTCGAACGACTCGGTCACCCCGTCGTTCTTGCGGACGACGATGATCTCGTGGAGCTCCGCGCCCGCGTTGGTCAGGGTCAGGCTCGACCCCGCGGGCACGCTCGTGGGCAGGCCCTCGAAGTGGTAGTCCTGGGCGGTCACCTCGATGACCGGCCCGCTGTCGACGTCAGGTGAGGTCGACTCGTCCTGGGCGACGACGGTGCTGGCCATCAGGGCCAGCAGCGCGACGATCGACGACAGCACTGCGATGGTGCGACGGGGGATCATGTGGTACCTCCTTGGCTTGGGCAGGGCGCTCGTTCGAGCGCGGGTCGTGGGCGGTACTCCGACCGTGCCAGCGTGATCAGGCGCCGCCCTCGGAATTCTGCAGCACGACCTCCAAGGTCTTGGCGAACTCGGCGGTCGGGCTGAACTCGACGACCTCGGTGCCCGCGTAGATGTGCGGGGTGTGGCCAGGGCCGACGTAGTAGGCCTCGCCCGCGCCGATCTCATCGACCGTGCCGTCGGCGTGCTTGTAGGCGAGCTTGCCGCGGATGACGTAGCCCCAGTGCGGCGACTGGCAGCGGTCGTCGGGAAGTCCCACGAACAGCGGGGCGAGGTCGGCGTCGGCGCTGTACTCCTCGAAGGCGATCGTGTAGTCGTCGATCTCGGCGAAGGCGCCCTCGTAGCCCTCGATCGACTGCCTGTCGGGGGCCGTGGCCTTCGATGCCTTGCCCATGCTGTCTCCTCCCGGCGGCGCGACGGTCCGCTTCAGCCCCCGAGTGGGCCTGTCGATCCCCCGAGCGACCGGCTGGATCGGCAGATGATAGCGGTCTGCGTCTACCCCGGACCCGGCCGTGCCATGACGTTCGTTGGACGCCGCCGAAGCCGACGCGATGGCCCGTTAGCCTCCGTGCGTCAGTCATCCTCCTCGCCGCGCACGGCCTCGACGCCTTCCTTCACCAGGAACGCCGCGATGGCCAGGGCTGCGACCGGATCGGCCCACCAGAGGCCGAACACGGCGTTGACCACGAGCCCGGTGAGCGCGGCCACGGACAGGTACCAGCAGGCATAGGTCTGCTTGCTGTCCGCGATGAGCGCCCGACTCTCAAGAGCCTCCCCGGTCTGCCGCTTCGCTCGAGCGAGCCACAGCATCACGGCGATGGACAGGGCCGTCAGGGCGATTCCGACCGGGCTGGCGTCGGGCTCCTCATGAGCGACGAGTGTGCGGATGGCCTCGAACGTGACATAGGCTGCCAGCAGCAAGAACGCGATGCCCACGAGGCGCTGCGCCCGGTGCTCCAGCCGCTCGACGGCTTCGTCGTCATCGTTCCCACCGAGTTCGGACGAGCAGCCGCCAGATGAGGACGCCGCCCGACAGGCTCTCGACGAAGCTGTCGACGCCGAAGCCGATCAGGGCTGGGCTACCCGCCACGACACCGGCCAGCGCCGCGATGACCCCTCCGCGATGTTCCAGCCGACCGTCAGGTACTCGAGCCACAGGCCACGCCGCAGCAGACGTGGTCGCTCCCATGTCGCGAGGGCCGTCATGCGTGACTCCGAGCTTCGGTCCGGCGTCGATCCGCCGTCTCGAGCTGGAAGGTCGAGTGCTCGATATCGAAGTCACTCGACAGACACCCACAGAGCGCGTCGAGCGTCGCTGCCGCGTCCGCGCCCTCGGCCAAGGTGACGTGGGCCGACAGGACGTTCATGCCTGACGTGATCGTCCAGGCGTGGAGGTCATGACAGTCCACGACCCCTGGCGCATCGAGGATGTGTGCCCGCACGTGATC
>CAVOIR010000006.1:0-146835 GCA_963696045.1 uncultured Chloroflexia bacterium | reverse complement strand
AGGGGCGCGAGGTCTGGCCGGCCGGCCCGGGCGCTATGCTGCCGACCTACGTCGCCGAGACCGCGCTCTCGCTGTACCGCCTGCCGATCGGCCAGAACACGACCGGGACGATCGCGAGTGCGAAGCCCGATACCAGGACGAGCAGGGCTCCAAGCGCCACCCGGTTCGGCTGTGCGGCGACCTGGGCCAGGTAGGCGGGGCCGTCCAGGACCCCACCCGTCACGAGCACGCTGAGGACGAGGCCGACCGTCCCGATGATATACAGCACGCCGATCCAGACAGCGGCCTTCCGATCAGCGCTCATGCCTGGCTTCCACGTCGCGACGGCGACCACTCGGTTCGCTTCCATCGTTCTTCTCCCCATGGCTGAGGCAGGCCCAACCGGGCTTCGTTCAAATGGCTGACTCGAGACCCTGCTCGGGTCGGGGCGACAGGATGACGACCGCGGTCTCTCGAGACCTGCGGGCCGCCCAGGCGTCGAGATCTTCGCCGTCGTACTCGGCCCACCTGGCCCATAGGCGCGGACGCTCGTCCTTGTCCGCTGCTCGCGCGTGGACGGCGCGCGACCCACCGGGCAGATCGACTGTGACGTCGGGATGAGCCTGCAGGTTGAGCCACCAGGCGGGCTCGGGATCGGCCCAGCCATTCATGGCCATCGTGACCAGGTCGGGACCGTCCTCGAAGTAGCCGAGGATGGCCACCCGCTCCTTGCCGCTGCGGCGCCCGATCGTTCGCAGACGCATCATGCCCCAGCGGTCGGCGGTCGCCGTCCGGAGGCCGAGCCGGCCGCCGGTGACCGAGTAGACGGCACGCTGCGCCACCCAGAACGAGCGGATGAACCAGCGCGGCGGCAGAGACGATGACTTCTTCGACGTCTCTGGCTTGGTGGGCTGTCCTGACATCGTGGGCTCCTTGTCGGTATGAGAGTGGAGATGGCGTCCGGCTGGTGCCGGTGCCGGTGGTGGGCCGCTCATGCCTGTTCGTCCGAGTAGCGGAAGACCTCGTCGAGCGGCACGCGGAAGACCCGGGCGATGCGGAAGGCCATCTCCAGGGTGGGCGAGTACTTGCCCTGCTCGATGGCGATGATCGTCTGGCGAGTCACGCCGACTCGATCAGCGAGGTCCGCCTGGGTCATCTCGCCGTTGGCGAACCTGAGCGCTCGGATCGAGTTGGTGACGAGTGTCGGCTTCACCATCGCTGGAAGGGCCCGTGGTAGGCCGCGATCTTCGTCGCCGAGCTCAGCAGGGCTCCCGCTATCCCCGCGAGGAAGATCGCGTTGGCGATCCAGAAGTGGTCCGCCTTAGCCATCGCAAGGACGAGCGCAGCGACCGCGCCGGCGGCGATGAGCGAGTTGCCGACCCGCTCACCGAATCGGTCGATCTCCCTGTCGCGCTGGTCATTCTGATCGGCCTCGCTCGGGTTGATGGCCGCGACCACGACGTTGCCCAGGATGTTCGCCACGACGAAGCCGACGATCGCGAAGACCATCGGCTCGACCCATGAGACCTCGACGATCGGCTCGCTGAGCACCTGCGGCACGACGACGGCGAGGTACACGAGAAGGGTCGGCACGCCGACGACGAGCACGACCCAGTTGCTCTTCTCCAGGAATGCCATCCGTGTCCCCCATGTCAAAGATCGTTGACATGGGCAATGTACAAGATAGCCAACATGGTGTCAACTATCTTTTACGTTGGACCGCTCAGGCGATGCGATCGAGCGCCTTGGCCACGAGCTCCGAGACCCCGGCCATCAGCTCATCGGTGGCAAGGTCATCGGACGCCAGGGAGACCACCAGCAGGGTCGTGCCCTGCAGGACGCTGCCCACGACGAAGCTCCGCTGATCCGGCCAGGTGCAGGATGCTGCGCTCGCGGTGTCACCCAGGTCGACGAGAGGCAACGCCTCGCAGGCCGCACCGCGGTACTCACCGGCTCCCACCAGGTTCGCCTCGGCGGCGGCCTCGAGGATCGACACGAATGCCACCTCGCGGTCATCCGCGATCCCGGCGCACTGGCCCGGGCCAGCGTCCAGCAGCAGGACAGAGCGGTCCTTGAGCCGCAGCGCGTCCTCGATCTCCGCGCTGTCAAGCAGTTCGCAGACCATGTCCGCCAGGGTGGGGGGTGAGGGGACCGGCGTCGGCTGTGGGGTCGGCAGCGGGCCAGCCAGCACCGGCTGCACGTCGAAGGCCACCTCGACGCGGAAGCGCTCCCCGTCACCCGTCCGCTCGGTCGGACAGCGGACGCTCCCCGTGAGCCGACCTACCGCGTCGGCCTCATAGGCGACCGCGCATGCGTGGCCATAGCCAGCCACAGATCCCGGGAGCGACCACCACGACTGCGCCTCGCCTGGGCCCGCGGAATCGCCATCCTTCGGCGTGGTCGACTCGCCCGGCACGCCCGGAAGGTCGATGACCAGCCTGGCCTCGTCGGGCGGTCCGAATTGGAGGCCGATCGACGGGATGTAGTCCGAGGTCGCCCCGACCCCCTTCAGGAGCGGCCACGTGACCGTGCGCCGGATGGCACCGCGCAGCCTGATGCTGGCACTACCCTGGAGGTAACAGCGCTCCGGTCGGATCTCTAGGGACTCGCAGGCCATCGCTTGGTCCGGATCCAGGCCCGCGATCGCTGTCGCGGCCGGGCTGGGTGCCGCGCTTGGCGCTGCACTGGGACCGGCTTCAGGTATGGCCGATGGCGACTGGGCCCCCACCGGCGACGTCACGAGGAGCGCGAGGAGGAGCACAGGCAGGGTGACTCGGCCGAACATGTAGCAGGCCTCCGCTCGGGCCGGTCCATCCGGCAGGGGGACGAACGTCGCTCGCTCCCCGTGTCGCTGGACAGTGCCACGCGTCGCATCTGGCGCCGCCAGGAGTCATCCCGGCGGACCCTAACTACACTTGCCGGGCCATTCCGATGCGCTTCTTGCCGATCTCGCGGCACGGTTCGCCGTGCCGGTGTGCGGTCTTGCACATGTAGCACCAGCTCTGTTGCTGGCCCAGACGGCTCACGTCCTTGTGACCGATAGGTCGGCCCCACTTGCCCGACTGGTGAGCCGTCACAGTGCCGACCCTTCCCGCGTGGCCCGGCTGTGAGTGGTGCGATCAGTGAGCTCCTGTCCGGTGAGCCACGTCGGACCCGGGACTGGCGAGTCAAGGTGCGCGCGGATCGTGGCCTCACGCGCCGCCGACCGCCTGTCGTTGGCAGCCTTGACGCGCCACAGCGCGACCGCCGCGCCGGCTGCCAGCAGCAGGGCCGGGACCACAGCCCCGAGGATGAAGAGTCCTGCGCCCGCGCCCACCACGAGCGCCACGAACGCCAAGGACCAACCGATGACTCCCAATTCCCGATTCTCCCTCGTACACAAGCGAAAACCCGGTCAGGTGGTGTAGGCACCCGACCGGGCCCCCCGTGTCGTTTCGCCGTCTTCTACACGACCCGGCAAGCATAAACGAGCGCTTATGTAGAGACGGTCAGCGAGACGGTTAAGCCGGCGACATCCCGCGGACGATCGCGCGGTCGGTGGGGACAGATCAAGCTGGAGTCCTGACTGCTGACAGCAGCGCGGCCACGTTCCTTGCGGGGATCGCTCCGTGGCCGCTATCGTGCGTGCGTCGGGGACGCTCGTCGCCGGCGACGAGCGAGTGCTCGCGGCAGGAGGACCCTGATGGCGGATGCCGCGTATCGGCGTGTGCACGTGGTCATCAACCCTGCCTCCGGCAAGGATGAGCCCATCCTCAACGTCCTCAACGACGTGTTCCGCGAGCATGGCGTGGCCTGGGACGCCAGCGTGACGCACCGCTATGGCGATGCCGGCGACCAAGCCCGGGCCGCCATCGCCGACGGTGTCGACCTGGTGGTCGCGTACGGCGGCGATGGCACGCAGCACGAGGTCGCCAATGCCGTCGTCGGCGCATCGGTCGTCACGGGGCGGCGAACGCCGATGGGGATCCTGCCCGGTGGCACGGGCAACGGCTTCGCCCGTGAGGTCGGCGTTCCGAAGAAGGTGCGGGACGCGACGGTCCTGCTCTGCACCAGCACCAGGACGCGCGGCATCGACGTGGGCCGGCTGCGGAGCATCGGCCAGGCATCAGGTCGACGACCGCTACTTCATCCAGCGGCTGTACATCGGCGTCGAGCCCGAGGAGCAGACGAGCCGCGAGCTCAAGGACCGCTACGGCGTGTTCGCGTACGCGGTCTCAGCGCCCCAGCGAGTCTCCGGTCAACGCGAGTTCCGGTACCAGGTGGACATCGATGGAGACGTCCTCGAGTTCCTGGCGTCCAAGGTCTACATGGTGAACTCGGGGATGACGGGCAAGGGCATCAAGGTCACCCACGGCTACGCCATCGACGACGGGCTGCTCGACTGCTTCGTCCTTGACAAGGCCAACGTCGACACGTTCATCGCGGCGGCAGCGCGCGCTCTCAATCTCCGGATCGCGGTAGCTCAGCGCTACCACCGGCAGGCCCGCTCGATCAGCGTGACGGTCGAGCCAGACCAGCCTGTCTGGGCGGACGGCGAGTACATCGGTCGCACGCCGCTCTCGGTCGACGTGCTCCAGGGTGCCCTGACGGTTGTCGTCCCCTGAAGGTCCGCCGCACCTCGGTCTCTTCCACCGGGGCTTCGACCGGCTCTATCCGGCCATCCGCTTCACCTACGAGCGGCTCCTGGGACATACCTGGTTCTCCCAGGTGACGCCCACCCTGTGGCTGGGCGGCGCGCCGACCTACGGGCGCGACTACCGCGAGCTCCTGCGGCATGGCATCACCGCCGTCGTGGACATGCGAGCCGAGCGCCATGCGGATCCGGCCTTCTTCGAGGAGCACGACATCGCGCACCGCCAGTACCACGTCCCGGACGTGACGGTCCCCGACGAGGACGTCCTCACCGACGCCGTGGACTGGATCTCGGCCCGGATCCTCGAGGGCCGTGTCGTGCTCATCCACTGTGCCAAGGGTCGGGGTCGGTCGGCGACCGTGCTCGCGGCGTACCTCATGGACACGCGGGGCATGACGTTCGACGAGGTGGACGAGCTGCTGACGAGGCGGCGGCCGCTGGTCAAGCTGCAGGACCGGCACCGCGAGGTGCTCGAGTCGTGGACCGCGCATCGCCGGGAAGCGAGACCAGGCGGCGATGCCGAGGGTCCGTCGCAGACTGGCGGATGAGGGCACGAGCGCGGGGAGCCATCGCGCGGCCGTGGGCTCGCTCGCCCGGGAGGCCTTCTGGTCACGACCGCCGTCCTCCTCGCGACGGTCACGGCCGGCTGTGGAGGGCGCGCCTCGCCTGACTCACCACCGCCGCCGCCATCGTCCGCCACCGTCGAGCCGGAGCGGGCCACGGTCTCCCCGGCGACCCCGGCCGGGCCTCCCGCCTCGACCGGGACAGGTGCCGGCGCCGTCACCCTGATCGCGGCCGGGGACATCGGTCGCTGCGACTCCACCACTGACGATGCCACGGGCGCCCTGGCGGCCAGCCTCCCAGGCGTCGTGGCCACCCTCGGCGACACTGCCTACCCGGATGGCACCACGCAGCAGCTCGAGGAGTGCTTCGGTGGATCGTGGGGTGGCGTGAAGGACCGGATCAGGTTCGCCGTCACCGGCAACCACGACATGCATACCGACGGCGGCGAGCCCCTCCGGACGTACATGGGCAGCGCCGCGGCTCGGGATGGGCGGACCTGGTTCTCGGATGACCTTGGGGCATGGCACGTCGTGGTCCTCGACAGCAGCTGTGGCTTCCTCGGAGACCTCTGTGGCAGCGAGTCGGACCAGGTGCGCTGGCTCCGCGAGGACCTGGCAGCGAGCGGCGCCCGATGCACGATCGCGCTCATGCACCAGCCTCGCTTCAGCAGCGGCGAGCACGGCGATTCCGGGGCTGTCCGCTCGTTCTGGGACGAGCTGTACGCGGCGGACGCCGAGCTGGTCCTGGTCGGTCACGACCACGACTACGAGCAATTCGCCCCCCAGGCGCCGGACGGCAACGCCGGACGATGCGCGCGGCGTGGTGCAGATCGTCGTCGGCACTGGTGGCGGCGAACTGGAGGCGTTCAGGCAGGCTCGGCCGAACTCCCTCGTCCGGATCGACGACGCGCACGGGGTCCTCGAGCTGACGCTCGGCGAGGACTCGTGGTCGTCCCGCTTCATCGATATCACTGGCGTGGTCACGCGACGCGGGCAGCGGAAGCTGCCACTGATCCGCGGGCCCGTCGACCGCGTCGTCGAGTCAGACCCACGCAGGCCGCGTCGGTCGGCACGGTCCCCAGGAGGGCTACTCCGGTGCTTCGACCTCCTCGTCGGGGTTGGGGTCGGCGGCCTCGGCAGCGGCCATGGCCTGCTGATCCTCCGCCGTGACCGGCTGGGCCTGGATGCCAGCCTGGGCCATGGCTCGCTCGAGCTCCTCCGGCTCCATGGCCTCGGGCGCCTTGCCTGTCGTCTGCTGGATCTTGTCAGCGTCCTGCTGGGTCATCTTCTTCATCGCCGAAGCCGTCCCGACGACCAGCATGCCGCCGATGATCAGCCGTCGTCGCCGTCGCCTTCGAACCATGCGCCTCATGGCCCTTCGTCTCATCATCTGTTCGTCCTCCTGTGGAGACACGGAACACGGTATCCGACGCACCCAGCATAGGGGTTGCCGGTGTGGCTGCTACGGCGCCGATAGCCGATCGCTGATCGAGGGTCAGCCCTCGATAGTCGGAGAGGCGGCGCCGTCCACCACAGCGGGGAGGTCCAGCCCGAGGTGATGGGTCAGGGCCGCGCGCACTCGGCGGCGCACCGCCTGGTCCGTCACATAGCGTGGCTCGCCGCCGACCTCGTATGCGGTAACGCGTGCGAGGTCGATGGTCCGGAGTTGATGGCAGAGGATGACGGCGTCCTTCGTCTGGCCCGCCAGTCCGGCGTCGATGGGGATCTCGCCCGGGTACTTGGCGGACCGCGCCGAGACCGGGCAGACGGCCGCCATACCTGACGCATGGAAGGCCTCGTACGAGACCACGAGCGCGCGCCGATGCCCGGCCTGCTCATGTCCGACCGTAGGATCCAGGTCGACGAGCACGATGGCCCAGCGCAGTGCCCGATCTACGCCGGCCATGAGTCGCGGTCGCCATACGCGCTGGCGATGGCCTGCATCTCGGCTCGGAACTCTGGATCCTCTGCTGCCTGCGACCAAGCCTCCCGCTCCGATCGGTCGACGTGCTCCCGGTAGAGTCGCTCGACGGCCAGCTCCACGACCGCGTCCTGGCTTGCTGCCGCACCGTAGCGGGCGGCGAGCTCCCGGACCTGGACGATCGTGTTCGCGCTCAGGTTGTACGTGCGCTTGTTGCGAGCTGCCATGGGTGCAATGATGACACCCAGAAATAACGTGTCAACTTGCGGTGCGCGATCTAACGCTCGTGCACACCGCGGGGCGGCGCCGGCATCAAGCTTGACCGGCCACAACCAAGTGGCTAGATTGGCCTGATGAAGACATCGACCATCACCGAGGCCAAGAACGGCCTGAGCGCGCTGATCGCCCAGGTCCGGCGCGGGGAGAGCGTCCTGATCCTGGATCGAGGCGTGCCCGTCGCCCGACTCGACCCTGTCACGGGCACGGTCGACCCGACCGGCCGCCTGCACCGGCTCGAGCGGGCGGGAATCATCCGTCCGGGGGCCGGGCGGGTGCCCCTCGACATCCTGCGGCTGCCCGGCCCGACCCTGTCGCCCGGCGCGAGCGGGCTTGCCATGCTCCTTGGCGAACGCGAGTCCGGACGGTGAGGTTCTGGGACAGCTCGGCGCTCGTGCCGCTCCTCGTGGCGGAGCCCGCAAGCCCTGCCGTGATGGCCGAGCTGGAGCGCGATCAAGGCATCGTGGCCTGGTGGGCCACGGCGGTCGAGTGCATGTCGGCGCTCGCTCGTCTCGAGCGCGAGGGAAGCATCCCGTCGCCGAGCCTGGGCGACGCCGTCCGGCGACTCGACGCATTGGCGAGCGCCTGGCAGGAGGTCCAGCCGGTCGGGCTCGTCCGCCAGGTCGCGATCCGGCTTCTTCGGGTCCACCCATTGCGCACCGCCGATGCGCTGCAGCTCGCCGCGGCCGTTGTAGCGGCCGAGGACCACCCGTCGACGATGCCCCTCGTGACCTTGGATGAGCGGCTCGCTCAGGCCGCCGAGCGAGAAGGGTTCACGGTGGTGCGCCCCGCGTAAGCCGCGGGAGGTCGGCGGTGTAGGCTGGCGGCGGGGGCAGACCGTGGCCGTGGCGCCGGTCGCCACGGCACTGAGGAGGACCATCCCGATGGCCGAGCATCCCAACGTGATCCTGGCGCGAGAGTTGGCCGATGCCATGTCTCGCGGCGACCTCGAGGCGGTGGGGAGCTACCTCGCCGATGACGTCATCTGGCACGAGATCGGCCGCGCCGAGCCGCGACGCGGCAAGACCGAGCTCGCCTCGAGCATGGGCGAGGTCGACTACGAGATCACGGGCCAGGTGCACGACATCATCGGCAACGACGAGCATGTCGTGGCCCTCGTCGACGCCACTGGCACGCGCGGCAGCCGGACCCTTGAATACCGCGTCGCCGAGATCTACCACATACGGGACGGCAAGGTCGCCGAGCGATGGGCCTTCAGCGATGACACAGCCGCCATCACGGAGTTCTTCGCCTAGGGTTCTGGCGCCGTCAAGCCGCGAGGAGGGTGGCCTTGGACCTCGGGGAGATCCGCCTCGGCGAACAAGCGCGCGAAGCCCGTGTACGGTCGGAGGCCGATCAGCTCGAATCGGATGAGCCCGGCACGGACCAGGGGCAGCCTGCCCAGGTGGTCTCGGGCCTCGTCGAGATCCCGGCATTCGAGCAGCAGCACGGCGTCAGCGCGGTCGGTCCGGAAGTACGTCTCGCGGACGACACCCGCCTGGACCAGCGCCCACAATGCACTGGCTTCCTCGCGCGCGAGCGCTCGGAAGGCCTCGGCCGTCGCGTCGGGCGTTTCCGTCTCGAGGGCGATGACGCGCATGGGGTGCTCAGTACCGAGTACGGCGCACCGCCGGCCGGTCAGCACTGGTGACGGAGCGAGGCATCAGGGTCGGGCGCACGTCAGGCCCGCTGTGAGCGACGCACCGAGTTGGCGATGATGATCGCGCCGATGGCCACGAGGATGATCGGCCACCAGCGCAGGACGCCCGCATCGCTCAGCTGGACCACGCCGATGAAGGCGAGGATCCCGCCAGGGATGAACGGCCACCAGTGGGCCTCGGGCAGTCGCAACAGGGTGCTGATGGCCCAGATGGCCAAGAACCCCGCCGCCATCGACAGCAGCATCGCGGCCCCGGCGAACTCGCCGGGCACTCGCTGGGCGAGGACGACCCCTGCGCCCACCCCCGCGATGATCGACCCCGCCACGAGGAATCCGTATTCCCGCCTGGCCACGAAGGCGGCCAGGAAGACGAGGCCGATGATGAACGGGATCCACAGGCCCGCGTCGGGCACCATCTGCGCGAAGAGCAGGAAGACGCCGATGCCGACGACGACGACGCCGCCCGCGATGGGGCCGTGGTCGACTGAACGGCGGGGATCGGCCCGCGGTGAGGTCTGATCGTCGCTCGTCGGTGCGGCCGTCACCGGCTGGACGGTCGGTGGCGCTGCCACTCGCTGGACAGCCGGCGGCTTCGGGTCAGGCGATGGCCCTCTCGGCGCTGGGGCGGGGCTCGGCGGCGGGGACCACGGGGTGCTGGGCGGCCCGTATGGGCGTGGCTGGGGCTGCCACGGGCCCGGCTGCCACGGGCCCGGCTGCCACGGGGCCGGTTGCCAAGGCCCCGGGTGACGCGGATGTGACGGAACCCCGCCCGGCCAGCGCGGTGCGGGGCCCTGCCGTCGTGGGTCAGGGTTCATGCCCGACATGGTGAGGTCAGCCGTCCGCCGCTGCCAGAGCCAAGCGGCCCGGTTCCGAACCGCCCACAAGTCTCCAGCGCGACTGGCTCACGATCGGCTGCCATGAGCGGAGAGCTCTCATCGGCCGTCGTCGTCGCCTTCCCGCTGCGTGACGAAGGCTGGGTTGCGGTCAACTCGCCGGCCGACCGCATCCCCAGCCACGGGACGGACATGCTCGGCCAGCGGTACGCCTTCGACTTCATCCGGGTCGACCGTCGCAAGGGCCTGCACTGGCACCCCGCCGGTTGGCTGCGGACGCTGCTCGTGGGCGTCCCCACGCAGGAATGCTACGCCTGGGGCCAGCCGATCCATGCTCCCTTCGACGGCGAGGTCGTGCGGGCGGTCGATGGGATCGCCGAGCGGAACTGGGTACATCCGCTGCGCGAGCTCATCCTCGTGCTACGGAACGCCCTGACCTTCACACCGGCTCGTCTACCGGCGGTGCTCGGCAACCACGTGGTCATCCGCCGAGGCGACGTCTTCGCGGCCTTCGCCCACCTGGCGCCCGGCTCCGTCGCCGTCCGCGAGGGACAGGATGTGCGCGTCGGCCAGGTCATCGGCCGCGTCGGACACACCGGAAACTCGACCAGCCCGCACCTGCACTTCCAGCTCATGGACGCCGCCGACCCACTCGTGGCTCAGGGCATCCCCTGCGCGTTCGACTCCTACGAGGTCCTCCGGGGCGACCACGCGCTCCGCGCCGATTCCTGGGTGCGCGTCGAGTCCGGCATCCCGGGCAAAGCCGACCGGATCCGCGGCATCGAGCCCGCGGGGACCGGCCCACTACTGCTCGACAAGTTGGATCAGGCCGGGCGCCGGTAGAAGAAGACGAAGCCGCCGACCATCATGATGGCCGCGATCAGCACGAGCATCTCTGGTGGCAAGGTGGCGATCCGGTCGACGAGGTCACCGAACGCGTCCGTGATCTGACTGCCGAAGTCGAACGAGCCACCGCCGCCCACGGTGTCGCCGCTCTGGCGGACCGCACCTCCGTACTCGACCATGGCGCCATCTTCGCACCGAGCGCAACGCTGACCGTCATGCCAGCAACATCAGCTGGTGCGACGCGTCAACAGGACCCCCTGAGGTACCCTGATGCCGTCCCCCTGGAGACCTCGCGTGCCGCGATGGGAGGACAGACATGGCGACCTGGCCGGTCGTGGCCGTGGGGAAGCCCGGGGACGTTATCCAACGGGAGTACGACCGCTTCGGTCCGTGGGCCCTGGAGATCAGCGACGAAGACCCGCTGCCAGCGCTCTTCGCCCCGTTCCTGACGCGGGTCGAGGCGCCCCTGCTGTGCATCAAGGTCCCGCGCCACATCGAGCGGCGCGATGCGCGCCCGGGCATGGAGCTCTACGACTACGTCGTGGCTCTCTACGAGGAGGACCTCGTCGTCCTGCGCCGGGTGGGCCGCGAGGTGCGCTCGGAGACCTGCCCCTACCGCGACATCCGATCGGTCCGCGTGGCCCACTGCCTGCTGCGAGGCGACATCCATCTCGGACTGGCCGACGGCCGATCGATCGAGTTGGCCTACAACACGGTCGGCGAGAAGCTCATGCTGCGCCTCGTCGAGCTCGTGCGGGAGCGCTATCGGCACGACCCCGTGGCCCTCGGCAGCGACCTCGATGCGGACGTCCCGGAAGGCACGCTCAGCTTCTACTTCGACCGATTGCTCGGCAGGCTGCGAAGTGGAGGCGGGCTGCACCTGCTCGCCACGCAGGGCACGAAGCCCGTCGGTGCCCGCACGATGGGACGGCTGCGCCGGCTCATCTACCGCGTGGCGGACAAGCGCCTTCTCGAGTCACTGCACCTCTGCGACGGCCGGGAGCTCACCATCGTCAGCCGGGGCCAGCGTTATGCCTATCGCTGGGAGGCGGTCGAGTACGCGGTCGAGACCTCCTACCTGCCGGTGGCAGGCATCAGCGGCGCCGAGTGGCTGGCGGACGTCAGGAACGATGCGATCGATCTCGGGCTGCGCACGGGCGAGGGCGAGGACCACTTCGCCTTCGCCGCTGACAACCCGGCCATCGAGCCCTACGGCGCGTACCTCGCGACCGTGGCCGCAAGCCGCCCATAGGCGCGTCACTCGCCCCATTGGCCAGACGGCCGACGTCGTCGGCGAATAACCTTGCCTGTGACTTCGATCGGGATGCCAGGGGAGGGATGAGATGCTCAAGGGGATCGACCATCGACTGAACGCCGACGTGCTCGGCTGCCTGCGAGCCATGGGGCATGGCGACGTGCTCATCGTCTCCGACACGAACTTCCCGGCCGATTCGATCGCCCGCTCCACGGTAACCGGGCGCCTATTGCGGATGGAGAACCTCACCGCGGCGCAGGCGGTCCAGGCCATCCTCTCGGTGCTGCCGCTCGATACCTTCGTGGACGACTTCGCAGGGCGCATGGAGGTCGGCGGCCAGCCTGACGAGATCCCGCCCGTGCAGGCCGAGGTCCAGGCCGAGATCGACCGGGCCGAGGGGCGCCCGCGACCGATGATCGGCATCGAGCGCTTCGCCTTCTACGACTTCGCACGCAGCGCCTATGCCGTCATCCAGACGGGTGAGCGCCGCTTCTACGGCTGCTTCATGCTGCGCAAGGGCGTCATCCCGCCCGAGAGCTGATCAGATCAGGTAGAAGAAGCTGACCGCCAGGATGAGGTAGACGCCCATCAGCAGGGCGCCCTCGAGCCAGTTGGACTCGCCGTCGAGCGAGACGAGCGCGCAGATGCCCGCCGCCGTGGCGACCGCGGCGACCTCGAGCGGCGCGAAGACGAGGTCCATGGGCTGGTTGACGACGAGCCCCAGCAGCACGAGGACCGGCGCCACGAAGAGGGCCACCTGCAGGCTCGAGCCGATCGAGACGGCCATCGAGAAGTCCATCTTGTCCTTCATCGCGAGCTGCACGCCGACGAGGTGCTCCGAGAGGTTGCCGATGGTGGGGATGAGGATGACCCCGACGAAGAAGGGCGTCAGGTCGAACTGCTCGATGAAGGGGTCGATGGAATCGACGAGCTGCTCCGACAGGACGGCCAGGAACGCGGCCGCCACGCCGAGCACCGTGAAGGCGACCGCCGGGCGCCAGGCCGGGCCGGCGTGCTCCTCGGGCTCCTCGCCGCCGCCGAGGACGTCCTCGGGGTGCCGGAAGCGGTAGAACAGGTTCACGAAGTACAGGGCGAGCAGGACCAGCGCGACGACGACGCTCTCCTCGATGCGGTGGCCGCGACCGGTCCCGGCCCCCTGCGAGAACGCGAAGACGGCCGGCACGAAGAGGCCGATGACCGCCAGCACGAGGAGGGTCGCATCGAGGCCCGCTACCCGGCTGTTGAAGCGCTGCACGCCGTTGCGAAGGCCGCCGAAGAAGAAGCTCGCACCCAGGACGAGCAGCAGGTTGCCGATGATCGACCCGGTGATCGACGCCTGCACGACCTCGAGCTGGCCGGCGGTGAGGGCGAAGAAGGCGATGATGAGCTCGGCGATGTTGCCGAACGTCGCGTTGAGGATGCCGCCCGACCTGCGGCCCCGCGAGCGCCCCGAGGCGCTCGGTGCTGATGCCCACGACGTAGGCGAGGCCCAGGATGCCGGCCGCGCTGACGACGAAGATGGGAGTGCCGTGGATGCCCAGCAGCCACTCCATGGCGATGGCCACGATGCTCACCGCGAACGTGGCCACGAACGCCACCCGACCAGCGGGCGACAGATCGCGGAGGATCGGGAAGGCGTTCATCAGCAGATACGGCCCCTGCGCCAGGGCCGCGCGCGGTAGGGCTCCGCGCGAGCGGTCCCGCAAGGGCCCCGAACCTACTTCAGGGCGCCCTTGATGGCGGGCAGCCGGTCGGCGTAGTAGTAGCCGCAGCCGGCCTTCACGAAGTCGGCGTCGGCGACGCCGATCGCTGAGAGCGCCTTCTTCACGGCTCCTGGAGACGCCTCCAGCTCCTTGGCGATGGCGCCCGTCGAGAGTCCTTCGCGTCCGTTCGCATCCTTGACCATCTCGTCCACCCCGGATCCCGCCAGCCTGCCGTTTCGAGCTGGGTCGAACTGCGAGTCTATCGGGTACGAGGCCGCGGCCTGGGGATGATCAGGCGAGGGCGTCGCTGGATGGCGCTCCATCCAGTGTGATCGTGGCGCCCTGCCGCGCGGCGACCACGCTGACGGTCCGCGTCGCCGCCTGGGCCTCGCTGGGCGAGCGAGGCCACCTGGCTGTCATCGTGCCAGGGGTCGTGGTGGAAGAGGACGAGGTCCCGGGCGCCCGTCAGCTCCGCGAAGGCCACCGCCTGGAGGGTCGACGAATGTCCCCAGCCGATGCGACCGGCGTACTCCTCCGGCGTGTACTGCGCGTCGTGGATGAGCAGGTCCACCCCGTCGGCGACCACGGCCCCGGACGTCCAGAGCGGCTCGAAGGGGAACGAGGGCCCGAGGGCCGGCTCGTGGTCGGGCAGATAGGCCATGCTCTGTCCGCCGCATTCGATCCGATACCCCACGGCGTTGTCGGGGTGGATGATGGGCACGGCCGTGATGGTGAAGGTGCCACGCACCACGGGCTCCTCGGACGCATCGCGCAGCTCGAGCTCGCAGGCCAGGTCGCGCAGCCGGACCGGGAAGAGGGGCGGCGAGAGGTAGCGGCCCAGGCGCTCGATGAGCGGCGTGGTCGAGGGCGGCGCCCAGACCGAGACGGTGACATCGGGGCGGAAGAGCGGCTCGAAGAAGCCGATGCCCACGATGTGGTCGAGATGGAGATGCGAGAGCAGCAGGTCGATGCGCCGGACCCTCCGGTCGATCTCCGCCCCGAGCCGCCGGATGCCGGTCCCGGCATCGAGGATGACGAGATGCGCGGGGTCCGCGCCGCTGATGGCCACGCACGCGGTGTCGCCGCCGAACATCGTGGTCTCGGGTCCCGACGTGGCGATCGAGCCGCGCGTGCCCCAGAAGGTGACCTTCATCGCCCCGCCGGCTTCCCAGAACATGGCCACCGCCCCGATGACCGTGCTCGTTGGGGCCGATGAGCGGGAAGGCGGTCACCTCGATGGTCCGCTGGACGCCGTCGCCGCCCACGATGTCGACCGGGCTGTGGACCGGGATGACCTGGTGGAGAGCCTGCACGAGCGGGATCTCCTCGGCATCGAGGAGCCGACCGGCAGCCGATGGCAGGAACGCCGTCGTCCATTCGGCGAACGGCATGACGATGATCTCGTTGAACCGTCTTCCGAGGACGCGTTCGGCGGGCTCGTTGAAGAAGACGAGGTCACCTGCCGCGTCGATGACGAAGACGGGCACCGCCAGCCGGGTGGCGAGGTGGCGGACGAGGATGAGCTCGACGGGGTGTGCCATGCGCGGGAGGATGCGCTACGGACCTCGCTGGCGGCAAGCCCTGCCGTCAGCCGGCGCGATGTCTCCGGCGCGTCGCGAGGTGTCGGGTGTCGGACTCTCGGCGGCCGGCGAGGGCTCACTCGGCGCAGGAGTCGCCGGCTCACCCGGCGCAGGAGTCGCCGGCTCGACCCGTGCGCAGGAGTCGCCGGCTCACGCATGACCGGGGCGTAGTCCGCTCCCGTGGCGGCCACGACGTCGTCGAACACGACTCGGAACCCCTCGTCGTAGCCCTCGCCGTAGAGGCCGGCGCTGGAGTACGGCCCGAGGGCATCGGGGAGGCTGATGTCCGCCACGTTCACGCCGTCGATCCACATCGCCACGCGATCGCCGACCGGTCCGGTCATGGCGCACTCCAGGCTGACCACCGCGGTGCCACCGTCGCTGAAGTCGTTGCGCTCCGGCAGCGGGCCTCGCTCGTAGACGGCCAGGTCGCTGCCGCTCGTCCGCCCGATGATCCACTCGCCATCGGTGGAGACGATGCCGAACACGTGGACGGCAGGCGTGGCCGCCGTGCCGCACATGGGACCGCCCGCGCCGCCCTCGGCGCGCATCGCCAGGGACGTCCGGACCCACAGCACGGGGGCCTGGTGGCCCAGGTCCAGCCAGTTCCACTTGGCGTTGGGCACCTCCCGCAGCACGAACCGCATGGCGCCGTCGCCGTACTGGATGGCTCCGCTCTCGTCATCGACCGTGCCCCAGGCACCGGGAGCATCGAAGCCATCGCGCAGGACCTCGTCGGTCGCCCCGAGGGTGATCACCTCGCTGACCGTGGCCGGTTCCTCGGGCGGCGGGCTCTCATCCTGCGCCATGACCGGCGCCATGAGGGCGACCGCCAGCAGCGATCCCACACCGAGCCCCGCCAGGGGACGTCCCACCGATGGCCTCATGCCCGAGCCTCCTTCAAGGTCAGCCTCGGCGCCCAGCGTAGCGCGCGGCGATGATCTGGAGGCGTCGCTCCGGCCCTGTACATCGGCGAGCAGCTCATCGAAGGGCACGACATCCTCGATGTCATCGCTCGCTGGCCCAGCGGACCGGTCGTCGGTCGGCTCGCCGGGTCGTCGTCGCCGGCCGAGGACCGCCTCACCCACCTCGCGACCGGCCCGGACCACCCGCGCCCGCAGCCGACCGGCGCCCTCACCCCCGAAGTCGGACGTGGCAGCGTAGACCGCCGGTGCGGACCGGGCTGGCGCCGAGGTAGATGAGCAATGGTCGCAGCGCATGCTCGAGCACGAGCGAGTGCCGTTCCGTGCCGCCCGTGGCCGCGAGGAGCGTCGGCGTGCCCGGCAGTGAATCGGCCTCGAAGAGGTCGAGGAAGCTCTTGAAGAGGCCGCTGAACGACGCCGAGAACGTGGGGCTCACCACGACCAGGGCGTCGGCCTCCGTCACGGCCTCGACCGCAGCGCGCAGGTCGCCGGTCGGGAAGCCGGTGAGCAGGGCGTCGACGATCGGGTGGGCCAGCTCGCGCAGCTCGACGATCTCGAGCTCGACCGGCTCGCCGGCCGTGCGGAGAGCGGAGGCCGACGGCCTCGCCGAGCTCGTCCGGCGAGCAGGCGGGTCGTCGACGGGCACCCGCAGCCCCGCGCTGACGACGACGACGCGCGCCATGGTCAGGTCAGACCGGCCGGGAGCGCGGCGTCTTCCTCCGCCCGGCGTCCGGTGACGGTGTCCTGCGGGACCGTGGCCGCCGCGACCGCGACGTCCGTGGCCTCCGTCGACAGCCCTGCCCGCTGCCGCCGCCAGGCGTGCCGCGTGGGTGGGCGCCTCGGGCACGTGGGCGGGCTTCCGAGCCGGCGAACTCCGCGCGCAGCACCGGCACGACCTCCGTCGCCGAGGATGTCGAGCTGCTCGAGGACGGTCTTCACCGGCAGGCCGGCATGGTCGATGAGGAACATCTGGCGCTGGTAGTCCCCGACGTATTCGCGGAAGCCGAGCGTCCGCTCGATGACCTGTGCCGGGCTGCCCACCGTCAGCGGCGTCTCCTCCATGAACGTCTCGAGCGAGGGGCCGTGCCCGTAGACGGGCGCGTTGTCGAAGTAGGGACGGAACTCGCGCACGGCCGCCTGGCTGTCGGGCCGCATGAAGACCTGGCCGCCGAGGCCGACGATGGCCTGCTCGGCCGAGCCATGGCCGTAGTGCTCGAAGCGGCGCCGGTAGAGGCCCACCATCCGCCGCGTGTGCTCGGGCGGCCAGAAGATGTGGTTGGCGAAGAAGCCGTCGCCGTAGTAGGCGGCCTGCTCGGCGATCTCGGGACTGCGGATGGAGCCGTGCCAGACGAAGGGCGGGATGCCGTCGAGCGGGCGGGGCGTCGAGGTGAAGCCCGTCAGCGGCGTTCGGAAGCGGCCCTCCCAGTCGACCACGTCCTCGCGCCAAAGCCGGTGCAGCAGCGCGTAGTTCTCGACCGCGAGCGCGATGCCGTCGCGGATGTCCTTGCCGAACCAGGGATACACGGGACCGGTGTTGCCACGGCCGAGCATGAGGTCCATGCGGCCGTCGGTGAGGTGCTGCAGGGTGGCGTAGTCCTCGGCGATGCGGACCGGGTCGGTGGTGGTGATGAGCGTCGTCGCGGTCGAGAGGATGATGCGGCGGGTCTGGGCGGCCACCCAGGCCATCGTCGTCGTGGGCGCCGAGGCCACGAACGGCGGATTGTGGTGCTGGCCGAAGGCCACGACGTCGAGGCCGACCTCCTCGGCCTTGAGGGCGATCTCGACCTGCGCCTTGATGCGCTCGTGCTCGGTGGGGGTCCGACCGGTCGTCGGGTCGGCGGTCACGTCGCCGACGCTGAAGATGCCGAACTGCATGCTGGTCTCCTGGGGGCTGGGGGATGGTCAGGGGATGCGCTCGTCCGCGGCGGGACCGAGCTTGGAGAGGATGGTGACGAGCTCCCGGGTCTCGGCCGCGTGACAGGGCCGCGAAGGCGCGGTCCATGTCCCGCTCGTGGGCCGCGAACCGAGCGCGGATGAGGGCGTCGCCCGATCTCGGTCAGATGGACGATGCGCGAGCGACGATCGTCGCTCGCGGGCATCCGCTCCACGAGGCCGTCGCGCTCGAGCCGGTCGATGGAGGTCGTGATCGAGCCGCTCGTCAGCAGGACGCGCCGGCCCAGCTCACCGACGCTCAGGGGGCCCTTGTGGAGGAGCGCCTCCAGGACGGCGAAGTCGCTGAGGCACAGCCCGGCGGCCTCGACGCTGTGGCGAGCCTGTCCCTCCATGGTCCGCGTCGCCCGCCAGAGGGCCAGCCAGGCGTGGACGCCGCGCACTCGCCTGGCCCTGCCGCTCCGATCGCTCATGACTACCTCTGTACTCGTGATACTTGACATCAAGATACTGTGCCCCTCTCGGCCTGTCAACGACTTCGCGCGGGTCATCCGTTTCGGGTGATACGGCGAGAGCCGGCCTGTAGTGTGGTGGCCTTGCCCATGAACCACCAGTCGCTCGATGCTGCGCCCATCCTGGTCATCCTCCTCGCCTTCGCACTCCTCATGCTGGTGGCCTACGAGGTCGGCTTCCGCGTCGGGCGCTGGTGGCAGGATCGAACACCGGGCGAGCAGGAGGGTCCCACGGGTGTGCTCGTGGGGTCACTCCTCGCGCTCATGGCCTTCCTGCTGGGCATCACGATGGGCATGGCAGCCGACCGCTTCGACACCCGGCGCGGGCTGCGTCCTCGAGGAGGCCAACACCATCCGCGCCGCCTATCTGCAGGCCGGCTACCTCCGCTCTCCGGAGAGCGAGCAGGTCCGGGAGCTCCTGCGCGAGTACGCCGCGCTGCGGGTCGCGACGAACGACGACGCCGCGCTCGAGGCCAACATGACTCGTTCCGAGGAGATCCACGCCGAGCTCTGGGCGATCGCCGAGACGCTCGTCCGGGAGACCGACCCCAACGACCTGCTGGCCCTCTTCGTGGACAACGTGACCCAGGTCATCCAGGTGCATGAGGCGCGGATCACGTCGGGCCTCTACGCCCGAGTCCCCGAGACGGTCCTGCTGCTCCTGCTGGGAGGCTCGGTCCTCACGCTCGGCATGGTCGGGTACAGCGCCGGCATCACGGGCCGGCGGAGCCTCGTCAGCGCGGCCGTCCTCGTCGTCGCCCTGAGCGTCGTGACCATCCTCGTCCTCGACCTCGACCGGCCCCGCGATGGGTTCATCGTCGTGAGCCAGCAGCCCATCCTCGACCTCCAGGCCGAGATCGGGCCACCGGCATCCTGAGACGAGCGAACCACGGCGCCGCGGCTCAGAAGTCGGCGCTGCCCGGGCGTGCGCGGGAAGGGGATGACGTCGCGGATGTTGGCCATGCCGGTGGCGTAGGCGAGGGCGCGGTCGAAGCCCAGGCCGAAGCCGGCGTGGGGCACGGTGCCGTAGCGGCGCAGGTCGCGGTACCAGCCGTAGGCGCGCCGGGTCGAGGCCCATCTCGACGATGCGCGCGTCGAGCACGTCGAGGCGCTCCTCGCGCTGGCTGCCGCCCACGATCTCGCCGATGCCCGGCGCCAGCACGTCCATGGCCGCCACCGTGCGCTCGTCGTCGTTGAGGCGCATGTAGAAGGCCTTGATCTCCTTGGGGTAGTCGACCACGACGACGGGCCGGCCGGCGTGCTCCTCGCAGAGGTAGCGCTCGTGCTCGGCCTGGAGGGCGAGGCCCCAGGCGACAGGGAACTCGAAGGTCCGGCCGGAGCGCTGCAGGACGTCGATGGCCTCGGTGTAGGTCATGCGCACGAAGTCGGAGGTCACGAAGGCCTCCAGCCGCGTGACGGCCTCGCGGTCGATGCGCTCGGCGAAGAAGGCCATGTCGTCGGGGCGCTCGTCGAGCACGGCCCGGAAGACGTACTTGAGGAGGTCCTCGGCCAGGTCGGCATCGGCGGCCAGGTCGGCGAAGGCGATCTCGGGCTCGACCATCCAGAACTCGGCGAGGTGGCGGCTGGTGTTCGAGTTCTCGGCCCGGAAGGTCGGCCCGAAGGTGTAGACCCGCGTCAGGGCCAGGCAGTAGCTCTCGACGTTGAGCTGGCCGGAGACCGTCAGGAAGGTCGGCCGGCCGAAGAAGTCCTGGCTGAAGTCGATGGCCCCATCGGCCGTGCGCGGCAGGTTGGCGAGGTCCAGCGTCGAGACGCGGAAGAGCTCGCCCGCGCCCTCGGCATCGGCCGCCGTGATGATGGGCGTGTGGATCCAGGTGAAGCCGCGCTCGTCGAAGAAGCGGTGGATGGCCATGGCCAGGCAGTGGCGGACGCGGGCCACGGCGCCGATGGTGTTGGTGCGCGACGCGCAGGTGGGCGACCTCGCGGAGGTACTCGAAGCGTGTGGCGCTTGGGCGAGATGGGGTAGGTGTCCGGGTCGTCGACCCAGCCCACGACCTCGAGGGCATCGGCCTGCAGCTCGACGGCCTGGCCCTGGCCCTGCGAGGGCGCCAGCGTGCCGCTCGACGGTGACCGCGCAGCCGGCGGTCAGGCGCAGGACCTCGCCCTCGTAGTTGGGCAGGGCGGCCGGCGCCACGACCTGGAGCGCGTCGAAGCAGGAGCCGTCGTGGACGTGGACGAAGGAGAGCCCGGCCTTCGAATCGCGGCGCGTCCGCACCCAGCCCTGGACGGTGACGCGGCCGCCATCGGTCTGCCCGCTGGCCAGCGCGTCGGCGACGCGCACGATCGGTGTCGTGGGACCGTCCATCTCATCCGAAGGGTAACGTCAGGGCTATCGCTCCGCCGTGACGAACCAGCTGTGCGGCATGCCGGGCATGGTGGTCGGGATGACGGGAAGGGTCCACCGACCGTGGGCGGCGTCGGGCTGACCGGCCTGGGTGAGCGACGCGCTCCAGCCATGGTCGGCAAGATCGCCGATCGGGTCCTCCATCGTCGCCAGCCACGGCGCACCTGCGGCCGCCTGCATCTCGACCCAGGGTCGGGTCCACGGCGAGGTCATGACCTCGCCGTTCACGATGTCGAAGGCGAGGCGGCTGCCCGCGGCTGACAGCCGACTGACGTCGGCCGAGGAGCCGCTCGACGAGATCGACAGGGAGGTAGAAGAGCAGGCCCTCGAGCAACCACGCCGAGGTCTCGGTCGGGTAGAAGCCAGCAGCGAGAAGCGCGGCGGGCCAATCGTCGCCCAGGTCGGCCGCAACGGTCCTTCGGTCGGCGTGTGGCGTCGCGCCGGCTTCGGCGAGCACCGCGGCCTTGTGGTCCAGGACCGCGGGTCGGTCGAGCTCGAACACCACCGTCCCGTCCGGCCAGGCGAGGCGGAACGAACGAGTATCGAGCCCGGCACCCAGGAGCACGACCTGGCCGATGTCGCGATCACGCACGGTCGCCTCGAGCCAGTCGTCGAAGTACCGCGTGCGCAGGACGATGGGAAGTACGCTCTCTGGCGATCGTTCCTCCAGCCACGCCCGGCCGACCTGCCCAGCGAGCTCCGCGGCCCAGGGGTCTTCGAACAATGCGTCGGCTCGTCTGGTCTCCTGGCCCGGACCGCGGCTGTCCAGCGACCGGTCGCCTCCAAGGCACCGCTCGTCCGCTTTCGCCCTCGATGCGCCCGCGCGTGACAAGCCGTCATGGCCGCCCCCCTTCACATGGCGATCATCGCCGGTCCAGGGCACCCCTCGTCCAGCGATCCCGGTCGTCGTCCGGGAGCGATCGTACTCCTGGGCCCCTGGCGATCAGCCAGCCATCGAACGGCCTAGCGTTCTCGAAGGTCGATCGGGACGGCGGCCTCGGCCAACGGCACAAGGTTCGGGTCGACCGCGGACGTGCCCGCGGCCAGCATGGTCAGGGGCTGTGCGCCCGGACCCTCGATCATGCGCCGACCCAGGTCGAGTCGCCGCAGCTCCGGGGCGAGCACGGCCACGGCCGCCACGATGCCGAGGGTCAGCACGCCCCCGGCGACGACGCTCGGCACGACGCCGAGCAGCGTGGCAGCCACGCCGCTCTCGAAGGCCCCCAGCTCGTTGGAGGCGCCGATGAAGACGTGGTTGACCGAGGCGATCCGTCCGCGCATCGCCTCGGGCGATTCGACGCGCACGATGACGATGCGGATGACGACGCTGACGCCGTCTGCCAGGCCGGCCACGAAGAGCGCCGCCAGCGAGAGGACGAAGCTGGTGGACAGGCCGAAGACCAGCATGGAGACGCCGAAGATGGCCACGCAGATGAGGAAGATCGGTCCGGCGCGGCGCTTGGGCGGGATGCGCGCCGTGGCCAGCATCGAGAGCAGCGCGCCCACCGACGGTGCCGTCCGCAGCAGGCCGAGGCCGATCGGGCCGACGTGCAGGATGTCGCTGGCGAAGACCGGCAGCATGGCGATGGCGCCGCCGAAGAAGACGGCGAAGAGGTCGAGGGCCATCGAGCCGAGCAGGACCTGGTGGCGCACGACGTAGCGGACGCCACTCGGCCAGGCTCTCCACGACGCTCTCGCCCTCCTGGTGGCCGGCATGGGCTTGCGGCCGATGCGCGTGACGCACCACGACCGAGACGGCCAGGAGGACGGCGATGGCGAGCGTACGTCGCCGGGATGCCGATGAAGGCGATGGCGAGGCCGCCGAGGGCCGGACCGAGGATGTTGCGCGCCGGTCCAGACGGCTGCCCGTCCACGACGCGCCGCGGGTGGCGTGCTCGATGGGGATGACCTGCGTCTCGAAGGCGGTGAGCGCCGGTCGCTCGAAGCCGGCCGCCACGCCGACGAGGAAGACGACCGCCAGGATGCCGGCCAGGCCGACGTTCTCGGGGTCCAGCGACAGGAAGGCGAGGGCCATGGCGCCGACCACGAGGGCCACGCCGGTGAGGAGGATGATGGAGCGGCGGTCGCGCCGGTCGGCGACGTGCCCGCCGAAGAGCATGAGGCCGAGGGCCGGGATGGCCTCCACGAGGCCGAGCAGCCCGAGCGCGAGCGGCTCGCCGGTGACCTCGTAGGTCTGGAAGGCCACGACCGTGGCGATGGCCGACATGCCCAGCGACGCCAGGCCGCGGGCCGACGAGCAGCGCACGGAACTCCGGCAGCCGCAGCAGCTCGGTCGCTGGCGACGTGGGAGACGAGGTCACCCGGTGAGGGTACCCGCGGGAGAGTGGCCTTTATCCTCTGACCGTGAGCTCGACCGACCACCGGCAGGGCATCGATGAGACGCGCGACCCGAGCGCGTCATCCACGGCGACGGGCGCGCGACGCTGGCGCGGTCGAAGCCTGTCAGACGGAGCGATCCTCCTCCTCGTGGCTCAGGTCGTCGTGGGCCTGGGACTCGTGCTGCTGGCCTGGATCTCGGACCTCTCGCTGCCGGGTCGGCTGGTGGGTATCGCGCTGGCCGTGGCCGCCACGGCCGTGCTCGTCGCCCTGACGGTGCACCGGAAGCCCGTCATTCGAGGGAGCGCCGAGCTCGCCGGTGGGTTCGCCGGCTTCTGCGTCGGCGGCGGCATCGGGCCAGTGTGGCTGGCCACGAGCGGCCTGTCGGTGACCGCCTCGCTGGCCATCGCCTGTCTTATCGCCGGGCTCTTCCTCATGGTCGTCGGCAGCTGGACGCTCATCCGAGCCACACCGGGCTGGTGGCGGCTGGCCTGGATCCCCATCGCGCTTCCTCATCCTCCAGTTCGTCCTCATCCCGGTCGCAGGAGCGACGTACGGGACCCATCCGCCACGGACCCCCCTTAGCGCGGCGATGCCGGTCGAGGCCGAGCGCGTGTCGTTCGAGACCCCGACGGAGTGGAGCTCGTGGGCTGGTACACGCCGTCGACGAACGGCGCCGCGATCGTCGTGCTTCCCGGCTCGGGTGGCGACAAGGGGTCCACCGATAGGCCACGCTGCCATCCTGGGCTCGCACGGGTACGGCGTCCTGGCCCTCGACTCGCGAGGCACCGGCGACAGTGGGGGTATCGGGCACGCCTGGGGCTGGCGCGGCGTCGACGACGTCGCAGGCTGGCGATCGCATGGCTGCGCACGCGCCCCGAGGTCGACCCGGAGCGCATCGGCGCCCTGGGCCTCTCGATGGGAGGCGAGGAAGCGCTCACCGCAGCGGCTGCGGACGTGGGCCTCTCCGCCGTCGCCGCCGAGGGCGTGAGCGCCCGCATGCCCGCTGACCTGGCGTACCTGCCGGGGGATATCAGCGGGACGATCCAGCGCATCGACGCGGAGATCATGTGGGGCCTGGCCGACCTGATGACCGACGCGAGCCCGCCGATCCCCCTGGCCGAGGCCGTGGCGCGGGCGGCCGACCAGGTGCCCATGCTCGTGATCGCCGGGACCGCGGCCGACGAGGCCGCCGCGGCGCCGCTGCTCCAGGAGGCCGCTCCGGAGGTGCGCGTCTGGAACGTGGACGCCCCGCACATCGGGGCCCTGGCGCGCTTCCCGGACGAGTGGGAGGCGCAGGTCATCGGGTTCTTCGACGAGGCCCTCCAATCGTGATCGACGCCGGCTGGCGAGGGTTCATGGCGAGGCGCCGGACCGCGACGCTGGCCACCTTTCGACGCGTGGGCAGCCGCGCCTCGTGCCCATCTGCTTCGTCGTCGACGAGCCTGGTGGCGAGGACGCGCGATCGACTGTCTGGTCGCCGCTCGACGCCAAGCCCAAACAGAGTGCCGACGTGCGACGGCTGGCGCGCGTCCGGGACATCGCCGCTCGACCCGAGGTGACGCTCCTCTTCGAGCGCTGGAGCGAGGACTGGTCGCGCCTGGCGTGGCTTCGCGCACGAGGGCTGGCGACGCTCGTGGAGCGCCGATCGATGTCGCCGAGCCGCACGGTCGAGCGGTCGACGCGCTCAGGGCCAAGTATCCGCAGTACCGCACGCACGACATCGAGACGCGGCCGATGATCCGGATCGTGCTCACCGAGGCGACCGGGTGGAGCGCCACGCCCGAGGCGCCGATCCGAGCCCGACTGAGTCACTGCCGGAGCCCGACTGAGTCGCCCGAGGAGACCGGCGCGGCCTCCGCGAGACGGGTCAGCCGGCGGGCTCGAGGACCGGCAGACGGCGGGACGTGCCGGCGAGCGCATGGGCCGGTCGAGCCGCAGCCGGCTGGAGTCCGTCCGCCAGCCGACGGAAGCGAGCCGAGTCCCTCCGGTCGCAGGGAATACCAGATCCACGTGCCGCGCCGCTCGCCCTCGATCCAGCCGGCCTCGCGCAGGACCTTCAGATGGTGCGACACCGTGGGCTGGCTGACGTCGCAGCAGGCCGTGAAGTCGCAGGCGCAGACCGGCCCGGCGCTCGAGAGCTGTCGCAGGATGGCAAGACGGGTGGGATCGGCCGCGGCCTGGAGCAGTCGGACGTCGGGATCGATCTCGCGCTTCATCGTTGACATGGTATCGATGGCCGTCTATATTCGCAAGCATCGATACAAGAAGCAAGGGACGGCCCGATGCTCCAGTCCTACCAGCTCCTCAGCGTGATCCAGCAGGAGCGCCAGCACGACCTCGCGCGCTGGCAGCTCATCCGTGCGGTCCGCGAGGGCTCGTCGGCTCGTCCGAGCTTCTCGCTGCGTCTCGGCGCCCTCGACCTGCGAGCACTGACACGACGTTCGGCACCTGCCCGGGCGCCGGTCTGCTGCTGACCGCCCACATCCACGAAGGGGGAACCACCCATGACCGAGTCCATCCACGAGCTCGTCCGCGAGCGCTACGCGCAGAGCGCCCTCGCCGTCCTCGATCCCGCCAGCGGCTGCTGTGCGCCGGGAGGATCGGCGCGGAGCTGTACAGCGCCCTCGAGCGCGACGAGCTGCCGGAGGCCGCCGTGCTTGCGTCGCTCGGCTGCGGCAACCCCATCGCCGTCGCCGACCTCCATGAGGGCGAGCGGGTCCTGGACCTGGGCTCCGGCGGCGGCATCGACGTCCTCCTCTCCGCGCGGCGAGTGGGCCCCAGTGGTCGCGTCTTCGGCCTCGACATGACCGACGAGATGCTCGCGCTTGCCGCGCGCAACATCGCCGAGGCGGGCGTCACGAACGTCGAGCTGCTGAAGGGCCACATCGAGGCCATCCCGCTGCCGGCCGACTCCATCGACGTGGTCATCAGCAACTGCGTCGTCAACCTGGCGGCGGACAAGCCGGCCGTCTTCCGCGAGATCGCCCGCGTCCTGCGGCCCGGCGGGCGCATCGGCATCACTGACATCGTGGCCGAGGACACGCTCACACGCGGCGGACCGTGCCGAGCGCGGCAGCTACACGGGCTGCATCGCCGGGGCGCTGTCGTTCTCCGAGTTCGAGTCCGGGCTGCGGCGCGGTCGGGCTCGAGGACGTCAGCGTGACGCCGACGCACGCCGTCGCGGACGGCATGCACAGCGCCATCATCCGGGCCACCAAGAGCCGCGACGCGGTACCGATCCCGCACATGTCAGCGACGCTGGCGACCGAGCCGGGCTGCTGCGGCGGGACCGGCTGCTGCTAGAGCGACACCCTCGATCGGCTCGCCCCCTCCTGTGGCCCTGATCATCGACTCTGCTGCCGCGATTCCCGTCGGATGTGATGTCGGCGGCCCAGGTGGGGACGATCGCAGCGTGAGAGCCCCTTTCGCCTGGGATCCCCCTGCGTTCCCACCCCAGGACACGTCCTTGACACCGTGGCGGAGGCCTCGGCTCATATCAGATAAGAAAGCCGCGTCGAACGGCCTTCGGGTCGCAGCCGCCTCACTGCTCGACAGACGGCCCGCCGCTTCAGGGCGCTGTGGCCCTCAATCCTCGCGCAGGGTGACCCAGACGCGGTCGCCGTCCAGCGCCAGGTCCGTGGGTACGCCATCGAGTGGCACTTCGAGGTCGACGTTGCCGGCATGATCGAGGTGCCATAGCGTCCGTTCCCTGCTGCAGACGATCCAGGCGCCGCCCTCATCGGGAACGGCGGCCACGGCGACCGGGGAGTCGCAGACCTCGGCCCGCACGGCGACGCGCGACGAGGCCGCATCGACCCTCGTGGCCGTGTCCTCGGCCGGGCTCACGGCCCAGAGGGTGTCCACGGCGGCTGACAGCTGCTCGATACCCGGGATCTCGACGCTTTCGCCGACGTCGCCACTGGTCGGATCAAGCCGGATGGCCTCGCCGGAGAGACTCGCTGCCACCCAGACGTCGTCGCTGCCGGCCACGACATCCAACGGCCCCGACCCATCCGCCAGCTCGATGACCTGCAGCTCACTGCCATCCCTCGGGTCGAGACGCCGGACGATGTCGCGCAGGTCGTCGGTGGCCCAGACGGAGCCATGTCCAGCGTCGAGCGCGCTGGCGTGGAGGGCCAGCTGATCCTGGAGCTCTCCATCGGTGGCATCGAGCACGGTGACCTTGTCGGAGTAGCGGTCGGCCACCCAGAGGAGGCCGCCCGCCGTGGTCAGTTCGGTCGGTCGGCTGCTCACCTGGCCGACGGTCGTGGACTCGCCATCCGTTCCCATGTGCGTCAGCGTCCCGGCGTCGACGTTGGCGACCCAGACGGTGCCGTCCGCCGCATGGACGGCCGCAGGGCCCCGGCCGGTAGCGAGGCCGGCGACCGCTCGACCGCCATCCATGGCGAACGCGACCGCGCTGTCCGGCCCCGTGACGATGGGAGCCGGGGGCGGCGGGACCAGCCAGATGAACGCCATCACCACCACGACCAGCGCCACGGCGACCACGGCGACCCCCGCCAGGGCAGCCTGGCGGCGGCGCGAGACGGCAGCCGATCGAGCGTCCTCCTCCGTGGTGCTGACGACCGCCTCGTCGAGGTGCGGCAGGACGAGGGCGTAGACACGCCACTCGCCGGGCACGCCCTTGAGCTCGTGGCTGCCGCGGTCCTCGAACTCCTGTCCAGAGCCGGCGACGAGGTCCCGCAACGTGCCCGAGACGAGCACCTCCTCCGGGCCTGCCAGGGCCAGCAGGCGTGCCCCGATGTGCACGGCGATGCCGGTGACCTGCTGGCCGCTCGTCTCGACCTCGCCGATGTGGAGCCCGGCCCGGATGCGCAGGCCCAGGCCGTGCACGGCAGCGATGGCGGCGGCTGCGCAGCGCACGCCATCGGTGGGGTTCTCGAACGTGGCGAAGAACCCGTCGCCAGCGGTGTCGACCTCATGCCCGCGGTGCCGCTTCAGCTCACGCCGGATGGCCTGGTGGTGGCGGCCCACGAGGGCGCGCCAGCGCTTGTCGCCCAGCTGAGCGGCCAGGTCGGTCGAGCCCACGATGTCCGTGAAGAGCACGGTCCGCAGCTTGCGCTGCGCCTCGGACCGGCCCGTCATCGCCTGTATCGCTCCTCGTCGTCAGCTGGTCGGAGCACCGTCGGCCAGCTCGGTGCGCTCGATCGCCGGAAAGCTGAAGAACGCGGACTGGTCCAGGTTCGTGGCGCTCACGCGCGGGGAGACGATCCACGCAGCGGCCGTGGCGTAGAGGGGGAGCCAGGGGACGACGTCCTCGGAGAGCACCTGGTCGAGCTGTGCCCAGCAGGCCGCCCGTCGATGACCTGACTCACCTGCGCAGGCATCGAGCAGGCCGTCCACGCTGGGCACCTCGGTGACCGAGTAGCCCCAGGCCTCGAGCTGCTCAGGGGTCGCACCCACGAGCGAGTGATTCACACCGTGCTCGATGTGCGGTCCGCTCACGAGGTCGTTCAGGTCGCCGTCGAGGGGGTAGCTCCAGTTGTACCAGTTGGACTGCATCGCGGTGTGGTTCGCGGGGTCGCTCATGTCCACGTCATCGCTGAGCGGCACGACCTCGGCCTCGATGCCGATGGCCGCGAGACCTTCGTGCAACAGCCCACCCACGCTCTCGAACTCCGCGACGACTCTGACCCCCTGACATTCGGGCGCGTCACACAGGCCGTCGCCGTCTGTGTCATACCGCGAGCGGGCCATCTCCGCTCGTCCCGCCGCCACGCTGCCCTGGTGGCCGGTCGAGGGGAACGGGTCATAGGTGGCCAGCAGCCCGGCGGTCAGGCTGTCGGCGATGACGTGCGTCGCCACGTGGCCCATCTGTCGGAAGCCAAGGTACTGAGGCAGCTCGCTGCGGCCCTGGAGATGCGCCTCCATGAGGGCTGTGCGATCCATGACCGCGTTGACGGCACGCCGCACGGCCACGTCGTCGAAGGGCGGCACGGCCAGGTTCATGGGCACGAACGTGATCGTCTCGACGAGGCCCATGTGGAGCTGGTCGGATCGGGCGGGGTCGAGTCGATAGCGCTCGACCGTATCAGCCCCGGTCCGGTAATCCACGATGTCGACGCTGCTCTCGTCGACCATCGCGAAGGCGGCCTCCCGCGTCGGCAGCGTGACGAGCTCGACCCGCTCCGCGACGGGCCGGCGCAGCTCGTCCGTGGCGGGGTCCCAGGACGGGTTGCGGACGAGCGTGGCGCGTCCATCCGCGATGTCGACCGGATAGGACTCCCACATGTACGGCCCGCTGGACACGAACCGGTAGGCAAAGGGGAGCTCGGGCGGTGCTTCCTGCCCTGGGCCGGCCTGCGGGTCGGGCTCGGGAAAGACCGGGTCATGGCCGTCGGCGGCGCCCTCGGGGATCGGCGCGCTCGCCGGGTCACTGAGGAAATGCCCGAAGTTCCCATGCGGGCTGGTGAGACGGAACGTCAGGGACAGCGGGTCGGACGACTCGATGCCGCTGATGACGGGCGCCTCGCCGGCCGCGAACTCTGCTGCGCCCTCGATGAGCCCGAAGCCGTAGCCGGGGATGGCGAGCTCGGGCGAGATCCTGGCGCTGCGCTCGATGGCCCGGATGACGTCGGCGGCCACGACCGTGCGATCCTCGAACGGCGGCTGGTAGCGGACGTCCGGGCGCAAGGTGAAGCTCCAGAGGAGGCCGTCGCGCGAGACCGTCGGGTGCTCGGCGGCGAGGTCGGGGTAGACGATCGTCCCCCCATCGAGCGTGGGCAGGCCGGGATAGGCCATCAGAGTGCGTGCCAGGCAACAGCGCATGACCCGGTGCGGGCTGAAGAAGCGGATCGCTCACGTATCCACCAAGGAGAGAGAGTGGCCCGCCTTCAACGATTCCGATTCCGCAGGGTCGAGGAGTCGGCCGGGGTCAGTGAACGGGCCGGCGCCTGGGCAGGTGGCTCGACCGGGGCCGGCGACCCGGCGGGCGACTGTGCCGCGCCCGGACCCGTCGCGACGACCGCGGTCAGCAGCGTGAGCAGGACGGCTGCGAGACGGGCGCGCGGCTGATGCCGCCCCAAGCCGAACCACCACGCCATGGCGCGCCTCCCGTGCCGGTCCTCGCCCCCCGGATGGCGGCAGATGATACGCGCCGGTCAAGCCCCACCGAAGCAGCGACCTCGGCCCGCTGGCTGCCCGCGATGCCCTGCTGCACTACCATTGGCGCCCGATGGACCCCCGACGAACGAGCGCCCCTGGCCGCCCCGCGCCCGGTCGGGCGATCGGGACCGGGTAGGCCCCGCCGATGCTTCCCGGGGTCGACCTCGAACAGCTCCTCCTGACCGTCGGCATCGTCGGCCTGGCGGCCATCATCTTCGCCGAGTCGGGCCTCTTCTTCGGCTTCTTCCTGCCCGGCGACACGCTGCTCATCACGGCCGGCGTGCTGGCCTCGGCCCGCCCGGACGTCTTCTCCATCGAGGTCGTCATCTTCGTCTGCTTCATCGCCGCGGTGACCGGCGATGCCGTCGGCTACACGTTCGGCAGGCGTGTCGGCGGCCGCCTCTACGACCGACCCGACTCGCGCTGGTTCAAGCGCAGCCACCTGGAGGCGGCCGAGGCCTTCTACGAGCGCCACGGCGGCAAGACCATCGTCATGGCCCGCTTCCTGCCCTTCGTGCGCACGTTCGCCCCGATCGTGGCCGGGGCCGCGCAGATGCGTTACCCGCGCTTCGCGGTCTTCAACTTCACCGGTGCGCTGCTCTGGGCCGTGGGCCTCCCGCTCGCCGGCTACCTGCTCGGCGAGACGCTGGGCGAGCAGCTCGATCGCTGGCTGCTCGTCGTCCTCGCCGTCGTCTTCACGCTCTCGATCCTGCCGACGGCCATCCACCTGTACCGCCACAATCGCGAGGAGGTCCACGCCCGGGTCCGTTCGCTGGGCCGGCGTGGCGCCGAGCGCAGCCGTTCAGCGGCGCACCGCCGACGTGGCGACCCGCCCCGAGCCGGGCCTGCCCCCGGCAGACTGAGGCCTGGGGACGGCCCTCGCGTCAGCGCGTGCGGCCGGTGAGCAGGAAGACGCGGGTAGGGCCGACCGTCCCGCTCGATCTCCGAGACGATGCGCGTCTCGACGTCCGTGAACCCGGCCGAGCGCGCCAGCTCCACCAGCGCCGCCTGGTCGAAGCCCTGGTGGTGGATGCCCTCGGCGCCGTGGTCATGGAACGTGCCGTCCTCGGCGTCGAGGTCGACGAGGGCGATCCGACCGTCGGGCGCCGAGCAGCGCATGGATGGAGCGCAGCGCCGCGCCCGTGTCCTCGACGTGATGGAGCACGAGCATGGAGACGGCGAGGTCGAAGGGTGCTCCGGCGGGCGGGTCGGCCGGCAGGTCGAGCTCGATGGCGGTGACGTTGGCGGGACCCGGCCCTCGAGCTTCCGCCGCGCGACCGCCAGCATGCCGGCGGACGGCTCGGCCAGGACGCACCGAGCCCACGTCGGGCGCCAGGGCCAGGCCGAGCAGGCCGGTGCCGGCGCCGATGTCGATGACCCGCATCGTCTCGCGTCAGCGGGACCTGCTCGCGGATGACCTGCGCCACCATCCGGGCGCGCTCCTGGCGTTCCTCGGTATCCCAGTCCTGGGCCTTCTCGTCGAACCTGCTCATCAGTCGACCCGGAACGAGTACTCGATGACCTCTTCCTCGCCCGGCTCGACCGTCACCTCCCAGCGCAGGACGTTGCCGCTCTCCCGCGCGGGCTCCGCGAGAAGGTGAAGGCCTCGGCCTCCGGCAGCCAGTTGTCGACGACCTCGAGGTCGATCGGCTCGGTGCCGAAGTTGCTGATCGTCAGGACGACCTCGTGGAGGTACTCGTAGGCATCCTGGTCGACCTCGGTCGTGGTCTCGCTGCGGCTCGACGCGCACGTCCTGGAGCTGTCCCACGGTGACGCTGCCCTCGCTGCCCACGGGCGTCAGCTCGATGAGGTCGCTGCCGATGAAGAGGCCGTCCTCGTAGGAACGCACGACGCCCTCGGCGAGGGGCTCGTCGGTCTCGTTGCGGACCTTGTAGATGACGGTCACCTGGTCGTCGGTCGGCGCGTTCCAGAGGTGCAGCCGGCGGGCCGGGAGCGTGGCCTGCTCCATGGCCAGGTAGACGACGTCGCCCGGCTCGGCGCTGACCGCTCCGACGTCGTAGACGTGCTGGATGCGCACGGGACCGGTCGGGACGCCTCCCGGGCCAACGGCCGCATCCTCGTAGCCGGCGAGCATACTGGTTCGCGGACATGTCGGCCATGTCCGCGACCATCTGCGTGGTGTCGACGCGACCGGCGATGAGCTCGGTCTCGACGTCATCGATGCTGAGGGCGCCGTTGCGGATCTCGGCGAAGGCGTCCAGGTCGACGCGTCTCGTCCGCGTCGGCCGCGATCCACATGTCGTAGGTCGGACGCCAGCCGACGCCGCCCAGCAGGTACTCGAGGGTCACCTCCCGCAGCGCGCCTTCGCGACGCGCTCTGCCACTCCACGGCCGTCTGCTCCGCCTCGCGCCGGATGCGGTAGTCGGTCACGCGCTCGCCGTCCTCGCGCAGGACGAGCGTGTCGGCGTAGACGGAGGCCGGGAGCAGGACCCGGATGTCGACGCCGCCGGGCAGTGAGACCGCGTCGTGCGCGTAGGCGATGTCGTTGAGGAAGACGGCCAGGCGATCCGGCCGGCTCGAGTAGCTGACCTGGTCGCCCGACATCGGCTGCGGCCGCCACGACCGGGATGCTGCCGATCAGCAGCCGCCGTGGCCAGGATGAGCTTCCGCGTGAACATCTGTGCACCTCCCTGGACGAGCGGCCTGCAGCGCCGCGGCCTCAGCGTAGCCGCCGAGCGCTCTCCCTGACGACCGGAGGCGCCCGCGTTCCAGCGCGTTCCGCGTCGCTCGGAGCGACCCTAGCGCGCCTCGCCGCCCGCGGCGACCTCGGCCGCCGCGACTGGCTGCGCCGCGACCGGCCGGGCGATCCGCGCATGGGGCACGACGGCGTCCCGTCGATAGCCGCGGAAGTCGGCCAGCGAGTGCCAGCCCCGCTCGGCATGCCGGTCGAGGAACGCGCTCATGCCCTCGGTCAGCCCGCGGATGACGTTGGGGCCGATGGCATGGTCGAGCATGGCCGCCGTGGCCACCTGCACGGTGCCGCAGCCGAGCAGGAAGTAGGAGAGCGCGTCCGGCCAGCCCGAGATGCCGCCCACGCCCGCAGAACTCGCGGTCCGGGAAGGCCTGCGTCAGCTGCGCCATCTTGGCCAGCGACTGCATGAGGATGGCCGGTCCGCCGAGCCCGCCCGATGAGACCAGGCCCTCCACGTTGACCTCGAAGTCGAGCGTGTCCGGGTCGATGGGCGGCAGGGACGGGAACGTGTTCGAGGAGACGATGGCATCGGCCCCGCCCAGGAAGGTGGCCGTGGCCTCCTCGACGATGTCCGCCGTGGCCGGCGTCAGCTTCACCCAGACCGGGACGCGGGCGACCTCCTTGACGACCTGGGTCGTGGTCGAGCAGAGCACCTTGTCCTTGCCCACGTTCGAGCCCATGTCGATGCGGTCCATGTGCGGGCAGGAGAAGTTGAGCTCCACCGCGTCGACGCCCTCGTCCTGGACGGCCTGGACCAGCGTCTGCCAGTTGCGCATCTCCTCGTCGCTGCCCGAGCCGGCCATGACCGAGGCCACGAGGACGCGGTCGGGGAAGGCCCGCTTGATGGACGAGAGCCGGCCCACCCACCAGTCGAGCGGCTTGTCCGAGATGAGCTCCCAGTTCCAGGAGGCCACGACGGTCGACGCCGGGCGCCTGGCCATCGAGAGGCGGCCGCCGCCGTCATCCGAGCGCAGGAAGGTCGTCCGTGGGCCGCGCACGTTGACGACCTGGTGCAGGCCGATGGTCTTGGTGACGACGCCGCCCCAGCCCGCCTCGTAGGCCCGGAGGATGTTCGACTCGGACTCGGTCGGCGGCGCCGAGGCGAGCAGGAACGGGTTCGGGAAGCGGATGCCCGTGAACACGGTCGACAGGTCGGCCATCAGTCGCTCCTTGCGCGAGTCGAAGGTCGGCATCGTCGGGCGCGTCAGCGGCGCGGCCGCCAGAGCCGCTTGTCATGTCGCGCATCCGCAGCGACGCGACCCAGTCCGCGTCGAGACGCTGGAGGCGGGACTTGCCGAGGTTCTCGCGCACGATCCAGCGGATGTCCGGGTCATCGACCGTCGCCAGGCGCTCGAAGGCGGCCTTCCCGGCCTGCGGTGACGCCACGATGGCCACGCTCCAGCAGTAGCCCAGGGCCTGGCGCAGGACCCGGACCTCAGGCGCCCGCGGTCGGGGTTCGTCCCGCAGCGAGGCGGTGATGGCGTCCACGGCCTCGACGGCGGCTTCCGCGACGGCGGCATCGCGCAGCAGGCGCGGCTCGCAGAGGCCTGCGGCCGCCGCACGTCGCTGCAGGGCGCTGCCAGCCGACCAGTCTCGGACGATGGCGAGCAGCCGCTCCGGATCGGCGTCCCCGATCCGCTGGAGGGCCATGGCGACGCCTTCGCGGACCCGCCAGCGAGGGTCCTCGGCCAGCTCCCGGAGGCGGGCCAGCGCGGTGTCGTCGTCAGCGGCCGCCAGCCGTCCCAGGCCGGTCGCGCCGCACGCTGCCAGGAACTCATCCTGCCGGGTGGTCAGCTCTCGGAGGCGCCAGGCGGGGAGCTCGTCCGCAGCCACCTCCAGCAGCTCGAGGTTGCCACGCGGACCGGGCAGGCCGGAGTGCTCGACCAGGTACGGCTCGGGGTCCTCGAGCGTCCGAAGCGCCCGGCGGTAGGTGTCGATGCGCTCGGCGACGGTGGTGGTCACCGGCGAAGTGGTCACCGGCGAAGGTCGGACGCCGCATCGACAAGCCTGCCGGCGCCCGCGCGCCCCAGCCGGCCGAGCTGCTTCCCGGCCCGAGCGCTCGGCCTGCAGGCCGACCTCGGATGACGCGAGCACCCAGGTGCGCGGCACGTCGGACCGCCCACGTGCCGATATCGGCCAGGGCCTGCTCGTCGGCCGCCAGGGCGGCTTCCGAGAGACCGGCCGCCTCGAGGTGCATCAGCCGTTGCTGGGCCGACATGCCCGCCAGCGCGAAGCGGAGCGCTGCGATGACGACGACCAGGTCGTCGAGCTGGCCGAGCAGCGGGATGATGCCGGGCACCGCGTCGATCGGCGAGACGAGGTAGACAGCGGCGCCGATGAGCGCGCCGCGGCGCACTGTCGGCAGGCAGGGTCGCGGGAGAGGCGCCAGGCCAGGACGACCGTAGGCGGGCAGCCGCCGGACGACGGCCAGGGCCTCCTGCCTCGGGAACGGGTCCATCACGCCATGATCGGGAGCGTGGTCCCGCGCATAGGCCACGAGCGCGCGGAGGTTCTCCGGCGGCGTCTCCGGCGGCACCTCGCAGCCCGTGCCGACGATGTGCCTCGCGCCGCAGATGCGGTGGCACTCCGCCGCAGCCGCGTAGACCTCCTCGGGCGTGCCGCTGAGCATCTCCTTCACCGTGGAGACGTTGCCGAGGATGACCCGGTCCGGTCCGAGGATCGCGCGGGCCGCCGCCAGGTCGACCGGGAAGTCGAGCTCGAAGATGTCGACCGGCAGGCGGCGCATGACCGGCAGCAGATGGTCGGTCGCGCCGCACATGTGGAGGCGCACGATGACATCCGGTCGCCGGGCCTTGATGTCTTCCACGACCCGCCGCTGGGCGGGGAACACGAAGGCCTCGTAGTGCTGGACGCTCATCATCGAGGCCGCGGCGTCGCTCATGCCGATGGTGTCTGCCCCGGCCTCGACCTGCGGGCGCCCAGTAGGCCATGCCGACCGACGACGTGAAGGCGAGCAGGTCGTGCGAGGAAGCCCGGGTCCTCGTAGACGTCCATCATCAGCGCCGACAGCCCGCGCATCTCCGCGCCCAGGGCGAGCGGCCCCTCCACCCAGCCCACCACCGAGGCACCCGGTCCGGCCGCTGCGCGCATGAGCTCGACGGACCGGACGCGTTCGCGCATCCGGCCAGGCGCCAGGGGGTCCGGGACGCGCAGGCTCGTGAGGCGCGACTTGTCCAGCAGGGCGGCCCGGGACTCGACGATGGCGGGGCCCGAGTCGGCCCATTCGATCGAGCCGTCGCCGGCGATGTCGATGAGCTCGCGCGCCGGGTCCGAGCAGGTCATCAGGCAGTCGATGCCGAAGTCGTCCGCCATGGCCAGCTGGGCATCGGCGAGTCGGCGAGGGTCGGTGACGTAGGCGTTGTAGTCGAGCCCGCTGTGGCGCGCCGCGAGCTGCATGATGAGCGGCTGGACGGGCAGTCGGTCGATGGGCGAACCGGCGATCAGCCCACGGACTCGCTCGAGGCTCTCCATCTCCCGATGATGGCATGGCGGTCGGCCTCGGAAGCGTCCGGTGCACCGCTACACGTCGCCGCCACATGGACGACCGGCGATCGACGCGCGAGCCAGCATCGAAGGATGCCAGGAGAGCGGTGCGTGATGGCCGCGCCGGACGCGACCCTGGAGCGCGCCTACGCCCACGAGCGGCAGGTCGAGATCCTGCGTCTCCTGGAGATCCAGGGGCGCGTCCGGGTCTCCGATCTGGCCGGCCGCTTCGGTGTCTCCACCGTCACCATCCGCAAGGACCTCGATGCGCTCGCCGAGGCGGGACGCCTGGTGCGGGCGCATGGGGGGGCCGTCGTCCCGGCGAGCGGCAAGGAGCCGGCCTTCGACATCCGCGATCGGATGCGTCGGGAGGAGAAGTCGATCATCGGCGCCCAGGCTGCCGCGCTCGTGGCGGACGGCGAATCGATCATCCTCGATGCCAGCACCACGGCCCTGCACGTCGCTCGACATCTGCTCGCCCGCGAGGACTGGCATGCGTTGACGGTGCTGACCAACGGCATCCGCATCGCCGAGGAGCTGTCCAGCCGGCCCGCGATCACGGTGCTCCTCATGGGCGGCCGCGTGCGCTGGGAGTCGTTCTCGGTCGTCGGCCAGCTCGGCGACGCGGTCTTCGAGCGGGTGAACGTCCAGAAGGCCTTCCTCGGCGCCGTCGGCTTCACGCTCGAGGAGGGTCTCACCGAGGCCCAGGAGGAGCAGGCCCAGATCAAGCGCGCCATGGTGGCGGCCGCACGCGAGGTCTACGCCATCGTCGACCACAGCAAGTGGGGCCGGGTGGCCTCGGCCACGTTCTGCCGCGCGGCACGGCCTCGACGCGGCGTCGATCGACGGCGATGCGCCGCGCCCGACGAGATGTGCCATGGCGACTCCGAGCCCTGGGCGTCGAGGTCATCCAGCCGACCGCCGATGGCTGAGGTCTGAGGCGCCCTGATCAGGCGGCTTCGAGCGTCTCGAACGGGCAGCTTCTGCTTGAAGCGGTCCTCGTCCACCGGCGCACCGACGCGGAGGAGCGCCTGCCGCCAGCGGGGCGAGGCGCCCAGAGCCCAGCGCATGCCCAGCATCGCCGCGCTGCCGACCTGCGAGTGCGCCCGGTCGCGGCTTCACGCCCGAGCACCCGCCGGATGCGTGGCGGGATGGTGGCGATGGCCGCGCTGGCGAGCACCTGGTAGCCGATCTTCACGGCCGGGTCGAGAGGCGGGTCGAGGAGGAAGTCCACGGCATCGCGCATGCCCGGCGAGGGAGCCACTGCCGGGTGGCCGGCGATCCAGCGCGAGAGCTCGGCCGCCGTCTCGGGGACCGGGTCGGCGCCCAACAGGCGGCCGATGCGCGCCTGCTCGGCCACGAATCGGTCGGCCTCGTCCTGCACCGAGGTGCCGAGCCCCGAAGATCTGCGCGCAGACGAGGAACGAATCGGTCAGCGAGTTGTGGACCCAGGCCGACAGCTGCCGCGTCGTCGGCGTCGTACGCGATGCCCCGATGTGACTGTCCCTTGATGCGCCGGTGGGCGCGCCGCACGGTGGCCACCGCCGCCTCGACCTCGGGCATGGCGCCGAATGACGTGGCGATGACGTAGGCCGAGGTCCGCGACAGGCGGCCCAGCGGATCGGCCCGGTAGTGCGAGTGGTCGGCGACCCCGGCCACGACCTCGGGATGGGCCGCCTGGACGAGCAGGGCGCGGATGCCGGCGACGAAGCCCGAGACGTCGGCCATGACCTCCCAGGAGATCGAATCGGGACCGAACAGCCCGGGGTCGCCCGCGTAGTCGAGCGTATGGGCCATGGGGTCGTCGGCGTGGGCGAAGAGGCCGACGGTCCGGCTGACGACGGCGCGCCGCAGTCGCTCGGTGGGGTTCACGGGCAGACCTGGCAGCAGGATCCGCGCTATCGGTCGCGCCCTGAGCGTCCCGGCAGCAGCGCGCGCCAGCCCGCGCCGCGTCGGCTTCGTCTGGCGGCGGCGTCTCGCGTGGCGTGGAGCGCTGCTCCGTGCCGGCGTGGTGGTGGACCTGGAGCTCCCGGAGGGCTGCCTCCAGGTCGCCCTCCGCGCCGATGCGCTCCCAGAACTCGGGGAACGCCTCGCCCGCCGTCTCGATGTCGATGCGCATGGTCCTCGACTTGTCCCGCAGGTAGTGCTCGATGTTCGTGTTCATCGTGCGGACGTCAGGTCGAGGGCGAGGTCCAGGCGGTCCGTCCTCGGATCGACGTCCCAGAGGATGCCGTCGCGGTACGAGCTGCATGGCCGGCTTGTTCCAGCGCTTGACGTGGCTGGCGGCCGTGGCTTCGCTCGTCCCGCCGGAGGTGGACGTAGAAGGCGCTGTCGCCGAAGGCCGCGTCCAGTCGGCCCGGGAACCAGGCCAGGCGATTGTCGACCTCGATGTGCCGGTCGGGATAGGCGAGGCGCTCAGTTCCGCACCAGGCCCACGCGCGTCTCGTGGCCGGTCGTGTAGTTGGTGATGTGGCGGCAGGCCTCGGCGAAGGTCAGCGACCCGCTGCGGCCGGTCGTCAGCACGAAGACGTTCATGGTGTGGGAACTCTACCGGGCATGCTCGGTCGGAGTGGGTGCGAGGTCACACCGGACGGTCAGCGATGGATTCGACCCACACGTGACTGCCACGCATGGCGTTCACCAGCCGCGTGTCGGCAGTGAGGAGGGGGACCTCCAGTCGGGCAGCCAGGTGGGCGTGATGCGCGTCGCCCCAGCCGATGCCGTGGGACCGGCACAGGCGCAGGAGGTCCTTGTCCTGGTACGCGATGTCGGGGCTGCCCACGGAGACGGCATCGATCGCGACGAGGGCGGCACTCACGGCATCCCAGTCCATCCGTCCGCGCCGGACGGCTCGCACCAGGCCATGCCGGACCTCGAACCGCAGGTTCGATGCTCCGACAGGGTCGAGCAGCCCAGCCGTGATATCCGCGCTGATGGCGTTCGCCTGGGCATGCCAGGGTTCGTCAGGCAGCACCCAGGCGAGCACGACGCTGCTGTCGAGCGCCACCCGCCTAACCCCCATCGTCGGGCTGCCGGCCGGCCGGGTCGCGGATGTCGCGGAGATAGTCCACGCCTGTCAACCCGGCTGGGTCCGGCAACACCTGCCGCGAGATGGTCTCCAGTTCCCTGAATGCCGCAGTCCGCTGATGCCGCAGTCGCTCGCGATGGCGAGCCAAATTCTCCGACGTGAACGGCCATGGTCCGGCCTGGAGACCGTCGACGCTGGTGGCTTCGGTCCCGTACGCCACGCTCGTTTCGGCCAGCCGCCGCGTTGCCTCAGCTCGGTCGACGAGGACACGCGCACGACGACCGGTTCGGATGACCGTGAGTCGACCGTCGTTGATGCGTCGCCACACGGTACGCTCGCTGATGCCCAGATACGCTGCCGCCTGTGGTACTGTCAACGTCACTGACATGACAGTGATGATAGTGCCAACTCGACGATGAGGTCAACGCGCACTCCGCGTGCTACGTTGCCTTGCATGGATGAGGCAGGACAGGCCGCCCAGCAGGCCTTGGACAAGGCGCTCGCGAGCGCGCTAGGTGAGCCGTCGTTCGGTGTCATCTCGGCCTATGTCTTCGGCAGCCACGCAACAGGCCGCGTGCACGCCGAGAGCGACATCGATGTCGGGGTCCTCCTGGACCGCCACCAAGCCCCGACCGGGCGCCAACGCTTCGAGTCGCGCGTGCACATCAGCTCGGAGCTCATCCGGCAACTGCGCCACAACGAGATCGACGTGGTCGTGCTCAACGATGCTCCGCCGCAGTTCGCCCGACGGATCGTGACGGCAGGACGCCGCGTCTACTGCCGCGACGAGGCCGCCGACCATGCGTTCGTGCGAGACGTCCAGCTTCGTGCGGCCGACCTGGAGCCCTTCCTGCGCCGCACCCGACGCATCAAACTCGCTGCTCTGGCCCGGTGACCTACCTCGTCGAGGCACTAGACGAGCTCGATCCGATCGAGCGCTTCCATGCCATCGTCAGTCGCATCGAGTCAGAGACCTGACCGACGGGCTCAGCCCATCGTCAGGGCCATCACCGCCTTCTGGGCGTGGAGCCGGTTCTCGGCCTCGTCGAAGGCGGCCGACTTGGGCCCGTCGATGACGGCATCGGCCACCTCGACGTTGCGGTCGGCCGGCAGCGGGTGCATCCAGATGGCGTCGTCGCGCGTCAGCGCCATGCGCCGCTCGTCAGAGATCCAATCGGTGTACTTGGCGGCGATGCGGGCGCCCTCCTCGTCCGACACGCCCAGGAGCGGCGCGCCCCACGACTTGGCGTAGACGACGTCGGCGCCCTCGAAGCCGGCATCGAAGTCATCGAGCATCTCGAGCGTGCCGCCCGAGCGCTCGGCATTGGCACGGGCCTCAGCCACGATCCCGGGCATCAGCTCGAACTCCGGCGGGTGCACGAGCTTGACGTTCATGCCGAATCGGGTGGCCGCGAGGATGAGCGACTGGGGCACGCTGATGGGCTTCTGGTAACTGGCCGCGTAGGCCCAGCTGACCGTGATGGACTGGCCCTTCAGCTTGCCCTTCTTCTCGATGATGGTCATGAGGTCGGCCAGGATCTGGAAGGGGTGGTAGACCTCGCATTGCATGTTGAGGACGGGCACGCGCGATGCCCCGGCGACCTCGTTGATGTACTGGTTGCCCTCGCCGAAGGTGACGTGACGGATGGCGATGCCGTCGCTGTAGCGGCCCAGGATCTCGCCGATCTCGGTGGCCGTGTCGCCGTGGGCGATCTGGGTGGTGCGGCTCTCGATGAACATGGCGTGCCCGCCCAGCTGCGCCATGCCGGCCTCGAACGAGGCCCGCGTGCGGGTGCTCGAGAAGAAGAAGAGCATGGCGAGGACGCGGTCGCGCAGGTAGGGGTGCGGCTCGCCGAGCGCCCGCTTGCGCTTCAGGTCGAAGGCCACGTCGAGCGCGGTCTCGATCTCCTCGTTCGTCCAGTCGGACAGGCTGATGAGGTCGCGGCCCCGGAGTCCGGTCTGCATGGTGGTCCTCCCGTCGTCCGCGCGCGCCTACTCGGCCGCGCCCAGCACGAGCGAGAGCAGGCTCATGCGCATGACCACGCCGTTGAAGGCCTCGATCCAGTAGCGCCCCCAGCGGGTCTCGTCGACATCGGGCGTCAGCTCGTCCATGCGCGGCAGGCTGTGCAGGACGAAGGCGTCGCGCTTGGCCTTCTCGTGGAGGAGCTTGAGGGTCACCACGTACTGCTCGGGCGTCAGGCCCTTCTCGGCGTCCTTCGAGTCGACGCGCGACTGCGTGTAGTCGGCCTGGACGACGGGCTCCATGTAGATGACGTCGGCCTGGTCGATGACATCGCGGACGTCGGCGACCTCCTCGTAGAACGTCGAGCGGGCGTCGAGCTCGGCCTTGAACTCGGGCAGCAGGCTCATCTCGGGCGGTCCCACGACGAAGGCCTGCATGTCGAACTGCTGCATGGCGTAGAGGATCGAGTGCATCGTGCGCATGCGCATGTCGCCGACGAGGAGGAGCTTCAGGCCGTCGAGCGTGCCCTTCTCCTTCCAGATGGTGTACAGGTCGGTGAGCACCTGGGTGGGATGCTCGCCCCAGCCGTCGCCGCAGTTGATGACCGGCACGGACGCCCACCTGGCGGCCTCCGCCGGGGCGCCCTGCTGGTAGTGCCGGATGGCGATGACGTCGCCGTAGTACTCCAGCATGTGGAAGGTGTCCTTGAGCGACTCCATGTAGAAGTCGCCGGCCCGCGTCATCTTGGCGTCCGAGAAGCCCAGGACGTGGCCGCCCAGGCGGTGCATGGCCGCCTCGGTCGAGAGGCGCGTCCGCGTGCTGGGCTGGTAGAAGGCCGTCAGCAGCGTCTTGTTGGCCAGCAGGTCCGTGTTGCGGCGGTCGCGCGCGAAGGGCAGCAGGTCGTCGGCGACCTGGAAGATGCGGAAGTACTCGTCGCGGGTCATGTCCCGCAGCGACAGGATGTCGCGGCCGCGGAAGCTCCTCATGGTGTCTCGTTCCCTCCTTGGGCTGGCTGCAGGGCCTGGGCTGGCTGCGGGGCTGGGGCGGCCGGCGAGCGCCGGACGCCGCTGAAGATCACGGCCACGGTCTCGTCGGGGTCGACGAGGCCGTCGCGGGTGAGCGAGATGAGGCCGGCCAGGCCGGCGGTCCCGGTATGGTCGGCATCGATGCCGAGCTCGGGCAGGGCGAGGCGCGTTGGCCTGCTCGAGCGTGGCCTCGTCGACGACGACCGAGCGGCCGCCGGTGAGGAGCATGGCCCGCACGACGGCGAGCCAGTCGTAGGTCTCGTCGTCGAGGATGCCGTGGGCGATGCTCACGGGCTCGCGTCTCCCAGGGCCACATGTAGGCCGAGCGATGGTGGGCGACCTCGCGCAGGCCGGCCTCGACCCGGTCCGGCGGCGAGGGGCATGCCGGGCTCGGCGCCGAGGTGCGCGAGGACGAGCTCGTGCGCCCGGGCCAGCGGGTAGCCACCGCGGGTCTGGACGGTGTCGATGCGGGGCAGCCGGTCGATGACGCCCGAGGGCGAGGGCGTCCTCGCAGGCGAGCGCCTGGGCGCCGAGGCGAAGGCGCCGCCGCCGACATGGACGACGAGACGGTCGAGGGCCGGGGCGCCCTGCTCGGCGAGCTGGTCGAGGAGCTCCCAGCCGAGCGTGGCGCCGCCCTCGATGGCGAGGCCGTTGAGGTTGCCCTGGACGGTGAAGGGCACGGCGCCGCTGCTCGATGGCCTCGAGCGAGGCGCAGGTAGGTCGGGATCCCCGGCCTGGCCGGGCTGGCGCTCGCAGACCTCGACCTCCGCGCCGAGCTCGCGCAGGCGTGTCGAGGACCGAGCGCCTCGGCGCTCGGCGGCACGAAGACGAGCAGCCGCCGGCCGGCGGCGCGAGCGACGACGGCGGCCGCGAGCGCGGCGTTGCCGCAGCTGGCGATGGCGAGGGGGGCCTCGGGGTCGGCCTGGCCGAGGGCCTCGGCCACGCGCAGCGCGAGCAGGACGCCCATGAGATGGCGCGCCTTGTGCGAGCCCGAGACGTTGCCGGTCTCGTCCTTGACCCAGAGGCCGCCGGCCCGGCCGAAGCCGAGGCGCGCGTCCAGGCTCGCCGAGCGGACGAGCGGCGTGGTCCGGAAGCCATGCCCGTCGACGCGCGCGACGGCCTCGTCGAGCTCGCGGACGAGCGCCACGAAGCGCTCGTCGCTCCAGCCCGCGGCCACGGGCGACGTGCCAGGCGTGGAGCCGGCCGCGGTAGCGCACGAAGGGGTTCGGGTCGGCCGGACTCGTCCGGACGGCGGCGACCAGGGCGGCGGTCGAGCACGCGCCGAAGGACATGGTCGATGTCGTCGCCCGGCGCGGGCCGCCGGGCAGCGGAAGGCGAACGGCCGATCCGCCGGCACCTCGGCGCCGCAGCCGCCGCAGACGAGTCGGCTCGCGGGACGGCTGCCGGCCACGGCGGCGCGCGGCTCGCGGTGCATGCCGGTCTCGGGCCCGCGGGAGGGTCACGCGGCGACCGCCGCGCCGACCTCGGCGTTGAAGGCCGCGATCATCGCGTCCCACTCGTGGACGATGCCGCGCGTCTCGGTCCAGAAGTCCTGGCTGCGCCGCGCCTCGAACTCGTCGAGCGGCACGCCCTGCTGCTCGACCCAGGTGTAGTAGCCCAGGTTGAACATGCGCTCGCGGTCCTCGCGCCGGCACTCGAGCATGTCGGCCGTATCGATGGCATCGAGGTGGCCGGCGCGGACCTCGCCCGCGGCGGCGGCATCGAACGTCGCCGCCGTGGTCGCGGGCCACGATGCGCCGCACCTCCGAGCCGTACATCTCGGCGCCGTCGGTGGCCACCGTGACGAGGACGTCGCGCGGGCCGAGCTGCTGCTGGCGGGCCACCTTGATGGCCGCCAGGACGTTGCAGATCGAGGAGAAGCCGAAGGAGCCGAGGGCCTCGATGACCGGCCTCGGGCACGCCCATCCGCGAGCGCAGATGCTCGCGGCCGGCCTCCGTGTTGAAGAGGACCAGCAGGCTGTCCGTGGCGCGGTCGCTGATGTCGACCACGATGTCGGTGGCCATGACGTTGTGGATGAGCGGCACGTGCTTGTCGCCGATGCCCTGGATGTTGTGCTCGCCGAAGCCGTTGCGCAGCAGCGTGGGGCACTCGAGCGCCTCGACAGCGACGGTCAGCGAGCCGTGGCGCTCCTTGAGGTAGTCGCCCGCGGCGATGGTGCCGGCCGACCCGGTGGCCGAGACGAAGGCCGCCAGCCGCAACGCCGGGGTCGCCGCCGCGGAGCGCCTCGAAGACGTGCTCGGCGGCGCGCCCGGTGATGGCGTAGTGGGCGATGTGGTTCCCGAACTCGCTGAACTGGTTGAAGATGACGGTGTCGGGGTCGCGGTCGAGCACCGCGCAGGCGTCGTAGATCTCCTTGACGTTCGATTCCGTGCCGGGCGTGCGGATGATGTCCGTCGGGTCGCTGACCCAGGCCGCCAGCCAGTCGAAGCGCTCCTGGCTCATGCCCTCGGGCAGGACGGCCACGCCGTGGCTCTGCATGATCCGGCTGATGGCCACGCCGCCGCGGCAGTAGTTGCCCGTCGACGGCCAGACGGCGCGCTGGCTGGTGGGGTCGAACTGGCCGGTCACGATGCGTGGCGCCAGGCAGCCGTAGGCGGCGATGACCTTGTGCGAGTGGATCATCGGGAAGCGGTCGCCCAGGAGGACGACGATGGGCGAGGCGACGCCCGGTGAGCTCGGGCGGCAGGACGACGTGCTCGGGCAGGGCCTGCGGTGCGCGTGAGCCGCGCGCGTTGTACCAGTGCGCCCGGAAGAGGTTGCGCGGATGGGGGGCGTCCGGCTCGACGTCGAGGACCTCGGCCGCGATGTCGGCCGGGATCGTCGTCGGGTCGGCCAGCTGCGCGAAGGTGGGCATGACGATGCCGGCCTCGCGGAATCGCCGCACGGTCCGCTCGTAGACCGCGGCGTCCACGACCTCGCGCTCCAGTCCCAGCCGTCGCATCACGTCCTCCGGGCTTCGTCCGTCCTGACCGACCGTCACGCCATGGCCTGCCCGGATGTTCCTGTGGGCGCCTGACGGGTCCGAACGGGCCGCGGCGAACGGGTCGAGCGGCACGGTCCGGGTCGGATCTGTGACCCCTACGCTGTGACTTGGGGACGGCGCTTCGCTAGGGCCAGATGGCCCCGCGTCATGCACGAATGGCAGGACAGGTGGACTTCGATCTCAACGGCGTGACCCAGCAGGTCGACCTCGAGCCAGGCACGTCGCTGCTCGAGCTGCTGCGCGGCCCCTGCGGCCTGCGATCGATGAAGGACGGCTGCGCGCCGGAGGGCTCCTGCGGCGCCTGCACGGTCATCGTCGACGGCCGGGCCGTGGTCTCCTGCGCACAGCCCGCCGAGCGGGTCGCCGGTCGACGCGTCGAGACGCTCGAGGGCCTGGCCGATGACGTCCGCGAGCTGTGGGCCGATGCCTTCGGCGCCACCGGCGCCTCGCAGTGCGGCTACTGCACGCCCGGCATCGTCATGAAGGCCGAGGCGCTGCTGCGGCGCCAGACCGAGCCGGGCCGCGACGGACATCACGAAGGCCCTGGGCGGGAACCTCTGCCGCTGCACGGGCTATCTCTCGATCGTCGAGGCCATCGAGCAGGTGGCGGCGGCCCGGCGCGGCGGTCCCCGGCCGATCCTCGACGCGTGGCGACCGGATCGGCGCTCGTGCGCCGCGCTACCGCGGGCGAGAGCAGGTCCTCGGGCTGCAGGCGTACGTGGCCGACCACGTCGTGCCCGGCATGCTCCACGGCGCCCTGCGCTTCTCCGACCATCCGCGCGCGGTCGTTCGGCGCATCGACACGGCGGCGGCTCGGGCGGCGCCGGGCGTCGTGGCCGTGGTGACGGCGGCGGACGTGCCCGGCAAGCGCCTCCAGGGCCTCATCCACGCCGACTGGCCGCAGTTCGTGGCCGTGGGCGAGACGACGCGCTACGTGGGCGACGTGCTGGCCGCGGTCGCCGCGGAGAGCCGATCCGCCGCCCGTGCCGCCGCGGCCCTCATCGAGATCGACTACGAGGTCCTCGAGCCGGTCACCGACCCCTTCGAGGCCATGCGCCGATGGTGCTCCCGCCCTCCACGAGGGCGGCAACGTGCTGTCCATGTCCGTGGTCCGCCGCGGTGACGCCGATGCGGCCATCGCGACCGCCGCCCACGTCGTGAGCGATCGCTTCACCACGGCCGCCATCGAGCATGCCTACCTGGAGCCCGAGTCATGCCTTGCCGTGCCGCAGGTCGCCGATCGGGTCGGCGGCTGGCAACGGCGACGGGGCGCCGCGCATCGGCCATCGGCTGCACGTGCTCTCGCAGGGCCAGGGGGCCTGGGAGGACCGCCGCCAGATCGCCTCGTTCCTCGGCCTCGATCCGACCGACGTCCTCGTCACGCAGGTCGCGACCGGTGGGGCCTTCGGCGGCAAGGAGGACCTCAACGTCCAGCCCCACGCCGCGCTGCTCGCCCTCGTGACCGGGCGGCCCGTGATGCTGGCGCTGTCGCGCGCCGAGAGCCTGCGCTTCTCGGTGAAGCGCCATCCCTTCTGGATGGACTACACGGTGGCCTGTGACGCGGATGGCCACCTGGTCGCCGTCAAGGCTCGGATGGTCGGCGACAACGGCGCGTACGCCAGCGTCGGCGGCAAGGTGCTGGAGCGCGCTGCCGGCCACGCCTGCGGCGCCTACAAGGTGCCCGACGTCGATGTCGAGTCCCGCGCGGTCTACACGAACAACCCGCCGTCCGGCGCGATGCGCGGCTTCGGTGCCAACCAGGCCAACTTCGCCATCGAGGGGCTGCTCGACCGGCTCGCCGAGGCGGTCGGCATCGACGGCTGGGAGATGCGCTGGCGCAACGCCGTCGCCGAGGGCGATCGCTTCGGGACGGGGCAGAAGCTGGGGCCCGGCGTCGGCCTCAAGGACACGCTGCTCGCGGTGCGCGACCAGTACCGGGCCGCGCGCCACGCGGGCATCGCCTGCGGCGCCAAGAACACGGGCGTCGGCAACGGCCTGACCGAGTACGGCCGTGCGGTCCTGCGTCCCGAAGGTGACGGCGGTCTCACCGTCTTCCACTCCTGGACCGAGATGGGCCAGGGCACCCATACCGTCTTCCGCCAGATCGCGGCCGCCGAGCTCGGGCTCGACCCCGCGCGCATCAGCGTCATCGTCGACACGAGCCACGAGCTCGACACCGGCATCACGACGGCCTCGCGGGCCACGATGCTGGGCGGCCGCGCGGTGCGTCGCAGGCCTGCGGGAAGCTGCGCGACGAGATGGCCCGCCGTGGCTGCGACCTCGACGCGCTCGCCGGCGAGGAGTTCGCGGCCGAGATCGTGGAGGACCGCACCACGAAGCTCGGAGCGGCCGTCGACGAGCCCGTCACCCACTTCGGCTACGGCTGGGCGACGCAGGTCGTCACCCTCGACGACGAGGGCCGCATCGAGAAGGTCATCGCCGCCCATGACGTGGGCCGCGCCATCGACCCCCTCATGCTCGAGGGCCAGGTCGTGGGCGGCGTCCACATGGGCCTCGGCCACACGCTCTCGGAGGCCTTCGTCACGCGCGACGGGCAGCTGGTGACCGATTCGCTGAAGTCTCTCGGCATCATCCCCGCGGCGGGCATGCCGCCCGTCGAGGTCATCCTCGTCGAGGAGCACCAGCCCGAAGGACCGTACGGCGCGAAGGGCATGGGTGAGGCCGTGCTCGTGCCCACGGCCTCGGCGGTGGCCGGGGCGCTCCACGCCTTCGACGGGGTCTGGCGCACGAGCCTCCCGATGCGCGACACGGCGGCGGCCCGCGCGGCCGTGCCCCGGCTTCGACATCTGGCGCCCGATGGGGGAGGGGCGGACGCATGAGCCTGCTGATCAGCGGCGGCACGGTCGTCACCTCGCTCGACCCGCCGGCCGTCGTGCGGGCCGACGTGCTCATCGACGCGGGCGCATCGTGGCGGTGGGCGTCGCGGACAAGACGCAGGCCGACGAGCGCATCGACGCCTCGGGATGCCTCGTCATCCCCGGCAACGTCAACGCCCACATGCACCTCTACTCGGCGCTCGCGCGGGGCATGCCCTACCGACTCGCGCCGCCCGGCGACTTCGTCCAGATCCTCCAGCGGGTGTGGTGGCGTCTCGACCGGGCCCTCGACGAGGAGAGCGTGCGGGCCTCCGCGCTCGTCGGCGGCCTCGAGGCGCTCCTCGCCGGCACGACGACGCTCATCGACCACCATGCCTCCCCGAACGCCATCGACGGCTCGCTCGACGTCGTCGCCGAGGCGCTCGCGTCGCTCGGCCTCCGCTCGGTGTGCTGCTACGAGGTCACCGACCGCGATGGGCTCGAGCGGGCGCGGGCGGGCCTGGCCGAGAACGAGCGCTTCATCCGCCGCACGGCCGCCGGCGAGCTGCCCCTGGCGCGAGGCATGGTCGGCGCGCACGCCTCGTTCACGCTGTCCGACGAGACCCTGGCGGCCTGTGCCGGTCTGGCCGCGGACACGGGCGTGGGCCTCCACATCCACGCCGCGGAGGACGCCGCCGACGAGGCCGATGCGGAGCGACGGCACGGGGCCCGGGTGGCGCGACGCCTGGCCGACGCGGGCGCGCTCGATGCCCGGACTCTGCTCGCCCACGGCGTCCACCTCGACGAGGAGGAGGCGCGGCTCGTCCGCGACGCCGGTGCGACGCTCGCCCACAACCCGCGCTCCAACATGAACAACGCCGTGGGCCGCACGCCGCTGGCCTGGCTCGGGCGACCGGGTGGCACTCGGCACCGACGGCATCGGCAGCGACATGTTCGCCGAGTCGCAGGCGGCCTTCTTCCGCTGGCGCGACGACGGCGCGTCCCCCGCCCCGGGCTGGCCGCTGGCGCGCCTGGCGACGGTGCCGGGGTCGCGGCCCGTGCCTTCGGGGAGCCGGCGCTCGGCCGGATCGAGCCGGGCGCTCCCGCCGACCTCGTCATCCTCGACTACGACGCCCCGACGCCGCTCACCGCGGACTCGCTCGCCGGGCACTGGCTCTACGGCCTGGGCGCGCGCTGGGTCCGGGACGTCATCGTGGCGGGCTCGGTCGTGGTGCGCGACCGCCGCCTCCCGCGGACTCGACCAGGACGCGCTCGTCGCCGAGGCCCGGGTCCAGGCCGCCCGGCTCTGGGAGCGCCTCGACGCCATCGACGCCCATCCCTTCGACCCGGCCGGAGCCTGAGCGGTGTCCGACCGCTTCCACCCGCTCGTCGATGGAGCAGCTCACCGACTGGGTCTTCGACGAGCTCGAGGGCAACGACTCGCTCTTCGGCATCCCCCGCGCCGCGCTTCTTCGTGCCGCGCGAGAGCGACCGCTTCCGCTCGACCCTCTACGGGCAGCCGCTCGAGACGCCGTTCGGCGTGGCGGCCGGGCCGCACACGCAGATGGCCCAGAACATCATCGTCGCGTGGGCCGTGGGCGCCCGCTTCATCGAGCTCAAGACGGTCCAGACCCTCGATGAGCTCGAGGTCCACAAGCCCTGCATCGACATGCAGGACGAGGGCTACAACGTCGAGTGGTCGCAGGAGCTGCGGGTCCACGAGTCCTTCGAGGAGTACCTGCGAGCCTGGGTGCTCATCCACGCGCTCCACCACCGGCTCGGGTTCCCCGGCCCGCGACCCGGGGTCATCTTCAACATGAGCGTCGGCTACGACCTCGCGGGCATCCAGCAGCCGAACGTGCAGTGGTATCTCGACTGCGATGGCCGACGCCTCGGCGCGCCTCGGGGAGCACCTCGAGATCGTCGCGCGTCGCTATCCGGCCGTGCGGGACATCGGCATCCCGGCCCGCATCTCCGACAACGTGACGCTCTCGACCATGCACGGCTGCCCGCCGGACGAGATCGGCCGCATCTCGGCGTACCTGCTCACGGAGCGCGGGCTGCACACGTCGGTGAAGTGCAACCCCACGCTCCTGGGTGCGGAGCGCGTGCGGCGGCATCGTCAACGACGAGCTGGGCTACCGCGACGTGACCATCCCCGACGAGGCCTTCGGCCACGACCTCCGCTACGAGGACGCCGTGCCCATGTTCCGGGATCTGGCGCGGGTCGCGACGCGAGCGGGGATCGGACCTTCGGGCTGAAGCTCTCGAACACCCTCGAGGTGCTGAACTGGCGGACGGTCTTCCCGGCCGACCCCGTGATGTACCTCTCGGGCCGCGCGCTCCATCCGGTCACCGTGAACCTGGCCGCCATGCTCGACGCGGAGTTCGGAGGTTCGCTGCTGCTCTCGTTCGCCGGCGGTGCCGACTGCTTCAACGCGACCGACCTGCTGGCCGCCGGCATGGCGACCGTGACGGTCTGCTCGGACCTCCTCAAGACGGGCGGCTACCTGCGGCTGCCGCAGTACATCGAGCATCTCGCGGCGGCGATGGACGAGGCCGGGGCGGCGGACCTCCCGGGACTTCGTCGCCGCGCGCGGCCGCAGCCGACGACTCCGGCCCGCTTCGTCGACCTGCGCCGCTACGCCGAGCGGACGCGACGCGACTGGCGCTACCAGAAGGCGTCGTTGCGGACCGACCACTCGAAGACGGACCGGGTGCTCGGGCTCTTCGACTGCATCGCGGCGCCATGCGTCGACGAGTGCCCGGTCGACCAGAAGGTGCCCCAGTACATGGAGGCGGTGCGGACCGGCGACTTCGTGGCGGCCGCCAGGCTGACCCGGCAGGACAACCCGCTGCCGGCCATCCTCGGCCGGGTCTGCGACCACCACTGCGAGGACACCTGCATCCGCACGCACCTCGACCAGCCGCTGGCCATCCGCCACATCAAGCGCTTCATCATGGAGCAGGAACGCCAGCCGGTCCTCTTCACGCGGAAGCCCGCCAACGGATCGAGGGTGGCCATCATCGGCGCCGGCCCGGCGGGCCTATCGGCCGCGCAGGAGCTCGCCATCGCCGGCTTCGCGGTGACGATCCTCGAGGCGCACCGCTACCCGGGCGGCATGGTCGGCGGGGCCATCCCGGCGTATCGGCTGCCGCAGGCCAGCATCGATCAGGACGTCTCCCTCCTCGAGCGCCTCGGCGTCGAGATCCGCTACGGGCAGACCGCTGGGCTCGACTTCACGCTCGACGACCTGCGGGCCGAGGGATTCGAGACGGTCCTCGTGGCCGTCGGTGCGCAGCGGGCCAAGCGGCTCGGCCTCGAGGGCGAGGATGCCGACGGGGTCATCGACGCGCTGCGCTTCCTGCGCAGCGTCCGCGAGGGCGAGCCGGTGCCCATCGGCGCGCGGGTCGGCGTCATCGGCGCCGGCGACACGGCCATGGATGCCGTCCGCTCGGCGCTTCGCGTCGGGGCGCGGGAGGCCTCGCTCATCTACCGGCGCACGATCGACGAGATGCCGGCCGACCGCGAGGAGGTCGAGGCCTGCCGCGAGGAGGGCGTGCGCATCGTCGAGCTCGCCAGGCCACAGGCGCTGCACGTCGAGGACGGCCGGCTCGTCGGCCTCGTCTGCGCGCGGACGGCGCTCGGCGACGACCGCGATGGCTCGGGGCGGCGGGTCGTCCATGACGTCCCGGGCGCCAGCTTCGAGATCCCGCTCGACACGCTCATCCTGGCCATCAGCCAGCACGCCGTGCTCGGACCTCTTCGGCGCGCAGCCACCGGCCCTGACCGCGGCCGGGTACATCGACGTCGACCCCTTCACGTTCGAGTCGTCGATCCCGGGCGTCTACGCCATCGGCGACGTCGCGGCCGATGGACCGTCCTCGATCGTCAAGGCGGCGGCCGATGGGAAGGCCGCCGCGGCGGCCATCATCGCGGCGCACGGGGTCCCGGTGGCACGAGCCCGAGCCGGAGGCCGAGCCGGTCGATGTCGCGGCCATGGTCGTGCGGCGCGCCCGTCGTGAGTACCGCGTCCCGGTGAAGACGCTGGCCGCTCGAGGAGCGGGACGGATTCCGAGGAGACCGTGCTGGGCTACACCGCCGAGGAGGCCATGGCCGAGGCGAGCCGCTGCCTCGACTGCCATCGCATCTGCAGCCTCTGCGTCGGCGTCTGTCCGAACCTGGCGCTGATGACGTACCGCTCGGAGCCGTTCCGGGCGGCGCTGCCCGTCGCTGCACGTCGAGGCGGCGGCATCCGGGCAGGGGAGCGGCACGCCTACCGGGCCGAGCAGGCGCTCCAGATCGCCGTGCTCACCGACCTCTGCAACGAGTGCGGCAACTGCACGACGGCCTGCCCGACCTCAGGCCAGCCCTAGCGCGACAAGCCCCGGCTCTACCTCGATGCGGCCGACTTCGAGTCCCAGGCCGACAACGCCTTCCGGCTGCTGGCCGACGGCTCGATCGAGGCCCGCTGGGTCAGGCGAGACCCATCGGCTGTCGGTGAACGGCGTCGTCGAGTACACCTCGCCGGCGGTGACGGCCCGGTTCGATGCCGGGACGTTCGAGCCTCCTTGACGCTCGGCGCGGCCCGGCCGCGGTCGATGGCGACACGCTGTCGCTCGACCGCGCCGCCGACATGCTCGTCCTGCTGAGAGGCCTGGATCGCTCGATGCCACATCTGCCGCAGAGCGACGGCCACGGTCGGCCTTCAGCCAGCAGCCGCTGACTCCCCGGCGACGCGCAGTAGTCCAGAGCGCTCGGCCTCATTCGCCCGTCCGGTCTGCTTGCGTCGTCAGCACGTACCGCGTCCATTCGGCGACCGGTGCAGCTCAGTATGAGCATGCTGACCCGACGACTTCAGGTGCTGCTCGACGACGCGCGCTACCGCCGGTTGGAGGCGGTCGCTCGCCGGCGCTCGCGTGTCCGTGGCGACCGTGGTAGCGCGACGCCATCGACGATCTGATCGCCGCGCTGCCCGCGCCGCCGCCGGGAAGCGTCCTCGAGGCCCCGCCGATGGAGGTCGGGTCCGACGAGCGCTCAGCAGCTCGACCGCCTGGCCGAAGGGCTCGCTCGTCGCCGACGATCCGAGCACGGTGCTCGTCTACGCGGCCGGAGCCGAGCATCCGCTCAAGGAGCCATGCCGCGCGCTCATCGAAGCGGTGACCGAGGGACGGGTCGACGCCACGACCACGGTCGAGGTCATCCAGGAGTTCGTCCACGTCCGTGCGCGGCGGCGGGATCGCCGTGACGCTGCCGAGCGGGGGCGCGAGCTGGCTCGGCTGTTCCGCCCGCTGATCGTTCCCGGTGATGCAGAGCTCGCGCTCGGCCTCGAGCTGTTCGAGCAGCACGAGGCGCTCGGAGCGTTCGATCGCGGTCCTCGCGGCGGCGGCGAAGCTCGCGGAGCCGACGCGCTCAGTCAGCGCCGATCGCGCCTTCGCGGCGGTGTCGGCGATCCAGTACCTCGACCCTGGCGGACCGGGACTGGCCCGCCTCATCGCCGGTCCGTCCGCGGACGACGTCCGGACCGACACAGGGTACGGTCGACGCATGACGATCATGCTGACGACGACAGGCCGCCGCTCGGGGGTGCCACAGGAGGTCACGCTGAACGCCATCCCCGATGGCGATGCCCTGGTCGTGACTGGTTCCAAGGGCGGCGCCGCGAACGACCCCGCCTGGGCGCTCAACCTGCGCGCCGACCCCGATGGCCCGGGTCCGGCGAGGGCGCCAGGAGTCCGACGTGCGCGCCCGCGAGGCCACCGGCGACGAGCGAGCGCGACTGTGGCGCCTCGTCTGCCAGGAGTTCCCGATCTACGAGGCCTACCAGCGCCGCACGACGCGGCTCTTCCCGATCTTCATCCTCGAGCCGCTCCCGGATCCCGATGTAAGGTGAATCGTCGTCGCTCGTCGCGCCGGAGGACTCGTCGCATGCTGCACCGCCGCTGGACCCTCGTCGCAGCCATCGCTGCGCTGCTGGCATCGGTGATCGGCCCCGGTTCGACCGCGCTGGGCCAGGACGAGCCCGCACCCGTCTACTACCTGCCCGCCCCGGCCGGGACGTCGCTCATCGTCTCGCAGGGCAACGGCGGAGGAGGCGCTGGCGCTCCGATGCCGAGGAGTACGCCTTCGACTTCGTGGCGGCCGACGGCCCGGCCCGCTTCACGGTCGTGGCCGCGCGCGGTGGCACCGTCATCGGCGTTCGCAGCGGCATCCGGGGCGGGCGCTGCCGTCAGCCCGGGGAGGGCGGCACTCCGCCGAGTTGCTGGCGCGAGGTCAACCTCGTCCTCATCGACCATGGTGACGGCACGTCCGGCCTCTACCTGCACCTGCGACCGGGCCGCTCGCCCGTCAGCACGCGGTGACGTCGTCAGCGCCGGACAGCCCATCGGCACGGCCGGCAACAGCGGCTGGACCGACGAGATCGGCCTCCAGTTCCAGGTCCAGCGCACGCCGACCTGGAACGAGCGCGGGCGCGGCGGCTGGTTCCTGACCGAGTCGCGGCCCGTCGCCTTCGCCGATCCGGACGTCCTGACCCTGCGTCCCGACGGCGTCCCGCAGACGGGTGACACCGTCACCTCCGGCAACCCCGGGCCCATCCGCGAACCCTTCCGCCTCGCGCGCCGTCCGGTCGGGCTGCCCGCCACGGTGCCCTTCCAGATCGATGCCGAGCGCGAGCTGGCCGATGCCTACGACGCCGATTCGCCCGATGGCTACGGGCTCCACTTCGCGCCCCTCGTGGAGCAGCCCGCGAGCCCGACGCCGGTCGCCGACCCGGCCGCGAGCCCGCTGCCCGGCGCATCGCCCGCTCCCGTCACCGACCCGGGCACCATCGTCCGGCCGCTCTTCGGCGGCGAGCTCGCCTTCGCCGGCTGCGCCACGGGCGCCTCGGCCTCGCTGGGGCTGGCGCGTCATCATCCGCCTCGCCCTCGCCGACGGCGAGTACCTCGCGGTCCTCGGGCACCTCTCCGAGATCGAGCCCTCGCTCCTCGACCTCGATCCGGCGGTCTCCGCTCATCATCGGGCCCAACGAGTTCCTCGGCCGCTACGGCGTCATCCTGCCGCCGGGCAGCAGCCCCGGCGCTCGAGTGCCCCGAGGCCGACCCGCCGACCCGGCCGCCGACGAGCTCTTCGCGGCCATCCTCCGCGACGCCACGGTGACGCCCGGAGGGCGAGATCATCGGCGGCACGCCGGTCTCGCCGGAGCCGCTCGTCGGCGCTGCGGGCTACGAGGGCTTCGCCTGGTGGTCCGGCCCGCTCACGGCCACCGAGATCACCGAGGAGCCGGGCCGGCCGCGGGCGCGCTGGAACGACCGCACGCCGCCGCATGCCTCGCACGTCGTCTTCGGCGAGCCCATCGACCTCGTTGCCCGGGTCATCGACGTGACGGACATCCGCGAGGTGCGCTTCCGCGCCTACTACCCGGCCTGGCCGCGCGTCCCGGGCAGCACCTCGCTCGACTCCTTCGATCCCACCGACCGCCTGGCGGCAGCTCGGCGTCTGCCGGCCCGGCCGGTCGCGGCGAGCGTCCCGAGTCACCGTGCCGCTGGAACGGCAGCCGCCAGGACGCCATCGTCACCTCCGCCTGGGATCCCTCGGTGGCGCCGCCGGAGCCCTCGGCGCCGTGGCTGCCGCGCGCCCGGGCGGCCATGACCCGGGCCGCGACCGAGTGCGTCCCCGTCTCGCTCGCCGTCGAGGTCATCGACGGCGCCGGGCACGTCTTCTCCGAGATCGGCGACCTGCCCCTGCCGGTCGCCTGCGACGAGCGGGCCGTCGACCGAGCCGGCACCGGCCGCGTCCTGTACCTCGATCCGCTCGTGCCGCCGCAGGCGCCGAGCCCGCGCGGCGAGCTCGTACGACCGCCCCTGGCCGCCGCTCGACGAGCCCGACCCGCTCGACGGCGACATCGTCTGGCGCGACCGCTCCGACAACGAGGACGGCTTCCGCATCTACGCGCGCCGGAGCTGGTTCGAACAGGACTGCTCGATCACGAACAGCCGCTGGCAGCTCGTCACCGAGGTGCCCGAGGACACGCGCCGCTACCGGCCGCAGCACACCCGTGTCACGCGCTCCATCGAGGTGCCCGAGATCGAGGGCGTGCCCGGCTCGCATGGACCGCTGGGAGTACGCGGTCTCGGCCTTCAACGAGGCCGGCGAGACGCAGCGGGCCCGCGTCGGCGGGTTCTTCCGCGGCGGTGAGCCCTTCTGCGACCCTGGGCTCGAGGCGCCGCCGGAGAGGCGCCGCCGGACGAGGAGCCGCGTGCCCTGACGTTCGGCAGCCGCCACTCGCCCTTCGGACGCGCCGCCCGGCGGGGCACCGGGCACGAGCCGCACCGACCGTCGGCCCGAGGACGCCGGCGCCGGGCACCGGAACGCGGCCTGGCGCGCCTGACGGGGGTGCCCTGGAGCCGGCTCTTCGGCTACCTGCGCCCGCACCTGCTCCTCTTCGGCGTGGCGCTCGTGGCGCTCGTCATCAGCACCGTCGCGGGCCTGCTGCTGCCGCTCGTCATCGGCGGCTTCGTGGGCGAGGTCGTGAGCGCGGGCGACAGCGGCGGCCTCGACCTGCTCATCCTCGCGCTCGTCGGGCCTCACGCTCGTGCTGGCCGCGACCGACGCTGGTCCAGACCTGGGCCCTCGGGGTCATGGGCGAGCGCATCGTGGCCCGCCTCCGCGACGAGGTCTTCGAGCGCCTCGTCTCGCTCGAGCTCGACTTCCACGTCCAGCGGCGGGTCGGCGAGCTCATCTCGCGCCTCTCGAGCGACGTCACCCAGGTGCGCGTGATGCTGACGCACACGCTGACCTCGCTGCTCTCGTCGGCGCTCAGCCTCGTGGGCTCCGTCGTCGTCCTCTTCCTGCTGAGCCCCACGCTGCTGGTCGTCTTCCTGGCCCTGGCGCCCGCGCTCGTCGTCGTGGCCATGCTCTTCGCGCGACCCCTGCGACGCCTCAGCACGCGCGTCCAGGACGCCCTCGCCGCCGAGCACGACGACGGCCGAGGAGGCGCTCTCCGGCATCCGCGTCGTGAAGTCCTTCGGGCGCGAGGCCTGGGAGCGGGAGCGCTACGAGCGAGACCTGCGCGGCGTCGTGGGCACGGCCACGCGCCTCGTCACGGCCCGCGGCCTCTTCGGGGGGATGATGACGCTGCTCGGCTTCGGGACCCTCATCGTCATCCTCTGGTACACCGGGCGCCAGGTCATCGAGGGCAGCCTGACGCTCGGCTCGCTGACGAGCTTCCTGCTCTACGGCATCACCATCGGCACGAGCCTGAGCTCGCTGGCCGGCATCTACGGGCAGTTCCAGGAGGGCGCCGGGGCGGTCGCCCGGGTCTTCGAGATCATCGACGAGCGACCCACCATCCGCGAGCGCGAGGGCGCCACCGAGCTCGGCGCGGTCGCCGGGCGGATCACCTTCGAGGGCGTCACCTTCGGGTACGCCGACGGGCGCGCGGTGGTCCGCGACATCGACCTCGAGATCGCGCCCGGCGAGGTGCTCGCCCTGGTGGGCCCCTCGGGCGCCGGCAAGACGACGCTCTGCAACCTCGTGCCGCGGCTCTGGGACGTCACGCGCGGCCGGCTGCTCATCGATGGCCGTGGACGTCCGGGACGTGCGCCTGCGCAGCCTCCGGGAGGCCATCTCGCTGGTGCCCCAGGAGGCCACCATCTTCGGCGGCACGGTCGAGGAGAACATCCGCTACGGGCGCCTGGACGCCACGGCCGACGAGCTCGTCGCGGCCGCCCGGGCCGCCAACGCCCACGACTTCATCGAGGCGCTGCCGGAAGGCTACGCGACCCTCGTGGGCGACCGCGGCATGCGCCTCTCCGGCGGCCAGCGCCAGCGCGTGGCCATCGCCCGGGCCATCCTCAAGGACGCGCCCATCCTCATCCTCGACGAGGCCACCAGCTCGCTCGACAACGAGTCCGAGCGCCTCGTCCAGGAGGCGCTGGCCCGGCTCATGGCCGGCCGCACGACGATCGTCGTGGCGCACCGCCTCTCGACCATCCGCCACGCCGACCGCATCGCCGTCCTCGACGACGGCTGGCTCCTCGAGCTCGGCACGCACGAGGAGCTGCTCGCGCAGGACGGCCTCTACGCCCACCTCTGGCGCCTGCAGGCCACCGAGCGGCCGCCCGCCGCGCCGGACCGGGACCCGTGCCGCGACCTGGGCCGCATCGCTCCGGCAGGACGGCCTTTATGCACACCTCTGGCGGTTGCAGGCCACGGAGCGACCGCTTGCCGCGCCGGACCGGGACGCTGCGCTCGTCCCAGGCTGAACACCCGTTCAGGCGGTGCCAGCCACCTCCTCGATGAGGTCGACGGCCTCCTCGAGCGAGAGCCGTCGTCCGCGCGCCACGGCCTCCTCGAAGCCCTCGGGCCCGAGCGCGGCCTGGATGCCGGGGATGGGGTCGATGCCGCCGAGCTCCTGGTACCCGGCCGGGGAGCGGACGCCCAGCTGTTCGAAGGCCGCCTGGGCGGCGCCGTGGATGGTGGCGGCCGACGTCGGCCGCGCCGAGCATCGGCGAATCGCGATGACCCCGAACTGGAGGCCCAGGGCCGTCTCGGCCCGCTCGCGCACGAGCAAGGTCCGCCCGGAGGGCCGCGGACGAGCCACGCAGGCCGCCGAGGCATGTCGCCCCGCTTGAGGCACGCGAAGCCCCGGAAGGCCGGCGCCGATCCTGGATAGCCAGGGGTCGGCCAGGGCTTCGGCGGCCGCGGCCCGTGCCTCGAGCTCGGCCATCGTGGGCCTCGGGGTCCTCGGCACCCCTGGCCAGCAGGATGAGGAAGCCGGACTGGTCGAGCCGGGCCAGCCCGAAGTCATCGCCGAGCTCGCGATAGATGGCCTCGGCCTCCGCTTCGCGCGGCCACGGCGCCATCGAGGTCGCCCTGGTACTCCCGAGTGAAGAAGAGGTCCAGCAGGGCCAGGGCCTCGCCGGGTCGGTCGCCGATGCGGCGGGCGAGCGCGAGCTCCTCCTCGTAGAGGGCGTGGGCGCTGACCAGCGTCGCCGGCCCAGTAGTCGAGGCCCCCGGCGGCATCCAGGGCGCGGACGCGCAGGACGGTGGGGGCGTCGGCGCCCGGCATCCCCAGGGCGCGCGCGGCAAGTGCTCGGCCCTCGGAGAGCCGGCCGCTCTGGAGCCAGTAGCGCCACAGCCCGCCGACGAGGCGCAGGGCCGACTCGACGTCGCCGCTCTCGATGGCATGGATCGTCGCCGCTCGCAGGTTGGCCTCGTCAGCCGCAAGCCGGTCGAGCCACCACGCCTGGGTCCCGCCGGGCAGATGCCCGCCTGCCTCCGCGGCCAGATCGGCGAAGGCGCGGGCGTGCCTTGCGCGCAGCATCTCCTCCTCGCCGCTCGACGCGAGCCGCCCGAGCGCATGCGCCCTGATCGTCTCCAGCCAGGCGAAGCGGACGCCTCCGACCTGGTCGTCAGTGCGTGCCAGGAGGCTCTGCTCGGCCAGCCGGACGATGCCGTCGAGGACGTCGATGCCGAGCTCCGCGGTCGGTCCGCAGACCGCCTCCGCCTGGACGTGGTCGAACGACTCCTCGAAGACGGCCAGTCGCGCGAAGAGCCGCTGGAGCGGCGGCTCGAGCAGGTCGTAGCTCCAGGCCACGGTCTCCTCCATCGTGCGCTGGCGATCCGGGCAGGTCGCGAGGGCCGGACCCCGGCAGCGGCTGGTGCTCGCGCAGTCGGTCGCGGATGGCGACGAGCGACAGCATCCCGGCACGGGCGGCGCAGAGCTCGATGGCCAGCGGCAGGCCGTCGAGGTGTCGGCAGATCTCGGCCACGACCTCGTGGTCGGCGTCGGCGAGCCGCAGGTCGGGCCGCACGCGGCGGGCGCGGTCGACGAAGAGTCGCACGGCGTCGGAGCTCGCGGCCAGCTCGCCATCGATGTGCATCGGCCGGACCACGTACTCCTGCTCGCCGCGCAGGCGGAGGGCCACCCGGCTGGTGACGATGACGTGCGCGACCGCGGCGAAGCGGCGAGCAGGTCAGCCGACGACGTCGGCGGCGGCGATGACCTGCTCGAAGTTGTCGAGGACGAGGAGCAGCTCCGCGTGTGCCCACGTAGGCAGCCAGGCGCTCGGCCGCGGTCCCGAGCGGACCGTCCAGGAGGCCCACGCCGCGGGCGATCTCGGCGCGGACCTGGCCGGGCTCGCGGACGGCCTGGAGATCGACGAAGCACGGCGCCATCGACGAAGTCGCCCGCATGGCGCCTGCGCCAGCTCGAGGGCCAGCGTCGTCTTGCCCGTGCCGCCTGGGCCGGTCAGCGTCAGCAGCCGGGACTCGCCGAACAGCTCGTCGAGGGCCTCGAGCTCGCCCTCGCGGCCGATGAAGGCCGTGAGGCGCTGCGGGAGACTGTCGGTCGGCTGCACGCCGCTGCGCAGGGGCGGGAAGTCGCTGGGCAGGCCGGCCGCCTCGAGCTGGAAGAGTCGCTCGGGCTCGGGAAGGTCCTTGAGCCGATGGGCGCCCAGGTCGCGCAGGCCCCAGCCGCCCGGCCTCGTCATCGCTGATGAGCGCGCGCGCGGCGTCCGAGACGACGACCTGGCCGCCCCAGCCGGCGGCCGCGATGCGTGCCGCCCGGTTGACCTCGAAGCCGCCGTAGTCGTCGCCGACCCGGTGTGCGGCGCCGGTGTGGATGCCGATCCGGGCCCTGGAAGGGGTGCCCGGCGGGCCAGGTCGTGCCGCGCCCATCGCTCGCTGGATGGCGACGGCCGCCCGGGCGGCCGCGCACGGCGTCCGTGAAGACCGCGAAGACGGCGTCGCCCTCGGTGCGCACGACCTGGCCGCGTGCGCGCTCGATGGCCGCCGCGGACGATGCCCTGGTGCTTCAGCGTTCAGCTCGTCGTAGCGTGGCACCGAGCGCGCGCACCAGCGCCATGGAGCCCTCGATGTCGGTGCGCAGGAACGTGACCGTCCCCTCGGGCAGCGACATCAGCGCTGCTGGCTGATGCGCTCGGCCAGCGTGGCGAGCATGGCCATGGCCGCCTCCGGGCGCTCGCGAGGAGCGCCCGGACGGCCTCGCCGCTGATGACCAGCCCGCGGACGCCGGGCGGCTCGGCGATGACGGTGGCCGCACGCGGCGCCTCGCGCAGCACCGCCAGCTCCCCGATGTGCTCGCCCGGCCCGACGCTGCGCAGCAGGTGCTCCGTCGCCGCCATCGCTCGTGGACGACCCGGACGGAGCCCTCGACGACGACGACGAGGTCGCTGCCGAACTCGCCCTGGCTCATGAGCACGTCGCCGTCCGCCCAGGCCTCGCTCGGTCGCCGCCGCGGCCACCCGCTGGAGGTCCTCGGGGTCGAGCGACGCGAAGATGGGCACACGGCGCAGCGCCAGCATGCGGTCGACCTCGCTGACGAGCTGCAGCTCCTGGGGCATGGGGCGCTCCCTTCCTCGACGTCCGACGGCCTCACGGACGATGGGGCTCGGGTCGGCGGCGACCCGCTCCGCGATCGCGCCGCTGCTCGGCGCCGATGTGCTCGGACAGTGTACGCAGGGCCAGCGCGCGGACCCAGACGTCGCGTGTCGGCGCTGAGCGCCGTCGCGGCGCTCAGGATGTCGCCAGGCGCCTGGCCCTCATCGGCGGCTCGCGCTCGAGGAGCCGGACCACGCCACGCGCGAGGCGCGGTTCGCCCAGCGCGTCGATGGCCTCGATGGCCTGGGCCCGGACCTCCGGGTCGGGCGCGTGCAGGCAGCGCCGGATGAGCCCGCTGGCCTCCGGGGCGCCGAGGATGGCGAGGGCCTGCAGGAGCCTCGCCTCGATGGCTGCCTCGCGCCGCCCGACGACGTAGCGCGAGGTAGGCCGCGGATGGCGAACGCGTCGGCGCCCGCCAGCGCGGCGCCCAGCCGCGCAGCTCCGTCGCTCGCCGCACCTGGCCGTCCGTCCACTCGAGGAGGTCGTCGCGGACGGCTTCGGTCGTGGCCCTCGAGTGCCGAGAGTGCCGCTTCCTGCGCGCCGATCGGTCCCCAGCCGGAGTCGATCGAGGACCAACGGCGGGGCGTCGGCTCGGCCACGCACGATCGCGGCGGCGGTGAGCCGCACCTCGCGGGACTCGTCGTCGAAGGCGGCCAGGAACGGGTCGAGGCCGTCATCCGGGGACGCCAGCGCCGCGCCTGCGCGGAGCGCGGCGGCACGGACGCGCGGCGAGGGGTCGGCGAGGAGACCGGCCGACCAGGCCGGCGTCCATCTCCCGGCCGAGCCGCGGGATGGCGCTCCAGGGCGGCCGCGCGGTCGGCGACGGACGCCGGACGCGAGCATCGCGTCGATGATGGCCTGCGCCAGCCTGCGTGTCGGCCCGAGCGCATGGCCAGGACGGCGAGCTCGGCTCGCACGAGCGGGCTCTCGTCCCGGCCAGGCCGTCGACCGGGCCGTCCCGGTCGCGACAGCGTCGAGGACGGCCTCGGCCAGACCCAGCTCGCCGAGCGCCGCGAGGGCGGTCGACCGGACCCGGCCGTCGGCATCGCCCAGGGCGGCCATCAGGACGTCCGCAGGCCGCGCGACCCTCGAGCGGCCACGACCGCCGGCAGCGCCACGCGGCGGACCTCGGGATCGTCGTCGCCGCAGAGTCGCCTGCAGGTCGGGCTCGGCATCCGGGCGCCGATGCGGCCCAGGAGGTCGGCAGCCAGCAGCCGCTCCTGGGCTGCGCTCGGCAGCGGTGGCGGCACGCAGCTCCGCGATGACGCGCGCGTCCCGACCGAGCGCCGCCAGGCCGGGGCCGCCTTCGAGCACCTGCTCGGCGCGTCCCTCGCGCAGGGTCTGCACCAGGCTGCTGGCGTAGGCGCGCCGGATGAGCAGGCCGACGCCGAGGCACAGGCGGCCGTGACGATGCCCGATGAGGAAGAGCTGCTCGAGGGCCAGGCTGGCGGCCACGATGAGGAGCACGCCCGAGAGCATCGTGCCGAGCTGTCCCGGGACGCCGTCCATGAAGGCCAGGACCTGGCCTCGCCGGCGAGCCGGCAGGACGCTGAAGAAGGCTCCGAAGGCCGCGTTGGTGACGCCGCGCTGGGTGACCTGCTGGCCGAAGCGCACGAGCGAGGGCGCGTCGCGGCCGTGAAGCGCACGATCCAGAGCGCCGAAGCCGGCGAGGTACACGAGCGGCAGCGCCAGCGCCACCGTGGCGACGCCGAGCCGGGCGTAGAGGCGATTGGCCAGCAGCGTGCCGACGAGGAACGCAGCGACGGTCACCGCGGCAGTAGAGCAGCGCCAGCGACGGTGAGCAGCTCCGACTCGATCGGGATAGGCCGCCTCCATGGCCGTGAAGAACGGGAACTCGAGGCTGAAGAGCAGGATGGCCAGGAGCACGTAGGCGACGGCCACGAGGCGCATGAGCGGTGAGGCCGGCCACGTACGGGCGCCCGCGGTGAGGGCCGCCGTCGACGCCCGGTGCGGCCTCGCCGGGCGGACGGCGCGGCCGCGCTCGCGCGCCCAGCCCGCTGAGCAGGGCCGCCGCGACGAGCAGGAGCAGCGCCTCGCCGAGGATGAGCGCCTCGAGCCCGACGACGCGCTGCGACGACGATGGCCGAGAGGTAGCCGGCGAGGCTGCCCACGATGGCCGCGCTCGTGAGGAGCGGGAAGAGCCGCTTGGCCTGGCGAGCGTCGAAGGTGAGGCCGCCCACCGTCCACAGCGCGGTGAGCAGCAGCATGCCGGCCGCGTAGATGCTGATCCAGAGGAGCGGCCAGGATCTGCGTCGGTGCCGGCCAGCGCGACGAGCCACCCAGTCGCCAGGACGGCGGCGAGGAGGACGAGCAGCGCCGGCGAAGAAGCGCGCGCTCGTCGCGACTCGGCCAGCGCCGCGCCGTAGCCGAGCGTCACGACCAGGCCGACGAGGCCGAGGCCGACGTACAGGACCGGGCAGGACGTCCGCCCCCAGCCGGTCCACGACGAGCGTGGCGATGCCGACCTCGCCCATGCCCCGGCCCGCCTCCACGGCGGCGAAGGCGCCGGCCACGAGCGCGACCAGACGACCCTCCCCAGGGCGGACGGCGACGGCCCGTGCCAGGCGGCTCATGGCGTGAGCCGCCCACCTTAGCGGGCCCGCGAGCACGGCCGCGCTGCGACCGGCTACGACAGGTCGAGCGACCCTGGCGTCACACGGAATGGGTCGATGACCTGGATGCCGTCGAGGTCCTGCCCGTGCTGCAGGTCCTCGCTCAGCAGGATACTCGCAACCCTGCGCTCGTCCCGCCGCCACGATCAGCGCGTCCCAGTGGGCGAGCTCGAAGCGGTCCTCCAGCCACCATGCGTCCTCGAGCATGGCCCCGTCGACGCGGGCCGGCCGCCAGGCCAGGAGATCGCGCACGTCTGCCCGAGCCTCATCCACCGGCAGGCCCGGCCGCAGCTTCCGCGTCACGGTGACGTAGTACTCGTTCAGGACCTGTGCTGCTCAGTCTCCCGGTGCGCCGCTCCCAGAGCAGGTCGAGCCAGCCGGCCGCCAGCGGCTGCTTCGTCAGGCTCCGACGCGTCCCGCGCATAGAGGAGGACATTCGTGTCAACGAATACCCGCGCGCTCATGGACCTCCTCACGCGACGGGTAGCGGCCACGCTTCTTCAGAGGCACGGCCGGCCGCGCCCGATGGCGGCGCATCGCCTCGGGATAGGACTCGTGGGCCGCCTTGGCCCGCTCGAGCACGTCGCGGAGCAGCGCCGAGACGCTGATGTCCCGCCTGGCCGCTTCGACGCGAGCCCAGAGGGCCGTCTCCTCGTCCAGCGTGCACCGGTGACGTTCTTCATGACACGAGTCTCGTGTCACACGGTTCCTGTGTCAAGCGAGCCAGCGCGGCCGGCTCGCGCCCGTCGTGCCGGTCGAGCCGCTACGATGCCGGACCATGGTCTCCCGGACGTCGAGGATGCGATCGTCGCTGCCTGCCACCGCGCAGGGCACGAGCGTGCATGCCTACACGCTCTCGGACTGGGGCCTGCTCACCGCCATCGCGCTCATCTGGGGCTAGCTCCTTCCTCTTCATGGAGGTCGGGCCTGCGGGCCTTCGCGCCCGGCGTCGTCACGCTGGCGCGCATCGGCCTGGGGACGGCCACGCTGGCGCTCTTCGCCCGGGCGCGCGACGCCGGTCGAGCGCGAGGACTGGGGCCGCATCGCGCTGCTGGGCGCCGTCTGGACGGCCATCCCGCTGACGCTCTTCCCGATCGCCCAGCAGTGGATCGACTCGAGCGTGGCCGGCATGATCAACGGCGGCCATGCCCATCTTCGCGGTGGCCTGGTCCACGTACCTGCTGCGCCGTCTGCCGGGCTGGCGCCAGCTGGCCGGCATCGGCCTCGGCTTCGTGGGCATCGTGCTCGTCTTCATCCCCGAGCTCCAGACGAGCACGGACACGGCGCTGGGGGCCCTGCTGGCCCTCGGCGCCGTCGTCGTTCTACGGGCTGGCCACGAACCTCGCCGTGCCGCTCCAGCAGAAGTACGGCGCGCCGCCGGTCGTGCTGCGCGCCCAGCTGGTGGCGCTCCTGCTCGTGCTGCCCCTCGGCCTCTGGCAGCTCCAGGACTCGACGTGGTCGTGGGAGTCGGCCCTGGCGATGGTGCCGCTCGGCGTCCTGGGCACCGGCCTGGCCATCGTGCTCATGGCCACGCTGGCCGGCCGCGTCGGCGCGCCGCGGGCCTCGATCGCCATCTACTTCCTGCCCATCGTGGCGGTCATCCTCGGCGTCGCCGTGCTCGGCGAGACGGTGGCGCCCATCGCCCTCGCCGGCGTGGTCCTCGTGCTCGTGGGCGCCTGGATCGCCTCGCGTCGCGAAGGGTGACCGAGCGCCTGCCGCATCGGTGCATCCGGCTCTGGTCGCGTCGCCAGCGGACCCATTCGCGGCGCCTCGATGGCGCCCGTCAGGTCGTGTATCGTGCTTGACACCCGGCGGGCGCCATGCAGTAATGGTCCGCTGGGACGGAGGTTCCCGGTCCAACGAAGGAGGAGGAGACCCATGGGTTCATTCAGGCGAGTCCTGGTCGGTGCGACCGCCGTGGCCGTCGTAGTCGACCAGCCTGGTCACGACCAGCGTGGCCGTGGCGCAGGACGACGGCGTCTGCGACGTGGGCGTGTCGTGGAACAACTTCGAGCAGCCGCGCTGGGCGGCCACCGACAAGCCCAACCTGCAGGCCACCATCGAGGCTGGCGGTGGGACGTACACCGACTTCGACGCCAAGCTCGACAGCGCGCAGCAGCAGACGGACGTCGAGACGCTCATCAACGGCGGCGCTGACGTCCTCGTCCTGCTCGCCCAGAACCAGGACGCGGCCGTGTCGGCCCTTGAGCTGCGGCCAATGCACGGCGTCCCCGTCATCGCCTATGACCGACTCATCGAAGATCCCGGCGTCCTCTACATCACCTTCGACAACGTCGGCGTCGGGCAAGGCGGAGGCCGCGGCCCTCCTCGAGAAGGTGCCGATCGGGCAACTACGTCCGCATCAAGGGCGACCCCGGTGACGCCAACGCCTCCACGTTCCTGCCCCAGGGCATGGAATGAGGCCGGCCTCCAGGACAAGATCGACGCGGGCGACATCGTCCTCATCGCCGATCAGTTCACGGACGGCTGGAAGACCCAGACCGCCCAGGACAACATGGAGGCCATCATCGACAAGGCCGCCGCCGACGGCGTCCACGATCGACGCCATCCTGGCCGAGAACGACAGCACGGCGCTCGGCGTCGTGGCGGCGCTCCAAGCCAAGGGCCTCGACCCGATCCCGCTCAGCGGGCAGGACGGCGACCAGGGCAACCTGCAGAACGTGGCCGCGGGCTGGCAGTACGTGGACGTCTGGAAGAACAGCAACGAGCTTGGCAAGGCCGCCGGTGCGGCTGCGCTGGCGCTCTGCGCCGGCACCCCCATGGCCGAGCTGACCCTCCCGGATGGCCTCATCGACCCCTCGGTGGCGCCTCTCGCGGGCTTGACGGCCGCGGACTTCGTGACCCCGGGTGGGAATACGGTGAAGTCATTCATCCTCCAGCCCACGCCGGTCACGGCGGACAACCTCAACCTGGTGGTCGACGGTGGCTGGATCGACCTTGAGACCCTCTGCGCCCAGGCGACCGATCCCGCCACGGCGGCTGCCGATCTGCCAGAGCTGAGCTGCTCACCGCATAGGGCTCGGACGCGCCCTGCGCTCCCGGTCGACGAGACGCAGGGCGCGACCTTTCACGGGATGCCCTGAGGCGACTTGATGACCGGCATCGCCGATTCCACGTCTGACCGGGCCACCGGCGCGAGCCCGCGTCCGTCCGTCCGCAGCATGCTCGCGGCCACCGAGGTCGACGTGCGACTGCTGGGCATGCTCGCCGCGCTCGTCGTCATCCTCCTCGGCTTCCACGTCCTGTCGAACGGGAAGTTCATCAACCCGGCCAACATGGTCACGCTCGCGGTCCAGGCGACCGGCGTGGCCATCATGGCCACGGGCATGGTGCTCATCATCGTGTCCCGGAACATCGACCTCTCGGTCGGATCCCAGGTCGGCGTCACCGCGATGGTCTACGCGATCCTGATGACCGACATCCTGCCCGACGTCCTCGGCATCCCCGTGGGCGCTCCGTACATGTGGATCGTCGCGCTCGCGCTCGGGGTCGCCCTCGGCGCGTTCATCGGCGCCTTCCAGGGCTTCATCATCGCCTACGTCGGCGTGCCCTCCTTCGTCGTGACCCTCGGCGGCCTGCTGGCGCTGCGCGGTATGGTCTGGGTCCTGTCAGAGGGGGCCTCGGTCACCGGCATCGACAACACGTTCCGTCAGATCGGCGGCGGCGTCCCCGGCTCGCTCGGTGGCGAGGTCACGTGGGTCCTCGCCATCCTGGGGTGCATCGGCATCGTCGGCTACGTCATCTATAACCGCCGTCAGCGGGTGCGCTTCGGATTCCCACTGCGACCGATGTGGGCCGAGATCCTCATCATCATCCTCGGCTGCGGGATCGTGCTCGCCCTGGCCGCGTTCGCGAACGAGAACGTCTACCCCAAGGGTGTCGCGACCCGCATCGCGGAGGCGCGCGGCGTGGAGGAGCCGCCCGGCGGCCTGCGTGTCCCGATGGGCATCTCCTGGCCGATCATCCTGCTCGTCGGCGTCGGCATCGTCATGACGTTCATCGCGACTCGACGACGCTTCGGGCGCTATGTCTACGCCTATGGCGGCAACCCGGAAGCGGCCGACCTGGCCGGCATCAACACGCGTTGGACGATCATGAAGACGTTCATCGTCATGGGCGATCCTGTGCGCACTCGCCGGGGCCATCGTCGTGGGGCGTCTCAACGGCGCGGCCCAGGACCTGGGCTCGGGTGACGAGCTCTACGTCATCGCGGCGGCCGTCGTTGGCGGCACGTCCTTCGCGGGCGGCATCGGCACGATCCCCGGCGCCATCCTCGGCGCCATCGTCATGGCGGCCCTTGCCTACGGCCTCGCGTTCATGGGCGTGCCCTCCCCGATCCAGAGCATCGTCGCCGGCATCGTGCTCGTCGTCGCCGTCGGCTTCGACACGTACAACCGCCGTCGTGGCAGCACCCGGAGGGTCCGATGACATCCGTGGTCGAGCGGGTGCCGCTCGTGGAGATGCGGGACATCAACGTCGCGTTCGGCGGCGTGCACGCGGTTCGGAGCGTGTCGATCGACCTCTTCTCGGGCGAGGTCATCGGCCTCGTGGGCGGCAACGGCGCGGGCAAGTCGACGCTCATGCGCGTCCTGTCGGGCGCGCATCCGGCCGACTCGGGCGAGATCCTCGTCGACGGCCAGGTCCGGGCCATCCACAACACGCGTGACGCGAAGAACCTCCAGATCGAGACGATCTACCAGACGCTGGCCCTGGCCGACAACATCGCGCGCGCCGGGCAATGTCTTCCTCGGGCGCGAGGCGAAGACGCGCTTCGGGAACCTGGACGACGGGGCCATGGAGAACGCGACCCGCGAGGTCATGGGTCGCCTCAACCCCAACTTCACGAACTTCACCCAGCCGGTCGTATCGCTTTCCGGCGGCCAGCGTCAGGCCGTGGCCATCGCCCGGGCGGTCCATTTCAACGCGCGCATCCTCATCATGGACGAGCCCACCGCGGCCCTCGGGCCGGCTGAGACCGAGCAGGTGCGCGACCTCATCCGCCAGCTGAAGAGCGAGGGCATCGGCATCTTCCTCATCAGCCACGACATCCACGATGTCTTCGACCTCTCGGACCGCATCGCCGTCATGTACCACGGCAGGATCGTCGGCATCGTCAACAAGCCCGACGTCACGACCGACGAGGTCCTCGGCATGATCATCCTCGGCAAGCCCATCGAGAAGCTGACCGAGAAGGAGATCGCCGCAGCTCCACTGACGCCCGGCGCCCTGCGCCGGAGCGGACGGCCATCAGGCCGCCGGGCGCAGCGTCATGGCCCGGCTCGTGTCGAGCAGGAACGGCGGCAGCCAGGCCGGGATGTTCGAGAGCGGCAGCACGTCCTCGTGGAGCTCGATGCCCAGCGCGTCGCGCATGAACGCGCGGCGTGCCTGGATGCGCCGCCAGGCGTCCGGGTCGCGCGCGGCCAGCTCGTCGCGGAGCGCCTCGTCCGCGAGGGCGAGCCCGTCCTCGATGTTGGTCGTGAAGTACGCCGTGCCGGTGGCCGGGATGATGTCCGCCTGGAGGGCCATGCCCGAGCGCAGCTCGATCGTCGAGCCGCGCGCCGACCGGCGAGGCCACCCACTCGTCGAGGTGGAGCAGGTGCCCGGGGTTGAGGAAGATGCCGAAGAAGGGGTCACCGAGGCGGCGATCGACGATCGCCTGGAGCGTCCCGCCCGGTCTGGCCGACCCGCAGCGCCATGTACCACTCGGCGACGGCCTCGAAGTAGGGCGCCACGAGCCGCTCGACGTAGTCGTCGATGCCGGCCGGCAGCTCGGCGGCGTCGGCCACGACGAAGCCGGCCCGGCAGGTCGAGCGCGCCCCAGACGCCGAAGGCGGTGGTGAACGGGTCGCCGCGCTCGATGACGCGGTCGCTGGGGCTGAGCAGGCCGAGCGAGGCGCGTGGGCCCGGCGCGTGAGCATGAGATGGCACGACAGCGGCATGCCGTTCCAGCCCAGGAGGCGACGGCCTCCTGCTCGGTCATGCCCGGGTCGCAGACCGCGGAGGAGCCGCTTGACCCCCTCCGACGTCTGGCAGGCGGCGTACTCGAAGGCGAGCGAGCTGCTCGACCTCGTTGATCGTCCGCAGGCCGCTGGCCGGGTCGATGAAGAGGTCCGTGGCGTTCTCGACGACGCCCGCCGCGCCCACCAGCGCGCGCAGCGTGTCGACCAGGAAGGCGGGCACCTCGAGCCAGTCGCGGCGCGCGTACGTCTTCCAGCCGGCGACGCCCGACGCGGGCGCCGCGCGTCACGCCCTCCTCGGCGAGGATCGTCCTCGAGCGGTCGCGAGCGATCGCGCGGCTGGTCGGTGAGGCTGAGGTCCTGGAAGAGGATGTCGGCGCATCGGCCAGCGGCGCCGCGCCGGCCATGCCCATGGCACTCGTTGCCGACGAGGATGGCCGGCTCGCCGTCCGGGCCCGAGGATGAGGACGGCCTCCTCGAAGCGGGGGTCGAAGCCGGTCAGGTACGCGAGGTTGGCGCTGTGCTCGCGATCGGCGTAGACGACGAGGACGGTCCAGGCCCGCGCTTGCCGGCGCGCTCGCGCGCTCGGTGCGAGGCGCGCCTCGTACAGCTCGCGGCGGACAGGCTGGGCATCCGCTCCGGGCATGCCGAACTCGGGGAGCTCGACATGGGCCAGTCGTGCCCTCGCTCACCGCTCGGTACGGCAGCGCTGATGGACTCACGGAGTCGTCTGAGCCAGGCGCTCCGCCGGCTGGCCGCCTCGCTCCACGGTGACGATGGCTCGGCGGGCACGGTCCTGCCACTCGCCCTGCTCGCCGTCCGGCCAGGTGACGCGGACGCGGGCCTCCGTGCGATCGCCCAGGCCGAAGTGGACCGGGCCCGAGCTCGCCGCCCGCGTGGCCGCCGCCGACGGTGACCTCGCGCGACGGTGCGCCGTCGCCGGCCTCGACCTCGATCCAGGCGCCCGACGGCATCCGGGTTCGGCACCCGCCTGCTCGAGCTTCGACGGCCAGCCAGTGGCCCATCGGCGTCGGCCGGTCGGCGTCGCCGCGGCCGACGTTGCGACGCAGCGCTGACGTTCTCGTACGCGGTGCACCTCCACGAGGTCGAGGAGGCCGTCGGCGTTGAGGTCCACGAGGGCCGCGCCTCGTGTCCGCGCGGAGTCGAGGATGCCGGCCTGCCTTGGCCGCGCGCCGGAAGCGTGCCGTCGGGCTGGCCGAGGAAGAGCTCGCTGGGGTCCTTCTGCGCGTTGTCCGGGATGGCGTCGACGTTGCCCTTGGAGACGAAGAGGTCCATGCGGCCGTCGTTGTTGACGTCGTCGAACTCGGGATGCCAGGACGTCGACGGGTTGACGGGCCTGCCGACGACCGGCGTCGTGGCGACGCTGACGCCCCGGGCGTGGGCGATGTCCTCGTAGGTCGGCTGCGCCCGCGCCGCCGGCCAGGGTCTCCAGCCGGTTCGAGCCGATGTTCGTGAGGTAGACCTCCGGGCAGCCCGTCCCCGGTGAGGTCCTGGCTGGCGATGCCCATGCCCCAGATGCTGCACCGACTGCCAGCCCTCCTCGCGCGCCGTAGAGACGCGGCGGCTCGCCGGGCTCGATGCGCCAGAGCTGCTCCTCGCCGTCCTCGCGGTAGTAGTGGCGATCGTTGGAGACGCGCAGGTCGCGCCGGCCGGAGCGGTTCCAGTCGCTGAAGAGCATCGAGAGCGCGCAGTAGCCCGGGCTCGAGCGGCTCGCGGCGGCGCCGAAGCCGCCGCCGTCGGCGAGCCGGCCGCACGAGGGAGCCGCTGCCGCACGCAGGTGATGCCCTGCGTCGTCGACGTGGTCGATGTACGTCCCGAAGGCCAGCGTGGGCCACGCCTCGCCCGGGCTCCCACGTGGCGCTGAAGGCCGTGGTCCAGTCGTCACCGCCATCGAAGCCCCAGGCCTCGTTGGCGCGCTCGAAGGCGCAGCTCGCCGAGGCCGCGCAGGAGCACGTTCTCGCCGTGGCGCAGCACGGCCAGGTCGACGATGCCGTCGGAGTCGATGTCGAGCGGGTAGGCGCCGGTGACCGCGGTCGAGGTCCGTGGCCTCGCTCGAGACCTGCTCGAAGCTCGGAGCGCCCCGCCCGGCTCGCTGCGTTCGCGGAAGAGGGCCGCCGGCTCCGGCGCCGCCGGCGAAGTAGAGGTCCGGCCGGCCGTCCTCATCGCAGTCGAGGACGGCCACGCCGCCGCCGACGAAGAACTCCCAGCTCGCCGTCGTAGACGTGCTCGACGCCGGCGCCGGCGGCCTCATCGACGAAGTGTGGGCACCTGGCGACGCCCTCGGCGTCTTCGCCGCGAGCGCGGCGCGGGCAGCAGCACGAGCAGCAGGACGGCGATGACCGTGATCGAGGCCGCGGCGACGCGGATGCGTGCCGGACGCACGGCGCGACAGTCTAAGCGGCGTGCTGACGGGCGGCCCGCTCGGCGCAGTACCATCCGCCGACCGCAGAGGAGGAGGCAGACCTCCATGCGTCGTGGAGTCTCGCTCGTCGGCGACCCTGATCCTGGTCGCCAGCCCGCTCGTCATCGCGGCCCCGGCCGCCGCGCGGCCGCAGGCGGAGCGCTGCGTCCGCACGCGTCGAGCCCGGCAAGTCCGTGGCGCGGCTCTGGGACGAGGTCCTGCTCGACGCCATCCGGCGCGACATCCCGCGGCCGACCGTCCACGCGCGCAACCTCTACCACATGTCGGCCGGCATGTGGGACGCCTGGGCCGCCTACGACCCGGTCGCCGACGGCGTCTTCGTCGACGAGAAGCTCGAGCGTCGACGATCCGGCCGCGGCGCGCGACCGGGCCATCAGCTACGCCGCCTACCGCATCCTCAGCCACCGCTACGGCGAGGCCGTCGGCGCCGAGGAGAGCCTGGCCGAGTTCGACGCCCTGATGGACAGCGCTCTGCTACCCGACGGACCGACACCCGGACCCGCGGCGACTCGCCCGCGGCGCTCGGCAACCGCATCGCCGCGCGCATCATCCGCCAGGGCCTGCGCGACGGCTCACGGGAGCGCCAGAACTACGCCCCGGCCGACTACGCGCCGGTCAACGAGCCGCTCATCGTGGCGCTGCCGGGCACGACGATGGACGACCCCAACCGCTGGCAGCCGCTGGCGCTCGAGGTACTCGTACGCGCAGAACGGCGTCCCCCTGCCGGTCGGGCCGCAGCAGTTCGTGGGCCCGCACTGGGGCCACGTCAAGACCTTCGCCCTGCCGGAGAGCGAGGCCGGCCTGCCCATCGACCCCGGCGCCGCCGCCGCTGCTCCATGACCCGGTCTCGGACGCCGCCTTCAAGGAGGCCGCCATCGACGTCATCCGCAGGAGCAGCGAGCTCGACCCGACCGATCGCAAGCTCATCGACATCTCGCCGGCGAGCTGGGCAACAACAGCCTGGGCACCAACGACGGCGACGGGCTACGCGGTCAACCCGGTGACCGGTGAGCCGTACGAGCCAACGTCGTCCGTCGCGGCGACTTCGCCCGCGCGCTCACCGAGTTCTGGGCCGACGGCCCTCGCTCGGAGACGCCGCCGGGCCACTGGAACACGCTCGCCAACGCGGTCGTCGACAGCCCGGGCTTCGAGCGGCGCCTCGGGGGCCAGGGCGAGGTCCTCGACCCGCTCGAGTGGGACGTCAAGATGTACCTCGCCCTCAACGGCGCGGTCCACGACGCCGCCGTCGCGGCGTGGGGCGCCAAGGGCTACTACGACTCGGTCCGGCCGATCTCGATGATCCGCTACATGGGCGGGCTGGGCCAGTCGAGCGACCCGGAGCGGCCCTGCCTACCATCCCGACGGCCTGCCGCTCGTGGCCGGCCTCGTCGAGGTCATCACCGCGCGAGTCCTCGGCGCCCGGCCAGCGCCACGAGCACCTCGCCGAGCACGTCGGCGAGATCGCCATCCGGGCCTGGACGGGCAACCCCGAGGACCCCGAGACCGAGGCAGGCCGGCGTCGACTGGATCCGCGCCGTCGACTGGGTGCCCTACCAGCAGCCGACCTTCGTGACGCCGGCCTTCGCCGGCTACGTCTCCGGCCACTCGACGTTCAGCCGTGCCGCGGCCGAGGTGCTCACCGCGCTCACGGGCTCGCCCGTACGTCCCCGGCGGCCTCGGCACGTGGACGATCCCGGCCGGGCGGGCTCGAAGTCGGAGCAGGGCCCGACCGAGGACGTCGAGCTCCAGTGGGCGACCTACTACGACGCCGCCGACCAGGCCGGCATCTCGCGGCTCTACGGCGGCATCCACATCGCCGCCGACGACTTCGGCGGGCGGACGATGGGCTCCCAGTGCGGCAAGGACGCCTGGGCGCTGGCGCAACCGCTACTTCGACGGGACCGCCCGGACCTGAGCTCCAGCGGTGCCGGACCGGACAGCGCCGACCGCAGCAGCGCTGAACCCGGCGCGGTAGCCTCGCGCCCGTGGGAGTGCTTCGGGTTCCTGCGGGCGCATCTCGACACGGTCGCGGCCTGCCTCCTCGCGGCGGCCTTCCTGGTCGAGGTCGCGCTGGCCGCTCCCTCGCTCGCGGGCGAGCCGCTCCTCATCGGTCCTCGAGCGCGACGAGAGCCTCGCTCTCGCCGTCGGATGCCTGTCTTCCTGCTCTCGCTGGCCCTGCGCACGAGGCTGCCGCTCGTGCCGCTCGGCGCTCGCCTTCGTGGCCCTCGCCCTGGCCGGCCGCGGCCGCATGGACGCCTCCTACGTCCTTGCCGCGGGCCTGATGCTGGCGACCTACTCGGTCGGCGCCTGGGCCGGCGGGCGCAGCGGTCTGCTCGGCGCGCTCGGCGTGGGCGGCCTCGCCGGCCTCGGCGTCGCTGCGCCTCATCGGACGGCGTCCTCCAGCCCCGCGAGGTCGCGCTGCCCGTCGTCCTCCTCGTCGGTCCCTGGCTGGCGCGGCCTGGCCATGCGCAGCCTGCGCGCCGCCCGCGGCGACGAGCGCGTGGCCGGCGGCGTGGACTGGGCGCGGCGTCGCGGCTTGCCTGATTCCGGCCGGGCGCGACGACACGGTGCGCCAGATCCGCGACATCATCGAGCGCTCCATGAGCGCGGTCATCCTCCAGGCACGCGCCGCGCGGGCTTCTCTGACCCGTGAGCCCGATCGCAGCCTGCGCGCCCTGGCCGTCATCGAGGCGGCCGGGACCGAGGCCCTCGAGGAGACGCAGCGGCTGACCGGCCTGCTGCTCTCCCCGGACGGCACGCCGCTGCCGGAGCCCGAGCCCGGGCTCGCCGACATCGACTACCTGGCGGCCCAGGTCAGCGAGGCCGGCCTCCCGGTGGACACGCGTGTCGAGGGCCAGCCGGTGCCGCTCACGCCGGACCTCGACGCCGTGGCCTACCACGTCGTCCACGAGGCGCTGATGAGCACCCTCCACCACAGCACGGATGCGCACGCCAGCGTGGTCATCCGCTTCGGGCGGGACGAGCTCCAGGTCGAGGTCTCCGACGACGGGCTCAGCCTCGAGGACGACGACGCGCCTGCAGGAGACGGCCGGGTCTGATCGCGGTCCGCGACGAGGTGGCGGCCCTGGGCGGCACGCTGGACGCCGGTCCAGGCGACGAGCGCGGCTACTGGGTCCTGGCGCGCCTGCCGTATGAGCCCGACTGGAGCTGACACCCCGCGAGGGGCTTCACCGGCGGGTGCGGTCGTCGCTACGCTAGCGGGGACCCACCGCCCCCACGAGGCCACGCCGATGACGTCACAGGGCAGCGGCACGAAGGACGATCCCTGGGTCCTGGAGACCCCGCCGGGCACCTCCGAGTACACGATGTACCGCGACGAGGCGGCCGACCCGCCCGTGCTCGTCTGCCAGGTCGGTTCGACGAAGCTGACCTATCAGCTGCGCTGCATCGAGGATCTCCACGCCATGCTCAAGGCGCACGGCGACTGGATGGACCTCGGCGCGGCCGACGAGCAGAAGGAGCCGGCCCCCGGCACGGTGGAGGCCTGGGGTCGCGCGCGCCGACAACCCGGTGGGCGGCTTCTACGGGCTGCGCAAGGGCTACCGCGGGCGCTTCGGCATGTACGTCCCGCCGCTCCTCGAGGCGCTCGGCCTGGCCGAGCTGACGCACGAGCCGCGTAACAACCGGATGCGCGCCCGCTGACCTGGCCGCGGACGCGCATCCGCGACCCCGGGCGGCCGACGACGATAGCGAAGGCCGCCTGGTCGCCCAGGCGGCCTCCATGAGTCTCGGCTGCGAAGCGCTCAGCTGGCGGGCGACGCCTCGGCGACCGCGGACTCGACGGCCTCGACCTCCTCGGCGACCACGGACTCGACGGCCTCCACGGCGGCGATGCCTCGGCAGCCATGGACTCGACGGCCTCGGCGGCGGCGCCTCGGCTCGGCTCGGCGCGGGCGTGGCGCTGTTGTTGTTGCAGCCGACGGCGACCAGGCTGATGAGGAGCGCCGCCGCGGCGATGGTCTTCTTCACGTATGTGTCCTCTCGATGGTCACGGGCTTGTGCTTGGACGCGCCGTATCGTAATCGAGGCCGTGCGAGTGTGCCCGAGCCGCACGCTCGGCGTCGTACCATCGGCACGCGGGCGATCCGGGCCAGCCGAGCCGTCGCAGCCCGCATCGAGAGAAGGAGTCCGCGGGCCCGATGCCCATCGAATGGCGTGAGGCGACGCGCCAGCTGCACCTGCACAACGCGTCGATCAGCTACGTCATGCAGTGCCCCGAGTCGGGCCGCCTGGTCCATCTCCACTTCGGGCCGCGCCTGGCCACCGGTCGCGACTACGGGCACCTCGTCCGCCAGGCCGTTCGTCGCGCAACGGCAACCAGGTCCTCGACCCGGTCGCCATGGAGCTGCCCACGCCCGGCCGCGGCGACTTCCGCGTGCCCGGGCCTGGCGGTCCGCCACGCCGACGGCAGCAGCCTCCTCGACCTCGTCGTACCGCGAGCACCGCATCGCTGCCGGGCAAGCCGCCGCTCGACGGCCTGCCCAGCACCTACGTCGAGGACGACGCAGAGGCCGACGTCGGTCGAGATCGTCCTTGCCGATGCGCCGGCCGGCCTGCGTGGTCGCGCCTGCTCACCGACGATCTACGCCGACCGTCCGGTCATCACCCGCAGCCTGCGCCTCGTCAACGACGGCGCCGGCCGGATCGACGCTCACGACCGCCATGAGCGCCGTCCTCGACCTGCCCGACCGGACTGGCACCTCGCTGCAGCTCGCGGGCGCCTGGGGCCGCGAGGGCCACGTCATCGATGCGCCCCTCGTCCGCGGCACGCCGGTCCATGAGCAGCCAGCGCGGCTCATCGGGCCACCAGCAGAACCCCTTCCTCGTGCTGCGCCGGCCCTGGCCACCACCGAGGCCGTCGGGCGAGGCCATCGGCCTGTCGCTCGTGTACTCGGGCAACTTCCTGGCCGAGGTCGAGGTCGATCCTTACGACACGGTCCGGGCTCGCATCGGCCTCGATCCCGAGACGTTCATCGCCTGGCACCTCGCGCCGGGCGAGGGCTTCCAGGCCCCGGAGGCCGTGCTGGCCTGGATCGGACGAGGGCCTCGGCGGCCTGTCGGACGCCTACCACCGGCTCTACCGCGAGCGCCTCGTCGCGCGGACCCTGGCGCGACCGTCCACGGCCGGTCCTCCTCAACAGCTGGGAGGGCGTCTACTTCGACTTCGACGAGGACCGGCTGCGTCGAGATGGCGGCTGCCGCCGCGGACCTCGGGCGTCGAGCTCTTCGTCCTCGACGACGGCTGGTTCGGCCAGCGCGACGACGACACCTCGTCGCTCGGTGACTGGAGCGTCGACGAGCGCAAGCTGCCCTCCGGCCTGCCCGATCTCGTCCGCCGCGTCAACGCCCTGGGCCTCGACTTCGGCCTCTGGATCGAGCCCGAGATGGTGAGCCCGCGGAGCCGCCTCTTCGAGGCCCATCCCGAGTGGGCCATCGGCGTGCCCGGCCGGACCCGCTCGGAGCTGCGCAACCAGTACGTGCTCGACCTCTCGAACCCCGAGGTCGTCGACCTACCTCGAGCGGGTCATCGGCGACGTCCTTGGCGAGCGCTCCGATCGCCTACGTGAAGTGGGACATGAACCGCGTCATCACCGAGCCCTACGGCGCCAGCTCTGCCGCCGGCCCAGCAGGACGAGTTCTTCCACCGCTACATGCTCGGGCTGTACGACCTCTACGGGCGGCTCACGCAGCGCTTCCCGGACATCCTCTTCGAGTCCTGCGCCAGCGGCGGCGGGCGCTTCGACCCCGGCATGCTGGCCTTCGCGCCGCAGGCCTGGACGAGCGACGACACGGACGCCGTCGAGCGCCTGCGCATCCAGTACGGCACCTCGCTCGTCTACCCGCTCAGCGCCATGGGCGCCCATGTCTCGGCCGTGCCCAACCACCAGGTCGGCCGGCCTGACGCTCGCTCGACACGCGGGCCGCGGTGGCGTTCTTCGGCAGCTTCGGCTACGAGCTCGACCCGCGCTGCGCTCGACGACGAGGACCGCGCCCGCGTCCGCGACCAGATCGCCTGGTACAAGGCAGCATCGCGCGCTGCTCCTGCGGCGGCCGCTTCCATCGCCTCGTCAGCCCCTTCGAGGGCGATGGCAACGAGACGGCCTGGATGACGGTCGCGGACGACCGCCGACGGGCGCTCGTGGGCTGGTACCGCGTCCTCGCCCACGCGCTGCCCGGCCCCGTCGCTGCTGCGGCTGCGCGGCCTCGACCCCGCGGCGCGCTACCGGGTCAGCCTCTGGCCGGCCAGCCGACGACGCGCTGGCGCGGGCCAACTCGCTCGAGCGTGGCGGTGACGAGCTCATGGCGCGTGGGCCTCTTCCTCGACGACCACGCCTGGGAGGCCCAGGCGCGCGGCGACTTCCAGGCCCGCATCTTCGAGCTCGAGGCGGTCGATGCGCCGTGAGACGCTCGACGGCGACCTGGCCATCGGCCAGCCCTTCCGGGTCGGCGTCAACTACTGGCCGCGCCGCAAGGCCATGGGCTGGTGGAAGGCCTTCGACGCCGGCGAGGTGGCCGACGAGTTCGACGTCATCGCCGACCTGGGCCTGTCGCTCGTGCGCATCTTCCTGCTCTGGGAGGACTTCCAGCCCACGCCGACGACGGTGTCGGCGACGGCCCTGGCCGACCTCGAGACCGTCTGCGACCTGGCCGCCGACCGCGGCCTGGGCCTCGACGTGACCTTCTTCACCGGCCACATGAGCGGCCCGAACTGGGCGCCGCCGCTGGCTGCTGGGCGGCAGCGACCCGGTCCCCGGCGGCCGACAGGTCATCAGCGGCGCCGACGACGACGCCGGCAGCTACCGCAACCCCTTCGTCGATGCCGAGGCCCTCGCGCGCGGCCGAGCTGCTCGCTGCGCGAGACCGTCGGCCGCCTGCGCGGCCATCCCGGGCATCTGGGCCTGGAACCTCGGCAACGAGCCGGACCTCTTCGCCCGGCCGCCCGACGAGCAGGCGGCCCCGACTGGGCGCGCCGGCTCTTCGGGGCCATCGCGAGCTCGACGAGCGCCACCACCGCACCGTCGGGCTGCACGCGCCCTCGCTCATGGAGGACAACGGCCTGCGCGTCGACCGCATGTTCGAGCGAGGCCGACATGGCGGTCATGCACGCCTACCCCATCTACGCCAACTTCGGCGCCGAGGCCGCTCGACCCGGATGTCGTGCCCTTCGCCGCGGCGCTGACGGCGGCGCTCTCGGGCCGGCCGGTCGTCATGGAGGAGTTCGGCGCCTGCACCGCTCCGCCGGGCGAGGAGACGACCGACCTGGGAGTGGCAGGCTCTCGGCGCAGTCCTGGAGCCAGGTCATGCTCTCCGAGGAGACGCTGGCCGCGCACCTCGCCGACGTCCTGCCGCGGCTCGTCGAGGTCGGTGCCTGCGGCGCGCTGCTGTGGTGCTACGCCGACTACGACGCGGTCCTCTGGGACGAGCCACCCTGCGACACGAAGCTCCACGAGCGCCACTTCGGCCTCGTCCGCCCCGATGGCTCGCTCAAGCCGCACGCCGAGGTCGTGCGCGACTTCGTCGCCGCGGGGCCGCGCATCGGGGCGCCCTCGCCTCGCGCCCGCATGGCAGGTCGACGCGGCCGCCTTCTACGCCGACCCGGCGGCCATGCTGCCGGGCCTGCTTCGAGGCCTTCCGGACGGCGATGAGCGATGACCGGCCATCAGCCCGCCCGGCTGCCCACCGGACCGCCCGGCGCTCGACATCCACGACGTCCCCGAGCGCCATCGCTACGAGGCTCGCCTGGGCGAGGGCGGCAGGCTCGCCGCGCTCATCAGCTACGAGCTCTCCGAGACGTGGATGGCCCTCCTGCACACCGAGGTCCAGGACGGCTTCGAGGGCCAGGGCATCGGCAGCCACCTCGTGCAGTGGGTCATCGACGACCTGCGCGCGCGCGGGCTCTCCCTCATCCCGCGCTGCCCGTTCGTGGTGCGCCTGGCTCGAGCGCCATCCCGAGCAGCACGACGTCCTCTCCCATCCGCTTCCTCGCGCGAGCGCCGCGAGCGGCCGCGGAGCCCCCGGAGCCGGCCTAGGCCCTGCCGGCTCGAACCGCGCTCGGTCGGGTCAGACCGGTCGGTCCGCGCTCCTCGATGGAGCGGCCCACCAGTCCACCGAGGTCACCCGGGCAGCGTGATCTCGGGCCGGAGGCGCGGGTCAGGCTCAGGCTCGCCGAAGCGGGTCGTGACGGGCAGGACGCCCGCCCAGACCGGCCAGTCGTAGTCGGCCTCCTCGTCCACCGGCGGGCCGGTGCGGACCTTGGCCGAGGCGTGCTCGAGCGAGAGCCGCAGGACGGCGGTCTGGCGGACCTCGGCTCGCGGCTCATCGGGCGGAGGGTCGGACCGCGACCGGGCACGCAGCCGCTCCATGAGGACCTCGAGCAGCCGCCCGCGCTCGCCCTCGTCGTCGATGATCTCGGCCCGGCCGAGCACGACGACCGAGCGGTAGTCGACCGAGTGGTGGAAGGCCGAGCGGGCCAGGACGAGGCCGTCGAGCAGCGTCACGCGTGACGCAGACCGTCCTGCGTCTCGGGCTCGCCCGAAGGTGCCCCCGGCCGGAGAGCCATGCAGCAACAGCCAGTCGCCGTCGCGCGCGTAGAGCATGGGGACGACGACGGGCAGGCCATCCCGGATGGTGGCGACATGCGCGATGAGCCCGGCGTCGAGGATGGCGTCGATGGTCGGACGATCGTAGTGGGCACGCTTGGGCAGGCGGCGGACGCGAACGTCCTCGTGCGGCGCGGTCGCGGCTCGCGAGTGGCTCTTGTTCGTCGGTCATGTGGCGCCACAGGGTACCTGTCCGCCGTGCGACCGTGCGACGATGCGACCCATCGCCCGAGCTGCGCCGCGATGCCTGAGCGCCGCGACGGCCTCGTCATCCACTACGCCACCGAGGGTGAGGGACCTCCGCTCGTCCTGCTGCACGGCGCCACCTCGATGGGCACGCGTGACTGGGGGGCACAGCGCCCGCTCGCTCCGCAAGCACTTCCGGCTCTTCATGCCCGACGCTCGCGCCCACGGTCGCGACCCGCTGGGACGTCAGTCGAGGGCTGGAGCGGCGAGATGCTCGTCGACGACCTGGCGTGCCTTCGTCGACGGCCTGGGGCTTGAGCGGTTCCGACTCATGGGCCTCTCGATGGGCGGCGCCACGGCGCTCGCCTTCGCGATGCGGCACCCCGAGCGGGTCGAGGCCCTCGTCGTGGTCAGCGCCGCCAACGAGATCGAGCCGGCCCGGAGCGTCGCACGCCGGCCGCCTCGACGTCGGCGGCCATCGAGCGTGACGACCCGACCTTCGCGGCCGAGCTCGCGGCGTTGCATGACCCGGCCCAGGGCGCCGGTGCCTGGCGCCGTGCTCCTGGCGCGCCCTGCGCGACGCCCTCCTCGCGAGCGCTCCGCTGGCCCCGGAGTCGCTGGCGCGGGTCCGCCTGCCCGTCCTGCTCGTCTTCGGCGACCGCGACCCCTGGGTCCCGCTCGAGCAGGCCGTGCGCCTGCGCCGCCAGCTGCCCGAGGCTCAGCTCCTCGTCGTGCCCGGCGGCCATGTCGTGCCGGCCGAGCGTCCGTCGATCTTCAATCCCGCGTGCTGCTCCGTTCCTGCGTCCTCCGGCGGCGCCGTGGCTGACCGGGCGGCGGGAGGCCATGCGGGCTGCCCGGCGCGCGCTAGCATCCGGCTGTGACCCGCGACCTGCATCGGCCGCTCCGCGAGGCCTGGATCGTCAGCGCCGTGCGCACGCCCATCGGCCGGCACGGCGGCGCGCTCCGCTCCGTCCGGCCCGACGACCTGGCCGCCCTCGTCGTCCGCGAGGCGGTCGCGCGCAGCGGCATCGACCCGGCCCTCGTCGACGACGTCGTGCTCGGCAACGCCAACGGTGCCGGCGAGGAGAACCGCAACGTGGCGCGCATGGCGGCGCTCCTCGCGGGCCTGCCCGTGCACGGTCGCCGGCCAGACCATCAACCGCCTCTGCGGCTCGGGCCTGCAGGCCGTCAACAGCGCCGCCCACGCCATCATGGTCGGGGACGGCGACGTCATCGTCGCGGGCGGCGTCGAGTCGATGACCCGGGCGCCACTCGTGCAGCTCAAGGCGGAGTCAGCGTTCGCGCGCGGCGCCCCGGAGGTGGCCGACACGCACCCTGGGCTGGCGCTTCGTGAACCCGACGACTGGATGCCGCGCTACCCGGTCGTCTCCGCTCGGCGAGACGGCCGAGCTCGTGGCCGAGCGCTGGGGCGGTCAGCCGCGAGGACCAGGACGCCTTCGCCCTCGAGAGCCAGCGGCGTGCCGCGGCGGCCATCGAGGCGGGCCGCTTCGACGACCAGATCGTGCCCGTGCCGGTCCCGCAGGCGGGAGGCATCGCGGCCTCGTCGTCGAGCGCGACGAGCATCCCCGACCGGACGACCACGGCGAAGGCCTCGCCGGCCTGCAGCCGGCCTTCCGGGAGGGCGGCAGCGTCACGGCCGGCAACGCGTCGGGCATCAACGACGGAGCAGCGGCGCTCGCTGCTCGTGGAGGCCGTCCCGGGCCCGGGAGCTCGGCCTGCGGCCGTTCGCGCGCATCGTCAGCACGGCCGTCGCGGGCGTGGACCCCTCGGTCATGGGCATCGGCCCCGTGCCCGCCACGCGCATGGCGCTCGAGCGGGCCGGCCTCGGCGTCGCCGACCTCGACCTCGTCGAGCTCAACGAGGCCTTCGCCAGCCAGTCGGTCGCCTGCATCCGCGAGCTCGGGCTGGACCCGGCGCGCGTCAACGTCAACGGCGGCGCCATCGCGCTCGGGCACCCGCTGGGCATGAGCGGCGCCCGCATGGCCACCATGCTCGTCCACGAGCTGCGGGCCCGAGGCGGGCGCTACGGGCTGGCGACGATGTGCATCGGCGTGGGCCAGGGCATCGCCACGGTCGTGGAGCACCTCGCCGCAGACGGTCTAGCCGGCCGAGTAGACCAGTCCCGGCCAGCCGACCCCGGTGGCCCGAGGCTCGGCCGCCGTAGAAGTCGTAGACGATGGTCGTCCGGCCGTCCAGCGTGGCCACGCCGATGCCCACGCCCAGAAGCCGCGGTTCTTCATGTTGCGCCAGTGCCAGCCGCCCGTGCTCTTCTCGGCCTGCATCGAGCGATGGGTGGCGATGACGACCTCCTCGGGCGACGCGCTGCCCCAGCAGCAGCCGACGTTCTCGCCGAAGGTACGCGAACCGGAAGCCGGCCGTGCGAGAAGCGCACGTCGAGGACGGGCTGGCCCGGCAGGACGTGGTCGCAGACCTCGGCCGCGACGAGCTCGCTGGCCCAGCGGAAGGCGACCTTCTTGCTGACCGCGTCGTGGCGGACGAGCTCGGGCAGGAGCGCCGAGTAGGTGCCCGTGCCGCCGCCCTTGCAGGTGCCGTCGGCGCGGACCCAGCCGCCGGTGCGCGTGCAGTTCAGCAGGCGGAGCCCGAGTCGCTCGGCCGCCACGTGTCGCTGCGGCGCCCCCGCCGCGGCCGGCGCGGTGCAGATGACCGAGCAGCATCGCGGGACGATCAGCGTGATGGCGAGCGGTGCCATGGCGCGACGCCGCTGCGCGATCCATGGCCGGCAGCCTGCGCTGCCAGGGCGACGCGACTCCGCGCATCGCTCGCAGCGCTGTACACGGCCGGCCGCGGACCGCGGTGCCGTCGCCTGTGCGTACCGCGAACGCCGTGCCGAACGTCCGGTGCGCTCGCGTCCACCGCGCCTCGCGGCAGCCGGCTCGTCACGCTCACCGGCCGGGCCTGTCCAAGCCCACGGGCCTGGGCGGCTTGCCTAATCCTTAGCGCGGACGTAGGATTTAGGTCGCGGCACCGAGCCCGTCGCACCGCCCAGCCACCCTTGGCACCCACTCCGGAGGTCCGACTCGATGATCGAGACGCAGCAGCAGATCATCCAGCCCATCCCGGCCCTCGAGCCCGAGGCCGCGCCGCTGGTCACGCTCACCGACGCCGCCGTCGGCCAAGCTCACGGAGCTGACCCGGGAGGAGAAGGACCCGACCGTCGGCCTGCGCGTCTACGTCTACAGCGGCGGCTGCAGCGGGTACCGCTACGGCATGATGCTCGAGGACCAGCCCACCGCGGAGGACATCCGGGTCCAGAGCCAGGGCATCAACGTCTACGTCGACCCGCAGTCCACGCGCTGCTGCAGGGTTCGGAGATCGACTACGTGGACACGCTGATGGGCGCCGGCTTCACGGTCAACAACCCCAACGCGGTCTCCGGCTGCGGCTGCGGCAGCAGCTTCCGGACCGAGGAGTCGGCCGGATCGCCCGGCGCCTGCCACCACTGATCGGCTGACCGGGTCTCCGGCTGCGAAGGCGGGCCTCGCCAGCGGCTCGCCTTCTCGATTTCCGGTCGGGCATGACGATGGATGATCGTGGCGTGACGACGGATCCCGCTCTTCCCGCTCCGCTCGGTGCTCTGTCCGGGCGTGGCGCTGCCGCTGCACGTCTTCGAGGAGCGCTACCGGCTCATGGTCGATCGCTGCCTCGCAGCGCGGCGAACCCTTCGGCGTGGTGCTCATCCGCGAGGGGCATGAGGTCGGCCCGCTGAGCGGTCGCATCGCGGACATCGGCACGACGGCGGCCATCCGCCAGGCCGGCCGCTATCCGGACGGCCGCCTCGACATCCTGACCGTCGGCCAGCAGCGCTTCCATCTGGAGTCGGTCGACAGCGTCTCGGAGCCCTACCTCGTCGGGCGGGTGCGGCTTCCTCGACGAGCCGACCGGCGCGCGCAGGCGAGGCTCAGCGCCAGGCCGAGCGGGTCGGCCGGCGCTTCCTCGAGTACCTCGAGCTGCTCCAGCCAGAAGGCGAGGAGAACGGTCCCGAGATCGAGATCGAGTTCGAGCTCGAGGTGGAAGCGGGCGAGACGGACGATCCGGCCGATGCGCCGGCGGCAGCGGCCCCGACGAGCGGTGTGCGGCGTCGGGGACGAGCGCGCCCGAGGCCCTGGTCAGGGCCGACGGCTCGCTGCCGCTCGATGGAGCCGATCCGCTCATCGCCCAGATGGACGCGGCTGACCTGTCCCCAGCGCAGCGCCGTGAGCTCCTCATGGCGGCGGCCCGACGCCTGACTGCGACCGATGACCCGACGGCTCTGTCCTACGTCCTGACGGCCCTCATCCAGGTCGACCTGGGCAGCCGCCAGCGGCTGCTCGAGGCGCCCGACACCGTCGAGCGTCTGCCGCGGCCTGGACCGGCTCCTCTCCGCGAGGGCTGGTTCCTTCGCCAGGGCCTGCGGCCCATCATCATCGACGCGGCCCAGCGCCCTCCGCCGCAACGGCTGAGGCGGCCGCCGCGGCAGGCTCCAAAGGCTAGCCCTGCGGCCAGCTGGCGGGAGGCCCTCCCTGCTGCGGCGGCCAGTAGCCCTGCGGCGGCGGGGGAGGAGCGTACGGCGGCGGCGCGTAGGCCGGCGGCGGGACCTGGTAGGGCTGGCCCCATTGGCCGCCGTAGCCGACCGGCGCGGGCGGCGTGCCACCGGAGCGCAGGACGCGCCAGCCGGCGAGGGTCACAGCGCCGAGTCCCAGCAGCGACATGATGGGCCCCACGAACGGGATGAAGCTGATGAGCATCAGCACGAGCATGCCCAGGAAGGCGGCGCCGTATGGCCGGGCTGCCGTCCGGCTGCGGCTCAGGATGAGCTGGCCGAGCCAGAGGCCGGCCACGAGCCAGCCAAGGAAGGCTGTGAAGCCCCACAGGACGGCGAGGCCGATGGCCAGCGGGATGCCCACCACGGTCACGAAGAGCAGGCCGATGACGATCCAGGGCAGGAGCAGCATGACCAAGCCAGCCACGATGGTCTTGAGGGTGTCGCCGCCGATGTTCGCGGCGGCTCGTCGCGCCTGCGAGGTCCCGAAGGCCACCAGCAGCAGCGCCGAGACGAGCACGGCGATGAGCCAGCCGATGAAGATGAAGAAGAGGATGATCGCCGCGACCGTCGCGAACCAGGCGGCCGCGCCGGCGAAGTCCGTCCTCGCGTCGCGCAGCTCACCCGTGACGAGCTCGCCGCCGGTCACCGCCGTGTCGACGTAGGCCACGTCCTTGACGCTGGCGCCATCCGCGATCGCGAGCGAGCCGCCGACGATGAAGATGCTCTCGACCGAGCCGCCGCTCGGGACCGTGACATCGCTGTCGATGGCCACGAGGCCCTTGGTCGCCCCGGCGATGTCGGCGTTGCCCTGCACCACGAAGACCGCGTCAGCGGCGGCGCCGGCAGGTAGCGATACGTCGTTGCGGATGCCCACGAGCACGCTGCCGTCGTCGCTCCGCAGCAGGCCGGCGTCATCGGACTGGGCCAGGATGGGCGCCCCGCTCACGAGCAGGATGGTCACTGCGAGCAGCAGCGCTCGCCAGGCACGGTCGATCATCGCGTTCCTCCTCGGCCCTCAGCCTACTGGGGCCATGCGTCGCACAGGCTACCGCCTAGACGCCTCGGCCACGTTGCAGGAACGCACCATCCACGGGCATCGCAGGACGTGACGGCTCACCCCTGCCATGGGGGGCCTATCGGCCCTGCCTGGCCCGCAGGGCGGCCGGCACACTGGAGATGGAACGCGGCCTCTCCATCCGGCCGCCTGCCACCGCGACCCGACTCCACCGTGAGGCCGGGGGCGACCCGAAGCACGCACGAACGCAAGGAGTACCGGCACATGGCCCAGCGATGGGAGTGCCTCGACGGTAACGAGGCCGCCGCGCGGATCGCATACCAGCTCAGCGAGGTCATCTCGATCTACCCCATCACGCCCGCCTCGCCGATGGCGGAGCACACCGACGACTGGGCGGCGGCCCGCAAGCCGAACCTCTGGGGCGTCGTGCCCGATGTGGTCGAGATGCAGTCGGAGGCCGGCGCCGCCGGAGCCCTGCATGGAGCGCTCCAGAAGGGCGCCCTGGGCTCCACGTTCACGGCCTCGCAGGGTCTCCTGCTGATGATCCCGAACATGTTCAAGATCGCCGGCGAGCTGACGCCCTCGGTCATCCATGTCTCGGCGCGGACCGTGGCCACCCATGCGCTGTCGATCTTCGGCGACCACAGCGACGTCATGGCCGCGCGGTCGACCGGTTGGGCCATGCTGGCCGCCGCTTCCGTCCAGGAGGTCCACGACCTGGCTCTCGTATCCCACGTCGCCACGCTCCGCTCGCGCATCCCGTTCCTGCACTTCTTCGACGGCTTCCGCACCTCGCACGAGGTCGACAAGATCGCCGTGCTCGACCAGGCCGACATCCGCGCCCTCGTCCGTGAAGAGGACGTGCTGGCCTTCCGCGCCCGTGGCATGTCGCCGGAGGCGCCGGTCGTCCGCGGCACGGCCCAGAACCCCGACGTCTTCTTCCAGGCGCGCGAGGCGGCCAACCCCTACATGCTGGCCGTGAGAGGCATCGTGGCCGAGGTCATGGCCGAGCTCGGCGAGCGGACCGGCCGCCGCTACGACCTGGTCACCTATACCGGCGCCCCCGACGCCGACCGGGTCATCCTCGTCATGGGCTCGGGCACGGGCGCCGTGCAGGAGACCGTCGAGACGCTCACCGCCGCCGGCGAGAAGGTGGGCATGGTCCAGGTGCGGCTCTTCCAGCCGTTCCCGACCGAGGAGCTCGTGGCGGCGCTGCCGAGCACGGTGCGCTCCATCGCCGTCCTCGACCGCTGCAAGGAGCCGGGTGCCGTCGGCGAGCCCTTCTACCTCGAGGCCGTGGCCGCCATCAACGAGGCCATGGACGTCGACGTTCCGCCCTTCGCCCAGGTCCCGCGGGTCATCGGTGGTCGATACGGGCTCTCCTCGAAGGAGTTCACGCCGTCGATGGTCAAGCCCATCTTCGACGAGCTCGCATCCGCCCGGCCGAAGCGGCACTTCACGGTCGGCATCTTCGACGATGTCACCAACCTCAGCCTTCCCATCGACCGCGACTTCGTCCACCCGCGCCCCGAGGGCGAGGTGCAGGCCATGTTCTTCGGCCTGGGCTCGGACGGCACGGTGGGTGCCAACAAGGCCTCGGTCAAGATCATCGGCGAGGGCACCGACCTCTTCAGCCAGGGTCACTTCGTCTACGACTCCAAGAAGTCGGGCGCGGTGACCGTCTCGCACCTGCGCTTCGGTCCGCGCGAGATCCGCTCGACCTACGAGATCGGGGCGGCCGACTTCGTGGCCTGCCACCAGTTCGGCCTCCTGGCCAAGATGCCGGTCCTCGACCGGGCCAGGCCGGGGGCGACGTTCCTGCTCAACTCGCCGTATGCGCCGGACGAGGTCTGGGAGCATCTGCCCGGCCGCGTCCAGCAGCAGATCGTCGACAAGGGCATCGAGCTCTACGTCATCGATGCCTTCGCCGTGGCCGCCGAGGTGGGCATGGGCAATCGCATCAACACCGTGATGCAGCCCTGCTTCTTCAAGCTCTCGGGCGTGCTGCCCGAGGCCGAGGCCATCGCCGCCATCAAGGCCTTCGTGGAGAAGGCCTACGGGAAGCGCGGCGAGAAGGTCGTGCAGCGCAACCACGCGGCCATCGACCTCTCGCTCGAGCGGCTACACAAGGTGGAGCCCGGAGCGGTCAGCGGCGACGTCAGCATGGCGGCCCTGGTGCCCGACCACGCACCCGACTTCGTCAAGCACGTCACGGCCCGCATCATGGTCGGCGAGGGCGACCTCCTGCCGGTCAGCGCCATGCCTGTCGACGGCACCTTCCCCACCGCGACGACCCAGTGGGAGAAGCGCGCCATCGCCCAGAACATCCCCATCTGGGAGCCATCGCTCTGCATCGACTGCGGCAAGTGCGCCATCGTCTGCCCGCACGCCACCATCCGGATGAAGGTCTTCCCCGCCTCCGAGCAGGAGCGGGCGCCCGTCGACTTCCTCACCAAGGAGTTCAAGTCGCGGGAGCTGCCCGATCATCTGCTGACCATCCAGGTCGCGCCCGACGACTGCACCGGCTGCGGCGTCTGCGTCGACGTCTGCCCGGCCAAGGACAAGACCGAGGTCCGGCGCAAGGCCATCAACATGGCGCCCTATCTCGAGAACCGCGACCTCGAGCGGCGGCGCTGGGACCACTTCCTGACCATCCCCCAGCTCGACCGCAGCCTGCTGCCGCGCGACACGATCAAGGGCTCCCAGGTGTTGCAGCCGCTCTTCGAGTTCTCGGGAGCCTGCGGTGGCTGCGGAGAGACGCCCTACATCAAGCTCGTCAGCCAGCTCTTCGGCGACCGCATGATCGTGGCCAACGCCACGGGCTGCTCGTCGATCTACGGGGGCAACCTGCCCACCACGCCGTGGGCCGTCAACGGGGCCGGGCGGGGTCCGGCCTGGAACAACTCGCTCTTCGAGGACAACGCCGAGTTCGGGCTGGGCATGCGCCTGGCGCTCGACGTGCAGGTCCAACAGGCGCGCGGCCTGCTGGAGCGATTGGCTCCCTCGCGTGGGCGAGGCGCTCGCCCGCGAGATCCTCGACAACCCGCAGGACAGCGAGGCCGGCATCGCGCAGCAGCGCGACGCCGTCGACCGGCTGCGGACCGCCCTCGGGTCCATCGGCGGCGAGCAGGCCGCCGATGCATCGGCCCTCCTCTCGCTCTCGGGCAACTTCGTGCGCACGGGCGTCTGGATCATGGGTGGTGACGGCTGGGCCTACGACATCGGCTTCGGTGGCCTGGACCAGGCCCTGAGCTCGGGGCGCGACGTCAACATCCTCGTGCTCGACACGCAGGTCTACTCGAACACCGGCGGACAGGCCTCGAAGGCCACGCCGCGCGGCGCGGTGGCCAAGTTCGCGGCCGCTGGCAAGGGCACGGGCCGCAAGGACCTCGGCGCCATCGCGCGGGCGTACGGCAACGTCTACGTGGCCCAGATCGCTCTGGGCGCCAACGATGCCCAGACGAACAAGGCCATCCTCGAGGCCGAGGCCTGGCCGGGACCGTCGCTCATCATCGCCTACAGCACCTGCATCGCCCATGGCATCGACATGTCGACGTCCATGAGCCACCAGCGCGACGCCGTCAAGAGCGGCTTCTGGCCACTCTACCGCTACCAGCCCAGCGAGTCGGCGGACGGCCAGCCCTTCAAGCTGGACTCCAAGGCCCCGACGATGCCCGTCAGTGAGTTCGTCGAGACCGAGACCCGCTTCGCCATCCTGGCCCGCACCGACCCCGAGCGAGCCGCCATGCTGGCCAAGCTCTCGCAGGCCGACGCGGACGAGCGGTGGCGCTACTACAGCCAGCTGGCCGAGCTGGAGCGCAGCATCCCGCACCTCGAGCATGAGCCCGCCGCGCCTCCGCTCGATGGTGTGGGCGCCCAGGCCGGCCAGGCCGGCAACGGGAAGGGAGACCTCCAGTGACCGTCGACCTCTCCACCCGCTACCTGGGGCGGGAGCTGAAGTCTCCCATCATCGCCTCGGCATCCCCGCTCACGCGCGACCCCGACGTCGGTGGCCCGGCTCGAGGAGGCCGGCGTGGGCGCCATCGTCCTGCCGTCGCTCTTCGAGGAGGAGATCGAGAACGAGGAGATCGAGCTGGCGGCCTCCCTGGACGCCGGCACCGAGGGTTTCGCCGAGGCTCTCGACTACTTCCCCGAGGTCGACACCTTCATCGGCGAGGGCGAGCGCTACCTGCGCACGCTCGAACGGATCAAGCGCTCGGCGACGGTGCCCGTCATCGGCAGCCTGAACGCCAACTCCGTGGGCGGCTGGGTGCGCTATGCGCGGCTCATGGCCGATGCCGGCGCCGACGCGCTCGAGCTCAACCTCTATCGCATCACGGTCGACCGGACACGCACGGGGGTCGACATCGAGGACGAGGACCTCGAGCTCATCGCCGCCGTGCGAGCCGCGGTGGCCCTGCCCCTGGCCGTGAAGCTGAGCCCCTACTACTCGGCCCTCGCCAACTTCGCGGGCCGGGTCATCGAGGCAGGCGCCAACGGCCTGGTGCTCTTCAACCGCTTCTACCAGCCCGACATCGACCTCGACGAGCTCGCGATCGTGCCGAAGGTGAGCCTCAGCCACCCCTCGGAGCTGCGGCTGCCGCTGCGCTGGACGGCCATCCTGCGGCCGCAGCTCGGGCCGGGCGTGAGCATCGCGGCGACCTCGGGCGTCCACCACGGCGAGGATGCGGTGAAGGCCCTGATGGTCGGTGCCGACGTCGTGGCGGTGGCCTCGGCCCTGCTGCGCGGCGGGCCGGGCAAGGTCCAGGACATCGAGGCCGAGCTACGCGCCTGGCTGGTGGCCAACGAGTACGGCTCGGTCACGCAGCTGCGCGGCAGCGCCAGCCAGGGCAAGGTCGAAGACCCGAGCACCTTCGAGCGCGCCCAGTACATCCGCACGCTCCATTCCTGGAGCGCCCCGCCGAGCCTGACGCCGACGGCCTGAGGGGGCCGTCGCGGTTCAGCTGGCGCCGCGCAGCGCCCGCCACTCGGGCGCCAGGATGCCCATCGTCAGCTCGTCGAAGCGCGCGCCTTCGCGGACGATGGCCTCGCGAGCCCGGCCCTCGAGCCGGAAGCCGGCCTTCTGATAGCTGCGCACGGCCCGCTCGTTGAAGCTGAACACCGAGAGGGCCACGCGGTGCAGGCCGATGCGCTCGAAGGCCAGCTGCAGCATCAGCTCCGTGGCCTCCGTTCCGTATCCCTGGCCCCAGGCGTCCGCCTCGCCGATGCTGATGTGGAAGGTCACCGAGCCGTTGTCCGGATCGAGGTTGCTGAAGGTCGTCAGGCCGATGAGCCTCCGGCTCTCTCGCAGCTCGATGGCGTAGGCGACGCTCTCGGGCGACATGAGGCGGCCGTGGAAGAAGCGGTCGATCTCCTCGTCGGTCATGGGGTGCAGCGAGTAGCGCGTAAGGCGCGCGAGAGCCGGGTCGCGATACCAGCGCCGGACGTGCGGCAGGTCGTCGGGGCGGTGATGGCGCAGGACCACGAGGCGCCCCTCGATCGTCGGGGGGTTCCAGACGTCCGCGTCGGTGGTCGAGCGTGACCATGGCCCGCGATGCTACCCCACGGCGCGGCCTCCGCCTGAGCATGGCCGTAGCATGGGACACCATCAGCCTGACGGGACGATGCGGCGCTGGGCCGAGACGGCGGAGGCTGTCCGGGCCACGCGCCGGACGTCCGAGAAGGTGGCCATCGTCGCCGAGTACCTGCGCTCGCTCGACGACGACGACCTCGCGGTCGCCGCGGTCTTCCTGAGCGGCCGACCCTTCCCCGAGCGCGATCAGCGCCGCACCGGACTCGGCTGGGCGGCCATCTCGGCGGCCGCGCAGCAGGTCGCGCGCAGCGACGCCGGCGCGCTGGGTGCAGCGTATGACCGCTCCTCGGACCTTGGCACGGCGGTGGGGGACCTCCTGGCCGGTGCCGGGCACCTGCCACCGTCGACCTCCCCGCCGCTGACGCTGGGGGATGCCGCGAGCGCCTATGAGGCCATCGCCGGTGCGCGCGGCACGGACCCCAAGCGCGCCCTGTTCTCGGGGCTCCTCGAACGTGCCGACCCGCTCACGGCTCGCTACCTGACGGGCATCCTGGCGGGCGAGCTGCGCATCGGACTCCGCGAGGGCCATCTGGAAGCCGGCATCGCGGCCGCCTTCGACAGGGATGTCGAGGCCGTGCAGTGGGCCGGCATGCTCAGCGGGGACATCGGCCGCACCGCCGTGCTCGCGCGCGAGGACGCGCTGGGGACCGCCGAGCTGGCGCTCTTCCATCCCCTGAAGTCCATGCTGGCCTCGCCCGTGGCGGACGAGGACGAGGCGCTGGCCCGCCTGCCGCCGCCGGTGTGGGTGGAGGACAAGTACGACGGCATCCGCTGCTCAGCTGCACCGCCAGGGTCGCGAGGTCCGCCTCTTCAGCCGCGACCTCAACGACGTCAGCGGGCAGTTCCCCGAGGTCGTCGAGGCCGCGGCCGGGCTGACCTGGGACGGCATCCTCGACGGCGAGATCCTGGCCTGGCGGGACGGCGCCGCGCTGCCCTTCCTGCTGCTGCAGTCGCGGCTCGGGCGCAAGACCCCGTCGGACGCCATCAAGGCGCAGGTCCCGGTCATCTTCGTGGCCTTCGACGTCCTCGCCCTCGGGCAGGGCAGGCCTGCCGAGCCGCTGCTCCGCCGCGCCTCTGCGCGAGCGTCGCGCGAGGCTGGAGTCACTCGGCCTCGACCAGACCCCCGGCTTCGGCCTGGCCGCGCTCATCGACGCCCACGATGCGGACGAGCTGACCGGCATCTTCGCCTCGGCCCAGGCCCGCGGCAACGAGGGGCTCATGCTCAAGGACCCCGGATTCGATCTACGCCCCGGGTCGACGCGGCTACGCCTGGCTCAAGCTGAAGAAGGCGCTCACGACGCTCGACTGCGTGGTGGTCGGCGTCGAGGTCGGCCATGGGCGCCGACACGGGGTCCTCTCGGACTACACGTTCGCGGTCATCGACGACCGGCCCGAAGCGGCCGAGGGGCGCCTGGTCACCATCGGCAAGGCCTACAGCGGCCTGACCGACGCCGAGATCGCGGAGATGACGCGCTGGTTCGAGGCGCACACCCTGAGCCGGCACGGCCGCTACCGGGTCGTCGAGCCCACGGTCGTGGTCGAGATCGCCTTCGACGTCGTCCATCGATCGACCCGTCACGCCTCGGGCTACGCCCTCCGCTTCCCCCGCATCGTGCGCATCCGCGACGACAAGGTCCCGGCCGATGCCGACCGGCTGAGCACGGTGGCGGCTCTCCAGGAGCACCTCGAATTGGTCGGCCGCTACGGCGTGCTGACCGCGCGAGACCCGCGCGGCGGCCAGGAGTCGGCGGTCGCTCGCGCGGAGACGCGGTCAGTGAAGATGAGGCCATGAGCGCCGAGCCGACGACCCCATGACCGTGAGTGACTCGGACGCCGATCGCGTCCGGCTGCTGCGCCGGACCCTGACCGCGACCGGGGCCGGCATCTACCTCGCCACCCACGTGGCCGGGCCGCTGCCGGCCGAGACGATGGCCGCCGCTCACGAGTCGGACGAGCTCGAGCTTCGCCTCGGGCGCGTGGGACCGGACCGCGTGGACGACCTCGAGCTTCGCGAGCGGGAGGCCCGTGCCGCGGCCGCGGCTGCCATCTACGCCGAGTTCGACCGCGTGGTGCTGGCCCACGGGGCTGCTGATGCGGCCCGCAGCGTCGCCTTGGAGGTCCTGGCGAGCCGCGCCGGTGTCCCGAGTCGCGTCCTGCTCATCGAGGGCCTCGCCGAGCCCGTGGCGAGAGCAGTGCGGCAGGCTGCCCGTGCGGCCTGCGCCCCGGTCGACGTCAGCGCCGAGGCGCCTCGCATCCTGCCGGGTGACCTCGCGCTCGTGGTCATGGCGCACATCGATGACGTTGGGCGCCTGGCCGATCCTCGCCCGCTCGCGGCCACGGCGAAACGCGCCGGAGCGCGGCTGCTCGTGGACGCCAGCCTGAGCGTGGGCGCTCTCCCGGAACGCGTCTCGGAGCTCGCTGCCGATGCCGTCGTGGCCGACGTCCACCGCTGGCTCCTGGGCCCCGAGGGCATGGCCCTGACCTGGCTGTCGCCCGACCTGGGGGACGAGATGCCCGACCGTCTTCGCGCCGCTTGCGGGCTCGTTCGGCCGTGCCCAGCTCCTGTCGGTCGCTCGGAGCGTCGGCTGGCTGTTGATGTACGTCGGCGTGCCCTGGGCGACGGCCCGGACCGAGCGGCCTGCGCGAAGCACCTGCGCGCCGGCCTGGCCGCGATCGACGCCGGCGTCCGAGGTCGCGTCGAGCCCGGCCGGTGCGCCATGCGCCCGCTGCTGGCCTTTCGGATCCGCGGCTGGGAGGCGCGAGGACGCTGCCGATGAGCTGTCGCGGAGCATCTTCGCCATCACCGACGTGGACCGGGACGCGAACGCCCTGCGAGTCAGTGTCGGCGCCTGGAACACCGAAGATGAGCTCAGCCGGTTCGTGGAGCGCGTCGCGGACCTGGCCACCCACACGCCCGAGACGTTGCCGCGGAAGCCGGCCCTCACCGTCATCAGCGCGGCGCATCCCGACGCAACCCCATGAGCGATCCGGAGCCCATCGTGCCCCAGCCGGGCCCGCCGGCCGCTCGAGAGGTCCGGGCGCGTTCGGAGCTCGAGATCCGCTGGCGCCAGGCCCGCAACGCGCCGCCGCCGGTCGTCCGCGCCGTGCTGGCGAATGTCGCGGTGGCGGTCGTCGGCGGGATCCTGCTCCTGCTCGTCGACTGGCTGGCGAGCCGGGGCACGCTGCCCGGCGACCTGCTCCCCCTGGCCCCGCTCGTCTACGTGGTCGTTGTCATCGTCAGCGGCAGCCTGCTGACCTGGCTGTGGGTGGAGCTGCCCACGGGCCGGGCCGGCGAGCGGCGACGCTCGGGGTGGTCCGCCGTGCTGGGCTTCTTCGCCAGCATCCCCATCGTCTACCTGTCGCTCGTCGTCGATCTTCCAGGTGCTGCGCCCGCTGCTGCCCTGACCGGCGCACATCGGGTCCGACGTGCGAAGTAGGGTTGGTAGGGGAGCCTGGATTCGAACCAGGAACCAGTCGGATATAAGCCGACCGCTCTAACCGTTGAGCTACTCCCCCGCGGGGTGCGGTTCGGCGCCCGCGCAGCGATGCTAGCACCGCTGTCCGTCCGCTGCCGCCCGAACGCTGAACCGGTTTTCGTGACGGCCGCCGTGGGAACACGAAGGCCGCGCGGTCGTCCTGGCGGACGACGCGCGCGGCCCGTGTCTCGTGAGCTTGGGTTCAGGCGCCGAGCCGTCGATCGGCCGCGGACGCCTGCACCGCGATCGCGGAGGCTACTCGCAGTTCGGCGAGGTCTCGCCCTCGGCCACCGGCGCGAACTGGTAGTACCCGCACGCGTTCTCCGGGGTCAGCAGGACCATGTCGATGGACTGCTTCTCGGGCTGCTCGGTCGTGCCGCCGGCCGTGAGGTAGGCATCCGCCTGGATGGCCGCCTGGATGGCCATCTCGGCCACGGGCTGCAGCGAGGTGGCCTTCAACTCACCCTGGTTGATGGAGATGATGGCGTCGTCACTGCCATCGAAGCCGACGACGATGATCTCGGGCTTGCCGGCAGCCAGGACGGCGGCCTGGGCGCCGAGCGCCATGGTGTCGTTGCCGCTGATGACGCCCTTGACATCGGGGTACTGCTGGAGCAGTGCCTCCATGACCGTCGAAGCCCTCAGTCCTGGCTCCAGTTGGCCGTCTGCTGGGCGACCATCTCCATGCCCTCGATGCGCATCGAGGACATCGTGGTAACCCTGCGAGCGGACGTGGGCGTTGGTGTCGGTGTCGCGACCGGTCAGCTCGATGTAGGTGCCTTCCTCACCCATGAGCTCGGCAAAGTACTCGGCCAGGATCGTGGCGCCCTGGTAGTTGTTCGAGACGATCTGCGCGACGGCCACGCCTTCCGAGGTGATCTCGCGGTCGACGAGGAAGCTCGGGATGCCGGCATCCTTGGCCGCCTGCACAGCTGCCACCGTGGCGTCGGCGCCGGCGTTGTCGAGGATGATGGCCACGGCGCCGTCGGCGATGCAGGACTCGAAGAGCTCGAGCTGTTTGTTGGCGTCGTCGTCGTGGTTGAGGCGTGAGGTCGTGTAGCCGAGCTCCTCGGCCTTGTCGGCGGCGATCTGCTGCATGGCGCCGAAGAAGGGGTTCTCCACCGGCGGCACGATGACGCAGATCATGCCCTTGTCCTGTGCGCTCACGGCCAGCGCCTGCGACCCGATGGCTGCGGCCACCACGGCCGCAGCGAGCAGGCCGCGCATACCCTTGTTGCGATCCATTCCATCCTCCATGTGTCTCTGGTGCCAGTCGTCGATGCGGGCGGCCGGCCTGGCCGGCACGGCCCATCGACCGCTAGTGCGGACCTCTTACGGGCTCGGCCCTCCTTTCAGTGCTCAATCGATGTCGGGGTGGCGGATCCGGAGCCTTCGGAGTCCATGCCGACCTGAGAGGCCTGCTGCTGCAGCGCCAGCCGGCGCTCGGCACGCTGCTGGAGCTGGTCGATGATCAGGGCCAGGACGATGACGGTGCCCGTGATGATCAGCTCCAGGAACGACGAGATACCCATCAGGGTCAGGCCGTTGTTGAGGATGCCGATGACGAAGGCGCCGATGAGCGTGCCGATGATCGTGCCGCGGCCACCCGAGAGCGACGTGCCCCCGAGGACGACGGCTGCGATGGCGTAGAGCTCGAAGTACTGTCCCGTGGCAGGGTGCGCGGCCACCAGCTGCGAGGCGATGATGAGCCCCACGGTCGCGGCGCAGAAGGCGCTGATCATGTAGACGATCATCTTGGTGCGGTTGACGCGCACGCCCGAGAGCTCCGCGGAGCGCTCGTTGCCCCCCACCGCGTAGACCGCCCGTCCGAATGGCGTCCGCGTCGTCACGAACCAGGCCACGACGGCGAAGAGGACCATGAGGACGATGGCCCAGGGCACGATGCCGAAGAGTTCGCCAGTGCCCAGCTCCCGGAAGCCGGTGTTACCCAGCGTCTCGTCGCCGATGAGGTTCGGGAACGTCTTGCCCCCGTTGATGAGCCCCGCCAGGCCCCGCGCCACGAGGAGCATGCCGAGCGTGGCGATGAAGGGCGCCACGTTGAAGCGGGTGATGATGAAGCCGCTGATGGCGCCGAGGAACGTGCCCGCCGCCAGCGAGATGACCAGCACCATCCAGGTGTGCGGGTAGACCACGACGCCGAGGACGCCGATCTCGAGGCCCTCGTTGATGAGCAGCCCGGCGATGATGCCCGTGAAGCCCACGATGGAGCCGACCGCGAGGTCGATGCCGCCGGTCAGGATGACGAACGTCATGCCGATGGCCAGGATGGCGTTGAGGGCTGTCTGCTTGATGAGGATCTCGATGTTGGCGCCCGTCAGGAAGGCGCTCTCCATGAAGGCGAAGAAGACGGCCAGCACGATGAGCGCGATGAAGGCCCGGCCGCGGAGCAGGAACTGCGCGACTTCCGTGCGGGTCATGGCCCGGCCTTTGAAGGTCTGCGCGTTGGCGGTCACTCAGGTCACCTCGTGGCTGCTGCCGGGACCGCCGGCCGGCTCAGTGTGCGGACGGGCCCGTGGCCCACGGCAGAGGCGTCGACGAGCTCCCGCTCGGTGGCTCGGTCACCTTCGAACTCGGCCACCACGACCCCTTTCGAGAGCACCAGGATGCGGTCGCACAGTGCCATCACCTCCTTGAGCTCGGAGGAGACGAACAGGATCCCGTAGCCCTCGGCAGCCAGCCGGCTCGTGATCTCGAAGATCTCGGACTTGGCGCCCACGTCGATGCCCCGCGTGGGCTCGTCGAGCAGGAGCACCTTGGGCTCGGTGAGGAGGCCCTTGGCGACGACGACCTTCTGCTGGTTGCCGCCGGAGAGCGAGCCGATGTTGGCGTTCGGGCTGGCCACCCGGACCGACAGGTCCGCGACCATCTTGTCGACCGCGCTGCGCTCCTTGCCTCGCGACAGGAAGAAGCGGTTCAGGTAGCGCCGCAGGCTGGCCAGCACCATGTTGTGGGCGACCGACAGCGTGGGCACCAGGCCATCCGTCTTGCGGTCCTCGGGCACGAGGACGATCCCGGCCTCGATGCGGTCGGCGACGCTGGCGCCATCGAGGCGTCGCTCGCCCAGCCAGACCTCGCCGCTGGCCTCCGGTCGAACGCCCGCCAGCACCTCCATGAGCTCCGTGCGCCCCGCACCCATGAGCCCGTAGAGGCCCAGGACCTCGCCGGCGTGCAGCTCGAGCGAGACATGGTCGAGCAGGTAGCCGCCTCCCAGGCGCGGCAGCGTCACGTCGACGACGCGCAGGAGCGTCTCGCCGGTCTCTCGCACCGTGCGCGAGAAGAGCGAGGCCGCCGAGCGGCCCACCATCTGCTCGATGATCCAGGGCACATCGACCTCGGCTGCCTCCGCGTGGGCCACGATGCGGCCATCGCGCAGGACGGTGATGAGGTCGCCGATCTGGAGCAGCTCCTCGAGCTTGTGCGAGATGTACACGATCGACACGCCCCGCGCCACCAGGTCGCGGATGATGCGGAAGAGGCCCTGCACCTCCGCCTGGCTGAGCGCCGAGGTGGGCTCGTCCATGATGAGGACGCGGACGTCGTGGGTGAGGGCCTTGGCGATCTCGACGATCTGCTGCTGGCCGATGCGCAGGTTGGTGACGATCTCGTCAGGGTCGATGTCCTGCTCCAGGCGCGCCAGCAGCTCGCGGGCCTTGCCTCGCTCCGCGCGCCGGTCGATGGCCACGCCGCGGACGAGCTCCTGGGCCAGGAAGAGGTTGTCGAGGACCGACAGGTTGGCGCAGAGGTTGAGCTCCTGGAAGATGATGCCGACGCCGTGCTGCGCGGCCGCGGTCACGCTGGGCAGCTCCACGGGCTGGCCGTCCATGAGCACACGCCCCGAGGTGGGCTGCTCGACGCCCGCCAGGATCTTCATCAGTGTCGACTTGCCGGCGCCGTTCTCGCCGACCAGGACGTTGACCCTGCCGGCGTGCACATCGAAGGTCACATCGTCGAGAGCGGTCGTACCCGGAAAGACCTTGGTGATGTGCTCGGCGCGCATGGGCACGCCATCGGCGGAGGCTTCTGCCGCCCCCTCCGCCGCGATCGTCGGATCGAGCGCCGCGGTCATGGCCCCGTGATCTCGATGGGCACGATGGAGATCTGGCTGACATCGACCGAGGGCTGGTTCTGGGTGCGCAGGGTGAAGGCGCCGGTGATCGAGACGGGCTGGCCCGCGAGGGCCTCGATATCGACCGCCTCGATGTTCTCGAGGACCTTCTTGTTGATCTCTGCAGCCACCTTGCCGTACTCGGTCTGCTCCCGGAAGTCACCGAACTCGATGAAGCCGGTGGCGTCACGGATGGACGATTCGTCGCTGGGGATGCGGCTGCCCACGTAGACGCGCACCAGGATGGGGCCCTCGTAGCCGTCCACGGTCAGGCCCAGGGTGCCCCGACTGGTCTCGGTGTCGACGTCGGTGACGGTGCCGCTCGCGTGGACGCGGTAGACATGCGCATTGCCGGTCGTGATGCGTCCGAGCTCCTCCGCGATGGGCGTCAGTGACTCGGTCGTGGCCTTGCCGGCGGCGTCGGGCGCGATGCGGTTGAGCACATCGGCAAGGGGCACCGCCTCGTCGCGGATGACGGTCTGGACGTCGTCCCAGCTCTCGGCGACGTACGTCACGGGGTCGAACTCGACGTTGAGGCGCGGCCTCCTCCTCGGTCGAGACCACCGTGAAGCCGAAGAGCAGGGCGAGCACGGCGAAGACCGCCACCGCAGCGGCGCCGATGGCCAGACCTGGACTGACGCTTCCCTTCATGCCACCGCTGCTCCCCTGGGCTGCTTGTTCCGGGACGCCGTCCGGTCCGGCCGCGCAGCAGGCGTTCGGCCGTGAACCGGTCGGTGATGAGGCAGTTGATCCAGCCGCCCAGCAGCGCGGCACGGATGGCGGGCGTCTTGGCGGGGCCGCCGGCCACGCCGATGGCGCGCGGCACGCGCTTCAACTGCTCGAGCGCGATGCCGATGACCCGCGCGTCGAGCGGCGAATCGACGGGCGTCCCGTCACGGCGAAGGTAGCGAAGGCCGATGTCGCCCACGCCGCCCGCGGCGCGGACCGTCCGCAGCTCCGCCTTCGAGAACACGTTGCCGCTGCTGGCGAGGAGGCCCGAGGGCTCCTGGCCGCCGATGCCCACGAGGGCCACGTCGAGCTCGCCGAAGAGCGCCATGGCGCGACGCACGAAGGGGTCTTCGAGGAGCACGTCGCGCGCCTCCGCTGACCCGACGCTGCTGGGCGCCGGCAGGAACGTCCCCTGGCCGTGCGAGGAGGTTGGCCATCCGACGGACGAGATGGGTCGCGTGGCCCTCTGCCGCCGGGTCGCCGCCGCCTCCCAGGATCTGGACGACGCGCGTGTCGCGCACGCCGCTCACGGGATGCATGGCGTCGACCATGGCCAGGAGCGTGGCGCTCCAGGAGGAGACGCCGATGACGTCGCCGCTGCGGACGGTGGTCTCGAGGTGATAGGCCGCCGCGGCGCCGAGCTCACGGACGGCTGCTTCATCGTCGTCGTGCGAGATGTCCACGACCTCGGCGTCGTGGAGGCCGTAGCGAGCCTCCAGGTCACGCTCCAACTCGGGATTCGTTCCGATCGGGGGACGCACCGAGATGCGCACGATGCCCTCGACCTGGGCCTGCTTGAGCAGGCGCGAGACCTTCGGCTGCGAGAGCCGCAGGCGAGCCGCGATCTCGGGCTGGCGGGCTCCCTCCTCGTGGTAGAGACGGGCCACGCGGGTCATCAGGCGCAGCTCATCGGCACGTGCCATGTCATGCCCCCAGCACCGCCCTGGCCGCCGCGGCGATGCCCGTCGCGGTCAGCCCGGCGTGCTCGAGCAGGAACTCGATCGACCCCGTCGGCGCGAAGCCAGGGAATCCCAGGATGCGCATCGGGACGGGCTGCTCCTGGACGACGACCTCGGCGACCGCCCCTCCCAGGCCTCCGCGGACGATGTGCTCCTCGGCCGTCACGATGCCCCGCGTCTCGCGGGCCGCGGCGACGATGGCGTCCCGGTCGATGGGGCTGACGGTGGCCATGTTCAGCACGCGCGCCTCGATACCCTCCACGGCCAGCAGCTCCGGCGGCCTCCAGGGCGCGGCTGACCATGATGCCGTTGGCGATGAGGCTCACGTCGTCCCCGTCGCGCAGGAGGGCGGCCCGCCCGAGGCGAAGCTCGTGGTCGGGCGGGTGGACATCCGGCACCGGCATCCGGCTCGTGCGCACGAAGATCGGGGCCCTCGAGCTCATACGCCGCGCGGATGGCCTGGCGCGTCTCGAGCGGGTCGGCGGGCACGACGACGAGGAGACCGTCGATGGCGCGCATCCAGGCCACGTCCTCGATGGAGTGGTGCGTGGGCCCGAGCTCGCCATAGGCCACGCCGCTGCTGACGCCCACGAGCTTGACGTTGGCCCCGCTGTAGGCGGCGTCCACCTTGATCTGCTCGAGCGCCCGTGCGGTGAGGAAGGGCGAGGCGCCGCAGACGAACGGGATCCTGCCGCCGTTGGCGAGGCCGGCGCCGATGCCCACCATGTTCTGCTCGGCGATGCCCACGTTGACGACCCGCTCCGGGAAGGCGTCGTGGACGCGCGACACCTTCGTCGAGCCGAGCGAATCGTTGACGACGGCCACCACCCGCTGGTCGGCTGCCATGAGCTCGAGCAGGGCGTCGCTGAACGCATCGCGGCAGTCGTGGAGCCTCGGCCCGGTGGCGACGCTCATGCGACCGGTGTTCCTGCGGTCGCATCGGCGACAGCCCCGACCGGGGCGGCGGCGAGCTGCGCCTCGAGCTCGGCCCGAGCACGCTCGTACTCGTCGGCGGTGGGCACATGGTGGTGCCAGCCGACCCGGTCGCTGATGAAGGACACGCCGTGACCCTTGTGGGTGCGGGCGATGAGGCAACTTGGTCTGCCAGCCTCGAACGGGGTGGCGGCGAATGCCTCCAGGAGCGCCGCATGGTCGTGGCCGTCCACCTCGCGCACCGACCAGCCGAAGGCGGTGAAACGATCCCCCAGCGGGTCGAGGCGCATCGTCCGCTCGGTGGTGTCACCCTGCTGGAGGCCGTTCCGGTCGACGATGAGGACGAGCCGGTCGAGCCCGAAGTGGCCGGCTGCCATGGCCGCCTCCCACATCGAGCCCTCCTGGAGCTCGCCGTCGCCGCAGAGGACGAACGTGCGGCGGCCCGAGCCGTCGAGCTTGCCCGAGAGGGCCACCCCCACCCCGACCGGGAAGCCATGGCCGAGGGGTCCGGTGTTGGTCTCCACGCCGGGGACCTTGCGGCGGTCGGGGTGGCCGTTGAGGCGGGAGTTGGGGGCGAGGAACGACTCGAGCTCGGCGGGGTCGAAGAAGCCTCGCGCGGCGAGCGTGGTGTACAGCGCTGCCGCAGCGTGACCCTTGCTGAGGATGAAGCGGTCGCGCTCCGGGTCGTCCGGCCGTGTCCGGGTCGATGCGCAGGACCCCGAAGTACAGCGTCGTCAGGATGTCCAGCGCGCGAGAACTCGCCCCCGATGTGCCCGAGTCCGGCCTCGTAGACCATGCGCAGGTCGCGCAGGCGCGCCTGGGTGGCTCGTTCACGCAGTTCGGCAGCCAGGTCCCCCACGACCCTCGACCTCCTCCACCACGCGCCTCGCCGGCCTGCATATCTATGCAGTTACGCATGGACATTACGAAGTGTAGCGGTGGCCTCCGTCGGCTGTCAAGGTTCAGGCTTCAGGTGTCAGGCTCAGGCCGGGCGCGCATGGTGGCGCGCGCGACAGCCTCCAGCCAGCCGGCGTAGAGACCCTCTCGTTCGGTGTCGTCCATCTGGGGCTCGAACCGGACGACGGAGCGCGGCAGCGCGGCGATCTCATCGGTCGTAGCCCAGGTCCCGGAGGCCAGGCCCGCCAGGTAGGCCGCACCCACGGCCGAGAGCTCGGGCGTGTCGTTGCGCTGCACCGGCAGCCCCAGGATGTCCGCCTGGAACTGCATGAGCTGGGCGTTGCGCGTGACGCCACCGTCGGCCAGGAGGACGGTCAGGCTGTCCCCGCTGGCGGCCTGCATGACCTCGAAGACGTCGCGGACCTGGTAGGCGATCGACTCGACCGTCGCGCGCGCCAGCTGCGCCAGGCTCGAGCCGCGGGTCAGGCCGCTGACGAGTCCGCGCGCCGCATCGGCCCAGTGGGGAGCGCCGAGACCGACGAACGCCGGCACCAGGTAGACGCCTTCGGCGCTCGGGGTCTCCGCCGCGAGGGCTGCCACCGCATCCGGGCCCGCGAGGCCCGCGAAGTCGGCCAGCCACTGGACGGCCGCGCCGGTCACGTAGATGTTGCCTTCGAGCGCGTAGACGATGCCGTCGTCGAGGCCCCACGCGACGGTCGAGGCAAGGCCGCCCCCGGCTGCGAGGCGCAAGGGCGTCGGCATCATCAGCGAGCTGCCAGTGCCGTACGTCGCCTTGACGGAGCCCTCGGCGAAGACGGCATGGCCGAACAGCGCTGCATGCGAGTCCCCGATGAGCGCGCGGACGGGCACGCCGGCCGGCAGCGCGCCGACCGCGACGGTCTCGCCGTAGTCTGCGCTCGATGGGAGGATCTCCGGGAGGGCCGGCAGCGGCACGCCGAAGAGCTCGCCGAGCTCCGCGTCCCAGGCTCCGGCCGAGATGTCCATGAGCTGGGTGCGAGAGGCATTGCTGACGTCGGTGCGGTGCTGCGCGCCGCCCGTGAGGTTCCAGAGGAGCCAGCTGTCGACCGTCCCGACGCAGAGCTCCCCTGCCGCCGCGCGAGCCTGGCCGTCGGGCACCGCGTCGAGCAGCCAGCGCAGCTTGCCGGCTGTGAACATGGGGTCTACCGGCAGTCCCGTGCGGGCCTGGATGGCCGGCCCGCTGCCGGCAGCGCGGAGGCGCTCGCACAGCTCCGCCGACCGGCGGCACTGCCAGGTCACGGCAGGCCCGACCGGTCGGCCGTTGGACCGCTCCCAGGCGACGCCGGTCTCGCGCTGGTTGGAGATGGCGATCGCGGCGAGGGCAGGGGAGCCGGCCGACGAGAGGCACTCATCGATGCAGGCGCTGACGGCCTGCCAGATGGCATCGGCGTCCTGTTGCACCCAACCCGGCTGTGGGTACTCGATGTCCATCGGCCGTGACGCGCGGGCGACGACGACACCGCCGCGGTCCACGAGGATGGCCTTCGTGTTCGTGGTGCCCTGGTCGATGGCCAGGATGAGCGCGTCGTCCGTCATCGCCCCATCATCATGCAACCGTCACTGCATCGAAGGGGAGTGTCATGGTCACGCGGTATGTCGCGCTCTTCGGCGATCCGGTGGAGGGCAATCCCACCTCGCGGATGCAGAACCTGGCCTTCGAGTCTGCTGGGCTCGACTTCCGATATCTGGACATCCCTGTCTCGGCAGAGCGACTGGCCGCGGCCATCATCGCGGCCCGCGTGCTCGGCTTCGCGGGCCTCAACCTGACCATCCCCCACAAGGTCGCAGTCCTTCCGCTGCTCGATGAGCTGGAGCCATCGGCCGATATCAGCGGCGCCTGCAACACCGTGGTGCGGCGGGATGACGGGCGGCTCGTCGGCTCGAACACAGACGGCGCCGGGTTCCTCTGGTCGCTCCGCGACGAAGGCGTCGACCCCCATGGCCTCGCCATCGTGCTGCTCGGGGCGGGCGGCGCTGCACGCGCCGTCGCGGTCGAGCTGGCGCTCGCGGGTGCGCGGCAGGTCACCATCGCAGGCCGCGACGCCGGCCGGCGCGACACCGTGGCAGAGCGTCTCCGCTGGCGCACCAGCACCAAGGCCCTGACGCTGGCCTGGGACGGCCGCCTGGTCGTGCCGCCCTGCGATGTCCTGGTGGACTGCACGCCGGTGGGCATGGGTTCCGGACCCTCGGCAGAGGAGGTCGTCGACGTCGACCTCTCCGCCATGACGCCGGGTAGCGTCGTCTGCGACCTCAACCCCGAGCGCGCCGATACGGCGTTCCTGCGCATGGCCCGGGAGCAGGGGCACCGCACCATCGGCGGGCTCGGCATGCTCGCCCGTCAGGGCGCCCGGGGGTTCACCGCCTGGACCGGTGTCGAGGCTCCGCTCGGCGTCATGGAGGCTGCGCTCAGCGTCTGAACAGGTTGGTTGGCCGCGGAGCGGTGCGGAAGTGTCGCGTCCGGGCACCACCTTCTCGGGCTACGGCGGTGAGCAGGACCGGTCAGGCCGGTCCCCGTGCATACACTGTTTCTCCACCCTGAGGAGGCGTAGATGTTCGATCAGTCCGCGGATGAGCCTGCCGTCGATCAGTCCCCAGCTCCGATCGGCATGCGCGAGCTCCCCCCGCAGCCGGCGCGGCCCGTGATGCCGACCTTCCCGATGCCCGCTCCGACGCCCATGGCGGCCCCTCGCGAGCAGGAAGGGTCCGGGCCGGAGGATTTGGTCGTCGCCCGTGACGACCATCTCGAGGGCACCTTCACCTCGCGCGGCACGGTCGTCGTCTACGGCTCCCTGACGGGCCGCATCGAGGCGGTCCGGTTGCGCATCGAGGCGGGCGCGAAGGTCGAGGCCGACGTCATCGTCGACGAGGCCATCGTGGCTGGCGAGTTCTCAGGCAACCTCACCTGCCGCGAGCGCCTCGAGGCCCAGGCCAGCGGTCGCATCAATGGCCACGTCGAGACCTACAAGCTCATGCTTCACGAGGGCGCCTCGGTCGAAGGCGAGATGCACATGCTCAGCGAGGCCCCTCGCGATGCCTCGACGACGATCCGTGGCTCCGCTCCGCTGCGAGGAGAGCCGAGCGCCGAGAGCGGCAGTGAGCCCGCGACGGCCAGCAGCTTCGCCGAGCGCTGCATCCGCGGGCACACCCGCCCCGACCCCCGCGCCCGCGCCGCAGGGCAGCGTCCCGACCACCAGGCCGGCGCCGGTCGTCACCCCTCATCGGCCGTCAAGCCCAGTCCCGCTGGCACAGCACCGAGCGGTCCGGTCAGCGGCGCGCCGTCATCGCCCCGCCAGGGACCCCGGTCGTCGCCCCGCCAGGGGCGCCATCCGGCTCCGTCCGTGAAGGCCGGCGCAGCGCCCGCCGGCCCGGAGGTCGCGGCTCAGCGGCAGCGCAGTGCCATCGTCGAGACGCTTCGCCTCGAGACGATGCGCGTCGCGCCGCGCGCCACGACGTCGTCGACGCGGCAAAGCAGCCCGCCCCAGGCCCCGACCGGCAGCGCGACCGTGAACGGAACACGCGGCAAGGGCACGACCCCGACCGGCTTCTAGCGTCTCCTCCTCGGCGCGGCTCCCCGGGTCGCGACGCCCGCCCGCGCCCGCGCGCCACGGTGTCTAGACTCGGACCACCATGACCCATGCCCTGTACGAGGTGAGCCGCGCCGCGCTCGAGGCCGCTCACCCGCGTCTCATCGAGCTCTCGCATCGCATCCACGCCAGCCCAGAGCCGGGCTACGAGGAACACCTGGCGTCGGGTTGGCTGGCTGAGGCGTTGGAGCAGGCCGGCTTCGTCACCGAGCGGGGGATCGCCGGCATGCCCACGGCGGTCGCCGGCACCATCGGCCCGGGCCCGCTCCACGTCGCCGTGTGCGCCGAGTACGACGCCCTGCCCGACGTCGGCCACGCCTGCGGCCACAACGTCATCTGCGCGGCGGCACTGGGAGCCGGTCTGGCGCTGGCCCCGGTGGCCGAGCAGCTGGGCCTCCGCGTGAGCGTCATGGGCACCCCGGCAGAGGAGGGCGGCGGCGGCAAGATCGGCTTCATCGACGCCGGCCGCTTCCGCGACGTGCACGCCGCGATGATGGTCCACCCCTGGCCGGAAGACATCGCCGAGCCCAACCTCATCGCCGTCCAGCAGCTGCGCGTGACATACCGCGGCCGCGAGGCCCACGCCGCTGCCTTCCCATGGCTGGGCATCAACGCCGCGGACGCCATCGTCGTGGCCCAGACGGCCATCGGCCTGCTGCGCCAGCAGCTCCAGCCGGGCGATCGCGTCCACGGCATCGTCACCCGGGGTGGCGAGGCCGCCAACATCATCCCGGCCCTCGTGACGGCCGACTACATGGTTCGTGCCGCCACCCGGCAGCGCATGGACGAGGTGCTCTCGCTCGTCCGCAACTGCTTCGAGGCGGGCGCGCTGGCGACGGGCGCCTCGCTCGAGGTCTCGCTGGAGGCCGCCTATGACGACATGCGCCACGACCACGAGCTCGCGGCGCTGTACCGCGGGCATGCTGAGTCGCTCGGCCGCACGTTCGCAGATGGGCCGTCCACGCCTGTCTCCACGGACATGGGCAACGTCTCCCACGAGGTGCCGTCGATTCACCCGCACATCGGCATCGAGTCGCACGGCGCCGTCAATCACCAGGCTGCCTTCGCCGATGCATGCGCCGAGCCTTCGGCCGACCAGGCCGTCTTCGACGGCGCGCTGTCGATGGCCCTCACGGTCATCGACATGGCGTCCGATGAGGCGCTGCGGAGCCGCCGGCTCGGCTGCGACGCGGCCGACCCCCGGGCTGAACCTCCGCCGCCCGACTACTCGGCGCGCAGGACGAGGATGTGCTGGTGGACGATGTTCGGCACGAAGGCGTGGGGATATCCGTAGGGGCGGAGCCGCGTGCCGGCCTGATACCAGATGAGCTCACCCTTGGGCACGAGGCCGTGCGGCTCGGCGCGCGCCGCGAGGTCCGAAGCGACGAAGCGATACCGCCCGTCCTGGTAGGCATCACGGACGATGACGACCGCGTACCGCCGTTCCCGCAGCACTCGGCGCAGCTGCCCGAAGAGGGCGCCCATGCGCTCGAGATACTCCCCGTAGCTGGCGCTGTTGGCCAGGTCGGCCGGGTGGTCGCTGAGCATGGCGTAGTCGGTCCTGCGGTTGGCGAAACGCTCGGCGAGCCGGCCGCCCGACATCGTGACCTTGAGCTGCGGGTTGTAGGGCGGGTCGGTGGCCACCATGTCGACGCTGCCCTCTTCGAGCTCCGAGAGGAGGAGCGCCGCGTCGCCGATCGACGATGCCGGCAGCCCGAGGCATCGAAGCCGCGCGGCCCTCCAGGGTCACTGTCGCCGAGGTCGCGCAGCTGCGGACCGAGGCCGTCGCGCTCCGCTGAGGCCGCGGCCACCACGCCCTCGAACACCGCTGCCCAGCGCGCCTCGATCTCGAAGCCGAGAGCGCGGCGCGGCGACCGACAGATGGCGGCTCCGAGCAACGTGCCGCCGACGCCCGCGAAGGGGTCGAGGACGAGCTCGCCACCTCGGCTGAAGAACTCGATGAGACGGGCCATGAGCCGCGGCGGCTTGTTGGCGCCATGAGCCTTGCGGGCGGCGTGGCCGAGCTCGGAGGGATAGGCCGTCGTCAGGAGCGACTTCGTGAAGTAGAGCCACTCGTCGCCGTCGAGCTCGTTGAGGGTGTTGGACGGGTGGACCGCCCGGTGCGGCCGCGCAACGATCTCGGGCACGCCCGGAAGTATGTGGCACGAAGCGGGTGGCGGCTGGCCTCTATGCTTCGGCCCATGGCGTTCTTGGGCCGTGAGAGGGAGTTGGCCCAGCTGGCCGAAGCCGTGCGCGAGGTCGCCGACGGGCGACCTGGGCGCGTCGTGCTCACCGGGCCGGCCGGCATCGGGTGCACGCGCCTCATCGACGAGCTCTCGGTGGGCATGGCCCGGGTGCCGGGCGTCGTGATGTGCCGGGGCCGGGCGCATGAGCCCTCCGTCGGATCGCCCTACCAGGCCGTCGGCGACGCCCTCGCGGGTGCCTTCGAGCGTCTTCCCGACGAGCGACTCGAAGCCGTCGTCAGCGGCGCTGCGCACGACCTCTGCGTCCTCGTGAGTGGGCTCGCTCCTCGCCTCGACCGGCTCGACATCGATCGGTCGATACCGCGCCTCGTGGCACCGGACCAGCTCGGGCGACGGGTCATCGAGTCGATCCTGGGGGTCCTCGAGCGCCTGGCCGACGAGGGCGTGACCCTCCTCATCCTCGAGGACGTCCACGTCGCCGACCCGGCCACGCTGAACCTCATCGAGGCGCTCTGGACCGTGGGTCGGTCGCTCCCCGTCTGCCTCGTGGTGAGCTACCAGCCCGACGTCCTCCACCGCCGTCACCCGGTCCGGGCGCTGGCAGACCGGCTGGCGGAGGACGGCGAGGCCACCCACATCGAGCTGCGGCCGATGACCGCCGCGGCCATCGAGCGGCTCGTCGCGGATGCGGCGCCCGAACGCGATCGCAGCAGCCTCATGCCAGCCGTCGTCGAGGGCGCGCGAGGCAACCCGCTCGTCGCGCTGTGGCTGGCCTCGAGCGCGGAGACCCTCGCCGGCGTCCGCCTCTCGGATTCCTTCGACGAGCTCTGTGGTGCCCGTCTCGAGGCCATGCCTCGCGACGCCGCACGCGTGGTCCGGGTCGTTGCCGCTGCGCGCATGCCCCTGCCGCAGGCGACCCTCCTGGCCGTTCACCCGGCGGATGGCCGGCTGACCATCCAGGCGCTCGAGACGGCCCTCCAAAGTGGTTTCGTGACCGAGACCGACGGCAGGGTCGCGATGGCCCACGAGCTGCTGGCCGAGGCCGTCGAGGCGCTGGAGCTCACACCGGAGCGGCAATCCATCCACGCCGCGTTGGCGCTCCAGTCGGTGGACGCGCCAGCGCTGGCGGCCTGGCACTGGTCGCGCGCCGCCCGTCCCGCGGACGCCCGTGACGCGCACATCCGTGCCGCCACCACGGCCCTTCTGCTGGACCCGGGAGAGACCGTCCTGGCCCACTACGAGGAGGCCCTCGAGCTTCCGGGCATCGATGACGTCACGCCCGAGGAGCGGGCTGCCCTGCTGGCCGGCGCGGCTGCCTCGTCGGCATCGGCGGGCCACTTCCGCCGGTCGGTGGCACTGCAGCGGCGGGCCATCGAGAGCCGCGCCACTCGCGAGGCGTCGCACCAGCGCGGGAGCCGGGACGCCGCCACGAGGCTCGCCCTCGGCCAGATGTACGCCGAGCTCGGGTGGTACCAGTGGGCGGGGGGCGAGCTCGACGGCGCGCTCGAGTCGATGGAGCGGGCGCTCGGCATCATGCCCGATCAGCCAAGCCGCATCCGTGCCCGTGCCCAGGCCTCGCTGGCGCAGCACCTCATGATCGCCGGCCGCTTCGCGGAGAGCGCCGCCATCGCCGAGGCCGCCCGCGCGACCGCGATCACGGCCGCTGCCGACGAAGACACCCTTGCCGAGCACGGCCACGCCATCTGCACGCTCGGGGTGGACGCCGCCTATCTGGGCGACCTGGACGCCGGCCTCGGCCTCCTCGAAGAGGCAGCCGTCATCGCCCGCCGGGCAGGCCGCCTCGACGACCTCATGCGGGTGGCCGCCAATCACACCACCCTCCTGGACCTGGACTCCCGGCGCGAGGAGGCCCTGGCCGTGGTCCAGGCCAGCCTCGAGGATGCCGCCGCGGGCGGCCTGGTCGGCACGTATGGGGCATTCCTGCGTGGCAACGCGGCCGACATCCTCTTCCAGCTGGGCCGTTGGGAGGAGGCGGAGCGCGAATGCCGAGCCGACCTGCGCTGGCAGACGGGCCGCCGCGAGATCACGTGGCTGGCGCTCCTGGTGCTCGGGCTCCTGCTCACCGAGTCGCGCGCCGACGAGGAGGCCGCCAGCATCGTCGGGCAGACGCTGCTCGAGCTCCAGACCGTGCCGCCCGGCCTGTGGACGGGCCTCGTCCTGCGCGCCGCGGTGAGCCTCGCCCTCTGGAACGGGCGCTACGAGGAGGCACTCGGCATCGCCGAGCGGGAGTGGCCGAGGGCGCTCGAGAGCGACGAGCTGGCAGTCGTGGCATGGGCCGCGTCGACGTGCCTCGAGGCGGCTGGCTCCGCCGCCGACCATGCCCGGGGAACCAGCGACACCGGGCTCATCGTGCGGGCGCGGGCACTGGCCGATGTGGTCCTGCCGAGCGCGACCGAGCACATCGCGCACTCGTCGATCAGCCCTCAGCTCGGCGCCCGTCAGGAGGCCGAGCTGGCCCTCGGCACCGCGCGAGCCCATGTCGGCCGCATCCGAGGTCGCTCGGATGCGGCCACCTGGGACCGCCTGGCCGAGGCCTGGACGACCCGGTCGATGCCCTTCCCGGCTGCCAAGGCACGCTGGTGGCAGGCGCTCGCCATCCTGGCCGGAGCCGACGAGGACGACCGTGACGCGGCACGCCTGGCCGCTCGCGGGCCCCTGGCGGAGGCCTATCGCATCGCCCGCCGGCTGCCGGCACTGCCGCTCCTGCGCGAGATCGTCGATCTCGCGGCGCGGGCGCGCGTGGCCCTCCCGGTCATGGACGACGGTCTCACCGATCATCAGGTGCTGATGAGGCCCGAGACGCTCGTCGCCGTCGGACCGGGGATGCCCCCACCCGCGGTGGCCGTGGGCCCCGGTCTGCCCGCGTCCCGCGCCGAGGGCTCGGAACTCGCGCGCGCCATCGATGAACGGGTCATCGCGACGCTCCGTCGGGGTCCCGTCGACGCCTTCGGCCTCAGCCCGCGCGAACACGAGGTCCTGCTCATCCTGGCCGAGGGCCGGACCGACCGGGATATCGCGGCCAGGCTCTTCATCAGCCAGCGGACGGTCCACGTCCACGTCCGACGGATCCTCGCCAAGCTGGGGGTCGCAAGCCGCACGGAAGCGGCCGGCCTGGCCATCCGGAGTGGCCTCGTGCCGGGTCCCACGGTGGTGCCCATCGTCGGTGCCGGGATCCGACCCGTGCGGGAGCGGATGCCGTAGCATCTCGACCCATGAGAATCCCTGCCTTCCGCCTGCTGACCGCAGCGCTGACCGCCGTGACCGTCCTGGCAGCCTGTGCCGGAGGCACGGGCGCCCAATGGACCTACGCGCCCGTCGCGGTCGTCGAGTCCGACGCTCCCGTCTCGGCTGCGCCCGTCGAGTCCGGGGCTCCGGCCGAGTCCGTGCCGCCGGCCGGGTCGGCCGCGCCCGCCACGAGCGGCCCGGTCGAGCCCGGTGAGGCCCGCGTCATCGACATCATCGCCACGGGCGCCCTCCAGTTCACGACCCCCTCGGGCGAGCAGATCCGCGACATCCCGGTCACACCCGGCGAGACCGTCACCTTCCGCGTCGACAACCAGGCCGGCTTCGACCACAACTTCTACATCGGCACCGACGAGCAGCTCATGACGCCAGCCGCCACGACCGACACGGGCATCCCGCCCTGGCAGACCGGGGTCCAGGAGCTCACCTGGGTCGTGCCCGCCGACATCACCGGTCTCAAGTTCGGCTGCACCGTGCCCGGCCACTACGCCCTCATGCAGGGCACCTTCTCGGTCGGAGCCGGCGGCGCACCCGCGCCAGCACCCGAGGGGTCAGTGCCGCCCGCGGATGGGCCTGCGTCCGGCCGAGTCCGGGGCTCCGGCCGAGTCCGTGCCGCCGGCCGGGTCGGCCGCGCCCGCCACGAGCGGCCCGGTCGAGCCCGGTGAGGCCCGCGTCATCGACATCATCGCCACGGGCGCCCTCCAGTTCACGACCCCCACGGGCGAGCAGATCCGCGACATCCCCGTCACGCCCGGCGAGACCGTCACCTTCCGCGTCGACAACCAGGCCGGCTTCGACCACAACTTCTACATCGGCACCGACGAGCAGCTCATGACGCCGGCCGCCACGACCGACACGGGCATCGCCGCCTGGCAGACCGGGGTCCAGGAGCTCACCTGGGTCGTGCCCGCCGACATCACCGGTCTCAAGTTCGGCTGCACCGTGCCCGGCCACTACGCACTCATGCAGGGCACCTTCTCGGTCGGAGCCTGAAGCCTCGCGGCACTGTCACGGTCAGATCTCGGCGAGGTAGCCAAGGAGCCCCTCGAGGTCATCGAACGCCCGCGCGGCTCCTGCGGCGACGAGGTCCGCATGGTTCGTGGCGCCGGTAGCGACTGCGATGGCCGTCATGCCGGCTGCCACGGCCGCGAGCATGTCCCAGCGAGAATCGCCCACGTACCAGGTGGCGAGCGGGTCGATGCCGAGCCGGTCCGCCGCCTTGAGCAGCAGGTCCGGCGCGGGCTTGGCGTGCTCGACATCGCTGCCGTCGACGACGAGCGGTGACCGGGCCAGGCCGAGCGCCGTGACTGACGCGAGCGCCTCGTCGGGGCGGCTCGACGTGGCGATGGCCCAGGGCAGACCGGCGGCCTCGAGCCATCCGATGATGCCGGCCACCCCGGGGAGCGGCCGCGGATGCTGGTTCAGCTCGCTGAAGCGCTCACCGGCCACGCGGTCGATGTCCTCGTCGACCCCTGCGGCAAGTGGCACGCCAGCGTGCTCGGCCACCATCCGTGCCAGGAGTCGGCCGTCTGAGCCCATCAGGGGCGGCAGGAAGGCAGGATCAGGCTCGATCCCGAAGCGGGGGAACGTGTCGGTCCACGCCTGGACCCGGACGCCGACCGTGTCGACGAGCGTCCCATCGAGGTCGAACAGGAAAGCGGCAGGCGCGGGCAGGTCTTCGATCTTGCGCGGCGGAGTCCTCATGACGCACAGGCTACCGGGCCGGCGCGAGGCCCGTGGCGAGCTGCTCTGTCAGTGCCGCCGGGTCAGTCACCGGCCGCTGGCAGACGAACCCCACGCAGACGTAGGCCGTGGCGGCGCCTTCGATGCGGGTCCGACCGTGGAGGAGTGGGACAGCAGAACCGTCAGGTGAGGGCGAGACGGCGACGACCTGACCCGGCCGATGGGCCCGCTGGGCCGCCTCCACGAGGGCTCGCGTGTCCGATCCAGCGGGGTCGCCCACGATAGCGACCTCGATGATGGGTGTCGCGGCCAGCTGCAAGGCGACGAGCCACTGCGAGAAGCCGGTCGGATGCTGCGTGGCGATGGCGGCCATCGGCTCCAGCGCCCGTTCGGCTGCATCGCGATAGCGACCCTCGCCGGTCAGCGCAGCGAGGCGCAGGAGCACCAGCGTCGCCATGGCGCCGCCCGAGGGCAGGGCGTTGTCCTGGAGGCTGCGCGGTCGGGCCACGAGCGGCTCGGCATCATCGGCCGTGTCGTAGAAGCCTCCCTCCGGCGCGGAGAACCGCGCCAGGATGAGGTCGGCGAGGTCGCGGGCAGGGACGTACCAGCGCTCGTCGAAGGTGGCCGCATAGAGAGCAAGCAGGCCGTCGGCGAGGTGGGCATGGTCCTCGAGTACGCCTGCGTGCTGTGCGCGGCCGTCCTTCCAGGAGCGCAGGAGCCGACCATCAGGGCTCCGCATGTGCTCCAGGACGAAGGCCGCCGCCTCCGCGGCCATGTCGACGAAGGGCCCCTCGCCGAGGACTCGTCCGGCATCGGCGAAGGCGCCGATGGCGAGGCCGTTCCAGCTCGTCAGCACCTTGTCGTCGCGCGCCGGCTGGGTTCGCTCGTCACGGTGGCGCAGCAGGCGCACGCGGGCCCGGGTGAGCGCCTCGGCGATCTCCTCGCGGGGACGCTCGAACTCCACCGCCAGCGAGGTGTCGTCACGGACCCGGCGCAGGATGGTGCGGCCCTCCCAGTTGCCGGTGTCGGTGACGTCGTAGGCGACCCCGAAGAGGTTCGCCTCAGGCTCGCCGAGGATGTCGCGGACCTCCCTGGCCGTCCAGACGTAGGTGGCGCCCTCGACCCCGTCGGTGTCGGCATCGAGGCTGGCGGCGAAGGCGCCCCCGGGCGGATGGCGCAGCTCGTGGGCCACGAAATCGAGCGTCTCCCGGGCGACGTACGCGTAGCGGTCATCGCCGACCACCTGGAATGCGTGGGTGTAGACGCGCGCGAGCTGGGCGTTGTCGTAGAGCATCTTCTCGAAGTGCGGGACGAGCCAGTGGGCGTCGGTCGAGTAGCGGGCGAATCCGCCGCCGAGGTGGTCGTAGATGCCGCCAGCGGCCATGGCATCCAGGGTCCGCTCGGCCATCAGCCGAGCCTCGGGAGCGCCCGCTCGGAGATGCTCTCGGAGGAGGAGCTCGATGGTCATCGATGCGGGGAACTTGGGCGCACCGCCCCAGCCTCCGTGGCTGGCGTCGAACGACGTCTCCAGCGCCTGCACGGCGGCCCGCAGTCGCACGTCGGGCGTGACCTCGGGCGCGTCGGCAAGGGCCCCGAGCAGGCGAGCCGGGAGGTCCTGTTCGGACTTCACGTGCCCGGCGATGCGGGTCGCGGCAGCCTCGACCTCCTCGCGCTGCTCCTCCCAGACCTGCGCGATGCGTGCCAGGAGCTGGCGGAACGAGGGGATGCCGTGGCGAGGCGTGTCGGGGAAGTACGTGCCGCCGAAGAACGGACGACCATCCGGCGTCGCGAAGACGCTCATCGGCCAGCCGCCCTGGCCGGTCATGGCCTGGACGGCATCCATGTAGACCGCGTCGAGGTCGGGCCGCTCCTCGCGGTCGACCTTGATGGCCACGAAGCCGGCGTTGAGGTCGTCGGCCGTGGCCTGGTCCTCGAACGACTCGCGTTCCATGACATGGCACCAGTGGCACGCGGCATAGCCGATGGACAGGAAGATGGGTCGGTCGAGCTCCTGGGCACGCTCCAGCGCCTCCTTTCCCCAGGGGTACCAGTCCACGGGGTTGTGGGCGTGCTGAAGCAGGTAAGGGCTCGTCTCGTCCGCAAGCCGGTTGGTGTGCCGCGGATGTTCGGTGGCGGGGCCGGTGGCAGATCCGGAAGAGCTCACGCTGCCATGGTACGGGCTGTGGCGCGGACCCGACCGCACCTCACGTCCTTCCGCTCACATTGACGCCCCGGGTCGAACGATGTACACATACATCATGGAGCGGACGCAGATCTACCTGACGGCTCGTGAGAGCGCGGCGCTGGACGCGGTGGCCCGCCGCACCGGCCACACGAGGTCGCATCTCATCCGTGAAGCCATCGAGGCGGTCTACCTGGCGGAGTTGGACCGGGAGGAGCGGCGTCGGGCCCTGGATGCCAGCGCTGGCGCGTGGTCCGGCCGGCGCGAGACCGGGGAACAGACCGTCGAGCGCATGCGTTCTGGTCGGCTCGGGCGACTGGTACCGGCAAGACACGCAGACGCCGCCCCGGACGCGCTGAACGTGGCCATCGTGGTGGTCGACACATCCGTCCTCATCGACCATCTGAGGGGGAACCCGGACGCCATCCAGTGCCTGCGCGCCGCCGTCGATCGTGGCGACGAGCTATGGAGCCTCGCGGTGGTACGGACCGAGGTGCTCGCCGGAGCCCGGGCGTCGGAAATGGATGCCACCCGAGCGCTACTCGACTCGCTGCGCTGGCTCGACGTGACCGTCGAGCTGGCGGACGAGGCCGGCGCCATCGCAGCGCAGTATGTGCGTTCGCACCCCGGCGTCGATACGGTGGACCATCTGCTGGCCGCGGCAACCCTGAGACTTGAGGCTACGCTCCTGACGCGGAACGTCCGTCACTTCCCGATGGTCGAAGGCCTCCGGCCGGCCTACTAGCGTCTGGCCATGCCGACTCGCCCACTGGCACTCGCGGCCATCGTCCTTGCGGCGGGCTCGGGCAGCCGATTCGACCAGCAGCGACCGGCGGCCAAGCTCCTCGCGGACCTCGATGGGCGTCCGCTCCTCGCCCATGTCCTGGACGCGGTCCGCGAGCATGGACCGGAAGCGACCGTCGTGGTGTTGGGCCATGGCGCCGTGGAGATCGAGCAGGCCATCGGCTGGTCAGGCGAGCTACGGGTCATCAACCGTCACCCGGAGCGCGGCCTGGCATCGAGCCTCCAGGTCGCCGTCCAGTTGCTCGAGGCGATGCCTCGGTCGTTCGACGGCGCGTTCATCGTGCTCGGGGATCAGCCGCGCCTGCGCTCAGAGACCATGGATGCCCTCCGCGATGCCGCCGCCCGCGCGCGCCCGGCCGACCGGCCGCTGGTCGTACCGCGCTACGCCGCAGAGACAGAGCGCGGTCCACGGAACCCGGTGCTCATCCTGCGTCCCGTCTGGTCGCTCGTGTACGAGCTCGAGGCTGATGGCGGGCTCGCCACGCTCATCGACGCTCGCCCTGACATGGTGCTCCGCGTCGCTGCGAGCGGCAGCATGCCGGACGTGGACACGGCGGCCGACCTCGAGGCTATGCGCCACAGCGACGGGTAGGGCTGGCGGCGAGGCACCGGAGAGCGCGGGCGGCCTACTCCCGGGTCATGGTCAGGCCGATGCGCCCGTAGGGCGGACGCGGGTCCGTGTAGACCTTGCGCGTCTCGTCGTCAGGCGAGACCTCGGCCGTGTCGAAGGTCCGGTTCTGGGCTTCGAACGAGATCTCCGAGAGGCCAGGGAAGCGCTCGAACATGCGCAGTCCGATCTCGTGGACGAGGTGCTGGATCGAGAGGCTCACGAACTCGTGGAAGACGGCCGCGGCAAGGTCGGCGACCTGCTCGGATGCGACGTAGCGTGCCGCCTCCGGGTCGACCGGGATGCGCGGGTCCTCGTAGCGCCAGGCGATGTCGACGTGGGTGAAGAGGAGGCGGTCCTTCCGGGACGGCAGCGTGGTGTACTCGTCCCGGGGGAAGTCCGCGAAGGCGGATCCCGTCGTCTTCAGCAGGTCGAGGCCGATGCGCCCGGCCCGCACGTCGCCGAGGACGACCGAGCCGTCGTCCGCCCGGGCGACCTCGATCGAGGCCACGCCACGGTCGTCATGGCGTCGATGGAAGAGCACCGGGCTCGGCTCGAATTGGCCGTCGCCGGCGGGCACCATGGCGGCATCGAAGCGGATCTCCTCGCCCGAGACGCGCAGGCGCTCCATCGGCTGGTAGGTCTCGAGGAACCGCCGGCCCAGGAAGAAGAGCCACCCCTCCAGGGTGGCGCCGTCGAACTCGAGCGACTCACGGTGGATGAAGTTCTTCATCGTGTCGGTGGCCACGACGTTCGAGTTGTCGCCGTGCGTATAGGCGCTCGCGAAGGCCTCGCCCATGACCTGGACGTCGATCTCTGCGGCGAGCACATCATGCGGCCGCCCATCGAAGGCCGATTCGGGGATGCGGAGCAGCCCTTCGAGCGGCCGCGCACGCGTCCGGTACGTCGAGACCTCAGCCTTGCCGTAGTGGGTCTCCAGCCTCACGACGTCACCTCCTCGTGCCCCACAGCGTTGGCGACCGCTGCGACCCTGCCGGGTGCCAGCCGCACATCTGCCTCCTCCATGAGCCCGGAGCGCAGCGCGCGGTCGTGGGCGATGGCGACCACGTCGCCGATGGCCCGTTCGCGCTCAGCATCCGCATCCGCATCCAGGCTCGCCCGCAACAGCGGCACGATGGCCGCTCGCGGCCTGCCCGCCACGAAGATGACGTAGCGGAAGCCGAAGCGCGACTCGTACGCAGCGTTGAGCTCCTCCAGCTCGGCCGAGAGGCGCGTCCGTTCCACCTCGGCGCCCGCGGCAGCCGATTCGCGGTCGTAGCCCTGCTCGATGAACGAATGGGCCGACACCGAGCCCGGGGGTGCTCCGATCCGCGGGTGGGCATCGATGAGCTCGATCTGGGCCTCCCTCGGCATGCCCAACGCCAGCGGCACGGCCCGTTCGAACAGGGCCGGCCAGGAGCCGTACGGACGACCCGCGGCGAGCCGCTCGATGAAGCCGGGCGCTCGTTCGAACAGGGGCGCCACGAGCGCCGCGAACTCGACCTCGGGCAGCGCATCGGGCGCGAACGGCCCGACCGCCTCATGCACCCTCAGCTGCCCCGGTACGAGCTGACGCCGTAAGGCGCCACCAGCAGCGGCACGTGGTACGAGCGCGAGACATCCTCGAGGCCGAGCTCCAGGGTCACCTCGCGGAAGAAGCAGCGCGGCCGGTACTCGTGGACCTCGAAGGTGAGCCGGTACACGCCGGGCTCGAGCGGTCCCTCGAGCAGCTCGGCGATCCGGCCGTCGGCGTCCGTGACGCCTGCTGCCCACGGGGACGGCCGCCCCGTCGGCGAGGACGCGACGCAGGCGCACGGGGACACCGGCTGCTGGTCGACCGGTCTCGGTGTCGAGCACATGGGTGGAGATGGTGGGGCTCACCGCGTCACTGCCTCCCGCTGTCGTATCCTGCCCGGCCATGGGACGCCTTTCGGTCACCGTCGGAGACCTGCACTTTAGCGGCCGCTGGGTGGCCGAAGCGCCGCGCACCGTGGAGGTCATCCGTGGCCTCCTGCCGCTCCACTCCCAGACTCATCCACTGCCGATGGAGCGGGGAGGGCTGTTGGATCCCCTTCGGCGACCGATTCCTCGACCTTGCGCCCGAGCGCGCCACGAGCCATCCGGCGCCGGGGCAGATGATCGTGTACCCGGGTGGCACGTCCGAGTGCGAGATCCTCCTCGCCTATGGCAGCGTCGACTTCAGCAGCATCGTCGGCCAGCTGTGGGGCAACCACTTCCTGACGCTCGACGAAGGGCTCCAGCAGCTCCCCGAAGTCGGGCGGCGCGTCCTCTGGCAGGGAGCGCAGCCCATCGCCATCGAAGAGGTCGACTGAGCTGGAGGTCGACCTCCTCGTCCGCGGTGGCACGATCGTCACCGCGACGGGCTCCTTCGAGGGCCACGTCCTGGTCACCGACGGCCGCATCAGCGGGGTCCACCGGGCCGACTCGGGCGTTCCGCTGCCCCCTGCCGCCCGGACGATCGATGCGTCAGGCCTCCTCGTCCTGCCCGGCTGCGTCGACGTCCACACCCACACCCGCATCCCATCGGACGCCCTCCCGGACCGGTTCTACGATGATTCGGTCGGAGCGGCCTTCGGGGGCACGACCACCTTCCTGGCGTTCAACAACCCGGGCACCGGGATCAGCGCGGCGGCCCAGGAGACGCTGCGGGCCAGCATCTCGGAATGGCGCGCGGCGACCGAGGGCGAGAGTGCTGTCGACTTCGGGCTCTCGGCGGTCATCACCGCCCAGCAGGACCGGCCCGAGGACGACATCGTGGCCGCGGTCGCGGCGGGCGTCGCAAGCTTCAAGGTCTTCTTCGTCTACGACTTCGGGGTCGATGCGGTGCGCCTCGGCGAGCTCCTCGGGGTCGTCCACGGAGCGGGCGGGCTCCTCGAGGTGCATGGTGAGGACCGGGCCATGCTCGATGCGGGCATCGCCCGCGAGCTCGGGGAGGGGCGCCACCAGCCGCGGTTCCATGCCGCGTCGCGGCCGCCGGAGGTCGAGGCGACCGGCACGCGCGTCGCCATCGAGGTCGCTCGCGAAGTCGGTGCGCCGGTGTACTTCGTCCATGTCACCTCGGCTGCCGCGGTGGCCGAGATCGCCCGCGCTCGGGCCCGGGGCCAGGCCGTCTACGCTGAAACCTGTCCCCAGTACCTGGTCCTCGACGAGTCGGTCTACGACGCGCCCGACGAGGTCTGCACGCGCTTCGTCATCTCGCCGCCGCTCCGATCGTCGGCCGACCAGGAGGCCCTCTGGCGGGCGCTCGTCGAGGGCACCCTGGACCTGGTGGCTACCGATTCGGTGCCCGACCACCTGGCCGACGAGAAGCGCTGGCAGGGTCAGCCCTTCGACCGCATCTCGAACGGTGCACCCGGCATCGAGACGCTCCTGCCGGTGGTCTGGGGCCGCGGAGTGGCGACCGGCCGCCTGACGATGGAGCAGGCGGTCGACCTCCTGGCGACGACGCCGGCGCGGCTGTTCGGCCTCCGCGACAAGGGCTCCATCGAAGTGGGCAAGGACGCCGATCTCGTGCTCCTCGATCCGGACGAGCGATGGACCATCCGGGCCGCGGAGCAGCATCATTCGAGCGACTTCACGCTCTTCGAGGGACTCGAGGTCCAGGGCCGCGTCCGGCGCGTCCTGCTGCGCGGCGAGGACATCGTCCGGGACGGCGTCTTCCTCGGTCGTCGCGGCCAGGGCCGCTTCGTGGAGCGTCACCTGGGCTGAGGCCCGACTCGGTCGGAGCCAGCGCCGATCAGTCGAGGTGCTTGTACGCCTCGAGCGTCAGGAAGTCGGCGAAGTCGTCGCGCATGACGAGGCCGTAGAGGAGCTCAGCGGCGGTCCCCAGGTGCCCTGTCTCGCGCCCACCGAGCCGCTCCAGCTCCTCGGCCATGAGCCGGTGCAGGAGTCCCACGTCGACGACCCCTTCGTCGGCGAGGGGTGCCGAGTTGACGCGCCATTGCCAGAGCTGGGAGCGGCTGATCTCGGCCGTGGCCACATCTTCCATGAGGTTGTTGATGGCCGCCGCGCCGTTGCCGCGCAGCCAGTTGTCGAGGTACTGGAGCGCCACGCTGATGTTCAGCCGAACGCCGTCCTCGGTGACGGCGCCACCGGGCACGCTCGGGTCGGTGAGGGCCGCGGCCGTGGCGACGGCGTCCTCGCGCAGCCGGTCCTTCTGGTTCGGCCGCTCGCCCAGCGTCGCGTCGAAGACCTCCCGGGCCACCGGGACGAGGTCGGGATGGGCGACCCAGGTGCCGTCGAAGCCGTCACCCGCCTCGCGCTCCTTGTCCTCGCGCACCTTGGCCAGGGCGACCGCCGTCACCTCGGGCTCGCGTCGGTTGGGGATGAAGGCGCTCATGCCGCCGATGGCGTGCGCGCCGCGCCGGTGGCAGGCGCGCACGAGGGCCTGCGTGTAGGCGCGCATGAAGGGCACGGCCATCGTCACCTGGCTGCGGTCAGGCAGGACCATGTCAGGCTGCTCGCGGAACGCCTTGATGAGGCTGAAGATGTAGTCCCAGCGCCCGGCGTTCAGGCCGGCTGCATGGTCGCGCAGCTCGTGGAGGATCTCCTCCATCTCGAAGGCCGCCCAGATGGTCTCGATGAGCACGGTGGCACGGATGGTCCCGACGGGGATGCCGAGCGCCTCCTGGCCGAGGACGAAGGCATCGTTCCAGAGGCGCGCCTCGAGGTGCGACTCGAGCTTGGGCAGGTAGTAGTAGGGTCCGAGGCAGGGCCCCGCGCCCCGTTCCAGCGCGGCCCGCCCGGCATTCGCCAGGTGCAGACCGAAGTCGAAGAGGCTGGCCGAGACGGGCTCGCCATCGACCGTCACGTGGGCCTGCTCGAGGTGCCAGCCACGGTGCCGCACCACGAGCGTGGCGGTCTCCTCGTTCAGCGCGTAGCGCTTGCCCTCGGGGCTCGTGAAGTCGACCTCGCCCCGCACGGCATCGAGGACCGTCGTCTGCGCACCGAGGACGTTGGCCCAGGTCGGGGAGAGGGCGTCCTCGATGTCGGCCATGAAGACGCGCGCGCCGCTGTTCAGGGCGTTGATGAGCATCTTCGGCTCGGCCGGGCCGGTGATCTCGACGCGCCGGTCGATGAGATCCGCGGGCGCCTCAGCGACGCGCCAGTCGCCGTCGCGGATGGCGGCCGTCTCGGGCAGGTAGTCGAGCGGCGTGCCGGCGGCCAGGGCCTCCCGCCGCTCCCGGCGCCGTGCGAGGAGCTCGCGACGGCGCGGCCCGAGCTCCCGTTGCAGCCGGGCGACGAGGTCCAGCGCCTCGGTCGTGAGGATGCGCTCCGCATCGGGTGGGACTGCCGCCGTGATCTCCACGCCATCCGGCAGCTTCAGGGTCATCCGACCACCTCCACGCGCCCGCGAGGAGTCGACACGGCGGCAAGCCTCTGCAACAGGGTGACGGCACCGAGCCCGGTCATGATCCGCCGCGCATCCGCGGCCAGCTCCTCTCGATCAGGCAGGTCGTCACCGAGCAGCAAGAGCATCTCCATCTCGGCGGTCGCGATATCCGGCTGGAGTCCCAGCCGACGCCATGCCGTGAGCGCGTCGCGATACCGCGCGGTCGCTTCGACTCGGCGACCGTCCAACGCCATCAGCGCTCCTTCGAGCTGTCGAACGCTGAGCACGGTCACCTCGCCAGTCCACCGAAGCTGGCGCAGCTGTTCGGCGACGACCTCCATCGCCGCGCCGATCCTGCAGCCAGGTGACGGCACGCGCCGCCATGCTGACCGCGATCGTCGACTCGCCTCCTGAGGCACCCGCCTCCGGCGATGCCAGCGCTGGGGCGACCACACCGTCGAGGCGCCCCGAGGCGTACTCGAACATGGCCGACTGGGCCAGACCGATCGACCGCCCCTGCGGCGACGCGATGGCGTCGAACGTCGCGCGCGTCTCCTCGACGAGGTCCGGGTCGGCGCGCACCACGAAAGGCCTGCACGACGACGGCCGGACCCAGCGAGGCGCCGCGCGCCCAGGGGGAGAGCCGCTCGGCACCCTCGATCTCCGCGAGGTTGGCGAGGGGTTCATCCCAGGCGCCGATGAGGAGGGCCGCATATCCGTGGTTGCCTGCCAATGCCCCCGCTCGCTCGGCGTGGCCCGTGCGCCGAGAAAGCACGAGCCCGCGGCCGGCAACCTCGAAGGCACGCGCCGGGTCCATGCCCAGGAGGAAGTCGGACAGGTTCATCCGTGCCCGCGCCTCGGTGGCGCTTGCGCCGATGCGCTCAGCGATGCTCACGCTGCCCTCGGCGAGGACCACGCCCTCCAGACGTCGCTGCATCGCGCTGAGCGCCCATGCCTTGGTGGCGAAGAGCTCGGCGATCTCGAACTCCTGGACCTGCCGCTCCGCGATGGTGAGGCCCCGTTCCAGTAGCTCCAGCGCCTTCGCGCTCTGCTCCTTCAGCATATGGGCGCGTGCGAGCTCGTTGAGCAGTCGAGCGGCGGATGGGTCGGTCTCGAAATCGGGCTCACCGAGGATGGGTTCGATGAGCGCACGGATGTCGTCGCCGCGATCGCGGTGCACCAGCATGGCGGCCAGGATCGCGGTCGTGCGCCTGGCGTCCTCGCGCCGTCCCTCCGAGATGTACCAGTCGATGGCCTCGCGCGCATAGTGTTCCCCGACCTCGACGCGGCCGAGTCCCCAGGCCGGCTCGATCGCCACCTCCAGGAGATGCGCCCGCTCGGCCGGCTGGCGCGTGACCGGGAGGGCCTGCTCGATGAAAGCCAGTGCCGCCACGTTGGCGTGCAGGGACACGGACCTTTCCACGGCCACCCGCAGCCCGACGGATGCCTGCTCCGCGGTGGCCTCGCCCTCCGGGCCCTCGGGTGCGGCGCGATAGGCGTCGAGATAGTGGTTCGCCACCACCCCGGCCAGCTCGTCGTCCCCAAGCGACTCGTAGTAGTGAGCCGCCGCCAGATGCCGTTCCCGTCGGTCTCGGCGAGACAGCGTCGAATAGGCCACCTCTCGCAGGAGCCCCTGCACGAACCTGTATCGTCCGCGCTCGCCGCTGGCGCGGCCACGTTCGAGCGCTAGGAACTCCTTGCGCACGAGGCGGCCGAGCAGTTCCTCGAGCGTGGCCGGCTGGTGCCCGCTGACTGTGGCCAGGGCCAGCGTGGTGAACGACTTGCCGAGGACGGCGGCATCCTGCACGAGGCTCCGGTCGGTCGGAGCCAGAGCATCGAGGCGCGCCGCCACGAGGGCCTGGAGTGACGGCGGGATGGCTACCGGAGCGTCAGGCTCGGTAAGTCGATAGCGCTCGCCTTCCAGCGTGAGTCGGCCCTCATCCAGGAGCATCCGCACCGTCTCGACCGCATAGAGCGGCACGCCCTCAGCCCGATCCACCGTTTGGCGCAGAACGGGCTCGGGGAGGCCGGGCACGAGGCCCCGCAGCAGGTCACCGATGGCATCCGCGCTGAGTGGCTCGAGATGGACCAGGCTGGCGGCCCGGTGGCCGGACCCCCAGCCCGGCCGACGCTCGAGGAGATCCGGTCGCGCCAGGCCGACCACGATGATCGGATGGTCACGCGACCACTCGAGCAGGTGATCGATGAAGTCGAGGAGGCTGTCGTCGGCCCAGTGGAGGTCCTCGAAGACGAGCAGCACGGTGTCCTGATCCGAGATACGCTCGAAGAAGGTGCGCCACGCTCCAAACAGCTCATCGCGGTCCCCGCTCGGAGCATCGGCCGCGCCGAGCAGGGCCGCCAGTCGCGGCTCCATCCAGGCTCGCTCGTCGGCGTCGCTCACGAATGCCTCGAGCGTCGTCGCCAGGCGCGCTCGGATCGACGTCGGGGCCATCCTGCGGCTCGATGCGGCAGCGACTCCGTACCATCTCGCCGAGCGCCCAGTACGCGACGCCCTCACCGTACGCGGGCGACTCGCCTTCGTGCCAGTAGACGGTCTCGGTCAGGCCGTCGATGTACTTGCGCAGCTCCCACGCCAGACGGCTCTTGCCGAAGCCAGGCTGGCCGACCACGGTGACGAGTCGGGAGCGGCCCTCCCGGCCCACGGCATGGACCGAGTCCTTCAGGAAGCGCAGCTCCTCGTCACGACCGACGAACGGAGGTTCGAGGAGGTCGCGTCGGCCGATGCCGCCTCGCTCGGCGACGACCTGGAGCGCACGCCAGGCCCGCACTGGCTCGTTCCTGCCTTTGAGCGTCAGCTCGCCGACAGGATCGAACGTGATGGCGCGGCCGGCCGCCATCATCGTCGTCTCGTCGACGAGGACCGCCCCGGGCGACGCTACGGCCTGCAACCGCGAACTCGTGTTCACGAGGTCGCCGGCCACGAGGCCCTGGCCCTCAGCACCGGGTGTGACGGCCGCCTCGCCGGTCATGACCGCGGCCCGAAGCTGGGTGGCCGGCCCGAGCGCTCCGGCCAGGCTCACGAGGTCGAGGGCGGCCCGGACAGCGCGCTCGGCGTCGTCCTCATGGGCAGTCGGCGCCCCCCAGATGGCCATCACCGCGTCGCCGATGAACTTCTCGACCGTGCCGCCATAGCGGCTGATGACCTCGGACGCCCGCTCGAAGTAGGCCGTCAGGAACTCTCGCGTGGACTCCGGATCCTCGGTCTCCGACCGCGAGGTGAAGCCCACCAGATCGGCGAACAGCACGGACACGAGGCGTCGCTCCGTGGCGGGCGGTGTCGGGCCTGTCGCGCCGGTGGATACCGCGGCCGGGGACACGTCGAGCCGCGTGCCGCACTGGCCGCAGAAGCGGGCGCCCGGGGTCCGCGGTGCGCCGCAGGTCGGACAGCGCGCCGCCAGGGAGGTCCCGCACGAGGGGCAGAAGTGCAGCTCCGGCGCGACACCGGCTCCGCAGCCCGGGCACTGGCTCATCGGGCTCATCGGCTCACCCGCCGGCCGCGGGGTCGTCACCAGCCGCCCTCCTCGCGGATGAGCCGATGGAGGACCCGGGCGCTCACCGAGCGCCGGTAGTCGGCCGTGGAGCGCACGTCATCGATGGGCTGGAGCTCCTCGGCCAGCACGCCCGCCGCATGATCCGCCACCGTCTCCCGGGGTGCGGCGCCCTCGAGGACCGCCTCGGTCTGGCGGGCGCGGACCGGCGTGGGAGCGACCGACCCGAGGGCGACGCGGACGTTGCGCCAGACACCGCCATCCTCCTGGTAGCTGAGGGCCATGACGACCTTGGAGATGGCCTGGGCGCGCCGCGTGCCGACCTTTCGGAAGCGCGTGTGCCGGTACCGCTCGACGGGGAAGTGGACCCGGAGCAGCAGCTCGTCGGGACGCAGCGCCGTCGTCCGGTACCCGGTCCAGAACTCGCGAGCCGGCACGGTCCGTTCGCCGGCCGCCGACCCCAGGTCGAACTGGGCATCCACGGCCAGGAGGATGGGCAGCGAGTCACCCGCCGGAGAGGCGTTGCAGATGTTGCCTCCGATCGTGGCGCGGTTCTGGATCTGCGCCGCGCCGATCGTGGCCGCAGCCTCGGACAGCGCTGGCAGCCGGGCCCGGATGACCGGGTTGTGGCGGAGCTCCGTGAACGTGGTGAGGGCGCCGATGGTGACGTCGTAGCCGTCGTAGCCGACGCCGCGCAGCTCGCCAAGCCGCCACAGGTCGATGACCGCGGCGGGCGGCTCGACGACGTCGGCCGAGAGCTGGACCATGAGGTCGGTGCCGCCGGCGAGCGGCCGATGCCGTCCATCGGCCAGGACCGCGTAGGCTTCCTCCAGGCTCGCTGGGCTGACGACCGGCGGCTCGACTCCCATCGCTCAGCCGAGGCCGGGATCGAGGCTGGATCGATGCCCGGCTCGGCGCCGGGCTCGGTGCCCAGAGCGGCCAGCTCGATGGCCTCGATGATCTTCGTATAGCCCGTGCATCGGCAGAGGTTGCCGGCGATGGCCTCGCGGATGTGGTCCTCCTCGGCGTCGCCGCCAGCATCGAGGTACGCCTGCGCGGCCATGAGCATGCCCGGCGTGCAGATGCCGCACTGTGCGCCGCCCGTCTCGAGGAAGGCCTGCTGGAGCGGGCTCAGCGCGCCCGCGGCTCCGCAGCCCTCGGCCAGGCCTTCGACCGTCCGGAGCTCCGCGCCATCGGCCTGGCAGACCGGCACGAGGCAGCTGTCGACCACCTGGCCGTCGAGGATGACCGAGCAGGCGCCGCACTCGCCCTCGCCGCAGCCTTCCTTGGTGCCGGTGAGGCCGAGGTCCTCGCGCAGCACGTCGAGGAGGCGGCGCATGCCGGGCACGGCGACCTCGCGCGGCTCGCCGTTGACGGTGAAGCGGAAGGCCGCGCCGATGCCGCCTCCGCCCGGCTCCGCGAGGGCGGTCACGCCTGGGCGGCGAGCGCGGCGAGGATGCGCTCTGGCGTGGCGGGAAGCTCCGTCACCCAGACGCCGACCGCGTCGTGGATGGCGTCGATGACCGCTGGCGCGACGACGTCCATGGGCAGCTCGCCGACGCCCTTGGCGCCGTGCGGGCGCGCCGCTGAAGGGCTTCTCGACGAGGATGGACGTGATGCGCGGCGCATCGAGCGAGGTGGGGATGAGGTAGGTGGCCAGCCGGTCGTTGAGATAGCGACCGTCCTGCACCTTCATCTCCTCGATGGTGGCATAGCCGACCGCCTGGAGCGTCCCGCCTTCGACCTGACCCTCGGCCAGGACGGGATGGATGACACGGCCGACATCATCGGCCGAGACGACGCTGCGCACGTGGACCTCGCCGGTATCCAGATCGACGTCCACCTGGGCGACCGCGCAGGCCCAGCCGAAGACCGGGTAGGCGTCGCCGGTGTAGGTCGACTCGTCGAACTCGATATCGGGATAGGGCTCGAAGCGCTCGTCGATGCGGGTCGCGCCGTACGTTCGCGCATCGAACTGATACGTCTCGGCGAAGGAGCCGCCGCTGCGCGCCTCGACCGTGGCCCGCAGGCGCTCGGCGGCCTTGATGACGAGCCCGCCCACGACCATGGCCGTGCGCGAGGCCACGGTGGGGCCGCTGTCGGGGACGATCGAGGTGTCCACCGCGGCCATCTCGACCTCGTCCGGCTCGATGCCCAGGGCCTCGGCGGCGAGCATCGGAAAGATGGTCTTGGTGCCCTGGCCGATCTCGGTGTTGGCGATGAGGACGCGAACGACGCCGTCGTCGCCGAGCTCGATGCCGGCCACGCTCGCGAGCATGACCTCGCCGCGTCCGGTGAAGCCGGCGCCGTGCCAGGCCATCGCGAGTCCGATGCCCGAGACGCTCCGGACGCGCACCGAGTGGATGCCGCGGCCCGCGTCCGCGGCCTGCCCCCAGCGCACCGCCCGGGTCTGCTGGCTGAGCTCGCGGATGCGCTCGTACTCGGCAGCCTCGGTGGCGCGCTCCAGCACCTCCGCGGAGCCCACGCTCTCACGCAGGCGCTGCCCGGTGGGCGTCGTGTCGCCCTCGCGATACATCCAGCCGGCTCGCAGCTCCGCGGGAGAGAGGCCCAGCGCATCGGCGGCGCGGGCCACCTGGAGCTCCGCGGCGAACTCGACCTGCGGCGCCCCGAAGCCCCGGAAGGCACCGTTGGGCGGCGTGTTCGTGGCCATGGCGCGGCCGCGGATGCGCGTGTTCGGGCAGTGGTACGGCCCGCCGGCATGGAGGACGCCGCGCGACAGCACCACCGGCGTAAGCGTGCAGTAGGCGCCTCCGTCCATGACGACCTCGACGTCCTGGGCGACGAGGTTGCCGTCTGCATCCACGCCGGTGCGATAGCGGACGATCGCGGGGTGGCGCTTCGTCGTGGCCGCGATGTCCTCGTGCCGGTCGTAGATCATGCGCACGGGCTTGCCCGACACGCTGCGCCAGGAGCGCGGCATGGATGGCCACGACTGACGGGTACTCCTCCTTTCCGCCGAAGCCTCCGCCAGTCTCCGCCTGCGTGATGACAGCTTGTGTGTCACTGAGGGCCAGGGCGCGCTTCAGGGCGTCGTGGACGTAGTAGGGGCACTGCATCGAGCCCGTGATGGTGACGCCGCCGTCCGGCCGCGGCTCGGCGATCATGGCCTGGTTCTCGATGTAGAGCTGCTCCTGGTGGCCGACCCGGTACTCACCCTCGATGACGAGGCTGGCGCCGGCCAGCGCGGCGTCCACATCGCCGCGTCCGATCTGGTAGGCCGCGAACTGCTGCTCGGACGCGAGGGGGTCGAAGACCGGTGGCAGCGGCTCCGTGCGCAGGGAGATGCGCCGCTTCGCCTCCCGCAGCGTGGCCTTGTCCGGCGCGGCAACGAGGGCCACGGGCTCGGCATGGTGGCGGATGACGTCCGCGGCGAGGGCCGGCATGTCCGACTTGATGGAGCTCACGATGTTCTCGCCGGGGATGTCGGCGGCGGTCATGACCACGACGCGGGACCAGTCGAAGGCCGGGTCGCGGTCGATGCCGAGGAGCCGCGCATGGGCCTCCGTCGATCGGATCGTCGCGCCGTACCAGGCGCCCGGGAACACGAGGTCATCGGTGTAGCGAGCGGCGCCGGTGAGCTTCTCCGGGCCCTCGCGGCGGAGCGGCGCTGGTCGGGCCCGTCCGAGCGTCGGCAGGGGCTCCTGTCCGGGAGCCGGCGGCGGGAGGACCACTGGTGCCTCGGTGGTGATGGGCCCGCCAGGCGCTGTCGAAGGCGCCACGACCGGCGCCTCGGTCAGGGCCCGTGGGTCAGGTGCAGGTGGATTCAAGCCGGGCATCCTCGCTCGTGGATTCCGCCAAGGTTCCGACGCCGGGGCCGTCTCGTCAAGGCAACCAGGGCTGACGCCTCATATCAGGGTTCCATGGTCTGAGCTATCAGGAGACATTGACAAGCCGACCGTCGGTCTCATACTCTCGGCGACATGAGCGCTGCCTTCTTCATCACCCTGCGCGAGGGGTTGGAGGCCGCCCTGATCGTCGGCATCATCGTCGCCTATCTGATCAAGGTCGGGCGCCCGGACGCCGTGCGCACCGTGGCCTATGGCGTGAGCGCCGCGGTGTTCCTGTCTCTCATCGTGGGGGTCGCGGCCTACGTTTCCGTCGGCGAGCTGCCCGACGTGGCACAGGAGACCTTCGAGGGCGTTGCTGCACTGCTCGCCGTCGCGGTGCTGACCTGGATGCTGTTCTGGATGCGCGGGCAGGGGAGGGCGATCAAAGGCGACCTGGAGGCCGGCGTGGATGCCGCGCTCGGACGCGGATCGACACTGGCGCTTGCGGGCCTTGCCTTCGTAGCCGTCGCGCGCGAGGGCCTGGAAACCGTCCTCTTCATGCTGGCCATCCTCGGCTCGTCCGAGGACGTGCTCGCTACGATGCTCGGCGCCTTGAGCGGCCTCGTGGTCTCCATCGCGGTGGGCTGGGCCATCTTCGCCATGGGTGTGCGGGTGAACCTCCGCCAGTTCTTCACCGCGACAGGCATCCTGCTCATCTTCGTGTCCGCGGGTCTTCTCGCCCACGGCGTCCACGAGCTGACCGAGGCGGGCTGGCTGCCTGAGACCGCGGTCGCCTTCGACCTGTCCGCGAGCCTCTCGCGTGACGGGCTCCTGGGCTCGGTCCTGGCCGGGCTTTTCGGCTACCGCCCGGCGCCCACGTGGTCCGAGCTGATCGCCTACTTCGCCTATCTCGTCCCGGTGCTCGCCCTCTTCCTGGCCCCCGAGCGCACACCGGCACCCGCCAGGCTGGCCAGCTAGCCTCTCCGATCCGTCCCGCGTTGGCGGCTTGCAGCGACCGCCCTACGCGCGGCTGAGACCGAGCAGTGCCTCCGAGACCCGCTGGTACCGGGCGTACACCTCGTCGTAACGCGCGGCGCGCTCCGGGTCTGGATCAGCTGCCCGAAGAGGTGGCCGCGCCGCCTCGCTGGCCTCTCGATACCCGGCGAACAGCCCCGCCCCGATACCGCCGATGAGCGCGGCGCCGACGCCGGTACGCTCGGGCGCATCGACATAGGCGAGGGGCTCGCCGAAGACGTCCGCCACGATGCTCCGCCACAGAGGGCTGGCCAGGCCGTTGCCTGTGCCCAGCCAGGAATCGCAGCCGCCGCCGGCGTCAAGGACGGCATCCCGCGTCGCCCGTAGCGAGCAGGCCACGCCCTCGAGGACCGCCCGGGCCAGGTGGGCGCGGCGATGGTGGAGCGTCAGGCCGACGAAAGCGCCGGTCGCAGCCGGGTCCATGATCGGTGAGCGCTCGCCGACGAGGTAGGGCAGGAAGGTGAGGCCGTCGGCGCCCGGCGGGACCTCCGCGGCGAGTCGGTCGAGGTTGGCGTACGGATTCTCCGACCCGAGGCGCAGCCGGTCACGCAGCCAGCGCAGCGAGAGGCCGGCAGAGAGCGTCGCGCCAAGCTGGTACCAGCGATCCGGAGCGGCGTGGCAGAAGGTGTGGATGCGCCCTCGTGTGTCGATCGATGGCTGGTCCGTGGCGCACAGGATCTGCCCGCCCGTCCCCAGCGTGACGGAGCCGTGGCCACGATCCAGCAGCCCGTTGGCCACAGCCTGGGCCGGCTGATCGGCGCTGCCAGCCACGACCGGCACGCCCACCAGCAGACCCAGCTCATCGGCCGCGGCCGCCGTGAGCGGCCCCGCCACATCAGCGGATTCGAGCAGCACCGGAAGGATGGCCTCCGGGAGGCCCAGTGTCGAGCACAGCTCGGCGGACCAGCGGCGCGCCCTGATGTCGAAGAGGGCCGTGGCCGACGCGTCGCTGATATCTGAGGCGACGAGTCCTGTCAGGCGCATGCGCAGATAGTCCTTGGGCAGGATGCAGACGGCGACCCGCTCCAGCTGGCCCGGATCGTGGCGCTGCAGCCAGGCCAGCGTGGGCGCCATGAAGCCTGCCGCCGGCCGGGTCCCCGCCACCCGCAGGAAGACGCCGACCCCCACCCGTTCCTCGATCTCGGGGATGAGGCTGGCGCTGCGCTGGTCGGCCCACGTGATGGCCCGGCCCACCGGCCGATGGGAGGCGTCGAGCATGACGCCGCCGTGCATGTGCCCGCCAAGGCCGATGGCCGCCAACTCGCGGACACCCGCCTGATGAAGGGCGGCCCGCACGGCCATGACCGTGTTCGACCACCAAGCCTCGGGGTCCTGCTCGGCCCGGAGCGGCTCGGGCACCTCCATGGGGATCTCGCGGCTGCCCGTGCCGAGGACGCGGCCGTCCTCATCGATGACGACGGCCTTCACCGCGGAGGTCCCCAGGTCGATTCCGAGGAGGGCAGCCATGGCCCCGATGCTACTCGGCCGAACCTCGTCGGAGGACGCGACCTGGGGTGGCGCCTGTGTGCTCCCCGTCGGCCACCACGACGACTCCGTTGACGATGACCCAGTCGATGCCGATGGGGAACGAACGGGGCACCTCGTACGTCGCGGTCGCCCGGACGGTCGTTGGGTCGAAGATCGACGATGTCCGCGCACATGCCGTCGCGCAGCAGGCCCCGATCGGCCAGGCCGAGTCGAGCCGCCGGCGTGGCGGTCATCTTGCGGACGGCCGTCTCCAGCGGCATCGTCCGCCGCTCGCGCACGAACTCGCCCAGCACGCGCGGGAAGGAGCCATACGTTCGCGGCGAAGGCCGCTCGCCCACGAACGTCGAGTCGCTGCCGATCATCGAGAGCGGATGCGCCAGGAACGGCGCCAGCGTCTCCGTCAGCGGCCCGCTCGTGACCTGGTTGGGCCGCAGGTCCTCCGCGATGAGCATGTCGCAGATGGCGTCGACGACATCCTCGCCCGTCTCGCGCACGAACTCGCCGATGGTCCGACCCTCCCAGCGCGCGTACTCGGGCGTCGCGAAGTAGCCCAGCCGGATGTTGTCGTAGGGGTTCTCGTTGGCGTAGGCGCGACCCAACGCCAGCATCTCGTCCCGGATGCGTTCGCGGACCTCCCGGTCGGCGATGCGCTCGAGCGTGGCATCCGGTCCGCCCGACTGCACCCACTGGGGGAGCTGGATGACGAGCCGCGTGCAGGCCCACTCGTAGGGATAGCTGTCCCAGGTGACGTCAAGGCCACCGGCCCGGGCATCCTCCACGAGCCCGATGAGCTCATCGACCGGGCCCGGATAGATGGGCCGGTGGTACAGATGCGTGATGTGGACCGGGCCCTCGCCCAGACGGCCGATCTCGAGGGCCTCCCGAAAGGGGTCGAGGTAGCGGTCGCCGAGCGGATAGCGCACGTGCGTGTGATAGAAGCCTCCGAACCGCGCCGCCTCATTCGTTAGCACGGCTAACTCTTCAGTGGAGGCGAAGCTCCCCGGCGGGTAGTCGAGGCCCGACGAGATGCCGAAGGCGCCGGCCTCCATGGACTCGCGCAGCAGCCCGCGCATGCGGTCGAGCGCCACCTCATCGGCCGGGACGTCCTCCCAGCCCACGGCGTCGATGCGGAGCGACGAGTTGCCGACGAGGAAGGCGAGGTTGACGCTGACCCCGCCGTCCAGCCGCCGCAGGTAGGACGCGACGTCGGTCCAGTCGAAGGGGATGTCCGGCAGGCCGTCGAGCCCGGCGTTCAGGCGCGCGAAGGCACGCAGGTCCGCCGGCGTGCGGAAGGGCGCGTACGAGTTGCCGTCGACGCCGATGACCTCGGTCGTGACGCCCTGGCGGACCTTCGGCTCGTGGCGCGGCTCCGCCATGATCATGACGCCAGAATGAGAGTGCAGGTCGATGAAGCCCGGCGCGACCACGCGACCCGTGGCATCGATGCGCCGTGCGGCGCGATGCTCGCTCGTGTCGCCTCGCAGCACGGTGAGGCGGCCGCCAGCCACGGCCACGGCGCCGCGAAAGCCGGGCGAGCCGGTGCCATCCACGATGGTTCCGCCCTCGATGAGCAGGTCGAAGTCGGCCATCAGTGCGTCATCGGCCAGGCGCCGGCCGCGCACCCAGGCGCCGCGGACCATCCCTGCGCGCTCCCGGAAGATGAGCCGGCTGACGACCTCCTCCACGTCGCCGGCAGGCCTCCGCCTCGGGCGGTCGGCCCAGCTCCGGGTCGACGGCGATGAGGTCGGCCTCCTTGCCGACCTCGAGCGAGCCGATGGCATCGCCGAGGCCCAGCGCCTCGCGCTCCGCCGAGCGTCGCCAGGCGCAGCCACTCGAGCGGGCCCGGCACCGGTGTCGCGTCGGGCGAGCATCGTGGACCGCGCGTTCTGGGCCAGGAAGCCGGCGCGCATCTGCGCGACGACCGAGAGCTCCGGCGCGCCGGCCACATCCGTGCCCAACCCGATCGCGGATGCCCGCCGCCTGGTAGCGCGCCAGGGGCATGACGCCGCTGCGGATGAACATGTTGCTGACCGGGCAATGGGCGACGGCCGAGCCGCTCTCGGCCAGCCGGGCGACCTCGCGCTCGGAGAGGTGGATGGCGTGCGCGAAGAGGGCCCTGGGGCCCAGGCCGCCGGCGCGGTCGTAGACATCGAGGTAGTCGAGCGCCTCAGGGAACTGCTCGGCGACCGTGGCCATCTCGTGCCGGTCCTCGGAGAGGTGCGTCTGCCAGGTCGTCCCGTAGTGAGCGGCCAGGGCTGCCGACTCGCGGAGCAGGTCCGCCGTGCAGGAGACCGCGAAGCGCGGCGTGAAGGCGTAGCGCAGGCGACCGTCCGCAGCGCCGTGCCAGCGCTCGCAGAGGTCCGCCGACTGGCGCAGGCTCGTCTCGAGGATCGCGTCGCGCGGCAGTCGGTCGTCGTAGCGTGACGCGGTCCATCATGACCTTGCCGATGGTGGCCCGGATGCCGTGCTCCTCAGCGGCCCGGAAGCAGGCGTCCAGGCTGTCCGGCCAGATGGCGCCGTAACCCGCGAACGTCGTCGTGCCGGCGGCGGCCATGGCGCGGTAGACCTGTGGGGCCAGGCGCTCGGCCTCCGCCGCTCGGAACTCGCGCTCGAGCGGGAAGACGTAGCGCTCCAGCCAGGCCAGCAGGTCCATGCCGGCACCCAGACCGGCGGCCGGGCACCTGGGGGATGTGGACGTGCGTATCCACCAGCCCGGGCATGACCACGAGCGGCCGGAGGTCGATGGCCCCACTGACGGCCAGCGCTGTCCGACGGCGCGACCCACGGTCGCCAGGCGACCGGCCCCGTCCACCTCGACGAGGCCGTCTGGCTCCCACAGCGTCGAGCCGTCAGGCAGCGGCGTCAGCAGGCGCGCGCGCAGGCTGAACGGAGGTCGGTCAGGAAGGGTGACTGGCACGGCCGGGAGCGTAGGCGCAAGGCTGGAGCGGCGTCAACGAGGCGGCTTGACGGGGACCAACGTCAGGTCATCGATGCCTTCAAAGTCCCGTGGGTTGCAGGTGTACAGCGGGAGGACGTTGGCGACGGCGATGGCGGCGATCATCGCGTCATACGCCCTCGCGGCTGTCTTGCGTCCTCTCCGTCGCAGCGACGCTGCAACCCGGCCGAACGCGCGCGCGGCGTCTGCGTCGAAGGGCAGTGGCTCGTAGTCCGACTCCACCTGTTGGAGCCGTGCCAGCCTTGTGGCTCGCTCGCCTTCAGACGAGACGAGGGGCCCGACACTGAGCTCCGCCAACGTGATCGCAGAGATCAGCGGCTGCACCGGCAGGACCGCAGGATCAGTGATCCGTTCGAGGACGATGACGATGCTGGTGTCGAGCAGACCTCTGTCATGTCGTGTCACAGCGATGGATCGATGACCGCATCCATGTCGCGTCGCAGCGATCTGGGATCCATGGGCGGGAGGCGCCGCCAGCGCGCGAGGAGCACCTCGGCGGTGAGGGCCGGTCCCGGGAGCGGGGACAGTCGCGCGACCGGTCGGCCGTCTCGCGTGACGGTCAGCACCTCGCCGGCGATGACCCGTTCGATGACCTCGCCACCCTTGTTGCGCAGCTCGCGGATCGTCACATCGGCCATGGAACGGCATTGTATCACGCGTGAGACATAAGGACCAGGTGACACGACTCTCTCCCCATGACGGAACGTTCCGGGGGTGCCCCGTTCCCATCCAGTCATGTCGGGGCATTTCCAAGTCACCAAGGGGCACATGCGCCGTGCGGCCGCGGATCGGAGATCCGGCCGATGCACCGTCTTGATTCGAATATGCCCGAACGTGACTGGCACCGGAGAGAGCCAGCCCGGATCGCCGTGCGAACATGCCGCCATGAGCGAGGCGCAGACGAGCAGCCAGCGCGTCACCGCCATCGTCGTGCGCGGCGAGACGCGCGAGGCGCGCCCCGATAGCGTTGCCGGCGAGGAGCCGCTGCAGATCCGGGCCTGCGGACCAGGCCAGGCACCAGCGGACGTCGCGGTCACGATGCGCACCCCGGGCTCGGAGCCTGAGCTCGCCATCGGCTTCCTCATCGCCGAAGGCCTGCTGGCTCCGGCCGATGCGCGGCGCGCGACCTTCGAGCTCGGCGACCCGGTGACGCATTCCCAGCCGCACGACGAGATCCTCGTCCGGCTGCCCGGACCGTTCGACCTGTCGGCCGTGGCTCACCGCCATTTCGTGGCCACCGCCAGCTGCGGGATCTGCGGCCGTGCCTCGACCGACGAGCTCGTGGCACGGGTCGACCCCCTGCCCGATGGACCGACAGTGGGCCGTGCCGCGCTGCAGGCCATGCCTGACCTGATGCGGGCCGCCCAGTCGGTCTTCGAGACCACGGGTGGGTTGCACGCGGCGGCGCTGTTCACGCCAGAACCCGCGCTCGTCGAGCTGCGCGAAGACATCGGCCGGCACAACGCGGTCGACAAGGTCGTGGGCGCCCGGGCCCTGGCCGGCGGGCTCCCGGCGCGCAACGAGGTGATGCTGGTCTCGGGCCGCGTGTCGTTCGAGATCGTGCAGAAGGCGGCTGTGGCCGGGGTACCGATCCTCTGCGCGGTCTCCGCCCCCTCGGACCTCGCCGTCACCACGGCCGAGCGGGTGGGCATGACGCTGGTGGGCTTCCTGCGCGGCGACGGCTTCAACATCTACGCGAGGCCCGAGCGCATCGACCTGGCGGACTGACCGATGGACCGGGGCCTGGCGACGGGGCGCGTGGCCGCGACGGCGATCGTGCTGGCCGGCGGTCGGTCCAGCCGCTTCGGGTCGGACAAGCTGGCGGCCGACTTGGACGGTGAGCCCCTGTTGGTGCGCGCTGTCCGGGCGGTCGCCGAGGTCTGCCTGGAGGTGCTCGTCGTGAGCCCACCGGGCGGCCTGTCGGCGGAGCTGCCGGCCTTGGAAGGGGTGTCGCTTCTTCGCGACGTGTCGCCGTTCGAGGGACCGCTCGTGGCGCTGGCGATGGCAGCTCCGGCGGCCAGCCACGACCGATTGCTCCTCGTCGGAGGCGACATGCCGGAGCTCCAACCGCCGCTCCTGCGTCGGCTGCTGGCCTGGCCGGATGGCAGATGGAAGGCGCCTGCCTGCTTCTTGCTGACCAGGCTCAGCCGATGCCGGTGGGCCTCGATCGCCAGGCGACGGTCCTCTGGGCCGGAAGCCTCATGGCTGGGGGCGAACGGAGCCTGCGGTCGCTGATCGCGGTCCTGGACCTCGAGCACCTGCCGGAGCCGGTGTGGCGAGGGCTCGACCCCGACGCTCGGAGTCTTCGGGACATCGATCGCCCGGAGGACCTCATGGACTTGATGCTGGATCAGTCGGAAGATCCGACGCTCCGCTGACGCGACGACCGACACCGTCGAGCGTGCGCAGTGCCGGCCGCCGGGGGTGGGTCGACCGCCTCGGCCGCGGGCTCGTCGGGAGGCAGCGCGCCCCACGCCTCTCCGGCGGCCATCGCTTCGGCCAGCACGGCGCCAAGCCAGCGGTAGGTCCACTCCTCGGCCAATGGACGGGTCTCGGTGAAGACGATGGGGATCTCGGGGTAGCGGACCTGCACGCGCGCCAGGAGGTCGGGCAGGAAACCCGCAGGTGCATGCGTGTGCTTGAGCAGCGACGCATAGCGGTCTTCGACGACCACGGCCGCCCGCGGCAGGGACGCAAGCTTCGCGAGCTCGAAGGCCAGCGAGCCGCCGTTGAGGCTGCCGGCGAGGTCGCCGATCGTCTTTCGCTCGACGGCCGCCACGATGCGCCCCGAGGCGTCCCTGACGGCGTAGTCGCCGGCGGGCAACGTTTCCCTGGCCACATCCGTCTGCTGGCCGGCGAAGCGGTAGGGGTAGTGCTCGCGCGTGTCGACGAGGATCGTCATTCGCTGCGCCAAGTCGCTGATGCGTCGACCGGGGATGCGGGCGCCCGGCCGGGCCGTGGCCGCCACCTTGCGGGTCTGCCAGAAGATGCCCTCGCGACCGCCGCCGATCCGTGTGAACACGAACTGCGAGCGGGCTTCGCGCTTGCGGTCCAGGAGCAGATCCACGGCGATGCCGCGCCGCTGGCACTCGATGACCGCGACGTCCTCGACGATCTCCGCGTCGTCCGGCCAGCCAGTGTCGACGCGATGGCAGTAGACGCGGCTGGTCCGTGGCCAGGTGTCGCGAGCCTTCAGGACGAGACCCGCACCGACCGGCACGAAGAGCAGGTAGGGGAGGGTGCTGTCAGGTTCCTGGTTGCGGGCAACGAGGAAGCGTCGCGTCATGGCATGCCGCGACAGACTAGCGCTGTGCCCGCCGCGTCCGTCGGCGGGCCACCAGGCCGATGACGAGATGGTCGGCGGCGGCGACCAGGGCCGGGTGCCGCAGCGACAGCGGCTCGGGCTCCCCGACGATCGTGAGCGCCCCGAGCTCGATGGTGCGCTCGGCGAAGAGCGTGACGTTCGTCCACGCCGAGTCGATCGTGGACCACCATGAGATGCCTGAGGCTCCCGCGGCGAAGACGCGCGCGGCCATGGCCTGGGTGGTGCGGCGGTCTCGACTGGCCACGCCGGAGGGACGCCAGCCCTCAGCGAGGAGGACGGCCGGCTCGTCGAGATCGGTCAGCGGGCCGACGGCCGTGTCGTCGTAGGTCGCGAGCGCAAGGCGCGAGCCATCGGCCAGCTCGAGGTCGTCCTCGTCGATGTCGCGGCCGCGGAAGGCCGCGATCGACTCAGCCACGGCAGCCTCGGCCGATCGCGCCGCGTAGAAGGCGCCGTAGCGCGCCGGGTCGTCGTGGCGCCCCGCGCCCTGGCGATCTCGCGGCACGTGGAGCGCTCCACCGCGCTCCCGGGGACGCCGCCTCGACCCGGTGGCGGAAGACGCGATAGAGCATCGGGGCTGGCACGGGTCAGGCGAGCGGCGGTCCGAGGCGGACGGATGCTCACGCGTAGGCGCCGGTCTCGTCGGCCTCGATGGCGCGCAGGACCTCCGAGACGCGGCCGCGCGACAGCAGGTCGATGGGTCGCGCGTCACCGAGCTGGGGATTGAGGCCGAAGAGCCACTTCATGGCCGTCTGACGCCGGTAGGTGAGCTGGAGGCGCGAGAGAACGAACTCGACCGCCTCGAGCTTGAGCAGGTTGTCCCGGTCCGGCTCCTCATCCGCCAGCCAGCGGCTGACCCGGGAGCGGTCCACGTCCAGCGCGCGCGCGACCTGCGCCTGGCTGCCCATGTCCGCCACCAACGCTGCGAGCTTCATCCGTGCGCGTCCATCCATGAGGCAAGCATAACGCAACGGAATCGGCTGCGGCAATCGAGCATGCAGGACGCAGGCGGCGGGGCGCTCATGGCGGCACCGCCTCATGTCAGGGTCGGTCGAAGACCTCGTGGCCTCCGATGCGCCGCCAGCGGACCGCCAGCTCGCCCTCGATCTCGATCCACTCGAACGTGGCCCGACCGTCAGGTCCCGCGAAGCTCCACGTCATCTCCCAGATGCCCGGCGCGCCCTGGACTCGCTTGACACGCAAGTCCTCGCGGCCACGGCGTCGTCGGGTCGGGGCGAACCGCTCGCAGGCGGGTAGAAGTCGCGCAGGACCTGACTGCAGGAATCTGCGCCTGTTCGGCAGTCGATGGCAAGCGCTCGCAGTCGCGCGCGAAGGAAGGCAGCTCGTCGTACTTCAATCGCTGCCCGGTCTCCTTCAGATGAGCGATGAACTCATCGATGCTCGTCGGACGTCGTGATGCGGCCGGCGGCGATGTCCTCGTCGGCCTCGCGCTCCATGGCCTGCCAGCGCTCCGTCCAGAACCAGGCCTGGTCAGCGAGGATCGGGAGCATGGGCTGCAGCTCGATCGACCCGTCTTCCCGCTCGATGATCCGGACCTGCGCCCCCGGCTCGTCGAGGTGATGCCGCCGACGCAGGTCAGCCGGAAGCGCGATGGTCCCCCGCGACTGGACCGAGACGTTGTAGCTCTTCATGCGAAGCAGCATAGCAGTAATGCGGCTCTGCATCCCCGTCGAGGTCAGAGGACCTGGGCTCAGTGCATCCGCGTCATGACGCTTCCCTGTGGTAGGCCGGCGACGGTCAATCGGCCGTCGACCAGGGTGTAGGGCGGCAGATCCAGGGCGTTCATGTCCGCCTCAGCGAACTCTTCGAGGATGAGGTGGGCGAGCAGCGGGTCTGCCTCGAGCGGCAGAAGCATCACGAGGTCACGCATGGGCGCCACCAACAAGCCGTCCCGCTGCCCGAGTACCCGACAGAGCTCCTTGGGCAGCAGAAGGAGCGAGGAAGCCCAGCCTTCCCGTGACTGGAAGGCCACCGTGGACTCACCGCAGACGCGCTCATGGATGAGGGCGAACTGGCGCCGCCGGCGCACGCGATCCTTCACGTTGGAGAGCGCGCGGGCGAAGGCATGATCGGCCGTCACGCGCCAGCCGTCGAGCTGCGCCTGGCCGACGAAGAGCATGGCCGGCCCGATGTCGAGGCCCAGGGTGGCGCGGATGCCAGGCTCGTAGATCTGAGAGGGCAGGTTGTCCGTGCCCGGAGGCAGCGGGCGGCGCCGGGGCAGGGCGAGGCGCAGGTTGGGCGCCACTTCGTCCCAAGGCGCACCCAGGTCCACCGCCTCGATGGCCGCCATGACCTCCGCCACGTCCGCCGTGGTGACCAGCTCGTCATCGGTCGTCTTCATGGGCGCCACGATGACGAGCCGTGCTTACCAGGCCCTTACCGGTCGATGCACGAGCACTGCAGACACGGGCCATGCGGCACACGCGGCCGGCGAGGACCGTGCCTAGCATCAGGTTCGTGCCACCCCCTGATGACGTTCTCGGTGACTCCATGCCTGCCGGCCGGTCGACGGGCCTGTCGCTCGAGCGCCCGGGGCGCGTGTCCGTCGGCCACACCGCCTGGCTCACCGACGTGCGGCGCGCCTACATCGACCAGGCGGCGCTGGGCTACCTCATCTACCTGCTCGGCGCCATCAGTGCCTTCCTGGCGACGACGCTCGCCCTGTCGGACGCACAGGTCGGCCTCCACTCGTCGGCGATGGCGGTGGGCCTGATCGGCGCCGGTCTCGTCGGTCACCGCCTCGACGTCCGATTCGGGAGCCGTGCCGTCCACCTGGGAGCGCTCGCCATCCTCGGGCTGGCCACCGCCTTGATCGCATGGGCGCCCGCCTTCGCTGTGACGCTGGCTGGGGCCCTGGCGATGGGTGCCGGCTGCGGCCTCCTGCTCTCGCATGTCAACGCCGCGGTCTCGGCGGTCGGCGGCGTTCGCGCGCTCGTCCAGTTCACGCGCTCGACGCTGGTCTCGATGCTGAGCTCCGTGACCGTGCCGGTCGTCATCGGCCTGGGCATCGCCATCGGCGTTCGGCTGGCAGTTCGCGGTCCTGCCCGCCGTGCTGCTCATCGGCATCGCTGCAGTAGCGTCGTGGAGCCGAGCGAGGCGGGCGAACGGCGCCGCACCCGCGCACGGGAGCCTGCCGCGGAGCTTCTGGCTGCCATGGCTCCTCGTCGTGCTCGTCGTCTGCATCGAGTTCGGCGTGCTCTTCTGGGCGGCCACGATGGTCCAGCGTTCGACGGGTGCCTCCCTGGCCGATGCCACGCTGACGATCTCGGTCTTCATCGGCGGCGTCGTCCTGGCGCGGAGCGCGGTCTCGATCCCGGTCGGTCGGCCGGACCGACCCGATCGTGCTCCTGCGCATCAGCCTGGCGCTGGCCCTGCTGGGCTCGCTGGCGGTGTGGGCCTCGAGCAGCTACGAGCTCAGCGTCGCGGCCATGCTCCTGGGCGGCGTGGGGCTCGGCGTCCTGTATCCGGTCTCGGCCTCCGTGACGCTCGCCACGGCGCCCGACCAGCCAGCGCTGGCTGCGGGCCGCGTCGTGTTGGCATCCGGCACCGCCATGCTCGTGGCGCCCTTCGTGCTCGGCATGGCGGCCGAGGTGAGCAGCGTCGTCACAGCCTGGCTCCTCATCCCGGCCATCTGCGTCGCCTCGCTGCTCCTCACGGTGCCCGTCGCGACGGTACGGGCGCGCGCTGCTGCCGACTGACCGCCGCCGGATCCTCGGCGGCGCGGTCGCCCGGTTCTCTGATGCGACCTTGACCCGGCCCCAGGTGGCGGATATATCCACCACTTGGTGGCGGATATTCCACCACCACTCGCCGCCGACTCTCGGTCTACGTGCGCGTCGTGAGGGTCGTCGCGATCTCCACGACGATGCCGTCAAGACGGTCGCGGATGTCGCACTCCCAGACCTCGAAGACGCGCCAGTCGGCCTCCTCGAGCTGACGGCGCTTGCGTGCGTCGCGCTCGCAGTTGAGCTCGAACTTGCGGGCCCAGAACTCGGGGTTGGACCTGGGCAGGTTCGGATGGCAGCGCGGGCAGTGATGCCAGTAGCAGCCGTGCACGAAGATGGCCACCCGACGGCCCGGATAGGAGATGTCCGGCCGACCCGGAGCCCGTTTCCAGTTCAGCCGATAGCCCGGATGCCCAGCTTGGCGCAGGGCCGCCCGCAACAGGCGCTCCGGCTTCGTGTCCCTGGCCCGATTGGCCTTCATGACCGACGTCACGGCTGCCGACGATGGCGGCGGGTTGGGCAGCTGCAGACCGGCCATGTTCGCAGTATCGCGCGAGGAATACCCTCACAGACGATGGAAAGGGTGCCTCCGTTCGATGGCCGGACCGCGTCGCCTGGGGAGTCATGGCTCGCGCGATGGCTATGCCAGGCCGCCAACTGGGCGAGCTGATATCCACAGCTGGGTTGAACGATGAAAGCAACCGCCACACGAAAGGACGCGTGGGTGCCGCTGTCGAGGCGTATTTCGGAATGCAGGTCGACAGCGTCGCGTTGCCGGACTTCAGAGCAGCCGGCATAGAACTCAAGACGGTTCCGTTGCGACTCCGGAAGGATGAGCTTCTAGTCAAGGAGCGCGTCTACATCTCGATGATCGACTACGGCGTCCTTGGCACGGAAACTGGGAAACGGCGACAGTCCGCCAGAAGCTCGGCCAGATCCTCTTCGTGTACTACGATGGTTGCCCGGTGCCGCGCTAGGCAAGCTGGTCGTCACAGATGTCGTCCTCTGGAGGCCCACCGACGAGGTCATGCGGGTCTTCAAGACCGACTGGCTTGCAGTGCAAGCGCTCATCCGGCAGGGCCGCGCTGAGTACATCTCGGAGAGCCAAGGCGTGGCACTAGTGGCGGCTACGAAAGGAGCCGGTGGCCCACCAGATCGAAGCCAACCATATTCGCCAGTCTTAGCTAGCCGTCGAGCATGGGCGCTCAGACCGGCGTTCCTCAGGGCGATGCGTCGAGTCCGAGCGCGCTGGCTCGCGTCGGGTCGTCGAGTAGCGACTACCCTTGGCGACCGCGCCCTCAGCGCCCTCGCGCGATACGTAGGGGCCCGAATTCGTGACGTGGAAAGCGACGCTGGCCGCATCCATCGCTGGCCAAGCACCGAGCCCACGCCGTCATCCAAGCGGCTCTATCGCGACGGGGCATTAACCGCAGCGAGCTCCGTGACTCCGGCGTCGACTTGCGAGTTGTACAGGCCGACCAATCCCTGTGGCCGTATGAGGCGCTCTCGTTCCCGGCGTTCCAGCTATCAGGAGCTCATTCGGGAGGATTGGGACCAAAGCGAACTGCTATCCCGGCTAGACCATTTCTTGTTTGTGCCGATCGTTGGGGGCAAGAGTCTCAGCGTCTGTCGGCGACTGCGTCATCCGGTCGCCATTCATTTGGAGGCCGAGCGAGGCCGAATTGAGCGGCATGGCAAGCGAGTGGACGATGTACCGGGATGAGATCGAAGCAGGCAAGGCCCTATGCCTGACGCCAGCGTCAAAGACACGGTACTTGCATGTCAGGCCCAAGGGTAGGACTGCAGACGACACGGATCCGGCACCCATCGTGGGCCCGGTCGTCAAGAAGTGCTTCTGGTTCAACAGACCCTTTGTTGCTGGGATCCTCGAGGCATGAATCCGCCAGCTAGGAAGCTACGGCCTCGCGCACATCGATGGGGATGGCGACCGCATCGCGGCCCCCGCTGATCTCGGCCATCAGCTCGCGGCCGACCCGCTCGATGAGGCCGACGACGAGCGCGTTGCCCATCATGAAGGCGCGCCTGCCGTCGGTCATGCCGGTCGCTGTCCAGTCGTCCGGGAAGCCGTTGAGACGCTCGAGTTCACGAGGTGTGAGCCGTCGGAATCGGCCGTCCTCGACCTGGATGAGGTGCTTGAACCGGGATGGGGTCCGGCCGCCCTCGCCCGTGAGGATGGTCCGCGCCGGCCAGTCGGTCCGGTCCGGGTAGGGGATGGGGCCCTCGACGTAGAAGTAGGGCGTGTCCGAAGTCCTTGTGGTAGCGCTGCTCGCGCTTGGCCCCCTTCGAGGTACTGCCAGGTGGGGAGCTGGTCATCGGAAACGAAGTACTCGTCGGGGACTGCCGTCGCTGGCTCGAGGATGTCGCCGAGGGTCTGGAACGGTCCCTCCCACGCGGGCTCCAGGTCCAGCGTCCAGACTCCGCGGTGCGACATGTAGCCGGCGTTCCGGAATGGAGAGCTGCCCTTGGTGGCCCCGAAGACCTCTGACACGTCCGATGGGTTGCCATCGATCCTGAAGGTCTCGGCGAGCGCGAGTCGTGGTCCAGGCGTCACCGGCAAGGCCCGCGCGAGCGTGCCGCGGTAGAGGACCTCGTCCGGGTCGCGCGGTTCGGGACCGGCCAGTCGACCGACGAGGAGCACGCGGCGTCGCTTCTGCGGGAAACCGTAGTCGGCTGCGTTGACGACCCGCCACTCGACCTCGTAGCCGAGGTTGGCAAGCGTGGCCAGCATCACGCCGAAGTCCCGCCCACGCTGCCTGGTCGGGGACTTCAGGAGCCGGTCCACGTTCTCGAGGAAGAGGTACGGCGGGCGCTTCATCATGAGCACCCGGTAGATCTCCCACCAGAGCACGCCCTTCTTGCCCACGATGCCGGTGGCCTGGTTGAGCGTCTTGGCCACCGAGTAGTCCTGGCATGGGAATCCACCCACCAGCAGCTCGTGGTCGGGACTTCGCGCCTACCGGCCTCCGCCTCGTTCATGACCTCGTGGATGTCAGCGCAGACGTGCTCTCCGGTCTCGAAGTGGGCCGCGTAGCAGTCGAAGGCGTGCTGGGTGGCGGTCGACGGCTCCCACTGGTTGGCCCAGACGACCTGCCAGCCCGACCGCTCGAGTCCGATGCGGAAACCGCCGACCCCTGCGAACAGCTCGACGACGCGCGGGCGGCCGGGTTGCTCTGCGGTCATGTCCGCATCGTACGGGATCTGCGCCAGGGGATCAAGTCGGCCTTGTCAGCCGACAC
>CAVOIR010000005.1:0-126212 GCA_963696045.1 uncultured Chloroflexia bacterium | reverse complement strand
TCGTATAGGCTGCCCAGCCGCCCTGAGCCTGGTTGGTCTGCGGCGCGATCTCGGCGATGGTCGCGCCCCGAACCGGGTAGGACCGCTCCCGCAGGGTCAGCGCGAGCTCGGGGTCCTCGAGCGGCTCCAGGCGCAGCGACCAGCGGTCGCAGCTCGTCTCGACGGTCATCGATGCCGTGGCGTAGTCGACGGGCAGGGTCAGGAGGTGCTTCGTGGAACTCCCCGGTGCGGCGGTGAACGTCTGGCTGGCCAGGCGCGTGCCGGGTGAAGCCTGGTCCGAGGCCGTGAGCCACAGCGCGCACGGGTCGGCGCCAGCGCGGAGGGTCGCCCCGAGTCGGACCTCGTCGGCACCGAAGCGCGCTTCGGGCCAGCGATGGATGCCCGCGCCGCCCGACAGCGCCAGGCTCGCCGGACCGACGAAGATCGGGTGGTCGGGCGTCGGCTGCCGCGTGAGCGGCTCGCCGCTCGGTGGCGGGCCACAGATGGCGAGCAGGGGTGGCTCCCCACGTGGACCCGGCGCCAGCCGCTCGAACAGCTCGCCTGCCAGCCCCGGCGAATCGGCCCCCGGATCAGCGCCCGGCTCCTCGGCTGCCGCCGTGACGTCGACGACGACCCCCCGTCCGCTGACGGCCGCGTCCGAGAGACGAAGCCCGCCGTCACCTCGGTCCGTATCCGAGGCAAGCGTCTGCCTGACGAGCGCGCGCCGGCCGGCCAGGTCAGCCTCCGCTTGCCGGGCGCGCGCATAGTCGAACACGTAGCGCCCGACGATGCTGCCGTCCCCGCCGGTCCCCGAGTAGCCGACGCCGAGGACCTCGTACGGCTGCAGCCGACCGACCGATGCCGCCACCCGGGCATCCGCCCCGCGCAGGAGCGCGTTCTCCTTGCCGGTGCCGGTGCAGAGGCTCTGGCCCGGATAGAGACGCGTCACGAGAGGGCGGCCGAGCGTCGTGGCCGCGCGCCCGTAGGGACTGCCCGCGACCTCGAGCGGGTCGCGTGTCCGCGCCTGGGCGGCGGTCGCCTCCCCTGTCCCGCCCCGTTCCACGACGACCGTGCGACCGCCATCGGTCACGGTCATGCCGAAGCCGTCCGCGGTGGGCGACCGGTAGACGACATCGCTCTCTCGCTCACATCGGCCGACCGTCGGATGCGTCGGATGCGTCGCGAGGCTCCCGCACGAGGCCGCGCCGCTCGGCCTGGGCCTGGAGGCCGTCGCTGTCGGAACCATCCCGGAATCGGAGCACGGTGGTCGGGCCGGCATGGAGCTCCCACTCCAGGTCGGTCCGGTCCCATCCCCACTCCGCGGGCCACTCGGTCGGGTCATCGGCATCAAGAAGGTCCCGGTCGCGCGGGTCGAGCGCGACTGTCAATGCCTCGCTCGCTGCGATGTCGCGCAGCAACGCCTCGCGAACCGCGGACGGGCTGTCGCCGGTTACCTCGGTGCCCCCGTGGCGCTCCTTCAGGGCCGCCCAGTCGATGAACCCGAGGCTCGGCGGTGCATCGCTCACCGCCGGGACGTAGGCCAGCGCCTCCAGGAGCGGAGTCGGCTCGGCCTCCGAGGGCGCGGACGGCTCGATCGGCGCGGACGGCGCGGCCTGGGCGACCACCCCGGTCTGGGCGACCGACCCGACGGACAGGCAGGCCACCAGGAGGGCGGCAAGAGCGAGGCCGGCCGACCCGGACGAACCGGCCAGCCCGGCCCTGCCGGCCCTCCCGGCCCATGACGCGCGCTGCATGACCGCAGAGTGTGCCCTGTTCGCCGCGATCAGCCCTGGGTGGCACCCGGCAGGAACGTCGCCGCCTCGGCGAGGAGTCGACGGAGCGTCACGACCGGCGGCCAGGCCGCCGTCTCGGCACGCTCGATGGCGATGACCCGGCGTCGGATCCGCCCTGTGTCGGCGAGTGCGACGGGTGCCAATCGACCCGCCTCGACCTCGGGCATGAACGCGGTCGACGGGAGGAACGAGACACCGAGACCGCGGGCCGCGAGCCGGCGAGCGGTGTCCACGCTGTCGACCTCGATGACGCCGTACGGCGTGACGTCCGCTTCCTTGAGAAGCGACTGCGTGACCTCGTAGTCGTCCGATGCGCGGTCGAAGAAGATGAGCGTGGCGTCCGCGAGGCGTGAGACAGGGATGGGCCCCTCGGCCACGAACGGATGCTCCGGCCGAGCTGCGAGCACGAGCTCCTCCTCGTAGAGCGGCGTGACGACGAGGCGCGGGTCACGGATCTGCCGCGTCTCACGGACGAGGCCGAGCTGGGCGCTCCCGAAGGCCACGAGCTCGACGATGCGTTCCGTGGCGCCGGTGTGGACGTAGAGATGCACGCCCGGGTGGTATCGGCGGAGACGTGCCAGGAGCTCAGGCACGAGCGAGGCATTGACGGCCGATGCCGCCGCGATGACGAGTTCCCCCTCGTCGCCCTGCTCCACCTGGCTCACCGCCGACCGACCGGCTTCGAGAGCTTCCATGACCCGCTCGGCGTGCGGCAGCAGCGCCCGACCGGCAAGCGTCAGCCGCACGCCACGTTTGGTGCGCTCGAAGAGGCGCGCGCCGATCTCGTCCTCCAGCGTCGCGATCCGGGCGCTGAGAGCCGGCTGGCCGAGGTGCAGGGAGCGCGATGCCGATCGCATCGAGCCGAGGCGCGCGATCTCGAGGAACGCTTCGAGACGAGGGACGTCCATGGCTCGGTGGCTCCCTGCTTGTGAACGAGGCTTCCGATCACAAGGGTCTCACGTTTCGATTGGACACGTCCGATTCCGCGCCTACCCTCAGTGTCCGAGCACCGGGAACCAAGACCGACGAAGACTCCCCTGGAGGAGACCGCGATGAGCACGACGGCCCCCACGACCGCCGCCAGTCCCGCCGCCCTGGATGCTCGGCCGGAGGAGGGGCGGCTCATCGACCCTCGCGGCCAGCGGTTCGGCGCGGGACTGAGCGTCGTGATCCTGAGCCTTGGGTTGGTGGCCGGGCTTCCGCTCGTCGTGGTCCTCCTCGCCGTCGCCCTGGGCGTCAGCGCCCTGTTCGGGACGCGCTACTCCATCCTCGGACGGCCGTGGCCCTACGTGCGCCGTGCTCTGCGGCTCGCGCCTCCCCGAGAGCTCGAGCACGAGTACCCGCCCCGTTTCGCGCAGGCGCTGGGCGCGATCGGCTTCACGCTCTCGGCGCTCCTGTTCGTGGCCGGGTTCGCGACGGGCGGCTGGGTCGTGGCTGCGGCGGTCGGGGGCTTGCAGGCGGTGCTGGCGGCGACCGGCTACTGCCTGGGCTGCCGGCTCTACTTCCTCAAGTGGTGGGTCCCGGCCCAGTTCCAGAAGCTGGCGCGCCGCACGACCATCGTGTAGCGCGGCCGTCCCGGCGGGAACCGGCAGCCAGCCAGTTCCCCTTCGCCAGCCGCGGTGGTCCCCGTCCCGTCAGTCAGGTCGGGTGCGTCAGGCTGGTGAGGCACCCCGTGGCCCCGCCGGCGGCCGGGTGACTGGGACGGGAGCGCAGATGCGACTTGCATTCGCGTCGCGGTCGCGCGACCCTTCCACGGAAAGCGCGAGCCCGCCGCCCCAGCATGGTCCATGGGCTCGCCGCCAGCATGGGGATCCGCCGATGACAGACGCCAGAGGACCGTCCTCCAAGATCGAGCTTCGTGTCCTGCGCCCGCATCAGACGGCCACGGTCCGCGAGACGGTCGGACGGGACGACATCCCGGCGGCCATCGGGCGGATCTTCCAGGCCGTCACAGCGGCCACTGGCCGGCAGCGTATCGAGCACAACGGATCGCCCTTCGCCCGGTATCACAGCTTCGGTGACCTCGTGGACCTCGAGGCCGGCGTGCCTGTCAAGACCCCGATCCAGCCCGAGGGAGCCGTCAAGCCCAGCGAGCTGCCCGGCGGCCCAGCGGCCATCGCCGTCCACGCCGGCCCCTACGAGGGCCTGGCCGACACGTATGCCGCCATCGAGAGCTGGGTCGCGAGCACCGGCCGAGCGGCGAGTGGTGGCCCATGGGAGATCTACCTCACCGACCCCTCGGCCGAGCCGGACCCGATGAAGTGGCTCACCGAGGTCATCTTCCCGCTCCAGCGACCCTGAGCGCGGTCCGGCGCACCCGACGGCCGACGTACGGAACCGCCGACGCGTCTCGGGCGTCGTGAAGGGTGCGGCGCCACCGAGCACGCGTATCCACATCTGGCACAGACATGGAGGAACCATGGCACCCATCACGACCCATCCGACGTCGCGCTCCGGCCTTCGCTGGCTCGCCGGCGGCCTCGCCACCGGGCTCGCCCTCGCCGCGTTCGCCGGGCCGGCCACGACCGTCGCTCAGGCACAGACGAACGACGGCGAGACCATCCGATCGATCAGCGTCACGGGCGTCGGTCGCGTCAAGGCCGAGCCGGACGTCGCCGATGTCGGCCTCGGCGTGACCAAGCAGGGCGAGGACGCACAGGCCGCTGCGGCCGAGGCGGCTACCACGATGGACGCCGTCATCAACGCGCTCCTCGAGGCCGGGGTCGCCGAGAGCGACATCCAGACCACCAGCCTGAACCTCTACGCGGTCTACGACTACAACGACAACCCGCCCGAGATCGAGGGCTGGGAGGCCAGCAACCTCGTCAACGTCACCGTCCGTGACATCGAGTCCGTCGGCGAGGTCGTCGACGCCGCCACGGCTGCCGGCGCCACCAACGTCAACGGCATCAGCTTCCGGGTCGACGATCCGGCCGCCGCCGAGGCCGAGGCTCGCAGCGCCGCCGTCGCCGATGCCCGCGTCAAGGCCGACCAGCTGGCCGCCGATGCCGGCGTGACCATCATCGGCGTGGTCAACATCAGCGAGTCGGGCGCCCAGATGCCGCAGCCCATCTACATGGAGCGCGCCGCGTTCGACATGGCCGCTGCCGAGGCCGTCCCGACGACACCGGTCCTCCCCGGCCAGGTCGAGCTCAGCATCAGCGTCTTCATCCAGTACGAGATCTCCGGCTAGACCCGGAGACACGGCGCGACGGCGCCGACATCGCACCGAGCGGGCCGGGAGACCATCCCGGCCCGTTTCGTTACCCTGCACCCATGCGTGTCGCCGTCTTCAGCACGAAACCATACGACGAGCGCTACCTGGGCTCCGCGGCCCAGGGCAGCGGCCACCAGCTCGACTTCTTCGAGGCCCGTCTCAATCGCGACGCCGTCCGGCTGGCGGCGGGGTACCCCGCGGTCTGCGCCTTCGTCCACGACGAGCTCGACGCCGACGTCCTTCGGGCCCTCGCGGACGGCGGCACCCGCTTCGTGGCCCTCCGTGCCGCAGGCTTCAACAACGTCGACCTGGCCGTGGCCCGCGAGGTCGGCATCCGGGTCGGCCGGGTCCCCGCCTACTCACCGTACGCAGTGGCCGAGCATGCCGTGGCCCTCATCCTGGGCCTCGTGCGGCGCACCCATCGGGCCTACAACCGCGTCCGCGAGGGCAACTTTGCGCTCGATGGGCTCCTCGGCTACGACCTTCATGGGCGCTGCGTCGGCATCGTCGGCAGCGGCCGCATCGGGACCGTCTTCGCCCGCATCATGGCCGGCTTCGGCTGCCGGCTCATGGCCTACGACCCTTATCCGAACGATGAGATGCGAGCCCTCGGCGCCCGGTTCGTGGACCTGCCCACGCTCTTCGCCGAGTCGGACATCATCGCCCTCCACGCGCCGCTGACCGCGGAGACCCACCACCTCGTGAACCGCGAGACGCTCGCGCTGGTCAAGCCCGGCGTGACGCTCGTGAACACGAGCCGGGGCGGCCTCATCGACACCGAGGCGGCCATCGAGGCCCTCAAGGACGGGCGCATCGGCTACCTGGGCCTCGACGTCTACGAGGAGGAGGACGCCCTCGGCTTCTTCGCCGACCAGAGCCAGGACATCATCCAGGACGACACGTTCGCACGCCTCCTGACCTTCCCGAACGTGCTCATCACGGCGCAATTCTTCGCCGACCAGAGCCAGGACATCATCCAGGACGACACCTTCGCACGATTGCTCACCTTCCCGAACGTGCTCATCACGGCGCACCAGGGCTTCTTCACCGAGGACGCGCTCGAGAACATCGCCGAGGCGACGATCGCGAACCTCTCCGCCTTCGAGCGCGACGGCGCGCCGATCCACGAGGTCTCGGCCGAGTCAGCCGCCTGAGCGGGGGGCGGGCCCCGCAGACCCGGCCTTCGGGTCAGCCCTTGACCGCGCCCGACATGAAGCCGCGCACGTAGTAGCGCTGCAGCACGAGGAAGAAGACGATGGCCGGCAGGGCCATGACCACGACGCCTGCCTCGGTGGCGCCGTAGTCGATGACGCCCATGGTCTGCTGGCGCAGGACCGCGATGGCCAGTGGCAGCGGCGACTGGTCCGGGTCGCTGATGAGGATGAGCGGCGCGAAGAAGTCGTTCCAAGCGGCGAGGAACGCGAACAGGCCGACGGTGATGAGGCCCGGAGCGACGTTCGGCAGCATGATCCGACGCAGCGTGTCGAAGGTCCCGGCGCCGTCGCACAGAGCAGACTCCTCGATCTCGCGGGGGATGGCCTCGAACGAGATCCGCATCATGAACGTGGCGAAGGGCAGCTGGTACATCGCGAGCACGAGGCTGAGGCCCAGCAGCGAGTTGCTCAGCCCGAGGTCGCGCAACAGGACGAAGAGCGGGATGAGCAACGTGGCGTAGGGCACCATGAGGATGGCCAGGGTCACCAGGAAGAGCACGTTCTTGCCGGGGAAGTCGAATCGGGCGAAGGCGTAGCCGCCCAGCGACGAGACGATGAGCGTCACGGCCACGGTCAGCCCGGACACGATGACGCTGTTGAGCAGGAACGTGCGGGAGCCCCGCCTGGAACTCGAACAGCGTCTGGTAGTTGCCCAGGCCGTGGCCGACCGTCTGGGCCGTGCCCGGCTGCGGGCTCACCGACGCGATGGCGCTCCAGAGCAACGGGAACAGGAAGACGACCGCCAGCCCGCCCGTGAGGACGTAGTACGGCGTGCGGCTCCAGGCGACCGTCGTTCCTCACCGGGTCATGCCTCCGCCGTCCCGCGCCGCAGCAGCCGGAACCAGATGAGGTTCAGGGCCAGCAGCGCCACGAGCAGCACCATCGACAGCGCAGCCGCGACCCCGAGGTTCTGGCGCACGAAGGCCTGCTGGTAGATGAGCTGGACGATGGTGACGGTCGAGTTGTCCGGGCCGCCCTTCGTCAGCAGGTAGAACTGGTCGAACGCGAGCAGCGAGCCGGTCACGCAGAGGATCAGCGCCGAGCGCCAGCGACGGGCGCAGCAGCGGCAGCGTGATGCGACTCAACGTCTGCCAGCGGCTCGCCCCATCGATGGCGGCCGCCTCGTACACGTCCGCCGGGATCTGCTGGAGGCCCACCAGCAGGATGAGCATGTAGAAGCCCACGAACTTCCAGACGATGAGGAACACGGTCGCCAGCAGCGCGTTCTCGGGCTCTGCGAAGAACAGGATCGGCTCGTCGATCAGGCCGACGGCCTGGAGCAACGGGTTGAGCGGCCCGATCGTGGGGGAGTAGAAGCCCCAGAACAGCAGCGACGCCGCGGCCAGGCCGACCGCCAGCGGGAGCAGGAAGACCGTCCGCAGGATCCCGCTCCAGCGGCCGCTCTCCTGCACGATGAGCGCGAGCAGAAGCCCGATGCCGATGAGCAGGACGGTCACGATGACCGTGTAGCGGATGGTGAACTCCAACGCCGGCCAGAAGAGCGGGTTGGCGTCGAGCGACTCGTAGTTGGCTGGGCAGGTTCACCCCACGCTCGCCCGTGAGCAGCTTCCAGTCGCTTGCCGACATCCTGGCCACCAGGACCAGTGGCCAGATGAAGAAGACAGCCACCAGCGCGGCCGTCGGCAGCGCATACAGGATGCCCGTGAGGCGGCGACGACGAGCGTAGCCGCCCCAGCGAGGGCGGACGTCGCGAGAGATCGGGGCGCGAGACGGCGGTCATGGCGTTGGCGCCCCCTCGATGTCAGTGGCTTTGGCTGTGGCGCCTCGGTGCGAGTCCGGTCATGCAACCCGCACCGAGGCGACACGATGGCTCTAGCTGGAGGGTCAGCCGCCCTGGAGCACCGTGGTGATGCGCGTCGTTCAGCTGGTCGATGGTCGCGTCATCGGCGTCGTCGAAGACGGCCGCCCGGAACAGCTGGATCCAGGGGCTCTGCGGGTCGTTGTAGGCGGCGAAGAAGTTCTGCGCCAGTGGCGTCTCGCCCACGCCGGCGACCTCGTTGAACATCACCAGCCGGGGATCGACCGAGCGCGTACTGGTTGTCGGCCAGGTCGGTGCGCGCGACGACGTTGCCGTCCTTGGCCACGACCTCCACCTGGGCCTCGTCGTCGAGCGATCCAGGCGATGAAGTTCCAGGCCTGGTCGACGTGCTGGCTGTCCTTGGAGATGCCGATGCTGTCACCGCCCACGAACGTCGACTGCCCGCCCGTGATGCCGGCGATCGGCGTCACGCCGATGTCCTCGTCGGCGAGCTGGTCGCTGGACGCTTCACTCAGGCTGGCAGGCATGGGCATGATGCCGATGGTCCCTGCGGGAAGTAGCCGGTCCACGTCGGCCCGGTCTCCTGCTGCGAATCGGGGTGGATGACGCCTTCGTCCCAGAGAGCGCCGAAGGTCCGGTAGATCTCCTTCATCGTGTCGCTGTCGACGAGCGCCTCGGTGCCATCCGCGTTCATGACCGGGTCGCCCTCGGCCCACGATGATGGGCCACCAGGTGAACACGTTGCAGCCGCCACAGGCGCCTCCGAAGAAGGTGCCGTACACGCCCTCCTTGCCCAGCGCCTGGATGGCTCGGGCCGCGTCGGCGAACTCCTGGAGCGTCGTCGGCGGCGCCTCGGGATCGAGACCGGCCTCGCGGAAGAGGGCCTTGTTGTACATCCAGACCGACAGGTCGATGACGTACGGGCAGCCCGTACTTGACGCCGTCCCACGTCGAGGCGTCGATGTGCGCCGGGCCGACGTTGTCGATGTACGGGAGCGCCTCGATGCGGTCGGTCAGGTCCGTGAACAGACCCGCCGAGGTCCAGTTGGGCATGAACACTACGTCGGCCGAGACGATGTCCGGCAGCTGGTTCCCGACCGCAGCGTTGCCGACCACGGCCACGTACTCGTCGGTGGGCACGATGCGCAGCTCGATCTGGTTCTGGTGGCTGGCGTTGTAGGCATCCACGAGCGCTGTCGCACGAGCCTCGGTCGCAGCACGGCTCCACATCGTCAGGGCCGTGCCGTCATCGACGCCCTGCCAGGCCGGTCGTCCTGGCCCAGCGCGCCCATCGGCAGCCCGGCCGCCAGGAGTCCCGCGCTCATCGTGGCGGCCATCGCCAGGGTCGCTGCCCTGGTCCTCATCGAACGTCGCATCGTGGTCTCCTCCATCCACTACGGCCAGCTACGCCTTGCCAACCCATCGGTGCAAGGGTGAATACCATTGTGTGCACTCGTATGCATCATGTCAAGCCGGGGGGGCAGGCGTGCGGATTCGTTCGGCCAGCCCGTACTTCGCGGACCGCCAGCGGTGTGAGGTCGCGTCAGGGGAGGTCGGCGCGGGGGATCCAGACGCGCATGGCGCCGTCGCCGCGGTTGGCCCAGGCGAAGTAGGGCTGCACCTCCACGCCGAGCTGCTCGGCCTCGCTGCTGTCCGCGCCGGCCCGGCTCGCCGCGCCGGCCTGCTCCGCGACATCGACATACGGCCAGTCCGCGCCCGGTCGACGGCGGTGCACGAGCCCCAGAACGATGGGCCTCGTGCCCAGCTCCGGATGACGGCCGGAGCCCGACGTGGGAGCCACCGCGGGGTCGATGGCCACGTCCGCCAGATGCCACGTCACCCGGCAGGTCGGCGTCCTCGAGGCAGTAGACGAGCGGCCCACGCTCGACCGCGAGGGTGCCCCGGACCGCATCGATGCGCGGGTCGGGGGTGGTGAGCCGGGCGGGCATGCTGAGGTCGAGCTCGAGCACGTCGCCGGCGGCCCACTGCCGCTCGAGGCTGACCCGGCCGTCGCGGGCCTCGGCATCGACCTGCTCGCCACCCACGCGCAGCCCCCAGGCGCGGCACCACTCGGGGATGCGCAGGCCGAGCGTCCAGGGCTGCTCGGGCGTCTCCGCCACCGTCACCGCGAAGTGGCCGTCCCATGGGTAATCGGTCTCGAGGCGTAGCTCGACGCGCCCGGCCGGCAGCTGCGCCGAGACCGTGCCGCTCGCGTACTGGTGGAGCTGGATGCCCTCGTCGTCGGTCGTGGCCAGCAGCTGCTCGAAGCTCGAGAGCGTCCGCATGACGTTGGGCGGGCAGCAGGCGCAGGGATACCAGGGTCGGCGCCCGGCGACCTTCTGCGGCGGCTCGGCGGGCCGGCGCTGCAGCGGGTTGACGTAGTAGAAGGCCACGCCGTCGAGCGAGAGCCCCGGCAGGACGGCGTCCAGCATGGCCCGCTCGATGGCGTCGGCGAAGCGCTCCTCGCCGGTGGCCAGGAGGAGTCGCCAAGCGAGCATGACGCTGGCGATGGCGGCGCACGTCTCGGTATAGGCGCGGTCGGGCGGCAGCTCCCAGGACGACCCGAAAGCTTCGTCGCGGTGGCGCGAGCCGACGCCACCCGTGAGGTAGGTGCGGGTGGCGCGCATGTCGTCCCAGCGCCGGATGACGGCCGCCAGCAGCTCGTCGTCTTCGGTCTCGACGGCGAGGTCGACGGCGCCGGCGTCGAGGTAGAGCTGGCGCACGGCGTGGCCGACCATGGTGGGCGCTTCGCGGACGGGCAGGCGGTCCTGCCAGTAGCCCGCGCCGTAGCGCCCCTCCGCGAGGAGACCTTTGCCGCGCTGTTCGATAAGGTGGCGGGCAAGGCCCAGGGTTTGCTCGTCCCCATCGATGCGGGCCAGCTCGACGAGCGCCATCTCGATCTCGGGGTGGCCGTCCACGCCGTCGCGGCCGTCGGGCCCGAGCTCCTGGTCGATGCGGTCGATGGCCCGCCGGGCGACCTCGAGCAGTCGGTCGTCGCCCACGGCGCGGTGCCAGGCCACGGCCGCCTGGAGCAGGTGGCCGATGCAATAGAGCTCGTGACCCCACTGCAGGTCGGAGAAGGGCTGGCGGCCCGAGAGCTGGACGTAGGTGTTGAGATAACCGTCCGGGCGCTGGGCCGAGGCCACGAGGTCGATGACGTCCGATGCGGCCTTCGCGAGCTCCGCGTCCGGCGCGCGCCCGAGCTCCCAGCCCACGGCCTCGAGCCACTTGTAGACGTCGGAGTCGATGAACGGGAAGGTGACGCCCGCATCGTCCGAGCCACCCACGTAGAGGCCGCTCCCGCGCGCCGCGTTGCGGAAGTTCCCGAGGGCGCCGGAGGCCTCGAGCTGGGCCAGGCCATGGCCGATGGTGCGCTCGCGGTTGGTGGCCAGGCGATCGGCCCACAGCCCGCCGGTGATGTGCAGCCCACGAGCGTCGATGGGGCGCAAGGCGGCCCGGCCCTCGCCGGGTGCCACCAGCGTCACGGTCCGGTCGTCGGCCATGGTCGACCTCCTCAGTGCTTCACGGCGTCACATGGTCCTGCCAGCGGAACCCGGGCTCGTAGCCCAGGAGCCGGCGAGCCCGGTCGATGGACAGCAGCGTCTCGCGGCCGTCCACTGGACGCGTCAACGGCACGTCCGGGTAGACCTCGGCCATGAGCTCGGCGGAGGGGCGCGTCATCACCGTGTCGGCGGCCGCGACGATGCAGACCTCCGCGCCGCTGATGGGCACCTCCAGTGCCAGCCTGACAGCCTGCGCCACATCCCGCGCGTCGACATAGCCCCACAGGTTCCACTTCCGCAGCCGCGCGTCCCCCTGGAAGCCCGGGAACGCCGCGTAATCGTCGGGCTCCATGATGTTCGAGATGCGCAGGCCGACGAACGGGATGCCCGTCCGGCGGTTGGCCTGGCGAGCCATCTCCTCGCCGAGGAGCTTCGAGAGCGCGTAGGACGACTCAGGCCGGGGCTCGATGGTCTCGTCGATCGGGGCGAAGGCCGGCGGGGTGTCGAAGGGCAGCCCGAGCACGGTCTCGGACGAGGCCCACACGACGCGCTCGACGCGATGCAGCGACCGCGGCCGAGAAGACGTTGTACGTCGAGAGCGTGTTGTTGCGGAACGTCTCGCCCTCGGGGTGGATCTCGGGCGCCGGGATGGCCGCCAGGTGGACGACGGCATCGGCGCCGGCGATGACCTCCTGGCACTGGCCGAGGTCGGTGAGGTCGGTGACGATGGACGAGCCGTGCGGGCCCGGCGCCCGGACGAGATCGACGTTGAGGACGTCATGGCCGCGGTCGCGCAGGTCGGCCAGGACCCAGCGACCGGCCTTGCCGGTGCCCCCCGTCACGACGATGCGCATGGCGTGATGATGATGGCGCATGCCCGCCAAGGCGGCGCAGGCGGTCTACCCGGTCGCGGCCACCAGCTCCGCGATGAGCCCGGACGCGATGGCGGGCCAGTCGTGACCGCCGCTGGGCAGGCGGTGCAGGACGACCGCCGCCTCGCAACCCGGCCAGGTCAGGATGGCCGAGCCGTCCTCGTTCTGGGAGACGACCGGGGATCGCCGAGCAGCCATCGTGGCCGGCCCACGTCCCGATGGCCTCTTCGACGGGCAGGACCTCGGGAACATACGCTCCCACGCCGCCGATCGGACCGCCGTCGTAGGGCAGCACCGGGTCATCGACCGCATGCATGGCCACGACCGGGACCGGTCGGTCGGGCAGGCAGGGCAGCTCGAACCAGACGGCCGCCACGAGTGCCGCGCCGGCCACCCGATCAGCCAGTCGGCAGGCCGCGTCGCTGGCCATCCCGCCGCCCATCGAGTGCCCGGCGAGGACGATCCGCTCCGGGTCGGCGCAGGCCCCGTCGACGAGTGCTGTCACAAGTGCCTCGACCATCGACATGTCCCGCGGATCCTCACCGCGGTTGCCCGCGAAGTACCACTCCGTGGGATCGCCGAGAGCCTCGCGGGTAGGCGACCACGAAGCCATGCTCCTCAGCGAGGTCGGACAGGCCGGAGGTCTCCTCGAGCTGCCAGGCGTGCGCGGTATAGCCATGGAAGGCGATGACGGCCGGCGGCCTGGCGCCAGGCTCCATGGCGGGGACGTGGACGATGATCTCGCGCGGCGTGCCCTGCACGTCGAGGGTGATGGTCGAACGGCCGGCCGGCAGCGTGGGCTGGCACGTCGCACCGGGCGATGCGGCCGGGGTGGCGAGGTCGGCCGAGGAGGTCGGGGTGGTCGCGCCGGTGCGGGCGGTGAGGAGCGGCCAGAGCAGGACGGCTGCCAGGGCGAGCACGACGAGGCGAGGCGTGGACATCGATCCGATACTGCCGCCGGGTGCGGCCGCGGCAAGGGCCAGACGGCACTTCACCGGCGGGCGAGAATTGAGCCAAAGCGCACAAGGGGGGACGTCCATGCCCGAGTTCGAGATCCGCCAGGTGCCCCGCCAGGACACCGCGGTCATCCACCTGTCCTGCCGACCGGATGCCATCAGCGAGACGATGGGGCCGGCCTTCGGGAAGCTCTTCGAGAGCGTCGGGCGGTCCGGAGGCGTGCCCGCCGGTCCGGTCTTCGCCCGCTACTTCTCATTCAGCGACGACGTTGTCGACTTCGAGTGCGGGGTCGCGGTCGTGGCGCCGTACACAGGCGACGGCGAAGTGCAGGCAGCCGAGATCGGTGGCTGCGAGGCCGCCGTGGGGATGCACATCGGCCCCTACGACCGGCTGCACGAGACGTACTCCGAGATGCAGGCCTGGATCCAGGCACAGGGCCGCACGCCCTCGGCCGTCATGTGGGAGGTCTACCTCAGCGACCCCGACCAGGTCCCCGACCCGGCCGAATGGCGCACCGAGGTCTACTGGCCCGTGAGCTGACCAGCAGTCAGCTCGGCGGCCGCCTCCGCGGGCAGCAGGAACCAGCGCAGCGCCTCGAAGTCCGGGCCGGCATCCAGGTCATCGGATCCCTGGGGCGGAGCGGCCGGCTCCGGCGGGTCCGCGAGCAGGCGGCGCGCCTCGTCGAGGTAGTCGGCCAGCCGTGACTCCGGCTCGCGTTGACGATGGGCCGCATAGGACATGCCCTTCGCCGACCAGGCGATGTCGCGGAGCGAGTGCACGACATCCGCCTGCCCACCGACGTGACGCCAGGCACCGCTGGCAGGGTCGAAGCGGTACTGCGGCAGCAGCCGCCAGCCCTCGCGGGCCACGAGCGCCACGGCCTCGAGGATGTACTCGAACACCGCCTCGCTGATGAAGTAGTTGAAGTTGACGCGCACCCAGCCGGGCTTGATGCCCTCGCAGCCGAGGGAGATCTGGCGCTCGAAGGCGTGCGAGCGCTCGATGTCGATGCCCAGCAACCGATGCCCGTACGGCCCGGCACAGGAGCAGCCACCGCGCGACTGGATGCCGAAGAGGTCGTTGAGCAGCGCGACCACGTACTCGTGGTGCAGGTAGCGCCCGCCGTGACGGACGACGAAGCTGACGATCGAGAGCCGTCGCGCCCGCAGGTCGCCCAGGATCTCGAGATCGGGGACCGCGGTCCAGGCCGCCAGCGCGCGCTCGATGAAGGACTCCTCCCGCTCGCGGATGGTCTCCGCGCCGACGGCTCGCTTGAGCCCGAAGACGAGCCCGGCCCGGATCGACTCGATGATGGCCGGCGTGCCGCCCTCCTCGCGGTGCTCGACGTCGTCGAGGTAGACGTGTTCCGTGGGGTTCACGTAGGCGACCGTGCCGCCGCCGGGGACGACGGGCACGGAGTTGGTGCACAGCTCTCGCCGCACGACGAGCACGCCCGGGGTGCCCGGGCCGCCGATGAGCTTGTGCGGCGAGACGAAGACGGCGTCCTTGTAGTCGAGCGATGCGTCGGTCGTCCGGCCGCTCGGGACGCATGTCCATCTCGAGGTAGGGAGCCGCGGCGCCGTAGTCCCAGAAGGCCAGCGCGCCGTGGCGATGGAGCAGCACGGAGACGGATCGCGTGTCGGAGTGGATGCCGGTCACGTTGGAGGCCGCCGAGAAGGAGCCGATGCGGAGCGGCCGGTCGGCGAACCTGGCGAGCTCATCGGCCAGGTGCCCGAGGTCGATGTGGCCGTCGGGGTCCTCGCGGATGGTCACGACCTCGGCGATCGACTCACGCCAGGGCAGCTCGTTGGAGTGGTGCTCGAAGGGGCCGATGAAGACGACGGGACGTGCCTCGATCGGGATGTGGCGGCGCAGGCCGAAGCGCGCGTCGAGGTCGGCCGGGATGCGCAGGTTGAGGATGCCGATGAGCTTGTCCACCGCGGCCGTCGAGCCCGAGCCACAGAAGATGACCGCGTACTCGTCCCGGTCGGCGTGCATGGCTTCGCGGATGATGTCGCGGGCGTCCTCTCGGTAGCGCGAGGTCTGGCGGCCGGTGCCCGATGACTGCGAGTGGGTGTTGGCATAGAGCGGCATGACCTGCTCGCGGATGTAGTCCTCGATGAAGGTCAGGCTGCGGCCGGACGCGGTGTAGTCCGCGTAGGTGACACGCCGAAGGCCGAAGGGACCCGTCGACCGCCTCGTCGTCGCCGATGACGTTGGCGCGGATGAGCTCGATGAGTGACTCCGCGGTCGGACATCTCGCGGCCATCGTAGCCGGGCGGCCCATCGGTCCCCGGGCGGCCCATCGGTCCCCAGCCTGCGATCGCCGACGATGGCACGGTTCGATGCCATCCTCTCGACCGCGTCGTTCCACTGGATCCTCGACCACGACGCCCTCTCGCCGGGCTGGCGGCGGTGCTCCGGCCCGGCGGGCAGCTCTCGTTCCAGTGCGGTGGCCAGGGCAACGCGGCCGACCTCATCGAGGCTGCCCGCGCCGAGGGCGTCGAGACCGCCGATCGCTTCCACATGGCCGGCGCCGAGGAGACGAGCGACCGTCTCGCCGCCCACGGCTTCACCGACATCCGCGCCTGGCTGGAACCTGTGACCATCGCCTTCGGGACGTGCGGCGAGATGCTCGACTACATCATCACCCCGTACCTGCGACCGGCCACCGGCCTTCCGGGCTCCGAGCTCCAGCGTCTGGCCGGGGCCATCGCGGACCGGCTCGGCGTGCCTGCCATCGACTACGTCCGCCTCAACGCGGTGGCCCGTCGGGACGTGGCGTCCGTCCGCTAGTCTTTCGCACCCATGGAGCTGCTCACCGACCCCCAAGTCTGGATCGCGCTGCTGACGCTGACGGCGCTCGAGATCGTCCTCGGCATCGACAACATCATCTTCATCTCCATCCTCGCCAACAAGCTCCCGGTCGAGCAGCGCGACCTGGCGCGGCGGGTGGGCATCCTGGCGGCGATGGGCATGCGCATCCTGCTGCTGCTCGGGATCAGCTGGGTGGTCAGCCTGACGCAACCGCTCTTCGAGGTCGCGGGCATGGAGTTCTCGGGCCGCGACCTCATCCTCATCGTGGGCGGGCTCTTCCTGATCGGCAAGGCGACCTGGGAGATCCACGGGCGCATGGAGGGTGACGACCACGTCCGCGAAGCCGGCCCGGTGACCTCCTTCTGGAGCGTCATCATCCAGATCATGCTGCTCGACATCATCTTCAGCCTCGACTCGGTCATCACCGCCGTGGGCATGGCCAACGAGGTCATCGTCATGATCGCGGCAGTCGTCATCGCCGTGCTCGTCATGCTCGTCGCCTCGGGCTACGTCACCCGCCTCATCGACCAGCACCCGACGCTGAAGATGCTCGCGTTGGCGTTCCTGCTGCTGATCGGCGTGACGCTCGTGGCTGACGGCTTCGGCCAGCACATCGACAAGGGCTACATCTACGTCGCGATGGGCTTCGCGGTCCTCGTCGAAGCGCTCAACATCCGCGCCTCGTCGAAGGGCAGCAAGCCGGTCAGGATGCACGATCCATATCACGAGCTTGGTGAGCCGCCTGCGGCAGCCACGCCAGCGGCGCCGACCGAGGGGACGGTCTAGGAGGACGACCATGCTTCGTCTCGGATACAAGGCCTCGGCCGAGCAGTTCGGTCCGCGCCGGCTCCTCGACCTGGCCATCGCCGCCGAGAAGCACGGCTTCGAGTCGGTCTGGCTGAGCGACCACTACCAGCCCTGGCGCCACACCGATGGCCATGCCCCCAACGCGCTGGCCTGGCTGGGGGCCGCAGCCGTCGCGACCCGGAGCGTCGTCCTGGGCACGAGCGTCCTGACGCCCACGCTGCGCTACAACCCGGCCGTCGTGGCGCAGGCCTTCGCGACGCTGGGCTGCCTCGCGCCAGGGCGCATCGTCCTGGGTGTGGGCACGGGCGAATCGCTCAACGAGGTCGCCGTGGGCGCGCCGTGGCCGGCGCAGCAGGAGCGGTTCCATCGGCTGAAGGAATCCGTCGCCCTGATCCAGCAGCTCTTCCGGGAGGAGCTGGTCACGTTCGAAGGCGATTACTACCGGACCTCCAACGCCACGATCTACGACCGCCCGGATGAGCCGGTGCCGATCTACATCGCGGCCTCCGGGCCGGCCGCCGCGCGACTCGCCGGACGCGTCGCCGACGGCTTCATCGCGACATCGGGCAAGGACCAGGCGCTCTACACCGAGCAGCTGATGCCCGCGCTGGCCGAGGGCATCGCGAAGGCCGGCCGGGCCGATGATGAGGTCGAGCGCATGATCGAGATGAAGGTCAGCTTCGACACCGACCGCGCGCGGGCCATGGAGGACACCAAGATCTGGGCAGCGCTCGCCCTGTCGGGCGACCAGAAGGTCGGCGTCGAGGACCCGCGCGAGATGGAGCGCCTGGCACAGGGGGTCGAGGACGTGGCTCACCGGCGCTGGATCGTCTCGGACGACGCCGACGAGATCGTCGAACAGATCCGACCATACGTGGAGTGGGGGTTCAGCCACCTCGTCTTCCACTTCCCGGGCGACGATCAGGAACGCGCCATGGGCCTCTACATGGACCAGCTACTGCCCAGGCTGCGCGCCCGCTTCGGGTAGCGCTGACCGAATCGACCGCCGCACGGCTCCGAGGCGCTATCGAGCCGTGGGTCCGTTGCATGTGATGCCCGACCCTGACGAGGTCAGCACGCTGAGCGACCGTCCGAGTGCCGTCGCCTTGCGCCGGATGCCGATCTGAGTCCGGCACCCCGCCCGCGAGTGACGGGTGCCGTCCGGGCGGAACCTGCCGCCTATGCGACTCGGCCCGGCTGAGCACCACCGACCGTCACTGCACGGTTTCGGACGCCTCTCTATACTCAGACCGACAGTCGGTCTGAGAATTGTTGGAGGCCCTGTGGCCAGGACGGTCGACACGGCCGCGCATCTCGTCCGCCGCGAGGCGTTCGTCTCTGCCGCCACGCGCCTGTTCCAGACGAAGGGCTACGACGAGGCCAGCGTCCAGGACATCCTCGACGCCGTGGGCGCCTCTCGCGGCGCCTTCTACCACTACTTCGACTCGAAGGGTGCTCTGCTCGACGCGGTCGTGGAACAGATGGTCGGGGAGGCGCTGAGGGCCGCTGACCCGCAGCTCGACGCTCCTGCGCTCACGGCGCTCGATCGGCTGCGCGCCCTCGTCGACGGCATCGCGGCCTGGAAGATCGAGCACGCCGAGCTCGCGCTGGCGGTGGCCGAGACCTGGCTGTCCGACCACAATGCGCTCGTGCGCGAGCGCTTTCGGCACCTCGTGTCCCAACGACTGACGCCGCTGCTCGCCCGCATCGTCAGGCAGGGGACGGACGAAGGCTCCTTCGTCACGCACGGATCCCGACGGGACCGCCGGGGTCCTGGTGGCGCTGTGGCTCAGCCTGAACGTCACGGCGACAGAGCTGTACCTGGCGACGCGCGACGGGTCGATGACCTTCGAGGACGTGCAGCGAACGTTTGATGCCTATCTCGATGCCTTCGACCGCGTCCTGGGTGCACGCCCGGGATCGTTCCCGCGCGTGGACCCGGAGGTGCTTCGGCCGTGGTTTGGCCCAGGAGGAAAGAAAGGACCCGCATGACCGCCATCATCAAGACCGAGAAGCTCACCAAGTCCTACGGCTCGCACCGGGGCATCATCGAGGTCGACCTGGAGGTCCAGGAAGGCGAAGCCTTCGGCTTCCTGGGTCCCAACGGCGCCGGCAAGACCACGACCATCCGGACGCTCCTTGACCACCTCCGCCCCACGAGCGGGCGGGCGCTGGTCTTCGGCATCGACACGACGGTGGACCCGGTGGCCATCCATCGGCGCATCGGCTACCTGCCCGGCGAGTTCACCCTCTACGACCGCCTCACCGGCGGCGACACCATCGCCTACTTCGCCAACCTGCGCGGCGGGGTCGACCCGCTCTACCAGTCCGACCTCATCGCCCGCCTGGACGTCGACCCGAGCCGCAGGTTCAAGGAGTACTCCAAGGGCAACAAGCAGAAGATCGGGCTCATCATCGCGCTCCAGCACAAGCCCGACCTGCTGCTCCTCGACGAGCCCACGTCCGGCCTCGACCCCCTCGTCCAGCAGACCTTCTACGAGGTCATCCGCGAGACCAAGGCGGAGGGCCGCACGGTCTTCCTCTCGAGCCACATCCTCTCGGAGGTCGAGCGGACGTGCGACCGGGTGGCCATCATCCGTGACGGCCGCCTGGTGCGCGTGGGGCGTACTGACGAGCTGCGCGACCTCGCCCACCACCAGGTCGAGCTTGTCTTCAGCGGAACGGTGCCCATGGCCGAGTTCTCGGCACTGCCCGGTGTCAGCGAGATCGTGGCCGACGACCACACGCTGCGCATGCGCGTCTCGGGTTCCATGGCCCCCATCGTCCAGGCGGCGGCCCGCCACGACCTGCTCGACTTCGTGAGCCGGGAGCCCTCCCTCGAGGAGACGTTCCTCGCCGAGTACGGTCGCGAGGCCGTGGAGGTGGGCGAGCCATGACCGCCACCGTCGGTCCGCAGCCCACCAGCCGAGCCATCGCGCCCATCCCGCTCCGCCGTCGCCTCTACGGCCTGGGCAGCGTCTACGGCAAGACGCTCCGCGACTCGCGGCTGGCGTTCATCATCATGGCCGGCCTCCTGGGCGGCATCACGCTCTACCTCTGCGTCGCCATCTCCGGCCTGTTCGCGACGACCGAGGCCCGCACGGAGCTCGCACAGCTGGCCACGAATCTGCCGCCCATCATGCAGGGCATGGGCGGGCGGCCCGTCGCCGTCGAGACGCTGGGCGGCTACATGATGTTCAAGTACGGCTTCTTCTTCCCCATCCTGACGGGGATGTGGTCGATCCTGGCGCTCTCGGGGACGCTGGCCACCGAAGCTCGGCGCGGCAGCCTGGACCTCGTCGCGGCCACGCCCTTTGGCAAGCGCCGCGTGGCGCTCGAGAAGCTCGCTGCGCACCTGACCGCGATGGCCGGCGTCGTCCTCATCCTGGCCCTCGCCACCTGGCTCGGGACCACGCTCTTCGGGCAGCTCCCGGGCGACGCGGTCTCCTTCGCCGACTCCATCGCCTTCGCACTCTATGTCGGTCTGCTCGGTCTGGCCTCCGGAAGCGTGGCCTTCGCCCTGGCGCCGTTCCTCGGCCGCATGGCGGCCGCCGGGATCGCCATGCTCGTGATGTTCGCGGGCTGGATCCTGGCCGGCTACTCGGTGCCCTACCCGGCGCTCGAGGCGCCGGCGTACCTGACCTGGTTCGGATGGACCATGAACCACCTGCCGCTCCAGGCCCGGTCGGACTGGCCCTCGCTCATCCTGGTCGCGGTCGTCGTGGCGGCCCTGCTCGGATCGGGTGTCGTGGCGTTCGCCCGACGAGACCTCGGCATCACCGCGACCCTCCCGACGTGGGGGCTGCCGCGCTCGCTGCGCGGGCTCCGTGGTCCCGCCGGCCGCAGCCTTCGCCGAGCTCCTGCCCGCCGGTCTCGCCTGGGGCATCGGGCTTGGCGTCTACGGGCTCGTCATCGCCGCCTCCAGCACGGCCTTCACCGCAGACGTGATGGCCGATTCGCCGGATCTCGTCAGATTCCTCCGGGATGCCTTCCCGCTCTACGACCCGGTCAGCGTGGGGGGTTGGCTGCAGCTCCTGTTCGTGCAGTTCGGCTTCATCGTCATCGGTTTCGCGGCGGCGACGCTCGTCGCCGGCTGGGCCTCGGACGAGACGTCGGGACGACTGGAGATGCTGCTCACCACGCCGATAGCGCGCTTGCGCTGGGCCATCCAGAGCGGGGTCGGGGCCCTGGCCGCCATCGCGGCCATGACCGTCGTGCTGGCGGTGGGTATCGGCCTCGGGGCGCTGATGAGCGGGAGCGACGCCCTCACCCCGATGGCGGGCGCGGTGGTGTTGGGGCTGTACGCCGCAGCCCTGGCCGGCATCGGCTTCGCTGTCGGCGGCCTTCTGCGGATGGCGCTGGCCGCGGAGGTCGTGGCCGCCATCGTCGTGGTGACGTTCCTCCTCGACATCGTCGCCCCGGCCGCTCGGCTCCCGGACTGGGTGCACCAGCTCGCCCTCACGGCGCATCTGGGCTACCCGATGGTGGGGGTCTGGGACTGGGGCGGGATGGCCCTCATGGTGGGCCTCGCCGGCGGCGGGCTGCTGCTGGGAGCCTGGGGCTTCGCGCGACGCGACCTGCAGGGCTGACCCGCGGCGGCGGCGCGTCACCTCCGCGGGTGGCGGCACTTCCGTCGGGGGGCGTGACTCGCGCACCAGGACCGGTCAGGGGGTGCCGGCCGTCTCTGCACCGCACCGTACCGCTCCCACCCGCGGGTGGGAGTCGGGTACGCCGGGCGGGCGTACCAACGAGGCATGTGAAGTCAACGCCGGTTGCGAGAGAGTACCCGCCAGATATCCCCGAAGCGACACCCTCCACAGCACGGCCCCATTCGTGAGGACCCCTCTCCCTCACCAGCGGGGGTGGATCGGTGAAGCGGTCTCGTTGCCCGGTGGCAAGGTCGGTCCCCTCCTCCCGACCTCGCCACCGGGCCATCTTCTGTCCGGGGCGATCTCCTCAGTCGACGACCTCGGGTACGCCGATGATGTTGTAGCCGCCGTCCACGTAGTGGATCTCGCCCGTCGTGCCACGGCTCATGTCGCTGCAGAGGTAGACGGCGGCGTTGCCGAGGTCATCGATCGAGAGCGGGCGCCGAAGCGGCGCGATCTCGTTGAAGAGCCGGTGCATCTTCTTGAAGCCGGTGACGCCCGAGGCCGCCAGCGTGCGCACCGGTCCGGCGCTGATGGCGTTGACGCGGATGCCCTCCTTGCCGAGGTCCACGGCGAGATACCGCACACAGGCCTCGAGCGAGGCCTTGGCGACACCCATGACGTTGTAGTTGATGACCGCCTTCTCGGCGCCGTAGTAGGTGAGCGTGAGGATGGCCCCGCCCTGCGACATGAGCGGACGGGCCTCGCGGGCGAGGGCCACCAGCGAGTAGGCCGAGACGTCGTGGGCCAGGCGGAAGCCCTCGCGAGAGGTGCGGATGAACTCGCCACCGAGCTCGTCCTTGTTGGCGAAAGCGACGGCGTGGACGAGGATGTCGAGAGTGCCGTAGACGGCCGACCAGCGAGCGAAGACGCGCTCGATGTCCGCGTCGCTCTGGACGTCGCAGGGCTCGACGAAGGTGGCACCCAGTCGCTCCGCCAGAGGGCGGACGCGCTTCTCGATGAGGGGCTCCACGGACGAGAAGCCGACGACGGCGCCCTCGCGATGGAGGGCCTGGGCGATGCCCCAGGCGATGGAGTGGTCGTTGGCCAGGCCGAAGACCAGGGCGCGCTTCCCGTCGAGGAGTCCCATGAGCCCGCGTACCTCCCTGTCACCCCACGCGCCAGGCGACCCAGCCGACGCGTGTGGCTGCTAAGGATGCACCGTCACGGCAAGGACCGGGATGCGACCGCGAGCTGACCCCTCGTTGCCGTCCGGACCCCGACCCCGGGACGAACGGGTGGTACTGGCCGCGTCGTGGAGCCAGCAGCATGCCGACACGTTCGAGGGGCCGTCGAAGCGACGATGCTCGGAAGTCGTGGACGCGGCCCCTCGATCGCCCGTTTGCGAGCCTCATCCCTTTCTTCACCAACGCCGAACGGCCCCTTCACCCAGGTCCGCTACTCTAGGCGGGTCCTGCGTGCAGTCGGGAGGACGCGTGTCCCTCGCTCGGTTCCCACGAGTCGCCGTCGGCGTGGCCCTGTGCCTCGCGCTGTTCGCGACGCTCCTGCCCGCTGCTCCCCTCGCCGCGGCGCAGCGGCACGGCCGGACCTACATCGTCTCGCTCGCCACCGTCCATGCCGGCTCCATCCTCCGGCTCAGCGAGCGCGCCGATCGCGTCTCGGCTCGCCAGCGAGCCGTCCAGAGCCGTGCGGTCACACGGCGCCTGGTCGATCGTTTCGATGTCCGCGTCCGGCACCGCTATACGACCGTCATGGCCGGCTTCTCGGCGCGTCTGACGGCTGCCGAGGCAGCACGCCTTCGCCGGGCCGGCGAGGTCGTGAGCGTGCGACCAGCGCGTCGCTTCCGCATCGCCAGCGAGGTCGTGCCGGACGGCGTTCGGCGGGTGAAGGGGGGGCCGGTCATCAGCCCCACGCCGGACGTGGACGCCGACATCGCCATCATCGACACGGGCATCGGGCCGGTCGGTGGCGGCGAGCTGAACATCGCGGGAGGCATCAACTGCTCGGGTGACGGGCAGCCGCCCGAGGCCTGGCAGGATCCGACGCTGGGTCATGGCACGCACGTCGCCGGCATCGCGGCCGCACGAGACGGCAATGGGATCGGCGTGGTGGGCACGGCACCGGGTGCACGGCTCTGGGCCGTACGCATCTTCGACGCAGACCGGCTGGGGCGACGAGGCCAGCGTGCTCTGCGGTCTCGACTGGGTGACCGCCACACGCGTGCCCGGTCTCGCACCGCTCGGGTCGCAGCCCATCGAGGTCGCCAACATGAGCATCGAGGGCTCCCGCATCAACCTCAACGAGGAATGCCTGCCCGGAGACCCCGATCTCTTCCATACGGCTGTCTGCGCCGCGGTCCGGGCCGGCGTCACGATCGTCGCGGCGGCCGGCAACGGCGCCACGGATGCCGGCGCCATCGCGCCCGCGGGCTACGACCAGGTCATCACGGTGGGTGCCATCACGGACCTCGACGGCGCCGGCTGGGGTGCAGGATCCGCGGGCTGCTACGGCGAGCAGGATGATGCCTGGGCCTCGTACAGCAACTACGGCCACGACGTCGACATCCTGGCCCCGGGCAGCTGCGTGGAATCGCTGCAGCCCTCGGACACCGGAGACGCCACGAGGCGCATGACCGGGACCTCGATGGCGGCGCCGCACGTGTCCGGGGCCGTGGCCCGGTTCCTGGCCACCCATCCGTCCTCACCGCCCGGCCAGGTACGCAAGCTCATCCGGGCCGCCGGCCGCCTTGACTGGCACACGCGCACGGACCCGAGCTGGTCCGGCGTCGCGGATCGGGACGCCCCGGGCCGCCTGCTCGACGTCACCGCCTTGCTGGGCCCTCCGCAGCTCCGCGTCTGGGTGACGAGCGATGGATTCCGCCCTGCTCGCGCCAGTGCCTTCCGCCAGGCGCGCGTCGACGTCCAGCGCGGCGGGGGCTATGCCGGGGGCGTCCGCCTCAAGGTCCTGGGGCTGCGGCCCGATGCGGGCGCCGCGCACTTCGACCGTCCGGGAGCCAGGCTGAAGGGCCTGAACGGCCTCGGCGCCCGCCTTCGGCTGCGGCTGACCAGTGACGGAAGGGATGGCCGCCGGCCGGTGAGCGTCGCCGCGAAGGGACAGGCCGGCATCCCGATCGCGATCCGTCCGCTCGGAGCGATCGGCAGACGCGTCAGCCGCTGACAGACTTCGGCGTCGCGCGCCGGGTCCCGCGCAGGTCGGTCGCGCGCGCATAGGCGGCCTCGTACTGACGAGCCGGCTCCTTCCAGGAGCTGTCACGGGCCATGCCCCGCGCCTGGATGGCGCCGAATCGGGGGACATCGGCCAGGGCGGCCATGCCGCGACGCACGGCCGCCACGAGCGCCGCGGGCCGGGCCGGCTCGAAGACGAAGCCCGTTCCGTCCTCGGGGTCCTCGTCCGCATCGATGACGGTATCGGCAAGGCCTCCGCTGCGGCGCACGATGGGCGGGGTGCCGTAGCGCAGGGCGATGAGCTGGCCCTGCCCGCAGGGCTCGAAGCGCGAGGGCATGAGGAATAGGTCCGCTCCGGCGTAGATCCGACGGGCCTCGTCGCGGTCGAAGCGGTCGAGCACGACGATGCGGTCGGGGACCTCGCGCGCGTACGCCACGAGGCCGGCCACGAGCTCCTCGTTGCCGCTGCCCAGGACGATGAGACGCGCCCCGAGCTCCACGAGAGCTGGCGCCGCCGACGCGACGAGGTCGAAGCCCTTCTGCGGGTCGAGCCGGCCGATGAGCCCGAGGAGCGGACCCGCTGGATCGAGTCCGTGGCGAGCCATGAGGTCGGCACGGGTGGCGGCCTTGGGGCCGGGGTCGGCGGCGTCGTAGGGTGTCACGAGGGCGACGTCCGTGGCCGGGTCCCAGAGCTGCGTGTCGATGCCGTTCAGGATGCCGAGGTAGAGGTCGCCTCGGGCTCGAAGGACCTCATCGAGACCACTGCCCAGCGGCGCGGGTGAGCGATTCGCGGGCGAACGTCGGGCTGACCGTGTTGACCAGGTCCGCGGTGACGATGGCCTCGCGGAGGAGGTCGACGCCGTCGGGCTGACCCACCTCATCCGGGAGGTCGAGCTGCCATGCCTGCCTCCGCGGGGTCCAGCCGTGGAAGGCCAGGTTGTGGCAGGTGAGCACCGTGGCGGCACTGGCGAGCAGCGGCTCGGCGGCGTAGCGGTGCCTGAGCGCCAACAGTGCTGGACCGCCCTCCCAGTCGTGCGCGTGGATGACGTCCACCGGGCGGGCCTCCGCGCGGATGGCCTCCAGGGCGGCTCGCCCGAGGAGCGTGAAGCGCGCCGCATTGTCTGGGAAGTCGCCCTCAGCGTCGACGTAGTAGCCGTCCCGGTCGAATGAAGCCGCGTGCTGCACGAGCCGGAGGCGATAGCCATCGCCCGGACCACTCCAGAGCGTCACGGTCTCGTGGCGGACGCCGCCCGTCGGGTCGCCCATGGGCACGCGCAGCTCGAGCGGCGTGAGGTCGGAAGGCGGGGTCAGGCCACGGTACCAGGGCAGGTAGACGTCGACCTCGTGGCCGAGGCCTGCCGGCCGGGGCAGGCCGAGCGCTCGCGACAGGGCGTCGACGACATCGGCCAGGCCGCCCGTCTTGGCCCAGGGCTCGCACTCGGAGGCGACCATGGCGATTCGCATCGTGGTCCGCATGGTAGCGCTCGCTCACCGCCCGACCGAGGCCATGAAACCCATTGCATGGCCCGCGTGCAGGGACCCGGGCGCCGTGTAGCATGCACCGGTCATGTCGTCTCATCCCTCCATCCCCACGCTTCCCTACCCGGACCTCCGGATCCCACCTCGCCTCGACGGTCTGGTCCGACTCGCCTACAACCTCTACTGGTCCTGGCATCCCGAGGTCCGTGCCCTCTTCGCGCGCATCGACCGCCAGACCTGGGCCGGCTTCCGGAGCCCGGTGGCCGTCCTGCGCGGCTCCCGCGACTGGACCTCGCTCCTCGACGACCCCGACTTCATGGTCCTCTACCAGAACGTCCTCGAGCAGTTCGAGGCCTACATGGCGAACGGCCGCGAGCACTGGTTCGCGCGCCACCACAGCCGCGACCTCGATGGCCCGGTGGCCTACTTCTGCGCCGAGTACGGCCTCCATGAGACGCTGCCCATCTACTCGGGCGGCCTGGGCGTCCTGGCCGGCGACCACTGCAAGGCCGCCTCGGACATGGCCCTGCCCTTCGTCGCGGTCGGCCTCTTCTACCGGCGCGGCTACTTCCGACAGGCCATCGACGCCGACGGCCACCAGGAGCACGATTACATCAACCTCGATCCGGCGCGGCTGCCGCTGCGGCGCGTCGTGGACCGCCTCGGAGAGCCGCTCAGCGTCGGCGTGGAGATGCCCGGATCGGACGGTCCATGCCGCGGTCTGGCTGGCCCAGGTCGGCCGTGTGCCGCTCCTGCTGCTCGACACCGACGTGCAGGAGAACGCCGAGAGCGACCGGCCCATCAGCCACATCCTCTACGTGCGGGGCCGTGAGATGCGCCTCCACCAGGAGCTCATCCTGGGCATCGGCGGAGTGCGTGCCCTGCGCGCGCTGGGCATCGCGCCGGCGGCCTGGCACCTCAACGAGGGCCACTCCGCGTTCCTGCTCGTGGAGCAGGCCCGCGAGCTGGTGGCCGAGGGCGTCGAGCTCGAGGAGGCCATGTCGCGCGTGCGGCGCAGCGGCCGTCTTCACCATCCACACGCCCGTGCCGGCCGGCAACGAGCGCTTCTCGGTCGACCTCGTGCGGCAGCTGACAGCGCCGGCCATGAAGGCGACGGGGCTCGACATCACGCCGGTCCTCGAGCAGGGGCGTGGCGTCGGCGGCGACGACGGCCAGTTCGACATGACCGCCTTCGCGCTGCGCAACACCATCGCCGCCAACGGCGTGAGCCAGCTCCACGGGCATGTCGCCAACGAGACCTGGTCGCCCATCATCGACCACACCATCGCGGGCATCACCAACGGCGTCCATCCACCCACCTGGATCGGGCGACCCATGCGCCAGGTCATCGCCGAGCTCGGCGGCGATCTCGACCACCTCGAGGACGAGTACGAGGCCGACCGCTTCTGGGAGCGCCTCGACGGCATCCCCGACACGAGCCTCTGGGAGGCGCACCTCGAGCAGAAGCAGGCCCTGCAGGCCTACGCGCAGCTCCGGTTGCGGCGCCAGCTGGCGCGCCACGGCGAGGCGCCCAGCACGCTGGCCGAGCTCGCGGAGAGCCTGGACCCGGGCGTCCTCACCATCGGCTTCGCCCGCCGCATGGCCACCTACAAGCGGGCCGCGCTGCTGTTCACCGACATCGACCGGCTCATCCGCCTCAGCAGCGACCCGGCGCGCCCGGTGCAGTTCATCTTCGCCGGCAAGGCCCATCCCGCGGACCGTCCGGGCCAGGGCGTCATCCAGACGATCTTCGAGCACAGCCGATCGGACGCCCTCCGCGGCCGCGTCTTCATCCTCGAGGACTACGACATGCGCATCGCCCGGTACCTCGTCCAGGGCGTCGACGTCTGGCTCAACAACCCGCGCCGACCGCTGGAGGCCTCGGGGACCAGCGGCATGAAGGCGGCCATGAACGGCGTCGTCAACGTGTCCATCCTCGACGGCTGGTGGGACGAGTGCTACGACGGCCGGAATGGCTGGGCCATCGGCAGCCGAGACACCAACCCCGATGAGGGCGCCCAGGACTGGGCCGACGCGCAGGACCTCTATCGGCTGCTCGAGGAGGAGATCGTGCCGCTCTGGTACGAGCGCGACGATGACGACGTGCCGACCGGCTGGCTGAAGCGCATGCGCGGCGCTGCCGGCAGCTCGCTGTGGCAGTTCTCGACGACGCGGATGCTGGCCGAGTACGTAGAGCGCATGTACCTGCCGGCAGCGAGCCCGCCGGTGGCGAGCCCGCCGGTCGCGAGCCGTCCTGTCCCCGTGGCGGCAGCCGGAGCGCGCTCCCGGTAGTCAGCGGGCGCAGGCGGCTCGGACGGCGCCAGCTTATGCCGTTGGCTCGGGTCGCCCCTCGGTGGCCAGCCAGCGCGACCAGGCGAACGCGGGTGTGAACCCGAGCCGCTCGTAGACGCGCCGGGCGGGCGCGTTGTCGTCGCGCACCGAGAGCCAGACGACGCGGTTGCCCAGGGCCATGCCGGCCCGCGTCGCGACGGTCGTGATGAGGGTGCCCAGCCCCGCGCCGCGATGGCCCTCCACGACGCCGATACCCTGGAGCGCGGCCATGCCGTCGACCTGCGACAGGCGCGCCACGGCCACCGGCTCGTCTGCGAGCCACACGACCCAGGCGCGCAGCCGGCCGCTCTCCAGCCCCGAGACCAAGCTGTTCCGTCGGCGTTCGGCCTGGCCCGCATCGATGCCGAACACGAGCCGCTCGAGGCGCTCGTGGAGCTCGATCGGAGCGCGGCTGGACGGCCTCGATGCGGAGGTCTGGGTCGAGGTGCGGGACGACGGACGCACGGCCGACCCACATGACGGTCTCGCCGAGCACCCTCGCCCAGCCGTGCGGCGCGAGCTGCCGGTCGAGCCCGATGGGGCGGTCGAGCCGGTCGCACCAGAGGAGCGAGGGCCAGACGCCGTCGGCGCGCATGAGGTCCCGCACGGCCATCGAGCCTGGCCTGCCAGGTCTCGGCGGTCCAGCGCGGCATGGCCGCGTAGCTGCCGTCCAGGCCATGCCCGTCGCCCTCCACGAGGGTGACGTCGAGCTCGGGCAGCTCGCGGACGGTCCCGCCCTCCAGCGCAGGAAGCGTTGCGAGGTGGCGCTGGATGGCCGCCAGCTCGGCCGGCGAGGGCGGCTCGACCTCGACCTCGGGCTCGCCCCGCGGCCGCGCCGACTCCGGCCGGCGCACCGGGGAGGCCGGCACGCTGCTCGCTCAAGCGGGCTCGCCGAGCAGGATGCGCCGGCACCACTTGATGGCCGGCGTGCCGTGCGCGATGACGGCTTCCAGATGGGCACGCTGGTCGAAGCCCGGCGTGGCCCCGAGGCCGCCGGCCACGCGCTGGGCAGGCACGGCGTCCACCGCGGCCCCGACGGCCAGGGCGGCCCGGCGCCGAACCTCCACCTCGAGGTCCCACATCTCGAGGGAGCCCACGTAGTAGGTCGAGAGCTGCGTCGAGCTGATGCGCGCCCGCAGCCACTTGCCGCGAGCCTCGTCGGGCTCCTGCCAGGCGCCTCGGACCATGAGGTCGAGGGCCTCCTCCTCGGTCAGGGAGCCCGTATGGACCGTGACGTCGAGGATGGCGTTCACGACCGCCCGCAGGTAAAGCTTCCAGTGGGTCAGCACGAAGGCCGGGTCGTCGGCGCCGTAGCCGAGGTCGACCATGACCTGCGTGATGTACACGGCCCAGCCCTCGGCGAAGAGGCCGTTGGTGAAGATCGTCCGTGCCAGTGACGGGCAGCGGTTGGAGGCGGCCAGCTGGAGGTAGTGACCCGGGATGGCCTCGTGGATGGAGAGGTCGCGGAGCATCCGGTCGTTCTCCTCGCGCAGGTACGACTCCACGGCCTCGGGGCCCTGCGACTCGTCCGGTGGCGTGATCCAGAAGTGCGACCGGAGACCGCGGTCGAGGCGTCCGGGGCTGTCGAGGAAGGCCCGTGCGTGGGCGCGCAGGAAGAGCGGTGTCCAGGTGATGGTGAGAGGCTCGTCGGGCAGGCTGATGACGTCGTGCTCGCGACAGAAGGCGCTGATGCGCTCGATCTCGGCGCGACAGAAGTCGATGAGCCCGTCGGGCGACTGATGCTCGGTGGCGATGGCATCGAGGACCCGCTTGACGAGCGCTGACTCGGCATCGACGTCTCCCGCCGGTGCGTCGGGCAGCGGCTCGTCGGGGACCCAGGTCGGCCACGCGAGCCGGGCGACGCGGACCATCTCGGCGCGCACGGCGTGGTAGTCGGCCCAGGCCCGTTCGCGCAGGTCATCGGGCGAGAGGTCGCTGCTGAGCGTGAGGCGGAGCTTCCGCGCGAAGAGCTCGGAGCCGAGTCGGCCTTCGCCTGAGGCCCGTGGTCGCACTTCTTCGTCAAGTGCGGTACGGAAGGCCTCGATGGCCCGCCGGGCGGCGTCTGCGGCGGCCTCGATGGGTGCCACCAGGTCCACAGCCTCCCCGGCCGCGGCGCGCGTCCGCGCTTCCTCGACGCCGGCGCCGACGAGCTCGGTGACACCGCCGAGCTGTGCCAGCGCCGTGTCGAGCTGGAGCAGCGCGACCCGGCGGCCCGGGAGTCCGGTGAGGCCCGCGACCGCCTGTCGGGTCAGCTCGGGGAGGCCCTCGAGCCGCGTCCGGAACGCGGCGCCGCGCTGCGCCCACGACGCGTACTCCCGCGAGAGCAGCCCGAAGAGGCCGCTGCCCATGAGGTACACGAGGTGGAGCGCGTCCCAGGCCTCGTCGCGCAGGACCTCGTCGCCGAAGACGGCCTTCTCGATCTCGTCCTGCAGGATGTCCCGGTCGATGCGCTGGTCCGCGGTGAGAGCGTCCGTCTCGAAGGCGGCCAGGCGAGCCGCGTGACCGTGGAGCATGGCCAGGCGCGCCTGACGACCGTCCTCGCCGAGGTCGGGCCAGCGGCCATCGACGCTGTGGAAGCCGACCTCCGTGCCCCACGTCGGGTAGGCCGTGAAGAGGTCGACGAGGAGGTCCACGACAGCCGCCTCGAAGGCATCGGTGGGCTCAGGCAGGCCATCGGGGCGAAGCGCGACGCGATCGTGAGTCATGGCCGCATCCTACGCTGGCGGTCGGCTGCGCTGCGGCACCCCGCGGACAGGGGGGGCCGCTGCGGCGGTACCCTTGCCCTCGATGCCTCCGCCGTCCACCTTCTCCCACGCTCGCCGGGCCTTCGCCGAGCGGCTGGCCGCACGGCCACTGCTCATCGACGGCGCCATGGGCACCCTCCTCTACAGCCGGGGCATCCCGCAGCGGGCCTCGCTCGACGAGCTCGTGCTGAGTCGGCCGGACATGGTCGGCGCGGTCCATCGCGAGTACATCGCCGCCGGCGCGGACATCATCGAGACGAACAGCTTCAGCGCCAATCGCGTGCGGCTCGGACAGCTCGGCCTGGCCGACCGGACGACCCTCATCAACCGGCGGGCCGCCCAGCTGGCACGCGAGGCTCGCGAGGTCTCCGGTCGCGAGGTCCTCGTGGCCGGCTCCATCGGACCGGTCAGCTCGCCGCTGCACGGCCCCAGCCATCTCCCGGCGTCGGAGGCGGCGGCTGCGGCCGAGGAGCAGCTCGAGGGCCTGCTGGAGGGCGGCATCGACCTGGTCATGATCGAGACCGCCAGCGACGTGGGCCACCTGCTGGCCGTCGCGGAAGCCGCCAGGCGCTCGGGCGACCTGCCCATCATCGCCTCGCTGAGCTTCGGCGAGGACCTCCGGGTGGCCGATGGGACGACCGCGGCCGATGCCGCCGCGGCGCTCCACGCCGCGGGCGTGGATGTGCTCGGGGTCAACTGCGGGTCCGGTCCCATCGCCGGCATCGACGTGCTCGAGCAGATGGCCGGCAGCGCGGGCGACACGCCGCTCGTCATCATGCCCAATGCCGGCCTCGCGGGACGCGTGAGCGGCCAGTTCGTGTGGGCCGCCTCGCCAGCCTACTTCGCCGACGAGGTACCACGATTCCTGGCCGCGGGCGCGCGGCTCGTGGGTGGCTGCTGCGGCACGACCCCCGATCACGTGGCCGCGATGCGACAGGTCCTCGACCGGGAGCACGCCCGGCGGACAGGCCTGGCCGGGAGCCGGGAGGCGGATGGCGAGAACGCATCGTCGGTCGGCCCCCCCGGCGCCCCGGTGACCAGGGTCCGCACCGCAGTCGACGACCAGGGCCCGGCGGTCGAGGCGCCGCCGCCCACTGGCCTCGCGACCGCCCTGGCGGCGGGTCGCTTCATCGTCAGTGTCGAGATCGACCCGCCTCGCAGCGTGAACATCGAGCGCACGCTTCGATCGGCCGAGCTCATCCGCGACGCCGGCGCCGACCTCGTGAACATCAGCGACAGCGCCATGGCCCGCGTGCGCATGGGCGCCATGGCCGTGGGCTTCGCCATCCAGCGGGACCTCGGCCTCGAGGTGCTCATCCACTTCACCACTCGCGACCGCAACCTCATGGCTCTGGAGTCGGAGCTGCTGGGCGCGCACGCGCTGGGCATCCGCGACATCCTGGCGCTCACGGGCGACCCGCCCACGGTCGGGGACTACCCGGGGGGCACGGGCATCTGGGACATCGATTCGATCGGGCTCATCGGCATCCTGGGCCGCCTCAATCGCGGCGAGGACCAGGCCGGCCGGGCCATCGGCGCGCCCGCGGGCTTCACCATCGCCTGTGCCCTCGACCCCACGGCCGCCGACCTCGATCACGAGCTGGACCGGCTGACAGGCAAGATCGAGGCCGGCGCGCAGCTCATCATGACCCAGCCCATCTACGACGTGGCCCAGTGGCAGCGCTTCATGGAGCGGGCCGCGGCGCGATTCGGCGACGCGCTGCCCCTGCCCGTGCTGCTCGGTGTGCTCCCTCTGCACACCGCGCGCCACGCGGAGTTCCTGCACAACGAGGTGCCCGGCATCACCATCCCGGATGCCGTCCGGGCGGCCATGCACTCGGCCGGCGAGCGCGGCTCGGAGGTGGGCCTCGAGATGGCCCTCGAGCTGCTGCACGCCATGCGCCCCCTCGTCGACGGCACCTACATCATGCCCAGCTTCGGACGCTACGAGCAGTCGGCCGAGCTCGCCCGGCGGGTCCGCCGGGAGCTGGCCGGCGACGAGCGCCCCGTGGCCGCCGCCAGATGAGCAGGCCGCTCCTGCTGCCCTCTGCTGCTCCTGACGCTCCTGGCGATGGCGCCTGTGACAGCTGCCCAGACCGAGGAGCAGACCGTCTTCCCCGAGCGCGGCGAGGGCGTCCACATCCAGGACGAGGCTCGCATCATCAATGGGGTCGACGAGGAGGCGCTGCAGGCTGACCTGCGCAGCCTCCTCGAGGACACCGGCATCGACATCGTCGTCTACACGCAGCAGCTGGAGCGTGTGGGCGATCGGCGCGACGCCCGCGACGAGGCCGCCCGGCTGCTCGAGACCTGGGGCGTCGGCGGCGAGGCCGGCACGGGCGCGGTGATGCTCTGGAACATCAACCCCGAGGGCACCATCGCTCGCAACGGCGTGGCCCTCGGCCCCGGGTTCGCGGCGCTCGACGCCAGGGACGTCGACGATGCGGTGAACTCGGCCGTGCTCCCCGGCCTGCAGAGCCAGGACTGGGCGAGCGCGCTTGCCACCGGGCGCGTGGCCCTCGAGTCGCGCCTGAACACGCTGGCCGCCGAGGCGACACCGGCGCCGGTGCGGACGCCATCTCCAGGGGCGACCGTACCGCCGCGGCGTCCCACGGCCGATGACGGCCGCCGGCCCACGAGCGGGCTTCGGCCGGACCCCGGTCCGGCCTTCCCGGACCCCATCGACGGGTTGCGCGTCTACGACTACGCCGAGGTCATCAGCCCGGCGGTCATCGACCGGATCGGTCAGACGATCGCGGACATCGAGGAGCGCACCGGGGCACAGGTCGTCGTCTACACGCAGGTGAAGCCGGAGGCGGACGACCCCGGCCGCACCGAGCAGGACGCCGTCGCGCTCATCGACCAGTGGGGTGTCGGACGGGAGGGCTTCGACGACGGGCTGGCCATCTTCTTCAACCTGCGCGAGGACCTCTGCCACGGCCAGGTGCAGCTCTACGCGGCGCCCGGCTTCGAGGCCACCTACCTCACCAACGGGGAGCGCCAGTCCATCTTCGAGGCGGAGATGCTGCCGGCGCTGCGGCGCTGCGACTTCGACGCGGCGCTGACCGCCGCCATGACGCGCATCGAGGGGGCCACCACGGCCGAGCGGGCGAGCAGCCTTCAGCTGGCCCGTCAGGTGGACGCCGTGACGGGGCTCATCGTGGCACCGCTCCTGCTCATCGGACTGGTGGCCTGGGCGGGCTGGAGCTGGCTGCGCTTCGGCCGGGATCCCATCTACCTTGACGATGCCTCGATCCTCATGCCCGCTCCGCCGCCCGGGCTCTCGCCGGCCGCGGCCGCGGTGCTCATGGACGGTCGGGCGCCCCGGCATGCCCTGACCACCGCGCTCGTCGACCTCGCCGCGCGCGGGGAGATCAGCTTCCGCGCCTCCGATGAGGACAGCGCCAAGGTCGACATCGACATCACGGTGCCCGATCAGCGCGATGCGCGGCTGGCGCGCAACCGGCGCCTGCCGCTGGGCGAGGCTGAGAAGTACGCGCTCGACGAGCTGAAGCGACTGGCCGGCGCCGTGCGCACGGTGGCCGCGAAGGACGTGCCGCGCTTCTCGCGCAGCGTTGGGGGCTTCGACGACCGGCTCGAGCGGGCGGTCGCCACGAGCGGCTGGTTCCGCGAGCCACCGGGCGACTCGGTCGACCGCTGGTCACGCCGTGCCGCGCTGGTGCTCATCGCGGGGGTGGCGGGCGTGTTCTTCGGCTTCCAGCTGCCCAGCAACGGGCTGCTCCTGGTGGGCATCTCGGCCGCGGTGGCCGCGGTGGTGATGTTCATCATCGCCCGCACGATGCCGCAGCGGACCCTCGAGGGCGCCCGCACGTTCGCCCAGCTGGCGGCCTACCGGCGCACCCTGCAGAAGACGCTCGAGAGCTCACGGACGATGGACCAGGTCGTGAGCAGCGGTGTCCTGCCCTGGGTCGAGACGCCCGACCAGGCGGTCGTCTGGTCCTACGCCCTGGGCCTGCACGAGGAGGCCGAGGAGGTCCTGGAACGGTCGATGGAGGACGTCCGGACGGGTGCCGCCTCGCCGACGCGGACGTACTTCCCGCCCTGGTGGGCCATCGGCGAGCGCTCGGGGGCACGCATCAGCGGCGGCGCGCGGGCGCCCACGGCGGGCCTCTTCTCGAGCGGAGTCGTGCCCGATTTCACGGCCATGACGGCCGCGCTCTCGACGATCGGCAGCCCGCCGGCATCCTCGGGCGGCAGCTCGGCGGAGGCGGCGGCGGATTCGGCGGCGGCAGCTCGGGCGGCGGAGGCGGCGGCGCCGGCGGCGGCTTCTGACCCCGGGGTTCGTGAGCCGCCGTCGCGCCGGACGAAGACGCCGAGCGGCGAAGTCGCCTAGTCTGTAGCCATGGGTGCGGTCGACACGATGGAGGTCTTCTTCGACAAGCTCAACAACGGCGATCGCAAGGGCGCCGTCGAGCTCATGGACGAGCGCGCCGAGATGCGCGTGCACGTGCGTGACAGCTCGCGCACGCTGCGCGGGGTGGCCCAGGTGGGCGGCTGGTTCCTGCGCGCGGATGAGGGCCTGAAGATGGTGCCGGCGGATGTCCGCGAGACGGGCAACACCTACGAGGCGGACCTCCTGGTCCTGCGGCCGGGCGCCCCATCACAGCACATCGATGCCATCTTCCGCGTCGAAGCGGGCAAGATCACGAGCATCAACCTGTCGTCGCGATAGGTCGCCATCGGCGGGTCGTGGTTCGGTCGGGCCGCATGGCGGGCTCGTGGCTATCGAGCCCGGGCGTCGTGGCCATGCGCCCAGCTCGACGATCCCCGCGGCGGCCTCGCCAGCGTGGCACCTGAGAACCCTGGATCAGGGAGCCTCTGAGGCGACGGGCTCGGCCGAGGCACCTGCTCCGGGCGAGGATCCAGGATCGGCGAGACGTCTCTGGCTCCGGCGAGGCGCGGCGCCAACCCGGAGGACAGCTGTAGCCGTCCGGCGGCACGAGCAGCTTCTGGCCGGGCTGCAGGAGGTTCGGGTTGGTGAGCCCGTTGATGCACTGCAGGAGCCGCATGTTGACGCGCAGCTCGCCGGCGATGCCGAAGAGCGTGTCGCCCGGTCTGCACCGTGTAGGTCGCCGGATCTCGGGCTCCGGCGTCGGGCTCGGCGAGGCGCTCGGCGGGTCGTGCCGCTGGGCGCCCGGGTGGCGAGCGGCCGGACGACGAGCCCGGCGACGGCGAGGCCAGGGCAGCGGTCGGGTCCCGCCGCCACCCAGCAGGGTCGGCAGCAGGAAGACGACGATGGCCACGACGAGGAGGCCGAGCACGGCCAGCATGCATCGGCGGCCCCGCTGCCGCGACGCCGACGGACGAGCGACTCGCGCTCGAGCGGGTCGGCATACCACCACTCCCCCGAGCCACGGGCCCGGATGGGCTCCTGGGGCTGGCGGCGCCGGCGCATCGGCAGGGCGGCCGGCACGCGCGGACCGACGAGGTCCTCCTCGACGGGCTCGCGGTGCATCGGTCTCGGCCTCCTCGGGCTCCTCCTCGTCGGATGCGTGCGGCGGCCAGGGCCTCGAGCTCGTCGGCCTCGGCCTCGGCGTGGGGGTCCCAGGGGGCCTCGACCCACGCGGAGGCTGGCACCCAGTCGAACTCGTCGGCGGCGGGCCTGCGGGCGCGCTCGCTCGGGTCGGCCGGTCCGAAGAGACCACCTTCGGGCGTCGGTGATGGCAGCGCGAGGCCGGCCGCCTCGGCCGGTCGCGACCGGCGGACTCGACGCCATCACCTTCGCCGAGGCCCGGAGGGCGGCGTGCCTCCGTCCTCGGGCATGGCGATGCCCGGAGCCCCACGCCTTGCGCGCCGCGTCGGTGACATAGGCCGGCTCGGCGGCGTTGCGGGCCGCCCAGGCCAGGAAGACGGAGCACGACGCGAAGCGAGGCGAGTAGCAGTAATCGGCCTGGTAGACGAGGTCCCGCCGCCGCGGCGCCCTCTCCGCGTAGCAGCGGTTGCCCTCAGCCGGCCCGTCGGCACGCCGGTCGCGGTCCTCGGCCAGGGCCACGAAGGGGCAGACCGAGGGGCCAGCTCGCGGCGGCTGTCCCGCTTCTGTCACGGGCCGATGATACGGCGAGGCTCCGGGCGGCCGACGGGCCACGCCCGGGCGACGACCGAGGCCACCCGATGACGGCGGGCCGGCACGGCCGAGCCTCAGGCGGCGGCGAGGTCCTCCGTATCCTCGAGCACGACGAGCTCGGGCTCGGGACCCGTGCGCACGACCATGCCGGCGCCAACCGTGTCCTGCGTCGTCTCGTCGATGAGGATGAAGCCGCCCGTGGAGCGGCTGAGGCGGTACTCGTCGAGGAGCAACGGGGTGCTCGTGCGGATGTGCAGGCGGCCGATCTCGTTGAGGCCGAGCTCCTGGGCCACCTGGTCGCGCTGGAGCGTGTTGACGTCCATGCGGTAGCGCAGGTCCTCGATGATGGCCCGGCCCGTCCGCGTGGTGTGCTTGATGGCGTAGCGCGAGCCGGGCCGCAGCGGCTCATCGGCCATCCAGCAGACCATGGCCTCGAAGTCGTTGGTGACCTCGGGCTGGTTGTGGGGCCGGCAGATGACGTCGCCGCGGGAGATGTCGATGTCGTCCTCGAGCTGCATGATCGACCGAGAGCGGCGGTGAGGCCACCTCGAGCTCGCCGTCGAAGGTCGAGATGGACTTCACGCGGGAACGCTTGCCCGAGGGCAGGACCACGACGTCATCGCCCTTGCGGAAGGTGCCCGAGGCGATCTGGCCGGCGTAGCCACGGAAGTCGTGGTGCTCGGTGCTCTGGGGTCGCACCACCCACTGGACCGGGAAGCGCACGTCGATGAGGTTGATGTCCGAGCCGATGTAGACGTGCTCGAGGTGATAGAGCAGCGAGGGTCCCTGGTACCAGGGCATCGCCAGCGAGCGCTGCACGACGTTGTCGCCGTGGAGCGCGCTGATGGGGATGAACTGGATGTCGTGGACGTCGAGCTTGGCGGCCCAGTCGGAGAACTCGGCCGTGATGTCCTCGTAGACCTCCTCGTCGTAGCCGACGAGATCCATCTTGTTGACGGCCACGACGATGTGCGGGATGCCCAGCAGGGCCGCGATGAAGGCGTGCCGGTGGGACTGCTCGAGGACCCCGTTGCGGGCGTCGATGAGGACGATGGCGAGGTCCGCGGTGGAGGCCCCCGTGACCATGTTGCGCGTGTACTGCACGTGGCCCGGCGTGTCCGCGATGATGAACTTGCGCTTGGGTGTGGCGAAGTAGCGGTAGGCCACGTCGATGGTGATGCCCTGCTCCCGCTCGGCGCGCAGGCCGTCGGTCAGGAGGGCCAGGTCGACCTGGTGGTTGCCGCGGCGCTGGCTGGTGCGCTCGATGGCCGCCAGCTGGTCCTCGAAGATGCCCTTGGAGTCGTAGAGCAGACGGCCGATGAGCGTCGACTTGCCGTCGTCGACCGAGCCAGCCGTCGAGAAGCGCAGGAGGTCCATCTAGAAGTAGCCCTCCTTCTTGCGGTCTTCCATGGCCGTCTCGCTGAAGGCGTCGTCGGCGCGCGTGGCGCCGCGCTCGGTGATCCGGGCGGCGGCCACCTCGGTGATGATGGCCTCGACATCGGCGGCGTCGGAGCGGACCGCTCCCGTGCAGGTCATGTCACCCACCGTCCGGTAGCGCACGACCATGCGCTCCACGGTCTCCTCGGCGCCCTGCACGAGGAAGGGGCTGGTGGCCAGCCACATGCCATCGCGGCGGAAGACGTCACGCTCGTGGGCGTAGTAGATCGAAGGCACCTCCACGCCCTCCCTGGCGATGTACTGCCAGACGTCCATCTCGGTCCAGTTCGAGATGGGGAAGATGCGCATGTGCTGGCCGCGGCGGATGCGGCCGTTGTAGAGGGCCCACAGCTCGGGGCGCTGCGAGCGCGGCTCCCACTGCCCGAACTCGTCACGGAGCGAGAAGACGCGCTCCTTGGCCCGCGCCTTCTCCTCGTCGCGCCGGGCGCCGCCGAAGACGGAGTCGAAGTTGTGCTCGGTGATGGCGTCGAGCAGCGTCGTGGTCTGCAGCCGGTTCCGCGACGGGTTGCCGGGCTCCTCGCGGACGCGGCCGCGGTCGATGGAGTCCTGGACCGAGGCCACGATGAGGCGCTCCCCGAGCTCGGCCACGCGGCGGTCCCGGAACTCGAGGACCTCGGGAAAGTTGTGCCCCGTATCGATGTGCATGATGGGGAACGGGAAGCGGGCCGGACGGAAGGCCTTCTCGGCGAGGCGCAGCAGGACGATGGAGTCCTTGCCGCCCGAGAACAGCAGCACGGGCCGCTCGAACTCGGCGGCGACCTCGCGCATGATGAAGATGGACTCCGCCTCCAGGGCGTCCAGGTGGCTGATGCGGCGCCGCAGGGAGCGCTCGGTCAGCGGTCGTGTCTCGATCATCTTCGGGGGGTGAACCTCTGCTCTGGGCCGGCTGGTCACGCGACGAGGGCGTCCGCCGGACCTCTATTCCCGACCGAAATGATAGACATTATCGGGATAGTCTGATAATGCGGCAGTATAGCCACACAGCGCGACGGTCTGCGTCCGAGACGAGTGCTATGGACATCTCTCCGGCGAGCGCCGATACTCGGGTGCACCAGGCGCCCGGGGGGCGCGCGCCGTCCGGACGCGCCAGGAGCAGGTGCTCCGCGTGATGCCTCTCGCGGAGCCGGAGGGAAACGCCGTGGCCCGGCGTCGGTCAAGCGAGCTGTCGTCAGCGCTCTGCGGGGAGGTGCTGGCAGCGCTCGACAGGGTCTTCGTGGCCGAGGGCCCGGACGAGCCGGATCTGTGCCTCAACGTCGCGTACGAGCGAGCTCGTCTCGCGCTGTCGCGCCTCGCCGCGGCGGAGGCCTGGGTCGTGCCGCGGAACACCGCCCTGGCCATCCGCGAGACGATGACCGCCATGCTGGCGGCCAGGCCCGGCGAGCTCGAGCGGCAGCTTCTGTCCTTCCCGGCCTGGGCGCTCCGCGTCCTCGATCGTCGCGATCCACGGCGGCCGGCCGCCGAGCGGCTCCAGGCGCGACGCCGTATCAGCGACGTGATGTCGCTCGGTTCCGTGCCCGCCTATCCCGCCGCCAGTCCCACCGCGTCGAGCTGACGCCGCTCCCGCCGGCGAACCACCCACTTCTCGATCTCCACGGCGACGAAGGGGATCGGCGTCACGAGGGCGACCAGGACCAGCTCCTCGAGCCCCAGCGCCTCGGTCTCGAAGATGGGCTGGAGCGCCGGCACGTAGATGAGCGCCAGCTGGACGGACGCGGTGAGGATGACCGTGATGAGCAGCGGCATGTTGCTCCGGAAGCCCAGACGGAGGGTCGATTCGCGCTCCGAGCGGACCGCCAGTGAGTGGGCCAGCTGGAGGAACGCGAGGACGGTGAAGACCATCGTCTGCCAGTGCCAGCCGGCCTGCGTGGCCCAGGCCTGGACCGCCAGGGTGATGCCGCCCATGAGCAGGCCGACCCAGACGGCGTGCTGCCAGAGGCCCGCTCCGAGGATGGACGCGTCCGGCCTGCGCGGCGGCCGGCTCATGGCGTGGCGGTGGGCAGGCTCGACGCCCAGCGAGAGGGCCGGCGCCCCATCCGTGACGAGGTTGATCCAGAGGATCTGGATGGCCATCAGGGGCAGGGGCAGCCCGAGGAAGGGCGCCAGGACCATGACCCAGATCTCGGCCGAGTTCGTGGTCAGCATGTAGCGCACGAAGTGGCGGATGTTGGCGTAGATCCGCCGCCCCTCCTCCACCGCCGCGACGATGGTCGAGAAGTCATCGTCCGCGAGGATCATGTCCGCGGCTTCCTTGCTGACGTCCGTGCCGGTGATGCCCATGGCGACACCGATGTCGGCGCGGCGCAGCGCCGGCGCGTCGTTGACGCCGTCGCCGGTCATGGCCACCACCGCACCTCTGGCTCGCCAGGCGTCGACGATGCGCAGCTTCTGCTCCGGATTGGTGCGCGCGTACACGCCCACCTGCGTGACGCGCGACTCGAATGCCTCGTCGTCGAGGTCGGCAAGCTCTGCGCCGGTGAGCGAGCTGCGGCCATCCCCGAGGACGCCGAGTCGGCCAGCGATCGAGGTGGCTGTGAGGTGGTGGTCGCCCGTGATCATGACCGGAGAGATGCCGGCCGACCGGCATTCGGCGATGGCCAGCGCGGCCGCCTCGCGCGGCGGGTCGGCCATGGCCACGATGGCCGCCGAGCCGCAGGTCCTGCTCGGCATCCTCAGGATCAGCCGGCAGGCGCTCGACGGTGCCCTCTGCGAGGGCCAGGACCCGGTAGCCGTCCGCGGCGTAGCGCTCAGCCACCTCCCGCGCTGACTCGAGGACCGCCCCCTGGTCCTCCCCGAGCAGCGGTGCGATCGACTCGAGGGCGCCCTTGACGGCCACCCAGTGGCGCCCGTCGGCGGCGACTGGTGGCTGCCCGGACTCCGTCGCGTCCGCTGGCGTGTGGATCGTGGTCATGCGCCGTCGCTCGGCGTCGAAGCCGACCTCGGCGACGCGAGGCAGGCGCGCCGGCAGATCGTCCTGGTGGACGTCGAGCTTGGCGGCGAAGGCGACGAGCGCGCCCTCGGTGGGGTCGCCGGTGATGGACCACATCTCCGCCGGCGTCTGGAGTGACGAGCGAGGCGTCGTTGCAGGCAGCCGCCACGAGGGCCGCCGAATGGGCGAACGGATCGCCGTCCGGGGATGGCTCGATGCGGCCCTCGGGGGCGTAGCCGTCGCCCCGGACGGTGTACTCCGCCGCGGGCGTCCAGAGCCGCTCCACGAGCATGCGGTTCTCGGTCAGGGTGCCCGTCTTGTCCGAGCAGATGACGCTCACCGAGCCGAGCGTCTCCACCGCCGGCAGACGTCGTACGAGCGCCCGCCGCTGGGCCATCCGACGCGCCCCGAGGGCCAGCGAGATGGTGACCACGGCCGGCAGGCCCTCGGGGATGGCGGCCACGGCCAGGCTCACAGAGATGAGGAACATCTCCTGGGGGTCCTCGCCGCGCAGGAGGCCGCTGGCGAAGACGAGCCCGCAGATGAGGAGCGCCGCCGACGGCCAGCCACTTGCCCAGCTCGCCGAGGCGCTTCTGGAGCGGTGTGGCCTCGTCCTCGCCCTGCTGCAGCAGCTCGGCGATGCGGCCGATGGCCGTGCCCATGCCGGTGGCAACGACGATGCCGCGGGCGCGACCGGAGGTCACGGCGGTGCCGCTGAAGGCCATGTTGAGCTGGTCCGCCGGGGTCGCCGCGTCGACGTCCGGCAGGGCGGCGGTGACCTTGGCGACCGGCTCCGACTCGCCCGTCAGGGGCGCCTCGTTGACACGCAGCGCAGGCGCCTCGATGAGGCGCAGGTCGGCCGTCACGATGTCGCCCTGCTCGAGGAGCATGACGTCGCCGGGGACGACCTCGCGTGCTGGGACGAGACGGGCCTGCCCGTCGCGGACGACACGGGCCTCGGGGCTCGCCATCCGCTTGAGGGCGTCCATGGCCTGCTCGGCCCGGTACTCCTGGATGAAGCCCACGGCGCCGTTGAAGACGACGATGGCCAGGATGATGACGGTGTCCTTGGTGTCACCGAGCAGCGCCGTGATGACGGCCGCCGCCAGCAGGACGAGGATCATCGCGCTCGTGAACTGATCGAGCAGGAGCCGCCAGGCGGGCCGCTGGCGCTTCTCGATGAGCTCGTTGGGGCCGTGCTCCGCGCGCCGCTCCTCGACCTCGGGCGGGCGCAGGCCACGGGTAGGGTCCACCCCGAGCTGGGCAGCCACGGACGCGGCGTCACCGCGCCAGGCCTGGAGGGGTGGACTCGGCAGCGAGGTCGCGTCCACGTGGGAATCATAGCCGGCCGCGCGCTCGGGCACGCAGCGGCGGGCGGCGCCGCGGCCTCGAGCCCGGCGATCAGGCGGCTCGGGCGCGAAGACCTGCTCGCGGCTCGAGCGGACGTAGACGGTCTGGCCGGCCGCCAGCTCGAGCCGCTCCGACTGCGTCGCGCGGGACCTGGGCCCAGAGCGCGCACGCCGTCCTTGCGCACGAGCTCGACGCGGACCTCGAAGCCGAGATAGACGACCCGCTCGACGAGCGCCTGCCGTGGAGTCCGTCGAAGGGATCGATGCGGACCTCCAGGTCGTGCGGCCGGACGTAGCGGTCGCCGAGCCGGTTGACCGGGCCGATGAAGCCCATCACGAACTCGTTGGCCGGATGCTCGTAGAGCTCGCGCGGCGAGCCCTCCTGCTGGATGCGCCCCTGCGTCCATGACCACGATGTGGTCGGCCACGTCCATGGCCTCCTCCTGGTCATGGGTCACGAAGACCGTGGTCACGTGGGTCTCGTCGTGGAGGCGCCGCAGCCAGATGCGCAGCTCCTTGCGGACCCGCGCGTCGAGGGCGCCGAAGGGCTCGTCGAGGAGGAGCACCGCCGGGCTCGATGGCGAGGGCCCGGGCGAGGGCCATGCGCTGCCGCTGGCCGCCCGAGAGCTGGGCCGGATAGCGGTCGGCGAGATGCGCGATCTGGACGAGCGTGAGCAGCTCCCCGACCTTGCGGCGGATCTCCTCCTTGGGGCGCTTGCGGATGGTCAGCCCGAAGGCCACGTTGTCCCAGACGGTCATGTGCTTGAAGGGCGCGTAGTGCTGGAAGACGAAGCCGATGCCGCGCTGCTGCGGCGGCACGTGCGTGACGTCCCGGTCCGTCGATGACGGACCGTGCCCTCCTCGGGCACCTCCAGCCCGCCGATGATGCGCAGCAGCGTGGTCTTGCCGCTGCCGGAGGGTCCCAGCAGGGCCGTCAGCGAGCCGTCGCGGATCTCGAGGTCGACGTCGTCGAGAACGGTGACGTCCCCGAAGCGCTTGGTGAGGTCGCGGATGACGGATGGCCATGGCTCAGACCTCCAGGTGGGTGGTCGTGGCGGGTCCCGGCCGCATCGACGGTCGCCGCCGGCGCAGTCGACCCGGACTGGTAGCAGCTGCATGCCGAGGAGCACGAGGAGGGCCATGAGCGGCGAGCATGATCGAGGCCGAGTAGGCGCCCGCCAGGTCGAAGGCCAGGTAGCGCTCCTCGACGTGCGTCGTGAGCGTCTCGGTCTTGCCGGCGATCTTGCCCGAGACGACGGCCACGGCGCCGTACTCGCCGAGGGAGCGCGCCGTGGTCAGGATGATCGCCGTAGATGACGCCCCAGCGGATGGCCGGCAGGGTGACCCGCCAGAAGGTGCGCCACTGCGAGGCGCCCAGCGTGTAGGCGGCCTCCTCCTGCGTCGGTGCCGATCTCGCGCAGCACCGGGATGACCTCGCGGACGACGAACGGCAGCGACACGAAGAGGGTGGCCAGGACCATGCCCGGCATCGCGAAGATGACCGTGACGCCGAGGTCGGCCAGGAGGCCGCCGAGCCAGCCGTTCTTGCCGTAGACCAGGATGAGCGACAGGCCGATGATCACCGGCGACAGCGCGAAGGGCAGGTCGATGAGCGCGTTGAGCAGGCCGCGACCCGGGAAGCGCCGCCGCACGATGGCCAGCGCGGCGACGATCCCGAAGACCGTGTTGACCGGGACCGTGATGAGCGTGATCTGGAGGGTCAGCCAGAACGCCGACTGGAAGGCCGGCCGCTGCGATGGCCTTGAGCACGGGCTCGAGGCCGCCCTCGAAGGTCCGACAGAAGACGGTCAGCGACCGGCAGTGCCAGGATGAGGAGCAGGTAGACGCAGGGCGACCGCTCCGCAGGCCCAGGCGCGCGACGCGGGCGCGGGTCCGGTCGTCGCCCACGTGCGCGACCCGAGGCGGCCGCCGCCGGGCTCGTCGGCGGTCATGCGGCGGGCTCCTCGTGGCGCGAGATGCGCCGGCGCAGCAGGTCGAAGGCCGTGAGCAGCACGAGCGAGGCGACCAGCAGCACGCACCGAGACCGCGGCGGCCGCGCCCGGGTCGTCCGCCTCGACCTGGCCGAAGATGTAGACGGAGGCCAGCTCGGTCCGGTAGGGGATGTTGCCGGCGATGAGCACGACCGAGCCGAACTCGCCGATGCAGCGCGCGAAGGCGAGCGCCGAGCCCGTCAGGATGGCGGGCACGAGGTTGGGCAGGACGATGCGGCGGATGACCGTCGGCGTCGAGGCGCCCAGGGAGGCGCCGGCCTCCTCCATCTCGCGGTCGAGCTCGGCGAGCACCGGCTGCACCGAGCGGACCACGAACGGCAGCGTCACGAAGAGCAGCGCCACGCATGATGCCGGCCTGCGAGTAGGCCACGTTGATGCCGAACGGGCTGCGCGGCCCGTAGAGCGTCAGCAGCGTCAGGCCGGCGACGATGGTGGGCAGCGCGAAGGGCAGGTCGATGAGGGCGTTGACGACGCGTCTTGCCCGGGAAGTCGTCACGGACGAGGACCCAGGCGATGAGCGGTGCCCATGACGGCGTTGATGACGACCACGAGCAGCGAGACGGTGAAGGTGAGCTGCAGGGCCGCCAGCGCCTGCGGGCTGGTGATGGCGGCGAGGAACTCGTCCAGCCCGTCGGACACCGACCGCCAGAGCACGGCGGCGATCGGGATGAGGACGAGCAGACCGAGGTAGAGCGCCGTGATGCCGGGGCCCAGGAGGCCCCGGCCGTCGTAGCGGGAGGCGGCGCGCCCGACCGCTCCTGCGGTCGGGCGGCGGCATGCGACGTCAGCGTCAGCCAGCCTCGAGGCCGAGCTCCGCGAAGATCCTGGCCATGATGCCGTCCTCGGGGTCGAAGAACTCGGGCCGTGCCTCGGGCCAGCCGCCGAGGTCGCCTCGATCGTGAAGAGCTGGCGGCGGCTGGACGTAGTCGAACTCGCGCCGCGACCTCCTCGACCTCGGGCCGGAAGCCGTGCTCGCCGAAGACCCGCTGGGCCTCGGGCGTGTACAGGAAGTCCACGAACGCCGCGGCGGCCTCGGGCGCGTCACCGGTGAGCGTCGGTCGCCACGGCGTTCTCGATGAGCATCGTGGCGTCCGGCACGACGTACTCGAGCGGCTGGCCGGCCTGCTGGGCGAAGATGGCCTCGTTCTCGTAGGCGATGAGCACGTCGCCCTGGCCCGGCCATGAACGTGGTCAGCGCGTCGCGGGCGCCGCGGTCCATGACCGAGACGTTGCCGATGAGCTGCTTGAGGTACTCGATCGCCTCCTCCTCGGTCTTGCCGGCCTCGATCTGGGCCTGGTAGGCCGCCAGGATGTTCCACTGGGCGCCGCCCGAGGTGAACGGGTTGGGCGTGATGACGTCGACGTCGTCGCGGATCAGGTCATCCCAGCCGGTGATGCCCTTGGGGTTGCCGGGCCGCACGGCGAGCGCGACGACGCTGTTGTGGACGATGCCGTCGTGCTCGTTCTCGTCCCAGTCGGCGGCCACGATGCCGGGCTCGACGAGCCGCTCGACGTCCGGCCACAGGGCCAGGGCCACGACGTCCGCCGGCAGGCCCGCCTCGACGGCGCGGCTCTGGTCGCCGGATGGCCCGTAGGACTCCTCGAACGTGACGCCCTGCCCGGCCTCGGTCGCCTGGAAGAGCGGGATGATCTCCTCGTACGCCTCGCGCGGCGTCGTGTAGGCGACGAGGGTCACGGCGCCCGGCGTGGCCTCGCATGGGCGCTGGCGACTCCTGGGCGGACGCCGCCAGGGCACGTCGCCGAGCAGGAGCGCGCCGGCGGCGAGCCCGACGACGGATCGCCGGCCGACGCTGCGACGGGCTGTCGATGAGCCATCTGCATCTCGTCTCCTTCCGTGTGGCTCGCTCGGCACGGAGTGCCACACGGCCCCCCGGACGACACCCGGCGCAGACGGCGCCTGCGCCGGGTTGTCTATATTGTCGAGCGATTCTATAGGAATAGTCGGCATAGTAGAGAACCGATGCGTCGCGGCGCTGTCAAGCGTCGGCCACTCGACAGGCCCGCACGTACGCGCTGCGCGCTCGCGTGGCAGAATCGGTCGCCCAGTCATCGCTCGCGGTCAGGCGCATCCGAGTGGCCACCGCCCGACGCCGCCGCCGCGACGAAAGGAGAGCCCGATGGACCTGTCCCGACTGTTCGCCCCGCGGCGCATCGCCCATGCGCACTGCGACATCCCCTGCGGCGTCTACGACCCCGAGCAGGCCCGCATCGAGGCCGAGTCGTGCCATCGCATCATCGAGCGCTACCACGCCTCCGAGGACGAGGTCTTCCGGGCCCGCTGCATCGTCGTGAAGGAGGAGCGCGCCGAGCTCGTCAAGCACCACATCGACGTCCTCTGGCACGACTACTTCAAGCCCGAGCACGTCGAGCAGTACCCGGACCTCCACGACGTCTGCTGGAAGGCCTCGAAGCAGGCCTCAGCGGTGAAGCAGGGCGTCGACCTCGAGGCGGCCAGGAAGCTGCTCGCGCTCATCGACCAGATCGACGAGCATGTGGAAGGGCACGGGAGGCCCCGGCAAGACGCGCATGGCAGCCTGAGCCCTGAGGTCGCCGGGCGGGTCGGCGAGTGCATCGACCGGCTGCCCGCTCCTGGCGAGCGCGCGTGGCGGTGGAGGGCGAGAGCATGGCGCCGACGCTGCTGCCCGGCGACTGGCTGCTGGCCGATCCCGAGGCCTACCGGCGACCGCTCGCCGCTGTGTGGGCGACCTCGTCCTGGTGCCGGACCCGCGCGAGCCATGGCGCCTCCTCGTCAAGCGCGTCGCGGGCGTCGCGTCCGACGGCCGGCTGGAGGTCGCGCGGCGATCGCGCCGGAGGCGTCGACCGACTCGCGGGCCTTCGGGGCGGTCGATCCGGCCACCGTCCAGGGCCGGCCCTGGTTCCGCTACTGGCCGGCCGGTCGGATCGGCCGCGTGCGCTGAGGCAGGCTCCGCTCCGGCAGGCCGACCGCGGCTACAGGCCGGCGACCTCGGCCATGAGCTCGATGTGCTCGAGGTCGCGCGGCAGGAAGTCCTGGAAGAGCAGCCGGTCGATGCCGTGTCGCGCGTACTCGCCGAGGCGGTCACGCGCCTCGTCGGGCGTGCCCAGGATCCAGCGGTCGCGGCGCTCGTCGAGCCAGGCCTCGGCCTCGCGCCGTGGCGCTCCCGAAGATGGCCACCTGGGTGGCCGTCCGCTCGCGCATCTCCGCCTCGTCCCGACCGATGAGCACGCCCGCCATGACCGATCGCGCGAGGGTGGCGGGGTCGCGCCCGATGGCCTCGCAGGCGGCATCGAGCCGGGCCATGATCTCGCGCACCTCGTCCGGGTTCGAGGAGCTGATGTTGTACTCGTCGGCATAGCGGGCCGCGAGACGGATGGAGCGCGGCCGGCCGACGCCGCCGACGATGAGGTTGGGGCGGCGGCCCTTCGGCCGGAAGAGCGATGCCGCGCACCTGGTAGTGCTCGCCCTCGAACGACCAGCCGTCGGGCTCGTCCCAGAGCCCGCGCAGGATGGCCAGCTCCTCCTCCATCCGGTCGACCCGCTCGACCGTGTCCGGGTACGGGATGCCGAGGGCCGCGTGCTCGCCCTCGTTCCAGCCGGCGCCCACGCCCATCTCGACGCGGCCGCCGCTCATCTCGTCGACCGTGGCCACGACCTTGGCGAAGGAGCCGGGGATGCGGAAGGTCACGGGCGAGACCATGGAGCCGAGACCGATGCGCTTCGTGTCGCGGGCCAGGCCGGCCAGCGTCGTCCAGGCGTCGGTGGTGGCGAGGTCGCTGGGCGCCCGGGAAGCTCGAGTAGTGGTCGGAGCGGAAGAACGTCTCGAAGCCCAGGCGCTCCGCGGTCAGGGCCGTGTCCAGGATGTCCTGGTAGCTGTAGCCCTGCTGCGGCTCGGTCATGAGTGCGAAGCGCATCGGTCGGTCTCCTGTCGGGCTCAGGCTGGAGTGCGCATGATGACAGGGACCGACCGCTGCGCCGCGGCGTGAGGGTCAGTCGGCGGCCGGGACGTTGAGCGCGGCGCCGACCGTCCGGCCCGCTGCCGCATGCCGCCGTCGGCGCGCCGGCGCAGGATGGCGACGAGGAGCGCCAGCACCAGCAGCGGGATGCCGAGCAGCGGCAGGACGACGACGGCGAACCAGACGCCGAGGCTGGCCACGCGCTGGAGCGCCTCGCACCGTCTGGGCCAGGGCGGCATCGACCTCGGTGCCGAGGTCCCAGCCCTCCTGGGCGATGGCCACGGCCGCCACGGGCGTGAACCAGCTCACCGTGATCGTCGAGAGGGCGGCCTGGTCCGCCAGGTGGGCGCGCTGCGCCTCGAGCATCTCGATCTGGCCGCGCACGTCCTCGAGCCGCATCTGCACGGAGAGGACGTCCTCGATGCGCCCGGCGCGGTCCATGATCTCGACGAGGGCCGCCTCCGAGGCGCGCAGGTTGGCGATGCGGGCATCGAGGTCGACGACGGTCGCCGTGACCTCGGTCGACTGGGTCGACTCGCGGACGACGCGGACGGCCAGGCCGCGCAGCGCATCGATGGCCTCGCTGAAGCGCGTCCACCGGCACGCGATAGGTGACGCTCGCCCAGCGGGTCTCGCCCTGGTCGTACTCGTCCGAGCCGGAGACGTAGCCGCCGAGCCCGGTGATGGCGCTGCGGGCCGCGGGCAGGGTGGCCGCGACGTCCTCGACCTCGAGCTCGAGGCCGGCGGTGCGCACGATGAGGGCGTCATCGACGCGGGCCTCGGTCTCGGCCGCGAAGGTGCCGTCGTCCATCGGGGCCTCCATGGCGCGCCATGGGGGCCGCCAGGTCCGCTGGCGCCGGCCGATGACGTCGCGCTCGTCCTTCGCGGCGGCCTCGTCGAGGGTCAGCTCGAGGGTCCCGATGGGCTGGCTCTGTCGGACCGCGCCGGCACCGAGGTAGACGGCCGTGGCCAAGATGATGACCAGGGCCATGAGCGCCAGGACCACGTGGCCGGCCCGCAGGCGCGGTCGCCATGGCCGTGGCTGCAGGGTAGCTGTCGGGTGTCGCCATGATCGTCACCTTCTGCTCGAGTGGCTGGCGGCCCGGCGCGGGCAGGTCGCGCCGGCCGGGTAGGATGCCGCCATGACGTCGCCGGGTCCGCTCCCGTTCCCGGCCGCCCTCCAGGCTCCCGGCACGCAGCGACGCGACGTTCGAGGCCGTCGCTGGACGCTCGCAGACCTGCCGCCCGGGGCGATGCGGCGCGTCAGCCGGGGCGACCTCGACGTGCTCCTCGTGCACAGCGAGGCGGGCATCGTCGCCACCGAGGACCGCTGCCCGCACATGTCGGCGCCGCTCAGCGAGGGACGCCTGGAGGGCTGCGTCGTCCACTGCCCGCTCCATCGCGGCGCCTTCGACCTGCGGGACGGGGAGGTGGTGACGTTCCCGACCACGGGCGGCCTGGACGCCGATGGTCAGCCGCACGGCCGCCCTGGCAGCCCGAGGGCGCGGAGGCCAAGCCGGCGCCGACCGACGCCAAGGCGCGCGCGCGGGCGCTGACGCGCGTGCGGCGCCTGCGCTACTTCCCGCTGCGCATCCGACGACGGGCGGGTGGAGGTCGCCCTGCCGCGATGAGCGACATGGCTGGACCGGCACCGCACGCTCGTGCGCTGGCTCGCCGGCGCTGGCGTGGATGGCGGTCATCTTCCTGCTCTCGTCGCAGAGCGGCCTGCGCGTCAGCCGAGGACGCGGCGGTCGACAGGCCGATCCGGACGGCTGGCCCACCTGGCCAGCTATGCGCTCCTGGCCGGCCTGCTCCTCTACGCGCTGGCCGGCCTCGGCCGGCCCACGCTCCGCGCGCGTCCTCGTCGCCCTGGCCCTGACCGCCCTCTACGCGGTCAGCGACGAGCTCCACCAGTCGCTCGTGCCCGATCGCACCGGCCGAGCCGCGGACGTCCTCGTCGACGTCGTCGGGGCGACGGCTGGGGCTGCTCGTCGCGGCGCTCGTCCTGAGCTCGCGCGACCGGCTGCGCAGCCGGCAGCCGGGCCCGGCGGGCGACTAGCCGGCAGCCTGCCAGCGCCGCGGCGCGGCCACCTCGACGCCCGAGCGACAGCACGCGCAGGCCGGCCGCCGCGGCGGCTCCGGCGTCCACGATGCGTCGACCGTCGACGACGAGGTCGCCGGCCATCGTCGGGGCGATGGCCGCCCAGTCGAGGGCCGCGAACTCCGGCCACTCGGTGGCCACGACCACGGCGTCGGCGCCGCGACAGGCATCCACGGCGCTCTGCGGCGCCGCTCGACCGAAGCGCCTGGGCGCGACGCCCGGCGCTCGGCGACGCCCGCCCGGAGCGCGGCCGACGCCAGCCGCCCCCGCCAGCGGGTCCCAGGCGACCACGGTCGCGCCACGGGACAGGAGGACCTGGCCGAGACGGATGGCCGGCGATTCGCGCAGGTCGTCGGTGCCGGCCTTGAAGGTCAGCCCCAGGAGGGCGACGCGCATGCCGGCCACGGGCCGGCCGGCGGCCCGCTCGAGGCCGTCGACGAGCCACTCCGCCTGGCTCGCGTTCGAGGGCCAGATGGCGTCCATGAGCGGCGTCGCCACACCGTGGCTGCGCGCCAGCCGCGGCAGGGCCCGGGCCTGGGAGGGGAAGCACGACCCGCCGAAGCCCGGTCCCGGGCGACAGGAAGCTGCGCCCGATGCGCCGGTCGAGGCCCATGCCGTCGACCACGGCAGCGGCGTCCGCGCCGGTCGCCGCGGCGAGCCGCGCGATCTCGTTGGCGAAGGTGATCTTGGCGGCGAGGAAGACGTTGGAGGCGACCTTGATGGTCTCGGCGCTCGTCAGGTCGGTGACCACGACCGGGGCGTCGAGGGGCGCGTACAGGCGGCGCAGGTCCGCGGACGAGGGCGGCCGCTCCGCTCGTCCTCGGCGTGGCCGTCGACCCCGATGACGACCCGGTCGGGCGCCAGGAAGTCGGCCACGGCGGAGGCCTCGCGCGTGAACTCCGGGTTGTGGGCGATGCGGACCGACGGGTCGATGCGCCGGACCTCCGCCGCGATGCCGGTCGCCGTGCCCGGGCAGCAGCGTGCTGCGGATGACGATCGAGCGCGGCAGCGTCGGGTCGGCGGCGATGTCGCGGACGGCGGCGCGGACGATGTCGCCGTTCCACTCCTCCTCGGCATCGAGCGTGCCCACGCAGACGATGGCCAGCTCGCGCCCGGCCATGGCGCCGGCCGTGCGCGGCGAAGCGCAGCCGGCCCTGCCGCGAGGCCCTCGGCCACGAGCTCGTCGAGGCCCGGCTCGTGGACCGGCAGCTCGCCGCGATGGAGCCGCGCGACGCGCGCCTCGTCGACGTCGATGCAGACGACGTCATGGCCGACGTGCGCCAGGCAGGCGGCCGTCACGAGGCCGACGTAGCCGGCGCCGACGGTGGCGATGTCCATGCGCGGGGAGCCTAACCCAAAGCCACCGCCGGCCGAAGGTCCTGGTGCGTGGACGCACCACTGGTTGAGCGACACCCCCATCGAGCTGCGCTACCGTTCCGCTGATGCGCCGCCCCCAGTCGGCGTCCGGGCTCGCAGCCGTGACCGCGGGCCTGTTCGTCGCGACCCTGACCGTCTTGCCGGTGGAGGCTGCCAAGGCGCCATCCCCGGCAGCGGACCGTCATGCCTTCCGGGCGGCCGCGGCCTGCACACCGTGGACCGACGAGTTCACGCCGCCGGCCACCATCCGCGTCCTGCGGACCGCAGCGCGACCTGGTCCCCCCCGAGGTCGTGGGCACGGTCCAGGAGGTCGACTTCCGGAGCTACGTGGCCACCACGATGGCGGTCGAGTGGCCGGAGCAGTACCCCATCGCGACCCTCAAGGCGGGCGCCGTGGCCACGAAGCAGTTCGCCTGGTACCACGTCATCCACCCGCGCGGCGGCACGGTCGTCCTGCCCGACGGCAGCACGGCCTGCTACGACGTGGTGGACAGCACGGTCGACCAGTACTACTACCCCGAGAAGTACGGCCCCGGCCTGCCGGACGGTCCGGGGCCCAAGATCGGCAAGGCGCTCGACCTGACCTGGGGCATCACGGTGCGCAAGTACAGCCAGCGCACGCCAGAGCAGCCGGTTCTTCCTGACCGGCTACCGAAGCGGCACGAGACGACCACCTGCGGTGCCGATGCCAACGGCTTCAAGCTCTTCCATCACAGCACGCGCGCCTGCGGCAAGGACGGGCTCACCTTCCGCGAGATCCTGCGCCGCTACCTCATGCCCAACCTCGAGATCGTGACCGCCGGTCGGCACGACGTCGTCGGCTCCAGGCATGGAGACGCGACCGCCATGGTCCTCAACGACCAGGGGCCTCCAGGTCGCGCACGTCTGGTCGCTGGGAGGCCCGGACGCCACGCCCAGCTCGCGAGCGGGCGCCCGGATCGAGCCGCCGAGCTGGTGGGCTTCGATTCGGACGACGTCAGCGGCGATGGCAAGGACGACCTCGTGTGGCTCACGCGGACCGGGACCCGGGACGCGGGCGGATCAGCGTGGCGCTCAGCGACGGCGCCGGCTACGGCGGCGGCCAGACCTGGTTCGACGGCCGCCTTGGTGTCCCGCTCAACGGCGCCAGGCTGATGGTCGGCGACTTCCATGCCGACGGTCGCCCCGACGTGGCCGTCCTCGCGCGGGGCGACGCCGACGGCCAGGCGCAGCTCATCGTGCTGCGCAAGAAGACCGGCAACGCCTTCGGGCCGCCGGCCCGCTGGTGGTCAGGACCGCTGGACCTGAAGGACGTGGCCGCGGCCTGGGCCGGCGATGTGAGCGGCGACGGTCGGGCCGACCTCATCGTCCGCCAGGGCACCGGCCGGCGCGGCGTCACCATCCGGACGGCCGTGACGCGGAGCCCGCTGCCGCGGGGCAGCGACGCGGCATGGGCGTCGCTTCGGGTCGGGCTTCTCGGCCGCGCTCGACCCGGCCAAGGTCAAGGACGTGCCGGGCGATGCCAATCGCGACGGGCGCGAGGACGTCCTCCTGCTGATCGGCCGCGGTGGGCGGGCCGTGGTCGAGCGGCTGCAGGGCCAGCTGTACGGTGGCTTCAAGCGCGTCCCCATCTGGGTCGCGCCGCGCTCGGCGGGCATCGCCGTCGAGAAGACGCGCCTCGGTGCGGCCGACCTGGACTTCGACGGCATGACCGACCTGGTGCTCTTCAGCCGGCACCCGCGGGGCACGCACATCCGGGTCCTGAAGACCCGCTACTCGACGATGAAGGCCGGGCCATCGGAGGTCGAGCCGTTCGACTGGCGGAGCGTGCGGCCCTACTGAGCCCGCGAGCGAGTCTCAGCGCAGCTGCCAGCGGCGCCAGGTCTCCTCGTCGCGGCCGACGCGTGACCTCCGCCCCGTTCCGCACGAGCGGCAGCCGCAGGAGGCGCGGGTCGGCCAGCAGTCGCTCGATGATCTCCTCGTCGCTCATGCGCAGGTAGCCGAGGCCGGCCTCGCGATAGGCCCGGCCCTCCTCGTCGAGCAGCGCCCGCGCCCCGAGGCGCTGGCTGAAGCGCCGCAGCTCGGCGGGCGCCGGCGGGCGCTTGGCGACGTCGACGAAGCTGACCGCGACGCGGCGCTCCTTGAAGAAGCGCAGGCAGTGGCGCGTGGCCGCCGAGTCGGAGCGACCGAAGACCTGGATAGGGCGGGCTGGCGCTCACGCGGCGTGCCGCTCCGGCCGGGGCCCTGCCGGCCCCCGGCCGGTCGGCGTGCTACGCTGGTCGCGGCGGCCTTGCGCGGGCGTCCTCGTCGCGAGGCGCGCCTGGGCGTCCGCAGACCGAAGTAGAAGCCGCCAGCCGACTTCTTGATGGCGATCTCCACGCCCGCCAGCTTGGCCGCACGGACCAGCTGCGCGCGCACGGTGGCGGGCTTGTCGCCATCCTGCAGGACGGCCTCGAAGACGACGGTCTCGTCGGTGATCTGCTTCATGCGGTTGACGAGGGCCTGCTGCTCCGGGCTGATGGGCCGGCCGCGTGGACGTGGGCTTGGGCGGCTTGTCCATGAGCTCGGCGTCGACCTTCCTGTACTTGGGCATGCGCGCAGTGTACCCGCGCCGGTGCCCGCTGCTAGGCTCCGCTCGACGATGAGGGAGGCACCCGCGGCGGAGCGAGCCGGTCATCGACCGCGTCGTCCGACTGGGCTTCGAGGTCGACGTGGGCCGCACGCTGGCGCCGCTGCGGCACGGGCGCGGCGATCCGACCATCCGCTTCGAGCCGGCGGCGTCGTCTGGCGAGCGACACGCACGGCCGAGGGACCCGCATGCCTGCGTATCTCGGCCGGCCGCGGGATGGCTGGCGGGTCATGGCCTGGGGACCGGGCAGCGAGCGCGCCGTCGACGGCGCTGCCGCGGCTGCTGGGGGCCGAGGACGACCCGGCCGCGCTCGTCGCTGCCCGCGGGTCCGCTGCGCGAGCTGAGCGCGACGGTTCCAGCGACGTGCGCTTCGGGCGCAGCGACGCCGTCATGGCCTCGCTCGTGCCGGCCATCATCGAGCAGAAGGTCACCGGCCGCGAGGCGCAGCGCGCCTGGCGCTCGCTCGTGCTCCGCTACGGCGAGCCGGCGCCCGGACCGGGCGGCCTGCACCTGCCGCCGGAGCCGGCCATCCTTGCGCGCGCTCCCCTACTTCGAGCTGCATCCGCTCGGGCTCGAGCAGCGCCGCGCCGTGACGCTCATCCGGGCTGCCGAGCGTGCCGACTGGCTCGAGGAGGCGACCCGCCTCGCCGCCCGCGGACGCCATGGCCCGCCTCCGGACCGATCCCGGCGTCGGTCCCTGGACGGCGGCCGAGACGGTCCGCGCCGCGCTCGGCGATCCCGACGCCGTGAGCCTCGGCGACTTCCACACGCCCGAGCCTCGTGTGCTGGGCGCTGGCCGGCGAGCCGCGCGGCGACGACGCGCGCATGCTCGAGCTCCTCGAGCCCTACCGCGGCCAGCGAGCCCGCGTCGTCCGGCTGCTCGAGCTCTCGGGCACTGCAGCCGCCACGCTACGGGCCGCGCTACGCGGGCCGGTCGATCGCGGCGCTGTAGGCCTGCGCTCGTCCTCGAGCAGGGCTTGACATGGTTGTGAGTGGTCACTAACATGCGCGCCATGCACGCCGCCGTGGCCGTCCGCCATACCGCCGAGGAACGTCGGGAGGAGATCCTCCAGGCCGCCGTCGTGCGCTTCGGCGCGACGGGCCTGCACGGCACCTCGACCGAGACGATCGCCGCGGACGTGGGCGTCTCGCAGCCCTACCTCTTCCGGCTCTTCGGCACCAAGAAGGAACTCTTCCTGGCGGCCGTGGAGTGGGGCTTCCGTGAGACGCTGGAGGCCTTCCGGAAGGCCGGCTCGGAGGCCACCGGCCCGCACGATGCCTTCCGTCGCATCGGCGAGGCCTACCTCGCGCTCATCTCGGACCGGCGCTACCTGGACATCCAGATGCAGGCCTACGCCACGACCCATGACCCGGACGTGCGCCAGGCTCGTCCAGGAGGGCTTCGGGCGGCTCGTCTCCGAGGTCGTCTGCCACACCGACGCGACGCCGGCGCAGCTGGCGGCCTTCCTCGGGTCGCGGCATGCTCCTCAACGTGTCCATGGCCATGGGCGTCGCCGAGGAGGAGACCGGCTGGCCGGTCATGGTGCGCGAAGGCTGCATCGGGGGACTGGAGGAGTAGCCCGGACCAGCGCATCCTTTTTCGGACCCGCTGGTTAGTTAGCAGTCACTACACATCGCGGGGGAGCAAGGAGACCGACCCGATGCAGTCACGCTCGATAGCCCTCTGGACGTTCGCCGTGACGTCCGTGGCGCTCGTCATGGTCATGCTCGACAACCTCGTCGTCTCGACCGCGCTCAACGTCATCCGCCAGGAGCTCGGCGCGACGATCGAGCAGCTCGAGTGGACCGTCAACGCCTACACCCTGACCTTCGCGGTCTTCCTGCTCACCGGCGCCGCGCTGGGCGACCGCTTCGGCCGACGCCGCATGTTCGTCATCGGCGTGGCCATCTTCACGGCCGCCTCTGCCCTGGCGGCGATGTCGACGAGCGTCGAGATGCTCCTCGTGGGCCGCATGGCCCAGGGCATCGGCGCCGCCATCGTGACGCCGCTGACGCTGACGCTCCTGTCGGCCGCGGTGCCCGGCGAGCGCCGTGGCGTGGCGCTCGGCGCCTGGGGCGCCGTCGGCGGCCTGGCCATCGCCATCGGCCCGCTCGTGGGTGGCGCCATCGTCGAGGGCGTGGCCTGGAACTGGATCTTCTGGATCAACGTGCCCATCGGCATCGCCCTCGTCCCCGTGGCCTGGTTCGCCCTGCGCGAGAGCCACGGGCCTGCCGGTCGCCTCGACCTGCCCGGCGTGGCGCTCGCCTCGGCCGGTCTCTTCGGCGTCGTCTGGGCGCTCGTCAACGGCAACAGCCAGGGCTGGACGAGCCCGGCCATCGTGGCCGCCTTCGTCGCGGGCGTCGCCTTCCTGGCCGCCTTCCTCCTCTGGGAGCGCCGCGCGCCGGCGCCGATGCTGCCGACGCGCTTCTTCGCCAGCCGCGCCTTCAGCTTCGCGAACCTCTCGGCGATGCTCATGAGCTTCGGGATGTTCGGGGCCATCTTCCTGCTGGCCCAGTTCCTCCAGTTCGTGCGCGGCTACTCGCCGCTCGAGGCGGGCGCCGCCATCCTGCCCTGGACCCTGGCACCGATGTTCGTGGCGCCCGTCGCCGGGGCCCTCTCGGACCGCATCGGCGGCGGGCTCATCATGGGCGTGGGGCTGACCCTGCAGGCCATCGGCCTGGCCTGGCTGGGCCTCGTCTCGAGCACGACCGTCGAGTACGCCGCGCTCGTCGTGCCCTTCATCGTCTCCGGCATCGGCATGGGCCTCTTCTTCGCGCCCATGGCCAACGTGACGCTCTCGGCCGGTCCGGCCCGAGGAGGAGGGCCAGGCCTCCGGCGCCAGCAACGCCATCCGCGAGCTGGGCGGCGTCTTCGGTGTCGCCGTCCTGGCCGCCGTCTTCACCCGCAACGGCTCGTTCGCCAGCCCGCAGGCCTTCGTCGACGGCCTCGTGCCGGCGGTGCTCATCGGCTCGGTCGTGGTGGCGTTCGGAGCGGTGGCGGCCTTCGCCATCCCGCGCGCGCGCCGCGCAGCTGCGGGTGCCATCGCGCCTGCGTCGGTGGCCGAGGCGCCAGCACGCGCCACGTGCAGCGGGCGAGCCGACAGCCGGTCTACGTCCGCGATCGAGGAGTAGGCGGCTCCGGCCGAGGCGGCGGGCGCCGGCGCTCGGCGTCCGCTCCGCCGGCGGCGCGTCCGTCGGCGGATGACCCGCCGGCGGGCGACTCGCGCTGAGCTAGGCTACGGCCGACCGGTCCGGACGCACGCGCGAGGCGCCGGGTCGCCGGCCAGCAGCAGGGAGGCTCGACGCGACATGCCCAACCGTCCCTTCGGAGTGCTCGTCCTCGGAGCGCTCGCCATCGCCATCGCGCGTGCGTCCGGCTGGTCGTGGGCTTCCAGCTGCTCTTCGGCGGCATCTTCAGCGAGCGCCTCGAGGGCACGGGCGTCGGCTGGGTCGGCCTCATGACCCTCATCGTCGGCGTCATCTACCTGGCCGTCGGCTGGGCGCTCTGGTCGATGCGGCCGTGGGCCCTCGTCTTCACGATGATCATGGCCGTCTTCGGCCTCGTGGACGCGATGTTCGTGTGGATCGCCACGGGCAGCGTCGCCTACGGACTGGCCTCGGCGCTCATCCCCGGCCTGCTCCTCTGGTACACGAGCCGCGAGGACATCCGCGCGTCGTTCGCGGCGGCCGAGTCCGGAGCGGCCCCCGCGCGACCTGTAGCGCGGCCCGGCTCGCGCCGGACCCGGATCGACCTGGCCCGACAGCCCAGGAGAGAGGGCCGAGCATGCGAGTACGACGTCATCGTCGCCGGCGTCGGCGGCATGGGCAGCGCCACGGTCGCCGAGCTGGCCGCGCGCGGCGCCCGCGTGCTCGGCCTCGAGCGCGGCAGCATCCCCAACGACGGGCGGCTCGTCGCACGGCGTCACCCGCATCATCCGGCTGGCCTACATGGAGGATCCGCGGTACGTGCCGCTGGTGCGGCGCGCCTACGAGCGCTGGCGGATGCTCGAGCGGCGAGCCGGCGAGACGCTCCTCGTCATCACCGGTGGCGTGGACGCCGGCCCGCCGGACGCCGAGAACGTCCTCGGCGCGCTCGAGGCCTGCCGGCTCCACGACCTCGAGCATGAGCTGCTGGACGCGGATGCCCTGATGGCCCGCTTCCCGGGCTTCCGCGTGCCCGGCGACTATCTGGCCGTCTACCAGCCGGACGCCGGGTTCGTGCTGAGCGAGCGGGCCATCGCAGCGCACGCCGCGGCTGGCCCTCGCCGACGGCGCGGACCTTCACGGGCCACGAGGCCGTCCTCGACTGGCAGCCCGAGGGCGACGGCGTCGTGGTGCGAACGGATCGCGACACCTACCGGGCGCGACGCCTGGTCATCAGCGCCGGCGCCTGGGCGGCCCGCCTGCTGCCCTCGCTGGCCGGCCTGGCCGTCCCGGAGCGGCAGGTCCTGCATGTGGTCCCGGACGCTGCGGCCGGAGCGCTTCGCCGTGGGCGCCTTCCCGGTCTTCATCCTCGACGTCCCCGAGGGCCGCTTCTACGGCTTCCCGGAGTACGGCATCCCGGGCTTCAAGCAGGGCCTCTACCACCACCGCGGCGAGACGTCGACCCGGACGCCTGGGACCGCGAGCGGGGCTCGTCGAGCCGGAGGACGAGGCTCTCCTGCGGGCCTGCACGAGCCGCTACTTCCCGGACGCCGACGGGCCGACCCTGACGCTGAAGACCTGCCTCTTCACGAACACGCCCGACGAGCACTTCATCATCGACCGACTGCCAGAGGCGCCGCAGGTCGTCGTCGTCTCGCCCTGCAGCGGCCACGGCTTCAAGTTCGCCCCCGTCGTGGGCGAGATCGCGGCCGACCTGGCGCTCGAGGGCGGGACGAGCCACGACATCGGCATGTTCCGCATCGATCGCTTCGGAGGAGGGCAGCCATGACCCGCACCATCGTCTGCTTCGGCGATTCGAACACCCACGGGGCCCATCCCGACCCCGCCGTCGGCGGGCGCTATCCGCGCGACGTGCGCTGGCCCGGGGTCATGCGGGCGGCCCTGGGCGAGGGCTACGAGGTCATCGAGGAGGGACTCAACGGTCGCTGCACGGTCTGGGACACGCCGCATCTCGCCGGGCCGCAACGGCCTCGCCGTACCTGGCGCCCTGCCTCGAGTCCCACGAGCCGGTGGACCTCGTCATCATCATGCTCGGCACGAACGACACTGAAGCGCATCTACGGCGCTGACGGCGCCCGAGATCGCCGGCGGCGTGGGCGTGCTCGTCGACGTGGCGCGGGGCACGCCTTGCGGTCCGGGCGACACGCCACCGCGCGTGCTGGTGGTGGCGCCCGTGCCTCTCGGTGACGTGACCGCCCACAGCGAGCTGTGGGGCTTCGGCGCCGCGCCGGACGGAATCGCAGCGGCTGGCTGCGCTTGTACCGGCTCGTGGCCGAGGGCGACGGCGTCGGGCTTCTTCGATGCCGGCTCGGTGGCGCAGGTCAGCCCGCTCGACGGTGTGCACCTCGACGAGGCCGCCCACGCCGCGCTCGGCGCCGCCCTGGCCGACGCCGTGCGAGCCGAGCTCGCCCGCGGTGGCTGAAGGCCGAGCGGGTCGGCCGAAGCCGCGCTACGCGCCGCCGAAGAGGCCGATGCGCTGGCCGGTGACGACGCGGGCGGCGTCGCTGAAGAGGTAGCGGATGGCGGCCGAGAGCTCCCCCGGGGTGGTCACGGTGGCGCCCTTGCCCTTCGGGTCGCGCTCCCGCGCAGCCACTCGTGTCGATCGACTTCGACGCGCAGGACGTTGACCGTCACGCCCGTGCCGGCCGACCTCGCGGGCGACCGTCGCGAGGAGCGTCTCCTGGGCTGCCTTGCCGATGGCGTAGGCGCTCATGCCGGCGTCCGGTGTCGCCGCCACGGGCGACGAGACGGCCACGATCCGGCCGTGGCCGGCAGCCACCATGCGAGGCACGAGCGGCCGGAGCACGTAGAGCGTGGACCAGAGGTGCTGCTCCAGCATCGTGGCGTAGGCGTCGTCCGCGGCATCGACGCATCGGACGCCGCCGGTCCAGCCACCCACGAGGTGGGCGAGGGCGTCGACGCGCCCGTAGCGCTCGTAGGCCGACGGCGACGGCCTCGGCATGCCGGCGCGGACGCGCGCAGGTCCGCGGCGACCTGGTGGACGCCCTCGGATCGGGCAGGCCGAGCTCGGCCTCGCAGCTCTGCGAGTCGGCCCGCGTCCGAGCCGACGCAGCGCCAGGTCCCAGCCGTCGGCGGCCAGGTCCGCAGCCAGGACCCGCCCCAGGCCACCCGTGGCTCCCGTGATGAGGGCGACGCGCCGCTCGGTCACGCCGGGGCCTCACGCGGGCATCGCCCTCGATCGAGCGACTCGAGCGCGTCGATGGCGTCGGGAGCCATGCCCTCCACGATGGGCCGGTCGATCTGCTCGAGGAGGTGCTCGCGGCCGTCGACGTCGATGAGGTGGCCCGAGCGCAGGGCCTTCGTCTCGAGGTACGAGCGGTTGTGCTCGTTGGCAGGGATGACCAGCGGGATGCGTCCCGTGATCGCTGACCCCGAGCGCCCGGAGCCCGTCGAGCTTGCGCGGATTGTTGGTCATGAGGCGGATGGAGCGCACCTGGAGGAGCTCGAGCATGTGGGCGGCGATGCCGTAGTCGCGCTCGTCGTCGCGGAAGCCGAGGGCCACGTTGGCATCCACCGTGTCGAGGCCGTCGTCCTGGAGCGCGTAGGCGCGCAGCTTGTTGAGCAGGCCGATGCCGCGGCCCTCCTGGCGGAGGTAGAGGACCATGCCGGTCTCCTCCTGGCGCGATGGCCCGCAGCGAGGCGTGCAGCTGGTCGCGGCAGTCGCAGCGGAGCGAGCCCAGGGCGTCCCCGGTCAGGCACTCGCTGTGCATGCGCACGAGCACGTCGTCCTTGCCGAAGGGGTCGCCCTTGACGATGGCCACGTGGTCCTTGCCGTCCCGGTCGTTCCAGAAGCCGACGATGTGGAAGGTGCCGAAGATGCGTGGGCAGGTCGGCCACCGCGGCGATGCGGACGCAGGTGTGGTCAGGACCGAGCCCGGGGCACTCGTGGTCGGCGGTCGCAGGCCGACGAGCTGGTCGTAGGTGAGGTGCCGGATGCCCGGCTCGTGGTGGCTCCCGGCCGCGACTGGCTCTCCATCGAGTCAGGCTACGCCACCGGCCGGGAAGGCTGCTGAAAGGGGCGCCACACACAGGGCCGCAACGCCTGTTGTCCATGTCGAGACTCCCTTGACCCCACCGTAGCGAAGCGGACAATCGCGTTGCCATGGACGGCCAGCGAGGGGCCTCTGGCCCCGTCCAACGCGGTGCGCTCGCGACCGGTCTGCGCATGCTCGAGCTGCTCGTCTCGGCCCACGACTCGATGGGCGTCACCGAGATCGCCGACGAGCTCGGCATCGACAAGGCCAACGTCCATCGCACCCTGGCCGCGCTCGTGCGCCTCGGCTATGTGGAGCAGGATCCCTCCACGCGCCGCTACGGGGCCACCGTCAGGGTCGTCGAGCTGGCCCGCTCGGTGCTCGACTCGAAGGACCTCACGGTCGTCGCGGCGCCCCACCTGAAGTCGCTCTGGGCGGCCGCCGGCGAGAACACCCACCTCGCCGTCCTGGCCGGCGACCACGTCGTCTATGTGTCAACGCTCAACGGCATGACGCTCCTCTCGGCGAACGCCGCCATCGGCCAGTCGGGGCCGCTGCACTGCACCGCGACCGGCAAGGCCCTCATCGCCAACCTGCCGCGCGGCACGGCCGAGGGCCTCGTGCGGACCTCGACTTCGAGGCCTTCACGCCGCGCACGATGACGACGCGCTGAGGCCCTCCACCAGGAGCTGGCCCAGGTGCGCGTGACCGGCTACGCGGTCGACGACCGCGAGTACCACCCGGGCGTGCGCTGCGTGGCCGCGCCCATCTTCGGCATCGGCGGCGTCATGGCCTCGCTGGGCATCTCGGCGCCCGCCGACCGGCTGGACGCGGACCGCCTGCGCGTCCTCGCGCCCATCGTCGTCGACACCGCCGCCCGTGTGAGCCGCGAGCTCGGCGGCCACCCGGCGAGGGCGACCGTCATGAGCAGCATCGCGCACCGGCGGCCAGGTCATCGCCGACCACCTGGCCGCCAACGGCGTGCCCTACGTGGTGGGCATCCCGGGCCACGGCTGCCTGCCCATGGTCGACGCCTTCGTGGGCCGCGACCGCCCGACCTTCCTGCAGGTCCGCCACGAGCAGTCGGCCGCGCACATCGCGGACGCCTACTTCCGGCGTGGCGCGCAAGCCGCTGGCGGTCATGACCTCGATCGGCCCGGGTGCCGTGAACACCGCGGTGGGCATCGCCACGGCCTACGTGGACTCCTCGACGATGCTCGTCTTCACCGGCGACGTGCACACCTACATGTTCGGTCGGGGCGTGCTCCAGGAGGTCGACCGCAAGGCCTGGGCCGACCTGACGACGCTGTTCGAGCCCATCACCAAGCGGCAGTGGCAGGTCACCCGCGTCGACCAGCTGGCGCGCATCCTGCCGCAGGCCTTCGCGCTGGCCACCGGCGGCCGCCCCGGGCCCGTGCTCATCTCGGTGCCCATGGACGTGCAGGCCGACGCGGCCGACGTGCCCGAGGCGCGCGCAGTCGAGCTGCCCGAGCCGCCCGCGCCCGCGGCTGCCGCGGTCGCCCAGATCCGGGCCGCCCTGGCGGACGCCGCAGCGCCCCGTCCTGCTGGCCGGCGGCGGCGTGGTCCAGAGCGGCGCCTCGGCCCGCTTCCGCCAGATCGCCGAGCACCTCGGGCATGCCCGTCGTGGCCACCTACCAGGCCAAGGGCGTGCTGCCCGAGGACCATCCGCTCTACGGCCGCTACCCGGGCTCGAAGGGCACCGACACGGGCAACGCGCTGTGCCGCGAGGCCGACGTCATCCTGGCCATCGGCTGCCGCTTCGCCGACGAGGCGACGTCCTCGTACGTGCCCGGCGTCTCGTTCTCGATCCCGCCCACGAAGCTCTACCAGGTCGACATCGACGAGTACGAGATCGGCAAGAACTACCCCGTCGAGCTGGGCGTCGTGGCGGACGCCGCGGCCTTCTGCGAGGCGCTCTGGGCGGCCATCCGGGACGAGCCTGCCGATGCGGCCCGGCGGGCGCGCTGGGAGGGCCGCATCGCGGAGCTCGTGGTGCCCTGGAACGCCCGGCTGGCGCCGGGCCGCACCGACCGCTCGCTGCCCCTGCGCATCTCCGCCGTCCTCGACATCGTCCATGACGCCGTTCCCGACGACACCATCGTGCTCACCGGCGCCGGCCACTCGCAGGCCCAGTTCCTGCAGGAGTACACCGTGCGTGACGCCTCGCAGGTCATCTCACCCAACGGCTTCTCGACGATGGGGTTCACGGTGCCCGGCGCCATCGGCGCCCGGCTGGCGGCCCCGGGCCGCCCGGTGCTCGGCTTCGCCGGCGACGGCGACTTCCTCATGACGGTCCAGGAGCTGGCCATGGCCGCCCAGTACGGCCTCGACGTCACCTACGTCGTCGTCGACAACGCGGGCTGGCAATCCATCCGCGACCTGCAGCTGGACGTCTACGGCGAGGAGCACGGCTTCGCGGCCGAGTTCCGCACGCCCGAGGGCGCCCAGATCACGCCGGACCTGGTCGCGGTCGCCCGCGGCTTCGGCGTCCAGGCGGAGGCGGCGGCCGACGAGCGGGAGCTCCGCACGGCCGCTCGGCCGGGCCTTCGCCTCGGGCGGTCCGACGGTCATCGTCGTGCCCGTCCGACGCGAGTACCCCGAGTCGGCCGGGCCCGTGAGCGGCTGGTGGGACGTGCCCGTGCCGGCCTCGCTGCCGGAGCGGCGAGGAGCCTACGAGAGGGAGGTGGCAGCGGTCCGACGCGACGCCCTGAAGCGAGGCTGACCGCTGACCGGTCGGCCATGACGAACAGCCAAGAGGACAGGAGGACAGGAGATGACGAGATCCGGAACGATGCTGGCGCCGCGGGTTCGTGCTCGCCGCGAGCCTGGCGCTGCTGCTGAACGTCTGCCCGGCCGCGACCGTCGCCCAGGACGAGGCCGGCGGCGACGTCACGGTCATGACCTACTTCTGCAAGGAGCTCGGTGAGACCGCGCTCAAGGAGCTGCTGGCGCAGTTCGAGGCCGATTCCGGCGACCACGGTCAACTTCGTCGATGTCGGCCACGAGGACTTCAAGACCGGCATCCTCGTCCAGCTCGCCGGCGGCAACCCGCCGGACGTGCACTCCGACTGGGCCGGCGCGCGCACCGCCTTCCAGGTCCAGAACGGCATGCTCGCGCCGATCGACGAGATGTGGGCCGCCAACGATCTCGACAGCCAGTTCCCGCAGGGCCTCATCGACTCGGCGGCGACCTACGACGGCGTCAAGTACCTCATGCCGCTCGGCTACCACTACGCGGGCATGTTCTACAACCCCAAGGTCTTCGAGTCGGCCGGTGTGGCCATCCCCACGACCTGGGACGAGCTGAAGGCCAGCTGCGAGGCCTTCAACGCGGCCGGGCGTGGTGCCCATCGCGCTGGGCTCGATGAACAAGTGGCCGGCGCAGTTCTGGTTCGACTACCTCCTGCTGCGCACGGCCGGCCCCGAGTACCGCGCCAAGCTGATGGCCGGCGAGGCCTCCTACACCGACCCCGAGGTCGTGCGGGCCATGGAGCTGTGGGCCGAGCTCGCCGCAGCGGGCTGCTTCACGCCGGACGCCAACGCGTTCGACTGGACCGACGCGGCCGACCAGGTGGCCAACGGTGAGGCGGCCATGAACCTCATGGGCACCTGGATCACCGGCTACTGGAACGGCAACGGCCTGACGCCGGTCACCGACTACGACTTCTTCGAGTTCCCGGTCATCGACGAGGGCGTGCCCTACGGCCGTGGTCGGCCCGGTGGATGGTCTCGTCAGCGCCGCCGGCGCCAAGAACCCCGAGGCCGCGATGCAGCTCCTGGCCGCGCTGGCGACGCCGGAGGCGCAGACCGCCTGGGCCGTCGGCCAGGGCGCCCTGCCGCCCAACGTCAACGCCGACAAGTCGCCAGTTCAACGAGGTCATCCTGAAGGCGCTCGACGTCGTGGCGGCCTCGGAGACCTACAACTTCAACTACGACCTGGCCACGCCGCCCGCGCCCTCCGAGGTCGGCCTGGACATGTTCCAGAAGTTCATGGCCGATCCCGGCCAGGACATCAACGCCCTGCTGACGGAGACGCAGGCCGGCATCGAAGCGGCTTTCGCAGAACCAGTAGTGCGATCGGCTGCGCCGATCGGGCGCAGCCTGAACGACGCGATGCCGGGATGGCGCGGGTCGCCGTCCCGGCATCGGCACCTTCGGTGGATGATGAGGTCAGACCGGCGACGAGGAGACAGCAGATGGTGACGAGGAGGCGCCGTTGACCCGGGGCAGCCGCGTCTCGCTGGCCCTCATGGCGGCGGGTCCGCTGGCCTTCTACGCCATCTTCGTGCTGCTGCCGCTGGCCCAATCGCTGCAGATCAGCACGTGGAGCTGGAACGGCCTCGGCGAGCCCACCTCCATCGGCCTCGACAACTACGTCCGGGCGCTGCGCGACCCGCTCTTCATCGGCGCCTTCCGCAACACCGTCGTCTGGCTCCTCGTGGCGGTCAGCGTGCCCACCGTGCTGGGCCTGCTGCTGGCCGTCCTGCTGGATCGTCCGCTGCGCGCCAGCCGCTTCTACAAGTCGGCCTTCTACCTGCCCATCACGCTCTCGCTCGTCGTCGTGGGCCAGGTCTGGATCTGGATCTACCAGCCCGACTGGGGCCTGCTCAACACCGTCCTGTCGGCCATCGGGCTCGAGGGCCTGACGCGCGCCTGGCTGGGCGACCCGAACACGTCGCTGGCGGCCGTCATCGTGGCCTGGTGCTGGCAGCAGACGGCGCTCTCGCTCATCCTCTACCTGGCCGCCCTGACGACGATCCCCCGAGACCTCCTCGAGGCGGCGGCCATCGATGGCGCCGGCGCCTGGCAGCAGTTCCGCCGCGTCATGGTGCCGCTCCTGCGCCCCGCCAGCGTGGTGGTCATCTCGCTGGCCGTCATCAACACGCTGAAGGGCTTCGACATCGTCTTCATGCTCACGAAGGGCGGGCCCTTCCACACCTCCGACAACCTGGCCATGTTCATGTACTCGGAGACCTTCTTCAAGTATCAGGTCGGCTACGGTGCGGCCATCGCCTCGGCCCTCTTCCTGCTGGCCATCATCGTCATCGTCGATGTACTTCCGCCAGGCGCGGGCCTCGGAGCGGCTCTATGACTAGCCTGACGACGACGCACGGCGCCGGACCGGCGGCCCGGCGCACGAGGGCCGCGTCCGCACGCGGCAGCGGTCGCTCCTGCTCCATGGCGTCATCCTGGCCGTCCTCGTCATCTATGCGGCGCCCATCATCGGCGTCGTGCTGACGTCCCTGCAGAGCAACGCCGAGATCGCGGCGCGGGGCGTCTGGCACCTGCCCGAGGCCGCCTCGCTGGCCAACTTCGAGGATGTCCTGACCACGACGCCCCTGCCGCGCTACCTGCTCAACAGCTTCCTGGTGACCATCCCTGCGACGTTCTTCTCGGTGCTCGGCGGCGTGCTCCTGGGCTACGTCTTCAGCCAGTTCCGCTTCCCCTTCGCCGAGCTCACCTTCCTCGTCGTCATCGCGGGCATGTTCTTCCCGCCGCAGGCCATGCTCATCCCGCTCTTCAGGCTCTTCAACGCTCCGCTGACCGTCGGCGACTTCCAGGTCCTGCCGCCGCTCTACGACACGGTCTACCCGATGATCATCATCCACGTGGCCCTGGGCCTGGCCATCACGACCCTGCTCATGCGCAACTTCATGAGCGCCCTGCCGTCCGGGCTGCGCGAGGCGGCCATCGTCGACGGCGCCGGCGAGTGGTCGGTGTTGGCGCGGGTCATCCTGCCCCTGACGCTGCCGGCGCTGGCCGTCCTGGCGACGCTGCAGTTCACGTGGATCTGGAACGACTTCCTGTGGCCGCTCGTGCTCACCCGCTCCGAGGAGGCCAAGACCGTCATGGCCGGCATCAACGCGCTCAAAGGGCAGTACAACGTCGCGTGGGCCAGCCAGGCCGCCATGGCCGTCATCGCCAGCGTTCCCACCATCGTCATCTTCGTCATCTTCCAGCGCTACTTCATCGCCGGCCTGACGATGGGCTCGGTGAAGGGATAGGCATCGCCGATGGGCAGCCACCGGCAGCACAGGAGGGGGAGACCGTGACCGCAGCCGTCGAGCGCCTCAGGGTGGCCATCATCGGCCCGGGCCGCATCAGCGACCTGCATGCCATCGAGTACGTGACGTCGCCCTACACGGACATCGCCGCCGTCTGCAAGCCCGACACCGAGGGCGCCCTGGCGCGCGCCCGGAGCTGGGGCATCGAGCCCGAGAAGGTCTATGCCGATTGGCGCGACTGCCTGGCCGATGATTTCATCGACGCCTTCGAGGTCCTGCTGCCGCACCACATGCACCTCGAGGTCGCCCTGGCGGCGCTGGCGACCGGCAAGCACCTCTCGATCCAGAAGCCGGTGGGCTTCACGGTCGCGGAGTGCGGACGCTTCGTCGAGGCGGCCGAGGCGGCCACGGCGCGGGGTCAGGTCGTGCGCGTCTTCGAGAACTTCCTCTTCTACCCGCCGGTGGCGCGGCTCGTCGAGCTCGTCCGTGGCGGCGAGATCGGGGAGGTGCTCTCAGTGCGCCAGAAGAGCCTCTCGGGCGACCCGGCCTGTGGCTGGGAGGTGCCCGCCCGGGCGGCCGAGTGGCGCTTCGATCTCGAGCGCAACGGCGGCGGACCGCTCGTCTTCGACGACGGGCTCCACAAGTTCAGCATCTTCTGGAGTCTCCTGGGCGTCGCCGACGAGGTGCATGCCTGGATCGGCTCTACGCCCGTCGAGGGCGGCGCGCTGGATTCGCCCTCGGTCGTCTCGCTGCGCTGGGAGAGCGGCGCCGTGGGCGCCCTCGAGGTCGTCAACGCCCCCGAGCTCCAGGTGCAGTCGATCTTCTACTCGCAGGATGACCGGGTCGAGGTCAGCGGCACGAAGGGCGTGGCCTGGGTCAACCGCGGCCACGGCAAGATCCAGGAGCTGCCCGCCCTGCAGGTCTACCGAGACGGACGGACCATGGACTTCGAGGACCTCGGCGAGCGAGTGGGACTCGAGCTTCGTGCTCGCCACTCGCGACTTCATCGCCGCCGTGCGCGAGGGCCGTGCGACCCTGCTCTCGGCGTCACAGCACCGCGAGGTCCTCTCGACGGCCCTGGCGGCCCAGATCTCGGCCCGCGAGGACCGCGTCGTGCGTCCGGCCGAAGTGCCGTAGAGCGACCTCGGCGGGTCGCGGCCGGGCTGCTGCGGCGGACGGGCGGGCGCGATGGCAGCTGCCCTGGGCGACTACGGGATGACGGCTGCGGCTACGGGCAAGCGGCTGCGCAAGGCCTTGCGGAGCGGATCGTCCCCGATCGTGTCGGCGTCCAGGGCGGCCGCGGCGGCCGGGTGGGTCAGGGCAGGGAGCAGCACGTCGTCGGGCAGACGGGCCACGATCTCCGCCATGGGCCGATGAGCGGCTGCCGAGATGACCGCAAGCCGCTCCCGTGACGTGCGTTGCGGCGCCTCGCGGTGGGCCGGGTAGCCCTGTGCCCGGTCGGCCGTGAAGAGCTGGTCGAAGAGGAGGCGCAGGTTCACGTCGCCGGCCCAGCCCCAACCCTGGTTCAGGGCCAGCGAGACGACGTTGCCGGCGTTGATGCGGGCGAAAAGGAAGGCATCGAGCGAGTTGAGCAGGTGGCCGCACACGATGCCCGGGTACTGGACGACGGCGTTCATGTAGCCCTGGCCGGTGCCACAGCCGCCGATGACCATGTCGACCCGTCGCGCCGCGAGCAGCAGCGCCGAGATGAGCCCGGTGTGGACGTACTGGAGCTCGGGCTCCTCGCCGCGCTCGGCCATGCCGGCGTTGACGACATCGAGGCCGCGCCCCTCGAGGGCGGCCATGATGGCCGGGTGCTTGTCGACGGCGCTGGTTTCGTTCACGACAGCGATGCGCATGGGACTGGACTCCTTGTCGTCGCGGGACCCGGGGTCGGCAGGCGGCGTTGCCGTCACCCCGCCGAGCATAGCGCGAGCTGTCGAGCCGCCCTCGCGCCGCCGGTGTGCCGTCGGGTAGCATGCCTTCGATGTCCGACCCGGCCCGCGCCCTGACGCCCAGCCCGGAGCTCCTGCCGGTCCTCCCCTCGGCCCAGGAGGTCGTCCTGCCAGAGGCGCTGCCCGGCATCGAACAGCTCTTCCGCTTCGCGCGCGAGGCAGAGCTGCGGGTCACCACCCTGCGCCTCGTCATCGAGGATCGCCGCATCACCGCACGCGGAGACCAGCGCATCCGCCACGAGCTCTGGCTTCGCCATCCCGGGCAGGCGCGCGTCACGTCGTACCGCGGTGAGGCGAGCCTCACGCGTGACTATGACGTGTGGCTCATCGAGGGCGACACGGTGACGACGTACGCGCCGTCGCGTGGCGTGGCAAGCCGTCGCCGGCTGGCGGAGCACCTGGTCGGGGTCGACGAACCGGGACTGCCGCCCAGCGCCAGGCAGCGCGCCCCGGTGACACGTCTGCCCGCAGGGAGCCTGGTGGACTCGTTCGTCCATCCCCACGGCCTGTTCCGCAACGTCCTCCTGACGGGTCCGCTGGCCGTGGTCGGCACCCGGGACGTCGCGGGCCGCGAGGCCATCCTCGTGCGCGGCCATCATCCAAGAGCGGCCAAGGTCCTCGTGGACAGACCCGATCGCAGCATCGAGGTCGGCATCGACCGTGCCAGCGGCTTCCTCGTCCTGCTGCGCGAGCGCATCGGCGACGTCATCACGAGCGAGGCCCGGGCGACCGAGCTGCTCATCGACCCGGTGGTGCCCCCGACGGCGTTCGAGCTGCGGCTGCCCTCCGACGTGCGGATGCTCTACTGAGCGACACGCGGAGCGACCTGCGCGCGGACGGTGGACGGGTCCGCTGCGGATGGGTCGGCGACGACCCGGTCATGATCGGCTACCACGACGAGGAGTGGGGCCAGCCCCTCCATGATGAGCGGCGCCTCTTCGAGATGCTCTGCCTCGAGGGTGCTCAGGCGGGCCTCTCGTGGTCCACGATCCTCCGTCGGCGCGAGGGGTACCGCGCCGCCTATGACGAGTTCGACGCCGCTCGGATGGCCGCCTACGACGAGGCGCGCCAGGCGCAGCTGCTGAGCGACCCGCGGATCATCCGCAACCGCGCCAAGGTGGCCGCCTTCCGCGACAATGCCGCGGCCGTGCTGCGGCTGCGCGAGTCGGCCGGCGGCCTGGATGGCTACCTCTGGTCCGCGGTCGACGGCCGGACCATCATCGGCCGCTTCGAGCACCTGGCCGACATCCCCGCCCAGACTCCCCTCGCCGAGCGCCTCTCGCGGGACCTGCGCCAGCGCGGCTTCCGCTTCGTCGGACCGGTCATCGTGTATGCGTTCCTCCAGTCGGTCGGTATCGTCAACGACCACCTCGTGGGCTGCTTCCGGCACCCCCTCGCGGACTCGGGCGGCCGTGGCGCCGCTACGATGGGCCCAGCAGTCGAGCCCGCCACTGCCTCCTGAGCGTGGGCCCACCGCCGGGACCTCGATGGGCAAGAAGGCCAAGCAGAAGGGCAGGAAGAAGGACCGTCGCCAGGAGATGGACCTGGCCGATGCGACCGCTGTCGCAGCGGTCGACGACGCGGCTGGCCGCGCGTCGACCGAGCTGGCGGCTCGCCTGGCGAGCCTGGGTACGGTCCTGCAGCGGCAGCTGGCCCGCGCCGACGCCGGAGACGGCCTGTCCCGGGCTCGTCTCTCGGCGCTGTCCCTGCTCGTCCTTGGCGGACCGCGGACGCTCGGTGAGCTGGCCGCCGCCGAGGGTGTCCGGCCGCCCACGATGACGCGCCTGGTGCATGCCATGGAAGCCGACGGCCTCCTCCAGCGGCGCCCCAATCCCGCGGACGGACGCTCGATCATCGTCGCTGCCACGCCGGATGGCGAGGCAGCGCTCGACCTGGGCCGTGCCCGACAGCTGGCTCCGCTCGCGGATTTCATCGATGCCCTCGACGACGAGGCGCGGCGCGCGCTCGAGGAGGCCGCGGAGCTGATCGCGCGCCTCCTGCGCGAAGCGAGCTGGGACGGACAGCCGAGCGCGTGACCTTCACGGCCGACCCGGTCGGCGGGGGCGCCCCCCGGCGCGGCGCGCGGCTTGCGACACGGCTGGCGCTCCTCATCGCCCTCCTGGGCCTGCTCCAGCCGGGCATCCCGGCGCGATCGGCTGTCCTCCTTGCGGTGGTGGTCGTCGCCCTGCTCGTGGCCTCGGCGCGCTGGCGGATCGACGTCCTGGTCATCGGGTCCCTGCTCGTCGCCGGCATCGCCCTTCGTCTGGCTCCGTCCAGCGGCTACAGCGACGTCCTCACCGTCACGGAAGCCGCCATCAGGGAGATGCTCGACGGCGGGAATCCCTACGGGCACGGGTATCTCGAGTCACAGCCGCCCGGGGCACCATTCGCCTATGGCCCGCTGGCGCTCCTCTGGTATCTGCCCTCGCTGGGCAGTCCCGGGACCATGGAGCGACCGGCCGCCTTCATCGTGCTCGTCGTGCTGGCGCTCCGCGGCCGGCCGCTGGGCCTCGCCGTCTATGCCGTGACCCCGGTGCTCGTGGTGGCCGCGACCGACGGCTCGAACGACACGAGCGCCGGCCTCCTCATCCTCGTGGCGCTGCTGACCGCGCTGCGCTGGCCCGTGGCGGGCGGAGTGCTCCTGGCGCTGGCCACGGCGTTCAAGCCCTATGCGCTGGCCTGGCTGCCGGGGCTCATCGGGTATGCCGGCGGTGTCATGCCGCTCCTCGCCTTCCTCCTGGTGAGCGCGGCCGCGTGGCTCCTGCCGGTCGTGGCCTGGGGCATCGACTCCCTGCTCTGGTCGTTCCGCAGGGCCGACGAGATCCACGGCCAGCCCTACTACTCGATGGCCTTCGCCCTGAGCGGCGAGTCGGTGTCGCGGACGGCCTGGCAGGCGCTGCGCCTCGGCGCCGGCGTGCTGCTCGCGACCGTGAGCCTGCTCTGGTCCCGCTCGGCAGCCAGCTTCCTGGTCGCAGGCACGCTGGTCTTCGGTGCCACGCTCTTCCTGGGCTGGTGGAGCACCTTCGCGTACCTGGCGGCGGTCGCGCCCCTGCTCTGCTGGCAACTCGATGAGTGGCTGGGGCTGGCGGGCGACCGGGTGGCCTGGCCCGGCGACCCGGTGGGCAAAGCGTCGGCGACCTTGGACCGGCGCTGGCCGCTGGTCCGACCGGCGGGTGGGCCGTAACCGAATCGTCATGGGTCCCGGAGTACAGTCGGGCCTCCGAGCAGGCGCAGGCAGCGCTCCGTGGCGCTGCACCAGAGGAGGGGCGCATGTCCGCTATCGGGATCGGTCTGCTCATCATGGCCCACGTCGCGGACTACATGACGTTCCTGGTCATGGTGGCTCGCCACGGCATCGGCGCGGAGGCCAATCCCATCGTGAGCACCCTCGCCCAGGAGCATGGCATCCTCATGCTCACGCTGGCCAAGACGGCCGCGGTCCTCCTCGTGGCATCGACCTTCCTGGTCGTGGGGCGGACCCGGCCACGGATAGCCGCCAGCGTCCTGGGCGTCGGCGTCCTGGTCGGCAGCGTCGGCGCACTGACCAACGCGGCGTCGTTCTGATGGGTGGCTAGCGGTCCGGTCGCTCCGATCCGAGCGCGTCGGCATCGAGGTCTGGGCGCCTCGCCCGCACCCAGTCCCGAACGGCCCAGAGCGTGGTGTTGAAGGCCAGATCCTGCCAGGGATCTCATCGACTCGGAAGGGCCGCACGTCGAGCGCCTCCGGGGTCACGGCCATGGCTCCGCCGACGATGACCGCCTGGTAGGCGATGACGACGACGGCGGCCTCGGGCCGCGAGTACACGCCCACGATCTCGGTCGGCTCGACGAGGAGGCCCGTCTCCTCGAGCGTCTCCCGCACGGCTCCCTGGATGACGGTCTCGTCGGCCTCGAGGAAGCCGCCCGGCTGAGCCCAGCTGCCGTAGCCGGGCGGGATGGCGCGCCGGATGAGGACGAGCTCGTCCGCTTCGGTGACGGGCAGCGCGGTGACGACGAGGCGCGGGTTGATGTAGGTGATCTCGCCACAGGCCGAGCAGTGGTGGCGCGAGCGGTCCTCGCCTGCGACCGGCCCGTACACCAGCGTTCCCCCGCATCGATAGCAGTTGCGCAGCGTCGGGCCGAGCCAGCCCGGGGCTCCGTCAGCGAAGCCGCGCATCGGAGAGCGCGCGCCGGGGTCGTCCAGGCGGGTCATCTCTCTCATGCCACCAGCACGGCCAGCATGATGGCGGCGATCACGACGAGGCTACCGGCCAGCACGACGGCCCAGGCCAGCCTGGATCGCGCCCGGCCGGCGTCGATGGGTCGCCAGGCGGCGACGGAGCGCCAGACCCGCACGAGCGCATCCGCGGTCACAGCCAGAAGCACCGCGCCGCCCACCAGGACCGGGAGCTTGACGATCGGTGAGGACATCGGGGTGCCGAGCTCGAGGGCCATGATGGCCACGACCCCGCAGACGAGCGCGACGATCGACAGGTAGATGAAGCTGTCCTGCAGGGGCGTGGGCCGCAGCTCGGGCACCCGCTGGGGGACGAGCGGGCGGCCGCGGGCATCGACCGGCAGTGACCGCGCCTGGCGGTCGAGCTCGGGCATGCGCTCGAACGTCTCCTCGGACTCCATCGCTGTCGGGGAGTCTAGCCCTCGGGGCTCGGCCGTTCCGCAGAGCTCTCGGGGCTCGGTGGTTCCGCAACGGCAGCGTCGGGCTACTGGCCCTGCGCGCGGGTGAAACCCTCCTCCTCGCCGTAGAAGCGAAGCTTCTGGACGTGCATCCAGGGCACGTGCTCGGCGACGCGAGCGAGGAGCGCCAGGATGGCAGCGTCATCCACGCTGCCTCCCTCTTCGGCGGCCACGAAGCGGCAGCGCCACCAGCCCACCGTGTCGATGTCGGCGCGGCTCTCGGGGTAGGCCACGGTCCCGCGGGTCGAGATGAGCAGGAGGCGAAAGTCCGGTGCGCGCCAGGCCCTCGAGCAGCCGTCCCAGCGGCTCAGCGTCGCCGTCCCGCTCGGTGTAGACGTCCACGCCCACGAGACGCACATCCGGCCCCAGGACGCTGCGGGTGGGCCATCGAGGCCGGGCCTCCGGAGGGACGTCCGGGACGCCAGTCGTCTTGCGGGCGTAGCGTGTCGCGGGGGCGCGCCCGAGGTTGGCGATGATGGCGTCGGCGAACCCCGAGGTCGACGTGGCATGCTCGACGTCACCCGACTGGCGGGCCACGTCGAGGGTCATGGCCTGTCCTTCCTCGAGGGTCACGAAGACGGCGTCCTCGATGCGCCCGGCGGCGTCCGCCTCGCCGAGATGTCGCAGCATCATCACTGCGCTCAGGATGAGGGCCGTCGGGTTGATGACGTTCTTGCCCGCGTACTTCGGAGCGGAGCCGTGGACCGCCTCGAAGATGGCGGCCCGGTCCCCGTAGTTGCCCGAGGCCGCGAAGCCGAGCCCGCCCACCAGGCCTGACGCCAGGTCGCTGATGATGTCGCCCGCCAGGTTGGTCGTCACGATGATGTCGAATTGGGCCGGGATCCTTGACCATCTGGTGGGCGACGTTGTCGATGATGAGGTGCTGCGCCTCGATCTCTGGATACTCGGGCGCAAGCTCCTCGAAGACGCGCTTGAAGAGGCCCTCGCTGAGCTTGAGGATATTGGCCTTCGTGGCGCAGGTGACCTTGGAGCGGCCCTCTCGCCGGGCCAGCTCGAAGGCGTAGCGGATCGATCTTCTCGGACCCGCGACGAGTGATGATCTTGAGGGCCACGGCGACGTCCCGCGAGTCGAGGTACTCGACGCCGGCGTAGAGATCACGTCGATGTTCTCGCGCACCACGATGAAGTCGATGCCCTCGCCGTCGTAGCGCGTCGGCACCCCCGGGATCTGGCGGGCGGGGCGGATGTTGGCGTACGTCTCGAAGAGCTTGCGCAGGGTCACGTTGGCCGACTTCTCGCCGAAGCCGACCGGGGTCTCGAGCGGGCCCTTGAGTGCCACGCCGGTGCGGGCGATGAAATCGGCCGTCTCGCGGGGCACGCCCGAGGAGTCGCCGCGCCGAAAGACCTCGGCGCCGGCCTCGGCCTCCTCCCACTCGATGGCGACGCCGGCAGCATCGATGACCCGACGCGTGGCCTGGCTGATCTCGGGACCGACCCCGTCGCCGGGGATGAGGGTGACGCGGTGGCTCATGGCTCCTCCCGGAGACTGGGTCCGGACACGGGGTCACCCGGCCCTGCGCGGAAACGGCGCGCGATAGCGCCGCTGGGCCGTGGTCATGGATGCTACATGGGCACCCCGCTGGACACACGGGCGATGGCGAGGATGGCGAGAGGCCGCCAGACCTCCGTCTGGCAGCCCGACACTCGGTGCCCGGGCCGAGGGCCTACCCCAGATGCTTGGCCGAGCCGCACGAGCGCCAGACTTCGGTGTTGTCAGGGTGACGGGCTCACCTCGAAGGCACGGTAGGCCCAGCCGGGGACGTCGAGGTACCTGGGAGATGGCATCAGCTCACGGCCTCGCGCCCTTCCCGGCCTCGGAGGAACCGAGCACCTGCTCATGGGTGAGTCGCGCCAGGACCTGGTCCTTCGGCAGCGCCAGGGATGTGGAGGCATCGAGGCGGCCGAAGAGGTCGAGGAGCCGGGCGATGACGCCGGTCCAGCCGGTCTGGTGGCTGGCGCCGAGCCCGGCGCCGTTGTCGCCGTGGAAGTACTCGTAGAAGAGGATCAGGTCGCGCCAGTGCGGGTCGTCCTGGAACGTGGCGGTGCCACCGTAGACGGGCCGTTGCCCGCTCTCATCGCGCAGGAAGATGCGCGGCGAGCCGCCCCGAGATCTCCTGCGCCACCTCGAAGAGCGTCATGTGCCGGCCCGAGCCGGTGGGGCACTCGACCGTGAAGTCGTCGCCGTAGAAGCCTGTACAGGTTCAGCAGCCCGCGGACGATGAGGGCGTTGACGGGCATCCAGATCGGGCCCCGCCAGTTCGAGTTGCCGCCGAACATCCCGGTGTTCGATTCGGCCGGCAGGTAGGACACGCTGTAGTCCTGGCCGTCGATGTGGAGCTCGAAGGGATGGTCGAGGTGGTACCGCGACAGCGACCGGATGCCGTACGGGCTCAGGAACTCGTCCTCGTCGAGCAGGTAGCCGAGGACTCGCTCGAGCCGTTCCCTCGAGAGCGGGGAGAGCAGCCGACGTCCCGATGGCCGATGTAGCCCTCGTCCGTCGGCGCGACCTTGGCGATGACCTCCGGATAGCGCTCGCTGAACAGGGCGATGAGCTCCATCAGCCTGCGGATGCCTGGTGACGGTCTCGGCCTCGAACACCGTGCTGGCGCAGAGCGGCAGCAGGCCCGACCATGGAGCGGACCTTCAGGCGCGATGGCCGACCCGTCCGGCAGGCGCAGGACGTCGTAGAAGAAGCCGTCCTCCTCGTCCCACATCTCGTCGTTGTGCTCGCCGATGCGGTCCATGGCGTAGGCGATCCACATGAAGTGCTGCAGGAACGTGAAGGCGTACTCCTCGTACGCCGGGTCGTGCTCGGCCAGGATGAGCGCCATCTCGATCATGTTCTGGCAGTAGAAGGCCATCCAGGCGGTCCCGTCCGCCTGCTCCAGCGAGCCGCCCGTGGGGAGCGGTGCGCTGCGGTCGAAGACGCCGATGTTGTCGAGGCCCAGGAAGCCACCCGCGAAGACGTTGCGCCCGTCGCGGGTCCTTGCGGTTCAGCCACCAGTTGAAGTTGAGCGTCAGGCCGTGGAAGGAACGCTCCAGGAACTCGAGGTCCTCGCGTCCCAGGTCGCGCTCCACGTTGTAGAGGAACAGGGTGGCCCAGGCGTGGACCGGCGGGTTCACGTCGCTGAAGTTCCACTCGTAGGCCGGGATCTGGCCGTTCGGGTGGGAGTAGAGGCTGCGCAGCATCAGCAGCAGCTGCTCCTTCGCGAAGTCGAAGTCGACGAGCGCGAGCGCGGTCGTGTGGAAGGCCAGGTCCCAGGCCGCGTACCAGGGGTACTCCCACTTGTCGGGCATCGAGATGATGTCGCCGTTGAACATGTGGAACCACTCGGCGTTGCGGACGTCCCGCCTGCCCGGACCGAGCAGCGGGTGCGCCTCGTGCTCCTTGAGCCAGGTGTCCACGTCGAAGAGGTAGTACTGCTTCGACCAGAGCATGCCCGCCAGGGCCTGCCGGTGGACGAGCCGCTCGTCCTCGCTCAGTGACGGCGGCGTGATGCGCTCGTAGAACTCGTCGGCGTCCGCGAGACGCGCGGCGACGTGGCATCGAAGCCGTCGCCGAACGGCTCGGACGCCGCGGCCACCGTCGGCGCTGGAGAGGCGCAGCCGCACGACCGTCGAGCCGCCGGCGGGCACGTCGAGGACGTAGCGGGCGGCGGCCTTGGTGCCGGTCCCCGCCGGGTTGACGGCGTCGGCCCTGCCAGCGACGACGTACTCGTGGAAGGCATCCTTCACCCAGGGCGAGTGCGTTCGGCTGGCCCCAGAGCCGCTGCCGGTTGCGTCTCGTTCTCGGTGAAGAGGAGCTCCGGCGCACCCTCGGCGCGGAGGACGTAGTCGCCCAGCTCGGGGTGGGAGGCGTGGACGGCGCCATCGACCGCGCGCAGGCACGGGCCTGGGCTGGCCGTCCTTCCACGACCACGTGTTGCGGAACCAGAGCGTCGGGAGCAGCTGGAGCCGGCGCCGTCTCGGGCCCGCGGTTGTGGACGGTGATGCGGACGAGGACGTCCTCGGGGCTCGGCCTTGGCGTACTCGACGAAGACGTCGAAGTAGCGATCCTCGTCGAAGACGCCCGTGTCGAGCAGCTCGTACTCGAGCTCCTCCCGCGACCGGCCCCGGTTCGTCTCGACGAGGTCGCGGTACGGGAACTCGGCCTGCGGGTACTTGTACAGGTAGCGCATGTAGGAGTGGGTCGGCGTCGAGTCGAGGTAGAAGTAGTACTCCTTGACGTCCTCGCCGTGGTTGCCCTCGCTGTTGGTGAGCCCGAACAGCCGCTCCTTGAGGATGGGGTCGCGCCCGTTCCAGAGGGCCAGGGCGAAGCAGAGTCGCTGCCGATCGTCGGAGATGCCGCCCAGGCCGTCCTCGCCCCAGCGGTACGCGCGCGAGCGGGCCTGGTCGTGGCTGAAGTAGGCCCAGGCGTCACCGTCCTCGCTGTAGTCCTCGCGGACGGTGCCCCACTGCCGCTCCGAGAGATACGGCCCCCACTTCTTCCAGGGGATACCGGCCTCGCGGGCCTCGTTGAGCCGCTTCTGCTCGGCCACATCGGCGATGCGTGGCCGCTCCGATCGGCCCTGGTCCGGCGCGCCTGCCGCGGCTCGGCGTGCCTTTCGTTCCGGTGAGCCGGATCGTCGACTGGTCATCTGGCGATTCCCCCTCCGTGCGTCATAGCAACAGGATCGGGTCGGCGGGAGCGCTCCCGTCGCAGGATGAAGAGGCTGACCACGGCGACCCAACCCGGCAGCACGAGGATGACCCAGTCCCAGAAGGCCACGGCCAGCAGGAGGACGATACCCAGCAGATAGCCGGTCCACGTGAACCAGCGCGGGAACGTGCCGCTGCGCAGGCCGATCGTCGCCGTGGCGAGCAGGAAGACCGCGGCGGCCCGCGTCGCGAAGGCGAAGAGCAACGTGTACGAGAGGGCGCGAGCGGCCTCGATCTCGACGGCCGTCGGACTGCCCAGGCCCAGGTATCGGGCAGCCACGAGCGGGGCGCTGGCGACCGCAGTCGCGGCGAAGAGCGTGGCCACGAAGATGAGGCCGCTGCCCAGGAAGACGGTCGCGAAGAAGCGGTCCTCGCGCTCACCGACCTGATCGCGGATGACGGCGATGAACCACAGGAACAGGATGCCGGCGAAGGGCGCCAGGTACAGCCCGCCGATGACGCCGGCCAGGTCCTGCCCCGTGGCGAAGATCTCGACCAGCTCACTGTCCGTGGCACCGACCATCGGCTGATTCCGGATCAGCACCAGTGCCGTCGTGAAGGATCCCGCGAAGAGCAGGCCCGCCACGCTGGCCGCCCACGGTGCACGGAGCTGCCGCCTGGCCTCCCCGATGATCGGAGTCGGCGTCTCTGCCCACTCGCGTCCCGCTTGCTGAGTCACGTGCTCACCTGTGGGTGGACCCCCGGCCGCCGGCCAGGGGTCCAGTCCTGCGATCGGATGGCCAGCGGCCTCAGAAGCGGCGGCGGCCCGGGGTGACGGCGGCAGCGACGACCGCCGTCTTGGCGACGGGCGATGGCCCCGGGCCGACGGCGGCACCGACGACGGCGGCCTTGGCGACGGGCGACGGCCCGGGGCCGACCGCGGCCCCCACGACGGCTGCCTTGGCGACGGGGGCGCCGATGACGCCCACTCCTGCGCGACCTGGTCCGAGCGGCATGTCAGGCTCCTTCCGCGACGAGTGCCGCGTCGGCTTCGACGGCGGCGATGATGGCCTGGATGGGGATGCGGCCGTTGGCGATGAGCTGGCCACCCGCGCGGCGCATGGCCGAGGCGAAGGGTGCCGCCCAGAGGTTCTCGTAGACGAGCACCGCCGGCGACGCTGCCCGGGTCCATGGCGGCCGCCAGATGGTCGACATCCTCTTCCGCGAGCGTCTCCACGAGCTCCGCCTCGATGCGCTGCAGCTCACCGAGCTCGGCGAGGTCACCCAGCTCCTGGGCCATGACCGTGCCGTCGGTGCCCTTCTGGAGGATGAGGATGTCCATGATGCGGATGATGCCGGCGTCATGGAGGCGGAGGAGCTCGTCGGCGCCCTCCCCGGTGAAGTTCTGGTGCCCCACCGGGAACTCCACGATCAGATAGTCGACGGGCCCGAGCTCGTCGATGGATCTCTCGGTCATGCTGCCTCCATTCGGTTGACTGGCCTCACCATCTTGCCCCAACCTCCGCGTCGGGGCATCCCCCCATGAAGATGAGGCTCGCATGCCGTGCTGGCAGCCACGCCGATGCCATCGGCCCCGGCGGGCGAGGCTGCGCGAGGCTAGGCTGGGCAACCGATGACCACCGAGGCACGGGTCCCCCTGCTCATCGACTGCGACACGGGCATCGACGATGCTCTGGCGCTCCTGTACGCGGTGGCGTCGCCGGAGGCCGAGATCGTCGGTGTGAGCTGCGTGGCCGGCAACGTCGAGCTCGACCATGTCGTCCGCAACACGCTGGCCGTCCTGGAGCTCGCGGGACGAGCGGACATCCCCGTGGCCGCCGGTGCAGACCGGCCCCTGGCGCGCCCGCTGCGCACGGCATCCGACACGCACGGGCCCACGGGCCTGGGCTACGCCGAACTGCCGGCACCGGCTGGCGGAGTGGTCACGGCTCATGCCGCCGACGCCATCGCCAGCGCCGCGCGAGATCGCCCGGGCGAGCTGAAGCTGGTGACGCTCGGACCGCTCACCAACGTCGCCTTGGCGCTGCGGCGCGCGCCGGACCTGCCGGGCCTGCTGGGCGGCCTCGTGATGATGGTCGGCGCGTACCGCTCGCCGGGCAACACCGCGCCGACGCTGGAATGGAACGCGGGAGTGGATCCTGAGGCCCTCGCGGAAGTGCTCGCGGCATGGCGGGCGGCTCGAGAGGTGCGCGGGAGCGTGCCGCGCCCGGTGGCCTTCGGGCTCGACGTCACCGAGAGGGCGAAGATGACGCCCGGAGCACCTGGCGCGGCTGCAGTCCCGGGCGGGCGTGATGGAGGATGACCCGGTCGTTCGGCTCATCACCGATGCCTTGCGCTTCTACTTCGAGTTCCACAGCCGCTACGACGGCTTCACCGGCGCCTTCATCCACGACGCGCTGGCCATCGCCGCGACCCTCGACCCCGCCCTGGCGCGCACGGAGGCACTCAGGGTGGAGGTCGAGCTCGAAGGCCGCTGGACGACCGGTGAGACCGTCACCGACTGGCGCCGCGCCTGGGACGTGCCGCCCAACCTCGACGTCGCGATCGACGCCGATACGGAGGCGTTCTTCGAGCGGTTCATCGAGCGCCTGGGTGACCTGACTGCGCTGCGGCCGAACGGCCGCGCGACGACACCCCGAGGTGCGGGAGCCTGATGGCGGCGACCTGGCCGCGGCTGACGGCCGGTCTGGCGGCGTTCATCCTCGTCAGCGGCCTGGGTGTCCTGGTGCTGCGCGAGATCGACCCCGATCGGGCAGCCGACTCATGGTCGCTCGTGACGCTCCTGGCCATCCCGGCCGGCATCGCCGTCTATGCGCTTGTCGAGCTCCTTCAGACGGGTAGGCTCGACTCCATCGCCCGGCAGTTCGACACGCGAACGCTCGTGCTCATGCCGGTGGCCATGGCCATCAACATCGTGCTCGGCACGGCCGTGGCCAGCGCGCTGAAGATCCCCGTCTACCTCGATTCCATCGGGACTGTCCTCGTGGCCGCGCTTGCTGGCCCGCTGGCCGGCGCACTGACCGGCCTGCTCTCCAACCTGGTGTGGACGTACCTCGCTCCACCGCCGTTCTCGAGCCCGTATGCGGCCCCGTTCGCGCTCGTGGCCGTGATCGTCGGCCTTCTGGCCGGTGCGTTCGCGCGGTGGGGCTGGCTCCGACCCCGGCCGGGCGCCTCCGGTCGCGACCTGGCGGTCGGGACCACCGTGGCCGTGGGCCTCCTCGCGGTCCTTGCCATCCTCGCCCTGGGGGTCTGGCAGGTCGCCTCCAGGGGGACGGCGTTGGCGCCGGAGAGTGACGAGACGCTGTTCCTGGCACTCGGATGGCTGGCCCTGCTGCTCGTGATGGGCACGGGCGTCGGCCTCGTCATCCTGCTCGTCCGACGTCGCGACCTGGCCGCGGCGTACCTCGTCGTCGCGGGAGCGATCACGGGCGTGACCGCCGCCGTGGTCGCCGCGCCGATCGCCGCCAGCCTTTTCGGCGGGGTGACCGGTTCCGGCGCGGACTTCCTGATCGCCGCGCTGCGCCAGGCGGGCGCGAGCCTCCAGCAGGCAGTCCTGACGCAGAGCCTTGTCTCCGACTCCATCGACAAGGTCGTGACGTTCTTCGTCGTGTACGTCGTGCTTGGGGCGGTGGCCGTGCGCACGCTCGTGCGCTTCCCGCAGGGACCGTACCTCGTGCCACTCGCGCCTGAGTCCCTGGCGAACGGCGGCGCGGCGGCCGCCAGGGACGACGGCCTCTGAGCGCCGACTTCCCTCCCTCTGCCGAGCGCACCCTGCCAGCCGGGGTCGGCGCGGTCGGACGCACCGCGTGGCATCGCCTCGACCCCCTGACGAAGCTGACGCTCTCGGTGACGACGCTGGTGGCCGTGGTAGCGCTCAGCGGTCCTTGCCTTGCGGCGCTCCTTGGCGCCGTGGCCGTGCTCCTGCCTGCGGCCCTCGCGCGGGTGCTGCCGGCGACCTTGCGCCTCTCGCTGCTGCTGGCGCTGCCCCTGGCCGTGAGCGCTGCCCTCGTCAATGTCCTCGTGACCCCGAGCGGAGGCGGGATCCTCGCCGAGCTCGGGCCGTTGCGCATCACGATGGAGGGCCTGGAGATCGCGGCACAGGTCGTGGTGCGCGTCCTCGTCATGGCCGGCGCGGTGACACTCTTCTACCTCACCACATCGCCGTCCGAGCTGGTGGCCAGCCTCCTGTCGCACGGGACGCCGCCGCGGTCGGCGTTCGTCATCCACAACGCGACGGCCATGATCCCGCGCCTCGCCGAGCGGGCTGCCGACGTGACCGCGGCGCAGCGCGCCCGTGGTCTCGACAGCGAAGGCAGCCTTGGGCGGCGGCTGCGCGGCATCACGGCGGTGGCAGGGCCGACGGTAAGCGGTGCCATCGCGGAGGCCGAGGAGCGCACGCTGGCCCTGGAGGTGCGAGGCTTCACGCGACCGGGCCGCCACACCCTGCTCTGGGCGCCTGCCGACAGCGGCCTGCAGCGGGCAGGTCGATGGGCCATGGTCGCCGGCACGGCCGTCCTCGTCGCGGTCCGAGCGGCTGGCTGGACGCCCCCGTGTTGAGCCTCGAAGGCGCCGCCTACCGATATCCCGGCGCGGCCCAGGACAGCCTCCGGGACGTCACCCTGGACCTCCCGGAGGGCAGCCTCACGGGGCTGCTCGGTGCCGGCGAATCTCGGCCTCACCAGCCTCTGCCTCGTGCTGGCGGGCCTGGCGCCGCGCGTCGTGGGCGGGGAGCTGCGTGGGACGGTCCGTCTCGACGAGACGGACATACGCGGATGGCCGATGCATCGGGTCTGCGAGTCCATCGTGGCAGGCATCGGACGACCCGCGGCGCAGCTCTCGCTGGTCGCTGTCACCGTCTACGAAGAGGTGGCCTTCGGGCCGGCCAACCTGGGCCTCCCGCGAGCCGAGGTCATGGCCCGGGTCGGGGCGGTCCTGGACGCCCTGGCCCTGACCGACCTCGCGACCCGGGACCCGCGACAGCTCTCGGGCGGCGAGCAGCAGCTCGTCGTCCTCGCCAGCCTCCTGGCGATGCGCCCTCGGCATCTCATCCTGGACGCCCAGGTGGCCCATCTCGACCCGGAGATGACCGAACGCGCACTGGCGGCCGTGGAGGCAGCCATGAAGGGGGGCGCTGGTGTGCTCCTCGCCGACCACCGCGGTGACGCCTTCGCCGCCCGCTGCGACCGGCTGGTGGTGCTGGCCGATGGGCGCCTCGTCGCCGATGACGCTCCCGATCGGGCCCCGGCTGGCCCTGGCGCGGCCTCGGTCCACGGGCGTCCGGAGCGCCGCGCTCGGCCACCGGCGAGCGCACCCGAGATCGTCCTCCACGACGTCCACTTCCGATACCCCTCGGGCGTCGTCGCCCTCGACGGCGTCGACCTGGTCATCGGCGGCGGGGAGGCCGTCGCCCTCGTCGGCCCGAACGGCAGCGGGAAGACGACGCTGGCGCTGCATCTCGACGGTCTTCTGCGGCCGTCCCGGGGGCGCGTGCTGCTCGACGGCCGTGACATCGCTGGTCGGCGCGTGGCAGAACTTGCTCGCTCGGTGGCCCTCGGTTTCCACGACCCTGAGCGGCAGCTCTTCGCGCGAAGCGTCGGCACCGAGGTAGGCTTCGGCCCTCAGCAGCTCGGCCGCCGCGGCGCAGCGCTGGCGCAGGCCATGGACGTGGCGCTTCGCGCAGTGGGCCTGGAGGATCGAGCCGATGTGCATCCCCAGGACCTCGGCGAGAGCGGGCGCAAGCTGCTGTGCCTGGCTTCGCTGCTGGCGCTGGATGCGCCCATCCTCGTCCTCGACGAGCCCACCGTCGGGCTCGACCAGGCTGGCGTTGCCATCGTGGAGCGGATCGTGACCGAGCAGCGAGCGCTGGGTCGCACCGTCGTCGCCATCAGCCATGACGAGGGCTTCGTGGCCCGCGCCTTCGACCGGATCGTGCGCATGGAGGGTGGACGGATCGTCGCCGATGGCACCGCGTGAGCTCGCGCGCAGAGGGCGCCCGGGATGAGGCGCGCGCGATGTCTCCGAGATGCCACCGCGCGATGGCTTGACATCGGCACGTCCCGCGCCGCTACGATGCGTGCCGAGCCAGGATGGTCGGGTCGTCGCCCGCCGGGTGTGCCTGCCGCCGGCGCAGGAGGTCACTATCGAATGAAGAGTCGTAGCCCCGCGTTCGCAGCCGTCGGACTGCTCATCCTCGGCGTCCTCTCGAGTGGCGTTGTCGCCGCGCAGGACACGCCGCTCAAGGTCTTCGGCGCCTACGCGACCGAGATCGAGGAGCCCTGGGACGGGGTCATCCACACCGCGCTCCAGGCTGAGGAGGATGCCGGCCGCATCGAGTACGACTTCGCCGATGCTCTCGGCTACTCAGGCGACATGGAGCTGACGCTCCGCGACGTGGCCGAGCTCGACCAGCCCGACGTCATCTTCGGTGACGCGTTCGGCAACGAGGAGGCCGTCCGCGCCGTGGCCGCCGACTACCCCGACATCGCCTTCGTCTTCGGCTCCGGCGGCGGTCCGGCCGGCGAGAACTTCAGCGTCTTCGACAACTGGATCCATGAACCCGCCTACCTGGCCGGCATGCTTGCCGGGGGTCTGACCGAGAGCGGCGTCATCGGCGTAGTCGGCGGCGTGCCCGTCCCGGAGGTCAACCGCATCACCAACGCCTTCATCGCCGGTGCCCTGGAGGTGAACCCCGAGGTCGAGGCCAAGGTCAGCTTCATCAACAGCTGGTTCGACCCCGCGGCTGCCAAGGAAGCTGCCCTGGCGCAGATCGACGCCGGCGCCGACGTGCTCTACGCGGAACGCTTCGGTGTCATCGAGGCTGCCGACGAGAACGACCTCATCGCCGTCGGCAACATGAGCGACCAGGCCTCGCTGGCGCCCGACAACGTCGTCACCAGCGTGACCTGGAACATGACGCCGACCGTGGCCTACGTCATCGACCAGGTGGCGGGGGGCACCTACACGGCGCAGGACCTCAAGGACTTCAGCATGGTGGCCAAGGGTGGCGCCGCCCTGGCGCCCATCGTCACCGAGCTCGTCAGGGAGGTCCCGGCCGACCTCGTCGCTACCGTCATGGAGAGGGAGGCGGAGATCGTCTCGGGCATCTTCCGGGTGGACATCAACGAGTCCACTCCTGCAGGCTCGGTCATCCCCGAGTAGACCCACCCCGATCGATCTTCAGGTGACCGATCTCGGCGGCCAGGGCGACCTGGCCGCCGAATTGCTGGGCATCAGCAAGCGCTTCGGGGACCTCGTCGCCAACGACGGGGTCGACCTGGCGCTCGCGCGCGGCGAGGTCCACGCCCTCCTTGGCGAGAACGGCGCGGGCAAGACGACGCTCATGCGCATCCTCTACGGGCTGACGCGGGCGGACGCCGGGACCATCCGCATCGATGGCCGGACCGTGAGCATCGGCTCACCCCGCGATGCCATCGCGGCCGGGGTAGGCATGGTCACCCAGCACTTCTCCCTGGTGCAGCCGATGACCGTGACGGAGAACGTCATCCTCGGACGCGCCAGGGGGGCCCGTCTCGACCTCCGACGCGGCGCGCCAGGCCGTCGTCGATGCGTCCGAGCGCTTCGGCATCGCGGTCCGCCCCGACGCCATCGTGGCGCAGCTCTCGGTCGGCGAGCAGCAGCGTGTCGAGATCGTCAAGGCGCTGGCGCGCGACTGCCGCCTGCTCATCCTCGACGAGCCGACGGCGGTGCTCGTGCCGCACGAGGTCGAAGCCCTCTTCGAGACCCTTCGACGCCTCGTGGCCGGTGGGCTCTCGGTCGTCTTCATCAGCCACAAGCTCGGCGAGGTCCGGGCCATCAGCTCCCGCATCAGCGTGTTGCGTCGCGGCCGGATGGTGGGGACCGTGGCAGGCTCCACGGACGAACGCGAGCTGGCGCGGATGATGGTCGGCCGCCCGACCTTCGGCGTCGGCCATCAGGAGGCCTTCTGGGGCACCGGCGAGCCGCGCCTCCGTGTCAGCGGCCTGTCGGCTCGCGGGGCGCACGGCCTGACCGCGCTCCACGACGTCTCGCTGGAGGTCCACGGCGGCGAGATCGTCGGGGTGGCCGGCGTCTCGGGCAACGGCCAGACCGAGCTGGCCGAAGCCCTCTCGGGCATGCGCTCCGTGACGGCCGGCTCGGTGGTGGTCGAGGGCCGCGAGCTCGCCGGCGCCCCACCCGAGGTCGTCATGTCGGCGGGGGTGGGCCGCATCCCCGAGGACCGCCACGCCAGCCTGGTCCTCGACCTGCCGGTCTCGCTCAACCTCATCATGGAGCACATCGACGACTTCACGGTCGGTGGCCGTCTCGACCGCCGTGCCATCTCGGCCCATGCCCGCACCCTCATCGAGCGCTTCGGGATCCGCGCGCGGCCGGATGACCGGGTCGCCACGCTGTCGGGCGGCAACATCCAGAAGGTGCTGCTGGCGCGCGTCCTGTCGCGTGACCCTCGCGTCATCGTCGTGTCGCAGCCGACGCGCGGCCTCGACGTCGGCGCCAGCGAGTACGTGCGCACCGAGCTCCTGGCGCGACGCCGCGAGGGGGCCGCCATCCTCCTCATCTCCGAGGACCTCGACGAGCTTCTCTCGCTCTCCGATCGCGTCATCGTCCTCTACGAGGGCCGGGTCGTGGGGCGGATGCTCTCCGCGCAGGCGGATCCCGAACAGCTGGGCATGCTCATGGCGGGCCGCGGCCCGGCGGCGGCCTGATGGCGAGCTGATGCTGGAGGCCAGACGGGCCGCAGAGGCCCGGGTCGGGCGCACCGGCCTCGTCGTCGTCGGCGCGGTCGTGGCCGTGCTGGCCGTGACGGGCGGCGCCTTCGCCATCGCCGGCGCCAACCCTGTCGACGGGTATCTCGCCTACTTCGTGCTGCCGCTCACCCGTGAGTTCACGCTGTGGGAGACGCTCAACGTGGCCACGCCGCTCCTCTTCGCCGGGGCGGCCGTCGCCATCGCCTTCCGGGCGGGCTACTGGAACATCGGCGTCGAGGGGCAGCTGCTCATGGGCGCCGTGGCCGCCGCGGGCATCGGGCAGATCGTGCACGGCTGGCCGAGCATCGTCGTGCTGCCGCTCATGGTCGCCGGCGGGGCGCTCGCCGGGGCTGCCTGGGCACTGATGCCGGCCCTGCTGCGGGTGCGCCTGGGCATCGATGAGGTCGTCACCACACTGCTCCTCAACCCCGTGGCGCTGCTCCTGGTGGAGGCACTCCTCCACGGCCCCTGGACCGATCCTGAGACGGGCTTCCCGGAGTCGCCGCGCATCGCCGAGTCCGCCGAGTTCCCCAAGCTCTCCTCGTTCCTGCCCTTCCTCGGCCGATCGCGGCTGCACCTCGGCTTCGTCATCGCCATCGTCATGATCGTCACGGCCTGGTGGGTCTTCGCCCGCACGGCGACGGGCCTTCGCGTGAGAGCCGTGGGCCTCTCACCGCACGGAGCCCGCTTCGCCGGCGTCAGGGTCGAGCGCACCCTGCTGAGGGTGGCCCTCATCAGCGGCGCGGTGGCCGGGGTGGCCGGGGTCAGCGAGGTGGCTGGCATCCAGTTCCGCCTCACGGCCGGCCTTTCGCCGGGCTTCGGCTACACCGGCATCGTGGTGGCCATGCTGGGCGGGCTTACGATGCCGGGCGTGCTCCTGGGCGGGCTGCTGCTGGGCGACCTGTCGGTGGGCGCCTCTTCGGCGGTGCGAAGCCTGCAGATCCCATCGCAGCTCGGCGCCGTGGTGGAAGGGACGCTGCTCCTGGTCGTCGTCGGGGCGCTGGCCCTCTATCGGCGACGAGCCAGCCGTGAGGAGGAGCGCCCGGCCGACGAGGGCGAGCGGCCGCCCGAGGAGCCCGAGGGCCGTGCGCCCGCGGAGCGGCCGCCGAGATGACCTTCCTGGTCGACCTGCTGGCCGCGACCTTCCGCAACGCCACGCCACTCGTCTACGGGACGGTCGGCGAGACCTATTCGGAGCGTGCCGGCGTCCTCAACCTCGGCATCGAGGGCACGATGTACGCGGGAGCCTTCGCGGGCTTCGCCATCGCCCATGGGACCGGCGACCCCTGGCTGGGCCTGGCCGGCGCCATCGTCGTGGGACTCCTGGCCGGGGCCCTCATGGCCTTCCTGACCGTCACCCTGGGTGCCAACCAGCACGTCAGCGGCCTGGGGCTGACCATCGTCCTCATCGGCATCAGCGAGTTCGCCAACCGGCTCATCTTCTCGGGCACGACGCTCGACCGCATCGAGCCGATGCCGCTCTGGGATCCGCTGGCCGGGCTGGGCGATCTTGGCAGGGTCGCCAACCAGTACGGACTCACCTACCTGGCCTTCATCGTCGTCGTGCCCATCGCCTGGTTCGTCCTGGCCCGCACGCCGCTGGGTCTGGCCATCCGCGCAGTGGGCGAGAACCCCGAGGCCGCCGATGTGGCCGGCATCAGTGTCTTCCGGGTGCGCTACATCGCGCTCATGATCGGCGGCGCGCTCATGGCCGTGGGCGGCGCCTTCATCACGCTTGCCGCCCTCGGGACCTTCACGCTCGACATCATCGCGGGCCGCGGCTGGGTCTGCATCGCGCTCGTCATCTTCGGGCGCTGGCGCATCTTCCGGGGTGTGCTGGGGGCGCTCGTCTTCGCAGCGGTCTTCTCGCTGGGCCTGCGCCTGCGCATCACGCCCGGCTTCGAGGGCGTGCCCAACGAGATCATGCTGGCGCTGCCCTACATCGTCGTCATCGCCGCCCTGGCGCTGTCGGGGCGCAACGTGCCCTACCCGGGCGCCTACCTGAAGGCCTACCGCCGCACCTGAGATCCGACGCCGCACCGCAACCGAGGAGGGACGCATGGACGACCACGACTTCATGAGGATCGCCATCGAGGAGGCGGCAGGCGGACTCTCGGAGGACGGGGTGCCCGTGGGCGCCGCCCTCGCGGCCGACGGGAAGCTGCTCGGCTCCGGGCACAACCGCCGCGTCCAGCAGGGCAGCGTCATCCGTCATGGCGAGACGGACTGCCTGGAGAACATCGGGCGCCTGCACGCCTCGGTCTACCGGCGCGCCACGATGTACACGACCCTGTCGCCCTGCGACATGTGCACCGGGGCCATCCTGCTCTACGGCATCCCGCGCGTCGTCATCGGCGAGAACGAGACCTTCCTTGGCGGCGAGGACCAGCTGCGCTCGCGCGGGGTGGAGGTCGTGAACCTCGACCTGCCCGAGTGCAAGGCACTCATGGCCGAGTTCATCGCGCGCTTCCCCGAGGTCTGGAACGAGGACATCGGCGAGACCTGAGCGCCGATTCGCCAACGGTGCTTGGCCGTTATGCCTCTTTGTCGAGGGCAGCCTGGATCTGGGCCTCGGCCTCAGAGTCCAACGTGGTCTGGTAGACCTTGCCCTTGAACGGCTCCAGGGCCCCGACCACGGCGGCTGGTGAGCCGGAGCCGAGCACGAAGAGCGCGGAGGTATCGGGGCCCAGGTCTGCGGTGACGTCCTGCACGAGCTTCTTGTCCACGTTGTGGTGCAAGGAGCGACCGATGGCTGCGCCTGCAGCGGCGCCGATGACCAGGCCCGCGACCGGGAAGAAGACCATGCCCAGAAGCAGGCCCAGGAAGCCGCCTCCGATGGCACCACCGGCCGTCGTCGTGTCGACGCCGTGGTGGGAGTGGACCTTGCCATCGGAGTCCTTCTCGATGACGGCCATGTCCTGGATATCCGCCGCATGTGCTCGTTGGACGGACTTCAGGCGCTCGGCGGCCTGACCGGCTGTCTCCCGCTGGCCGAAGGTGATGACGAGCAGTTGACTCATGTTTCCGCTCTCTCCTTGCGTGCACACGAGTCTACGCCGCTCGTCTTGGCCGCTGCTAGACCCGCTCGAGCACGACCTCGTTGACGGCGCCGTCCACGATGGTCCAGGCCCTCACCTCGGGCGGCTCGGCGGCGAAGCTGCAGAGCACGTAGAGCGCCTCGGGATCGAAGGCCAGGCCCACGTCGGTGGCGGACGGACGCGGCGGCGAGCCGACGTGCGAGTGGACGATGCCCCAGATGACCTCGTCGCGATCGTCGACTTCGATGAAGACGCGAAGCTGCTCCTGCGGGTCCATGAGGTAGCGGTAGGGCGAGGCGGCCGCGTTGCGCATGCCGATGAAGCGGTTCGGTGCACCGCCGTCGCCGGCGGGACGGTCCGCGATGAGGAGGCCGCAGCCCTCGTTGGGGAGGGCCCCGCGCAGCCAGTCCACGAGCTCGTCGCGAAGGGGGGCGGGCAGGGCAGCCGAAGCCGGCGTCCAGGGCGGTCCCGGAGCGCGTCCCGCTGCGCCGCCTCCGCTGACGCCACCAGCGGCCCGAGCCTGACCGGCGGCGCCCCGGTCGGCGGCCTCCTGCCAGGCGGCGACTCCGGGGACGCTCGCCCCGCCGGTCGACGCCGGCTCGCCAGGATCCGTGCTCACCTCGGCGGCGCGCTCGCGGGGCGGCTCGCTCACCACAGGTTCAGGCTGTCGACGGCGTCCGCATCAGCGTCGAGGTCCCGCGTCCAGACGTCCTCGCTGAGGTACTTCCAGCCGCCGTCCGCGAGGAGGGCGACGATCGTGCCGTGGTCCATCTCGCTCGCCAGCTGCTTGGCAGCGACCATGACCGCCCCGCATGACACGCCTGCGAAGATGCCCTCCTTCTCGGTGAGCTCGCGGAGTGCCTCGATGGCCTGCGTATTGGAGACGAGGATCTTCCGGTCGAGCACCGAGGCGTCGAAGATCTCGGGGATGAAGCCCTCGTCGAGCGAGCGGAGGCCCTGGACATGCTCGCCGGGCAACGGCTCGGCCGCGACGATGAGAACGTCGGGGTTGTGGCGCCGCAGGCGCCGGCCGACCCCCATGAGCGTGCCGCCCGTGCCCAGGCCGGCCACGAAGGCATCGACCTCGGGGCAGTCGGCGATGATCTCCTCGGCCGTCGTCTCCTCGTGCGCCCGCGGGTTCTCCGGGCTGCCGTACTGGTAGGGCATGACGAAGCGGTCGTCACGCTCGACGAGGTACTTGGCCAGGGCCACGGCGCCATTCGAGCCCAGGTGGCCGGGCGAGTCGATGACCTCGGCCCCGAAGAGGGCCAGGAGCTGCCGACGCTCCATGGTCACGTTGTCGGGCAGGACGACCGCGATGCGATAGCCCTTGCGCCTGGCGATCATGGCCAGGGCGATGCCGGTGTTGCCGCTGGTGGGCTCGATGATGATCGAGTCAGGACGCAGCCGGCCGCTTCGTTCCAGGTCCTCGATGAGGTACTTGGCGACGCGGTCCTTCACCGACCCCGTCGGGTTCATCGACTCGAGCTTGACGTAGAGCCGCACGTTGGGGTTGGGGCAGACGTTGGACACCTCGACGAGCGGCGTGAAGCCGATGGCGTCGACGATCGACGGGAAGCGCCCGCCGTGTCGTGCGCTGCCGCCGTGCGCGTGCGGACGGAGCCGGTCGACCTCCGTGCCTGACGGCCGTTCGGTCGTGGAGGTCACCGGGGGGCGCCCGCTCAGCGACCTCGGCCCATGGTCGTCAGCGACCCCCGGCCATGGCAGGCAGCAGGATGACCTCGTCGTTGCCGGCCACCGGCGTCGCCAGCTCCTGTTCGTAACGCACGTCCCGGCCGTTGACGTAGACGTTGACGAACCGATTGAGGCTGCCATCGCCGGTGAAGATCTGGTCGCGCAGGCCGGGGAACTGGACGAGCAGCGCATCGAGGGCCTCACCGACCGTGGCTCCGGTGACCTCGACCCGCTTCTGGTTGCCGGCCTGGGCGCGCAGCACGGGCGGGATCCGGACCGCGGTCATGGGTGCACCTCCGTCGTCGTCAGGGGCAGGGTGGGCAGGCGGAAGACGCCGTCCGACCCGGACGCGGCGATGGCACCGTCACCGCAGGCGGGGCAGTGTGGGTCGCGGCGGAGCTGGAGCTCGCTGAAGGAGCCGTCCAGGGCGTCGTAGATGAGCAGCCGGCCCGCCAGCGAGTCGCCGATGTCGAGGAGGAGCTTGAGGCCCTCGGTGGCCTGCAGGAGGCCCATGACGCCGGGCACCACCCCGAGCACGCCGGCCACGGAGCAGCCGGGCGCCAGCTCGGGCGGCGGCGGCGTGGGATACAGGCAGCGGTAGCAGGGTCCCGCCTGGGGCACGAAGACGGTGAGCTGGCCCTCGAAGCGGAAGACCGACGCGTGCACCACCGGGATGCCCGCCTTCACGGCTGCGTCATTGAGCGTGTAGCGGGTCTCGAAGGTGTCCGTGCCGTCGAAGACGAGATCGTAGCCCTCGATGAGGCGCGCCACGTTGTCGTCGCCCAGCATCTCCTCGTGGGCCACGACGCGGACGTCGGGGTTGAGCTCCTCGATGGTGAGCCGGGCCGACTCGGTCTTCTTCATGCCCACCCGGTCGGTGCGGTGGATGACCTGGCGCTGCAGATTCGAGGCGTCGACGACGTCGAAGTCCACGATGCCGATGGTGCCCACGCCGGCGGCCGCGAGGTAGAGCATGGCCGGCGAGCCCAGGCCGCCGGCGCCCACGAACAGGACCTTCGACTCGAGGAGCCTGGCCTGGCCCGGCGCGCCGACCTCGGGGATGAGCAGATGGCGGGAGTAGCGCTGCTTCTGCTCGGCTGAGAGGACGACCGGCTGCGTGAAGGGCCGCCCTTCCGACTTCCAGGCGCCGAAGCCGCCGCTCATGGACGCCACATCGCGGTAGCCCATGGCCAGCAGGGTCTGGCCGGCGAACAGCGAGCGGATGCCGCCCGCGCAGTACAGGACGACGGGCGCATCGCGGTCCGGTGCGACCGATTCGATGTCCTGCTCGAGGTAGGACTTGGCGACGTGATGCGCGCCGCCGATATGGCCCTGCTCCCATTCGCTCGTTTCACGGACGTCGACGAGCAGGGCGCCGCGCTCGACGGCCAGCTCGGTCTCGGCCGGCGTCACCTCGCGCACGACGCCGCGGGCCTCGCGCAGGAGATCTCGGTAGGACTTGCTCATCGTTCGGGGCTGTCTCCGTGCTTCGAGCTGGGGCGGATCGGGGAGAGGACTCAGGCGCTGACCTGACCGGCCGGCTCGGCGCGTCGTGACGCGAGCGCGTGGTGGACGGTGTCGAGCGAGAGCAGCGCGCACTTGAGGCGGGCCGGGGTCGATCTCGATGCCGAGCAGGTCGAGGATGTCCTGGCTCGTCATGGCCTCGACCTCAGCCACGCTGCGACCCCTGATGCGGTCGGTGAGGAGCGAGGCCGAGGCCTGGCTGATGGCGCAGCCGCGTCCCTGGAAGGCGACGTCGCCGACGGTGCCGTCATCGGAGAGCGACAGCTGGATGGTGATGCGGTCGCCGCAGAGCGGGTTGCTGCCCTCGTGGACTGCGTCGGGCTCCGCCAGCGTCCCGAAGTTGTGCGGCTGGCGGTAGTGCTCGAGGATCTCGTCGCGGTACAGGTCGTCCATGGGCGTGTGCAGGGTACTCGATAGCGGGAAGCAGGCTCTAGGACGAGGCTCCGACGACCGGGCGCGGGCCGAAGATGCGCTGCACGCCTCGGAGGGCCGCGGCGAGGCGGTCGAGGTCGTCGATGCCGCTGTAGACGCTGAAGGATGCCCGCGCCGTGGCCGGCACACCGAGCCGGTCGTGGAGCGGCTGGGCGCAATGATGGCCGGCCCGGATGGCGACCGCCTCGCGATCGAGCAGCGTGGCGATGTCGTGGGCGTGGGCCTCGGGCAGCGTGAAGGTCACGATGCCCGCTCGCTCGCTCGCGGCCGCTCGGCCCGAGGATGCGCAGGCCCGGCACCTCCCGCGGCAGCAGCTCGAGCGCGTGCGCGGTGAGGGCCTCCTCGTGAGCGGCCACCCGCTCCATGCCGATGCCCTCGAGGTAGCCCACCGCAGCGCCGAGGCCGATGGCCGCAGCGATATCGGGCGTGCCGGCCTCGAACTTGTGGGGGATCTCGTTGAACGTCGTGTGCCGCAGGTGCACGGAGCTGATCATCTCGCCACCCGAGAGGAAGGGCGGCATCGCCTCGAGCAGCTCGCGGCGGGCCCAGAGGGCGCCCGAGCCCGTGGGCCCCAGGACCTTGTGCCCGGAGAACACGTAGAAGTCCGCGCCGATGGCCCCCACGTCGACCGGCAGGTGCGGCACGGCCTGCGCCCCGTCGATGAGGACGAGGGCGCCTGCGGCGTGGGCCTCGTCGACCATGCGGCGGACCGGCGAGAGCGACCCCAGGGCGTTGGACTTGTGGGTGAAGGCGACCAGCTTGGGTCGCGTGCGCAGCAGGACCTCCCAGGACTCGAGGTTCAGGAGGCCGTGCCCATCGAAGGGCACGAACTCGAGGTCGGCGTCCTTCTCCTGCGCGAGGAGCTGCCAGGGCACCAGGTTGGAGTGATGCTCGAGCTCCGTCAGGACGATGGTGTCAGCCCGCCCGATGTTGCGACGTCCCCAGGTGTGGGCGACGAGGTTGATGGCCTCGGTGGCGTTGCGGACGAAGACGACCTCGGCCGCGTCCGGAGCGCCGATGAAGTGCGCCACGGCTTGGCGTGCACCTTCGTAGGCCGCCGTGGCCTCCTCACCGATGGTGTAGATGCCGCGATGGACGTTGGCGCTGTAGCGCCGCTGGTAGGCGTCCACCGCCTCGATGACGGCGCGTGGCTTGAGGGCCGTGGCGGCGCTGTCGAGGTACGCGAGGCGGCGGCCGGTCCCGAACTCCCGCTCGAAGATGGGGAAGTCGCGACGGATGACGTCAGCGTCGAGGAGTCGGGGAGCGTTCACCATCGTCGTCATGGCTGCCAACGCCGGCGGCGGCCGCCGTCAGCCCTCCTGGACCTCGAGGTGCTCGAGGTGCTCGACCTCGGGATCCTCGTCGAGCTCATCGACTGCGTAGCCGGCTTCGCGGAGGATGGGCGCATAGCCCTCGTCCTCGAGACGCAGGGCCAGGTCCTTGCCGCCTGACGCGATGATGCGGCCGTGGGCCAGGACGTGGACGAAGTCCGGCGTGATGTAATTGAGCAGGCGCTGATAGTGGGTGATGAGCAGCACCCCGAGGTCGGGGCTGAGCTGGGCGTTCACGCCTTCGGCGACGATGCGCAGGGCGTCGATGTCCAGTCCCGAATCGGTCTCGTCGAGGATGGCGAACTCGGGTTCCAGGATGGCCATCTGGAGCATCTCGAGGCGCTTCTTCTCGCCGCCCGAGAAGCCCTCGTTCACGTAGCGTCCGGCGAACGAATTGTCGAGCTTGAGCAGGGCCATCTTCTCGCGCATGAGCGTCCGGAACTCGGACATGCTGATGCCGCCGCGCGTCGGGTCCGAGGGGTCGTACTCGCCGTCGCCTCCGGTCAGGCCGCGCCGGCGGGCGTTGAGGGCGGTGCGCATGAACGATGCGACCGAGAGGCCGGGCACCGCGGTGGGGTACTGGAAGGCCAGGAAGAGACCCAGGCGGGCACGCTTGTCCGGGCTGAGCTTCAGGACGTCGAGGCCCTTCCAGATGACCTCGCCGCGGGTGATCTCGTAGGCCGGATGACCCATGAGTGCGTAGGCGAGGGTGGTCTTGCCCGACCCGTTGCGGCCCATGATGGCGTGCACCTCGCCCTTGCGGACCTCGAGGTCGATGCCCCGCAGGATCTCGCGCTGGCGGTCGGCGGCGGGCACGACGTGAAGGTCGCGGATGACGAGCACCCGATCGGACGCCGGCGAATCGGCCGTGCGGCTCGGCGCGGCGGCCACGGGGCCGCGGTCGGCGCGGTCGGCGACCCACCGCTCGCAGGAGCGAAGCTGTCGCCGGGCAGGGTGGTGGTGTCGATGTTCATGGCTGGGCGATGGACTCCTTGGGATCGTGCGTGGAGAGGGGGCGAAGCGCCACCAGGACGGGCTCTGGGCGGCCCCCCGGGCCGGGGTGGGCCGGATGCCCGAGGCGTGGCTCGGCGAGCTCCGCGAGGCTCATCGAATTCGAGCGCCTCGACGACCGCATCGCGGACGCGGAGCCAGAGCCGCTCGACCGTGCAGTAGTCGCCACGTTCGCACATCTCGGACGGATGGGCTCCCGGGCTCGCGCAGATCATGGGAGCGATGGGGCCCTCGAGAGCGGTGACGACGTCGCTCATCCGGATGGCGCCCGGATCGCGCGCCAGCTGGTAGCCCCCATGCGCACCGCGCGTGCTCATCACGAGTCCTGCTTCCCGCAGGCTCACCACGAGCTGCTCGAGGTATGGACGGGGCAGCGATTCGTGCCCGGCCATCTCCGTGAGGCTCACCGGGCCGCTGCCGTGGTGACGGGCCAGCTCGACCATGAGGCGCACGCCGTACTCGCCACGCGTGGAGAAGTGGAGGGCGCCCGAGGCCGGGACGGTGGTGCGCAACGGTGGACTCCTGGAGGACGCCGCGCAGTCGAGCTGCGGCGGTCAATCCCGACTGATTTCGTCAGGATTGAGTCTACCCCCGCCCGAACCGAAGCGTCAACGAGCCCCCGATGCGGGCGGCGTCAGGGTGTCCGCGGCGGCGCGCTGGCTGACCTTGATCTCGTGGCGGCGCGGTGCACGGCCATCGACCGCTGCCCGCAGCACGAGCTGCCCCTCCGCCGGGATGGCGACGGGGATGTTGAAGGCCATGGGCACGAGCATGTCCATGCCCGCCATGCCCGGCGGGCGTCCGGTGGTCAGCTTGGCCTCGAAGCCGACCAGCCGGGCATCATCGTGGACGAGCTCGATGGCGACCGTGTGCTGGTCGTCGGTGTGGGCGAAGGGGATGCGCACGCCGAGCGCGATGCCGAGCATCATGCGATGCGGGAACGAAGGCGGCTGGACGCGGTCCCAGCTGCCGCCCATGAGGTAGAGCTTGCCGTTGACGACCTCCGCCCGGTCGGCCACCAGGAGGTAGTCGATCTCGGGCCTGCGCGTCAGGGTGGCCTGCGCCGCCTCCAGGACGCCCTCGAGCTCATCGGATGCGTCCGTCCCGTCGGGCGCGCCGTTGCCTCGGCTCGGCTCAGGACCGCTCACAGCCGGGGGTCGTCCTCCCCGAGCGAGAAGGGCGGGTAGCGGTCGACCATCAGCCACAGGTACGCGGTGACGCGGAGGTACCAGCGCGTCCAGCCGCCGACGATGGTGTAGATGACGTCCGCCTGGCGGCCCAGGAGGAGCACCGGGATCCAGGCCACGAGCCAGAGGAAGGGGACCAGGATGGCCAGCAGCGCGAGCACGATGTAGTGCGGGATGAGAAGGATCCAGCGGACCAGGATGCCCAGGATCGGGATGCCCCAGAGCCGGTTGATACGGACGCCTTCGTCGAAGCGCACGCTCACCGGGTGGTCCTCCCCGGAGAGGGAGAAGGGCGGATAGGCCGGCGTCAGAAGGCCGAGATAGGCCTGCACCCGGATGGTCCAGCCGAGGAGACCGCCGATCCAGCGGTAGCCCCAGCCGGGGAAGCGGCCGAGCAGGAGCACGGGGATCCAGGTGAAGAGCGTGAGGATGGCGGCCACGATGCCCACCAGCATGAGCAGGATGAAGTGCGGGATGAGCAGGACGCCGCGGACGAGATGACCCAGGATCGGGATCCCCCACAGCCGGTTGATCCGCGCGGCGCGATCGTAGGAGACGTTGACGGGGTAGGCGTCGGGGGCGAGCGGGTACGCGGGCGGCGGCTGCCACATCGGCTCCGGCGGTGGGTAGCCCGCTGGCGGGTAGCCCGGCGGCGGGTAGGGGCCGCCCGGAGGCGGGTAGCCGGTCGGGCCTGGAGGACCCGGAGGAGGAGGCGGATAGGGCCCTCCGGGAGGTGGCTGGTAGCCGGGTGGTGGAGCCTGCCAACCCGGTGCCGGGGCGCCACTCCATCGCGGGTCCTGCGGCGTCGCCGGACCCTGGGACTCCCAGGTCATGTCACAACCTCGATGTGGATCGAACGCTCGTCACAGCGTACACGCAACCCACGGCCGCCGGTCGGCACGCGCGGACGGCCGCGCTGCGGGCTCGGACGCCGTCGCCCCGCCAGCTCAGAGGCCGAAGCGCTCGACGGCCTCGCTCGCCAGGACGCGCCCGATGGCCAGGCTCGAGGTGGCCGCTGGCGAAGGTGCGTTGTAGACGTGCAGGACCCGATCGGTCCCACCCAACAGGAAGTCGTCCACGAGCGAGCCGTCGCGCAGGAGTGCCTGAGCCCGCACCCCGGAGGGTCCGAACGTGAGGTGCTGTGCGCTCAGGGCGGGGACGAATCGCCGCAGATCGGCGAGGAAGGCGCGCTTCGACCAGTCACGCCACATCTCGGTCGCGCCCATCCGCCAGTGACGCCGCGCCATGCGCAGGAAGCCCGGGTACGTGACGGTGTCGGACAGGTCCCCGAAGGACAGGTCGCGGCGACGATAGCCCTCCCTGGCGGTGGCCAGCACGGCGTTGGGGCCGGCCAGCACCGCACCGTCGATCCGTCGAGTGAGGTGCACGCCGAGGAACGGGAAGCGCGGGTCGGGCACCGGGTAGATGAGGCCGCGGACGAGGTGGCGCGCCTCGGGCGTCAGCGTGTAGTAGTCCCCTCGGAAGGGCACGATGCGAGGACGGTCGCCGTCCTGATCGCCCGTCATGGCGGCGACCCGGTCGGCCTGCAGGCCGGCCGCGGCGATGACCCTCCCAGCCACAAGGTCCCCGCGTGTCGTGCCGATGACCAGCTCGCCGGCACGGCGGCCGAAGGCGATGACCTCGCGACCGGTCTCGATGCGCGCGCCGCGGGCCACCAGGTCCGCCGCGAACGCCTGGGCCACGGCCAGGAAGTCGACGATGCCAGTGCCCGGGCTCCACAGCGCACGGATGCCGGCCGCGTGCGGCTCGATCTCGCGGAGGCGCTCGGGGCCGACCTCCTCGAGCCCGGGGACTTCGTTGGCCTCCGCCCGCTGTCGGAGATCGCCGAGCGCGGACAACTCCGCCTCGCGCGTGGCGACCACGAGCTTGCCGCTGCGTTCGATGGGCACGCCGTGCTCGGTGCAGTACTCCTCGAGGGCCTGCTTGCCCTCGCGGCAGAGGGTCGCCTTCAGAGACCCCGGCCGGTAGTAGAGGCCGGCGTGCACGACCCCGCTGTTGTGGCCCGTCTGGTGGGCAGCCAGGCTGCCCTCCTTCTCGAGGATGACGAGGTCGAGATCGGGCCGCTGCTGGAGCAGGCGCAGGGCGGTTGCCAGGCCGACGATGCCGCCACCGATGACGACGAGGTCGGCATGCTCGGCGGGTTGGTGCGCTGCCCCCACGGGCGGATCAGCGGCTGCTGCCGAAGATCCGCAGCATGAACAGGAAGAGGTTGATGAAGTCGAGGTACAGCGCCAGGGCGCCCATCACGGACGCAGAGTCCTTGTTGACGTTGGGCATGGCGCCGTTCTTCAGGCGCTGCACATCCCACGCCGTCAGCCCGGTGAAGATGACCACGCCGAGGATGCCGATGATGAGGCTCGCGGTGCTGCTGTCGGCGAAGAAGAAGAGCTGCAGGAACATCACCACCACGAGCCCCAGCAGCCCCATGAAGAGGAGGCCGCCCAGGCTCGTGAGGTCGCGCTTGGTGACCACCCCGTAGAGCGCAGCTCCGCCGAAGATGGCCGCTGACCCGGCGAAGGCCGAGACGACGCCCGAGATGCCGATGCTGCCGACGTAGGCGAGCACGATGACGCCGAGGACCAGGCCCATGCTCAGCGCATAGACGAAGAAGAGGCCGAGGGCCACGACGGGCGAGATGCGGGTGATGAGGAAGCTGATGGCGAAGACCAGCACGAGCTGGCCGATGAGCAGGAAGAGCCACAGGTCGGCGATCTGCTCCTGGAGCGCCGGGTTGCCCATCACGAACGCGGCGGCCACGGCGGACAGCAGCACGCCCACGAACATCCACACGAAGCTTCCGGTCAGGAAGCCCTCGCGCGGAGCGCTGGTCACGAACGCCTCGCTGCGGGCAGCGCTCTGCGAGAGCGAGGAGCTGCTGCCCGTCAAGCCGCCGCTCGGCGCCTGCGCACGGGTCAGCGGTTCCTGGTCGTTGGGGTTCACGATCGGTCCCTTTCAAGGTCGCCTGCCCTCAGGCGATGTGCGTGACAGTCTAGCGAGACGAGCAAGGAGGACCGCGCAGCGAGCCGGACGGACCGCACCTGAACGTCAGGTCCGGGATCGCGAGGGCACCGGCGGCAGGCCCTCGGCCTGTTCGGTCAGACGGGCCAGGACCCAGAGGAGGTCAGCCAGCCGGTTGAGGTAGGGCATCAGCCAGGCACCCGGCACGAGGCGGTCATGGTCGAGCCGGATGACCCTCCGCTCGGCGCGGCGGACGACGGTGCGGCTGACCTCGATGGCCGCCGACAACCGGCTGGCGCCGGGCAGGATGAACTCGCGAGGCATGTCCACCGATCCCTCGGCAGTGCGGAGCGTGTCCTCGAGCCGGCTCAGCATCCCCTCGTCCACGCGGGTCTCGCCGTCGCGCAGCCGATCCCAGGCATCGGGGTTCGTGGCCAGTTCGGCTCCCGCCACGAAGAGGTCGCGCTGGAGGATGAGGATCGACCTCGTCGAGGCCTGCCAGGGCGCCCGGCAGCGGCCCCCGTGCCTTCAGGGCAGCGAGCTCGGCGCGCACGACTCCCAGGCAGGCCACGGCCTCGTCGATCGTGCCGTAGGCCTCGGCCCGTGCGTCGTCCTTGGTGATGCGGCCGCCGTACAGGAGGCCGGTCGTGCCGTCGTCGCCCTTGCCGGTCGCGACGGCGCTGCCCGCGATGCGGACGCGGCGGCGACCGCCCTCGGGCTCGCTCACCATCTCCCCGAGCGGGGGCGCGATGTCACCAGGTCAGGCCGGCGTCCCGTGGGTCCCAGCGCTCGGCCAGCAGGGTCACCCGGACATCATGACCCTCGGCCTCCTCGGCCGCCTCCTTGACCTGCTGGATCATGGAGCCCGCGTAGGGGCAGAACGGCGTGGTGAGGATCATCTTGATCTCGGTCTCGTCCTCGCCCAGGATGATCTGCCTGATGAGGGCGAGCTCGACGACGTTCATGCCGATCTCGGGGTCCACCACGGAGCGGAGCGCGTCGAGAACGGCCAGCTCGCGGGAGCGGGCCACCGGATCGATGGTCGGCGCAGCGCCGGCCGGCGCGATGGTGGGACCCAGGGAATCGCGGGTCAGCGTGGGGTCTGACATCGTTCAGCCATCCTACACCCGGTCGCGGCTGGGCCTGTCCGGGGCTCCGGCCGGCCCCGCGCCGACCACCCCAGCCTCCGACCGCAGGTGCTCAGGTAGCGTCGCCGCAGATGTCGGTCCGAAGCCGGTGCCCCGTAGCGAGCCATCGGCCTCGAAGAAGGCAGCGTACCGGTCGCGATGACGTGTGGCGTACTCGAACGCCTCGGCGATGCCGACGCGGCGGAGCTCGGGGTGTTCGGCCAACATGTCGTCAGGCGTCATGCCTGCCGATCGCATCTCCAGGAGGTTGCGGACGGTCAGGCGGGTGCCGTAGCAGAAGGGCTCGCCGTTCATCACCAACGGGTCCGCCTTGACCCACTTGATGGTCATCAGACGACGCGAGTCATCGCCGAGCCCGGCGCCCTTCCAGATGAACCGGGTCGGTCCGTTGCCGGCGTGATCTCCGGGGAGACGGCGATGACGGCGCAGCCGCTCGACCCATGCCCCCAGCGGCCGGCGGATGGCGTCCGCGTCTGTGGCCGGGCTCATGCCGAGGGTTGCTTCCTCGAGACCTCTTACGAGGGTGACGACGTCGTTCATCCGCACGTGTTGACGTCGATAGATGGGCACCAGGGTCTCGGCATAGTCGGCGACGGTCCGGTCCTCTCCGCTGGCGACGGCTCGCGCGAGCGATTCGATGTGGCCCTCGTAGTCGCGCAGGAACCGCCGCAGCGCAAGATCGTCGTAGCGGTCCCGTAGCGAAGGGTCGATGCGCATCGCCGCTGCCAGGGCGAGGGCCGGCAGGCGGCCGGCCGCGCCACGCAGCCGGGCTGCCACGTCCGGCGCTCCGGCGAGCTGATCGGAGGGCGGGAGTCCGAGAGCAGGGTGTGGCATGGGCGAGCCACAGTCTAGCGTCGGCGATCGGGCGGCAGGGCTAGAGTGACTCGATGCGCGAGCCTGGCGAGCAGCCGTTGCCGGACCGGTCCGGGCTGGCCAGCGTCGACTCGCGCCGGGGGCCTGACCGGCGGCCGTGGCGACCCCGGTCGCTCGGCATGGCCGTTCTGGTTGCGGGCGCGGCAGGATCGCGTCCGCGCTCGCGTGGTCGGTCCTGCGCGCCGTCCTGGAGCTGGGTCCGGGTTCGCTCGTCGTTGCGGCCCTGGGCGGCTGGGGCATCGGGACCTCCCTCCGGCAGGCCGGCGGCTCGCCGATCCTCGCGACCGTCATCGGGGGCCTGTCGTGGCTGGCAGGCCTCCTGTTCACCTGGCTTGTGGCCATGGCCATCCTGCCCGGCTCCACGCGGACCTTCCTCGAGCGCGTCACCGCGACGCCCTTCCTGGAATGGCTCGCGCCGCAGCTCGGGTTGCTGGAGGCGGCGGGACTGGTGGTCATCGTCGGCTTCGCGGCCTGGAGCGCCCGCCCGGCGACACGACCGGGCTCGATAGCGCGAGCGCGTGGGTCAGCCGCTCGCGCGGGTCACCTGCCCGCGCGGGTCAGCCGCCCGCGCCCGGCCCCTCGCCCAGGAAGGGCATGCCGTCCTGCGTGACCGCCCGGAGGCTGAGCACCAGGACCGCGGTCTTGGCCGCGGCGACCTCGCGGACATATCCGGCCTCCTCCTCCGCAGTCATCGCCCTGCCACGCACCGCGCTGGCAGGCCTCCCGACGAGGAGCCACGAAAGGTGGTAGCGGTCCATGGAGCCCCAGGCGGTCCGCAGGAGATCATCTGACACGGCGATCCAGGCGCGCAGGCCAGAAAGCGCTGGGTCGTCCTGGAGTCGCTCACCTTCGGCGATCAGGCGCCGGGCCTCGCGCGCGTATTCGTCGCGGGTCATGGGACCTATCATCGAACGCCATGGGCATCTCTGTCGCTCACGAGGTCCGGACAGGATCTGCGGGCGGGTCGTTCGAGGGTCGGCCGGGGCCGGCGCGCCCGGGAACGGCCCCGCTCGACCTCGGGTCGGCGCGAGAGGTGGCCGAGCGGACGGTTCGGGATGGCAGCCTGCCCTGCATCGTGTTCGGCGTCGCGGATGGGGCCGGAAGACGCCAGATCGTCGCCGTGCCGGGACGGCGCTGGCATGTGGCGCCGGACTCGATCTTCTTCATCGCCTCGGTGACCAAGGCCATCGTGGCCACGGCGCTCATGCGCTACGTCGACGAGGGCCGGCTGGACCTGCGCGCCCCGCTGGCGCGCCACCTGCCCGAGCTGCGGGGCGACGGGCGCGAGTCGATCAGCGCCTGGCATGTCCTCACCCATACGTCAGGCCTGCCGGACATGGACATCGAGGACATGCGCCGCGAGCGCCCCTCCTATGCACGGTTCCTCCGGCGCGTCGTGGCTGGGGCGCCGGCGTGGCCGCCCGGCAGCCGCTACGAGTACAACTCCTCGGCCTGGCTGCTCCTCTCGGAGACGATGACGCGGCTCTCCTCGATGCCCTTCCATCGGGCATTGGCGGCGCGGATCACGGGTCCCCTCGGGATGGTCGATACGACCTTCGACCCTCGCTATGCCCGCAGCCGACTCGTGGGCATGAGCGGCTTCTCGATCCGGGATCGTGCCACGGGTGAGATGCTGCTCCGGTTCCTGGCGCGAGCCACCCTGCCCGGGGGAGGCATGTTCTCGACGGTCGGCGACCTGCTGCGATTTGGCACTGCGCTGCTGGACGAGGGCCCTGGGCTCGTGCGGCCGGGCATGAGCCCTCGGCTCCTCACCTGCCGTGCCATCGAGATGATGTCCAGGCCCCAGCTCGAGGGCATCCCGCACGTCGCGGCCGATGGCACGCGTGACGCCCGTCCACCAGGCCATCGGCTGGCGCAAGCCGGCGGGTGAGTGGCCGGACCGGCCCTCGGCCATCACGCACGGAGGCATCTCGGGCGCGCGGCTGTGGGTCGACCGCGAGGCTGGCCTCGTCTTCGCCCTGCTCACCAACCACTGGGATGCCCCGGATAGCCCCGCGGCAGCCATCCTCGAGCAGGTCTACGAGGCCGTGCGGCGAAGCGGGCGGTAGCCGAGACGCCGGGGCGGCCACGCGCTCAGGGGATGGCGCCCTCGTCCTGGGCGAACGCCTGCAGCCGTGCCAGGCACTCGTCGCGCCGACGCTCCACCTGGCGGAGGATCCAGGGATCGACGCGGGCGCTGTCCTCGATGACGACCTCGGGCCCGGCCGTGCCCTCCCCCAGGACGATGCCCTCGCTGCTGCGATAGTCGACGCGCCAGTTGGCCTGCAACTGGACGATGGCTGCCACCACCACCGTCCTCGAGAAGGACCAGTCGAGGTGCTCGGCGTTCAGGCGCTCGACGATGTCCCGGACCCGCACCGGCTGGCCGCGCGGGATGCGCGCCAGCAGGTGGACCACGCGAAGGTCCGCGAAGGGATCGCCCGCCTGGGCAACGACCGGTGGCTGGAGGTCGGCGGCCGCCAGGTCCGCGATCGCGCGCAGGAGCATCGGTCGGAAGGTAGCACCTCACCTGCCCGTTCCGTGGGCGACCTTCGATCGCCCGGGGCAAGGTCTACAGCAGCTCCCCGTGCGCGGTCGCCGTGGGCTCTCCCTCGCGCGGACGCGGCTCCTCACCGGGCCCGTACGCTGTGCCGTCGCCATCGCCCGCCCCGAGCACCGGGAGGGGGCGACCAGCCTGGCCCTCGATGGCGCCCACACCGTATGGCACCCACTTCTCGGGAGCCTGCAATCGGTGGCGCTCCTCGTTGCCGCGCGCGTGGATCTGCTCGAAGCCGGCCGGCTCGATCCACATGGCCTCTCCCTGGAGCAGGCCGTGGATGCCGCTCTGGCCCGGCTCGGAACGCTCCGTCCGGCAGTACGCGCAGGTCCTGCGGTCGTGGGGCACGTAGTCGACCGGCTCCTCGTACGTGGTGATGTAGCCCTCGTAGTTGCGCAGGACGACCTTGTGGTCCGAATAGCTGATGAGGTAGTTGGGCATGACGGGGATCTTGCCGCCGCCGCCCGGGGCATCGATGACGTACGTCGGCACGGCGTACCCGCTCGTGTGGCCGCGCAGCCCCTCGATGATCTCGAGGCCCTTGCCCACCGGCGTGCGGAAGTGACCAGACCCCTCCACGAGGTCGCACTGGTAGAGGTAGTAGGGCCGGATGCGGTTCTCGACGAGCTTGTGGACGAGGGCGCGCTGGATGTGGACGCAGTCGTTGACGCCCGCCAGGAGGACAGACTGGTTGCCGATGGGGATCCCCGCGCGCGTCGAGACGGTCCACCGCGCGCGAGACCTCCGGCGTGATCTCGGCCGGGTGGTTGAAGTGGAGGTTCATCCACACGGGGTGGTAGCGCGCCGAGCATCTCGCAGAGCTCGTCGTCGACGCGCTGCGGCAGGAAGACCGGCACCCGGGTGCCCAGGCGGACGATCTCGATGTGGGGGATGTCGCGCAGTCCGCGCAGCACGCGCTCGAGGAGCTTCGGCGCGATGGTCAGCGGGTCGCCGCCCGAGAGCAGGACGTCGCGGACCTGGGGCGTCCGCGCCAGGTAGGCCAGCTGCGCCTCGAAGTCCCGGGTGTTGAAGTTCTGGGTGGCGTCGCCGACGATGCGTGAGCGCGTGCAGTAGCGGCAGTACGAGGCGCACTGGGTGGTCACCAGCATGAGCACGCGGTCGGGATACCGATGGACGAGGCCGGGCACCGGCGAGTGGCGGTCCTCGGCGAGCGAGTCCTCCATCATGGCCGTGAAGGCCTCCTGCTCGCGTCCGAGGGGCATCACCTGGCGACGGATCGGGATCGGCCGCGTCGGCGGGGTCGATGAGGCTCAGGAAGTACGGGGTGATGTCGACCCGGAACTTGTCCGGCGCCCCCAGCCCGTCACGTTCCTCGTCGGTGAGCTCCAGGATGTGGGCGAACGTGGCCAGGTCGTTGACCCGGTTGGAGAGCTGCCAGCGCCAGTCGTCCCACTGCTCGTCGGGGACGCCCGCGTAGAAGGCCGCGCGCCGACTCCGGGCGGGCTGGCCATCCGGGCCGACCGCGCGGGCGGGGTCGCGAGGGTTCACCCAGGCGTCCTGGGCAGCGCTGACGTCCATCCCTGCTCCGTGGTCTGCGGCGATGATACCCCGGCCTCATGCCGGGCCCCGATCCGGCCTCGGTCTCACCCGGGACGGTGACTTGACACACCGCCGCACGTGGCTCATAAGTGCCATAGCCGCACGGGCGGGCAAGGCGCTAGGGTGCCGTGGCTGGCAGCACGTGACCGCCTTGTCCCGGGCGCGGAGCCGGCGTGATCATCCATCCTCTTCCAGGATCCAGCCGAATATCGAGCGACCGGGCGCTCCGGCCTGCGAGTCTCGGTCTCGTCCAACGAAGCCGAACCAGACGGCGTCCCATCTTCCATCATCCACGGGGCGAGCACTCGGTCGGCCCGCTGGAAGGTCTCGACATCGGCGGTCCACGCATCGGAGACCATGCACATGCCATCCCTTCGAATCAGGGGGAGCGAGCTGGCCGCCATGTGCGCAGGGACGCTGTCGGCGGTGCGGGGAGTGCGGTCGCGCATCCCTCAGCACCCTGACGCGGAACGCGGGCAGGGGCTGGCCGAGTACGCGCTCATCCTCGCCTTCATCGCCATCGTGGCCATCGCAGCGCTGGCCTTCTTCGGCGTGCAGCTCTCGAGCGTGCTCACGGACCCCGTGGGCACGGAGTTCAGCGGCGTCGTCAGCATCATCACGCCCTGACGTCTCGACCTCGGGGCTGAGGCTCGTCGAGCGCCGCCAGCGGGACCGCCTCGCCTGGCAGGGCCGGTTTGCTAGACTCCGCTGGCCATGACCTGGGAGCGGCTTCGCGTGCTCGGCTACGTCCTCGCCTTCGTCCTGCTGGGCGTGGTCAGCGTCTCGCTGTACGGCGCCTTCCGCACAGAGCTCGAGAAGAGCCAGTTCATCGGCTTCATCGGCGGCGTGCTCCTGGGCGCGTTCATGGTGGGCCTGCTCCTGGTCATCCTCATCGTGCCGGAGCGGCGCCGCGTCGCCTGGGTGCGCGCCATCACGAGCATCAACGCGCGGTACCTCTTCCTTGTGCTCATCATCGGATGGGCGCTGGCCATGGGCCTGCTCGCCAGCCTGGGCCTCGGAGTCCAGACGGTCGGTGTGCCGGCGCTCGTGGGGCTCTTCGCCGGCATCTTCATCTTCATGGGCTTCATCTGGTCCGTCATCGGGGAATAGGACGGCCGGTCGATGGGACCGAACGCGCGGCGCGCCACAGGGGCTCCCGGTCGACGATCCGTTGACTGCCCGCAACGGAGAGGTGGCGGGCATGGCCGCGCATCCCGCATCACCGCTCGCCCTGGCGGGTCAGCAGGGGTGAGATCCGCGAGTCGCTACCTGGCCATGCTGCTGGGGGACGGTGGCGATGACCGACGCCATCTCATCGAGCTGGCGGTGGTCCTGACGCTCATCGCCGTGATCGCGGTCCTCGCGCTCGTGTTCGCCGGCGACGCCGTCGCCGATCTCATCACGCTCATCGGGGGCAGCGTCGACGAGCAGACGCTCGACGACTGGTCGTTGCCACCCAGCTCCTCACCACAGGTCCCCTGACCGGCTCGGCGATGGTCCCGGCATCCACCCCCCAGAGGAACCATGGAAATGGCAAGGCGGCCCGCAGCATCATCCTCGTCCTCGGGATGAGCTCGTCGCCTGCCGGCCGTCCCAGTTGACAGTCCACGGCGGGGCTGTACCATCCGCCGGGCACGGAGCCACATGGCCCCGAGCGCATTCATCCATCATCGGCGGCCGCTCGAGCGGTCCGCCACAGCAAGGAGGACCATGCAGATGGTCGATTTCCTCTTGAGCCGCTACTTCGCGCTCAGCACTGACGACAAGGGTCAGGGCCTGGCCGAGTACGCGCTCATCCTCGCGCTCATCGCGATCATCGCGATCGTGGCGCTCATCTTCCTCGGCGGCCAGATCTCGACGATCCTCTCCACGATCGGCGCGCAAGTCTAGAGCGCCTCCGGCCACGAGCCGAAACGACGGCCCGCCCCTCCGAGGGGCGGGCCGTTCCTCATTCTCTCGGGACCAGCGCTCCCCGGCTGAGCCGACCGACCGACCTATCATCGGCTCGATGCAGGTCCACGCGCAGCCCGCTTCGGCCGGCCCCGCCACCCGCGGGCTGGCGACCCGGACCTCCCGACTACGTCGGCGTGGGCGCGGCACGCTCGGGCACCTCGTGGTGGGACCAGCTCATCAACGAGCACCCACGCGTTGCGGCGGCTTCCGACCACCCCCAAGGAGACGCACTTCTTCGACCACCTCTGGGAGGAGGGGCTGCGGCCGGGCGACGTGGCGCGCTACCACGCCCTGTTCGCCAGACCGGAGGGCACCGTCGCCGGGGAGTGGACACCGGGCTACATGCTGGATGCCTGGACGCCGGCGCTGCTGCGGCAGGCCGCTCCCGAGGCACGCCTGCTGGTCCTCCTGCGCGACCCGGTGGAGCGCTTCCGGTCAGGCCGCACGCTGGCCGAGAACCGCTTCACCGTCGGCTCCACCGCACGGGCAGCGGCCAATGCGGCCTTCTCCCGCGGCCTCTACGCCGACCAGCTCCTGCGCCTCTGGCGAGCCTTCCCACGGGAGCAGGTCCTGGTGCTCCAGTACGAGCAGTGCGTGGCGGACCCGGCACGGCTCCTCGAGCGGACGTTCCTCTTCCTCGGCCTCGAACCCGTCACCCTCGACGCAGGGCAGCTCGCGCAGCGGGTGAACGCGTCAGCCGGTAGCAAGGTCACGCTGACCTCGTGGCAGCGCCAGGAGCTCGCGGCACGCTACGCACCGGAGAACGAGCGCCTGGCCCACCTCGTCCCTGATCTCGACCTCTCGCTCTGGCAGGGCCCTTCGTGAGGCCAGCGGCTGCCGCGCCCGAGCGGCTGCGAGCGGTGGCGCGCCGCACGCTGGTGCGCGGCTCCCGTGCCTGGCAGCGCTGGCGCGGGCCGCGCAGCCCTCGTCCACCTGACCCACCACGTTGCCCGCCTGGCTGGCAGACCGGCCCCCCGCACTACGTCGGCGTGGGAGCACAGAAGGCGGGCACGTCGTGGTGGGACGCGCTCATCACCTGCCACCCCGATGTCCATCGGGTCGACGACCAGCCCAAGGAGCTGCACTTCTTCGACCGCGCCTGGGAGGAGCCCTTCGGCGAGGACGCCGTGGCCCGCTATGCGCTCCACTTCCCGCGGCCGGAGGGAGGCGTGACGGGCGAGTGGACGCCCGGATACCTGATCGACTTCTGGACGCCGGGTCTCCTGGCCCGGGCCGCCCCGGAGGCCCGCATCCTCGTCCTCCTGCGCGACCCCGTCGCCCGCCTGGCATCCTCCCTCACGCACCAGCTCTCGATGTCGCGCGCCTCGCTGACGCAGCGCGACATCCAGGGCGCCTTCCAGCGCGGTCTCTACGCCCCGCAGCTCCGGCGCGTCCTGGCGGCCTTCCCGCGGGAACGGGTCTTCATCGGCCAGTACGAGGCCTGCCGGGCGGAGCCCGCTGCCGAGATCGCCCGGACGTACGCCTTTCTTGGGCTGGCGCCGTTCGAGCCGGCGGCCACTGCGCTCCGCGGTGAGGTCAATCCGACGACCGGCCGGCGTTTCGAGCCCGCCTCCGGGCTGCGCCGCTCACTGCTGGACGGCTACGCCCCAGACCTGGAGCAGCTGCGCGACCTCGTCCCGGATCTCGACCTCTCGCTCTGGCCGACGGCACGGGAGCTGGGCCTGGCCTGAGCGCCGGCCACTGGGCGCCACGCAGCGCCACGGCCTACCAGTCCAGCCAGTCGGCCGAGGCCGCCCGGACCTGGCGCAGGAGCCGCCGGCCCTCGCCGCTCGCCGGATCGAGCAGGTTGGGCTGTGACGTGGCGTGGATGAGGTAGGGATGCAGGCTGAGCGCGACAAGACGGTCGCCCAGGAACGTGGCCTCCACGAGGGCTGACTCCATCGTGTCCGTCGACCAATGCTGGTCGAAGATGAGGTTGCCGAGGGAGTACAGGACCGGGCTGCCCTCGATCTCCTCGATGGCCCCTGCGACGTGGCTGTGGCCGCCCAGGATGAGGTCGGCGCCGGCCTTGACCCAGCGTGCCGCGTGCCTGCGCATCGAGGGCAGCGGCTGGCGTGTGTACTCCACCCCCCAGTGCGGGACGATGACGACGACATCTCCCCGGCGGACGGCGGCCTTGATGTCGGGCACGAGGTAGCGGTCCAGGCACGGCGTCCCGCCGCTCGTCTCCGGCCCCGCCCAGGCCGCGCGCGCCACGCCCACGCAGCCGATGAGGGCGACGCTCGTCTCGCCGATCTCCAGGCTCCTCACCCGCCGCGCCTGCTCGAGGTCCTCACCGGCGCCGCCGAAGGCGAGGCCGTGCTGGCGGAGGATGCGCCGCGTGTCCGCGATGCCCTCGGTGCCGTAGTCCTTGATGTGGTTGTTGGCAAGTGACAGCCAGTCGATGCCGGCCCGGGTGAAGATGCGGGTCAGGTCCGGGCGGCCGGAGAAACGCAGGCCCGAGGCATGGAAGCCCCAGGCCTCGGTCGTCGGCATCTCGTGGTTGGCGATGGCCAGCTCGGCCTCCCTGAAGAGGCGGCGCACGGCGCCCTGTCCCCCGGTCAGCTCGTAGACCGGCACGACGTTGTCGCCGAAGACCGGGTCACAGCAGGCATGTCCCGTGACGCGTGCGGTCCCGCCGTCGAAGGGGAAGTCCACGCCCCGGCCCTCCCGGACGACGCTGTCGTAGACGCCGCGGTCGGTGAAAGCGTCGCCGCCGGCCACCAGGACCCAGGTGCTCGACTGGTCCCAGCCTTCACCCTCGGCGAGCGGCAGGTCCACCAGCAGCGGCCATCCCGCCGTGTCCCGGATACGCCCGTTTCCGACCAGCGAGCGGCCGTCGATGGCGAGCGGGCGCAGCGCCGGCTCGAGCGACGACGCCGGCACGAGGCCCAGCCCGCCGCGGCGGACGGCTTGGCGCACGTCGTCGTGGTCACCCACGGCGACCTCCTCGTGGAGCGTGATGCCGAGTGTCCCGGCCAGTGAGTCAGCGATGCGCTCATCGACCACGAGACGGCCGAAGCCCGCCAACTTCCCCGTCTCGAGACCGCGCACCAGGTCGCGACGCGAGAGTCCGTCCCCGGACGACCAGAAGCGCGCCACGGGCACGACCGGCATCGCCTGTGAGGCCTGGGCTGAGGGTAGGCGCAGAAGCCGGCGCGAAGGTCGAACTGGCCGAGGCCGTCGCGGCAGGGCCCTCGCTGAGCGCCAGGACGATGCGCGGCGCCGTCACAACGGCAGAAGCCGCCGGGTCCGGCCGCGAGAGCTCATCAGGTGTCGCGGGCTCGTCATCGGCGTCGAGGACGGCGACCAGGAACCCGAGCAGGCCAAGGAGGAAGATGCCGGCCAGGACCAGGACGAGGAAGCGGGACGCCAGCTCGGCGCGGCGGGGATCGGTGGACGTGGCGCTCACTGGTCGCTCAGGCGATGGGTTGGCGGACCCGACCGGATTCGAACCGGCGATCTCCAGCGTGACAGGCTGGCATGTTGGGCCGCTACACCACGGGTCCCGCGAGGACGCAGAGTAGCAGGCAGCGACCGAACGCGCCTCGTGTGGCGGGTCGCTATCCTCGAGGGTCGATGCCCGACCTCATCGACCTTCGCTCGGACACCGTCACGCAAGCCCACGCCCGAGATGCGCCGTGCCATGGCCGCGGCCGAGGTCGGGGACGATGTCTTCGGCGAGGACCCCACCGTCAACGCCCTCCAGGAGCGAGCCGCGGAGCTGACCGGCAAGGCCGCCGGCCTCTTCGTGGCCAGCGGGACGATGGGCAACCTCGTGGCTCACATGGCGCACGTGCCGCGCGGCGGCGAGATCGTCGCGGAGGCGGATTCGCACGTCATCGTCCATGAAGCCGGGGGTCACGCCGTCATCAGCGGCGCCGTCGGTCCGGCCCGTGGCGGCGCGCGCCGACGGCACCATGGACCCCGAGGACATCCGCGACGCGATGCGCGATGCGACCGACATCCACGCCCCCATCACGTCCCTGGTCATGCTCGAGAACACCCACGCCCACAGCATGGGCCAGCCGCTCTCCGCGGCCTACACCGAGCTCCGTGGCCGCCGTCGCGCACGAGCACGGGCGTGCCGCTCCACGTCGACGGCGCGCGGCTCTTCAACGCGGTCGTGGCCCTCGACACGCCGGCGCACCAGCTCCTGGCCGGCGCTGACAGCGCCACCTTCTGCCTCTCGAAGGGCCTCGCCTGCCCGGTCGGCTCGGTCGTCGTGGGCAGCTGCCGAGTTCATCGACCGGGCACGTCGGGCCCGCAAGATCGTCGGCGGCGGCATGCGCCAGGCGGGCGTCCTCGCAGCCGCCGGTCTGGTGGCCCTCCAGGACGGCCCGGCCGGCATGATCGAGCGGCTGGCCGAGGACCATGCGAACGCCCGGATCGCTGGCCGATGGGCCTGGCCGACACCGATGGCATCGTCGAGCCTCGACCCCGGCCGGGTCCGGCACCAACTACATCGTCTTCCGCCTGCGTGCCCGCCCAGGACGTGCATCCGCTCGAGGTTCGCGCCGCCTTCCTGTCCGAGCTGGCGGCGCGCGGCGTCCTGTGTCTCGACATCGACCGTGGCGGCGTCCGGGCCATGACCCACCACGGCATCGAGCGGTCGGACGTCGATCGGGTGCTGACGGCCGTCCGCGGGGCACTCGCAGACGGCGGGCGTGGCGGCGTTGCGTGCCTGATCGGCGACACGGGCGAAGCCGACGCTGAGCTCGCGGCCCTGCATCGAAGCACGCTTCGACGCGCTCATGGAGACCTGGCCGAGCCACGCCACGGCCCTCGGCATCCACGAGCACGACGGCCGGCTGGCGGACCTCTCGCGGTCGGCCGTGGAGGCGGACATCGCCGCCGAGTCCGCGTTCATCAGTCGGCTCGAGGCCATCGCGCCAGAGCGCCTCTCGGAGCCGCAGCGCTTCGAGCGGGACCTCGCCCTCCACAGCGCCCGGCTGCGACGCTTCGAGGCCGAGGTCGTGGCGGTGTGGCGTCGCGGTGCCACCGCCAGCCGCGAGATCGGTGATGCCCTCTTCCTGCTGCTGGCCCGCGACTTCGCGCCGCTCGAGGAGCGCCTCGAGCCGATGACCCGGCGCCTCGAGGGCGTCGCCGGAGGCGCTCCAGCAGGCGCGCGACCGTCTGGACGAGCACCCTGTGCGCCTCTGGAACGAGCTCGAGATGCGGTCCGCGTCGGACCTGCCCATGCTGGTGCACGAGATCGTCGTGGCGGCCCGCGACCTGTGGCCCGCGGGCGACGCTCGGCTCACCCGGCTGGAGCGGGCGGCACGGGCGACGCGCGACGCGCTCGTCGACTACACCACCTGGCTGGGCACCACGCTCGAGCGGGCCGACTGGCGATGTCGCGCTCGGCGGCGAGGCCCTCGACGCGCTCATCGCGCTGCGCGCCTTCGACGGCCTCGTCGACGGACGACATCCTGGCCATCGGCCAGCGAGCAGCTGGAGGCCATGCACGAGGCACGGCGGAGGCCGGCCAGGCCATCGACCCGGGTCTCACCGAGGACGCCGTCGTCGACCGCGTGAAGGACGACGGACCAGTCGACTTCGAGGCCGCCCTGGCGGGCTACCGGCGAGTCCATGGTGCGGGCGCGGCGCTTCGTCGAGGAGCACGACCTCGCGACCCTGCCGGCGGATGACGCCATCGAGGTCGTGTCGACGCCGGCGCACATGCGCAACCTCATCCCGCTGGCCGCCTACTTCGAGCCGGCCGCGTTCGACCGGCCCATCCGCGGGCGTCTACATCGTCACGCCATCCGTGGACGGCGACCCGGGCGCCATGCGGGAGCACAACTGGGCGTCCATCGTCAACACCAGCGTCCACGAGGCCTATCCGGGGCATCACCACCAGTCATCGGCGGCGCTGGCATCGCCGACACCGACGCGGCTGCTCACCGACGCGCCCGAGTTCCACGAGGGCTGGGCGCATGTACTGCGAGCAGATGATGCTGGAGGAGGGCTTCGAGGACAGCCCGGCCCGCCGCGTCATCGTGGCCACCGATGCCATCTGGCGGGCCTGCCGCATCATCCTCGACATCGAGCTCCACCGCGGTCGAGATCGGGGTCGACGAAGCCGTCGACTTCCTCGTCGAGCACACCCGCTTCGAGCTGCCGGTCGCCCGCGCCGAGGTCCACCGCTACACGCAGACGCCTGGCTACAACCTCTCCTACCTGCTGGGCAAGGTCCTGCTGCTGCGGCTCCGCGCGGACGAGCGGCAGCGCCTCGGGAGCGAGTTCTCCCTGAAGCGGCTTCCACGACGCGCTGCTGTACTCGGGCGATCTGCCGGTCTCATTCCATCGTCGGCTGCTGGCGGGCGAAGGCGGCGGGCCGACCATGCCGGGGCGCCGCCGCGGGCCCTGATGCAGGTCATCCCCAGCCTCGACATCCGGGCCGGGCGGTCGCGGCTCGTGTGGTGGCCGGGGGCCTCGACGGGGGTGGGCTCCCCCACCGACCGTCCCGCAGCCATCGCGGAGTCCCTCGTGGCCCAGGGAGCCTCGGTCATCCACCTCGTCGACCTCGACGGCGCGCAGCAGGGGCGGCCCGTCAATCTCGAGGCCATCGCGTGCGGTGGCGCGCGCCGTGGCGACGCCCCTGCAGGTCGCGGGCGGCATCGACGGGCCGGAGCAGATCGAGCTGGCCTTCGCTGCGGGGGCCACCCGTGTCGTGGTGCCCGCTATGGGCCGTCGTGGAGGATGCGGCGCGACTCGCTGGCTGCCTGCGGATCGCCGGGGACTGGCTGGCGGTGGGCCTGGACGCCCGGCCGGAGAGCCTCCACGGCTATCCGTGGCGCCATCGTGGGGAGCCGCGTCTCGACGAGCTGGCGCGCGAGCTGCTGGCCGCCGGCGTTCGGCGCTTCGTCGTGTCGCACCTGGCCGCTGCGGCCGATGACGGAGCGGTCGCCAGGGCGACGATCGCCGGACTCCGCTCCGGGAGCGACGCCGAGGTCCTCGTGGCCGGCGGCGTCGTCGAGCCTTGCCGATCTGGAGGTCCTGCGCGCCGCCGGCGCGGACGGCGTCATCGTGGGCGAGGTGCTCTTCAGCGGCGGAGTCGGGCTGCCCGAGGCCATCGCGCGTGTGGGCTGAGTCGCTCTCGACCGCCACCGGATGGATCGCGATGGCTGCTCCCCGGGGCATGGGCGACCCGATATGTTACGAAATCTTCAGTGATGCATCAGCCGGCGGGACTTGAGTTCGGGTCTCACGTGCGGCACTATTTGGCCCGTGCTGATCGACAGCACTGCTGACCTAGGCGCAAGGTCATGGGTAGGTTGGGTTAGGGTAGCCGGTGAAGCCGGCGTCATAGATGCCCTTGCGACGTGGCAGACGATCGGGAGCTCGCTCCTGATCAAGCCGGGACAGTGAAAGCGACCCCGCTTCGGCGGGGTCGCCTCGATTCTGGGGCCGCGTCATGCGGCCGCCGTCAGACCATCCGCTCCGGCCGCACCAGCTCGTCGAACTCCTCCGCGCTGACGTAGCCCAGCGCCAGCGCGGCCTCGCGCAGGGTCGATCCCTCGTGATGGGCCTTCTTGGCCACCTCTGCGGCCCGGTCGTAGCCGATGCGCGGACTCAGTGCCGTCACGAGCATGAGTGAACGGCCGACGAGCTCGGCGATGCGCTCTCGATCGGCGGACAAGCCCCTCGACGGCGAACTCGCGGAACGTGTCGCAGGCATCGGCCAGCAGGTGGATGGAGCGCAGCACGTTGGCGGCCATGACCGGCTTGTAGACGTTGAGCTCGAAGTTGCCCTGCGAGCCCGCGAACTTCACGGCGGCATCGTTGCCGAAGACCTGGGCGGCCACCATCGTGAGGGCCTCGGCCTGCGTCGGGTTGACCTTGCCCGGCATGATCGACGAACCCGGCTCGTTCTCGGGCAGGACGAGCTCGCCGAGTCCGGAGCGTGGACCGCTGGCCAGCCAGCGCAGGTCGTTGGCGATCTTCGTCAGGCTGGCCGCCAGCGTCGCAAGCGCACCGCTCGCGAAGACGACGGCATCGTGGGCGGCGAGCGCGGCAAACTTGTTAGCGGCGCTAACGAAGGGCAGCCCGGTCGCCTCGGCGAGGCGCGCGGCCACGGCCTCGCCGAAGCCCGGCGGTGCGTTGATGCCAGTGCCCACCGCCGTCCCGCCGATGGCCAGCTCGTACAGGCCCGGCTGCACGAGGTGGAGGCGCTCCACGTCGGCGTCGAGCTGGGCGACGTAGCCGCTGAACTCCTGGCCGAGCGTCAATGGCACAGCGTCCTGGAGGTGGGTCCGCCCGATCTTGACGATGTCCGCGAACTCTCGCGCGCGCGCCGCGAGCGCATCGCGCAGGCGGACGATCGACGGCAGCAGGGCCTCCGCGATGAGCACCGCGATGGCCACGTGCATGGCCGTGGGGAAGGTGTCGTTGGAGGACTGTCCCAGGTTGACGTGGTCGTTGGGATGGACCGGTCGCTTGCTGCCGAGGGTCCCGCCGGCCAGCTCGATGGCCCGGTTGGCGATGACCTCGTTGGCATTCATGTTCGTCTGCGTGCCCGACCCGGTCTGCCAGATGTAGAGCGGGAAGTGCTCGTCCAGCGTCCCGCTGGCGACCTCGTCTGCGGCACGGACGATGAGCGGGCCGACCTCGCCGTCGAGCCGGCCCGCGGCGAGGTTGACCTCTGCGCAGGCCAGCTTGAGGAGGCCCATGGCGTGGACGATCTCGGGGGGCATCCGCTCCGCACGCGGGTCGCCGATGGCGAAGTGATGGAGCGAGCGCTGCGTCTGGGCTCCCCAGTAGCGGTCGGCGGGCACCTCGACGGCGCCCATCGAGTCGGTCTCGATGCGCATGGCCGGGCTCGGGCCGGTGGGAGCCGTGGGCGCGTCGCTCATGCAGTGACTCTACCGCCTGGCGGTAGCCGCCTGCGGGCCTGTGGTCTAATGGCAGTCGTGCGCCCGTAGCTCAGCGGATAGAGCGTCTGCCTCCGGAGCAGAAGGTCGTGGGTTCGAGTCCCGCCGGGCGCGCCATAACCACCTTCACGGTCTCGGGCAGCGCCAGCGCCAGGCCGTGTCGCTTGGCATCCTCGGTCAGCTCCACCTCGATCACCTCCCTGTCGTTGACGACGATCTTGTCGTAGACGCTCGCGACCAGCTTCGCGCGCTCCCACTCCCCTCCCCGCTCCCACGACGCCTTGAGGTCCTGCAGGAAGCGGACGATGGCGTCACCGTCGGAGACCGAAGATGTCGGGGTCGGTGGCGCCGAGAGCCGGTCGAGCTCCGCGGTCAGCCGAGCGTGTTCCGCGAGGTAGGCCGCGGTCGTGACGCGCCGCGCGGCGTGGTCGGCGGCCTTTCGCTCCAGGTCTCGCTCGATCGCGCGACGCTGCATCGTCGTGTCGACAGGGACGGGCTCACCGGCCCGCTCGCGCAGACGCGCCAGCGTCGCGTCGTCGACGCGCAGCTGTGAGATCTGGCCGACGATGGGGGCGTCGAAGGTCTCGGCGATGCGGGTCACCACCCGCCAGTGGTCGCAGCGCGGCTCGTGCCGGTAGCGGCGGTGCTGGATGCCCTGCTTGTTGGTATGCGTCTCGGCGCGAACGGATCGGCCACATCGACACCAGAGGATCTTGGCGAGGAGACCATGGATGACTTCCATACGCAGATCGCTGACGTCCATGAGGAGGTACTCGGTGACGTCGGCTGGGTGACCTGCTGGATCGAGCAGGACTACACCACGGATGGACAGCACCAGCACGTGGCCGCACCCACGACGGTGGTGTTCCGACGTGAGGATGGCGAGTGGCGGATGTGCCTGCTCCACTCGGTGGCTCTGTCGGATTGACCGGGCGCCTCTGACCCCCGAGGCCATCGTCCATCGGTCGACGGAGTGAGCAGCGGTGCTCCCGACGGAGATCACCTCCTGACCACGACGCCGAGCTCGACGCCTTGGCCGCCCAGCTCGAGGCCGCCGGCTGCCTGACGGTCACCACCCCGCTCGACCATACCATCGAGTACCAGCTGACGCCTGACGGCGCCCGCGTGGCGGCAGCTCGCGATGCTCGGCGAGGCCGGGCAGGATGAGCTCTTGGAGGCGCCGCTGGGCAGCCCACATGTGAGAGGAGGCCCGCCTACTCGCGGGACGGGCCTCGGACCGTTATCGACCCGTGTCCGGAGTCAATCCGCGTCGTTCACGGTGACGTTCCCGCTCAGCAACCATTCAGCGAGCCCCGCGAGGGTATCGAGTGTATTCGGTTCACAGAGCTCGAGCGGACCGCCATTCCCGAGCATGGCCACGCCCCTGTCAGGCAAGTTGCTGCTGGGCGGACCGTTGTCTTCGACGTACACACAGGTCGGCCGAGCAGCTCCGCGCTGCGGTGGAACTCGCGTCCGACCTCGATGGGCTGCGCCTCGTCCTGGCCTCAGCCCTGGGCGACCGCTACGTCGTCAGGGTGGCAGACGACGACGGCACGGTAGTGCGTGGAGGCGCTCCGTCGGCATAAGCGGCAGATAAGCGCCACAGACTACCCTCCCCGTCGTGGACCACGACGCCGAGCTCGACGCCATCCTGGAGCAGGTCGAGGCGGCCGGCCTGGTCGAGCAGTTCACCGACGAGCAGGGGTCAGCCCGCCATGCGCCTCACGCCCGAAGGCGTCCGCGTCGGCCGCCAGCTCGCGATGTGCGGCGAGGACGGGCAGGACGCGCTGATGGCGGCGCTGCTCGATGTCGCCGGTGCCGCAACGGGGCAGTCCGGCCCAGCCTAGCGTCGTCGAGTACCAGGTCCGGCGCACGAGGGCCTGGATGTCGTTCGGCACTCACGCCATCGGCACTTCTGCAGGGGTGGCACGGCGGTGCTCGGGCCCACGCAGCGATGGACTGGACGCCCTCGGGGATGAGCGTCCGGTTCTCCTGGCCGTCCTCGTTGCCTATGCCAAAGAGACTACGGGCATCCCGGGTCGACGCAGTCAGGCACAGGCTCATCCACCCTCGTCACGACGAACCTGAGCTGACGCCAACGCGACAGCATCCCATCCGACTGGCGCCGGACGCGGACCCTGAGGATGGCGCGGAACACCGGACCGCGGAACCGATCGTCGGGTTCCAGGCTGGACGCGGGCACGGGACCCGTGAGCGAGTCGCGGACGCTCGCATCCAGCGGCTTGCCCATCGATCTTCATCTTGATGGGCCTGCCGAACCCGGGCCCGTCCTGGAAATGACCGTGGTGGAGATGGGACCCCTCGGCGTTACCGACCTCCGAGATCTGCCCCAGTCGTTGGCCCAGGACGACGGGCTTCCCTGGCCGGACCTTGTTGGAGATGTTCTTCATGTGCGTGTACAGCGTCCGAAAGCCGCCGGGATGCCCGATGAGGACGTCACTGATGCCTTCGTCCTCCGGCCCGTTCGTCCCCGGAGCGCGGAAGTCACGGATCAGGACCGTACCCGGCGCGGCGGCCAGTACCCACATGCCCTCGTTGGCGCCTGCCGCCCCGTGGTTGAAATCGACCGAGAAGTTGCTGTGCCCGACGTAGGTCCTGGTCTTGAACACGAAGCGCGGGCCGAAGGGTGGATAGAAGAAGCCCTCCGGGACCTTGATGTCCTTCGCGGGGCCTCGCCGGAGCGGCACCGTCGGCGCGAACTGGATGCACGTCCCGTCGGTGATGCCGGACGTGACCCGGTGCGCCTCCTCGACGAAGCTCGCCATCCTGGAAGAGCTTCCAGTCGAAGCGATCGATGACCTCGGCTGAAGACAGGCGCACCGCGGGTCTGCGGCTGTTGACCTTGAGGCGAGGGACCACCTGACAACCGTCAAGGGTCTCGTAGAGAGGCGCTTCCGGTGGCGTGGCCATCAGCCATCCTCCCACCTCTGCGAGACGAGGACAGGGCGGTTCGCCCCGCCGTGCGTTACGGTCATTCTCTGCCCGAGAGCACAGGTGTCAAGGTCGTTCGCTGCCGGGAGTCGTCGCCGGTGATCCGACATCGTGATCGTCTGGCTCGCGCATCGGTCCCGAGGGCGTGGCGCGTCGCCCATGTGGCGCAAAGCCGTTCCCGTGCATCGTCGGGGAGCTCGTTTCGTCGCCTTCTGACCTCTCGGGCCGAATGACGATCTCGCCGCCATGTCGACCGGAATCCCTCGTCAGGCGTGCGTTCCTATACTCGACGGCGGTGGGACGAGCGGTCGTTCGACCGGAGGAGGAAGTGATGTCACGAAGGACGTACGCCTTGACCGGAGCGCTGCTGTCGGCGCTCCTGGCCGGAGTTTCGGCAGCATCCGCAGCCGAGGAGATGGCAGCCACCGAGACGCCGGTCTCGATCCCTCGGATGGATACGACATCGTCGGGACGCTGGCGCTGCCCCCCGATGCCGGGGGCCCGGTCCCCGCGGTGCTCATGCTGCATGGCTACGGCAGCTCCGCCGACGAGGTCGGCGACATGTACGGTCGCCTCGCGGACGCGCTCGCTGCTCAGGGCGTCGGCTCGCTCCGCATCGACTTCGCGGGCATGGGTGCGAGCCCGGCCTCCGCCGCTCGAGTACACGTACGACTCGATGATCGGCGACGCGACGACGGCGCTCGACTGGCTCACCGCCCAGGAGTCGGTCGATCCGGCGCGCGTGGGTGTCCAGGGTTTCAGCCTCGGCTCGCTCATCGGCGCCCACCTCGTGGGCACCGACCCGCGTCCCGTCGCCTTCGGCTCCTGGTCGGGCGCGATCGAGGACGGCGACCCGACCGCCACCCCGGAGGCCGCCGCCGAGTGCGAGGCGAGCGGCGAGGGCCACGTCGTCGTGGACCTCGGCTTCCGCACACTCGACCACAGCTGCGAGTACTTCAGCTCCATGGCTGCCTCCACGGCCCTGGCGGACTTCGCGCCCTATGCCGGTTCGCTCCTGCTCGTGGCCGGGAGTGACGACACGACCGTGGACCCGAGTGTCTCGGAGAACGCGGCCACCGCCAGCGCCAGCGAGGACGTCACGCTCGAGATCATCGAGGGCGCCGACCACATCTACCACGTCCTCACCGAGGACCAGACCCTCGCCGATCAGGCCATCGGTCTCACCGCCGACTGGTTCGCCGACAAGCTGTAAGGCCGGCTTCGCCGCACGCGTCATGAGGCCCCGGCGGGAGGAGGGTGCGCCGGGGCCTCGGAGAAGGAGATGCTCTCAGCAGCGAGCATCGCACCGCACATCCCGCGACGCCATGTGACCGCGAGCCCTCTCTTGGGGGCCGTCCAGCCCGCCTGGTGTCGTTCGGCACACGCACACGTGCCCTTCCGCACTCCGGCGGAGGTCGGTCGACGGGATACTGCCCTCCAAGGCGATGCCGGGCCGCGGTACCAGGGGGGGAGGGACGTAGGCCGTGTCGGATGAGACGCTCCGCATCGTCGTGGGAGGCGTGCTCCTCCTCCACGGCATCGCCCACCTTGGCGCGCTCGGCGCGCTCTGGTGGGTCACCTCCGGCCGGGACGCCGGCGGCTGGAAGCTCGCGCGCATGTGGGTAGCTCCGTCACTCGCGCCCCGCACCGCGACGATGATCGCCGTCGGCTTCTGGCTCATCGCCATGATCGGGTTCGTCCTCACCGCGCTCTCGTTCTGGGGGATCGTCCTGCCCGTCGAGTGGTGGCAGGCTCTCGGCGTCGTCTCCGCACTCGTGTCGGGCACCGGCATCGTCCTCTTCCTGGGGACGTGGGCGACCTTCAACACGATCGCCGCGCTCGCGGTGAACATCGCGGTGCTCGTGGCGGTCGTGATCGGCTGGCCGCCGGAGTCGGTGTACCTGCCGGCGTAGCGCTGCTGTAGCGCCGCGCCTTCGTGCCCGATTGGACGCACGGATCCGATCGACACACGATTTCGACTTAGCTCATGCCGAGCCGTCACGTCAGAGCGGCCCATTTCCAGGTCCCGCCGACACGCACGTAGAGCCGTTCATTGGCAGTGTCGAGGACCAGCATGCCGTCGGCGGCCTCGCCGGCTCCCCCGATGACGTCGGCATCCGACGGCGCCCCGGCCTTGGTCGGGACCCGCGGATGCAGCCAAGAGGAGCCGGCCCTGCGCGTCCGACCCCCGGGTAAAGGACTCGACCGTCGAGCCGCGCTGGTAGTACCCCTGGTCCGTCCCCTTCGCTTGGGTCAGAAGTAAAGGTGCACGAGCTCGAGGATGCCCTTCATGAACAAGACGAGGACACCCTGAGCAGGACGGTCTGCAGCTCATCCGGTTGCCATCCCTGGCTCATCGGGATCGCGAGGACGGCGAGGAAGACGAACAGCACCGCGTAGCCCACGAGGACATCCCTGCGTCTCTCGGGCGTCGCGCCCAGCTTGCCGAGGCGCGCACCGACGATCAACGAGACCCCCATTGAACCCGGCCACGAGGAGCACGCCGAGCAGGGCAGGAACGTCCATGTGCTGCCGACAAGATGGCACAACGAAGATGGGACCTGTGCGAGGGCGGGACGCTCGTCGGTATGTCCCGGAAGTTGATTCGACCAGGACCATCGAAGTCCTCGCCGACGGCGCTCAGCGAGGGCGACGAACGTGGACTTCTGCTTGGAGCCTTGCCTCCCATCCATGGCCGCCTGATCAGACCCAGTTCGGCCGGGGAGGCTCCCACACACAGGTCCTCGATGCACTGGTGACACATCCCGGGGAAGTCCCCTCACGGTGCGGTTCGGTGATCGTTCCTCGGCGTGGCCACCAGCTGCGCGCCCGCCACGATGAGCCACGCATCGGGCCCCCACAGTCCCCACGCCGCGCGGCAAACGGCGATGAGTCACGAGGGAGAGGCAGAAGCCTGACCCATATGGAAAAGCACCGTCGTTGACGGTCGGGGGTAGTCACGGATAGTCCCATCCGACGCGACGATGACCCGATGGGTGCATGGCCACCAGTCGCGGGCTCCCAGTACCTTGGTCGTGTCGTCCCGAGCACCAGCGGCGGCTGCTCACGCAGCGCCCACATCACACTTCTGACCGGGAGGCCCCCTTGAAGATCAAGCGAACCATCGTCGCCATCGGCACCGTAGCGGCCCTCAGCGTGGGCATGGCCAGCGCGGTGTCCGCGGCACCCCCGACGGTCACTGGCTATCTCACCTGCGATTGGAATGGCGAGCCCGGTCACGATCTGGATACCCTCTGGCAGCCTTGGACGAAGAACGGCTACTCCGCTGCCTTCAAGCGAAGTCCCGATGCGGATGGCTGTGCACGTGGTTCGATCGAAGTCGTGGAGACGCCGCGATCGACCGGGTAGGGCTGTCCAGGGGCGACGAGCCATGGGGCCGCCTTCCTGAGCCATGATCGGCGTCCAGATGGCGTCGTGCCAAGCCATCCGGTGGCGGTCACCGCCCCAGCCCGGTCACGGCGCGATGGTGGCGATGGCGGCCGCCAGTCTCCTCGATCGCGGCCTGCACATCGGTCGCGGCCAGTCCGGAAATCGCGTTGTCGTAGTCGAGCTGGGTCGCGTCTTCGGCGCCGCCCCAGGTCAGCTCCGCCCACACCGCAGCCCCTGCCGAGGCATCCATGCAGATCCAGACGCGGTGGTTCGCCGTGTCGATCCACAGCGAGCCGACGGTCACCCCGAGCGTCTCGGCGTCGTCGTCGGCGGTCGGCGGTCCTGAGGCGTCGTCGACCCACTTATCCGGTCGGGCACCGGATCGCCCGGGTGGACCGCGAGGAGGTAGCGCGCCATCCCTACGCCACCTCGTACGCCACTTCGATGACCGCCGAGCCATCAGGATCGGCGGGATCACCGTGGAAAGCGCGGGCGAGTTGAACTCGCCCGCGGTGCGGTCGGTCTCCCTGGCGGCGACCGGATGGTTGTCGACCCAGGCCCGGAGGCTGGCTCGGATGTGGGGGAGCTCGCTCACGAAAGTCGTGGTCGCACCCTTGCCGTCTCCCACGAGGTGGCGGCCTCCACTCGTCGCCACTCCGCGCCAAACTTGGTCACGGCCGCTTCGCCGTTGTCGAACTGCCGGATCAGGGAGTACCCGAACTGACTCAGAACGGGCAGGCGGGGTTGGCTAGGTCGCCGGTCCCTCCGTGGAATTCCGGCGGGCCGACGTCCACGTCGTCGTCATCGCTCCCAGGCGGTAACGAGTAGAAGGCGTACGAGTCCACGGCATCCGTGCCTTCATTGCGGGTAACGTAGATGGCGCCTGCGGGAACCTCGAAGCCGGCTCCCGCGGCGATCGCGGTCCCAGTGCAGGTTGGATCACCGCTCCGGTAGAGAGTCAGCACGCCCGCGGCAACGACGACCGTGGCGTCCCCAGGATGCGAGTTCCAGCCGGACGTCCCACCGGCCTCAAGGCGGTCGTGAGCCAGGAACGCCACCGTCCCTCCGCCGTCGGGATCTGCGACGTTCGCGTGAGTCACAAGGAAGCCGGTCGGCACTGTGGCGGGTACAACGAGATCGGAGCCGGCCACTGGGACGATGCTGACAGGCGAGGATGATCCCGAACGACGTCGCGAGGATCGGATGTCGCCACGATGACAGGTCTGATCGGGTCATGTTCTTGTACCTCCAAAGAAGGCCGCTGGAAAGACGATCTCGATCGATCGCGCGCCTATGTCTCGGCCATGACG
>CAVOIR010000004.1:0-305740 GCA_963696045.1 uncultured Chloroflexia bacterium | reverse complement strand
GATCCGATTGCATGGCACTACCGCGCCGCTGACGGCACGGCCATGGCCTGGAGGAGCGCGAGATCGACACGGCCGTCGCCGAGGCCGACGTCCTCCTGAACGTCTCGGGCAGCCTGCTCCTCCGACGCCAGGATGAGGTCCGCACGACAACTCTCATCGACACGGATCCCGGGTGGAATCACTTCGTCAACTTCCCGCAGTTGGGACGCCGGCGGAGGGTATCCCGGTGTCGCGTCCTATCGAGCCCACGACGCCTTCTTCACGTATGCCGAGGCGCATCGGCACGCCGCGCTGCCAGCCTTCCTGACTTCGGGATTGACTGGCAGCCGACGCGGCCGCCCGTCGTGCTCGACGCCTGGCAGCCCGATGGACCGGGCGAGCGTCTGGACGACGGTCATGACGTGGGACAACTTCCGGCGCCCGATCGAGGGCAACGGCGTCACCTACGGCACGAAAGAGCGCGAGGTCCTGGCGATCGAGGACCTTCCCGCGCGGGTCAACTCGAGCCTCGAGATCGCTGTCGACGGTGAAAACGTTCCCCGCGAGCAGCTGCGCAGGCAGGGGTTGGTCCATCGTCCCGTCGGCGCCCATCTCGATGCTCCTGGACACCTATCGCGACTACATCCAGCAGTCGCGCGGCGAGTTCAGCGTGGCCAAGAACGTCTACGTCGGCACGGGGTCGGGGTGGTTCAGCTGCCGCTCTGTCTGCTACCTCGCCGCCGGCCGGCCGGTCATCCTTCAGGACACCGGCTACTCGGCCTTCATCCCGACCGGCGATGGCCTCCTGGCGTGGAGCGACATCGATGACGCGCGCGTCCGCGCTTGAACGGGTCGAAGCGGACTACGAAGACCATAGTCGCGCGGCACGCGAGCTGGCGGTCCAGGAGTTCGCCGCCGAGAAGGTCCTTGGCGACCTGCTGGACCGCGCGGGCCTGGGCTGATGGACCCAGCCCAGTTCCGGGGTGGCTGGGACCGCTCCACACTCCCGGCGAACATCCGCATCGGACCGACTGCTACGTCGAGGGTCAGGCACTCGTTCGACCGCTTCCGGAGCGAGCGCGACCCGGGCCTGGTGCTTGGCGCCGGCGTGCACGTCTACACGTGGACGACGTTCAACGTCGAGCCGACGGGGTACCTCGAGATCGGCGACCGCTCCATCGTGGTCGGCGGCGTGTTCATGTGCGCCGAGCGGATCACCGTCGGGCGTGACGTCGTCATCTCGCTATCACGTCACCGTCGCCGATTCGGATTTCCATCCGCTGGGCCTCGAGGAACGTCGCGCCGACGCCATCGCCAACGCCCCGACGGAGACATGGCCGCGCGGCCCGAGTTGCTGACACGACCGGTCACCATCGAGGATGGCGTCTGGATTGGAATCGGGGCGATCATCCTGAAGGGGGTCACCGTCGGTGCCGGGTCGCGCATCGGGGCCGGTGCCGTCATCACGCCGGGACGTGCCACCAGGGACGACCTGGGAAGGCAATCCGGCGCGACTGGTCGACGAGGACCTAGTCCGACATGGCTGGAGGCAGCGACTCGCGCACGACTGGCTGGACGAGCCGCTGCCGGCCAACGTGGTGATCGGTGAAGGCAGCTGGGTCTACAGCGCCTTCGCGTTCCTCCACTGCCGAGCCAGCGGCCGGTGGGTGTCCGCATCGGCGAGCACACCGGCATCTACAACGGGCACGTTCTTCGACCTCGGGCCCGACGGAGAGGTCGACGTCGGCGACTACTGCTCCATCGTCGGCGCCGATCATCAGGACCGACGCAGGGTCTCGATCGGCGACTATGCCTTCATCGCCCACGAGGTCGTCATCGCCGACGATGCCTTCGCCGCGCCGCCGCGGATCGCCACGGTCTCTGCGAGGATAGGGCCGACGCTCGGCAGCGACGTCTGGGTCGGCATGGGCGCGGTGATCATCGGCCCGGTGAGCATCGGTGACGGGGCGGTGATCGCGGCGCGCGCGGTCGTGACCCAGGACGTCCCTCGCATTCTCCGTCGTCGCCGGCAACCCGGCCACGATTGTGCGACGGCTAGACCCGGTCGTAGTCAGAAACCGACCACGCAGTCGCGGGTCGGCACGCCTCCGAGCCGACCTCACGGCCGGACCGGCCAGTTGCTCGCAGGGCGCTTGTGTCGACCACTGGTCTGCGCACAACGGTCGACCTACGACGGATGTCGTCGGCGCGGCTCGCGTGATGCTACATTCATGTACATGGAGCGAAGCGTCGGGGTCGCGGAGTTGCGGCAGAACCTCAGTCGGTACCTACGTCTCGTGGAGAAGGGTGAACGCCTGCTCGTGACCGACCGCAACCGGCCGGTCGCCGAGCTCGGCCCGCCGCCCAGCACGGGCGCGGCCATGGACCGCCTGATCGCCGCGGGCAAGGTCGTGCGACCAACGCGTCGCGGCCTGCCTGGGCCCCTCCGGATGGACGGCGACCCCTACGCCCTGACGCGCGCCCTCGACGAGATCCGCGGCGAGCGGTAAGAGGCGTGCCGCTCTTCTATGTGGATGCGTCTGCGCTGGTGAAGCTGGTGCGGGACGAGCCAGAGAGCCCGGCGCTCCGCGACTTCCTGGCCGACGCTGAGCTGGTCTCCTGCGAGCTCGTGCTGACCGAGCTCCCGCGCGCCGTCCGACGGGCGGCTGCAAGCGATCTGGGGCTGGACCTGGAGGTCCTGATGGCTCGAGCTGGCGACCTGGTCGATGCGATGGGCCTCTTGCCGCTCGACCGCGCTCTACTGCTCGCAGCCGGTGCCCTTGCCGAGCCCGCGCTGCGGGCCCTTGACGCGATCCACGTCGCCGCCGCGGTGGATGTCGCGCCGCTCGACGGATTCGTCAGCTACGACGAACGCCAGGCTGCCGCTGCGCGGTTGGCCGGCCTACGGACGTTCTCCCCGGGCACAGCGGCCCACGCTGCGTAGCGCGGACCCGCGGAGGCGAGCTCGCGGTAGGCGCGCTGCCGAGACCTACCGGTCGACGCGCGCCGCGAATGCGTAGGCCATGAAGTAGCCCTCGAGCGAGCCATCGGACGATCCGTAGACGTTGTCGCCCACGAGGTAGTCGCAGACGACCTCCCGTGCGCGAGCGATCTCGCGCCGACGCGGGCCACGCCAGCGTTCGTCCGCGAGCGTGAGGTCCAGGAGCTCGAGCGCGCGCTCCAGGGCCGGGCCGAAGCGATCGGCGTCACCCGCTGCTCGCGCATGGATCGCCCGCCCCACGTCCGAGCCGACATTGCCGAGCTGCTCCGCCAGCGAGAGGGTCGTCCAGCGCCCCGCGGCGAGGTCGCGGTGGAGCGTCACGGCTCGATGAGCCGTGCGACCAGTTCGGTCACAGCGCGGCGAGCGTCGGGGTCCTCGACGGAGCGCGACCAATTCCCCTGGCGGGGACGCAGGTTGATCGATCGAATCGAACTCGATGAAGTCCGGGGTGCCGAAGCGGTCGGGATAGAGGTTGATCCCCAGAGGTCAGCCTGCCGAGAGCCCTCTTCGAGGAGCAGGGCCTCCTCATCGGCATGCATCTCCGCATCCAGGACCATGACGCCGCGACCGATGTCGACGACCGCCTTGACCAGGTTGCCGAACCTGGCCTCCGCCATCGCAGAGAGCTCGCCCAGGGAGATGGGGGTCGCGACCGTCCTGATGCTGTCCGCCTCGATCTCTGGCTCCACGGGGTCACCCATGGAGCGAGCCTACGTTGGTCCCGGGTCGCAATCAACCCGATGTCGCACGCAAGTGGCTCATGCCATGATGCTTCGATGCGGACGACCGTCACACTCGATCCTGACGTCGCGGCGCGCTTGAACAAGCTCGCAGCCGAGCGAGGCACGTCGTTCAATGCGACGGTCAACGCGACCCTGCGCGCGGGCCTGGACGCAGGGACCGCCGCGACAAGGCCATACCGCGAGGTGACCCGCAGCCTTGGAGTCCAGCCGGGCATCGAATTGACGAAGGCGCTCCGCCTGGCCGCCGAGCTGGAGGACGAGGAGACGCTGCGCAAGCTCGAGCTTCGCAAGTGTTGACCACGAACGCGCGGGTGGTCCGCTCGCCCCTGGCTCCTGCGACCGCACTCGATCACGTCGATCGCTGGCTCGCCCACCCGTCACGACCGTGGTCGAGCGAACCCGCTGACCGACTGACGTTTCGACCCGATCGGTCGGGGAGCAGGTCGCACGATCCGCCCGCCCGCGCCGAGGGAGATGATGAGACACGATTGACGGCAGTCCGACAGTCGACTAGTCTTGCCGACTAGTTGATGAAGACGATCGGAGCCTTCGAGGCCAAGACCCACCTGTCAGAGCTCCTCGATCTCGTCGCGCTGGGCGAGCGCATCACCATCACGCGTCGCGGCGCCGCCGTGGCCGATGCTCGTGCCTCTGGTCGGAGGACGAGATCACGACGCCGCAGTGAGGCTGCGGCCGCCCTGCGAGACCTGCGCTCGGGCGTGACGCTGGGCGGGGTCGACCTGCGCGAGCTCATCGAGCAAGGTCGTCGGTGACGTCCCGGCGACCGGCCGTCGGGCGCTCGGGCGCGCCATCGTCGTCGATGCCTCGGTCACCGCGGCGTGGTGCTTCGACGACGAGGTGTCCCCGTTCACAGAAGCCGCGCTCGACGAGGTGGTTCGGAGTGGTGCCCTGGTGCCGGCGGTCTGGTCCGTGGAGATGGCCAACGTGCTGGTCGTCGCCCAACGCCGTGGGCGTGTCGATCCGGACCGCGCTGACCGGCTCATGGCGACCCTGATGGCCCTGCCGGTGATGGTCGATGACCGCGAACCCCACGTGCTGGGACCCGCCCTCGTCCGAGTCGCGCGGGCACAGGGATTGACGGCCTACGATGCGGCCTACCTGGAGTTGGCCGCGCGGGCTCGACTCCCGCTGGCGACACGGGACGCGACCCTTGAGAGAGCCGCCGGACGGGCCGGAGTGAGACCTCTTCGAAGCCTGAGTCGTGCGGGCTGGTACGACCCGACCTTCGTCCGGTGTTACTCTTACCGGTAAGAAGGAGAACATGATGCGGATCACGTCGAAGGGGCAGGTGACGATCCCCAGGGGGTGCGCGAGCAGGCCGGCCTGCTGCCGCAGACCGAGGTGGAGTTCGTGGTGGAGCCAGACGGGGTCCGGATCGTCAAGGCGCGCGCTGGACGCCGCCCGAGCCGCGGCGCCCTCGCTGTCGGACACCTGCGCCGCGCCGCTGGTCGGGTGACCATGAGCACGGATGAGATCATGACCCTGACGCGGGGCGAGGAGTGACCCCCGTCATCGTCGACAGCAACGTCCTGCTTGACGTCGTCTCCGACGACCCAGCTTGGGGCGCGTGGTCGAGCAGGGCACTCGAGCTTGTGGCGGAGGAAGCCATCGTCGTCATCAACGCGCTCATCTATGCTGAGGTGTCGGTCGGCTTCGCCTCGGTCGAGGCCCTGGAGGAGGCACTGCCAGCGGCCCTGTTCCGCCGCGAGCATCTGCCCTACGAGGCAGCCTTCCTGGCCGGCAAGGCCTTCCTGCGCTATCGAAAGGCGGGTGGGAGCCGGCGTTCGCCGCTGCCCGACTTCTACGTGGGCGCACATGCCGCAGTCGCCGGCTACCGACTCCTTACGCGGGATGCGTCACGCTATCGGACCTACTTCCCGACGCTGGAGCTGATCGCACCGGCCGCCTGAGCTGCCCGACCCGCCAACAACCTGGACATCGACCCCCGCTTGCTCGAGCGAGCCCTCGAGGTCAGTGGTGAGCCTCCACGACCCGCGGCTGTCACCCGCGATGTTCAAGCGCCGCTTGCTCCCGTGACTGCGCTATCATGCAGTCACTGACATACTGGCACGATGACTGCACGGACGAGAAGATGAAGACACTCACCATCAGGAACGTTCCGGAAGACCTGCACGAAGCGCTCCAGCGTGAACGGTCTCGTCGCGGATCGTCGCTCAACCAGACCGTCGTCGACCTGCTGCGGCAGCGGCTGGGCGTGGGAATGACGCGGAGCAACGGGTTGGGCATGCTGGCCGGGGGCTGGACGGACGAGGAGTTCGCTCAGATTCGACGAGGCCGTCGAGCCGTTCGAGCGGATCGATGAGGATCTGTGGAGGTGAGTCGCTTCTGCCTGGACACCTCCGCGTACAGCCGCTTCCGGCGCGGTGATGCCAACGTCGCGCGGCTCATCGATGAGGCCGAGTGGATCGGCATACCGGCTGTCGTGCTCGGGGAGCTCCGGGTCGGTTTCCGACTCGGAGCGCACCAGGAGCGGAACGAGATACTGCTGCGCGAGTTCATCGCCAACCCTGTCGTGCAGGTGCTGCCGGTCGACGGCGACGTCAGCCTCCATTACGCGGACATCGCGATCGAGCTCCGTCGAGCCGGGACGCCGATCTCCACCAATGACATGTGGATCGCGGCCACCGCGGCGGGTGCGGGGGCCATCGTCCTCACCTCCGATCAGCACTTCTCGGCCGTCGGCCGCGTGGGTTCGGTCGTCTTGTCGGAGGCGTAGCCCGGACCGGGGTCCACATCTGTAACTTGTCTGGATGGAGAAGACGACCGTGTACCTGACCCCGGCATTGCGTCGAGCGCTCCGGGAGACCGCCAGGCAGCGGCAGACGAGCGAGGCCGCCCTCATCCGAGAGGGCATCGCGGTCGTGACGGCGCGGCGGACCGACCCGCGTCCCCGACTCCCGCTGTTCGAGAGCGGCGACCCGACGCTCGCGGACCGCGTGGACGAACTTCTCGCAGGTCTCGGACAGGGGTAATTCCTGCTTCGATCGTCGTCCTTGCGGACCCTTGATCCGGACGACATGGGCCGGCCGGTAGCCTCCTGACAGCCCATGGCCGCCCACAGTCTGAACGGGCATCGATCCCGCTGACTACACTTCGCCCTCTCGGCGGGGGCCAGACGGAGGACGGCATCGGCCATGGCTTCGCGTACGCTCATCCTGTTGGGGACCCGCAAGGGCGCCTTCATCCTCGAGCTCGATGCCGCCCGAGAGCGGACGACGGTGCGAGGGCCATTCTGCGAGGCGATGCCCATCCAGCACCTGGCCTGGGATCCCGGGCGGGGCGCGCTGCTCGCGGGCGCCGGCAGCCCCTGGTACGGCGCCATCGTCTGGCGCAGCACGGACCTCGGCGAGACGTGGACGCAGTCAGGGGAGGGCCTGACCTACGGTGACGGCGAGGGTGTCCCGGCCGTCAGCAAGGTCTGGAACATCACGCCTCGGGGCGACACGCTCTACGCCGGCGTGGACCCGGCCGGTCTCTTCCGCTCGGACGACGGCGGCCTGACCTGGTCGCACGTGGCCGGTCTGCGCGAGCATCCCTCGACGCCCGGCTGGCAGCCCGGTGCCGGAGGCTCGATCCTCCACTCGATCGTCCCGCACCCGACGGACCCGGCCCGGATGTGGGTGGGCATCTCCGCGGTCGGCGTCTTCCATACCGATGACGGCGGCGCCACCTGGGAGGCTCGCAATCGAGGCGTCCGTGCCGTGGGCCAGCCCGACGAGTATCCCGAGACCGGCCAGTGCGTCCACAAGTTCGGCCTCCATCCTGACCGGCCCGAGGTCCTCTACCAGCAGAACCACTCGGGCGCCTACCGCTCGGACGACGGCGGCGCACCTGGCTGGACATCAACGACGGTCTGCCCTCGCACTTCGGCTTCGGGTTCGCCATCCACCCGCACGACCCGACGACGATCTGGACCACGCCCCTCAACGGGGACGACCAGGGTCGCTACATGCCCGACGGTCATGCCGCCGTCTGGATGAGCCGCGACGAGGGCGCCACCTGGTCCCCGCAGACCGAGGGTCTCCCCCACGAGGCCGCCTACCTCGGCGTCCTGCGCGAGGCCATGGCGACGGACCGCCACGACCCGGCCGGCGTCTACGTCGGCACGAGCACAGGGCAGCTCTTCGGCAGCCGCGACGAGGGCCGCAGCTGGCGCCTCCTGGCCGACTTCCTGCCAGGCATCTCGTCGGTCGAGACCGTCCAGCTCGACAGCTGAGCTCCTGCGTGGCCCACGTGCAGCTCCCTCGCTCGCTGGTCGCCCTCTTCCCGGGCGTCCCGCGCCGCCTCGAGGTCCCCGCGCACGACCTTGCCGCGCTCATCCTTGAGCTCGACGCTCGCTACCCGGGCATGTGGGACCGCCTCTGCGAGCCCGGGCCGCGCCTGCGTCGTCACATCAACGCCTTCGTGGACGGCCAGCCCGCGACCCTCGATTCGCACGTCACCGCCGACAGCGTCGTCCACATCATCCCTGCGGTCTCGGGTGGCTCCTGCTGACACCCTCCCGCTCTTGACAAGCGATACGTCGATGTGGCCAGATGTAGCCATGAAGAGCGTCAAGATCGCTGAGCTCAAGGACCATCTCTCGGCACACCTGCGCGCCGTGGAGCGGGGCTCTGAGGTGGAGGTCACCGACCGCGGACGACCCATCGCGCACATCGTCCCAGCGCCGACTGCACGCCCTACCATCCGGGTCATCCCACCCAGCCGCTCGTTCGACCGAGTGCGTGACCAGCGGCGGGTCCGGGCTCGCTGGGCCATCGACTCGACCGCGCTCCTGGCCGAGGAGCGGCGCGAACGCCGACCCTGAACGGCGTGGACGCCTATGTCGACAGCTCGGTCCTGCTCCGGGTCATCCTCGGCGAGCCCGGTCGTCTTGCTACCTGGGCGAACATCGATCGTGCCGTGTCGAGCGAGCTCCTGCGCCTCGAGTGCCTGCGCACCATCGACCGGGCCCGGATCCGGCTCGGGCTGACGGATGACGTGGTGGCCCGATACCGCGGCGACATCATCGAAGGCCTGTGACGCCTTCACCATCGTGCCGCTGGCCAGCACCGTCCTCGCGCGTGCCTGCGAGCCCTTCCCGACACTCCTGGATCGCTCGATGCCATCCACCTGGCCAGTGCCATCCTCGTCCGGGACCAGTTCGAGGGACTCGTCATGGCCACGCATGACGCGGAGCTCGCGCTGGCGGGCCGCGCCGAGGGCTTCGAGGTCCAGGGCGCGTAGCCGACCCGATGGAGGACCAAGCTGAGCTTCCCGGATCCGCGACCCTGAACGGAGGGTCCGAGGCGTCAGAGTCCAGCGTGCTCGTGCCAGATGGCCGGGAAGCCGTGCACCTCGAGACGGTCGGGGAATGGCACGCCTGGCTCGCCGCTCATCACACCCGGCGCGAAGGGGTCTGGCTCGTGCAGTGGAAGCCGCGCACCGGCAAGCCGGCCATCCCGTACGAGCAGGCCATCGAGGAGGCGCTCTGCTTCGGCTGGGTGGACAGCACGTATCGGAGCCTCGATGACGAGCGCGGCATGCTCTGGTACTCGCCGCGTCGCAAGGGCAGCCTCTGGGCGCGCTCGAACAAGGAGCGGGTCGCGAGGCTGGAGGCGCAGGGCCGCATGACCGAGGCCGGTCGAGCGGCCATCGAGCGGGCCAAGGCCGATGGGTCCTGGACCATCCTCGAGTCGGTCGAGGACCTCATCGTCCCCGACGACCTGGCCGCTGCGCTCGATGCCCGGCCGGGCGCCCGGGAGCACTGGGATTCCCTTCCCGCCGACCGCGAAGCGCGCCTACCTGCTCTGGATCGTCACCGCCAAGCGCCCGGAGACCCGCCGCGAGCGCGTCGATCGTCGGCCGAACTCGTGAAGGACGGGAAGAGGCTGGCGTAGTCGACGACACGGGTGTTCGGCGCGCAGGCGTCGAGCCGACCCTTGCGCGCGCGGCCCGTCGAACGAGGTGCGCTGCAGACAACGACATTACACCTTCATCGCACCTATTGGCTCTAGACTCCACTGGACACTGTTCTCGTCTGTCACAGGTGGCGCACCTGGTGGGTGGTGCGTCAGCGGTTCGGCCCGCGTGGGCCGGACGCGAGAGGAGAGGGCGTCGACAGACATGTCCGGTTCGGGCAGACCTGCCCACGGAGTGGCGGCTCCGCAGACGACCCGGTCGCCGATCGCGCGGCCAGCGGACTGAGGCCCGCGGCCAGGCGCTCGCCGAGTTCGCGCTCGTCCTTCCTATCGTGGCCTTCATCTTCCTGGGGGTCGTCGACATGTCCCGCGTCTTCACGTCGATGCTTGTGGTGGAGTCGGCTGCGAGAGAGGCAGCGGACTTCGGGGCCTTCAACTCGAGCCGGTGGATTGGTGACCCGTCTGACCCGACCTCGAACCACGCGAAGACGATCCAAGGGATGACGGAGCGGGCTTGCGTGGCGAGCAACTCGCTCGAGAATTTTGTGGGCAGTAGCACAAGCTGCACCAATCCGAGCGTCGCGATCTCGCTCGATCCGGTCGGCGGATCCTGCAGCACGTGCGACGACCCTGACCGCACCCAGGGCCCCTGTCTCGTCCAGGTCGACATGACGTACGACTTCGACCTCATCATCCCGTTCGGGTTCGATTTCTTCGGGCAACGCCTCGGGCTGCCGGACCAGCTCACGATCGATCGAACGAGCATCTTTGCGATATCGGATTTCTCGGTGGACGAACCATGACGCTGCGCTTGGATGACGATGCCCACCGCTCGCGCGGTCAGGCCCTCGCTGAATTCGCGATCGTCGCCCCGATGCTCTTCCTGCTCATCCTTGGCATCTTCGAGGGTGGACGCTACGTGCTCTTCAACGAGACGCTGAACAACGCGACTCGCGAAGGTGCTCGATTTGCGATCGTCAATGGCGAGCACGTGGCCTGTCCGAGCGGACCGCTTCAGCCTCCAGAGGTGAACACGTGCGATCCGGCGGGCAACAACATCAAGGCTCGAGTACAGGCGACTGCTGCGGGCCTGGCAACGATGGGGGAGCTCATCGTCCACTCACCTGTGTGGACATCCCACGGTCAGTACACGCCGGCGGAGCGCGGTGACGCGAACACCGGCTACAACGTCCGTGGCGACTTTGTGTCCGTGTTCGTGGACTATTCGTACAACTCGATCCTGACACAAATCCTCGGGACCCACGTGATCCCCCCTACTCACCATCAGCGCGGAGTCGTCCCTTGTCATCAACTATTGAACCGCGTTCCCGAGGACAGGCCCTGGCGGTTTTCGCCCTCGGCCTTACGGCGATCCTTTCCGCTGCCGCCCTTGCCTTCGACGCGGGGCTCATGTACGTCGAGCGCCGCGACCAGCAGAACGCCGCGGATGCAGCCGCGATCGCTGGTGGCGCGCTACCTCACATCGAATAGCGTCTCGGCCCGGCAGGACGCGCGTGACGCCGCCGCCGCCCTCGCGACGGCGAACGGCTTCACCGATAGCGACCCCAGCGAGGTGGTCGCGATCCACGTACCGCCGGTGTCTGGCCCGAACGCTGGCAGGAGCGGCTTCATCGAGGTCCAGATCTCCTCCAATCGTCCGTCGATTTTCGCGGGCATCATGGGAATCCTCAATTGGAACGTCGGTGCCCGTGCGGTGGCCCTCAACGGGGACGGTTCAGGAGGCACGTTCTCCATCTTGGCGCTGGACCCGAATGACTGCCCTGCCCTCGATATCACCGGGAAGGGCGTCATCACGGCGTATGGGAACGTCCAAGTGAACTCTTCGTGCACTTCCAGTAACGGTGCATTGCGCGTGAGTGGACAAGGAACCATCACCGTCGACATCGCGGGAGGCTCCTGCGACGTCGTCGGAAACTGGGTAAAAAAGGTGGCGGGAAGCTCAACTGCGTAAAGAACAGTGGTGCGCCAGTCATGCCTGATCCCCTCGCGGCTGTCCCTGAACCACCTCAGCCTCCCAAGGCACAGACTCCCCTTAGTCGCGACAACCCGCCGAAACCGGGTTCCCAACGGGTGCACGGCGGCGACGGCCGCCAGTCCGGCACCCTGTTCATTCGGGACGGGAGCGCAGACGTGGACGCTCTACCCCGGACTGTACCCGGGCGGTCTGGCGTTCAAGGGAGGCACGTTCTACCTGGAACCCGGGATCTATTGGATCGGTGGTGGGGGTATCACGATGAACTCATCGGGTGCCAATCTGATCACGTGCCGGCCGGTGGCACATCTTTCTGCACCACGCCTGAGCAGGTTTGTGGTGTCATGATCTTCAACAGCCAGATTGCCGGGGTCTCGGGCGGTGCGGCGGCTGACGTTCACCTTAATGGTGGCAACGCAGACACGCAACTTCACCCGATCGACGACCCCGTCTACGGCGGCATCGTCTTCTTCCAGGACCGAAGTCTCATTCCGCAGCGTGAGCTTCAGTTGAATGGCTCCTCCACAGATATGGAAGTACGCGGTACCGTGTACTCGCCCGGTGGACACATAAGAGCGAACGGCAACGCCGGTGACCTGATTACCGATCAGGTCATCGCGAATACCTACAATCTCAACGGCAACAACGGCGCGATCAAAGCGCTTGTGGAGGACTGACTTCATCTTCCGCTTGCGAGCCGCGGGCCTCGTGGAGTAGTCGTCCTCGGACGCGGCCGCGCCGCGTCACGTTTCAGCCCTGAACCCATGGGCGGGCGGCGGTGATCGAGCACCAGCGCCGATAGGGCTACCCCCGGTGCCGAACGGTACAGGGGCCTGTCACTACGCCTGCGCGCTACGGTCGGCCGGCGGTGGTCGGACCGAGCCAGGCTCGCACCCGGCGAGCGATGCCACCCGCGAAGCCCGGGTTGCAGGAGCCGGCCGGAATGAAGTGGACCCTGGACGCGATGCGTGGAATCCCTCCCTCCGCGGGTGCGGCAGACATGGTTGCTCTGGAGCGAGCACGCGAGCGCTCGGCTGGCCAGGGGATCGTCGAGTTCGCGCTGTCCTGCCGGTCGCTCTCATCCTCATGGGCGCCGTCGCCGACCTCGGGCGCATCTTCACGACCATGGTGACCATCGAGTCCGCGGCGCGCGAGGCTGCCGACTTCGGAGCCTACCGATCGGGCAACTGGGACTCGACGAATGAGCCACTCACCCTTGCTTCGATGCACGAGCGCGCCTGCGTCGCCAGTCGCCACCTGACCGACTACGAGGGGGACGCCACGATACGCACGAACCCGCAGATCACCGGTGACGATGACCGAGGCGGACGGGTCTGAGACGACCGGCTGTGACGACCCCGATCGCCCGGCCGGTCCATGCCGCATCCGCGTGGACCTCGACCACCGCTTCGACCTGCTCACGCCCATAGGGCTCGACTTCAACGGCGTGCACCTGGGATTGCCAGACAAAGCGGAGTTCACGCGCACGAGCATCTTCGCCAACTCCGACTTCATGACGACGCCATGAGCCGGCTGCTCCAGCGTCTGCCGCGACGCGACCGCTCCACCGGGCAGGCGCTGGTCGAGTTCGCGCTCGTCCTGCCCGTCCTGCTGCTTCTGCTGCTCCTGGCTGTCGACTTCGGACGCCTCTTCTTCACGTACATCGCGATCAACAACGCCGCGCGCGAGGCGGCGTCCTACGCGGCGGCGCATGCCGGCGACGTGTCGTACGACGAGGACGTCTACCACGACCGCGTGACGACTGCCGCGCTGCGCGAGACGAACGCCCAGGCACAGGGTGGCACGGGGACGATGACGGTCTCGGAACCGACCTGCTTCGCACCTGGCAGCGGGACGACGATGGATTGCGACGTGGCCTCGAACTTCGCCGGCGGCATCGGCAACCAGGTGACCGTCTCGGTCGCGCAGCCCTTCAGCTTCCTGACGCCGCTCATCACCGACGCGTTCGGTGGCGAGCTGGTCATGACCGCCGCCGCGACCGCCCCAGTCCTCAACCGCCTCGACGTCACCATCCTGGCCGGACCGACCTCCGGCCCCGGGCGCCACGCCCACCCCGACGCCCACCCCGACGCCCACCCCGACACCGACCGCCACGCCGACCCTCCCTCCGGGTGCGACCCCTACGCCGACGCCGACCCCGACCCCGACGCCGACACCCACCCCGGTCCCGACCTGCACGGTGCCGGACTTCCGAAACGCGTACTGGAACAACGTGGGCGGCATCCCGGCGCTCCAGGTGTGGCACAACGAGGGCTTCACGGGCACGCTGACCGACGCGACCGATGACCACAAGATCAAGAGCCAGACGCTCGCGGGCGGCAGCGACGTCGCCTGCACGTCGGGCATGACCGTGAGCCGTAACTGATGCGCGGGCACAGGACCACCCCGATGCGGCATCGCACGAACCAGGAGGGCCAGGGTCTCGTCGAGCTCGCCATGGTGCTGCCGGTCTTCATGCTCGCCGTCTTCGGGCTCTTCGACGTCGGACGCCTCGTCTACGTCAACTCCACGCTGTCACAGGCCGCCCGCGAAGGTGCTCGCGTCGCTGCCACGGAGGCCGGCTGGATCGGCTTGACCGGCAACGGCTGTGTCGCGGATGCCAGCGCCATCACGTCAGCCAACCCGGGCGCGCATGTCTGTCCCACGGATATCGCGGCCTTCGACGCCCACGTCGTCGGCGCCGTGAACCGCATGACCGTGAGCGTCGGACCTCTCTCCGCCGTGCACCTCAGCTGCAACGAGGATTCGGTCGCGGACCCGGCCCCATCTGGCGCCTGGACCGATGCGTCCGGTGGCGGCGGCAACGGCTGCCAGGACGGGGCCGGCAACCCGCTCGGCTCGCCCGGCCGTGTCGTCTCGGTGCGCGTGGAATACACGTACCAGCCCATGACGCCGCTCGTCAGCTCGATGCTCGGGGCGATCGGTCTCTCGGGCTCAGCGTCGATGGTCGTTCACTAGGAGCCGCGCATGACGCCCGTCGATCGCTCCGCCCAGCGCGGTCAGGCCATCGCGCTGTTCGCCATCGCGCTTGGGGCGCTGGTCCTGGGCGCTGCCATCGTCGTCGACGGCGGCTACGCGTTCGCGCAGCGCCGGTCGGCGCAGAACGCAGCGGACTTCGCGGCCATGGCTGGCACGCGGATCATCGGCGTGAAGCTCACCGGTCGTCCGCCCGGAGCAGGCACTCCTTACAACGTCGAGAACGCCATCCGCTCGGTCCTGACCGCCAACGATGCCGAGCTGGTGAGCGCCCGATACGTGGATGAGGATGGCAACGCGCTCGGAGATGTCGTGGGCGCGGTCAGCATCCCGACAGGCGCCTTCGGAGTCGTCGTCAGTGCCCGGACCGACTGGCGGCCGTTCCTGCTCGGGATGATCGGCGTCGTCGACTGGGCGGCTGGGGCGGAGGCCACGGCCGTGACCCCGGGTGAGAGCGTCGGCGGCGGGATCATGCCCGTCGGCATCCAGGAGGACACCTTCGACGACCTGGCCGACTGTCCGCTCGCTGACTTCCACGATTGCGTGGGCGGCCTGACCTCGGGCCAGCTCAACATCCCGGGCGGCTTCGGCTGGCTGAAGTTCGGGCTGGACGGCAACGGCGGCAAGTGCGACTGGGAGATCAGCCTGGGCATGCTGCCAGACGGCGGGTGTGAATCGAGCAAGGTCTTCCTCGATTCGCAGATCGGGCCACCAGCCAACTCGTTCGGTTGCTGCACGGCAGTAGGGCAACCTCCCGGCAGCGTCGACCTCATCGGCAGCCTGACAGGGAACGAATGGGGCGACCTCAGCTACTACGTCGACTACGAAGTCCCCGTCTGGGTGCCGGTCTGGGACCAGGCCATCGGAACCGGTGCGAACGGCGCCTATCACATCGTCGGCTTCGGGGCCATCGATCATCACCGGCGACAACGAGCACGCCAAGTGGCTCGAGGGCGCGGCCGTCCAGGAGCCCTGCCTGCCCGGGACCGAGGTCCTCGGCCACGACTACTGCACTGCGCCGGGCGGCTCCTTCAAGACGGGTGTCACAGGCGAGGTCCGGCTCATCCGGTAGCGACTCGACGCCTGGGTTCCCGCCACGCCCGTTGACGTGACCATGATGGCTTCCTATGATGATCGGCCATGAGGGTCATCACGGCAGGTCAGCTTCGGGCCCGGGTCGGCGAGACACTTGACCGCGCATCGGCTGGGGAGCGCATCGCCATCGAGCGCGATCATCGGCTCGTCGCCGTCCTCGTCCCGCCCGAGGATGCCCAGCGACTCGAGGGCAGGACGGAGGAGGCCATCCAGCGCCGCCTCGCTGCCATGGCTCGGATCGAAGCCCGAGCCAAGCGCATGAGGGAGCTGCATGCCTAGCGAGGCGGATGACCCCTGGGACGCAGCCACGGCGATCCGCTGGGAGCGTGACCACGGGCACGAGGACGGAGCATGAGGACCCTCGTGCTCGATGCGTCTGCCGCGCTGACGTACCTCATCGGTGAGTCGGAAGCCCAGCAAGTCAGGAGGGAGCTCGAAACCCGGGATGCGCTCCTGGTGCCATGGCTGTTCTGGACCGAGATCATCAACGTGCTGGCGAGGCGTCATCGCTGGGCGGGCTCGGACGTCCTGGCTGCTGTCCACGACCTCGAGCAGGCCGGCATCAGGACGTCAGCGCCATCCCGCCAGATGGCGCTGGCGGTGATCGATGCCGTGGAGGTCCATGGCCTCTCGGCGTACGACGCCGACTACCTCGTGCTCGTGGAGAGCGAAGACGCGGATCTCCTGACGGCCGATAGCTTTCTTGCTCGGGCAGCCGGATCTCAGGGCCGTCCTCCTCGGAGCACCCCGTCGTCTCGCCGAGCTGCCTGAGCCGTACCGTGCCGACACCCGGGTACTGCCTCCCGAGTGGCCACGCTGGCGTGGCGCGGCCGCTTACCTTGAGGACCTACGTCGCGAGGCCCAACGTGACCTCGACGCCCTCGAGGGGACCCAGACGGGTGCGAACGTGGCAGCGAGGTCACATGCGTAGACGCAGTTCCCGGGGCTCGTGAAACATGGACATGATCGACTGGTCGTCCCTCGGCGGCCACGACTCGGCGACTCGCGGCTCCGCCACCCATGCGTGGTGGGAATGGGAGGCGCCGACTGAGCGCTCGGGGAGGTCCCACGACGTCGTGACGGAGCTCTGCCGAGCGTGATTCACGCTCGGGGCAAGGGGTCGAACGAGCAGGGGCGCCGCCGCCGACCCTACGCGGCTGCCTCGCATTCCCCCGGCGCATGGATGCATAGGTCGGCAAGAGCCCCGGGAGAGGTTGAGCGGCGAGGTCGGGTAGCATCGGCAGAGGAGGGACCACGCCGCAGCCCTCGGAGGAACGATGAGCCTGCACACCCACCGTCGCCTTGGCGTCGGCCTCTTCATGTCGTTGCTCCTGGCCGGGATCGTCGTAGCTCCGGCGCTGGGCCAGGACTCGAGCGCCGAGCCGGCCTCCAGCGCGCTGCCCTCGGAGCCGGTCGGGACGGAAGAGGAGTGCGTCGAGCCCGAGGCTTCGCTCGAGCCCGTCATCGACGAGGCGCTCTCGATGCCCGAGGAGTTCCGCATGGCGCTCTTCGAAGGTGTCTGGCAGGGCATCCTCGACTACTACGTCGACCCGGAGACGAACGGGCTCGACTGGGAGGCCATCGGCGACGAGTACGCGCCCCTCGTCATCGCCACCGAGAACGCCCACGAGGTCTACGACATCCTGCGCGAGATGGTCGGCCTGCTCGAGGACCCGTTCACCAACTTCTACTCGCCCGAGGACCTGGGCGACCCCGAGGTCGTCGATCCGAGCTACGGCGGCATCGGCGCTCTGATCGATGAGAGCGTAGCGGGGGAGGGCAGCGATGGCCTCAAGATCGTCTACGTCTTCGAGGGTGGCTCGGCGAAGGAGAGCGGCCTCGGCGCGCGCGATCGCATCATCGGCGTCAATGGCGAAGCCTGCGCACGGATCGCAGACATCCGGGGCCCGCAGGGCACCGAGGTGACGCTCACGGTGGTCTCGCCCGGCGAGGAGCCACGGGAACTGACCCTCGAGCGGCGACAGATCGACCCCGTCATCCTGCCCGAGGCTCGCCGCCTCGCGGCCGACCCAGAGATCGGCTACCTGCGGGTCATCGCTCTGTCCGGCCAGGAGGCCATCGATGGCATCGAGGACGCACTCACGAGCTTCATGGACGACGACTCCGTCGAGGGCCTCGTCATCGACCTGCGTGCCTCCAACCAGGGGGCGCCGGCAGTCATGCTCGAGCTGCTGCGCCCGTTCGTATCGGGGGATGTCGGGGAATTCCACTCGCGTGTCGGCAACGAGCCCATCGAGATCGAGGCCAGCGATCTCGCCGAGGACTACGCTGACCTCCCGATCGTCGTCCTCGTCGACGAGGCGAGCGAGGCCGAGGCCGAGCAGTTCGCGGCCATCATGCAGGACCAGGGTCGGGCCACGGTCGTGGGCACGCAGACCTCGGGTCAGACCCACGGCGCCCAGACGGTCGACCTGCCCGATGGTTCGCTGCTGCAGATCGTCTCGTTCGGCTTCCAGCTGCCCGACGGCCAGACGCTCGAGGGGCAGGGCGTGACGCCAGATGTCGAGGTCGAGGGGGACTGGCTCGACTATCCAGAGGCCGAGGACCCCTTCCTCCTGGCCGCGCTCGAGGTGCTCGACGAGGCCAGGGCAGCGGCACCTGGAAGGCTCGCCGGCACCGAGGTCGCCGGCACCCTCGCCGAACCGGAGCTCGCCGACCCCCGAGGCGGTTTCGTCTCCCGTGCCCGAGGGTTCCGCCGGGTAGAGGTGGCAGGCCACCAGGTGGCCGTCAGGGAGTGGGATGAGGGGCGGCACCTGGATGTCGCAGATGCCCGCCATGAAGGCCGGGCATCGGGGGTGGAAGGCGCAGCCCGAAGGCAGGGCGCCCGCATCGGGCGGCTCCCCGCCCACCACCGGGCGGGACCGGAGCCGGTTCGCCGGGTTCGGCTCGGGCACGGCGGCGAGCAGCGCCTTCGTGTAGGGATGGCGGGGCCCGGCCACCAGCTCCGCTGACGGCGCGAGCTCGACGATGCGCCCGGCGTACATGACCGCGATCCGCTCGGCGAAGTGCCGGGCGCTGGCGAGGTCGTGGGTGATGTACAGGTAGGACAGCTGCCGCGCTTCCTGGAGCTCGTCGAGCAGGTCGAGGATCTCGGCGCGGCTCGATGCATCGATCATCGAGACCGGCTCGTCGGCGACGAGGTAGTCCGGCTCGAGCACCATCGCCCGGGCGATGCTGACGCGCTGTCGCTGGCCACCCGACAGCCGGTGCGGATACGTGGAGGCGAGCTCGGCGGCGGGCCGCAGCTTGACCCGCTCGAGTGCCGCCAGGACGCGGGCTTCGCGCTCCGTGCGCGACGAGGGGCCGTGGATGACGAGCGGCTCCTCGACCAGCTCGCCGACCCGCATGAAGGGGCTCAGGCTCGAGAAGGGGTCCTGGAAGATGACCTGTGCCCGCTGGCGGAAACCGCGCAGGTCAGCGCCCCTGAGCGCGGCGATGTCGCGACCCTCGAAGACGATGCGGCCGCTCGCGAGGGGCACGAGCCGCAGCGTGGCGCGACCGAGCGTCGACTTGCCGCTGCCGGATTCGCCCACGAGGGCCACGGTCTCGCCACGGTCCAGCGCCAGCGACACGTCCGTGACCGCGTGCACGGGGCGGCTGTGCCAGAGCGACGACCGCACGTGGTAGTCCACGCTCACGCCTTCCACGCTCAGGATCGGCTCCCCCGATCCAGGCGCGCTCATGTGCCGACCGCCGCCGGGCTGGCCGGAGAGGTGCCTGTCGCCCGCGCCGGATCATGCAGCCAGCAGCGCGCCGTATGGCCCGGGCGGACGTCGAAGAGCGGCGGTGGCTCGAGCAGGCACCGATCGAACACAGCTGGGCAGCGGGCCGCGAAACGGCAGCCCGCGATGGGCACGCGCAGGTCCGGTGGCGCGCCGGGCAGGAAGCGTGGGGGTCGCTCATCGTGGAGGCTCGGGATGGCCGCCAGGAGCGCCTGACTGTACGGGTCGAGCGGTCGGCCCAACACCTCCTCGGCGGACCCGAGCTCCCGGATCTGGCCGGCGTACATGACCGCGATGTCATCGCAGAGGTCGCTGGCCAGCGCCAGGTCGTGCGTGATGAAGAGCATCGTGACGTGGCGCTCGGCCTTCAGCTCCTTGAGCAGGTTCATGATCTGCGCCTGGATGCTCACATCGAGCGCGCTCGTCGGCTCGTCGAGGATGAGCAGGGCGGGCTGATGGGTCAGCGCCGTCGCGATCATGACCCGCTGCTTCATGCCGCCGCTGAGCTCGTGGGGATAGCGGGATGCGGTGCTCGCCGGCAGGCCGACGCGAGCCAGCAGCTCGTCGACCCGGGCGCGCACGTCAGCCTTGGCCATGCCGTCCGCGCGAAGCCGTTCGCCCACCTGGTCGCCGACGCGGATCACCGGGTTGAGCGAGTGCATCGCGCCCTGGAAGACCATGGCCATGCGGCTCCAGCGCACCTCGCGACGGAAGTCCTCGTCCGACAGGGTCCCCAGGTCCTCGCCTCCCAGGCGCATCGTGCCGCCGAGCAGGGTGGCATTGCGCGGCAGCAGCCGCATGACCGTGAGGGCCAGGCTCGTCTTGCCGCTGCCCGACTCGCCGATGACCCCGAGCGCCCGCCCCTCGTGGAGATCGAACGAGACGCCGTCCACGGCACGCAGCGGGCCGCTCTTCGTGGCGTACTCGACCGCGAGATCGCGAACCTCGAGGAGTGCCATCAGTGCTCCTGGAGCGCCGACTGCCGCTCAGTCACGCCGGAGCCTCGGGTTCACGATCGGCTCCATGGCCAGCGCCAGGAGCATGAAGGTGACGGCCGTGAGCACGATGAGCAGGCCCGGCGAGACGACCCACCACCAGTAGCCCAGGAAGACGGCGCCGGTCCGGAAGCCGTCCTCGAGCGACCTGTCCCCACGTCGGGAGCGTGGGGTCGCCGAGGCCGAGGAATGAGAGCCCTGCCTCGGCCAGGATGACCGCGGGCACGAAGAAGATGAGCTGGGTGAACACGTACGGCGCCGTGTGCGGGAAGATGTGGCGCCGCAGGATGTGATGCCAGGGCGCTCCCAGCGCCCGTGCCGCCTCCACCTCCTGGCTGCCCGAGAGGCCCAACACCATGGAGCGCACGAGGATGGTGAGGCCCGGCCAGCTGAAGGCCACGAGCAGCAACAGGATGAGCCAGAGCTGGGCGCCGAAGACGAAGGTGAAGAAGATGAGCAGCGGCAGCAGAGGCACGTTGTTCACGATGTCCGCCGCCCGCTGGATGAGGAGGTCGACGGTCCCGCCCTTGTAGCCGGACAGGAGCCCGAGGCTGGTGCCGATGACCGTGCTCACGGTCGCGGCGGCGATGCCGATGAGGAGTGCCACGGGCAGCCCGAAGGCGAGACCCTCGGCCAGGTCCCGGCCGCCACCGTCCGTGCCCAGCAGGCCGTAGACCGAGCCGCCCACGACGAGCCGCAGCCAGGCGAGCGTATCGGCCGGATCGGCCATGGCCACCCGCACCTGCGCGTTGTACGCGCCATGGAGCGGCCGCAGGTCCCCATCCGGCCCGGGGACGCTGAAGAGCGCGACGGCGACCTCGGACTCGGACAGGCTCGAGGCCGGCATGTCCACCCCGTAGGCCTCCGTGTACAGCGTGGACACCGCCTCGGCCGCCTCCGGCTGGGCGCTGAGCAGGATCCGTAGCGGTGTCTCGTCGTGGCGGACGTAGGGTGGCTCCTCGCCGGGTCGCGGGCCCCGGATCGTCGTGCGCAGCAGGGACACCTCGGTGCCATCCGGCCGCTGCAGGGTCACGCTCAGGGCGGGTGGCCGCTCCTGGTAGGCGACCTCGCCCAGGCTGAAGGAGAGGAACGTGGGCGACTCGTCCTCCTGGTAGTCGAAGGCGAGGTCATAGATCGTCGACCCTGGCGGCGCCCCGCTCGGTCGTCTCGGTGGGCTCGGTGGCCTCGATGATGCGATGCTGCGCCGGCCGCTCGGCCGCGAGGGCCGCTGTCCAGGCGGGCGGCACGGCCTTGGGATTGTCGGCCCAGGCAGCAGGGTCCGACCAGCGGCTCGGCCCGAAGTCGAGCGGGAACGTGAGCACCACGAAGAGCGCCGTCAGGGTCAGGATGGCGGCAAGCGCGAGGCCGATCCGTCCGGCCCAGCTCGAGAGCACCTCGCGCAGGATGCTGCGGCGCCTCACGCGCGCCTCACTGGTAGCGCACCCGCGGGTCGAGGAACACGTAGAGGACCTCGAGCAGCAGGCGCGCCGCCACGTAGATGAGCGTGAACATGAAGGTCAGGCCGATGATGATGGACTCGTCGGGCTGGCCCGAGAACGTCTTGAAGTAGAGCTGGCCCATGCCCTCCCAGGCGAAGACGGTCTCGATGAGGATCGAGCCGCCGAGCGTCGCGGCGAGCCCGAGGATGAGCCCGGTCACGATCGGCGGGGCGGCCACGCGGAGGATGTGGCGACGCCGGATGATGCTGTCCGGAAGGCCCTTGGCTCGGGCCACCGTGACGTGGTCCTGGAGCGCCACGTCCAGGGTCATCGTCCGGATGACGTAGATCGAGGGTCCCACGCTGACGAGCACGAGCGTCAGGATGGGCAGGACAGCGTGCCAGGCGAGGTCGAGGAAGGAGGCCACGGCGCCCTCTGGGGGCGGCGTGCTGTACATGCCGCCCGAGGGCAGGACCCGCAGCCAGAACGAGAACACGAGGATGAGCAGGATGCCCGCCCACCAGGCCGGCAGGCCGTTCGTGATGGCTGCCACGTAGCTCACGGCGCGGTCGACGCGTGATCCCGGGCGTGTCGACAGCCAGACCCCGAGGCCCAGGCCGATGACGGTCGTGATCGCGAGCGAGGTCGTCAGCAGCAGGACCGTGCGGGGAAGCCGCTCGACGATGATGTCGCCGACGCTGTTGCTGCCATCCGCGGCGCGGATCGAGCGCGCCTCGCCGAGGTCGAAGGCGATCACCCGGGCGACGACGGCCGGGAGCCGCTCGTACCAGGCGCGATCGAGCCCGTAGGCTGACTCGAGCTCGGCTCGGCGAGCCGCGAGTGCCTCTTCGATGGCGGCAGGGTCGGTGATGGTCGCCGACAGGCCCGTCCGCAGCGCCCGCAGCTCCTCGCCCACCTGGGCGCTCAGGATGCGGTCCGAGTAGCCCGTCGCTCCCAGCGTCAGGACGAGCAGGAACAGGACGATGATGAGCACCGCGCCGAGGCTCGCGGCGCGAACGAGGATGGGGCGCAGCAGGGACGGACCCACAACTGGTTCAGGCCTCCGCTGTCGCTACGGAAGCACCTCCAGGTCGACCCTTCGCTCTGTCACCTGGGCCAGGGAATCCGAATTGGCTGCCAGGAAGAGCTGGTAGAAGCCCGGGAAGAGTGACCCGGTCACATCAGCCGGGATGGTCACCGTGAACTCGCCGCTCCCCGTCTCATCGGCGTCACCGGAGGCGACGACCTCGCCCACCGCCGAGTCGAGCAGCAGGTACTGGAGGCCAAGCGTCCCGGGTCCGGTCACCGTGGCATCGATGACGGCGTCCTCGCCCGGGATCACGCCCTCGGCCGTGACCTCGTCGATCGTCAACGCCGGCGGCGACCCGCGATAGAGGTCGCCCGGCTTGAAGGGGTAGCTCGGGTCGCGGAAGGCCAGAAGCTCGGCGAACTGGGCAGGCGGGTCGAACTGTTCGAGATAGAACGGGCCATTGCTGATGACGAGGTGATCCTTGTCGTCGAACCACTCCTGGGCGGCCTCGTAGCGGGCCACGGCGTCATCGGGCGTCACCAGCGATGCGATCGCCGAACTCGAAGACCCCGGCGGGGACGGTCTCCTCGCGCTCCATCTCGCGCAGCGTGCGGTCCACGAGGCCGGCATCCCGCTCGAGGACGAGGCTCAGCCAGGGAACGCTGAAGCGGCTGGCGGCCGTGTCGCTGTAGGCCGCCCGGCGCTGCTCGAAGACGAGGTCATCCATGGCCGCCTTGAGTTCCCACGGCATGTCGAAACTGACCGGGTTCGCATAGGACGCGATGTGGTCCTCGTCGAAGTGCCAGTAGTCGACGTAGGCCTCCAGCTGGTCGTCCTCGGTCAGGCGGAAGCCCTTGAACGTCTCGAGATACGGGCGCGCCGTCACGGCCAGGGCCGTCTCGATGCGGGCCTTCTCGGGGTCGTAGGCGCGGTCGAAGGCCTGGGCGATCGAGTAGACCGCATCGGCCATGGTGATGGGCTGCCCGTGATGCCAGTTGCTGTCCGTGTACTTCGAGTAGTCGAAGGTGACCTTGCTGACCGCCTCTGTGCCCGCTGCCACCGGGACCCATGACTTCGACTCGACATCCCAGACGAGGGCGTCCTCGGGCACCTCGAGGGTGCCGTCCGGTCCCGCGGTCTCGACCTCGTAGCTGGCTCGGAACGGCTGTGGGATGCCCGTGAACGGGTCGTTCCAGATGGCCGGGTCGGAGAGGTTGCGCCAGAGATCCACCGAGTAGACATCGCCGAAACCGCCGACCGGGTTGTAGGTCGTGCGCTCCGTCCAGACCCACTGATGCCCCACCCTGACGTCCTCAGAGCCGGGCACGTAGGCCTCACGGAGCGCCCACGGGTTACGTGGGCCGGCGACGAGGTCACGGGTGACGCCTTCGAGCTCCTCGCGGGCCGGGAAGCTGTTGTCGACCGTGACGAGCCAGACCCGGATCGGACTCGTCGAGGCCGGCCTGGGTCATGGTCCGGTAGATCTCGTTGCGCTCCTCCAGGCTGTCGAACTTCCCCTGGAAGAGCGTCTTGCCCAGCTCGTCCAGCTCCTCGTTCTCGTACTGCCAGAAGCCCTCCTCCTGCCAGCCGGGCATGTTGCCGAGCCACGGCGCGTTGAAGGAGTTCACGCCGCCCACGTCGTAGCGCTCGGGCGCGCCGCGGCCCCAGCCCTCGGTGTAGATGTGCCACTCGAAGGCCGCCGGGTCGGTCGAGTAGACCTTCTGGACGGCCGGCGCGAACTGGTCGTATGTCGTGGCCACCTCGAAGCCGGCCTGCTCCAATTCGGCACGGACGAGGTCGGCGATGTCGCGGCGCTCGTCCTCGACCCTGCCGACCAGCTTGATCCGTACGGGCTGCGGCTCGCCATCCTCGTCGGGGTAGTGCCAGACGCCGTCGATGAGCTCAGCACCGGCGGCCGTCATGGCCTCGGCGATGAGCTCGCGTGCCAGCTCCGGGTCGTAGCTGATGCCGGAGCCCCGGTCGATGTCGTAGATGGTCAGGAAGTCGGGGTCGGAGGGCCCCACGTGCGTGCGCATGGGGCGTGCGGCGCCCCGGTAGATGTCCTGGGCGATGGAGTCGCGGTTGACGAGGTACTGCATGGCCTGCCGCACCTCGGGGATCGAGAAGGGGTTGAGCTCGCCTTCAGGCGCCGGCGCCGGATTGAGGATGAGCGAGACCGTCGTGGCGGGCGCATCGATGAGCTCGACGCCCTCGGTGCCCCGGAGCTCCTCGGCCGCCTCGGTCTTCAGGCCGAAGAGGTAGAGGTCCATGTTGTCGGCCTCGATGTCCAGCGGCGCGCGATCGACGAAGAAGGAGTTGTAGAGGAGACGCTCCGCGGCAGGGCCGGGACGGTCGTGCGGCGGCTCGTAGGCGGTGGCGTCGTCCTGCGCCAGGAGCGGTCCAGGCAGCGCTGATGCCAGCGTCAGGGCGGCCAGCGCTGCGACGGTCAACCGGATCGGTCGGACGGGCACGGGATCAGCCCTCCTCGTCGGGCGCGGCACTCTCGGAGGCGTCCGCCGGTGCGCCTGACGATGCGTCATCCGACGGCGCGTCGCCGCTCGACCCGACCTCGTCGAGGCGGCTTTCGAGGTCCTCGAGCTGCTCTGCGATGGTGCCGAAGCCGAACTCCGTGAAGTACGACGTGCTCGCGCCGTTGCCCGACTCGTCGAAGACGGTGATGGTCTGGCTGCCCTCGCTCGTGATGGGCATGAAGATGCGCGCCGTGAAGCCGCCGTCGAGGTCGGTGCGCAGCTGCGAGATGGTGCTGTCGCCCAGCTGGACGAAGACGCCCATGTCGGGCTGGAAGTCGAAGCCCTGCAGCGTCACCTCCTGGCCGGCCGGACCGGCCGGTGGCGAGATGAAGATCTCAGGAGAGGCCACCGCTTCCATGCGGGCGAAGGCGATCTTCTGGTTCATCGGCCCGAACTCACCGAGCCGCGAGTCCGCCCAGACCATGGCGACATCCTCGTCGGTGGCGTCGATGGAGAAGTAGTCGCCGATGAACAGACCGCTCGGGAACGCGTAGTTCGGATTGGAGGCGAAGTCCGTGACGCGCGTGTCGCCCGCGGTGAGGTCGAGCTCCTCGTTCACGAAGCCGAACGTCTCGCCCTGGTCCTCGCTGCTCGTGTAGTAGATGTGGTAGCGAGCCTGGTAGGGGTTGTCGCGAGTGTCTCCCCACATGACGTGGACGGTCCCGTTCGGGCTCACGTCCACGGACGGGAAGAACTGCACGTGGTCGGTGTCGTCGTCGTTGAGGACGCGCGGCCGGCTCCAGGTGCCACCGCCGTCGACGGACGAGGTGAGGAAGACATCGCCGTCATCGTTGGGCTTGTCCGCTGGGCGGCCCACGTAGACCACGTAGAGCTCGCCGTCAGGGCCGACCGCGATCTGCGGGAACGAGGAGGCCCAGAAGCGGAAGTAGGCCGTCCGAGGCCGGAACTCGGTCTCGTTGAAGACGGCGGCCACGACCGGAGGATCGAAGTTGCGACCACCATCCGTGGACGTCGCGACGTGGATCTCGCCGACGCCCTCCTGGGAGTCGTCGTCGGTGCTGTCCATCCAGGCCACGTGGACGGTGCCGTCCGGTGCCACGACGGGCTGGCTGCCCTGGACCACCCGCAGCGTCCCGAAGACGCCCGTCGCGCCGCTCGGGTCGTCCTGCTGCCCGAATGCGCGGCGGACGGTCGGGCTGACCGCTACCGGGTCGCTCCAGGTCTCGCCGCCGTCGTCGGAGGAGACCAGCTCGATGGTGGTGCGCATCTCGGTGGGCAGCAGGTTCGGGATCTCGCCGATGTAGAGGATCTCGTAGCTGATGTCGAAGTTGGTGTACGTGACGTAGAGGACGTCACGGTCGGGATCCTCCGGGTCCGGGCCACTGGCCATCCAGGGCTTGTCAAGGAAGCTGAGGTCCACGATCCCCCGCAGGCGCCCGAAGCGGTCCGTCTCCAGGCCGTCCGTGTTGACTCGGCTGCGGGCCGCCGAGACCTGCTGCGGCCAGGTGAAGCCGTCATCGTCCGAGCGCGCCACCGCGATGCTGGAGACCTCGGCCGCGACCTCGATGGGGCCAAGGTTGAACTCGTCGATGCCGATCGAGATGTAGTTCAGGTACACGCCGCCATCACGGTCGAAGGCCACGACCGGGTCGCCGCCTGCGACCAGGTCCTTCAACAGGTAGGGGACCTGGAAGGGACCTTCCCAGCGCTCACCAGCATCGAAGGAGACGTAGGTGGACATCGAGGGGAACGAGTAGTCGATGACGCCCAGCACGAGGTGCTCGGGGTCATTCGGGATTCGACTCGATATGGGGCTCGGTCTGGAAGGTGGCCTGTCCGAAGTCGCGGGTCACCAGGAGGTTGCGCGAGAAGGCCGGCCCGGGCTCCCGGAAGGGCACCGGGGCGCCGGCTCCAGCTGCCTGCGTCCTGGGGTCGCCGGGTCGCGGCGAACCCGCCTTCGATCCGGGTCAGCGGGTCCCAGCCGGGCATCTGCGCCTGGCCGGGGTCCATGCCCTGGCTCATCAGCCAGGGGCGGCCCGAGAGGAGCGGCCCCATGGGACGGAGGAGGTCGCCCGGCTGCGCGTCGAGCAACGGGATGACGGCCGAGGAAGCAGGGCTTCCTTCCTCCTCTTCGGCGGCCGCGGGGACGGCCACGGTGACGGAAAGCAGCATGGCCAGGCCGAGGGCGGCGCGCCTCGACGGTCGCGAAGGGGTCATCGTGCTCCTTGTCATCGGCCGCCCGGCGGCAGGCTCTGGCTCGTGAGGATAGGGTCTTCGAGGAGTGTTCCGCCTAGCGAGCGCGGTCGATGACCGTGAGCAGGCCATCCAGCCGGTTGGCGACCGACAGGAGGACCTCGTTGCGGAAATCGGTCATCAGCGAATTGAAGGCGTTGGCCCCCGAGTCGATGTAGGCCTGCGTGGCCTCCTCCGTCGTGGTGAAGTCGCTGAAGCGCCAGTCCATGAAGGAAGGCGCGGCATCCTCGACGCGGTCCACGAGGTCGCCAAGACGGGCGGGATCGGACGAGGAGCGCAAGGCTGTGCAGCCGGGTGAGCTGCGCCTCAGCCTCCGGCCGCGACTCCGGGATGCCCTTGCGCAGCTCGAAGAGCAGCTGGCGGTCTGCCTCGAGAGCGTCGTAGAGCTCGTGGAAGCGGTCGAGGCCGCGTGCCAGCTCATCGCGCTCCGCCTCGGCCTTCGTGACCGACTCCAGGAGGGAGGCGTTGTCCGCCAGGAGCTGCTCGTTCTCGTCACTCAGGGTCATGAGCTGCGCGCGCATCTCCTCGACGGTGGCCCCATCGGACGTGGCGATGACGTCAGCGGCTTCGGCGTGCCCGGGGTTGTGCGTGGCGAGCACTCCCGACGCCGGGATGGCCACCGCGAGGGCGGCCGCGAGGACCGCGGCCCGGCCGCGGGATGGGCGTGGTGGGGGGAAGGTCGTGCCCATCGGCTCAGGTCACCTCTCCGGCTACGCGGCTCCGGGTTGGGCATCCCGGGGTCTTGGATGGGGGGATCCTCAGGCGAGCCACCCCCGGATGTCGCGCGAGACTACACCGCTTCGCGCAGAATTGCAGCCCTTCATCCTGCCCATGGCAGGCCACGGACCATCGGGTCGGCGGCGCCGCGGGGTCAGCTGCGGAAGCCCGGCCGCAGGAGGAGTGCCAGGAACCCGAAGCCGGCCACGATGAGCGTGGCGTCGAAGGCGCCTGCGTCATCGAGCCCGAGGTCGAGCGCGTTGACGTAGACGAGGACCCCGAGCATGAAGACGGCGGCCGTCAGCCCGGCCCACAGGACGGCCACGACGTCGAAGCGTCGGCGCGCGGTCATAAGGCCGCCGCTGACGACAAGGACGGCCGGGAAGAGCCAGCCCGTGGGGAAGAGCGAGGACTGCACACCACCCAGGAAGAAGACGATGGCGAGGACGATGCCGATGCCGAGATAGACGAGGCCGACGCCCGTCAGCAGGCTCGCCGACAGCGGTCTCGGCAGGGCAGAGGGGCGACCATCGGGCTCCACCATCGCAGGGCTATCCTATCGACCCGTCCCGCCTCCCATGGAGCGCTTGTCATGGTCTCCAGCTCCGGCCCTCGCCGTCCGGCCGTTCTCCTCGGTGCGGTCCTCGCGGCGAGTCGCCGTCCTGCCGCTCCAGGTCGCTGTCGCGACCGCGACCGAGCCGGACGAGAGTGTCTCCTTCATGGTCTTCGGTGACCCCGCGGAGCTGGCCGCGTACCAGGGCCTCGTCGATGCCTTCGAGGCGGAACACCCCGACATCGACGTCGAGCTCATCCACATCCCGGACCAGGCTGATTACCGCCAGCGTCTCGGAGCTGACTTCGCGGCCGGCACGCCGGCCGACGTCGTCCTCATCAACTACCGGCGTTACGCACCCTTTGCGGCCATGGGAGCGCTCGAGCCGTTGGAGCCCTATCTCCAGGGCAGCGAGCTGATCGCCGAGGACGATTTCTTTCCGGAGGCCATCGACCCGTTCCGCTGGCGCGGCGAGCTCACGTGCATCCCGCAGAACGTGTCCAGCCTCGTGGTCTACTACAACAAGGACCTCTTCGACGAGGCCCGGCTGCCGTACCCGGTCGCCGACTGGACGTGGGACGACTTCCTGGCCACCGCCCAGGCGCTGACGAAGGATCTCGACGGCGATGGGGTCACCGACCAGTACGGCCTGGGCACGGAGGCCTCGATCTTCCGGGTGGCGCCCTTCATCTGGCAGAACGGCGGCGAGCTGGTCGTCCTCGAGGGCGGCCTGCGGCCCGTCAGCCTGGCGGTCGATTCGCGGCCGGCGCGCGAGGCCATCGAGTGGTTCGTGGCGCTCCAGACCGAGCACGGCGTGGTCCCCGACGCCGTGGCCGAGTCGGCGGAGGACAGCGAGAGCCGATTCCTGTCGGGCAAGACGGCGATGTACCTGAACAGCCGACGCGGCGTGCCCACCTACCGTCAGATCGAGGGCTTCGACTGGGACGTCGCGGCCCTGCCGCGCCAGGAGCAGCCAGCCGGCATCCTCCACTCCGATGCCTACTGCCTGGCCGCCGCGAGCGATGTCAAGGACGCCGCCTGGACGTTCATCGAGTACGCCAACTCGCCCGAGGGCCAGGCCATCGTCTCCGAGGCGGGTCGCACGGTGCCCTCGCTCATCGACGTCGCGGAGTCGGCGGCCTTCCTGGACCCGGCGGTGCGGCCGGCCAACAGCCAGGTCTTCCTCGAGACCATCCCCATCCTCCGCGGCGTGCCCGTGATGGCCAGCTGGGTCGACATCGAGGAGATCGCAGGCGAGGAGATCGAACGGGCCTTCTACGGGCAGGCGAGCGTGGACGAGGCCATCGACTCGATGCTCGCCCGCACCCTGCCGTACTTCGCGGGCGAGGAGGGCTGATCCCCGGTCGGGCGGGTCGACCGCGGAGTCGACTCGGCCGTCCACCCGCGGGGGCTGTGCGATGAGGCACCTGGCGGTCTCCTGGCGCGTCTCCTGGCGAGCCGGCCTCTGGCTCATGCTGGCGCCCTATCTGCTGGGCGCCCTCGCCCTCGTCGCGCTGCCGGCCCTGCTGTCCGCAGCGCTCGCCTTCACGACGTATGACGCGCTCTCGTCGCCCGTCTTCGTCGGCTTCGACAACTTCCGCTTCCTGGCCGCAGACCCGGTCGTGCCGACGGCCTTCCTCAACTCCATCCTCTTCGTGGTGCTGGCGGTGCCGCTGCGCCTGCTCGGGGCGTTGGGGCTGGCACTCCTGCTCCTGCGGCCACGCCGAGGTGTGGGCGCCTATCGGGCGGCCGTCTACGTGCCCACCATCATCCCTGACGTCGCCTACGCGCTGATCTGGCTCTGGATCCTCAACCCGCTCTACGGGCCGCTCAACCTGGCGCTCGAGGCCCTCGGGCTTCCGGCGCCGGCCTGGCTGGCCGATGCTGCGACGGCGCGCTTCCCGTTCGTCCTCATGGCCCTCTTCCAGATCGGCGAAGGCTTCGTCGTCCTGCTGGCGGCCCTCCGCGGACTGCCCCGCGACCATTTCGACGCGGCCGCTGCGGACGGTGCCGGGCGCCTGGGCGATCTTCCGCTACCTCACGCTGCCGCTGCTGATGCCCTGGCTGGTGCTGCTGACCTGCCGCGACGTCCTGCTGAGCGTCCAGTACACGCTTCACTCCAGCCTACGTGATGACGGGCGGGGACCCCTACTACGCGACGTTCTTCCTGCCCCTGCTCATGTATGAGGAGGCCTTCGATCGCTTCCGTTTCGGGCCCGGGTCCGCGCTCATGCTCATCGTGTTCCTCGTCAGCGCCGCCATCATCGGTGGCCTCTACGTGCTCTTCCGCGACCGTGGTTACACCGGCGATGTCTGACGAGACCGGCGATGTCTGACGAGACGCCCGCCCGCCCCGTGCGTTCGGTGTCGCGGACCGGGCCGCCGTCCGGGCGGCTTCGAAGGAGCTTCCTGACGCGGCATCTCGTGCCCATCGTCGTGGCGGGGCTCTTCCTGCTGCCGCTGCTGTGGATGACCACGGCATCACTGCGCACACCCGGCCAGCCGCCGGCGACGACCGTGGAATGGTTACCGGCGTCGCCGAGACTCGACAACTTCGCGGCCGTCTTCGAGCTCCTGCCCTTCGGACGCTACCTGCTCAACTCGCTGGCAGTCGTCCTGCTGGCCGTGCCGCTGACGATCGTCACGGCCTCGCTGGCCGGCTTTGCGATGGCGCTGCTCGAGCGCAGCTCACGGGTCGCCCTGGTCATCCTCTCGGTGGCGCTGCTCATGGTGCCCATCACGGCGCTGTGGCTCACCAGGCTGCTGCTGTTCCGCTGGGTCGGCCTGACGGACAGCCTGCTGGCGCTCGTCGTGCCGGCGCTGGCGGGTTCCAGCCCGCTCTTCGTGCTCATCTACTACTGGACCTTCCGACGGGTCTCGGCGGAGGTCTTCGAGATGGCGCGCCTCGAGGGTGCCGGGCCGTGGACGACGTGGCGGCGCATCGGCCTGCCACTGGCACGGCCGTCGACGGTGGCGGTGGCGGTCCTGACCTTCATCCTCTACTGGAGCGACTTCATCAGCCCGCTCCTGTATCTGCGCTCGCAGGACCTCTACACGCTGCCGCTCGGCCTCCGCCAGCTCCAGCAGCTCGATCCCGCCGACTGGCCGCTGCTCATGGCCGGGGCCGTGATGCTCACGCTGCCGGCCGTCCTCTTCTTCCTGCTCGTGCAGCGTCTCTTCCTGGGCGAGCGCGGCCTCGGCGCAGGCCGCGAGTAGTGCGTCGCCGCGGCGTTCCTCCGCAAAGACGAGCCGATCCCGCTGGTGCTCTATCGTCGGCAGACGACCACGAGGACTTGAGGAGCACAGCCGTGAACGAGCCCGCCAAGCCGACGATCGGCTTCATCGGCCTGGGGATCATGGGCAAGCCGATGGCCCGCAACCTGCTGGCTGCCGGCTACGCCGTCCGCGTCCTCGACCACAAGGACGCGGCCATGGCCGAGCTCGAGGCCGACGGGGCCACGCGGGGTGCCTCCCCAGCCGAGGTGGCGGGCGCCACGGACGTGCTCATCACGATGCTGCCCGATTCGCCCCAGGTCCGCGAGGTCTACCTCGGCCCCGACGGTGCCTTCGAGGCGCTGCGGGACGGCTTGCTTGCCATCGACATGAGCTCGATCGCGCCGGCCACGGCCCGGGAGCTGGCCGAGCGGGCTGCGGCGGGCGGGGCACAGATGCTCGACGCGCCCGTGAGCGGCGGCGACAAGGGCGCCATCGCCGGCACGCTCTCGATCATGGTCGGCGGCGAGGAGGCGGCCCTCGAGCGCGCGCGCCCCATCCTGGAGGTCCTCGGGTCGACCATCGTCCATGTCGGCCCGGCCGGTGCTGGACAGGTGGTCAAGGTCTGCAACCAGGTGGTCGTGGGCGTCGTCATCGAAGCCGTCTCGGAGGCGCTCCTCCTGGGAGCCAAGGCCGGCGTGGACCCGGCCGCATCTCGGACGTCCTGCAGGGCGGCCTGGCGGCCACCAAGGTCCTCGAGATGCGCCGCGACAAGTTCCTCTCAGGCGAGTTCGAGCCCGGCTTCCGAATCAGGCTGCACCTCAAGGACCTGAGGAACGCGCTCGACCTCGCCCGCGAGACCGGCGTGGCGCTGCCCGCCGCGGCGACCGTGGAACAGTTGATGCGTGGAGCGGCCGCCAATGGTCGGGGCGACCTCGACCATTCGGGGCTGCTGACCGTCCTCGAGGACCTGGCCGGCTTCCGAGTCGCGGCTGCCGCGAAGGGCGCCTGAAGTCCGGGTCGCGCCCGGGCGTCCGATTCGGTAGCATCGGGAAAACCCCCGGAGGACCCTAGCCATGGCGAAGTATGTCTTTGTGACCGGAGGGGTGACCTCCTCCCTCGGCAAGGGCATCACCGCCGCCAGCATCGGCCGCCTGCTCAAGAGTCGCGGTCTGTCTGTCTCGATCCTCAAGCTCGACCCCTACATCAACGTCGACCCGGGCACCATGTCGCCCTACCAGCACGGCGAGGTCTTCGTCACGGATGACGGCGCGGAGACCGACCTCGACCTGGGGCACTACGAGCGCTTCATCGACGAGAACCTCTCGCAGCTCTCGAACGTGACCACGGGCCGCATCTATCAGGCCGTCATCGCCAAGGAGCGCCGCGGCGACTTCCTGGGCGGCACCGTGCAGGTCATCCCGCACATCACCAACGAGATCAAGGAGCGCATCGGCCGCGTCGCCCGGGACGGCAGCGCCGATGCCGTCATCGTCGAGGTCGGCGGCACGGTCGGCGACATCGAGTCGCTGCCCTTCCTCGAGGCCATCCGCCAGATGCGCAAGGACGTCGGCCGCGACAACGTCCTCTACGTCCATGTCACCTTGCTGCCGGCCCTGGCGGCCACGGGTGAGCTGAAGACGAAGCCGACCCAGCACTCCGTCAAGGAGCTGCGCAGTATCGGCATCCAGCCCGACGTCATCGTCGCGCGCAGCGACCGCCCGGTCGATGACGACCTGCGCGAGAAGATCGCCCTCTTCTGCGATGTCAACGTCGATGCTGTCGTGCCGGCCACCACGGCCGAGACGATCTACGAGGTCCCGCTGCAATTCGAGGATTGGGGCCTCGGCGACCTCGTTGTCCGCCTCCTCCACCTCGAGGAGCGGGTCCACCCGGCCGACCTGTCAGCCTGGCGAGCCCTCGTGGCGCGCATCAAGCGTCCCAAGCCACGCCTCGAGATCGCCCTGGTGGGCAAGTACATCGAGCTGCCCGATGCCTATCTCTCGGTCACCGAGGCGCTCGACCACGCCGGATGGGCGCACGACCACGATGTCGAAGTGCGCTGGATCGACTCGGAGGCCCTGACCGAGGCCGATGTCGAGGCCAAGCTCGCTGGCGCGGCCGGCATCGTCGTGCCCGGCGGCTTCGGCCATCGGGGCATCGAGGGCAAGGTGCTGGCGGCCCGGCTACGCGCGTGAGCGTGGGGTGCCCTACCTCGGGCTCTGCCTGGGGCTGCAGTGTGGTGTCATCGAGTTCGCCCGCGATGTCCTCGGGGAGCGCGACGCCAACTCGACCGAGTTCGACCTCTTCACCGGTGCGCCGGTCATCGACTACATGCCTGACCAGCGCGACATGGAGGAGAAGGGCGGCACGATGCGGCTGGGGCTCTACCCGGCACGCCTGACGCCGGGCACCAAGGTCGCCGAGGCCTATGGCAGCGAGCTCATCTACGAGCGCCACCGGCACCGCTTCGAGGTCAGCAACCGCTATCGCGAGGCGCTCGAGGAGGCCGGCATGCTCCTCGCCGGCCAGTCACCGGACGGCCGGCTCGTGGAGATCGTCGAGCTGCGCGACCACCCCTGGTTCGTGGCCAGCCAGTTCCACCCCGAGTTCAAGAGCCGGCCCGACCGTCCGCACCCGCTCTTCGACGGCTTCATCGCGGCCGCCGTCGAGCAGGCTGCCCGATCGCGTGGCCACACGGCTCCGGTGCCCCTGCCCGTCTCGGAGGCCGCCGCCCCCTGAGCGTCGGTTCTGACCTTGGCCCCGGGTCATCAAGGCTGAGCTTCTCGCGCTCGTGGGGTCGCGCCTCCGGCGCCGTGTGAGCCCTCTAGCGTTCGACGCCCGCTGAGGGATCTGGGGTCGGCGAGGCGGCTGGGGCCGGCGAGGCGGCTGGAGCCGCCGACGCCGCTGGGGCTGCCGACGCGGCCGGCTCCGCAGGTGCCGCCCCGGCACCAGCCAGGTCCGCGAGCGTCACCATGCGGCCGGATTCCGGGTAGTAGAGGACCTCGCTCAGTGCCGCGTCAGCCGGGACGGAGTAGCCGATGAAGCCCGACACGCGGTCGCCCGGGCTCATGGTCTGACTCTCCAGCGGCGGCACGGGGTGCTCCGGCGGCGCGTAGACGTTGGACGGTGTGTAGATGAACCCACCGTCGTCGCGCACGACGATGTCATAGGGCTCCTCCCAGTACGGGAGCTCGCCCACATTCTCGAAGACGGGGCGCAGCACCACGAAGCGCGATCCCTCCTCCGGTGGGTAGGCCGGGTCGAAGGCGGTGAACGGGTCCGTCAGCTCGGTCGTGATCGATGCCGACGATCCGTCCTCGTACGTGTATGTGACTGCGCCGCCCGGCGCTGGACCGGTGCTCGGAGCCAGCTCGGCGAGCTCCAGCAGCCGATCGGACGCCGCCTGGTAAAGGACACGCTGGATGGTCGCGTCCTCAGGTACGGCATAGGCAACGATGCCGGAGATGCGGTTGTCGGGAGCCAGCGTCTGGGACTCCAGGTCCGGGATCGTGGAGTCCGCCGGGCGTGGAACGTAGGCCGGGTCCCACAGCCTCCCGTCGTCGCTCTGGAGCATGATCTCACCGGGCACTGCATCGAACGGCTGGTCGAGGGCGGCCTGGTACGTGACCGTGAGCGTCAGGTACCGCGTGCCCGGCTCGGCCGGGTAGTTGGGGTCGAACCCCGTGAACGGGTCCGCCACCTCCCTCACGGTCACCGTGCCGCGTATGATGCCCTCCGGGTCGACGAAGGTGACCTCCTCGCCCACCTTCGGGGGCGGCTCCTGGGCGGCGACGAGCGAGGTTCCCACCGAGCCTGCGACGAGGACGATGAGGATCAGTGCGAGCGGCGAACGACGCTTCATCGGGGGAGTCCTCTCTGGCGCGGGTCCGGACCTGCGCGGCCGCTGCGACACCTTGACCGAGCAGAGGCAGGCCAGGCCGCAGTGTAGCCCCGCGGGCCACGTCATGACAGTCCCCAGCCCGTCGTGAGCTCGCCCCTCGCGCCAGCAGCCCGGTCGCGCCCGGCTCGAGCTGCGGCGATCCTGGTCGCGCTGACGCTGATCGTCAGCGCATCGCTGCTGCTCCTGCTGCCCGGGCGAACCGTCGGGCAGTCGGCCGAATCCGCCTGCCTGCCGCCGTCGGAGTCGCCCTCGGCAGCCCCATCCGCGCCAGCCCCTCCATCGGCCGGGGCGTCCTCATCGGCGTCTTCATCGGCCGCGTCGTCCCCATCGGCCGTCTCATCTGCGTCGGTTTCCGCGAGCTCCGCGGCGTCGCCGGCGGAAGCCATCGCCCTCGCCTGCCACCGAGGGGGCTGTCGAACCGGAAGGCCAGGTCAGCGCGTTCGTCGGTGGAGAGCCCATGGGCATCGGCATCGACAGCGCCGACACCTGGGGGCGCACATTCGTGGCCGACCGTGCCTCCGATCACATCACGGTGGTGTACGGCCGCTCGCCGGAGCTGACCGTCCACTGCCAGCTCCCGGTCGGCGAGACACCCTATGGCGTGGCCGTCGACGCTGAGACCGGCCGCGTCCTGGTGACGCTGCGCGATGAACCACGCCTGGCCGTCGTCGACGGGCGCACGGACGCACCGAGCGTGCTCGGCTACGTGGAGCTCGAGACAGAGCCGGCGTGGGTGGCCATCGACCCCGTGACCCGGCGTGCTTTCGTGTCGCTGTTCGATGCCGACCAGGTCGCTGTCCTCGAGCCCATGGACGAGGCGCCCTACTACGAACAGGTCGCCTCGGTCGCGTCAGGGCCCTACCCGCGCTGGGTTGCGGTCGACCCGGACACCGGCCGCCTGCTCGTCTCGAACGACGGCCAGCCCGAGACCGCGAGCGGTGATCTCGGGAACGGGTCGGTCGGGATCTTCGACGCCCGCGCAGAGGTGCCACGACCCCTTGCCGAGCCGATCCCGGCCAGCGTGCCGTCCGGCATCGCCTTCGACCCGCTGAGCGGCAACGCCTTCGTCCTCGAGAACGGCAGCGACGAGCTCATGACGCTCGACTTCCCCGCGGAAGGCGGCGCCCCGTCGGTCTCGCGCATCCCAGTGGATCCTTACGTCGACGAGGGCCAGAACGTCAACCCGGTGGACCTTGTCTTCCTGCCGGCGACCCGAGAGCTCATCGCCACGCAGGCCAATCGGTCGTCTCCCATCGGCGGCCATCTCGATGTCCTGCGCGTAGACGACGCCGGGCGGCCGAGCCTCAGCCGCACGATCCCGTCCGCGCTGCAGACGAGCGGCATCGCCCTCGACCCGGCCAGCGGCCGGGTCTTCGTGTCAGAGGTGCAAGAGGGCCGATTGACCGCCCTGGGGCTCGACGAGCCGTCCGCGCCCCCGCCCCCACCCCCGCCGATCGCCGTCTCCATGCCGAGCCCGCTGCAGGTCTCGTTCGCCCCGGAGGACGTGGCCCGAACGGTGGGCGTCTCGCTGCTCATCCTTCTGCTGGTGGGCGCGCCGACGCCGATCTTCAACGAGACGCTCGAGGCCAACCTGGGCGACATCCAGGGTGGCCTGCGGCGCCTCGTGCCGGGCGGTCGGGGATCCTCGAACCGGTGGGAGGGCATCAGCGCAAGGCTCGAGCGTTTCTCGGCCAGCTTCCTCGGCCTGGCCCTCTACATCCTCGTAGCCGCCATCATCTACTCGTTCCTGACGCCCGGCTTCCCTGGCAACGACGCTGTCATCGTCCTGGGGGTGGCCATCCTCGGGATCGCGGCAGCCACGGCCGCCGACATCCTGCCCGGGCAGCGGTACGTCGTCGGACGCTATGGCGACCACGGCCGCATCCGCGTCGCGGTCTGGACGCTCGGGCTGGCTGCCATCTGTGTCCTCCTCTCGGATCGCGGACCTCCAGCCGGGCTACGTGTACGGGATCATCGGAGCCTTCACGTTCGTGGCCTTCCTGAACGTGGCGGATGAGGGGCGCATGGAGGCGCGCGGAGCCATCGCGCTGCTCATCCTGGCCCTCGCGGTATGGGTCCTGCGCATCCCCTTCCAACCCGCGCCGGGCGTCCCGGCGTCGGGTATCGACCTCACCATCAACCTGGGCCTGGTGGGCATCTTCATCGTGGCCGTCGAGGGCCTCGTGTTCGGCCTCGTACCTCTCAGCTTCCTGCCGGGCCAGAAGATCTGGGCCTGGAGCCGATGGCGCTGGCTGCTGCTCTGGGGCGCAGGTCTGGCGCTCTTCATCCACGTCCTCGTGTATCCGGTCACAGTGACGCAGCCGAACCCATCCGCCTCGAGCCTCACGACCACGCTCATCAGCGTCGCCATCTATGGGGCCCTCGCGATCGGCTTCTGGCTCTTCTTCCGGTGGCGGAATGGGCGACGAGCTGCGACGGAAGCCGCCGAGCCCCCGGATCCCGAGCCGGCCGAGCCTGTGACCGACGCCGAGCCGACCGAGCCTGGGGCCGACCCGGACCCCGCCGAGCCCGCCACCGCCGATGATCTAGCCGAGCCAGAGACCGACACCGCGCTTGCGCCGCCCGCAACAGCCGATGCCCCACCCGTGCTCGAGACGACCGAGGCATCTGCCAAGCGCAGCAGGAAGCGGGTGTACGATCGGGCGACCAAACGAACGCCGCCCCCGAGTGGAGGATCCTCTTCATCATGAAGCTCTTCCTGGACACTGCCGACATCGAGGAGATCCGGACCGTCCATCGCTGGGGCGTCCTCGACGGCGTGACCACCAATCCGACCCTCTATGCCAAGGTCGGCGGCTCGTATGAGTCCGTCCTCGAGGAGATCTGTGGCATCACTTCGGGCCCCGTGTCGGCAGAGGTCATCGCGGACGACGTCGAGGGCATGCTGCGCGAAGGCCGCGCGTTCTCCAAGATCGCTCCCAACATCGTCGTCAAGGTGCCCATGAGCGAGACCGGCCTGGAGGCCATCTCGCGCTTCGCCGACGAGGGCATCAAGACCAACTGCACGCTCATCTTCAGCGCCAACCAGGGCCTCCTGGCGGCCAAGGCGGGGGCCTCCCTGCTGTCGCCGTTCGTCGGTCGGCTCGACGACATCAACCAGGACGGCATGGAGGTCATCCGGGAGCTCGCGGCCATCATCGAGATGCACGGCTACGAGTCCGAGGTGCTGGCGGCCTCGATCCGGCACCCGCGCCACGTGACGGACTCGGCCCTGGCGGGCGCCCACGTGGCGACGCTGCCCTACAAGGTCTTCCAGCAGATGGTCCGCCATCCCCTGACGGACAAGGGCATCGTCCAGTTCAAGTCTGACTGGGCTAAGGCGCAGCAGGAGGCAGGCGCCAAGGCCTGATCGGCGGGCCCGGACCGATCCCGGACGATCGACTGACCACCTGGCGTCCGAAGACTCTTCGTCGTAGCGACCAGGAATCCCTGGCTCTCGACGCTCGACGAGCTTCGAGAGCGTGCTCGCTTGACCATCGGGGCAGCCGTGCTACTATCGCTGTACCCCTCCCGTCCCGATGGACGTCGCCACAGTGGCGGGCATGTGCCCCGTCCTCGGCGATCCGAGTCCCGGATGGCAGGCATCCCAAACGTCTCGCGACGAGCACGCGCATGTGCGACTCCGGTCGAGCGTTCCTCCACCTTCCAGGGGACCCATTCCAGACGATGGACATCAGGCAACTCGAGAACCAGGACACCGACGAGTTCGCGCGCTTCGCGCGGGAATACGACGCTCAGGAGAGCCGCGACGGCAGCGCGGATGAGTACGCCGAGACAGGCCAGCCGCGCGCGCAGGACGATGGCGGGCAGCGCTACGCGGCCGGCATCCTCGACCTCGTCGAAGATGGCTACGGCTTCATGCGCCGCCGCGGGCTCATGCCCAGCCCGGATGACGTGTATGTCAGCTCAAGCCATGTGCGTCGATTCGGCCTGCGCGCCGGCGACCGCGTGGCCGGCATCCCTCGCCCGCCCAAGAAGGGCGAGAAGTACTGGGGTCTCGTGCGTGTCGACACGGTCAACGGCCTCGATCCCAACGACGCCCGCCGCCGTCCGCACTTCGATGAGCTGACGCCCATCCACCCCATCGAGCTCATCAACCTCGAGGCAGATCCCAAGAACCTGAGCCAGCGCCTCGTCAACCTCGTGAACCCCATCGGCAAGGGCCAGCGTGCGCTCGTGGTCAGCCCGCCCAAGGCCGGCAAGACGATGCTCCTGAAGGCCATCGCCAACGGCATCAGCACGAACTACCCGGACATCCTCCTCATGGTCGCGCTCATCGGGGAGCGGCCCGAAGAGGTCACCGACATGCGCCGCTCGGTCAAGGGCGAGGTCATCTCCTCGACGTTCGACGAGCCCACCGAGAACCACACCCACGTTGCTGAGATGGCTCTCGAGATCGCCAAGCGCCAGACCGAGGGCGGTCGCGACGTCGTCATCCTGCTCGACTCGATCACACGTCTGTCGCGCGCCTACAACCTGGCCCTGCCCCCGTCCGGCCGAACGCTCACCGGCGGCATCGACCCGGTGGCCCTCTACCCGCCGAAGCGCTTCTTCGGTGCCGCGCGCAAGCTCGAGGAGGGTGGCTCGCTGACGATCATCGCGACCTGTCTCGTCGATACGGGCTCGCGCATGGATGACGTCATCTACGAGGAGTTCAAGGGCACCGGCAACTCGGAGCTCATCCTCGACCGGAAGCTGTCCGAGAAGCGCATCTTCCCGTCCATCGACGTGCAGCGCTCAGGCACCCGCCGCGAGGAGCTCCTCCTCGAGGAGCCCGTCCTCAAGATGGTCTGGACGATGCGCCGCATGCTCGGCGCGGTGGGCACGAACGAGGGTATCGAGCTGCTCCTCAATCGGCTCTCGAAGACCGATTCGAACGCCGAGTTCCTGGCCTCCCTGACGAAGCAGGGTGCAGTCGACGCCTGAGCCTGCCGACAGGTGACCACGCGGTCGCCATCGTCCGACCGATGTTCCTCGACCAGGTCGAGCTGACCGTCGTCGCCGGCGACGGCGGCGACGGCGCGGCCTCCTTTCGGCGCGAGGCCCACGTCCCGCGCGGTGGCCCCGACGGCGGCGATGGCGGCCGGGGTGGCTCCGTGTACCTCGTCGTCGACATCGGCGAGACCACCCTCATCGACTATCGGTCTCGCCATCATTTCCGGGCGAAGCCCGGCGGGCGAGGGGAGGGCTCGCGTCGCCACGGCAAGGCTGGTGATGACCTCGAGCTGGCGGTGCCGCCCGGCACGGTGGTCTTCGACGCCGGGACCGGCGACCTCGTGGCCGACCTCGTCCATCCCGCACAGCGGGTCATGGTCGCCCGTGGCGGCCGCGGCGGGCTCGGAAACACGCACTTCGCCACCTCGACCCACCAGACGCCCCGCCATGCTCAGAAGGGCGAACCCGGCGAGACCCGTCGCCTGCGGCTCGAGCTCCGCCTCATCGCCGACGTCGGTCTCGTGGGCCTGCCCAATGCTGGCAAGTCGACGCTGCTGGCAGCCCTGACCGCGGCGCACCCGAAGGTCGCTGAGTACCCCTTCACCACCCTCGAGCCCAACCTTGGGGTTCTCGACCTCTCGGGGAGCGACACGGATGATGAGCGACGTCCCACCCTGGCCGACCTGCCCGGGCTCATCGAGGGCGCCAGCTCTGGGGCAGGCCTTGGGCACGCCTTCCTGCGTCACGTGGAGCGCACCCGCGTGTTGGTCCACGTCGTCGACATGGCGACGGCCGCGCCTGAACGCGACTTCGAGGTCATCCGCGAGGAGCTCGAGGCGCGCGACCCACGCCTGCTCGAGAAAGCCACGCTCGTGGCCGCCAACAAGATGGACCTCGGCCCGGATCCCGCCGTCGTCCGCTCCTTCGAGGCGGCGCGCGCCCGCGAGGGCCTCGAGGTCGTCCGTGTATCGGCCGCGGCGGGCGATGGCCTGACCCAGCTGCGGGCGGCCCTTGCCCGGATGCTGCCGGCAGATGCAGAGCTCGGGCTGCCCGCTGAGGCCGCTGGCGTGGTGGTCCATCGCTATGAGCCCACCGATGCCGGGTTCAAGGTCGCGCGGTCCGTCGACGGCGGATGGCAGGTGGAGGGCCGTCGCGTCGAGCGTCTGGTCGCCCAGACCGACTTCGAGAACGACGAATCGGCTCGTCGATTCCAGCGCGAGCTGACACGCATGGGCATCGTCGAAGCACTCCGCCGATCTGGAGTCGAACCCGGGGATATGGTGCGCATCGGCCAAGCCGAGCTGGAGTGGGACGCCGAGCCGGGAGCCTGGGCCTGATGGCGGAAGACCCGCGGGCGGCCGCGGTCGGCGGGGAGCCGCGCGCCATCGGGGAGCGGGGCGCCATCGGGATCCTCGGCGGCACGTTCGATCCCGTCCATGCCGGCCACGTGGCGCTCGCGCACGAAGCCCGAACAGACCTCGACCTCGATCGCGTCCTGTTCGTTCCCAACGCGCGCCCGCCGCACAAGCGCGACCAGATCGTCACCGCGGCGCACCACCGCGAGGCCATGATCAGGCTCGCCATCGCGGGCGAGCCTGGCTTCGAGCTCTCGCGCATCGAGCTCGAGCGGGCAGGCCCGAGCTACGCCGTGGACACGGTGACGCAGCTGGCGGTCCTGAGCCGAGCCGAGGGACGGCCCGAGCCGTGGTTCATCCTCTCGGCCGAGGCGCTCGCCGAGCTGCCCTCCTGGCGCGAGCCGCTCGCCATCCTTGAGAGGTGCCGGGTCGCGGTCGCCCCGCGCCCGGGGAGCCAGGCCATCGACGAGGGCTGGGTGGCCGAGCACTTTCCGGAGCATCGGGAGCGCATCACGTTCCTGGCGGGGCCGTCGGTGGACATCGCCTCGACCACCGTCCGGGACCGGGTCGCGGCAGGGATGCCCATCAGCGGTCTCGTGCCGGCGGCCGTCGAACGCTATATCAACGAGACCGGCCTGTATCGCGGCAAGATGACTGATGGCAGCGCAGCGCAGGGAGCATCGTCGGTGGATGAGGATCAGGACAGCGTGACGGGCGAGGCAGCGGCCGAGGGTGGGGCGGATCCTCGCAGGGCGCGTCGGCCGGGCCTGCCCGCGCGACGGAGCGCAGCCGTCCCGGAGTCCCTTCCCGGACCCGAGCCGGGGCCCGTCGACGAGGCGACCCTGGCGCTCGCGCATCGGGTCGTCGAGCTGGCCTCGGACAAGAAGGCCTCCGACATCGTTCTGCTCGATGTGCGCGGTCAGACGACCATGACCGACTACTTCGTCATCTGCTCGGGCGCCTCCGATCGCCAGCTGGGCGCCATCGCCGATGGCATCGCAGAGGGCGTCAAGGCCACCGGGGTCTCGCCCCTGAGCCGGGAGGGCGAGGCCAGCTCGCACTGGGTGCTCATCGACTTCGGGGGGGTCATCGTGCACGTCATGAGCGTGCCCGAGCGCGAGTTCTACCAGCTCGAGCGCCTCTGGTCACGGGCATCGCTGCTGCTCCACGTCGTCTGACGCGCGTCTGCCCCATCAGAGGGACCGGTCGTGGTACCACCGGGGCATGGGGGTCCCCGAAGACGCCAACGTAGCATCCAGACCTTCGATGGACCGGGGTCCCCCGGTCGGCTGACAGCGGTGGGTGCGAACGATGACGTGGCTCCGGGACGACTGCCCGCAGTGCGATCGCCAGTTGGTCAACTCGCGATTCGACACCACGTTCCGCATGCCCGACGGCGAGGAACGGCTCTGCTTCGCTCTCCCGGCCGCGCTGTGCACCGCGTGCCACCAGCTCTATCTGGACCCCGACCTGCTGGCCGTCCTGGCCATCCCCGACGGTCGCTGCGTCTTCGCCATCGAGAGCGACGGCGTGCTCCAGGAGCGCGCCACGCAGTTCCCCGTCTGACCCTCCTGATCCAGGGCGTCGCTGACGGCGCCGGCGCCCCGAGCCCGGTCCGAGAGGCCGGGCTTCCTGGTGTCTACCAGCGTCCTTGACCTCGCCGCAGGTCAGGGGGCGGGCCGTCATCCCGGTCCCGTGGCTGGGCAACGTCCATGGCCGCGTCGCTCGGGCGGCCCTGGGCCAGGAGCACGCCGAGCGAGACCACGAGGATTCCGACCAGGCCAGTCAGTCCAGGGTCCTCTCCCAGGAATAGCCAGGCGAGCACGGCGACCTGGATCAGCATCGTGTTGTTGATGCTTGCCGATGCGACGGCGGACAGGCGCTGAAGCGACCAATTCCAGAGCGTGAAGGCAAAGGCGGTATTGACCAGTGCCAGCCAGCCCACGATGAGCCAGGCGCGTGGTGAGAGGTCCGGTAGGCCCTCGGTCACCAGGCCGACGACCACGAGGAGCGTGGCGCCGGCGCTCATGCTCACCGCGGTGACGAGCGCGGGAGACATCCGGCCGCCGCGGTTCACGTTCCGGCCGATCACGCTACCCGCGACCGTGGCGGCAAGCCCGACGAGCGCGGCCAGCATGCCGGTGGCGGTGGCGCCCAGCTCACCAGCGAAGAACAGGGCGGCCCCCACCGCCACGAGGAGCACACCCAGCAGCTGACGCGCGGCCGGGACTTCAGCCAGCGCGACGGCGGCCGTCAGTGCCACGAACAGCGGCGTGAGGGACAGCACGAGACTTGTCGTCGCAGCGGGCTGGTTGGCGAGAGCCACGTACTGGGCACCCTGTGCCAAGGCGACGAACAGGTCCCCAGGGCCAGCAGACGGGCCAGCTGCCCGCGGTCGATGGAGCGCGCCAGATGCCCTGGGGGCTGGCTGACCAGCAGCCAGCCCGCGAGGACTGCGGCACCGAGCGCGTACCGCAGCCCGGCGAAGGTGATCGGTGGCACGTGCTCACCCTGGAGGCCCCAGCGGATAAGGGTCGCGAGGTGCTCCACAGGAACGTCACCAGGAGCGCCATCCAGACGGCCGCCCGGTGGCTGAGCACGCGACCTACGGGAGTCCTGCCACCATCCGCGACATCTTGTCGACCCTCGCGGATACGTCGATCAGTGCGGCCGGCGGGCGCCCGTCGGCGCCGCGACGTGCCTGGCCAGCCACGCCTGCAGGTCGAGTGCGTCGAGGGCACTCGACATCTGGATCGTCGAGCCGTCGAGCGAGATGCCCTTGCTGCGCAGGTCGAGCGCGAGGAGATCCTCCAGGGCCGCCTCGAGTGCCTCGAGGCTCCAGCGCCGGGCCTGCTCGGTCAGCTTCTGGGCACGGAAGGGCTGCAGCTTCATGTCCCGAACGATCTGAGGGGGCTTGGAGCCCGCCTCGAGATGTTCGCGCACGAGGAGCAGCTCCCGCAGCCGCCGATGTAGCTGTGTGACGAGCACGGGCGTCGGGGTCGAGGAGGCCAGGAGCCGATCGACGATGACCGATGCCCCGGCTGCGTCGCGGCTGCCGACGGCATCGAGGAACGCCCACGTCGACCCGGGGATCGACTCGCTGACGAGGGCCTCGACGTCGGCTCGGCTGATCATGCCCGCGGGCCGATAGAGCGCCAGCTTCTGCAGCTCGGCATCGGCCAGCTCGGTGCGCCGTCGCCGGTCGACATCGCCCTCGCGGACGTGTCCGCCGATCCGCTCGGCGAGGAGGTGCGCCGCCACCGGCTCAAGGGTGCTGCCCAGCTCCGCGGCCCGCTCGACGAGCCAGCTCTCGAGGCGACCGCCCATGGGCACCTGGAACTCGGTCACCAGGCCGCCCGCTTCCCTCACGGCATCGCGCAGCACGCCCTTGGCCGCGGGCGTGCGCGCCGCCCCGGCCAGCAGGTCGGTGACACACAGGGCGTTGCCGGGCGGGATGATGGTCACCAGCGCCACCAGCCGGTCTCGTGCCGATGCCTCGGCCAGGAGCCCGGCCGGCTGGCGCACGTGGACAAGCGTCCCCGGCCCGAAGAGCGGCGCCGTGGCGAGGCGCTCCTCGATGGCATCGAGCATGCGCGCGCGCCGGCGCGCGACGGGCGTCGACGCTTCCTCGCCCTCGGTGCCGTCCTCGTCAGCGCTGGTGCGCCAGACGTCGAGGTGCTCGCCAGGGGGCGCCAGGCGTGGTGGCGTAGTCGGCCGCGGCTCGCTCGATGCCGAAGGCATCCTCACCCCAGAAGTAGGCGACGCGCGGCTGGGCGTTCGTCTCAGCCACGGACGTGATGCGTGTTCACGCGCGGGCCGTCTTGAGGGCGCCGTTCGCTTCGGCGTGGGCGAGGGCCTCCTCGACCCAGCTCAGCCGCTCCACGTCCTCCGGGCTGATCCCGATGGCCGTGCACAGCAGCTCCTCGAGTCGCTCGGCGATGCGCTGAGTGAGTTCGAGCGCAGCCGCGTGGTCGGGATGCTTGTCGCGCCATCGCGCGAAGCGCTGATCGAGGGACACGACGCGCTGCGTCGCCCGCTTGTCGGCGTAGGCGACGATGCGTTCCTCGAGGGGCCCGTCGGCGACCCATCGCAGCGCATCGGGTGACTCGAGACGCATGACCGGATGGGCGGCGACCGCCCGCGACAGCTCGGCATGCCCGGCCTCCCGCAGCCATGCGGCACCGGCCTCCCCGTGTCCGAGCGACCGAACGGGGTGATCGGGTGGCAGCGCCTTGTCGATGTCGTGGAGGAGCCCGGCTGTCTCGACCAGGCGCCGATCCACCGCCAGCCCCGCCCGCTGTGCGCGGAACGCCAGGAACGAGGCGACCTCCGCGACGACCGTCTGATGGCGCAGCAGCCGTGGCGACGGTGCGGTGGACATGAGCAGTGAGAGCGCCTCGGCTCGGGTGGGCACCGCCATCGGAGCGAGCGTAGCAGGCGCTCGGGCGGTCAGTCCGTTCGAGAGGCCCGTCTCCCACTCCGGCAGGGCAGGGTCGCGCCGGAGGGCCATCCACGAGGGCGGCGGTCGTCGCTGGCTGGCCCTCGAGTCCCACCGATAGCGTGCCCTGCGTGTCGGTCCGCCACACGGTCGCTCCAACCGCGCCGAGACGGTCCAGTGTTTCCGGTGCGGGATGGCCGTAGTCGTTGCCTTCCCCGGCGCTGATGGCAGCGAGGCGGGGACGGATAGCATCGAGGAGCGGACGGCTCGAGGCTGTGCGGCTTCCGTGGTGGGCGACCTTGAGCACGTCCCAGCGCCGGCCGTCCGCGCCGATGATCTCCAGCAGCGCTGCGTCCCGGTCCTCCTCGAGGTCGCCCGTGAGCAGCACGCGCTGGCGACCGACGGACACGGCGAGGACGATCGAGGTGTCGTTGATGGCTCGGCCGCTGGACGGCGAGGTCTCCGGCAACTGGTCGAGCGGGGGCCAGAGCACCTCGACCTCAGCGCTCCCGAGACGGAACGCTTCGCCCTGTGTGAGCCGCACGCGCGGGATGCCGAGCTCGGCGGCCGTCGCACGGAGGCGCCCGCACGCCTGCCCCTTCGCTCCGCATGCCGGTCTCCGCGATGCGGTCGATGCGATAGCGGGGCACGAGCCCCGCCAGGCCTCCTGAATGGTCCTGATGGGGGTGCGTCAGGACGACGAGGTCGAGATGTCGATCCCAGAGCGGGATCCGCTCGTCGAGCCGACGGACGAGCAGGTCGGGGTCGGGTCCGCCGTCGACGAGCATCCGCCTGCCGTCCGAGGACTCGAGGAGGATCGCATCCCCCTGGCCGATGTCGAGGACGGAGACCTGCAGGAGGACCCCGTGGCGCGCCACGAGGACCAGGGAGAACGACAGCCACGAGCGCCGCGGTGGCGAGGATGGCTGCCATCCGACGGCGACCGACGCGGGCGCCGGCTGGCTTGGCCGGCGCCCGGGCGAGGGCCTCCCTGGGCGCCGCGTCTCGTGGTCTGGTCCTGATCGCGTGCAGCGCGGCCGCCAGGCCCGCGAGCGCGACGCCAGCGCCGAGGAGGTCGAACGGCGCGGGCAGTTCCACGCTCGCGAAGGGGATACCGGCGAGAAGACTGCCGCCGCGGACCATGGCCGCCAGCGGCACCCAGGCCAGCAGGTCGACCGGCGCGAGCAGCAGGTGGACCGCCGGCGCCACGAGGAGGGGACCGAGTGAGCGCGCCGACGAGGGCGCCCAGCATCGCCAGCGGCACGACCGGCGCCACCGCCAGGTTCGCCAGCGGCGAGATCAGCGAGAGCCGTCCGAAGTGCAAGAGGATGAGCGGCAGCGTGGCGAGCTGAGCAGCCAGCGAGACACCCAGCGTCTCGCAGAGCCAGCGCGGCGCTCGGCCCGCGGTGAGCCGCCGGACGGCCTCCTCGGCGGGCCCGCCCAGCGCAAGGAGACCGGCCGTGGCCGCCAGCGAGAGCTGCAGGCCGATGTCGGTGACCATGCGCCGGGTCGGCGAGCAGGAGTCCCCAGGCGGCCAGGCCGAGCGCCGCGACCGCACCCGCGGGCCGACCACCCTCGCGCGCGAGGAGGACCACACCGCCCATGACGGCGGCACGGACGACGCTGGCCTCCGCACCGGCGAGCAGCGTGTAGCCGGCGATGGCCACCATGATCGCGAGGCTGCGCGACCGACGGCCAAGGCCCGTGGCCCGCAGCATGCCGCTGACGATGCCGGCCACGAGGGCGATGTTCCAGCCGCTGATGGCGACGACGTGGGTGAGCCCGGTGGTCGTGAAGTCCTCGGCGACGGCACGGCTCACCCGCTCCCGGAGGCCGACGAGGATGCCGGCCGCGAGACCGGCTTCGGGCTCCGGGAGCGCTCGCGAGAGCGCGGCATCGACCCCCCAGCGGAGCTGCTCTACGACGGCTCTGGCACCGGAGCCTGGGGCGACGAGCTCGAGCGAGGTCGCCTTCAACGTCCCGGCTGCGCCGCGTGCGGCGAGAAAGCCCGCGAAGCCCGGAGCGTCTTCGGGCGGCGCCTCCACGCGACCCTCGACCAGCACGAGGTCACCGGGGATGAGCGCGGGATGGCGAGGCAGCCAGGCGTAGACGCGCCATCCGGCTCCGGCCCGCCCGTCGTCCGCCAGCGTGAGGAACGCGCGCTGCTCGGCGCCCGACGGCGAGGACAGGTCATCGATCCGGGCTTGCCAGACGCCGCTGCCGGCCGGGATCGGGACAGCGTCGATGGCCTGTGTGTCGAACCCGACCGACAGGGCCACTCGGAGGGATACGGTCCCGATGCCGAGGAGCAGGGCAGCGAGAGCGGCCCGATCCTGCCTGACGGCGACGATCGCGACAGGCACCAGTGCCGCAGACCCGGCGGCGGCCACGAGCGCGCCAGGGCCTGGGCTCACGACACCAGTCGCGCCGAGACCCGCCGCTGCGATGGCGCCGCTCGCCAGCCAGGCGGCCCGCGGCATCCCCATCAGCCAGCGGCGCGCACGAGAGCCTCGATGTCGGCGTAGACGGCGTCGCCGACGATGCCGCGGTCGCGCAGGTCCTCGACCGACCCGAAGGGTCGCTCTGCGCGCGCCTCGATGATCTTGGTCGCGGTGACCGGTCCGATACCCGGGAGCGACTCGAGGGCGGCCTGGTCCGCGGTGTTGAGGTCGATCCGGCCGTCGTCAGCGTTCGCACGCGGCCCTCCGCTGGCCCCCAGCTCGGGCACGACGACCTTCAGACCGTCGGCGAGCGGCTGCGCCAGGTTCAGCGACCGACCGGTCTCGGCGAGGTCGACGCGCGGCCCGAAGCCGCCCGCGGCCTCGATGGCATCGCCGACCCGATCCCCGGCGCGCAGGCGCACGAGTCCGGGTCGGGCGACGGCGCCTCCGACGTCGACCACGATCTCCGCGCCACCGGACGACAGAGCCGCCGAGCGCTGCGTCACTCAGCACGGCAGAGCCGGAGGCGACGACATCGTCGAGCGGTGCCCCGATGCCGTCCGCCGGGCCGCCCAGCGGATGCGCCCGAGGCGAGGATGCCGATGACGACGAGCGCGGCCGCCCCCGCGGCGGCGCTGGCGATGCCGACCGCGGCCAGGGTCACGACGTCCGAGGGCCGACGCCTCGATCGCTGAGCGCCCGCAGCCGTCCCCTCGTCGGTCCGGCTCGCCTCATCGACGGCAGGCTCGCTGGGCGCGAGCCGATGAGAACGTCCGCCAGCGTGGCATGGCCTCGTTCAACCGATCACTCCTGGGCGGGAGCAGCGGCGGGACGAGATCGACAGCCAGCCGCCGACAGACTCAGGGCTGGCAGCGAGCGAGTTGTGGCGGGCTATCCGGCGGTCGGGCCGTGTCTCGGCGGACCGGAGACGAACGGGAGCGCCCAGGTCCCGCGGCCGATGAGGCCGTGGTCCTGTGCTGCAGTCGCACCCTACTCGGGGCCGCGTATCAGCGACTTATGCGCGTACTGATCGCCGACTTCATGACCCTCGGGCCGAGCGGCTGGTCAACGCCGCGATGAGCGCCTCCAGGCGCGGTCGGACATCGACGGCGATGCGGCGCATCGTCTCCTCGTCGTAGGGCGGCGGGAATCCGCAGATGAGGTGCCGGTAGCCGGCTTCGCACGTAGGGCACGAGCTGCTCGTAGACCTCGTCGGCGTTGCCCGCGACGATGCGGTCGGCCGGCGCATGCCCGGAACCGTGGTCGGACCACGTCGACCTGCGCACCGCCCGTGGCCAGCAGCTCCGCATCGAGCGCCAGCGCCGCCTCGCGCGTGTCGCGGACGGCGACGCGCTGGAGCTCCACGGTGCGCTCGATCTCGCTCTCGTCCCGGCCGAGGTCGCGGCAATGCTCGACGAGGATGGGGTCGTTGCGCTGAGCAGGCCTCGATGGGGTTGCCCAGGTTGTTCATGTCGGCGTACTGGGCCACGAGGCGCAAGCGTGACCTTCGGGCCCGCTGCCGCCGATGAGGATGGGGATGCGCCGCTGGATCGAGGCCGGCAGGTTGAGGACGGCCTCGGTGCGATAGCGCTCGCCGGCGACCGTCGGCCGCGTCACCGTCGAGCATGCCGCGCACGATGCCAAGGGCCTCCTCCAGCCAGCGCAGGCGGGTCCCCGGACGGTCGCCGAACTCGAAGCCGAAGGCCGTGTGCTCCGGCTCCATCCAGGCCGCCCCGATGCCCAGCACGGCCCGCCCGCCGCTGATGTGGTCGATGGTCGTGACCATCTTCGCCAGCAGGGCCGGGTTGCGGAACGTGTTGGCGCCCACGAGATGCCCGATCGTGGCCCGGCTCGTCCGCGCCGCCACGGCCGCCATGGCCGTGTACGTCTCGAGGGCCGGCCCCTCCCAGTCGCCGATGATGGGATAGACGTGGTCCCACGTCCACAGCGAGTCGTAACCGAGCTCCTCGGCCCGCAGCATGCCCTCGAGGAAGGCCGGCCAGTCGGTGTACTGGTTCCAGAGGTTGGCGCCGAGCTTCAGCGGCGCCGTCATGTCAGGCATCGGTCGCTCCTTCCGGTGTGCGCATCGATGAGGGCTTCGAGTCGCGGCCGGACCTCGGTCGCGAGGCGGGTCATCGTCTCCTCGTCGTACGGCGACGGGAAGCCGAACACGAGGTGGCGGTAGCCCTGCTCGCACGAAGGGCTCGCAGAACGCGACGACCTCATCGACCGTCCCGACGGGCTGGCCCTGCCAGGCCGCGGCCCCGCCGTTGTGCGCGAAGATGTCGTCGAGCGCGCGCGTGCGCCTCGGCCGACGTGTCGCGGATGAGGGCGTGCCCATGGCGACCGTGCGCTCGATCTCGCGCTCGTCGCGCCCGACCGCCGCGCAATGCGCCAGCAGCGTCGCCTCCTTCTCGGCCAGGTGCTCCGCGGGCCCACCGATGTTGCAGGCGTCGGCATAGCGCGGCCACCAGGCGCAAGGTGACCTGCCGCCCGCTCCCGCCGATGAGGATGGGCACGCGCCGCTGGACCGGCGCGGGCAGGTTGATGACGTCCGAGGCGGAGTAGCGACTCCCGACCGGCGGCGCTCGGCCGGGCCCCATCGAGCATGCCGCGCATGATGGGCAGCGCGTCGCGGAGCCAGCGCAGCCGTTCGCCGGGGCCGCTGCCGAAGGGGATGCCGAAGGCCTGGTGCTCGGTCTCGAACCAGGCCGCGCCGATGCCGAGCATCGCCCGCCCACCGCTGATGTGGTCGAGCGTCGTCACCATCTTGGCCACGAGCGCGGGCTCGCGGAACGTGTTCGCCCCGACCATCAGCCCGATCGTGGCGCGCTCGGTGCTCGTGGCCACCGCCGCCATCGCCGTGTAGCACTCGAAGATCGGCCCCTCGACCGGGCCGACGATGGGGTAGAGGTGGTCCCATGTCCACAGCGAGTCATAGCCGAGCTGGTCGGCCCGCTGCTGAGCCGCCAGGAAGGCCGGCCAGTCGGCGTACTGGTTCCAGCAGTTGGCCCCGAGCTTGAGGGGCGCGCTCATGTCAGCCACGGGCCGTCACGAGCGTCTCGAGCCGCGGCCGGACCTCGGTCGACCAGACGCGTCATCGACTCCTCGTCGAAAGGTGGCGGAAAGTAGAAGACGAGATGGTGGTAGCCGAGCTCCACGTAGGCGGCCAGGAACTCGAAGACCTCCTCAGGGGTGCCCACGGGCTGGTCGGGCCACTGGGTCTCGCCGCCGTGCCCCGCGAAGATGGCCTTGTTCACCCGGTCGGCCTCGTCGTGCGAGTCGCGGATGGTGAGGACGCCGACATCGATGGTCCGCTCGATCTCCCGCTCGTCGCGACCGATGGCCTCGCAGTGGGCGACGAGCGCCGCGTCGTGCCCGGTGACTTCGTCCGCCGTGCCCTTGACGTTGCAGATGTCCGCCCACTGGGCGACGAGGCGCAGCGTGACCTTGCGGCCGCTGCCGCCGACGAGGATGGGCAGGTGTGGCTGGATGGGTCGCGGCTCGTTGACCGCGTCGACCATCGTGTAGTGCGGGCCCGACGCCGAAGGCCGGGTCCCGTCGAGCATGCCGCGGATGACCGGCAACGCCTCGGTCAGCCAGCGCAGACGCTCGCCCGCGCTCTTCCCGAGCTCGAACCCGAAGCCCGTGTGCTCGATCTCGTTCCAGGCCGAGCCGATGGCAAGGATGGCTCGTCCGCCGCTGATGTGGTCGAGCGTCGTCACCATCTTGGCCACGAGCGCCGGGCTGCGGTAGGTGTTGGCGCCGACCATGAGCCCGACCGTGGGCCGCGTCGTCATGGCCGCGAGGGGCGCCATGAGCATGTAGGGCTCGAGACAGGGGCCATGGGGGTCGCCGTTGGGCGGGTAGACATGGTCGGGCGCCCAGAGCGACTCGTACCCGAGGCGCTCGGCACGCTGCATGGCGGCGAGCCATGACGGCCAGTCGGTGTACGAGTTCCAGCAATCCGCGCCGAGCTTCAGCGGCGCGCTCATGTCGGGCATCTGTTCCTCGCTGGTCGTGTGATGGGCTGTCCTCAGGCTAACGCATGCGGCCGATGCTCGGCCTCTGGCCTCGACGGGACCGGGCGCGCTGTACCATCGGACCGTGACCCCCGGGCATTCGACCGCGTCGTATCGCGCCCTGCTCGCGCTGCCCGCGATGTCGGGCATCGTGGCCTCACTGTTCCTGTCGCGCCTCGCCCAGGCGATGACGGGCATCGCGCTCACGCTCTTCACGCTGGCCGAGTTCGGGTCCGCCAGCCTGGCCGGCCTCGTGGCTTTCGCGAGCTTCGCCCCGGGCATCCTGGCCAGCCCCATCGCCGGGGCGCTGCTCGACCGGCATGGCCGCGTCCGCCTCATCGGCATCGACTTCGCCGTGGCCGGCCTGGCGAGCGTCGCCATCGGCGTGCTCGCGCTCGCCGGGCGGCTCACGCCGGAGCTCCTCGTCGCCATCGCCGTCCTGTCGTCGCTGACGACGCCGCTCAGCATGACCGGCCTGCGGAGCCTCTTCCCGCTCGTCGTGCCCGACCGCCTCTGGGGCCGCGCCAACGCGCTCGACTCCAACGCCTTCGTGGTGTCGGCGATGTTCGGACCGATGCTGGCGGCTGCCGCGATCACCGTCGCCGGTCCGCCGCTGGCGATGGTCATCCTGGGCCTGCCCTATGCCCTCGCCATCGTCGCCCTCCGCGGCGTGCGCGCCCCGGTCGGCGCGCCCGATGCCGACGAGCCCATCCTCCGAAGCGCCTGGGCCGGCCTCCGCTACGTCTGGCGCAACGCGACGCTGCGCGGCCTCGCCATCTCGGTCTCGGTGAAGACGTTCTCGGGCGGGCTCGTGTCGATCGCGGTGCCGCTCATCGTCCTGCGGCAGCTCGGTGGATCCGAGCTGGCCGTCGGCGTCGCCCTGGGCGTGTCGGGCCTGGCCGGCATGGTCTCCGCGATGCTCGTCGGTCGCATCGATTCACGCGGCCGCGAGCTGCGCCTCCTCGTCCTGCCGATGCTGCTGACGGCGCCGGTCCTGCTGCTCCTCCTCGTGCCTGCCGGGCAGGTCGGCGAGCTCCAGCCGGTGCTCGGCTTCGCCGTGCTGTGCCTCGCCCTGCTCTTCATCGGCCTGCTCGAGGGGCCGATGGACATCGGTCTCTTCACGATCCGGCAGCGGCGCACGGACATCGCCTGGATCGGGCGAGCCTTCGCCATCTCGATGGCCGCCAATGCGATGGGCTATCCGATCGGGGCGGCCGTGGGCGGTGCGATGGCCGAGACGTCGCTGGAGACCGTCGTCCTCGTGTCCGTCGTCGTCTGCCTCGTGGCAGCCGTCATGGCGTCGCGACTCGTTCCTCGTGACGATCCGGCGCCGGGCCGAGCCGAGCGAAAAGAAGGGACGCCGCTGGCGACCGAGGCCTAACGGACGACGATGTTGACGAGCCGGCCGCCGACGTGGATGACCTTGACGACCTGCTTGCCATCGAGGTTGGCCTGCACCTTCGGCTGAGCCATGACGATGGCCTCGAGCTCGGCCTCCGGGAGACCAGCCGGCACGAGGACCTTGTCGCGCAGCTTGCCATTGACCTGGACGGGGATCTCGACCTGGTCGGCGGTCACGAGCGAGGGGTCGAAGGCCGGCCAGCGCTCCTGGTGGACCGATGACCAGGCTTCGCCGGCGGCCGACCAGCCGGCGGACCCAGAGCTCCTCGGCGATGTGCGGCGCCACCGGCGCCAGCATGAGGAGGAGCAGCCGGATGGCCTCGTCCCAGGCGGCGCTGCCCGCCACCGACGTGCCCCGGTAGCGCATCAGGAGGTTCGTCAGCTCCATCAGCTTGGCCACGATGGTGTTCCAGCGGAAGCCCTCATGGTCAGCGGTGACACCCTGGAGCGTCCGATGGGCCGCCACGCGCAGCGCGCGCTCGGCCGCGGCCACGTCCTCGCCCTCGGGCACCGCGCCCGACACCGTCCCCGTGCTCGGCCCCGGTCGGGTCGAGGCAGACCGTCCAGACGCGGCGCAGGAAGCGGTTGACGCCCTCGATGCCCTGCGGGTTCCAGGGCCCGCCCTGGTCCCAGGGGCCCATGAACATGAGGAAGAGGCGCACCGTGTCGGCGCCATAGCGTTGGCACGAGCTCGTCGGGATCCTGGACGTTGCCTCGGCTCTTGCTCATCCGTTCGCCATCGGCGCCCAGGATCTGGCCCTGGTTGAAGAGGCGCCGGAACGGCTCGCGCTCGGCGACGACGCCGAGGTCTGCCAGGGCCTTGGCGAAGAATCGGCTGTACAGGAGGTGCATGACGGCGTGCTCGGCACCGCCCGTGTACTGGTCCACGGGGCACCAGCGCTCCTCCATGGCCCGGTCGATGGCGAAGCCCTCTGCGCGCGGCGAGAGGTAGCGCCACCAGTACCACGAGCTGTCGACGAACGTGTCCATCGTGTCCGTCTCGCGTCGCGCGGCGGCACCGCAGCGTGGGCAGGTCGTGCGCAGGAACGACTCGGTCGTCTCGAGCGGGTTGCCGCCGCCCACGGGATAGACGAAGTCCTCCGGCAGCAGCACGGGCAGCTCGGACTCCGGCACCGGCACGATGCCGCAGTCGGCCGAGCAGTAGACGACCGGGATGGGCGTGCCCCAGGCGCGCTGCCGGCTGACGAGCCAGTCGCGGATCCGGTACGTGACGCTGGCCTGGCCTTCTCCGCGCGCCTCGAGGTCAGCCACGATGGCCGCGAAACCCTCGGCCCAGGGCATGCCGCTGTACGGGCCGCTGTTCACGAGGCGGGCGTGCACGTCCTTGGTGACCCAGGCCTCGTCGAGCGGCGCATCGTCAGCCTCGTCAGGGGCCGGCCACCACGCGGCGGATCGGCAGGCCGAAGCGGCGGGCGAACTCGAAGTCGCGCTCGTCGTGCCCCGGCACGGCCATGATCGGCGCCGGTGCCGTAGGTGGCCAGCACGTAGTCGGCGATCCAGATGGGGATGCGCTCGCCGTTCACCGGGTTGACGGCATCGGCGCCGAGCGGGCACGCCGGTCTTCTCGCGATCGGTCGAGAGCCGCTCGATCTCGGTCTCGCGCCGCGCGGCCGCGACGTAGGCCTCCACGGCCTCGCGCTGCTCCGGCGCGGTCAGCGCATCGACCAGGGGATGCTCCGGCGCGAGGACCATGAAGGTCGCCCCGAAGAGCGTGTCCGGCCGGGTCGTGAAGACGCGCAGCTCCTCGCCGCCGGCGTGGTGCGCGGAAGGGGCCGTGCGGAAGACGACGTCAGCGCCCTCCGAGCGACCGATCCAGTTCGTCTGCATGAGGCGCACGGGCTCGGGCCAGTCGATGCCCTCGAAGCTCAGCAGCTCGTCGGCGTACCTCGTGATGCGGAAGAACCACTGCTCGAGGTCGCGCTTGATGACCGGCGTGCCGCAGCGCCAGCAGACGCGGTCGGCGCCCTCGACCTGCTCGCGCGCGAGCACGACCTGGTCCTTGGGGCACCAGTCGACGGGGGCCATCTGCCGGTAGGCCAGGCCGGCCTCGAGGAAGCGCAGGAAGAGCCACTGGTTCCAGCGGTAGTACTCGGGCTGGCAGGTGACCACCTCGCTGGCCCAGTCGAACGTGGCACCCATCGTGCGCAACTGGCGGCGCATGTTCTCGATGTTGCGCATCGTCCAGGTGGCCGGGTGCACGCCGCTCTTGATGGCGGCGTTCTCGGCCGGCAGGCCGAAGGCGTCGAAGCCGATGGGCAGGAAGACGTTGTGGCCGTTCATGCGCAGGAAGCGCGCGCGCGCATCGGTCGGCGTCTTGATGTACCAGTGGCCGATGTGCAGGTCCCCCGACGGATAGGGGTACATCGTCAGGAGGTAGTAGGCGGGGCGCGTCCTGGTCAGCCGAGGTCGGTGTCGTGGAGCCCCAGCTCCTCCCAGCGCTGCTGCCAGCGCGGCTCGATGTCGGCCGGGTCGTAGCGGTCGATGCGGGGGCGTGCGGCGTCCGCGTCCGCGGCTACGTCAGCGTCCGTGGTCCGAGGGCTGGTCATGGCGGCATTCTCGCCGATGCGGCCACTCCGGGCAGGTGCGCCATGGCGGCATGACGAGAGCCCCCGTCGGGACGGGGGTCCGTGGTCGGGTCGGAGGGTGGTGGAGCGACGGGGACTTGAACCCCGGACCTTCTGCATGCCATGCAGATGCTCTTCCAGCTGAGCTATCGCCCCGCGGTCGACCAGCGCCGGTCATGGTACCGCCATGGCAGCCGGCGGCTCTCGTCGTGACCAGGGGCGCCACGTAGCGATGGCGCACGATGTCCGAACGACGCCCACGGCGCTCGCGATCCGCGCTACAGCCTTCGCGGTGCGTCGCTCCGACCGCGCGCGACGATCGCGCCTGACCGTCACCGAGGGCGGCGAGGTCGTCGTCGTCCTGCCTCGCCGCGCCCCGCTCGGCGGAGGCCGACGCGCTCGTGGTCACGCGGCATGCCGCCTGGATCGAGCGACACGTCGGCCGCGTCCAGGAGGAGCGTGCGCGACTGGACGCTCCGGCCACTGCTCGGCGCGGGTCGAGTCCTCGACGTGGACGGCGTCGCCGCTCCGGGTGTGGGTCGACCGTCGACGGGATCGCCAGCCTGCGCGGGGATCGGTGCATCGCGCTGGCGACCGGCTCGTGGTCGAGCCTGGGCACCGACGGGCGCGACGCCGCGGCCATCGCTCGAGCCCTGGCTGCGAGCGCGTGCCCGTGCGAGGATCGCCGAACGGGTGGCAGCGCACGCCGACTGCGCTGGCGGTCAAGCCTGGGCCGCATCACGCATCCGCGACCAGTCGAGTCGCTGGGCCTCGGCCTCCCCGAGCGGCGAGCTCTCCTTCAGCTGGCGGCTCATCCTGGCGCCGCCCTACGTGCTCGACGCGGTCGTCGTCCACGAGCTCGCCCACCTGCGCATCCGGGGCCACTCGCGCGCCTTCTGGGCGCTCGTCGCTGCGACACGCGCCGCGCACCCCCGAGGCGCGACGCTGGCTGCGGGACCATGCCCGCGAGGTCCGCGCCGCCCTCGACTGAACGGGTCAGCAGCGCGCCAGGATGGCGAAGGCGGCCGAGCTCGCTGCCGAAGGTCAGGGCGTCGGTCTCGACATGCGTCACGGCCTGCTGGGGGCGCGAGTTCGTGCGGAAGTCCTCGACCGCCAGCTCGAGCTCGTCGAGCCGGTAGCCGAGGCGCGTGAGCGGCGTCTCCAGCTGGTCCTCGAAGGGGCCCGAGGTCAGCCTGCTGCGAGCTCGCCGAAGGCCGCCTGCAGCTTGCCCAGCTCGATGTCGAGGGCGACCCGGTTGGGAAGCCGCAGCTCGACCGCCTCGAGCGCCGCGAGGCGCTCCTCGACCGTCGCCGACGTGCTGGCACAGCGTCACGCCGCTCTGCGTTCGTCGACCCCGGCCGGAGGGTGGCGCACGGCGGCCGCCGGGATGGAGCTGGCCAGCGGGCGAGGACGGCGGCTCACCGGCCTGGCTCCCGCCGCACAGCCGATGAGGATGGCCGTCATGACGACCGTCATCGCCGCCCAGCGCCCGAGGCACGGCGCGGCCGTCGCCCTGGCCGGAGTCGCGGGCGTCTGGCATCTGACCCATCCTGGGTGACGACGACGACTGCAGCAGCGTCCGGCGGAGGCCGAGGAGGTGGTGGAGATGAGGGGACTCGAACCCCTGACCCCTGCGATGCGAACGCAGTGCTCTCCCAGCTGAGCTACATCCCCACGGTCGGTGGCCATGGCCACGCTCGGCGCGGAAGTATACCTCCGGCCTCCCGTGCCGGCCCGAACGGCACGCCGCGGCCCTGGCCGCCGAGGGGTAGCATCGTCGCGACGGCGCCCGCGTGCGCCCGAACGAGGAGGTCCCGCCATGCTCTGGCCGCTCAGGTTCGCCTTCAGGCTCGTCATGCGTCTCAAGGTCATCATCGTGTCGGTCCTGGCCGGCATGGTCGTCGCCTTCTTCCTGCAGCTCCGGGAGCAGCAGCAGACCTGGGGCGTCGTGGCCCAGCGACGTCGAGCAAGACCCTCGCCGGCGACGACCTCATCGCCGATGCCGACATCGTCGAGACGCGCACCATCGTGGTCGAGGCTGCCCCGTCGGCCGTCTGGCCCTGGCTCGTCCAGATGGGCTACGGCCGCGGCGGCTGGTACAGCTACGACCGGCTGGACATGGAGGGCAGCAGCGCCGATCGCGGTCCTGCCGCAGTTCCAGGACCTCGCCGCGGGCGACCTCGTGCCCACCCACCCGGGCGGCGGCTTCGTGGCCAGGTCGTCGAGCCGCGAGAAGGCCCTCGTCCTCTACCTCGACTCCGAGCTCGTGCGCAGCCAGGTCGAGGCCACCGTCGCCGATCGGGGCACCCCGCGGCCGACCGATGAGCACCCGCCCGCCGGCCTGCACCTGGCAGGCGCCCTGGGCGGCATGTCGATGCCCGAGTTCCGGGCCACCTGGTCGTTCATCCTCGAGCCGGAGGCCGACGGCACGCGGACCCGGCTCATCGAGCGCTTCCGCGTGAAGGCCGCCGACGCCGGCCTGCGCCCAGAAGCTGGGCCTGCCCGTCATGGGCCTCGGCGTCTTCGCCATGACCCGCAAGCACATGCTCGGGCTCAAGGAGCGCGCCGAGGGCATGGCCGGGCACGCCTCCGGCAACGGGGCGCGGGCGCCCAAGGCCGAGCCCGCCGAGGCCTGAGCGTCCGAGCCGATGGTGCTCGCGCCAGGTCCGACGCAACGGAGGTCGACGATGTTCAGGGTGCTCGGGTTCCCGGTCCGTACGATCATCAAGCTGAAGGTCATCCTCGTCTCGGTCGCTGGCGGGGATGGGCGTCGCCTACGGGCTGCAGGCGCGCGAGCAATCGCGCACCTGGGGCCTGCTGCCCGGGCGATGCCGAGCGCCCCCTGCCCGGCGACGACCTCGTCGCGACTCCCGACCACGGCGACACCCGCAGCCTCGTCATCGATGCGCCGCCGGCGCGCGTCTGGCCCTGGCTCATGCGGATGGGGGGCGGGGCCGGCTGGTACAGCTACGGCCTGCTCGACCGCCCCTGGAGCCCCGTGCGCGCCGCGCTGGGTCGCGTGGCCCGCGGACATCGCGCGGTGGCAGTCGAGCGCCGCTCGAGGTCGGGGACGTGGTGCCGACCCAGCCGGGAGGCGGGTTCGTGGCCCGCGTCGTGGAGCCCGAGCATGCCCTCGTCCTGTACCTCGACGACGACATCGTGCGGGAGCAGGCCCAGGCGCTCTCGCCGACAAGGCGCTCCGAGGCCGCGGCCCGCGCGGCCACCGAGATGGAGGACATGCCGCGCTTCCGGGCCACCTGGGCGTTCATCCTCGAGCCCGAGCCGGGCGACCGGACGCGGCTCATCGAGCGCTTCCGCGTGCGCATGGAGCTGACGCGCCCAGCAGCGCCGGCTGCTGCCGCTCATGGGTCTCGGGGCCTTCGCGCTGATGCGCAGCCAGATGCTGGGCATCAAGCGCCGCGCCGAGGAGGGTCCCCAGCCCACGGCCTGAGGGTCGCTGGCTCGCGTCAGCGCGCTGCCGGTGAGGCGGGCAGCGGCTCCCTGGGGCAGGCTGAACCAGAAGCGGGTGAGGCCGGGCACGGACTCCGCTCCGACGCGTCCGCCCCAGCCCTCCACGAGCTGCTTGACGATGGCGAGGCCGATGCCGGCTCCGCCGTGGGCGCGGTCGCGCGACTTCTCGACGCGATAGAAGCGCTCGAAGAGGTGGGGCAGGTCCGCGGCCGGGATGGCCTCGCCGCCGTTGGCGAGGCTCACCAGGACGGTGTCGTCGCGGCTCTCGGCGGAGAGGATGACGGTCGCCGCCCGCGGGCGCGTAGCGGGCCGCGTTCTGGAGGAGGTTGGCGAGCACCTGGGCGAACTGGTCGGGGTCGGCGCGCGCCGGCAGCGGCTCGCGCCAGCGACGCTCCAGGCGCAGCCGCGCGTGCCTCGAAGGCCGGGCGCGCCAGCTCGACGGCCGCGCCGAGCAGGGCCGCCAGGTCGACCTCGACGGGGCGGGCCTGCCGGGTGGCCTGGTCGCCGGCCGCCAGGTCGTCGAGCGAATGGGCCAGCCGGACCAGGCGCTCGGTCTCCTCGAGCAGCGAGTCGTAGGTCTGCGGGTCGGGCGGGATGACGCCGTCGCGGATGGCCTCGAGGTAGCCCTCCAGGTTCGTGAGCGGCGTGCGCAGCTCGTGTGCCGTGTTGGCGATGAGGTCGCGACGCTGGCGCTCGCTCTCCTCGAGCTCGGCGGCCATCTGGTTGAAGGAGTCGACGAGGCTGGCCAGCTCGTCGGGCGCGGCGCGCGGGACGCGCGTCGCCGAGGTCGCCGCCGGCCACGCGTCGCGCGGCGGCGCTGACGTCCGCCAGCGGGCGCGCGATCATGCGCGCCAGGGCGATGGCGAGGGCGAGGCTGGCGACGAAGGCCACCACGATGGCCACCAGCAGGACGTCCCGGATGCCCTGGTCGAACATGGCGTAGGCGTGCGTGGCCGTCTCGCCGGCGGCCATCATCACCTGGGCCACCTGCTCGCCGCCGAAGACCCAGACGCCGAGCGTCACGATGCCGACCGCGAGGAACGGCCGAGGCGATGCCCACGAGCGCGATGCGGACGGCCAGACCGCGGCCCAGCGCGAGGCTGCGCCGGCGCCGGCCGCAGGCTCGCTCATGCCTCCGGCCGCGCGGCGGCGCGGCACGGTAGCCCACGCCGCGCACGGTCATGACGTAGCGGGGCTGCTCGGCGTCGTCGCCGAGCTTGTCGCGCAGGCGGCCGATGTGGACGTCGATGGTGCGGTCGAGCACATCGCCCTCGCCCGAGCCGTAGACCGCGTCGAGCAGCTGGTCGCGGCGTGAGCGCCCGCCCGTCGGCGGCCACGAGCGTGACGAGGAGCTTGAACTCGACGGGTGTCAGCGAGAGCGGCTCCTCGCCGCGGCGGACCTCGTAGCGCTCCGTGTCGATGGTCAGGTCGTGCTGGCGCAGCGTGGCGGCGGCCGGTCGCGGCGGCCGCCGTCGGCGCTGGCCGCGCGCGAGCGGCGCAGGATGGCCTTGACGCGGACGACGAGCTCGGCCGGGCTGAAGGGCTTGGGCAGGTAGTCGTCGGCGCCGCGCTCCAGGCCGATGATGCGCTCCGGCAGCGAGCCGCGCGCGGTGAGCAGGAGCACGGGCACGTCGCTCTCGGCGCGGAGGATGCGCATGACCTCGAGGCCGTCGACCTCGGGCAGCATGAGGTCGAGGACGATGAGCGCGGGCTCCTCGGCTCGGGCGCGCCGCAGGGCCTCGCGGCCGTCGTAGGCGCTGACTGACCCGATAGCCCTCGCGCTCGAGGTAGGCGCGCACGAGGGCCACGATCTTGCGGTCGTCGTCGACGACGAGGATGGACGCGGGGAGGGAGGCGTGCCGAGAGCCGGCGACGGCTTGGGCATCAGGAGCGCTCATGCTAGCGCGGCAGTCTCGCGGGCCATCGGTGACAGGCGTCGTGACGCTTGACAAAATAGAACAGATGTTCGATGATTCGTCGGGCCATGGAACGGCCTGCACGACCCCCTCAGGAGCGCTCTCGCCACCCTCCAGACCCGCTGGGGCAGCGCGGCCGTCCGGCTGGGCGACGGTCGCCCGGCCGGCTGCGGCCCGGGCGCGGGACAGCGGCCGTCCATGGCGCCCTCGCCCTGGCGGTGCTTCCGGACTCCCACCCGGAAGCACCGCAGGCCAGGCCCGGACGCGCCGCCGCCGGTGTCCTCTCCACCGGCTTCCCGGCCCTGGATGCCATCCTCGGCCCATCCGGGCTGCCCGCGGAGGCCAGCGTCGTCGTGCGCGGCGGGCCGTCGAGCGGCAAGACCACGCTGGCGCTGCGCTGCGTCGCGGAGGCGCAGGCGAGCGGGGACATCGTGGCCTGGCTGGACCTCGGCGCGCAGCTTCGATCCGGTGGAGGCGGTCGGCCGCGGCGTGGACCTGCGCTGGCTGCTGGTCGTCCGCCCGGCAGACGTCGAGGAGGGCCTCGCCCTGGCCGGCGCCCTGCTGTCCGGCCGCTGCCTGGGCCTGCTCGTCGTGGACCTGCCGGCTCGCTCATGGGCCAGCGCGGACGCAGCTCGCGTCGCCTGGTGGCCCATGCTCGCCGGGCCGGCGCGCGCCTCATCGTGCTGGAGCCGGCCTCGGTCGGCGGGACGTCGCAGGCCGCGCTGTCGGGCGCCAGCGGGCTGCGCTTCGAGCTGGAGCGGCGTGCCTGGCTGCGCCTGGGCCGGGACGTGGTCGGCCAGCGCACCACGGTGGTCGTGGCCAAGAACCGCTACGGGCCGCCGGGTCGGAGCGTGGACCTGGACATCCACTACCTCTCCGGAGGGCGAACGTTCCCTGGCCACGCATCGGCTGGCCGGCGGAGGACGCCGGCCGGTGGCAGCGTGGCTGCGCGCCGGCCGGCCATGCCGTGGAGCGACGTCTCGCGCCGCAGCTGGTCGTGGTCTGAGCGCGGCCACGGCCGGAGCGTGCCATCGAGCCAGCCATGCGCCTGCTGTACCTGGACTGGCCACACCTGCCCCTGCGGCTGGCGCTGGGTCGTGACCCGGATCCAGAGGAGGCGGTCGTCCTCGGTGGACGGCCCTGGGATGCGGGCCAGGTGCGGACCGCAGCCCGGCCGCCGGCGTCGCTGGGCGTCCGCCGCGGGACAGCCGCTCGGGCACGGCCCACAGCCTCGCCCCGGAGGCGCTCTTCCTGCCGCTGGATGCGGCCACGCTGGCGGCCCCGCTCGAGGCGGCCCTGGATGCCCTGGGCGCCCTGGCCCCGGCCGTGGAAGGGGAGGTGGACCCCGCGGCCGCCTCGTTCGGGCGCGTCCTCATCGGCATCGAGGGCCTGGCGCGCCTCTGGGGTGACGAGCCGGCGCTGATCCGTCGCGCCCTGGACCTCGTGGCGCCCTGGCTGCCGGGACGGCCGCGGACGGGCATCGGCAACACCCGCTTCGGGGCGGCCATGGCGGCCCGCGCGGGTGCCGGCGCCATCCCCGTCGGGGGCCGGCGGGAGGAGGCCGCCTTCCTGGCGCCGCTGCCGCTGGGCTGGCTGCCCGCCACCGGCGCAGACGCAGGAGCGCCTGCGCGTCCTGGGCCTGCGCTCGATGGGCGAGCTGGCGGCGCTGGATCGCTCGGCGGTCATCGCCCGCTTCGGCGCGGAGGGCGCCGGACCTGCATGACCTGGTCCGGGGCATGGACCGGCGGCCGCTGCGGCCCCGCCGTCCGGTGGAGCACCTGGCCGCGGAGGCGGAGCTGGAGCCCGCGGTGGAGAGCTGGAGCCGCTGCGCTTCGTGCTCCACCATCTCTGCGGCACGCTCTGCGAGCAGCTCGTCGGCGCGGGGCGCCGGTGCAGCCCGGGCCACGCTCACGCTGTGGCTGGACCCGCCGCGTCGTCGGGCCCGAGCCGGTCATCCTGCGACTACCAGCAGGCCCTGCCGGAGCCGGCTGCGGCGGCCGGCCTGCTGGAGCGGCTGCTCATGGCTCGCCTGGAGGCAGCGCCTCCGGCTGCGCCGGTGGACGCGCCTCCGCCTGGAGCTGGCCGGGCGCGGCGCCGGAGGCCGGCCAGCAGCTCGCCCTCTTCGAACGTCAGCTCGGCCCAGGCCGCCCGGCTGGAGTGGCAGCTGGCCAGCCTGGCCATCCGCTTCGGCGAGGATCGCATCCTGCGTGCCAGCACCGGCGATCCCGAGGCGCTCCTCGCCGAGCGCCGCTTCCAGCTGGCAGCCGCCGCGCGGCTGCGACGCCCCGCGCATGACCCGCCTGCTCGGCCAGCACCCCGCCATCGAGGTGGACGTGGACGGCCGCGGCTGGCCCACCGGGCTGCGCTGGCCCGGTGTCCGTGAGCCGGTCGAGACCTGCAACCACTGGCGCATCGAGGAGTCCTGGTGGCGCCGCCCGCTCGTGCGCGACTACTTCAAGGTCGTGGGGCCCCGGCTGCTGGCGCTCGTCTACCGCGACGGGCTGGACGGCTCATGGCACCTCGAGCGCCTCTATGACTGACCGCCGCGATGGACCGAGTCAGTACTGCGGAGAGGCGGGGCGGCTCCGCCGGCGGCGGGCGCTTCTCGGTATCGGGGCTCTTGGTGGCTCCCAGGCGCAGGACGGCCAGCGGATCGACGTGCTCGCGCGCGTAGTCGGGATAGCCCCGCTGGCGCTCGGTCAGGGCCACCTTCAGCCACGGGCCATCCATGCGCACGAGCTGGTAGCGCATCATCTGCTGTCCCTCGCTCCGGCTCATGGCGCCGATGACCGTGCCGGCCTTGACCTTGTCGCCGGCCTCGCACGCGCAGGTCCTGCAGCTCGCTGTAGACGCTCCGGTAGCCGTTGCCGTCATCGATGACGATGCCGAGCGTGCCCTCATCGCCCTTCCGCCGCTGTCGCTCGTAGAGCTCGTCGAGAGGGCCGTCATAGCCGGCCTCGCGTGCCCACTCACGGCCCGCTGCCAGGACGGTGCCGGCGTGCGCGGCCTTGACCGAGGCGCCCTCGAACCAGGTGATGACGAGGCCGGCATGCACCCGTCGGCCGTCGATGACGAAGCGGCCCGTCGGCCTGCCAGTCGTAGTAGCTCGCCACCATGCCGCCGCGCACGGGCCAGCGGTAGCCCTTCAGCTTGTCCGGCGGCAGGCGAGGTCGGGCGTGGCCGGCGTCGCCGGGCCGGCTGGCTGCCGTCGGGGACGCGGCAGCGCCGCTCGCGCGAGGAGCGCGCCGCGCGCCGTCGGCCGCCGGCGGCCTGCGTCGGCGGCCGGTTCGCCGTACTCGGGCGCGGCGAGGACGATGGCCAGGACGACGGCGATGACGGCCAGCAGGAAGCCGGCCGTCAGAAGCCCGGAAAGGGCGTCACGGCGCGCAGCGGGGTCTGTGTGCTGGCCCGCTCGCGCCGAGGGCACGGCGTACGCTTGCAGGCCCCTGACTGCCACTGCCGGCATCTTACCGGCCCGCTGGGGTGTTGACAGGACGCACCAGTCACCACCGGGCAGTCCCGTGGCAGCTCGCATATAGAACAGATGTTCTATCATCGGCTGGTGACGCCGGCCTACGCGGAGCTGCACTGCCACACCGACTTCTCGTTCCTCGACGGGGCCTCGCCGGCCGATGACCTGGTCGAGCGGGCGCTGGAGCTGGGCCTCTCGGGCCTCGCCGTCACCGACCACCAGGGCCTCTACGGCGCGGTGCGCTTCTCGGCCGCCGCCCGGGAGGCCGGCCTGCACGCCGTCGTGGGCATGGAGGTGGAGCTCGTCGATGCGGCGGTCGCCGGACCGGGCAGGCCATCGTGCTGCCAGCCACGGCGCGCTCGGGGCCGTCGGGCCGCCCGGCGGCCGTCCGGGTCGGAGGCTGCGCCGCGGCCAGGGCAGGGGAGCCGGTCGCGGGCGGTGCGGCCCCGGCAGCGGCCGCCGGGTCACCGCGAGCCGCGGCGGGAGGACCTGCGCGGCGTCCGGGCGCGCGAGCTGGGGCCGCACCTCACGCTGCTGGCCGCAGGACCAGGCCGGCTACACCAGCCTCTGCCGGCTGGCCAGCGCCGCGCACCTGGCCGGCAGCAAGGGCGTGCCTCGCTTCAGCCACGCCCTGCTCGCCGAGCACAGCGCGGGCCTCATCGTCCTCACGGGCTGTCGCCACGGAGAGCTCTCGCGCCGGCTCCTGGCCGGTGACCGCGAGGGCGCCGCGGCAGCGCTCGAGCGGCTGTGCCGGCTCTTCGGGGCCGGGACCAGCTCTACGTCGAGCTCCAGCACCACCTGCTGCCCGACGACGACTGGCTCGTGGCGGAGCTGGCGCGCCTGGCGCACGAGGCCGGCCTGCCCACGGTCGTGACCAACGGCGTCCACTACGCCCTGCGCTCGGACCGCGAGCTCCAGGACGTGCTCGTCGCCATCCGCCACGGCCGGGACCTCGAGGCCAGCGCCCACCTGCGCCGGCCCAACGCCGAGTACGCCCTCAAGAGCGGCGCGGAGCTGGCGGCCCTGCCGCCGGGCGATGCCGGCGACCGACCCGTCGTGCCGGCGGGCCTGGCTGGAGGGCATCGAGCGGAGCGGCGAGATCGCGGCGCGCTGCCAGGTCGTCGCTCGAGTTCGAGCGCTACCGCTTCCCGGGCTTCCCGGTGCCCGGCGGGGAGACGCCCTTCTCCTACCTCGAGACGCTCTGCCACGACGGCGTGCGGCAGCGCTACCACCCCATGACGCCGCCGGGTGCTCAAGCAGATGGCCCACGAGCTGGAGGTCATCGAGCGGACCGGCCTGGCGGAGTTCTTCCTCATCTGCTGGGACCTCATGCGCTTCAGCCGGGAGCGCGGCATCCCGGCGCAGGGTCGGGGCAGCGCCGGCGACTCGATCGTCGCCTACGCCCTGGGCATCACGCGCGTCGACCCCATCCGCCACGAGCTCCTCTTCGAGCGCTTCATCAACGAGGGCCGCACCACCTACCCGGACGTGGACATCGACTTCGCCTCGTCGCGCCGCGAGGAGGTCATCCAGTACGTCTACGAGCGCTACGGCCCGGCCCACACCGGCATGGTCTGCAACCTCGTCACCTACCGGGCCCGCTCGGCGGTCCGCGAGGTGGGCTACGCGCTGGGCTTCCCGCGGCCGCTCGTGGACCGCGTGGCCAAGGCCCTCGAGACGTACGACTCGGTCATGGTCCGCCGCGACCTGGAGGCGGACGGCGGCTTCGCCGAGTTCTTCGCCGCCCCGGCCGAGGGCTGGAGCCCGGCATCCGCCGAGCTGCTCGACGACATGGGCGAGCTGCGCCGGCCCGGCCCCGTCGGCGACCTGCGCGCGGCCCGGCCGACGACGAGGGCGGCCGCCGGCGGCGCCGTCGCCGACCAGCGCCCGGGCCCTGCGCCGACGAGCGACGGGCGGCGCCCGGCGAGCACGGCCGCGCCGAGCGGACGCCGCTTCCGTGCCCGAGCGGCGCATCCTGGCCACGAGCATGGGCGGCATCGAGCTCGACCCGCTGCCGCCGCGCCGCCGCGGCTCCACGCTGGGCCTCTCGCCCTGGGAGCGCTGGCTGGAGCTCTGCGCCCGCATCGACGGCCGGCCGCGCCATCTCTCCATCCACGTCGGCGGCATGCTCGTGACGCGCGCCCCGCTGGTGGACATCGCGCCGCTCGAGCGCGCCACCATGCCCGGCCGGGTCGTCGTCCAGTTCGACAAGCGCGACGTCGAGACGATGAAGCTCATCAAGCTCGACCTGCTGGGCCTGCGCATGCTCTCGGCCATCGACGACGCCCTGCGCGACATCCGCGCCGACTGCGCCGTCTGCCTCGACCTCGACCGCCTGCCGGAGGACATCGCGCGAGGTCTTCCGCATGATCTGCGCGGCGGACACGGTGGGCGTCTTCCAGATCGAGTCGCGCGCCCAGATGCAGACGCTGCCCAAGAGCCGCCCGCAGACGCTCGACGACCTCGTCGTGGAGGTGGCCATCATCCGGCCCGGGCCCATCCAGGGCGACGCCGTGCATCCCTACCTGCGCCGCCGCCAGGGCCTCGAGCCGGTGACCTACCTGCATCCCTCGCTGGAGCCCATCCTGGCCGAGACGCTGGGCGTCATCCTCTACCAGGAGCAGGTCATGAAGGTGGCCATCGACGTGGCCGGCTTCAGCGCGGCCGACTCGGACGGCTTCCGCCGGGCCATGGGCACGTGGCGCTCGCACGCGCGAGATGGAGAAGCTCCACGCCCGCTTCGTGGAGGGCTGCATGCGCGACCAGCGGCCTGACGCCCGAGCAGGCCGAGGAGCTCTTCGCCAAGGTCGCCGGCTTCGCCAGCTTCGGCTTCAACAAGAGCCACGCCGCGGCCTTCGCGCGGACGGCCTACGAGTCGGCCTTCCTCAAGCTCTTCTACCCGGCCCAGTTCGTGACCGGGCTCATCAACGCCCAGCCCATGGGCTTCTACCCGGTCGAGGTGCTCATCAACGACGCCAAGCGCCACGGCGTGGCGGTGCTGCCGGTGGACGTCAACGCCAGCCGCTTCCGCACCACCACCGAGTGGGTCGGCCTGCCCGGCACGCCGCTGCCCGCCGGGGCCGGCATCGAGCGGCGGCCGGAGGTCGTGGGCTCGCCGGCCGTCGTGGTGCCCGACGAGGCGGCCCGCGACCGCTTCGCGGCGCCCGTCCGCGCGCGGGCTACGGCATCCGCCTGGGCCTGCACCTCGTCAAGGGCATCGGCGAGGCGGAGGGGGAGGCCCTCGACGCCGAGCGCGCCCGCGGCGGGCCCTTCCGCTCGCTGGCGGACCTCGTGGCGCGCACGGAGCTGCCGGAGGAGGTCGTGGAGCGGCTCATCCGCGCCGGGGCCCTCGACTCGCTCGGCCAGCCGCGGCGCGAGGCGCTCTGGCAGCTGCGCGAGGTCGCCGGCGCGGCGCGGGGTCGCAGCGACGGTCGCGTCGGTCGGCTCGCGCAGGGCCCAGGGACGGCCGCTGGACCTCCGCCTGCCACCCACCCCGGCGCCGGCGCTGCCGCCGCCGACGGAGCTGGAGCGCCTGGGCGACGCCTACGCCATCCTCTCGCTCGACGCCCGCCGCCAGGTCATGGAGCTGTTCCGGCCGGCGCTCGACCGCGCTCGGGGCGCTGACGCTGGCGGCGCTCGCCGAGCGGCGGCCGGGCCGGGTCGCCATCGGCGGGCTGGTCGTCACGCGGCAGCACCCCATGACCGCCAAGGGCACGGTCTTCCTGGCCCTCGAGGACGAGACCGGCATGGTCAACGTGACGCTCTGGCCGCGCGACCTGGGGCCGGCTGCGGGGCGTCGTGCGCCGCCACGCGCTGCTCTACGTGGAGGGCGACGCTCCAGGTGGAGGCCGAGCGTCATCAACCTCGTGGCGCGGCGCATCGCGCCGCTCGTGGAGGTCTGCCGCGACCACGGCGGGCCGGAGCGGCCCGAGGGCGTCCGCCACCTGGGCCACGCCGGCATGCGCCGCCAGGGCTGAGCGCCGAGCGACCGACGATGGCGCTCAGCGGACGCGCTTGAGCCTCCCGCGCAGCCTGCTTGTCGGCCCGGGCCTGCTCCTTGGCCTTGCGCGCCTGCTCCTGCTCCCGGATCGCGCGGTTGGCCTTGGCGCGCTCCTGCGACGAGCGCAGGAAGCGCCGGTACCAGGCCGCGAACCCGGCCGCGAAGATGCCCACCAGGATGGCGATGCCCCACAGCGGCACGAGGCCCTGGGCGACGTCGCCCATGCCCGTCTCCTCGAAGTCGGTCTGCTCGAGGAGCACGAGGATGGTGATGAGCAGGGCATCGAAGACCCCGAGCAGGGCACCCACGAGGTACGAGGCCCGCGGCGCGAGGAAGCCGCCGATGAAGAAGACGAAGAGCGACGTCGGCGGCAGCGTCAGCTGCACGAAGAGGATGCCGAGGTCCGCGACCGCGCCTTCGGGCAGCATCTCGTTCTGACGAGCCAGCTCGAGGAAGAAGGCGACCAGCAGCACGCCGAAGGGCAGCCACATGAGCGGCTTGCGGAAGACCGAGGGCAGGGCCGCCAGATCCTCGCGGACGTTGGGCATCGCGAACGGTGGGCCGAGCTGACGCTGGCGTCGCCATGGCCTCCGCCTCGACGACGTCCGGATCCTCGCCGGCCGCCCGCTGCTCGTCACGATGGCGACGCCGCGCCTCGACGCGACTGGTGTCCTTGGGACGGATGCGCGTGTTCCTGGAACGGGGCACTGTGATACCTGCTGTCGTGAGATGGACGGGGCGGCGCGATGGTACCGCAGGTGACCTGTCGAGGTCGGGCGCAGTCCTGCGGCGGCGGCGTGCAGCGGAGCGCGCGTCCGCTGCGCGCCCATGACCATCGGGCGGTCGCGGATGCCGACCCCGGACCTAGACTCGCCCGGCGTGAGCCTGCCCTCTGACGCGGACGTCCGTCCGACGGCGATCGACTGGCGCTGGGCGCTGCCGCGGATCGCGGCCGTCTTCGTCGTCAGCCGGCTGCTCGTCCTGGCGGTGGCGGTCGCCGTCGAGGTCGCTCAGCCGGTGCCGCCGGGCGCCGTCCGGTCGACGACCGCCCCATCCTCGGTCAGCCTGACGCTCTGGGACACCGAGCACTACGTCGGCATCGCCGCGGATGGCTACGACGCCGAGGTCGAGACGTTCCCCGAGTACGCCTTCTATCCGGGCTTCCCGCTCGTCATGCGCGCCGCTTCGCTCGTCACCCTCGGCGACCTTGCGCTGGCCGGCGTCCTCGCCGCGAACATCGCCTTCGCCCTGGCGCTCGTCGCCCTCTACGCGCTGTCGCTCCGCTATCAGGCGCCGCGATCGCGCCATCCTGAGCCTCTGGTTCCTGGCCCTGGCGCCGCCCAACTTCGTGTTCGCGATGGCCTACTCGGACAGCCTCTTCCTCCTCCTGGCGGTCGGGCGCCTTCCTGGCCGCGGAGACTCGCCACCCATGGGCTGGCGGGAGCGCTGGTGGCGCTGTCGGCCGTGACGCGGGCACCGGGGATCCTGCTGTGCCTGCCGCTGTTCGTCCTCATCGCCCAGCGCGACGGGGTGCGCAGCGTGCGCTCGTGGCTGCCGCTGCTCCTCGCGCCGCTTGCCCTGGCGGCGTTCTTCGGCTACCTGTGGTGGCTCACCGGCGATCCTCTGGCGGCGGTCCACGCGCAGGAGCACTGGAACCTGCCGAGCCGGACCCGCGGCGGCCCTGGGCCGTGCGCCGCCGAGCGCCGCGCGAGATGCCAGCGCTCGCGTGGTCGCCGGCCCCCGGCCGTCGTCGCCTACTGGATCGGGGCGCTCGCTCTTCTACGCCTTCCTGTTCGTGTTCTTCCGCCACGACCGCATCCGACCGGCCTACTGGCTCGTGGCCGTGCTGGCCGTGGCCAGCGTCTTCCTGGCGGGCTACCTGCAGTCCGCCCCGCGCTACATCGCCATCGGCCTGGCCGTTCGCGTGGGTCCTCGCCAACCGCCGGTCGCGGATCGGGCGCGCGCATCGTCCTGGCCGCCTTCGCCGTCGGGCAGGCGGTCGTGGCCTGGTTCGCCTTCACCCTGGCGCTGACACCCTGACGCCGCTGGCCGGAATCCGTGGAGCGCGCGAAGCCCGGCGCGTAAGTGCGCGTGAAGTGCCGCGGCGCGAGGATGGCGTCCTGGGTCGACCGCCCGGTCCCTGCCCGCCTCGCACCCGCCGCATCCCGCCGGCCTCGGAGGTCAAGGATGTCCCGGCGATGGCGATCGATCCTGCTCGCGGCCGTGGCCGCTGTCCTGATGCTGCCCGCGCTCACGAGCGTCATGCGGGCCGCCGCCGACTGGCCGCCGTCGAGGGACGTCGTCGTCGGCGAGGTCGTGACCGGCGGTGCCGCCGGCTCGGACGAGTACTTCGAGATCTACAACGGCGGAGACCTGCCGGTGCAGCTCGACGGCCTGGAGGTCGTCTATGTCACGGCCACGGGCTCGACGGTCACCACGAAGCACCGCTGGACGAACCGGCAGCTCGCGCCCTGGACGGCCATCTCCTCATCGCCAACGCCGACGGTGCTCTTCGCCGGCCTGGCCGACCACACCTACACGGGCGGCCTGAGCGCGGCCGGCGGCTCCCTCGTCCTGCGGGTCGTGGGCGGCGCCGTCATCGACTCGCTGTCGTGGGGCACCGCGGCGTCCGCGTTCGTGGAGGGCTCGCCCGGGGCGGCACCGCCGGCTGGCGCATCGCTCGAGCGGCTGCCCGGAGGCGCTGGCGGCAACGGTCGCGACACGAACGACAACGCGGCTGACACGGTGCATGAACCTGATGCCCATCCCGGATGGCTCGCCGTCCGAGCCGGAGCCCACGCCCGAGCCCACGCCCGAGCCCGACGCCCGACCCGACGCCCGAGCCCACCCCTGAGCCCGACGCCCGAGCCCGACGCCCGAGCCGACCCCGAGCCCGACACCCGAGCCGACGCCCGAGCCCACCCCTGAGCCCGAGCCGACCCGAGCCCGACGCCCGACCCGACGCCCGAGCCGACCCCGAGCCCGACGCCCGACCCGACGCCCGAGCCCGACCCCGACGCCCGAGCCGACGCCGACGCCGACCCCGAGGCCCACACCGACGCCCGACGCCGACCGACGCCGACCCCACGGCGACGCCGGGCCCGACGCCGACGCCTACCGCGACGCCGCGGCCCACGCGAGACCCCGACGCCCAACGCCGACGCCCACGCCCACCCCGAGGCCGACCGCGACGCCGCGGCCGACCGCGACACCGAGCCGCCCACGCCCACCCCGACGCCCACCGCCGACACCCGCGACCGACCGCCGACACCGCGACCGACCGCCACGCCCAGCCCGAGTCCGGTGGCAACGTCGATCGGCGCAGCCAGGGACGAGGAGATCGGCGCCTGGGTCACCGTCACGGGCGTCGTCACGGCGGCGCCCGGAGCCGCATCCTCGGCGACCGCACGATGGCCATCCAGGACGGCAGCGCTGGCGTCTTCGTGCGACTCCCCGACGAGCTACCCTCTCGAGGACCTGCCGCAGGGACGGATCGTGCGGGTGAGCGGCGAGCTCGCCGCGCCATACGGCAACCTCGAGATCCGGCCGGACGACGCCTCCGAGGTCGTCGTCATCGGCAGCGGCGGCCTGCCCGACCCGCACCGGCTGGGCACCGCTCGGCGTCGACGAGGACACCGAAGGCCTGCTCGTCGAGCTGACGGGCTCGATCGTGGACGTCGAGGACCGCGACAGCGGCGCCTTCGCCGTCACCGTCCGCGACGACGAGGGCACGGCCCAGGTCTACCTCCACGCCGAGATCGAGGTCCCGGCAGGACGCGCTCGAGCCGGGGCAGCGCATCCGAGCGACGGGCATCGTCGGGCCAGCGCGCCAGTCGCACTGGCGGCACGGACGGCCACCGCATCTGGCCGCGGGATCGCATCGGACATCGAGCGCCTGCCGGGCGACCCCCAGGCCACGCCGCGCCCCGACGACGACGGACGACGACGACGACGATGACGATGACGACGAGCCGACCCCGCGGCGACGCGCCGCGACGCGTCCGCATCAGGGATGCCACGCCCGGACGCACCGTGACCATCGTCGGCACCGTCACATCGCCGGCGGGGTTCATCGACTCCGAGGGTCGACGAGTCACCGTCCAGGACCGCACCGGCGCCATCCTGCGTCCGCTACCCGGAGGGCGTCGACGCCGGCGCCGGTCGGTCGCTCGATCCGCGTCAGCGGTGAGGTCGGCACCTGGTACGGCGGCTCGCAGCTCGAAGCCGAGTCGAGGCCGCGCGACCTCGGCCGGTCGCGCGCCGTCCCCGTCGTCCTGCGTCGTCCGCCCGACGCAGACGACGAGTGGCGGCTCGTCTCGGTCACCGTCCGCATCAACGACGTCGAGCGCGACGGCGACACCTGGCGTGCCGAAGCCACGCTCGGTGCCGCGGGCGAGCTGCCCATCGTCGGCCTGGCCGGTAGCGGCACGTCGGCAGACGGGCTGGAGCCCGGCCGTTCCGTCCGGATCGTCGGCATCGTCAAGCGTGCCCACCCTTCAGCGACGGACCAGCGCTTCGCCATCGCGCCCCGCTCGCCGCGCGGACATCGTGCTCGGGCGGGTCGTGCGCTCGACTGCGGCTGGGTCGCTCCGACGGCGGTCGCCGGCGACGGCTGCCGCCGGTCCCACCGGCGGTGCCTCAGGGACCGGTCAGGCGATCGATCCCGACGGCCACGCTCGACGGCCGTCACGGACCTGGTCGGCGACGCTCGTCCGGGTCGGCGGCCGCGTCGCCGCGCTCGACGGCGACCTGCTGACGCTCGATGACGGGACTGCCCAGGTCGCTGTCCGCCTGGCTGCTGGAGGCGACGGCTTCGAGCCGGCCCTGCGGGTCGGCGAGGTGCTCAACGTCACGGGCCGGGTCCGCCGGCCCGGGCGGCGGCGGTCCGGAGGTCGTCGTCCGTTCACTGGCAGACGTCCACCGCGCGGCAGCCCTCCGTGCCATCGATCCCGCCACGCCGCGCGCCGGACAGCGCCTTCCTGTCGGCGTCGGCGCCGCGGCCGACCGACGGTGACGCCACCGACCGCTGCGGCCGTCCTGGCGCCATCCGCGATGCCGATGCGAGGCCCTGCTGGCGGGCGGCATGCTCGCCGCCGCTGTCCGTCGCTCCTGCTGGGCTGGGCGGGCTGCGCCTCTGGCGGAGGTCGCGGCCCCCGACCGGTCGTAGCGCCGGCGAGCCTGAGCCGCGGTCGCCGCGGCGTCGCGGCGCGGCGCGACCGACGGCCCCGGACACGTGCCGATTCGGCCTCATCCGCGACGACCGAGGCAGGCCTAGACTTCCGGGACGGACGCCAGCGAGGACAGGGAGGTCCCGGGCGTCAGAGAGGAGGCAGCCAGGGCCGATCCTGTCGTTCGCGCCGTGTCCTGTTCGGAATCTGCAGCGGAGGAAGAACGTGAACAGACGATTCGTGGCACTCGCATCGGTCGCCCTGCTGGCCCTGGCCCTCGTGCCGGCGGCCGTCAGCGCCCAGGACGAGGAAGCCCAACATCGCGCTTCCTGCCGGGCGTCGAGGACCCCTTCTACCACGTCATGGAGAAGGGCATCCAGGCGGCGGCCGAGGACTTCGGCATCGAGGTCCAGGTCGCGCAGTTCCCGGCCACCTGGGGCACCTCGGCACAGGACCCCATCCTGAGCGCGCTCAAGGGCCAGGGCAACCTGGACTACATCATCACCGCGCCGGTGAGCACCGAGGAGATGATCGCGCCGCTGCAGGAAGCCGTCGACGCAGGGCACCAAGATCATCACCGTCGACACCTTCCTCGGTGACGGCGACTACGTCGATGGTCCGGTGACCTTCCCCATCTCGCTACATCGGCTCGGACAACGTCGGAAGGCGGGCGCATCGCCTGCCAGCGCCATGGCCGAGGCCATCGGTGGCGAGGGCAAGGTCTACATCCAGAACACCAACGCCGGACGACCAGCTCGGTCCAGCAGCGCAGCCATGGCTGCCGCGAGGTGCATCGCCGAGTATCCCGGACATCGAGATCGTCGGCGAGGAGTACAGCCTCGACGACGAGGACACCGCCGTCCAGCAGACCGCTGCCATCCTGGAGCTCCATCCCGACCTGGACGGCATCTTCGGCGTCAACGTCTTCAGCGCCCAGGGCGCCGGCAACGCCGTCGTGAACGCCGGCCTCGGCGGCGCAGGTGCAGGTCGCTGCCTACGACGCCACGGAGCGCGCCATCGAGCTGCTCAACGAGGGCACGGTCACCCTGGTGCTCGCGCAGAAGCCCTTCGACATGGGCTACCTGGGCGTGGCCTTCGCCATGGCCGACCACTCCGGCGTGACCAGCCTGCCGAAGCACGTGACGACCGGCTTCGCGATCATCGACGCCGAGAACGTCGACGATCCCGAGGTCGCGCGCTTCATCTACCAGGTCGAGTAGCCGAGCCGTCGACGGCCCGTCGGGCTCGCGACGTACAGGCGTGGGGCGCCGTCACGGCGCCCCACGCCTCGTCGAAAGGACGTCTGTCGGTGACCGAAGCGAGCGCCGAGCTCGGCGGCGCCCGCAGCGTCGCAGCGCGACACGCGCAAGCGGCTCGTGCTCGGCATCAGCCGAGCCTGGGCCTGGGTGTTCCTGTTCGGGCTCATCGCCTTCTTCACGGTCAGCGTCTACGTCACCGCAGGACATCAACTTCCTCAACCTGCGCAACACGCAGAACATCCTGCAGCACCATCGTCTCCGGTCCTGCTGATGGGCCTGGGCCAGACGTTCGTCATCATCTCGGGCGGCATCGACCTCTCGGTCGGCTGGGTCATGGGCCTCGCCTCGGTCGTCTCGGCCAAGGCGACGCGTCGAGCTCATGGGCGACGCGGTCTGGAGCGAGGTCGCCGGCCATCGTCGTCGGCTTCGCGGTCGCGCCTGGTCGCGGCCGCTGTCGTTCGGCCTCATCAACGGCATCATCATCGCCAAGCTGCGCGTGCCCTCCTTCATCGTCACGCTGGGCATGGCCTTCGTCGCGCGCGGCGTCGGCGCTCATCGTCTCCGGTGGCAACATCGTGGGCGGCCTGCCCGACGGCATGCGCGACTTCGGCAACGAGTCGCTGCTCTACTGGACGCACGGCGAGGGCGGCGGCACTGCCGTTCTCTACAAGCCGGACGTCACCGGCGAGGCGCTTCGAAGCATGGACCGCGTCTTCCGTGGCCGGTCGTCGTCACCGCCGTCACGGTCGTCATCGCCGCGTTCCTGCTGCGCAAGATGCAGTTCGGCCGCCACACCTACGCCATCGGCGGCAACCGCGAGGCCTCGCGTGCGCGCCGGCGTCCCGGTCGACCGCCTGACCATCCTCATCTTCACGCTCTCGGCGTTCATGGCCGGCATGGCCGGCGTCCTGCACACGGCGCGCTTCACCGGCGGCTCGGCGATCGCCGGCGAACCGCTGCTGCTGCAACTCGATCGCGGCGGTCATCATCGGCGGCGTGAGCATGTTCGGCGGTCGCGGCAACATCATGGGCACGCGTCATCGGCGCGCTCATCATCGCCATCCTGGTGACCGGCCTGATCATGCTCCAGGTCGAGCCGTTCTGGCAGTACATCGTCATCGGCATCGTGGTCATCATGGCCGTGCTCATCGACCAGGCCCGCGACCTCGTCGTCGGAAGGGCGGAAAGCCAATGAGCGAGCAGCCGACCGACGGTCGCGAGCCGATGCTCTCGGTCCGCAACCTCGTCAAGCGCTTCGGCGGCCTGACCGCCGTCAACGACGTCAGCCTGGACATCCGCCCGGGCGAGGTCGTGGGCCTCGTGGGCGACAACGGCGCCGGCAAGTCCACGCTCATCAAGTGCGTCTCGGGCGTCTACCACCCCGACGCCGGCCAGATCTTCTTCGAGGGCCGGAGGTGCACTTCTCGCGCCCCATCGAGGCGCGCCAGGCGGGCATCGAGACCATCTACCAGGACCTGGCCCTGGCCGGCAACCTCGACGTCAGCGCCAACATCTTCCTCGGGCGCGAGGTCAAGAAGCGCCACCTGCTCGGTGCCGTCAAGACGCTCGACGAGGACGAGATGCGCGCCGAGTCGTACGGCCATCCTCGACCGGCTGGGCATCCGTCATCCCGCAGATGCGCCTGGAGATCGAGAAGCTCTCCGGCGGGCAGCGCCAGGCCGTGGCCATCGCCCGCGCCATCTACTGGAACGCTCGCCTGATGATCATGGACGAGCCCACCAACAACCTCGGCGTGCCCGAGCAGCGCAAGGTCATGGCGCTCATCGACACGCTGCGCGAGCAGGGCGTGCCGGTCATCCTCATCTCGCACACCCTGCCGGACGTCTTCGCCATCACCGACCGCATCGTCATCATGCATCGCGGCCGCAAGGTCGCCGAGATGCCCACCGCGGACACCGACACGACCGAGGTCGTCGAGTACATGGTCGGCGCCCGCGAGCAGCGCGGGCCTCGGACGAGGGCGTCGGCGGCAGCGTCAGCCCGGCTGAGGCTCAGCGCTGCGCGGCCGCGGCGCCTGCGCGGCGCGTCGGCCGCCGATGCTCGGCGTCCGCGGCTGCCGCGTCCACCAGCTCGGAGACGGCGTGGATGATGGTGACGTGCATCTCCTGGATGCGTGCCGTCGACGTCCGAGGGCACGCGCAGGCACGTGCTCCGCGACCTCGGCCGAGCCGTCCGCCGCGCCGCGCCGGTCAGGCCCCAGGTCCGGGCGCCGCGCTGCCGCGCCGCGCGATGCCGCGGACCACGTTCGGCGCGTCGCCGCGAGGTGCTGATGCCGACGACGACGTCGCCGGGCCGGCAGAGCGCCTCGACCTGGCGCGCGAAGACCTCCTCGAAGGAGAAGTCGTTGGCGATGGCCGTGAGGGTCGAGGAGTCGGTCGTCAGGGCGATGGCCGGCAGCGCCCGTCGGTCCCGGCGGAAGCGGCCCACCAGCTCGGCCGCGAAGTGCTGCGCGTCGGCGGCGCTGCCGCCGTTGCCGAAGACGATCAGCTTGCCGCCGGCCTCGAGGGCCGTCGCTGATCTGGCGCCGCCAGCTCGGCGATGCCCGGCAGCGAGCTGCGCTCGGCTGGCGGCCGCGACCGCCGAGGTGCTCCTCGAAGATGGCGTCGAGGATCGAGTCCGTCGGCATCGGTCGCAGCCGGCCCATGGTACGGGCCGCCGAGGCCACGGAGTCCCTCGGCCGCCGCGCGGCGCTCGGCTTGACGCTCGCGGTCGCGCGTGGCTATGGTTCCGCGGAGCCCTCGCGCCGTGCGAGGTCGAAGGAGAAGGAGTCGCCGTGCCTGACGCGGACCCGCTGGTCGCGCTGCCCGACACGGAGCGCCAGTACCACATCGACCTCGCGCCCGGCGAGGTGGCCGACTACATCCTCCTGCCGGGCGATCCCGATCGCACCGACCGCATCGCGGCGCTCCTCGACGACGTCGAGGTGCAGCGCCGGCACCGCGAGTTCAACTCGGTCACCGGCAGCCACCGCGGCCTGCGCGTCTCGGTCGTCGCCACCGGCATCGGCACCGACAACGTCGAGATCGTCATGGCCGAGCTCCTGGCCATCACGCAGCGGCCGACCTTCGTGCGCATCGGCTCCTGCGGCGTCGCTGCGCGAGGACATCGAGCTCGGCGACCTCGTCATCAGCACCGGCGCGCTGCGCCTCGAGGCCACGACCTCGTTCTACGTCGAGGACGGCTATCCGGCGGTGGCCGACTACGCGGCCGTGGCCGCGCTCCTCGAGGCCGCCGCCCGCACCGGCCAGCGCGCCCACCTCGGCCTCACGGCCACGGCGCCCGGCTTCTACGGCGCCCAGGGCCGGCCCATCCCGCAGCTGCCGCTGCGCTTCCCCGACCTCGTGGCGCGCATGGCCGCCCAGGGTGTCGTGAACTTCGAGATGGAGGCCTCCGCCGTCCTCACCCTGGCCGCCCTGGCCGGCTGCCGGGCGGGCGTCGTCTGCACGGTCTTCGCGCAGCGCACCAGCGGGCGCTTCGCCACCGCCGAGCAGCGGCGCCGCGCCGAGGACGGCCTCATCGAGACCGGCCTCGAGGCCCTCCACGTGCTGGCGGAGATGGACGAGCAGCGCGCGCGGTCTGGCGAGCGTGCACTGGCGTCCGTCACACTGGGCGCCGACGAGCGCGACCGAATAGAGTCACGCATGGCAACCTACGACTGTTCGCAGTCGAGATCCGGCAGATGACCGGGTCCGCGAGGGTGCCGGGTCACACCATCGAGGACCCGGAGGGATAGGAGGAACGGGATGGCCGAAGCGTATTGCGTCAAGGACAAGAAGAAGGTCGAGATCCAGAACCCCCAGAAGATCACCATGAAGAACGGCAAGCCCGCGACCAAGGGCACGTGCCCCAAGTGCGGCGGCAGCGTCTTCCGGATCGGCGGCTGACTCCTTCCCTCTGACGCGAACGAACGGCCCCGGTCGAGCGACCGGGGCCGTTCGCTGTGCCTAGACTGCTGAGCGAACGCTCGCATCGCAGCGGAGGTCCGAGGTCCGCATGGCCACCCGCTTCTCGACGACGACGCTCGCCGGGCCGGTCCTGGCGCTCGACCTCGGGGGCACCAACGCCCGCGCCGCCGTGGTCACGCCCGATGGCCGCGTCGTCGCTCGTCGCGCGCGCGCGACGCCCATGGCCGAGGGCCTGCCGGCCGTCCTCGAGCTCTGCCTCGCCCTGCTGCGGGACGCCCGCGCCGAGCACCTCGCCGCGGGCGGCGGCGAGCCCGTCGCCGTGGGCATCGCCGCGCCCGGGCCGCTCGACCCGCGCAGCGGGCGTCCTCATCGACCCGCCCAACCTGCGCGGCGACTGGTGGGGCTTCCCGCTGGCGCCCACCATCGGCGAGGCGCTCGGCCTGCCCTGGGCGCTGGGCAAGGACACCAACGTCAACATCCTCGCCGAGCGCGACTTCGGGGCCGGCGAGGGCTCCGGCGACCTCGTCTACCTGACCATCTCGACGGGCATCGGCGGCGCCGTCATCAGCGGCGGGCAGCCCATCGTCGGGCCCGACGGCGTGGCCGGCGAGCTCGGCCACATGACGGTCGACATGGACGGGCCCGTCTGCGGCTGCGGCGGCATCGGCCACCTCGAGGCCGTCGCCTCGGGGACCGGCATCGCCAACGCGGCCCGGGCCGCCCTCGAGGCCGGCGCCGACGGCGCGAGCTGGCGCGCATCGCGGCGCGCATCGCGCCGCAGCCGCTGAGCGCCGTGCACGTCTCCGACGCCGCCGAGCCGCCGGCGATGCCGCCGCAGCCGTCATACTGGAGCGTGCTCGGCGGGCCGTGGCCCTCGCGGTGGTCTCCATCGTGAACGTCTTCGGCCCGGACAGGGTCATCCTGGGTGGTGGCATCACGCTGGCGTGGGGAGAGCGGCCTGCTGGCACCCGCCCGGGAAGCCGTGGCCCGCAGCTCGTTCCGGCTGCTGGCGCAGCGGGCGCGCGTCGTGCCGGCCGCGCTCGGCGATGACGTCGGGCTTATCGGCACGGTGCCGCTCGTCGCATCGGCCCTGCCTGGCCTGACCGCCAGCGGCGAGCATGGGACCGCGGCCGCCGGCTCGGCGGGCGTGACCACATGACGTCAGGACCCGGGGTCGCCACGCGCGGCGCCGGCTGACCTGGCCCGACCAACGGAAGAGATGCTGCCCGGGCACGAGAGGCCGGGCAGCCAGGCAGCAAGGAGTCCCAGGCATGACAACGCGGGTCGGCATCAACGGCTTCGGCCGCATCGGGCGCCAGTCGCTCAAGGCCATCATCGAGCGCGCCCCCGACGTCGAGGTCGTGGCCGTCAACGACCTCGTCTCGACCGAGATGAACGCGCTCCTCTTCAAGCGCGACTCCACCTACGGCACCTACGAGGGCACGCGTCGAGCACACCGACGACTCGCTCATCGTCGACGGCAAGGAGATCAAGGTCCTCTCGGAGAAGGACCCCGCGCTGCTGCCCTGGGGCGACCTCGGCGTCGACATCGTCATCGAGTCGACGGGCCGCTTCACCGACGCCAGCGCGGCCGGCGGCCACCTCAAGGGCGGCGCCAGGAAGGTGCTCATCAGCGCCCCGGCCAAGAACGAGGACATCACCATCGTCCTGGGCGTCAACGAGGACCAGTACGACTCCGGCAAGCACCACATCATCAGCAACGCCAGCTGCACCACGAACTGCCTGGCGCCGGCGGCCAAGGTCGTCCACGACACGCTTCGGCATCAAGCGCGGCCTGATGAACACGATCCACTCGTACACGAACGACCAGAACGTCCTGGACGTGGCCCACAAGGACCCGCGCCGCGCCCGCTCGGCCGGCCAGAACATCATCCCCACCACGACCGGCGCGGCCAAGGCCCTGGCCCTCGTCATCCCCGACCTCAAGGGCAAGTTCGACGGCTTCAGCCTGCGCGTGCCGACGCCCACCGTGAGCGTCGTGGACTTCACCGCCGAGCTCGAGAAGCCGGCCACGGTCGAGGAGCTCAACGACGCCTTCCGCGCCGCCGCCGCCGGGCCCCTGAAGGGCATCCTCGGCGTCGAGGAGGGCAAGCTCGTCTCGATGGACTTCAAGGGCGACGAGCGCAGCTCGATCATCGACGCGCCCTCGACGATGAGCCTGGGCGGCGACTTCGTGAAGGTCATCGCCTGGTACGACAACGAGTGGGGCTACAGCTGCCGCGTCGCCGACCTCGTCAAGTACATGGCCGAGCGGCTCGCCTGAGCGCCGATCGCGAGCGAGCACGCCGAGGCACGGCCATGGACAAGCTCACCATCCGTGACTTCGATCCGCAGGGCAAGCGCGTCCTCATGCGGGTCGACTTCAACGTCCCCATCGAGGACGGCAGGGTCCGGGACGACTCCCGCATCCGCGCCGCCCTCCCGACCATCGCCTACCTGCTCGAGCACGGCGCCTCGATCGTGCTCATGAGCCACCTCGGGCGGCCCAAGGGCAAGGTCAGCGACTCGCTCCGGCTGCGCCCCGTGGCGCAGCACCTCTCCGAGCTCCTCAAGCGGCCCGTGCCGGCCACCGGCGACGCCATCGGCGCCGGGCACGGTCGATGCCGTCAACCGCCTCAAGCCCGGCCAGCTGCTGCTGCTCGAGAACCTCCGCTTCCACGACGAGGAGGAGGCCAACGACCCGGAGTTCGCGGCGGCGCTGGCGAGCTACGGCGACGTCTACGTCAACGACGCCTTCGGCACGGCCCACCGCGCCCACGCCTCGACCGTCGGCGTGGCCGAGCTCCTGCCGGCCTACGCCGGCCTGCTCATGGAGCGCGAGATCCGCAACCTCTCGAGCCTGCTCGAGGACCCGGCCCGGCCCTTCGCCGCCGTCATCGGCGGGGCCAAGGTCTCCGACAAGATCAAGGTCCTCGAATCGCTCCTCGACCGCGTCGACCGGCTCGTCATCGGCGGCGGCATGGCCAACACGTTCCTGGCGGCGCAGGACTACGGCGTGGGCAAGAGCCTGCTCGAGCGCGACCGCGTCGAGGACGCCGCAGCGCATCATGGCCCGCGCGGCCGAGCGCGGCGTGGACCTCCTGCTGCCGACCGACGTCGTGGTGGCCAAGGAGGTCACGCGCGGCGCCGAGCACAAGGTCGTGTCCGTCGAAGAAGATCCCCAACTCCTGGTCCGCGGTCGACATCGGGCCCGAGTCGCGGGTCGCCTTCGAGGCCGCCCTGGCCGACGCCCAGACGGTCCTCTGGAATGGCCCGCTGGGCGTCTTCGAGGTGCCCACCTTCGGCGACGGCACGCGCTCCATGGCGCGCTTCCTGGCCGACCGCGCCGAGGCCGGCGCCTCGGTCGTGGTCGGTGGCGGCGACTCCGTGGCCGCCATCGAGGAGCTCGGCCTGGCGCCGCGCTTCACCCACATCTCCACCGGCGGCGGCGCCTCGCTCGAGTTCCTCGAGGGCCGCGAGCTGCCGGGCATCAAGGTCCTCCAGGACCGCAAGTCGGAAGTGGTGGCCTGATGCCGTTCATCGACTACATCGACGCCCAGGAGATCCTCGACTCGCGGGGCAACCCGACGGTCGAGGTGACCGTCGTCCTCGACGACGGGGCCGTGGGTCGCGCGGCCGTGCCGTCGGGCGCCTCGACGGGCGCCCACGAGGCCGTCGAGCTGCGCGACGGCGACAAGGGCCGCTACGGCGGCAAGGGCGTCCAGCAGGCCGTCAGCAACGTCATCGAGACCATCGCGCCGGCCATCCTGGGCGAGGACGCCTCGGACCAGGGCGCCATCGACGCGCTGCTCATCGAGCTCGACGGCACCCCCAACAAGGGCAAGCTCGGGCGCCAACGCCGTGCTCGGCGTGTCGCTCGCCTGCGCCCATGCGGCGGCGGTGTCCTACGGCCTGCCGCTCTACCGCTACCTCGGCGGCGCGGGCGCCTGGACGCTGCCCGTGCCCATGTTCAACATCCTCAACGGCGGCCAGCACGCGGCCGACTCCACGGACTTCCAGGAGTTCATGGTCATGCCCGTCGGCGTCGACAGCTTCGGCGAGGCGCTGCGCGCCGGGCTCGGAGATCTTCCACGCCCTGAAGGCCGAGCTGCACGACCGCGGCCTGGCCACCGGCCAGGGCGACGAGGGTGGCTTCGCGCCGACGCTGCCCTCCAACCAGGCGGCCATCGAGACGGTCCTGCGGGCCGTCGAGCGGGCCGGCTACCGGCCCGGCGAGCAGGTCGCCATCGCGCTCGACCCGGCCACGACCGAGCTCGTCGACGGCGAGCCGGACGCGGAGGGCGAGCTCACCTACCGGCTGGCCAAGGAGGGCCGCTCGCTCAAGACCGAGCGAGATGGTCGACTTCTGGGCCGACTGGATCGCCCGCTACCCCATCGTCAGCCTCGAGGACGGCCTCGCCGAGGACGACTGGCAGGGCTGGCAGGCGCTGACCGAGCGGGTCGGCGACCGCTGCCAGCTCGTCGGCGACGACCTCTTCGTGACCAACCCCGAGCGCCTCGCGCGCGGCCTCGACGAGAAGGCTCGGCCAACGCCATCCTCATCAAGCTCAACCAGATCGGCACGCTGAGCGAGACGCTGCGCGCCGTCGACCTGGCGCGCTCGAACGGCTGGGGCGCGGTCATCAGCCATCGCTCCGGCGAGACCGAGGACACCACCATCGCCGACCTCGCCGTGGCCACCAACAGCGGCCAGATCAAGACGGGCGCCCCGTCGCGCTCGGAGCGCGTGGCCAAGTACAACCGCCTGCTGCGCATCGACGCGGAGCTGGGCGACGTCGCCCGCTACCCGGGCCGCAGCGCCCTGGCCGGCGCCTGAGCGCAGGCGGCCGATCCCGGAGTCCGGGTCGATCGAAGGGCCTCGCACCGAGGAGGCCGGCCCTGCCGTCGACCCGGCCGGCGCGCCGGTCGAGGACGCCGGCCTCGGCGAAGAGGACGTGGAGGGCACCCGACCGGCGTCCGGCCGGGTGCTCGACCGTGGCGCCGTCTACGCCGCCATGGTCGGCCTCGGGCATGGCCGTCACCATCGCCATCTCGTTCGAGCTGGTGGTGGCCATCCAGGCGCTCGTCTTCATCTCGGCGCCCGTCGCGGGCGCCGTCATCGGCTTCTACGCCAACCACAAGTCGGAGCGCTGGCGGCCGCGCTGGCGGCTCTTCGCCAACGCCGGCTTCGCCGGGCTCGTCACCGGGCCTCGGCCTGGCGCTCATGTACGTGGGCCTGCGCCTGCTCTTCATCTACGCCGACTCGGGCTACCGGCCGGAGCCCATGGGCGGCCAGCTCGACTGCGCGATGGGCCCGGACTGCACCTACGCGCGGCTCCTCGACGACGGGCGAGGCGCGGACCTGGCGGCCGAGCGGCATCGCCGACGCGGCGGCCTTCGAGGCGGCCGTCTGGCGCTGAGCAGGGCGAGACGGCTGCTCATCCTCACGGGCCTGACCGTGGCCGGTGCGCTGGCGGCCGCGACGTGGCGCGCGGTGCGCACGCCGCCGGCGGGCGACGATGCCGACCGTGACGCGAGCCGGCGGTCCTCGGAGGCTTCGAGGCGACCGCCGCGCTCGGCCTGCACGACGAGGCGGCTGGTCCGCCGGCTGACGCCGCTTCGATCTGGCTCGGGCTCGACTTGCCGGTCGCGGCCTTGGTCGGACTCGTGGCCTTGCGCGTGCTCGACTTGGAGGCCGCGGTCTTCGGCCGGCAGCTTCGTGGTCTTGCGCCGCTCTTCGACTGGCGGCGCGGCCTTGGCTGGCGTCGTGGCCTTGCTCGTGCTCGACTTGCTGGTCGGCGGCCTTGGCGGCTGCGTCGGCTTGGCCTGGCGGCCGGACTGGTCGCCGTCGCGCGCCTTGGACGCCGCGGCCGCAGCCTCTGCGCTGCGGATCGACTTCGAGAGCGCGGCGCGGGCCTTGCCGGCGGCCGTCTGCTCGCCCTTGGCCTTGGAGGCCTTGCCGGCCGCGATGCGCGCCTTGGCGGCCTTGGCGGCGGCGGTCTTGCTGACCTGGCGCTGCGGCTTGCTCGTGGTGATGAGGGCCTCACCGCCGAGCGCGGCGTTGGCGCGGCGCATCAGGCGGCTCTTGCGGCGGGCCGCGTTGTTGGGATGGATGGCGCCGACCTTGGCCGCACGGTCGAGCGCCGAGGCGGCCTCGGCCACGGCCTGGCGCGTCGCCTCGGCGTCGCCGCCGGCGGCCGCCTGCAGGGCGTCCTTGACCTCGGTCTTGGCGGCCGAACGGCGCGGCTGCAGGATGGCGTTGCGGCGCTCGGACTGACGGACGCGCTTGAGCGCCTGTGGCGTGCGGGCGCCGGTCCAGCCGCGATGAATGGGCCAAGGTGTCGATGTCCTCGATCAGTGTCTGGGTGGTGCAGGTGGGCGCGGCGTGACTCGCGCACCTGGCGGGCGACGCACGTCGCGCGACGCACTGCGGCGCTGACGGCGCGCGACGCTCGAATGGTAGCGCACGGCCGGCAGCGCGCGTGCCAGCACGGTCTGCATGCGGCGTGGCCAGCATCGCTCGGCGACGCATCGGCCCGGCTCGGCAGGAGCAGCGCGCCGTTGCTAGAATCGCGCCGCCCCATGGAACGGATCCCGCAGGCGCGCCTGCGCAACTTCTCGCATCATCGCCCACGTCGACCACGGCAAGTCGACGCTGGCCGACCGCTTCCTCGAGATCACCCACACGCTCGACACGCGCCAGATGACGAGCCAGGTGCTCGACAGCATGGACCTCGAGCGCGAGAAGGGCATCACCATCAAGGCCCGCGCCGTGCGCCTCGAGCACACCGCGCGCGACGGCCTGCGCTACGGCCTCAACCTCATCGACACGCCCGGCCACGTCGACTTCAGCTACGAGGTCAGCCGCAGCCTGCAGGCCTGCGAGGGCGCCATCCTCGTCGTCGACGCCGCGCAGGGCATCGAGGCCCAGACGCTCGCCAACGTCTACCTGGCGCTGGCCCAGGACCTCGTCATCGTGCCCGTCATCAACAAGATCGACCTGCCGTCGGCCCAGCCGGACGTCGTCATCGAGGAGCTCGAGAACGTGCTGGCCATCCCGCGCGAGGAGGTCATCCTCGTCTCGGCCAAGGACGGCACCAACGTGGACGCGGTGCTGGAGGCCATCGTGGAGCGGGTGCCGCCGCCGAAGGGCGACCCGGCGGCGCCGCTCCAGGGGCTCATCTTCGACTCGCACTACGACGCCTACAAGGGCGTCGTCGCCTACGTCCGCCTGGCCCAGGGCACGCTCCGCGCGCGGCGAGGCCATCCGGCTCATGGCCTCGGGCGCGGAGAGCGAGATCCTCGAGCTGGGCGTCTTCCGCCCGCAGCTCGTGCCCGTCGACGTCGCTCGGCCCGGGCGAGGTGGGCTACGTGGCCACGGGCCTCAAGTCGGTGCGCGACTGCCAGGTCGGCGACACGCTGACGTCGGCGTCACGACCGGCCGCCGCGCCGCTGCCCGGCTACAAGCCGGCCAAGGCGCTCGTCTTCGCGGGCATCTACCCCGTCAACGGGCCCGACTACCCGATCCTGCGCGACGCGCTCGAGAAGCTCCACCTCAACGACGCCTCCATCAGCTTCGAGCCCGAGTCCTCGGTGGCCCTCGGCTTCGGCTTCCGCTGCGGCTTCCTCGGCCTGCTGCACATGGAGATCGTCCAGGAGCGCCTCGAGCGCGAGTTCGACCTCGACATCATCGCCTCGGCGCCGTCGGTCGAGTACCTCGTGACGCTCACCCACGGCCGCGGCGAGGTCGCGCGTCGAGAACCCGGCGCTGCTGCCCGGCCCGTCGGACATCGAGGCCATCGCCGAGCCCTGGGTCAAGGTCAGCATCGTCACGCCGGCCGTCGTACATCGGCACGCTCCTGGAGCTGGGCACGACCCGCCGGGGCAGCTTCGTGGACATGGAGTACCTCGACCCCACGCGCGTGCTCATGAACTTCGAGCTGCCGCTGGCCGAGGTCATCGTCGACTTCTACGACCAGCTCAAGAGCCGCACCCAGGGCTACGCCTCGATGGACTACGAGGAGATCGGCTACCGCGAGGGCCAGCCTCGTCAAGCTCGACGTGCTCGTGAACGGCGAGCCGGTCGACGCCCTCAGCGTCATCGTCCACCGCGACGAGGCGCAGGCCGTCGGGCCGCGAGCTGGTGGCCAAGCTGCGCACGCTCATCCCGCGGCAGATGTTCGAGGTGCCCGTCCAGGCCGCCATCGGCTCCAACGTCATCGCCCGCGAGACCATCCGCGGCCATGCGCAAGAACGTCCTCGCCAAGTGCTACGGTGGCGACATCACGCGCAAGCGCAAGCTGCTCGAGAAGCAGAAGGAAGGCAAGGCGCGCATGAAGCGGGTGGGCAGCGTGGAGATCCCCCAGGAGGCCTTCCTGGCCGTGCTGCGCGGCGGCGAGGGCAGCTGAGCCGTGCCCGACGTCCTCCAGTACTTCCTCTTCATCGGCTTCGCCGGGCTCATGTTCCTGCTGCGCCTGGACGCCCGTCGCTTCGGCGCCGCCGAGTGGGACACGCGAGGATGGCGACCGGCGCGTCTGGCTGTCGCGCCTGACCTGGTACGCGGCCGGGCTGGCGCTGGGGCTCATCGTCTTCGCGCTGCATCCGGCGCCGGTCGTCGGACCTCAACCTGGTCTTCGCCCCCGACCGGGGCGAGGCGCTCTTCCTGGGCCTCGCTCTACGGCGCCGGCGGGCATCGGCGGCGGCCTTCGTCCTGGCCATCCTCGGCCACGGCCGTGTCGGCTTCCCGCGACCCGGCGCGCTATCCGGGCGGCATCCTCGGCGGCCGTCGGCACGGCCTTCTTCGACGAGTTCCTCTTCCGCGGCGTGCTCCTCGGCGTGCTGCTCTGGCTGGACGCTGCCGGACTGGCTGGCCGTCGGCGCCGCGGCCGCTCATCTATGCCGGCGCCGTCCGCGCCAGCGCCGGCGGCCGCGGACTGCTGGCGCTCGCTCGTCGCGCTGGCCATCGGCGTCGTGGGCGGCGTCCTCGTGCTCATGACGGCCGGCATCGCGGCGGCCCTCATGGGCCATGCCATCACTCGCTTCGCGGTGTTCATGACCATGGGCTACCCGCCGGGGCCGAGCCTGTGCCGCTGCTGCGCGCTCGACCGCCGGCCCGGCGCCACCGGCGACTCGCGCGCCTGGCTCATCCCGCCGCGCGGCGTGCGCGGCGCGGCGGCGACGGCGATGACGGGCGCGGCGCGGCAGCGGCCCGGTCCGTCCTGCCTGACGCCGCTGCCGTCGCGCCGGCAGGCCGCCCGCCCGGCCGCGCTGACCGGCCGGCCCTGCCGCCCGAGGGCCTCTACGTCCACATCCCGTTCTGCGTCTCGCTCTGCCCGTACTGCGACTTCGTGGTCCTGGCCGGCGCCGCGGCGCGCGGGCCGCGCAACCGCATCGCGGCGCTCCTCGAGGCGGCTGCTCACGCGAGCTCGACCTGCGAGCGGCGCGGCTCGACGGCGGCGCGGGACGACGGCCCCGCTCGCGAGCGTCTACCTCGGCGGCGGCACGCCATCGCTGCTGCGGCCCGGCGCAGGTCGGGCGGCTCCTCGATCGCGTCCAGCGACCGCTCGGCCTGGCCGCCGACGCCGAGGTCACGCTGGAGGCGAACCCCGGCCCGGACGAGCTCGGCGACCTGGCCGGCTTCCGGGCGGCGGGCGTGACCCGCCTCTCGCTCGGTGCCCAGTCGCTCGACGACGGCGAGCTGCGGCGCCTGGGTCGGCGCCACCGCGCCGCTGACGTGCGCGGCCGCCGTGGCGCGGCGCCGCGCGCGCCGGCTTCGAGCTCGATCAGCCTCGACCTGCTCACGGACATCCCGGGCCAGTCGCTGGACGTCGTGGCGGCGCACGCTCGAGGCGGCGCTCGACCTCGGGCCCGACCACCTCTCCGTCTACACGCTGACGCTCGACGATCCCGACGCCGAGGGGCTGACCGGCCCCGCGGGCGACCACCTGCCGCGTCGCGGCGCGGCGCGCGCGCCTGGCGGCAGCGGGCCCGCGCCGAGCAGTCCGAGGACCGCGCCGCGGAGATGGAGCTGCTGACCGACGAGCTGGCGGCCGCCGCCGGGCCTGCGCCGCTACGAGATCGCCAACCTGGCCCGGCCCGGCCACGAGATCCGCCACAACCTGCTCTACTGGCGCCGCCGGCCGTACCTCGCCATCGGTCCCGGGCGCGCATGCCTTCGACGGCGCGCGGACGCGCAGCTGGAACGCGGCGCCGCTCGACGCGCTACCTGGCGGCCGCTCGCCGCGGGCCGCCTGCCGCCGGGTGGCGCGCGAGGTCGTCGACGAGGCCACGGCCATCGCCGAGACGGCCATCCTGGGCCTGCGCCTCGTGCGAGGGCATCGATGCGGCGCTGGCCGGCCGTCCGGCAGTCGCGCCCGCGCTCGACTGGGCGCGCGGCCACGGCCTGGCCGAGGACGTCGCCGGGCGGACCCGGCTCACGCAGGCCGGCCGGCTGCTCGCCAACGAGGTCTTCGAGCGCCTGCTGCCCGGGCCGTCCGCAGCCGGCACGCCGCGGCGCCGAGCCGCAGCATGCCTGCGATCGCGCGCGGCCAGCGCGTAGCATGGCCGCGATGCGCTCGCACTCGACCCGTCGCGCCGCCGGCGCTGCTCGGCGCTGGCCGCCGATCCTCGGCCGCGGTCGCCGGCCCGGTGGCCCTGCGGCCGACGCAGGCCGCCGCCACGGCGCTGGCGCTCGCGGCGCCAGCCAGCCCCGAGTCGACGCCGGCGCCTGGCGACGCGCGGCCGAGCCCAGCGGCCGAGCGCCGCCGGTCGGCGACGGCTGCCCGCCTGCCGCTACCGCGACGAGGCCGACCCGCTTCGGCGCAGTCCGGAGACTGGAGCGGACGCTGCTCGACACGAACCTGCGGCTGTCGCGCGAGCTACGAGCCCTGGGACCTCGTGTCCGTCTCGCGGGCCGGGATCCGCGGCAGCGGCCAGGTCCGCCAGCTCATCATCGAGGACCTCGCCGCCCTCGCCGAGCGCCGCGCGCCAGGCGGGCAAGCCCCTCGCCGTGCGCTCGGCCTACCGCTCCTACGCAGACGCAGGTGGCCACCTTCGCCTCGTGGGTGGCGCGCAGCGGCTACGAGCAGGCCCTCAAGTTCTCGGCGCGGCCGGGCCACTCCGAGCACCAGCTGGGCACGACCATCGACTTCACGACCGCGCCCGGCGTGCCGCTCAGCACGAGCTTCGGCGAGTCGCCGGCGGGCAAGCTGGCTGGCCGCCAACAGCTGGCGCTACGGCTTCATCATGTCGTATCCCAAGGGCATGCGGCGCGTCTCCTGCTACGGCTACGAGCCGTGGCACTTCCGCTACGTCGGCCGTGAGCTGGCGAGCCTCATCCACGAGAGCGGCGAGGTCCCGCGGCGCTACCTCTGGGAGCACTTCGAGAGCGTCCCCTGACAGGAAGGAGCGAGACCGATGGCGGGCATGACGATGGTCGACGCGAGCGCCAGCGCGACGATGGAGCGGCTGCTCTGGGCCGTCGGACGAGCTGGACATCGAGATCCCCTCGTGGGGCTTCGTCAACACCGGCACGCGCTTCCGGGTCTGGCAGCAGGCCGGCGTGCCCCGCACCGTCGAGGAGAAGGTCGACGACGCCGGCACGGTGCGCCGCTACACGGGCATCGCCAGGTCGATGGCCCTGCACATCCCCTGGGACAAGGCCGACGACTACGCCGAGCTCGGGCGACCACATCGAGAGTCGCGGCCTGCGAGGTCGGCGCCATCAACAGCAACACCTTCCAGGACGCCGACTACATGCTCGGCTCGCTCTGCCATCCCTCGGCCGAGGTGCGCGCCAAGGCCGTGGCGGCCATCATCGAGTGCTGCCGCATCGCGGCCACGATGGACGCCTCGGCCGTCAAGGTGTGGCTCGGCGACGGCACCAACTACCCGGGCCAGGACGACCTGCGCCACCGCCGCCACCGCCTCGTCGAGGGTCTCAAGCAGGTCTACGCCGGAGCTCCCCGAGCGGGCCCGCATCTACCTCGAGTACAAGCTCTTCGAGCCGGCCGTCTACTCGACCGACGTGCAGGACTGGGGCCAGGCGCTGGCCGTCTGCCGCCACGTCGGCGAGCGAGCCGTCGTCTGCGTGGACACCGGCCACCACTCGCTGGGCGTCAACATCGAGCAGATCGTGGCGCTGCTGCTGGCCGAGGGCCGGCTGGGCTCCTTCGACCTCAACGACAAGAAGTACGGCGACGACGACCTGATGGTCGGCTCCATCGACCCCTACCAGCTCTTCCGCATCGCGCACGAGCTCGTGAACGCCATGCGCGACGACAGGACCCGGGCGCCCAGCGCTGCGCCCGCGAGACCGCCTACATGCTCGACCAGTGCCACAACATCGAGCCCAAGGTCCCGGCCATGATCCGCTCGGTCATGAACCTCCAGGAGATCTTCGCCAAGGCGCTGCTCGTGGACCGCGAGGCGCTCGTGGCGGCCCAGGCGCGGGGCGACGTCCTGGAGGCCAACGGCCTGCTCTGGGCGGCCTTCTCGCACCGACGTGCGCGGGCCCGCTCGCGAGCTGCGCGTGGAGCGCGGTCTGCCGGCCGATCCCTATCACGCCTACCGTCGACAGCGGCGAGGCCGAGGCGCGCGCGGAGGCGCGCGTCGGAGGCCAGGCCGCCAGCTGGTAGGCCGGGCCGACGCCGGCGGCAGCCGCGGCCGCCGCATGGTCGGTGTCCGACACAGTCGAGGCGTGACAGGGCAGTCTTCGTTGACACTCGCGCGCGCGGGCTGCTACCATGCCCGACACGACGTTAGCACTCGACTGATGAGAGTGCTAACCAGACTCATCCAGCCCGCACACGACCTGAGGATCAATGGCCCGGCGCAAGGTTCGCCCCGGCCCGCTGGAGGCCCGCTCCGCGGCCATCCTGCGGGCCATCATCGAGGAATACGTGGCCACCGCCCAGCCGGTGGGCAGCGTCGCCCTGGTGGAGAAGTACGCGCTCTCCATCAGCCCGGCCACCGTGCGCAACGTCATGGCCGAGCTCGAGATCGGCGGAGCTGCTGGGCCACCCCCACACGAGCGCCGGCCGCGTGCCCACCGACCGGGGCTATCGCTTCTACGTCGAGTCCATCGTCCGACTCGGTGACCCTCGCGCCCGTCGAGCAGCTCATGATCCGCCACCAGTTCGGCCAGGTCGAGTTCGCCAGCGAGCAGTGGTTCCGCCTGGCGGCCTCCACGCTGGCCACGGCCACCCACGCCGCCGCCATCGCCACGCCGGCCAAGCCGCGCACCTGCCGCGTCCGCCGCGTCGACATCGTGGGCACCGCGGAGCGCTCGGCCAGCCTCGTCCTCGTCATGGCCGATGGGCCGGTGAAGCAGGCGCTCCTCGACGCTCGATCGCGAGCTACGGCCAGGATGAGCTCGACGAGATGGCGCTGCCGGCTGGACGCGCTGCTCATCGGCCGCTCCACGCCGCGAGGTGGATGCCATCCATGACGCGCTGCTGGCCGAGACACGGCGGTCGATCCGCTCTTCATCCAGGCCGTCGAGCGCGTCGTCGCGGCTCATGCACGAGTTCGACTCGGCGGCCGTCGAGGAGGTCTTCAGCGAGGGCCTCCTCAACGTCATGGCCGAGCCCGAGTTCGAGCGCTCGGACCGGCTGCGCCGCGTCTTCGCCGTCCTCCAGGACCGCGCCTACCTCGGCGACCTCGTGCGAGCGGCTCTCGTCGTCCGAGGACGTCAGCGTCTTCATCGGCAGCGAGAACGAGCACGACGAGATGGCGGACGTCTCGCTCATCGTGGCGCCCTACGGTCGGCACGACCGGGCCATCGGCGTCGTCGGCGTCATCGGGCCCACGCGCATGGCCTATCCGCATGCCATCTCCACGGTCCGCTACGTGCGCGGCCTCATGAACGAGCTGGTGGATCACCTGTACGCATGAACGATCGCATCAACGGTGCCCCGGGCGCCAAGCCTGACCGCGAGTCCGAGCCAGCTCCCGGCGCCGCACCGCCGCGCCCGCAGGGTGGCAGCACGCGCGCAGGAGCGCATCGCCGCGCTCGACACGAGCGGGGCCGCCGCGGCCGACCAGCTCGAGCGGCTCGAGCAGCTCGAGGCGCAGCTGCAGGCCGCCGTCCAGCGCGCCGACGAGGCCGAGGCCGGCTGGCAGCGCGCCCGTGCCGACTTCGCCAACCTGAAGCGTCGCATCGAGGAGGAGCGCGCCGACCTGGCCGCCGCCGCCAGCGATCGGCTGCTGGGCCGGGTCCTCGAGCTCGCGGACGACTTCGACCTGGCCATCGAGCACGTGCCCGACGACGTCCGCGGCATCGCCCTGGATGGGCGGCATCGAGGCCATCGACCGCAAGCTGCGCGCCCTGCTCGAGGCCGAGGGCGTGCAGCCCATGGGCGGCGAGGGCGAGCCCTTCGACCCGCGGACGCAGCAGGCCATCTCCTACGAGGACGCCACCGACGTGCCCGACGGCACGGTCATCAAGGTCCTGCAGCGCGGCTACACCATCGGCGACCGCGTCCTGCGGCCGGCCCTCGTGGCCGTCGCGCGCAACGACGACGGCACCATCACCCCGACAGACGACTAGGCATCCAAGGAGCACGAACGACCATGGGACGCATCATCGGCATCGACCTCGGCACCACGAACTCGGTGGTCGCGGTCATGGAGGGCGGCGAGCCCACCGTCATCCCCAGCGCGGAGGGCGGCCGCACGGTGCCGTCCGTGGTGGCCTTCAGCAAGCAGGGCGAGCGCCTCGTGGGCCAGATCGCCAAGCGCCAGGCCATCACCAACCCGGCCAACACGGTCTACTCCATCAAGCGCTTCATGGGTCGCCGCTGGGACGACCCCGAGGTGCAGCGCTCCATCAAGCTGGTGCCCTACAAGGTCGAGAAGGACAAGAACAGCGACGGCATCGTCGTGACGCTCGCCGACGGCAAGTCCTACACGCCGCCCGAGATCAGCGCCATGATCCTCCAGAAGCTCAAGGCGGACGCCGAGGCCTACCTCGGCGAGCCCGTCACCGAGGCCGTCATCACCGTGCCCGCCTACTTCGACGACACGCAGCGCCAGGCCACCAAGGACGCCGGCCGCATCGCCGGCCTCGACGTCAAGCGCATCATCAACGAGCCCACCGCCTCCTCGCTGGCCTACGGCCTCGAGAAGAAGACCGACGAGCAGATCGCCGTCTACGACCTCGGCGGCGGCACGTTCGACATCTCCATCCTCGAGCTCGGCGACGGCGTCTTCGAGGTCAAGGCCACCAACGGCGACACCCACCTCGGCGGCGACGACTTCGACCAGCGCGTCATCGAGTGGCTGCTCGACGAGTTCAAGAAGGACCAGGGCATCGACCTGGCCAAGGACCAGCAGGCCCTGCAGCGCCTCAAGGAGGCCGCCGAGCGGGCCAAGATCGAGCTCTCCACGACGAGCTCGACCGAGATCAACCTGCCCTACATCACCGTCGACGTCGACCGCAACCCCAAGCACCTCGTCATGACGCTGACGCGGGCCAAGCTCGAGTCGCTCGTCGCGGACCTCGTCGACTCCACGGCCAAGCCGGTCGAGGCGGCCCTCAAGGACTCCGGCCTCAAGGCCGCCGCCATCGACGAGGTCATCCTCGTCGGCGGCCAGACGCGCATGCCCGCCGTCGTCGAGGCCGTCAAGAAGATGTTCGACGGCAAGGAGCCGCACAAGGGCGTCAACCCCGACGAGGTCGTGGCCGTCGGCGCCGCCATCCAGGCCGGCGTGCTGGCCGGCGACGTCAAGGACGTCCTGCTCCTCGACGTCACGCCGCTCTCGCTGGGCATCGAGACGCTCGGGCGGCGTCATGACCCGGCTCATCGAGCGCAACACGACCATCCCGACCTCCAAGAGCCAGGTCTTCTCGACCGCCAGCGACAACCAGCCGCAGGTCGAGATCCACGTCCTCCAGGGCGAGCGCGAGATGGCCTCGGGCAACAAGACGCTGGGCACCTTCATCCTCGACGGCATCCCGTCCGCGCCGCGCGGCGTGCCCCAGATCGAGGTCACCTTCGACATCGACGCCAACGGCATCCTCGACGTCAAGGCCAAGGACAAGGCCACCAGCCGCGAGCAGTCGGTGCGCATCACGGCCTCCTCGATGCTCTCCAACGAGGACGTCGACCGCATGGTCAAGGAGGCCCAGGAGCACGCCGCCGAGGACCGCGCCCGGCGCGAGTCCGTCGAGTCCCGCAACCAGGCCGACGCGCTGGCCTTCCAGGCCGAGCGGACGCTGCGCGACCTCGGCGACAAGGTCAGCGCCGAGGACCGCAGCGCCCTCGAGTCGCGCATCGCGGCGGTCCGCGAGGCCCTCAAGGGCGACGACGATGCGGCCGTGAAGACGGCCGTCGACGCAGCTCACCGAGACGCTCCAGTCGGTGGCCACGAAGGCCTACCAGGCCTCGGAGGCCGCCAGCGCGGCGAGCGCGGCACGGACGCGCCGACACGGGCAGCCGGCCGCTGGCGCGCGGACGAGGACGAGGCCGTCGAGGGCGAGTTCAAGGAGGTCTGAGCCCGGACGGGCGAGGGGAGCCGACCGCGACCCGGCATGCTGGGACGTTCGCGCCAGGCGATGCGGCGCCTGCGGTCGCGGCCAGCGGACGCCGCGCCCGCGCCCGGGCGCCGCCGGTCGGAAGCGGCAGCGCGGCACGCCGCCCGACGTCATCGGCAAGGGCCCGCTCCTCTCGGCACCGGGCCTGCGGCTCGGCATCGTGGCCATCATCCGCAACGAGGCGCCCTACCTCGAGGAGTGGCTGGCCTACCACCGCGCCCTCGGCGTGCGAGCACGTCTTCCTCTACGACAACGGCAGCGACGACGCGCTCCACGAGGTCATCGAGCCGTGGGTCAACCACGGCCTCGTGACGCTCGTCCACTGGCCGCTGCCGGGCGGCCAGATGGACGCCTACTCGCATGCCGCTGCGCTTCTACGGGCCCTCGGTCGAGTGGCTCGCCTTCATCGACGTCGACGAGTTCATCGTGCCGCTCGTCGACGACGACATCCCGACGCTCCTGGCGCGCTGGCCGGAGGCGGCCGACGTGCGCGTCCCGCGCGTCGACTTCGGCTTCTCGGGCCAGCGCGACGCCGCCCGAGGCGCTGACCATCGAGGCCTACACCGGGGTCGCCGACGTCTTCGGTCGCGACCCGGCCAAGCCGCCGCGGGTGAAGACGATCGCTGCGGCCGCGCTCCGTCTCGGCGGTGGGCATCCACACCGCGACCGTGGCCGACCGCCCGGTCGACGCCGACGGCCGGCCCGTGCCCCACGAGACCGTCGGGCCGGCCTGCCACGCCTTCGTGCAGCTCAACCACTACTACACGCGCTCCTTCGAGGAGTTCGAGGCCAAGCGCTTCCGGGGCAGCGCCACCGGTCGCATCGCCCGCCCGGCCGTCCCGTTCGACCTGCCCACGCTGCGCGAGGACCGCAGCGCGCATCGCTTCGTGGCGCGCACGCAGGCCGCCATCGAGCACGTGCGCAGCCTGGCGGCGAGCCCGTACCACTACGGCAGCCAGCTCGCCCTGGAGCAGTTCCCGCACTTCAACGACCTCGGGCTCTTCACCGAGTTCGCCATCGCCAACATCGTCGTGGGCGAGCCCGAGCCGCGGCGCGAGCCGCGCCTGCGGCTCGACAACCGCTACGCGGGCACGGGCTTCGTGGCCGATCTCGCCGGTCTCGGGCACGTGCCCGCGCACGGGCGACCTCTCGCGGTCGGTCCACCTGGGCCCGCTGCTCGAGCGGGCGCGCGGACGGCTCGAGGCCAGCTGGGCGCGGCACCCGGACGAGGTGGCCGCCAGCCTGCGCGGAGGGTCGCGCGACGGCCGAGGACGGCGGGCTGGCGCGTCGAGCGGCCGCCGACGGCGCTGGCGCGACGTGCTTCGCCATCGAGGCGGGCGGCGCGCGGCGCTGCTACGCGGTCGGGCTTCGTGCTGCGCACGGCGCGGGCCCGTCGACGCTGGAGCTCGGGCTGCGTCGCCGCCGACGGGCGCGCCGGCGCACACGACCGAGGTGCCGCTCGAGGCCGCCGGGACGTACGCTGGTGTCGTGGAGCTCGACGCCCGCCCGGCCGCTCGTCAGCGACGGTCATCGTCCGCCTGCGCTCGCCGGCGGAGAGTGCCTCGTCCACGACCTCTTCGTGCTGTCCTATGGCTGAGCGGGCCCCCGTCCGGCGCACCGCCCGGCGGCGTGACGTGACCCTGCGCCGGCGCCTCTCGCGCGTCGTGGGCGGCCGCGGCCGCGACGACCGGGCGGCCACGCCGGGGACGCCGGCCGGCCCGGCCGGGCGGCGACGACGGGGAAGATGAAGCGGGCCAAGCCGCCCAACGTCGTCGGACGCGGCCCGCTCCTGGCCAGCCCGGGCTTCGGCGTCGTCATCGTCTGCATCGTCAAGGACGAGGCCGCCTACCTCGAGGAGTGGATCGCCTATCACGTCGCCCTCGGCGTCGACCACTTCCTCGTCTACGACAACGGCAGCACCGACGGCAGCGCCGAGCTCCTCGAGCGCTACCAGAACCACGGGCTCGTGACGCGCATCGACTGGCCCCTGCGGCGGCGGCCAGCTGGCGGCCTACAACCACGCCCTGCGCTTCTTCGGCCGCGTGGCCGACTGGCTCGCCTTCTACGACGTCGACGAGTTCCTCGTGCCGCTCCTCGACGACGACATCCCCGCCTTCCTGGCCCGCTTCCCCGACGCCGCCGTCGTGCGCGTGCCGCGCCTCGAGTTCGGCTACTCCGGCCATCGCACGCCGCCCGACGGGCCTCGACCATCGACGCCTACACGCAGGTCGCCAACGTCCTCGACCTCGACCCCGACCTGCCGCCGCGCGTGAAGTCCATCGTGCGACCCGGAGCCGTCTCGGCCATCGACATCCACCTCGCCTTCCCGGCCGACGTCCCGCCGCCCGGGGTGCCCGACCGAGACCGTCGGAGGAGGCCGTGCGCGGCGTCGCCCAGCTCAACCACTACTACACGCGCTCCTTCGAGGAGTTCGAGGCCAAGCGCTTCCGCGGCAGCGCCACGGGCCGCATCGAGCCGTGCCGGCCGTGCCCTTCGACGTGCCCACCATCGAGACGAACGCGGCGGCGCAGCGCTTCTCGGCACGGACGCAGGCGACGATCGACGCGCCTGCGCGAGCCTCGAGCCGCAGCCCTACGCGTACGGCAGCGAGCTGCGCCTGCCCTGGTTCCCGCGCCCCAACGACCTGGGCCGCTTCGCCGAGTTCGCCATCGCCAACCTGGCGGCCGGCCTCGCCGAGCCGGAGCGCTTCGCGGCCTCGCGCCTCCGCAACCTCCACGCGGGCGTCGGTCTCGTGGCCGACCTCGGCTGCGACGGGCTACCGGCCCGTCCGGGCCGGCTTCTCCGGCTCGTCGCACCTGCCGCGTGCTCGTCGAGCACATGCGCGGCCGCATCGAGGCCGACCTCTTCGCGCCGCGCGACGAGCTCGGCCGGCCGGGCGCTCGCGGGCGACCTGGTCGTCGCCGGCCGACGGGCCGGCCCGTCTCGACCTGCTCGCGGGCACGGCCGAGCTGCTCCTCGAGCTGCCGCAGCGACCCGATGCTGCGCTGCTGGTCGGTCGGGTTCCTCGTCGGCAGCGCGGCCCCGGTCGCGGCTCGAGGCGCGGGTCGATCGCGAGGACGAGACGTCGAGCCAGCCGGTCCGCCTGGAGCTGCCCGCCTCCGGCTGCCTGGCGGGCATCGTGGAGGTCGAGCCGGCGCCCTGCCACGCGGCGCGGCTGCGCGTGCACGTGAGCGGCGACGGCCAGCCTCGACATCTACGACCTCTTCGCGGTCTCCACCGGCTGAGGTGGGGCAGATGAGCGTCAGGCCGGCGCGTCGGCCGCATCCTCGGGCGCGCCACGGTCGCGCGTCGCCGAGGCGCGGGCCGCGCCCGGGGCGCACGCCGCTCATCGAGCGCGGCCGCTTCGACGTCTCGGTCATGGCCATCCTCAAGGACGAGGCGCCGAACATGGAGGAGTGGCTCTGCCACCACCTGGCCATCGGCGTCGACCACTTCTTCCTCTACGACAACGGCAGCACCGACGACCTCCACGAGGTCCTGCAGCCCTACGCCGACCACGGCATCGTGACCTGCGTCTACTTCCCGATGCGCGGCCTGCAGCGCGACGCCAACAACCACGTCGTGCGCTTCTTCGGCGCCACGACCGAGTGGCTCGCCTACGTCGACATCGACGAGTTCCTCGTGCCCGAGCACGACGAGCCCATCGGCCAGGTCCTGCGCGCGCTTCCCCGACGCCGAGCAGGTCCTCGTCTCGCGCAAGGAGTTCTGCTACTCGGGCCACCGCACGCCGCCCGGCGGCCTCGTCACGGAGGCCTACCGCGAGTTCAGCGCGAACGTGCCGCGCGTGGGCACCTCCGAGATCCTCGCCAAGCCCATCATCCGGCCCGCGGGCATCGCCCGGGTGGGCATCCACAACGCCACGACGCTCCACGGGCGGACCGTCAACACGGCCGGCCAGCCGACCTCCGAGGAGGCCACGGTCATCGAGGACCCGAGCTACGCGAACCTCCAGATGAACCACTACTTCACGAAGTCGTGGCAGGAGTTCCAGGCCAAGCGCCACCGCGCCACGACCTCGACGCACGCCTTCGAGCTGCCCGACGTGCCCTTCGACATCCCGGCCGAGGTCGACCACGTCATCGACCGCTGGCAGCCGCGCACGCAGGCGCTCCTCGAGGAGATGCGCACGCTCGCCCGGAGCCCGTCGCGCTTCGGCAGCCGCCTGCGCCTGGCGGGCTTCCCGATCAGCGACATGTTCGGCCAGGAGGCCACCGCCATCGTCACCAACGAGGCCGCGGGTGTCGAGGAGGCGCGCAAGAAGCGGACCGCGCGCTCGCTGCCCATGCCCGGGGTCCGCGGTGCCATGGCGCGCGGCGAGGACCACGGCTACGAGCCGCGGCCGGGCGCCTTCCTGGCCTCGCCGCACGTGGCGCAGGAGATCGCCTGGCTGCAGGCCGAGGTGACCTGGTCGGTGGCCGAGTGGCGAGCCGCCGCTGCAGGTCGAGGGCGGGAGCGTCGACCGGGCCGCCGATCCGCCGGTCGTCGCGTTCGACGGCGGCGGAGGGCGCCGCTCGTCATCCCCGCCGGCGGCCACCCGCTGCGCTGCCACGCCCTGCTGTTCTCGCTGGGCATCCGGAGGTCGCCGAGGGAAGCGTGCTGCCTGTGGGCGTCGAGCTCGCGGCGCTGGAGGCTGGCGAGTGGAGCACCCGCCGCCAGCTTCGAGATGCCCGGTCCGGGCACCTACCTTGGGCTCGTGGCCCTCGAGAAGCGGCCGCGGACGATCGAGGCGGTGCGCTGTCGCGCTGCGGGGCGCGCCGATGGTCCGGATCTACGACCTGGCGCTGTTGACCTTCGGCTGAGGGCGGTCCCGGGCGACGGGCTCGCTGGCCGAGGCGCCGCCGGCGCCACGGATGCGCCCCAGCGAGACCCAGGCCTCCGGGTCGTCGGCCAGCTCGCGGACCCGCGCCGGGCAGGCGGCCGTCGCGCAGGTTCGCCAGCGAGGTCGCCTCGAGGATCTCGCGCAGGGCCGCCCGGACGGCGATCCAGACGTCGGTCAGGGGCGCTGCGGCGCCGCGGTACTCCATGTTCTCGGGCCGGTCGCCGCGCACGTTGGCGAGCGGCCCGTCGACGGCGCGGATGACGTCGGCGAGGCTGATGTCCTCGGCCGGGCGCGCGAGCGTGTAGCCGCCGTCCGGGCCGCGCTGGCTGCGCACGATGCCGGCGTGCTTGAGCTCGAGCAGGATCGTCTCGAGGAACTTGACCGGGATGTCCTGCGCCTCGGCGATGCGATCGGCCGTGACCGGCGCGTCAGGCGCCGCGGCCAGCTCGGCGGCGGCGCGGGCGGCGTAGTCGGCCTTGGCGGAGACCCTCATGTCGCCTCCATTGTCCACCATCCCGATAGGGAATGCCAATGATCTGTCAGCCGGCGACGATCACGATCCGGCCGCTCTCATGTTCAGTCCACGGCGGTCGCCGAGAGCTGGACCGGCCACGCCATGGTTCGACGGCCCGGGCTTGCCAGTGAGCGGAGCTCCTGCTCCAGAATCCGACTCGCCAGTCGGTATCGCGGGTCATCGGAGGCACGGAGACAGGTGAGACAGGAACGCAGCGAGCGGCGGCGGGAGCGCATCCTCGATGCCGCCTTCACCGTCTTCAGCCGGCGCGGCTACCGCGAGGCCGGCGTCGACGAGGTGGGTCGGCAGGCCGAGACGAGCAAGGGCGGCGTCTACTTCCACTTCCCGACCAAGGAGTCGCTCTTCCTCGAGCTGCTGCGCACGACCGCCGACCGGCTCGTCGGCAAGGTCGAGCGTGCCATGGCCGGCATCGAGGATCCCGTCGAGCGTGCCGATGTGGCCCTGCGGACGGTGCTCGCGGTGTTCGCCGGTCATCGCACCATGGCCCGGCTCTTCCTCATCGACGCCGTCGGCGCGGGCGAGGCCTTCCAGCTCCGAGCTGCAGCGGCTCCACGAGCGCTTCAGCGCGCTCATCGCCGCGCAGCTCGCGGCCGCGGTGGAGGAGGGCAGCATCCCGCCCATCGACACGGCCGTGGCCGGCATGGCCTGGTTCGGCGCGCTCAACGAGGTCGTCATGCGCTGGCTCATGAGCGAGCCGCACGGTCGCCTCGAGGACGCCTACGGGCCCCTGCGCGCGCTCCTCCTGCGCAGCGTCGGGCATCCCCGAGGCCCGCATCGAGGCGCTGGCGCGGCCGATGAGCGTCGAGGCGCCGGCGACCGGCCTCGCGACTGCGGCGAGGGGTGACCTGGCCAGGACCTGGAGACGGCCCTCGCGGACCGCCCTGGCCGAGGCCGGGTCCCGGGGCCGCGCGACGCTCGGCGACGGCCGTCATGCCCGTCGAGGCCCACGACCCGGTGGCGCTCTACGCGGCTGCGCCGGGGCTCGGGCCTCGACGCGACGCTCCTGCTCCAGCCGAGCCACCGCTTCGGCCTGCTCGGCCTGGGCGACGGCCTGGTCGGTCGAGGCCGCGGGCGCGGACCGCTTCGCAGATCGTCGAGCGTGCCTGGTCGCGCCCTGCTCGAGGGCGCCGCCCTGCCCGCGCGGCCCGGTCCCGCGCGGCGGCGGCCCGCTCCTCCTGGGTGGCTTCGGCTTCGCCGACGAGGCCGCGCTCACGCCGCTGTGGCGTGGGCTTCGAGGCAGCTCGCCTCGGTCCTGCCGGAGCTCCTCGTGACGACGACCCCGGGCGGCTCCTGGCTGACCGCCAGTGCGGCGTCCTGGGCACGCCGGCGATCCGACCGATGGGCACCGTGCGGACGCCTGACGACTCGCTGGGAGGCGCTGTCGCGGCGGCCGATCGCGGCTCCGTCGGCCGACGCGTCGCCCGAGGCCCTCCGCCTCGTGCGCCTCGCGGCCCGGACCTGGCAGGCTGGCGCGACTCGGTCGCCCGACTGGCCGGTGCGGTCGGGCGCGGGCGCCTGGACAAGGTCGTGCTGGCCCGCCAGGTCGAGCTCGTGGCGGCAGCCCCATCGACGTGCCGCGCGTCCTGCGTCGGCTGCGCGGCCTCGGCGCCAGAGTCGACCGTCTTCGCCGTCTCGCGCGGCGGCCGCACGTTCCTGGGCGCGACGCCCGGAACGGCTCGTGAGCTCGACGGGGACGCGAGCTTCAGGACGGTCGCCATGGCCGGCTCGACGCGGCGCGGCGGCCGACCCGGACGGCGATGCGCCGCTGGCCGACGAGCTGCTCGCGAGCGACAAGGAGCGCGAGGAGCACGCCGTGGTCGTGGAGATGCTCCGCGAGACGCTGGCGCCGCTCACCGAGCGCCTCGACATCCCGCCGCAGCCGGCCGTCGTGCGACTGCGCCACCTCCAGCACCTCGTCACGCCGGTCGCGGGCCGGCTTCGCGAGCCGGTCGAGCGTCATCCGGCTCGCCGAGCTGCTCCATCCCACCCCCGCCGTCGCCGGTGCGCCGCGCGACCTGGCGCTCGAGCTCATCGCCGAGGAGGAGCCGTTCGAGCGCGGCTGGTTCGCCGGGCCGCTCGGCTGGGTCGACCGCGACGGCGACGGCGAGCTCGTCGTGGCGCTTCGGTCGGGCGTCGTGGTCGACCGCAGCGCCACGCTCCTGGCCGGCTGCGGCATCGTGGCCGACTCCGAGCCCGAGCGCGAATGGCAGGAATCCGAGACGAAGCTGCAGGCGCCTGGGTCTGGCGCTGGGCGGGCTGGAGCCGTGAGCCAGGCTATCGGGACGCCTGCTGGACCGCTTCGCGCGATCGCCGAGGAGCTGGTCGACGGCGGTGTCCGCGACGTCGTCATCTGCCCCGGCTCGCGCTCCACGCCGCTGGCGCTGGCGCTGCGGAGTCGACCCGCGCCTCCGCTCCTGGGTCCACCTCGACGAGCGCGCCGGCGCCTTCTTCGCCCTGGGCATGGCGGCCGCCAGCCGACGGCCGACGGCCATCCTGGTGACGTCCGGCACGGCGGCCGTGGAGCTGGCGCCGGCCGTCGTCGAGGCGCGCCACGCGCGCGCTGCCGCTCATCGCCCTGACCGCCGACCGCCCGCCCGAGGTCCGCGACCGCGGCGCGCCGCAGACGATCGACCAGGACCATCTCTTCGGCCGCTTCGCGAAGTGGTTCGCGGAGCTGCCCGTGCCCGAGGACGGGCGACGGCGCTGCGGCACACGTCCGCGGCCCTCGTCGCTCGCGCCGTGGCGGTCGCGGGCGCGGCGCCGGCGGGCCCGGTGCACGTCAACGCGCCGTTCCGGGAGCCGCTCGTGCCCGACCGGAGCGCTCGGGTCCTGCCGGACGCCGCCGGATCAGCCGCGGGACCTGGGCGGACGACGCGGCCCTGAGCGGCGAGCGTCGACTCACCGACGACCGACGCTCGCGCGAGCTGGCCGCTCGCATCGCGGCCGCGCGGCGCGGCGTCATCGTCTGCGGCCCGCTCGACCGGCCGGGGTTCGCCGAGGCCGTCGCCGGGCTCGCTGCCGCGACCGGCTTCCCGATCCTCGCCGACGCGCTCTCCAACGTGCGCTTCGGGGCGCCACGACCGCTCGGCCGTCATCGCCCGCGCCGACGCCCTCCTGCGGGCGCCGGCCTTCGCCGACGCCCACCGGCCGGACCTCGTCCTGCGCTTCGGCGGCACGCCGACGTCGCGGGCGCTCCTCGAGTGGATCGCCGCCGGCGGCGCGGAGCAGGTCGTCGTCGACGACGGCGGCTGGACCGAGCCCGGTCGGGCTGCCCGTCACGATGGTCGGCGCCGAGCCGGTCGCGCTCGCGTCGGCGCTTGCCGCCGCGGTCGTGCGCCAGGCCGGCTCCGACAGCGGGCCCGGGAGCCTGGCTGGCCTCCTGGCGAGCCGCGGACGATGCCGCCGCGACGGCGACGCGCGCCTGGCTGGACGAGCCTCGAGGAGCCCTTCGAGGGGCAGGTCTTCGACGTCCTCGGCGTCGACCCTGCCCGACGGCGCCATCCTGCTGGCCGGCAACAGCATGCCGGTCCGGGACATGGAGGCCTTCCTGGGCAGCGGCGCGCAGCGACCTGCGCTGCCTGGGCAACCGCGGCGCCAACGGCATCGACGGCCTCGTCTCGACGGCCCTCGGCATGGCCGCCGTCGCGGACGGCCCGGTCGTGGCCGTCGTCGGCGACATCTGCCTTCCTCCACGACCTCAACGCCCTCGTCGCGGCGAGGCGACTCGGCCTCTCGGCCACGATCATCGCTCGTGAACAACGACGGTGGCGGCATCTTCTCGTTCCTGCCCCAGGCCTCGGCGGCGCGCCCGGAGGTCGGGCTGCCGGAGCACTTCGAGGAGCTCTTCGGGACGCCGCACGGGCTCGACCTCGGGCCGCTCGTGCGGGCGCTCGGGAGCCGAGCACGAGTCGCTGGCGCCGCGCGACCTCGCGGCGGCCGTGCCGGCGTCCATCGGCCGGCCGGGCGTCCAGGTCCTCGAGGTGCGCACGGAGCGGGCCCGCAACGTCGAGCTGCACCGAGAGCTGCATGGCCACCGTGGCACGGGCCGTCGAGGTGCTCGGCGCCAGCGGAGCGTCCCGATGACACGGATCGGCCCGCCGGGCGAGGCGCTCGAGGTCACGGTCACGGGCGACGGGCCGCCGGTGCTGCTCGCTCCACGGCTTCACGGGCTCGTCGGCCGGCTGGTCCGCGATCGTGGACGGCCTGCAGAGGGCGGCACCGGGTCGTCGTCCCGGACCTCCTTGGCCACGGCCGCTCGGACGCGCCGCACGATCCGGCGCCGCTACGTCCTGTCCCGCCAGGCCGGCGTCCTCGCGGTCGCTCCTCGTCGAGCTCGACGGCCGAGCCGGCGACCGTGGTCGGCTACTCGATGGGCGCCCGCCTCGCGCTCATGCCTGGCCGCTCGAGCATCCCGCGGCTCGTGCGCGCGCTCGTCCTCGAGAGCCCGTCGGCGGGCTTCGCCGACGCCGGTCGCGCGAGCTCGCCGACGCGCCGACGACGAGCGCTGGGCGAGGCTGCTCGAGGAGGAGGGCCTCGGCGCCTTCGTCGACGCCTGGGAGGCGCAGCCGCTCTTCGCCAGCCAGGCCGCGCTGCCGCCGGCGAGTCGCGGGAGCGCCGTCGCGCCGAGCGCCTCGCGCCACGACCCGCTCGGCCCTGGCCGCCTCGCTGCGGGGCGCCGGCCAGGGCGCCATGGAGCCGCTCCACGACCGGCTCGCGAGCATCGGCGTCCCGACCCTCGTCATGGCCGGCGGCCGCGACCCCGTGGGCCTCGAGCGGGCGCGCGACGTGGCGGGCCCTCCCCGGCGCCGCGGCTCGAGTCGTCGCGGACGCCGGCCACGCACCCCACCTCGAGCGGCCCGGCGCTGTCTCGACCTGCTCACCGACGTTCCTCGGCGCGCCCCGCGCCCTCACCGCCAGCTGAGGAGGACCGCCATGGCCATCGACCTGGACCCGCGTCCGCGACTACGAGGACATCCGCTACGAGCACTCCGGGCACCGGCATCGCCCGGATCACCATCGACCGCCAGCACGTCCGCAACGCCTTCCGGCCCGAGACCGTCGACGAGCTCATCGACGGCCTTCCGCGCACGTCCGCGACGACGGCTCCATCGGCGTCGTCGCTCCTGACCGGCGCCGGCGACGTGGCCTTCTGCTCGGGCGGCGACATGACCGTCAAGGGCGAGGGCGGCTACATCGGCCGCGACGGCACCGCCCGCCTCAACGTCCTCGACCTGCAGCGGCTCATCCGCTCGCTGCCCATCGTCGTCATCGCCCTCGTCAACGGCTACGCCATCGGCGGCGGCCACGTGCTCCACGTCGTCTGCGACCTCTCGATCGCGTCGGAGAACGCCGTCTTCGGCCAGACCGGCCCGAAGGTCGGCAGCTTCGACGGCGGCTACGGCGCGACCCTGCTGGCGCGCATCGTGGGCCACAAGAAGGCGCGCGAGATGTGGTACCTCTGCCGCCAGTACACGGCGCCGGCAGGCGCTGGAGATGGGGCTCGTCAACGCCGTCGTGCCGCTCGAGCGGCTCCAGGACGAGGGCGTCGCCTGGGCCGACGAGATCCTGGCCAAGAGCCCGACCGCCATCCGCATGCTGAAGCGCTCCTTCAACGCCGACACGGACGGCCTGGCCGGCCTCCAGGAGCTGGCCGGCGACGCCACGATGCTCTTCTACCTGACCGAGGAGGCGCACGAGGGCAGCCGCGCCTTCCTGGAGAAGCGCCCGCCCGACTTCTCCCGGTACCCGCGGCGGCCCTGACGCTGGCGCTGCCCAGCCGGCGACGCGTCCGACGCGACCGCCACGCGTGCCGCGGGCACGGGCCTGGTGGCTGGCCATCCGGCCGGCCACGCTGCCGGCCGCCGTGGGGCCGGTGCTCGTGGGCCTCGGCGTCGCCATCGGCGAGGGCGTCTTCGTGCCCCTGCCGGCGCTCGCGTGCGCTGGCCGTGGCGCTCCTGCTCCAGGTCGCCTCGAACCTCGCCAACGACCTGTTCGACTTCCGCTCGGGCGCGGACACCGCGGACCGCCTCGGGCCGCCGCGGGCGGCGGCGCTCGGGCTGCTCAGCGAGCGCGAGCTGGCGGCCGGCATCGCGCGTCGTCCTCGGGCTGGCCGGCCTCGTCGGCCTGTACCTCGTGACCGTCGGGCGGCTGGCCCATCCTCGTCCTCGGCCTGCTGGCCATCGTCAGCGCGCTCGCCTACACGGGCGGGCCGTGGCCCTACGGCTATCGCGGCCTCGGCGAGGTCTTCGTCTTCGTCTTCTTCGGGCTCGTCGCGGTGGCCGGCACGACCTACCTGCAGACCGGACGCCTGGAGCCGCTGGCCGCTCGCCGCGGCGGTGCCGGTGGGCGCCCTCGTCACGGCCATCCTCGTCGTCAACAACCTGCGCGACATCGAGCACGGACCGGCGGGCCGGCAAGCGCACGCTGGCGGTGCGCCTCGGCGAGCGGGGCGCCGTCGCCGAGTACGTCGCTGCTGCGTCGCGGTCGCCTACCTCGTGCCGGTGGTGCTCCTCCTCGGCCTGGACGCTGCCCGTCCGCGGGCTGCTGCCGCTGCTCAGCCTGCCCCTGGCGCTGCCGCTGCTGCGCGTCGTGCGGGCCGGCGGCGATCCGCGGCGGCTGAACGCGGTCCTGGCGGGCACGGCGCGCCTGTCGCTCGTGCTTCTCGGCGCTGCTGGCCGCTCGGCGCTGGCACTGCCCGGGGCTGGTCTGATGCGCGATCGCGGCGTCGAGCTCGACGGCGTCGAGGTCCCCTTCGCGGACGCCCTCGCGAGCGGCGGCGGGCGACTGGGCGCGTGTCTGCGCTCGGCGCCATCCTGACGCTGCACGGACCGACCGGGCATCGACGGGGCTCGGCGAGGTGCGCCGCGGCCGACGTGCGAGGCCGACGGCCGCCGGCGCGGGCTGCGCTCGGCGCGGCTCGAGGCGCTCGACGGCGTCGACGACGATGCGGCGCCGTCGAGGATCGCGCGCTGGCCGACGATCGCGGCCGAGCCGGGCTCGGGGCCGGTCGCGCGTCGCGCGCGGCGGTCGCCTCGGCGATCGTCGACCGCTCGGCGCAGCTGCCGCGGCCGATCCGCTCGCCGCGCATGCCCTGCGCTCCGCGCCTCGAGCCGGCGGTCGCCGTGAACGGGCTCATCGGCCGCGCGTCATCGCCGAGCCAGGCCGCCGCGCCGAGGCGCGGCGGCTCGTGGACGAGCGGGCTACGGCTGCCTGAAGGTCAAGGGCGGCGGCGAGCCGCACGGACGCCTGCTCGTCGCGCGGCTCGCGGCGCGTCCGGGCGGCGGTCGGCCCCGGCGTCGCGCTGCGCCTCGACCTCAACGGCACGCCTCGACGAGCCGGAGCCGCGGCTGCGCTCCTGGCGAGCCTGGCGCCCTTCGGCCTCGAGTACGTCGAGCAGCCCATCGCCGCCGGCGGCCGGCGTCGCGGCCCTGGCGCGGCTCCGCGGCCGCGTGGCGACGTCCCCATCGCCGCCGACGAGTCCGTCACGCGACCGTGCGCGGCGGTGCGCGCATCGCTCGCGGCCGGCGCCGTCGACGTCTCGTCGTGAAGCCCGCGCGCGTCGGCGGGCTGCGCGAGGCCGCGCGCATCGTCGAGCTGGCGCGCGGCCGCGGGCGTCGCGGTGCACGGTCTCGACGCTCTTCGAGACCGGCGTGGGCATCGCCGCTGCCCTGCACCTCGCGGCGACCGTGCCGGGCGATCGCGCGCACGGCCTCGCGCACGGCCGGCCTGCTGGCCTCGGACCTGCTGACGCGAGCCGCTCGCCATCGTCGGCGGTCGGATGGCCGTGCCGGCCGGGCCCGGCCTCGGCGTCGCGCTCGACCCGCGGCGGTCGAGCGCTACCGGGTCGGGCGGGCCTGACCGCGATGCGCTGACGCTCGCGCCGACTGGCCTGGCCGCCTGGGCGACGCTGCCCGGACGGCCTGGCCGCTCCAGGGCAGCTCCGGCACCTGGACGGTCCGCGAGCTCGACTGCGGCCGTCGACGCGCTCGCGGCCGCGCCTCGCCGAGGCCGGCGTCGGCGGCTCGGATGCCGGGTGGCGGCGCTGCTGGAGGACGACGCGCCGGCCGTGGCGCTCATGCACGCCGCTGCGTCGCCTGGGCGCTGTGCTCGTGCCGCTCAACCGCCGGGCGGCCGCGCGCGAGCTCGAGGCGCAGCGTGCGGGCGGTCGAGCGCCAGGCGCTCCTCGTCCACGACGGGCCGCACGCAGGCGCGGGCGCGCGGAGCTCGGCGCGGCGCGATGGTCCGCCGAGCCGTTCGCGGTCGAGGGCCTGCTCGGCTGCGTCGTCGAGCAGCGCGATCGCCCCGAGCCGACCGCGCTCTCCCGCCGTCGACCTCGACGCGCCGGCCACGATCGTCTTCACCTCCGGCACGACCGGCCGGCCCCGCGGCGCCCTCCTGACGCCACGGCAACCACGTCGCCAGCGCCGACGCCTGGGCGACGCGTCCTCGAGCCGCGGCCGACGGATCGCTGGCTGGCCTGCCTGCCGCTCTTCCACGTGGCCGGGCTCGCCATCGTCGTGCGCGCCAGCCGCTGGGGCGTGCCCGCTCGAGGTCCTGCCGACGCTTCGATGCCGGCGACGTCGCCGAGCGCATCGAGGCGGGCATCAGCCACCTCTCGCTCGTGCCGGCTCAGCTCGAGTCAGCTCCTCGACGCCTGGGGCGGCCGACCGTGCCGCCCACGCCTGCGGGCCATCCTGCTGGGCGGCGGCCCGATCCCCGCGTGCCTCGTGGCGCGCGCCCGCGCGGCCGGCCTGCCCGTGCTCACGACGTACGGCATGACCGAGACGGCATCCGGCATCGCGGTCGGCGGCGCGGAGGCGGCGACGCTCGCCGACCCGGCTGCCCTGCGGCCGCTGCCGGGCGTCGAGCGTGCGCATCGCGGCCCGGACGCCGGGCGGCGTCGGGCACGATCGAGGTCCGCGGGCCGATGGTCTTCGGCGGCTACCTCGGCGACCCTGCGGCCACCGCCGAGCGGCTCGCCGACGGCTGGCTGGCGACCGGCGACCTGGGCAGCCTCGACGACGACGGGCTGCTGCGCATCGTCGACCGGCGCGACGACCTCATCGTCTCCGGCGGCGAGAACGTCTACCCGGCGGAGGTCGAGGCCGTCCTGCGCGAGCACCCGGACGTCCGCGACGCCGCCGTCGTCGGCCGGCCCGACGCGACCTGGGGCAGCGTCCCGGTCGCGGCCGTCGTCGTGGCGCCCGGGACTCGTCGGTCAGCGACGCGAGCTGGAGCGCCACTGCCGGCGCGCGGCTGGCGGGCTACAAGGTGCCCGTGCGCTTCCACCGCGTCGGGGAGCTGCCGCGCAACGAGGCCGGCAAGGTCCGGCGGACTGCGCCGCGCACTGGAGAGCGTCGTGACTCGCCGGGACGCGGCCGTGGCAGGCTTGGCCCCTCGATGAACGCCGGGAACAGCGCGCCGCCCGAGCGGATCGCCGAGATGTTCGACCGCATCTCGGGCGTCTACGACGCCATGAACCTGGTCATCTCCGGCTTCCAGGAGCCGCGCTGGCGGCACCGCGCCGTCCGCGAGGCCCGGCCTCGGGCCGGCGGGCGGGCCCTCGACGTCGCCTGCGGCACGGGCAAGGTCACGCGCGACCTCTATCGGGCGGTCCAGCCCGGCGGCCGCGCGCTCGGGCGTCGACTTCTCGAGCGGCATGATCGAGCGGGCCCGCGCGGCGCAGCGGCGGAGGCCGGTCCGACGCTTCGTCGTCGGCGACGCGCTGGCGCTGCCGGTCGGCGGACGGCGAGTTCGACGCCGCCACCATCGCCTTCGGCATGCGCAACCTGGCCGACTACGAGCTGGGCTTCCGCGAGATGGCCCGCGCCGTGCGGCCCGGCGGCCGTGTCGTCTGCCTTGAGATCGCGCGGCCCACGCAGCCGGCTCGGCCGGCTCATCGGCGCGCTGGTTCGACCACGTCGTGCCCGCTCATCGGCCGCCTCGTGGGCCAGGGCAGCGCCTACGCCTACCTCGTGCGCTCGACCCGCGACTACCCGGCCCGGACCGAGATGGCCGACATCATGCGCGCGGCGCGGCCTCGCGCGACGTCGACGTGGTTCGGCATGTCCGGCGGCATCGTCACCATCCACGCGGGCAGCGTCCCCGACGCCGACGCCGCCTGACCTCGTCAGCCTCCCGCCGGAGAAACCGGCATGCTGCCCGTGCGCCATGGCGTGCCCAGCTTGGGCAGGAGGTAGCGGTCCAGTCCGTAATAGCCGGCCACGCGCCAGGCGAGCATGACCCCGACGGCCAACGTGAAGAGGACGGGGTTGTCCGACGCGCTGCCGACGACCGCGAGGGACGCGTTCATGGTCGCCCCGAAGAATGCCGCGATGCCCGTCAACGCCCCGAGCAGCAGTCCCAGGCCCACGGCGATCTCCCCGAGGACGATGAGCCAGCTGAGCCACGGGCTCGCGTCGATGTCGATGAGGAGCTCCAGGAAGCTGCGGTACCACGCGTCGGTGAGCGTGCTCTGCTCGGCCACCTGGGCCTGCCAGTAGGCGTCCAGCTGGGAGCCGTCCTGCCAGGCCCCGTCCACGATCTTGTGCAGGCCGGAGCCCAGCCATGCTGCGGCGAGGAAGAGGCGCACCGGCAGCCACAGCAGGCCGGCCCGCGAGTTATGGAAGAGGAAGCGCGCGAACGCCGGCTCCTCGATGTCGATCTCGGTGGCACCGGGCTGCTTGCGCCTCGCGAAGAGGACCACGAAGAGGGCGATAGACGCGAGCCAGAACAGCCACGACAGAAGCGTCGCGACCGTCGCGCCGGCGACGGCGAAGCCCAGCAGGTCCTCGGTCCAGAAGGTCGCGAACCCTGTCGAGCCCGCCGCCCAGTGCCTCGGCGACGTCGCCGATGTAGAGGAGCACCAGGCTCGTCGTCGCCACGACCGAGAGCCAGAACGCGGCGCCTCGCTGGCGCAGCCTGCTGGCCGTGGCCCATCCGGTCATGCGCGTGCCCTCCTGCCCGGGCAGCCGACGCAGGCACGCGCAGCGGCCGGGGCGTGCGTCAGGTCATCCTAGCCGGCCCGAACAGGCGCCTCGGGGCTCGAACACTGCTCAAGACGCGCGGGGAGGGGCCGTCCGGAACGGACGACCCCTCCCGCGTGATGCGCGATCGATCAGTTGGCGGGATCAGAGCAGCTCCGCGTGGCCGCCGCGGCCGGCCAGACGAGCTCCACGGCCCCCGACTGGCGCTGCATGAGTGGGTTCTCGATGGGGGACGTGCCGTCCTCACGGAAGGTGACGTGACCGACGACCGTGTCGAGGTCGGTGGCCGCGATGGCGTCGCGGATCGCCTCCGGGTCCAGCGTGCCGGCACGCTCGATGGCATCGGCCAGGATCTGGATGAGCGAGTACGAGCCACCGACGACGGAATCGGCCGGCCGGCCCTCCTCCTCGATGTGGCGCTGATTCACCGGCTCGATGCCCTCGAAGCCGAGGGCCGGGTGCCAGCCCGCCGAGAGGACGACGCCGTCGCCGACCTCGCCGAGGTCGTTCCAGGTGGGCACGTCCGCCGCGCGGACGACGAGCGAGAACTCCGGCTTCCAGCCCAGCTCTCCCATCTGCTTGAAGAGCGCGAACCCGTCCGGGGGCGTGGGCAGGCTGAGCAATGCCTGGACGCCCGCCTCCTGCGCCTTGAAGATGAGGTCGGAGAAGTCCGTCGTGCCCGGCGTGTACTTCTCGTGGAAGACGACCTCGTAGCCGTGCGCCGGAGCCTGCTCGATCCAACCGGCGGCGAGCTCCTCGCCCCAGTCGGTGGCCTCCTGGAAGATGCCCACGCGGGTCGGTCGCTCGCCCTCGGGGATGAGCGCGTTGAGCATCTCGAACACCGAGACCGCGATGTCGGGCGACTTCGGGAATGGTGAGAAGTAGTAGCGATAGCCCTTCTCATGCAGGGCCTGGAGCGCGGTGGCCACCCCCAGGTACGGGGTGGCATTCTTCTCGGCGATGACGGTCCCCGCAGCATGCACCGGGCTGCCGAAGCCACCCAGGTACGCGACGATGCCCTCTCCGTAGAGATCTTCCATGATCGCCGTGGTGCGGTTGGATCCGATTCGTCGTCGCGGAGGTCGAGCTCCAGCGGCAGCGAGGCGCCCAGCTCCTCGACGTAGACCCCGCCCGCCTCATTGATAGCCTCGACGCCGTAGCGGTAGCCTCGCTCGACCTGCGCTCCGCCCCCCGCGAATGCACCGGTCAGCGGCACGACCGCGCCGATCTTGATCGAGTCGGGCGCCTCGTCGTCCTGGGCCGCCAGGGGCACCGCTGTCGCCAGCACCGACACGAGCGCTGCAGTGAGCGCGGCGAACCTAGTCCTGCTCACGGGCCGTCCTCCCTTGGACCTGCTTGACCACCCAGTCCCGGGTGCGTTGGGCCCCCTCCACCATGCCCCCGGGGACCAGGAGCACGACGACGATGAACAGTACCCCGAAGGCGACGACCTGAAAACCCTCGAAACTGCCCGCCAGCAGGTCTCGCCCGAGGACGAAGAAGGCCGACCCGATGAGCGGCCCGACGATCGTGCCGATGCCCCCCACGAAGGCCACCAGGATGATCTCGAACGACCACACCGCCGTGAAGGGGAAGGACGGGTAGTAGCTGACGCTGAAGTAGGCGAAGGCGCTGCCGGCCAGCGCCGCCAGCGAGGCGCTGATGGCGAAGGCCGAGAGCTTGTGGGCCAGGACGTCCACGCCCGTGGCGCCGGCCGCCGCCTCGTCCTCTCGCACGGCCATCATGCCCATGCCCACGACGGAACGCCGCAACAGCATCGACACGCCGACCGCGCTGACCGCCGCGATGAGGGCGAGGAAGTAGGGGCCCATGAACGAGTAGGCCCTGAGGGCCTCGACGGGCATCGAGGTGACGCCCGGGAAGGCGTTGGCGATGGTCAGGCTGATGGCCACCGCGAGGGCCAGCGTGCCGATGGAGAAGAAGACGCCCCGGAAGCGCAGCATGGGGACGCCGATGATGAGCGCGAACAGCGCGGTCGCGATCATGGCCGCGATGACGGCCAGTGGCAGCGGAGCGCCGGCCAGCCAGAGCTCGCGGGTCACGATGGCGCCCAGGCCGAAGAACGCCGCGTGGCCCAGGCTGATGAGGCCGGTGAAGCCGCCCAGGATGTTCCACGAGGAGGCCAGGGCCGCCAGGATGAGCGTCTGGATGGCGATGGTCATCGTCTGGTTGTCGCCGGCCAGGAAGGGTACTGCGATGCATGCCGCCAGAAGGGCGCTCCAGGCGGCGGCAGGCAGCCAGCCCCTCACGCCCGGCCTCCCCAAGCGTGCCCCTCGCGGCTAGGCATCCGTGCGACCGAAGAGGCCCTGCGGACGGAGCAGCAGGATGAGCAGGAATGCGCCCAGCGCCACGATCTCGCGATAGGTGCCGCCCAGGAAGGCCGAGGCGAGGCCCTCGGCCACGCCCAGGAGCATGCCTGCGATGATGAGCCCGCGCATGCTGCCCAGCCCCGCGAGGACGACCACGATGAGGGCCTTCAGGGTCCAGTCCAGGCCGATGCTCGGGCTGACGCTGTAGCCCAGCGCGATGAGCGTCCCGGCGACGCCCGCCAGCGCCGCCGAGATGGCGAAGGCGATGAGGTAGACGCGACGCACGTCGATGCCGGCCAGCATCGCCAGCGACCAGTCCTCGCTGGTGGCCTTGACGGCGTGACCGAACGTCGTGCGCTCCAACAGCAGCTGCAGGCCCACGGCCAGCACGACGGCCACGATGAGACCGGCGAGGCGGATGAAGGGCACTCGGATTGGACTCGACCTGGAGCGCGAACGTCGAGTAGTCGGTGACGATGGCGCGTTCGTCACCGGTGAAGAGCGTCACCGCCAGGGCCTGGAGGATGAGCACCAGCCCGAAGGAGATGAGCAGCGAGTTCTTGATGCGTGCCTCGAGGTCGAAGCGGACCACGAAGCGGAAGAGGACGAGGTAGAGGACGACGCCCACGAGGAACAGCGCCGCGAAGACGAGCGGCATGCTCAGGAAGGGGTCCAGGCCGACGACCGCGACGAGGAAGAAGGTCACGTAGCCGCCCAGCATGACGAGCTCGCCGTGCGCCACGTTGAGCACCTTCAGCACGCCGAAGGCGAGCGCCAGGCCCAGCGCGATGAGCCCGTACATGGCCCCGCTGAGGAGGCCCGAGACGGCGCTCTGGACGACTAGCTGCACGGCATCACAGGCTCAGAGTACGCGTCCTGGACGCGGCGGTCCTGCCGCAGCTCATCTGGGCTGCCGTCGCCCACGATGCGACCGGTCTCGAGGATATAGGCATGGTCCACGAGCTCGAGGGTCATCTCGACGTGCTGCTCCACCATGAGCACGGACATTCCACGCTCGCGGATGGAGCCGATGGTCTCGAAGATGGCCTCGACGACGACCGGAGCCAGGCCCAGCGACGGTTCGTCGAGGATGAGCAGCTCGGGTCGTGCCATGAGTGCCTTGCCGATGGCCAGCATCTGCCGCTCGCCCCCGCTGAGCGTCCCGGCCAGCTGCCGTCTCCGATCGGCCAGCCGCGGGAAGATGGCCAGGACCTGGGCCATGGTCTCCTCGCGGTACGGGCGCGCGCGCCGCGAGTAGGCGCCCAGCTCCAGGTTCTGAGCCACGCTCAGGGTCGCGAACGTGGCCCGCTCTTCGGGGACCATGACCACGCCGCGGCCCACGATCTCGTGCGTCATCGTGCGGCTCATCGACCGGCCCCGGAACGTCACGCTCCCGCCCAGCACGGGCAGGAGGCCCATGAGGGCGCGCAGCGTGGTCGTCTTGCCGGCGCCGTTTGGGCCGATGACCGCCACGATGGAGCGGTCGAGCACGTCGAAGGAGACACCCCAGACGACCTGAAGGTCTCCGTAGGCCACCTCCAGGTCCCGGACCCGCAGCAGAGCGTCCCGGGGTCCGCGTCACGCGGCTGGCTCGTGTCATGGGGCACCGCCTGCCTAGCCTCGGGCATGGCGGCTCCCCAGGTAGGCCTCGATGACGGCTCGATCGGCGACGACCTCGTCGACCGAGCCCTCGGCCAGCTTCACGCCCGCGTCGAGGACGATGACCCGGTCGCACGCGGAGGTGATGGCCTTGATGATGTGCTCCACGACGATGACGGTGATGCCCATCGCCTTGATCGCCCGCACCAGCTCCACGGCGTCGGGCACCTGCGATTGGCTGATGCCAGCCATGAACTCGTCGAGCAGCACGAGCTTCGGCGAGCCGCCCATGGCGCGGCCGACCTCCAGGCGCTTCCGCTCCAGGATGGTGAGCTCACCGGCGCGGACGTCGGCCTTGGCCGCGAGGCCGACCCGTTCCAGGACCTCCCGCGCCCGGACGACCGCCCGGGCGCGCGCCCGCAGGCGGTCGTGCCCGAAGTAGATGCCCACCAGGACGTTGTCGAGCGCGGTCAGGCGCGGGAATGGCCGCACGAGCTGGAACGTCCGGGCCACGCCCCGGTAGGCGATCTGATGGGGCGACAGCCTGGTGATGTCCTCGCCGTCGAACAGGACCCGTCCCTCGCTCGGCTCGCACGACCCCGGTGATGACGTTGAAGGCCGTCGACTTGCCGGAGCCGTTGGGGCCGATGAGTCCCACGACCTCACCTTGTTCCACCGTGAAGGAGACCCCGTCGAGGGCTCGCAGGCCGCCGAAGCTGACGGCCACGTCATCGAGCTCGAGCAGGCTCATGGCGTCGGCAGGCCAAGCAGGCGGAAGGCGTTCTCGCGAAGGACGAGCTGGCGTGTCTCGGGGTCGACACCGAGCTCGTCGAACTCGCGCAGCCAGCGTTCCGGTGTGATGAGCGGGTAGTCGAATCCGAACAGGATCTGTCGCTTGAGGCGCCTGGTGGCATGGTCGATGAGCGACACGGGCAACAGCCGTGGAGACCAGCCCGAGAGGTCGATGTGGACCTGCGGCTTGTGAAGGGCCACCGAGATGGCCTCGTCCTGCCACGGGAACGAAGGGTGCGCCATCACGATGCGCAGCTCCGGAAAGTCGACCGCCACGTCGTCGATGTCCATGGGATGGCCCAGTCGGAGGCGGATGCCGCCACCCCCGGCAGGCCCGCCCCGATGGCGGTGTGCCCGGTATGGAAGAGGGCCACCAGCCCGGCTTCGGTGATGAGCTCGTAGAGCGGATAGGCGAGGCGGTCGTTGGCACGCACCTGCTGCAGGTTGGGATGGAACTTGAAGCCGCGGACCGCGCCGTCCGAGATGAGGTCGCGGGCCTCCGCGAGGCCGTCCGCGCCGCGTCGCGGGTCGATGCTGGCGAAGGGGATGAGCACGTCGTCGTGGGCGCGGGCCGCCTCCACGACCTCCTGGTTCGGGATGCGGGGGCGGCCCGTGGTGAGGCTGGCATCGACGCTGAAGATGACGGCCATCATCCGCAGCGCACGGTAGTGCTCGGCTGTCTGGGCCATGGTCGGCAGGGTGGCTGGACGCCGGAAGGTGCGGTCCAGCGCGGCTCCGGAGCCCAGGGGTCAGGTCGATCATGGCCGTCGGCGCCGATCTCGACGTGTGCATGGACGTCGACCGCGATGACCTCGTCACGCGTGAGGCGTCCCTCAGCCACGGGCCCGGCCCGGGACGCCCACGAGCGAAACCCCCGTCAGCGACGAGACGAGAACGTCCACGGCAATGCCCCTCGCGTCGGATCCCTCGGCCGGCTGGACCGGCGTCACCCCCCTGACGCGTGCCAAGATACCGGCCATGTCACGCACCTGCCCGACGATCGCGGAGTGGCTGCACGGGTGAAGGGCCTCATGCAGATCGTTCCCGTTGACGGTGCCCATGATCCTGCGGCGGGCCATGAGCCTGGGCGCCGGTCTCACCGTCTCGTCGGCCAGCCCGCTGGGAATCGACCGCCGCACCTGGCGCGAGGTCGGGGAGCGTGCCCTGCGGCTCGTGACCGTCCTCGAGGCCCTGGGCGTGCGACCGGGCGGTGTGGTCGGCTCCTTCGCCTGGAACAGCCATCGCCACGTGGAGCTCTACCTGGGCGTGCCCTGCTCGGGCCGGGCGCTCCACGCGGTGAACGTGCGCCTCAGCCCTGCGGACGTGGCCTACGTCGTCGGTCATGCCCGCGACGAGGTGCTCTTCGTGGATGCGGCCCTCACCGCCACCCTGGCGCCCTGGCGCGATCGCCTCCCTGTCCGTGAGATTCGGTGGTCATGGAGGACGGCTCGGACGTGCATCCGGCCTTCGCCGCGAGCCCGCGGTACGAGTCACTGCTGGCAACTGCCGAGCCCGGCGAGCCCATGGTCGTGGCCGAGGACGACGCCGCCTCGGTGTGCTTCACGAGCGGCACGACCGGCCGGCCCAAGGCCGTCGTCTACTCGCAGCGATCGGTGACGCTGCACTCGATGGCGGCGCTCATGGTGGACGGCCACGCCGTCCGGCGCGGGGACGCGGTGCTGCCGTTGACACCCATGTTCCACGTCAACGGGTGGGGCCTGCCCTACACCGCGGCGCTGGCGCCCGCGTCGCTGGTCCTCGCCGGCGCCGACACGAGCCCGGCCTCGGTCGGCCGGCTCATCGAGTCGGAGCGGCCCACGACCATCGCCGGCATCCCCACCTTCTGGGTGCAGATGGCGGAGCTGTTCGAGTCCGGCGACCGGGACGTCTCGTCCGTCCGCCGCATCCTCTGTGGGGGAGCGGAGGCCGCGCCCTCGCTCATCGAGCGCTACACGCGCCTGGGCATCGACTTCTTCCATGCCTGGGGCATGACCGAGATGTCGCCGAGCGGCACGGGCACGTGGGTCCGGGCCGGCGATGACGGTAGCCATGCCGCTGACGCACTCAGCGCCGACGCTCGCCCGGGACCGCCCTCCGCGGGCGTGGAGCTGCGCCTCGTGTCCGAGGGCGGCGACGAGCTTCCCTGGGACGGCGCCGCGACCGGGGAGCTGGAGGCCCGTGGTCCGGTGGGTCGCGGCGGCCTACCTCGATCCGGACGATGACGCCAACACGCGCCACTTCGACGATGGCTGGCTGCGCACCGGCGACATCGCCCGCATCTCCCCGGACGGGGTCGTCGAGATCGTCGATCGCGCCAAGGACCTCGTGAAGTCGGGCGGCGAATGGATCAGCTCGGTGGAGCTGGAGCGCGAGCTCATGGCCCACCCCGCCATCCGGGAAGCGGCGGTCGTGGCCCGGCCGGATGAGCGCTGGGGTGAGCGTCCGCTGGCTTACGTCGTGCTGCAGCCAGGGACCACCGTGAGCGCGGCCGAGATCGCAGCCTTCCTCCGTCCACGCGTCGCCAGCTGGTGGATCCGGAGCGCGTCGAGTTCCTCGCCGAGCTGCCCAAGACCGGTGTGGGCAAGGTGGACAAGAGACGCCTGCGGGCGCTCGACGGCCCGTAGCCCGGGAGCCCCTGGGACCAGGCTCAACGCGGGTTCGATCGGCCGCCACCCGTCCGCGGCTCCTCCCGGACGAGCGTCTCCCGGACGGCGCTCCTTCCCACCGTGTGCTCGGAGTGCAACACTAGGTGGCGTCGATCGGGGGCGGTCGAGCGACGGTCGGCCGGTGTGCTGTGGGAGGAGGCGACATGCTGGGTCCACCGTTCCGAGCCGACCACGTCGGCAGCTTCCTGCGCCCTGGTGCGCTCGTGGAGGCGCGTGCCCGACGGGACGAGGGGGCGCTCTCGGCCGCCGAGCTTGCGCGCCGTCGAAGACGAGCACATCCGCGACGTCGTGCGCCGGCAGGAGTCCGTGGGGCTGTCCGGCATCACCGACGGCGAGTTCCGACGGACCTACTTCCACGTGGACTTCCTCGAGCGACTTGAGGGCGTGACCGTCACGTACGGGGACTTCTACGCCCTTCCACAGGGCCGATGGGTCGGAGGTGGGCTTCCGTCCGCCGACGATGCACGTCACCGCGCCGGTCCGACATGCCCGGCCCATCCAGGGTCCCGACTTCGACTTCCTGGCCGCCCAGTCGACGCGGCTGCCCAAGGTCTCCATCCCGGCGCCCTCGATGCTCCACTTCAGGGGCGGCCGCGACGCCATCAGCCGCGACGTCTATCCTGACCTCGGGGCCTTCTTCGACGACCTCACAGCGGCCTATCGCGCCGAGATCGCGGACCTCGCCGCGCGCGGCTGCCGGTACCTCCAGCTCGACGACACGAACCTGGCCTACCTCTGCGACCCGGCCATCCGCGCCCGGACGGCGGAGCGTGGCGACGATCCGGACGAGCTGACGCACCTCTATGTCCGACTCGTCAACGACGCCATCCGCGAGAGGCCCGCGGACATGGTGGTCGGCGTGCACCTCTGTCGTGGCAACTACAAGAGCGCATGGGTGGCAGAGGGCGGCTACGAGCCGGTGGCGGAGATCCTCTTCAATGAGATGGCGAACGACGCCTTCTTCCTCGAGTACGACGACGAGCGCTCGGGCGACTTCGCGCCCCTGCGCTTCATGCCGTCCGGAAAGATGGTCGTCCTCGGGCTCATGAGCTCGAAGCGACCGGAGGTCGAGGACGCCGACGTCATCAAGCGACGCATCGACGAGGCCAGCGCCTACGTCCCGCTCGAGCAGTGCGCCCTCAGCCACCAGTGCGGATTCTCTTCCACGGCGCACGGCAACGAGCTTGCCGAGTCCGACCAGTGGAGGAAGCTGATGCGCACGGTCGAGGTGGCGGCTGACGTGTGGGGCTACCAGCCGGCCTGAGGGCAGGCTCGCAAGGTCGTCGATGCGCGCGCCCATCGTCATCATCGGTGGCGGGCCGGCCGGAGCGCTGCTCGCGCACATGCTCCATGAGCACGGCATCGAGTCCGTGGTCCTCGAGCAGCGCAGCCGCGCCTATGTGCTGGCGCGTATCCGCGCCGGGGTCCTGGAGGCCCGGTCGTGCGACGTGCTGCGGCGCTACGGCCTGGGCCAGCGCATGGACGCCGATGGCTTCCATCACGGAGGCGCCTCGCTGGCCTTCGCCGGACGCCGCTTCCGCATCGACTTCATGGGCCTGGCGGGAGCCGGCGTCACGATCTACGGCCAGACCGAGGTCCAGAAGGACCTCTACGCGGCCCTCGAGGTGGACGGCGTGGAGCTCCTCGACGAGGTCGACGACGTGGCCATCCACGAGGTCGAGGGCGACGCGCCCTTCGTGACCTTCCGTCGGGACGGCCAGGAGCAGCGCATCGCCTGCGACTTCGTGGTCGGTTGCGACGGCTCCCACGGCATCAGTCGCGCGTGCGTCCCCGCGGCCATCCGGCGTGAGTTCGGGCGGGAGTATCCCTTCGGGTGGCTGGGCATCCTCTCGGAGACGCCGCCGATCAGCCACGAGCTCATCTACGCCAACCACACCCGCGGCTTCGCCCTCTGCTCGATGCGCAACGAGCACCTCTCGCGCTACTACGTGCAGTGCCCCCTCGACGCGAGCCTGGAGGAGTGGCCGGACGAGCGCTTCTGGGACGAGCTGCGGGCCCGGCTCCCCTGGGCCGTGGCGGAGACGCTCGTGACCGGCCCCTCGATCGAGAAGTCGATCGCGCCGCTCCGCAGCTTCGTCGCGGAGCCGATGCGGTACGGGCGCCTCTTCCTGGCCGGCGACGCGGCCCACGTCGTGCCACCCACGGGCGCCAAGGGTCTGAACCTCGCCATCTCGGACGTCACGTATCTGTGTCGTGCCTTCGTCGAGCATTACGAGACGGGATCTGCGACGCTGCTCGAGGCCTACTCGGACACGGCGCTGGCCCGGGTCTGGAAGGCCGTGCGCTTCTCCTGGTGGCTGACCGGCCTCATGCACCGCTTCCCTGACACGGGCGACTTCGGCCAGCGCGTCCAGCACGCCGAGCTCGATTACCTCTCCGGCTCGAGCGCGGCCCAGGCGGCCTTCGCCGAGAACTACGTGGGCCTTGCCCTTTGATCGCGAGCGTCTCCCGGGATGCCGATCCGGGTCCGACTGGCTAGAGTGGCGCGATGTTCGAGCGAGGCATGAAGACGCGACGCGAAGTGCTCGGGGACGAGCACGTGGACCACGCCGCCGAGAGCACGACCGACCTGGATCGCGACTTCCAGCGCTGGATCACGGAGACCGTCTGGGGCGGGGTGTGGTCACGCCCGGGCCTCGACCGGCGCACCCGCAGCCTGGTGACCATCGCCATCCTGGCCGCGCTGGGGCGCGACGAGCTCGCCTTGCATGTCCGGGCCGCTGGCGGCACCGGGGCGACGCCCGCCGAGATCGCCGAGGTGCTCCTGCACGTCGGCGCCTACGCCGGCGTCCCGGCCGCCCACTCGGCCTTCGAGGTCGCACAAGCGGATCGGGGAGACGGGTGAACAAGGGCGCCGCCTCGAGGAGGAGCCCGACCATGGCTGACCGTCTCATCCGCCACTACGGCCCCAGGGCCTACGATGACCATCCGCCGTTCCGCTATCCGGACTACCGCTCCACGGTGAAGCGCTCGCCGGACAAGGACATGGTGCGCATCGTCCAGACGCTCTCGGAGATTACTGGCCCAGGCCCCGTCTGGTCGGAGCTCGCGGAGGAGGACGCCGACCTGACGACCAATGCCGGCACAGGCGGCGTCGCCATCGGCGAGCGCATCATCGTCACCGGGCGAGTCTTCGACGACAACGGCGAGGCGGTACCCGGCACCCTCCTGGAGATGTGGCAGGCCAACGCCAGTGGCCGCTACGCGCATTGGCGCGAGACCGCGTTCCCGGCGCCCTTGGACCCGAACTTCCTGGGCGTCGGCCAGTGCCGGACGGACGCCGCGGGTGTGTACCGCTTCACGACCATCAAGCCCGGTCCCTATCCCTGGGTCAATCACCCCAAGGCCTGGCGGCCCTCGCACATCCACTTCTCGCTCATGGGCCCCGCGCTGGCCACGCGCCTGGTCACCCAGATGTACTTCGAGGGCGACCCGCTTATGCCCTTCGATCCCATCTCGCTCGCGGTGCCCGAGCACGCCCGTGGCCGCATGATCGCCCGCTACGACAACGAGGTCACCATCGAGAACTGGGCGCTCGGCTATCGCTGGGACATCGTGCTCCGTGGACCGCTGGCCACGCCCGCGGACGAGGACCATCGCTGATGCGCCTGGGCCAGACGCCCTCGCAGACGGTCGGCCCCTATTTCGCGATGCGCCTCGGCGCCGTCGGCCAGAACGTCCTCGCGGGCGCCCACACGCTCGGCCAACGGCTGCGCATCGAGGGCAAGGTCATCGACGGCGACGGCCATCACATCGAGGACGCCCTCGTCGAGGTCTGGCAGGCTGATGCCGAGGGTCGCTATCGGCACCCGGACGACCGATGGGTCGACGTGCCCGATGGGTCAGCCTTCACGGGCTTCGGACGGGCGCAGACGGATTTCAAGTCCGGCACGTACTGGTTCGAGACCGTCAAACCCGGTCGGGTGCCCGGGCCGGAGGGCTCGCTGCAGGCGCCCCATCTCAACGTCATCGTCCAGGCCCGCGGCATGCTTCGATCCCTCCTTCACGCGGATCTACTTCGAGGACGAAGCGATGGCCAACGACCAGGACCCCATCCTGCGCCTAGTACCGGCGGAGCGGCGGCACACCCTGCTCGCCGGGCTGGCACATGGCGTTGGTCCCACACGCCTCTATCGCTTCGACATCCGCTTCGGCGGTGAGTCGGAGACCGCCTTCTTCGACTTCTGAGCCGACGCGTGGAGGTGGCGCGTCCGAGCCGTCCCGAAGGATGGTCACGACCACCGCTCCAGCACGCCCTGAGCGGGAACGTGCGTATCGCCTGGCGTGCGTACGGGTGATCCGGGCCGGCCGAACGTGGCGCTGCTCCACTCGCTCGGCCTCGACGCCGCGATGTGGGACGAGCAGGTCGTCGCGCTCGAGCGTGACTACCGGGTCATCACGATGGACACGCGAGGGCACGGCCTCTCTGACGCCCCGACGGGCGCCTACTCGTTGGAGGAGTTGGCCGACGATGTCCTCAGCGTGGCCGCGGCCGCCGGCGCCGAGCGCTTCCACGTCGCGGGCCTTTCGCTCGGCGGACTGATGGCGCTCTGGCTGGCCGTACACCACGGGCCACGGATCGGGTCGGTCGTCCTCGCCGACACGGCCGCCCGCATCGGCCTGCCCACGAGGTGGCAGGAGCGCATCGAGCAGGTGCGACGGGGCGGCATGGCCAGCATCCGCGATGCTGTCCTGGGCATCTGGTTCACGCCCCGGTTCGCCAAGGACCATCCACTGCGCCACGCCTGGGCGAGCGAGCGGCTGCTGACCACGCCCGCCACCGGCTACATGGGCTGCTGCGCCGCCCTCGCCGCCGCCGACCTTCGTGATATCACCGCCTCGGTCGCGGTCCCGGCGCTGGTCCTGGTCGGCGAGGCGGATGCGGTCACCCCTCCGGCGGATGCGGTCCGGCTCGCCGGGACGATCGCCGGGGCAGAGCTCGCCATCCTCACCCGGGCTGCCCACATCGCGAACATGGAGGCGGCGGGTGCCTTCACCGATCGGGTCAGCAGGTTCCTCGCCCGTCAGGCGGGCTGACGATCCTGGCTCTCGGTCGCGTCAGTCGTAGAAGCGGAAGATGGCCTGGACCACGCAGGCGGGCTTCTCGGCCGAGTCGCACTCGATGGTCAGGTCGGCCACCACCTGGACGCCTCCCGCGATGGCCTCCACCTCGGCCAGGCGGCCGGTGGCCCGGATTCGCGAGCCGACCCGCACGGGTGCCGGGAAGCGCACGCGGTTGAGCCCGTAGTTGATGGCCATACTGACCCGCTCGACGCGCAGCAGCTCCGACCAGAGGGGGATGACCATGGCCAGCGTGAGGAAGCCATGGGCGACCGTACCCCCGAAGGGTCCTTCCCGGGCGCGCTCGGGGTCGACGTGGATCCACTGGTGATCCCCGGTGGCATCGGCGAAGCCGTCGATTGCGGCCTGGGTCACGACTGCCCAGGAGCTCGCCCCGAGGTCGGTGCCGGCCAGCCCAAGGAGGTCGGCAGGGATGGCGACGCTGGTGGTCATGACGTCGCGACCCCGCCCTGGCCGGGGGCGCCCGTCGACTCGAGAGGATCGGCCAGATCCGGCAGCGTGATGCCGAAGCTCTCGAGCCTGGCGCCCACCGTCTCACCGAAGGCGTCGGCGATCGTGTCGGCGTCCCAGCCGCCGTCGCGAAACGCGGTCCTGACCTCCGTCGGGTGCGACCACAGGGAGAGCCGGTCGCCACCGATGCCCAGGCACTGGCCGGTCACGTCCGCCGCGCGATCGGAGGCCAGGAAGACGACCAGCCCGGCGCAGTCCTCAGGCTCGCCCAGCGGGACCCCGGCGCACCCGGGCGGGGAGGGGTTCACCGTGCTCCAGCATCGCGGCATAGGCTCGAGGGCCGGGATCGTGCGCGTCATCGCGGTCGCCGCGGTCGGCACGATGGCATTGACGGTGACGCTCAGCGGGCCAGCTCGAGGGCCCAGGTGCGGACCATGGCCGCGATCCCGGCCTTCGCGGCCGCGTAGTTGGTCTGGCCGAAGTTGCCGCGCTGGCCGGTCGGCGAGCCGACGAGGATGAGGCGGCCGGCCCTGCCGTGAGCTCGGAAGTCACAGCCGCCGCCCGCGCGCAGGTGAACGTGCCGCGCAGGTGGACGGAGATCACGGCGTCGAAGTCGTCGTCGGTCATCTTCCACAGGACCTGGTCCCGCAGGATGCCCGCGTTGGTGACCAGGACGTCGAGTTTCCCGAACGCCTCGACGGCCGTGGCCACCAGGCTGTCCGCGACCTCGCTGCTGCCGATGGCGCCGGGGCCGCGACGGCCGCACCGCCCGCCTTGGCGATGTCGCTGGCAGCCGCATCGGCGCTGGCCGCGTCGACGTCGTTGACCACGACGGGGCGCCGGCCGCGGCCAGCGCCTTGGCGTACGCCAGGCCCAGGCCCCTGCCGCTGCCGGTCACGATGGCGACCCTGCCACTCAGGTCCATGGTCCTACCTCCAGGTCCAGGGGGCTGTCGACTCCACGGATCAGCCTCCGACGAGCCTTGACTCGGGCGCGACCTCGACCTTGAGCTCTGCCAGCTCCGTGCCGAGGGTATCGGCGAGGGACACGACATCGGCGGGCGCGTCGCCGGCCAGCAGGTTGGTGAGCAGGCATGGATCCCCCTCGCCCTCCTGCCAGGCGTAGCAGGGCCCTCCCGAGATGTCGTAGAGCTCGCGGAAGCCATCGAGGTTCTCGACGTAGAGCCAGCGACCGGCGGGATGGTCGACGGTCGTCCGGAGCGACCAGAACACCGGACGGTCGCCGCCGCTCGGGATGGTGTGCAGGATCGACTCGCGGTGGTACGGATAGGGCGTGTCGGCGAGCAGGGGCGCGAAGCTCAGCCCATCCGGGGCCGGCTGGCCATCGGGATAGGGACCCATCTCGCAGCCGGCGAGGCTCGCAGAGGGTCGGCGCCCAGTCGATCATCGAGAGCGTCGTGTCATCCTCCCGGGCGTCGTCCCGCGACCGGCGGGCCAGGCGGCGTAGGCGGGCACCGCCGTGCTGTAGGGCGAGACCTTGCCGACCCGGCGGTGCTCGCCCCAGGTCATGCCGTTGTCGGCGGTGAAGACGAAGACGGTGTCGTCGAGGCGGCCCTGACGCTCGAGCTCGTCACCGACGCGCCCGATGAGCTCATCGACCGCGAGGAGGCTCTCGCAATGCGCGGTGAGGTCGAAGCCGCCATCGCCGAGTGCCGGTGCGTCCCGGATGTAGGCCGGCTTGTCCGAGACATCGGCCTCGTCGTAGTCGGGCGGCGCCCAGGGCTCGAGGTCCTGGCAGCGCGGGTCGGCCGCATGGCGCGGCGCGGGCAGGTTGGGCTCATGCGGCGTGAACGGCGCGATGAGCGAGAAGAGCGGCTGGTCGGCCGGCGCCTCCGCGAGACGCGCGACGGCGATGTCGGCGATGACGTCGGTCGAGTAGTCGGCCTCGTCCGTGCGATGCTGCGTGACCGCGCCCTCGCGGTCACGGATCTGGTACCAGAAGTACTTGCCCTGGTTCGAGTCGATGACGTCGAACGTGGACCAGCCCGGCGGGTCCCGCCGGTCGGGGCTGAGCTGCCGGTAGCCGTTGAGGTACTTGCCCACGAACGAGGTGTGATAGCCGGCCTCGGAGAGCTCCGTGGCGATCGTCGTCGTGGGATCGAGCTGCTGGCCGTCGTTGCTCGCCGCGCCGCTGTTGTGGGCGTGCTGCCCGGTCAGGAGGTTGGCGCGCGAGGGGCCGCAGAGGGGGACCTCGGCGTGGAAGTCGGTGAAACGGATGCCCTGCGAGACGATGAGCTCCTGGAGGTTGGGCATGATCTCCGCCGACCACAGCCGCCCGTCGTGGGGGTTGAGGTCGTCGAGCATGACCATGACGACGTTCGGACGCGCGGGGGCCTGCGACGCCGAGGAAGGCCGACGCCGCCGCGGCAGCGATGGCGCTCTCGACGGGGCTGGGCGGCGCGCTGCCGGACGCATCCCGACTGCTGGCGGAGGGCGCGCTGGCACCGCTGGCGCTGCTGCAGGCGACCGTCAATGCCGCGAGCGCCGCCGGGGCCACGACCCACGCCCCGCCTCTGCCGCCGGGCAGCCTGGCCCGGTGACCGGCAGACGAGCGCTTCCTCACCGGCCAAGCGTAACCCAGCCCTCCCTGGGAGGCTCGCGGCGCGCCACGGGGCCCGCGCCCCTCCGGCCGGGTTTACCATCGGCAGCGTGTCCACCTCTTTGAGCCCGGCGCTCATCCATGCCCGCGGCCTGACCAAGCGCTTCGGGAACTTCACTGCCGTGGACGGCATCGACCTGGACGTCCAGCCGGGTGAGGCCTTCGGTTTCCTCGGTCCCAACGGGGCCGGCAAGACGAGCACGATGCGGATGATCGGCTGCATCTCCCCGGTCACCGCGGGCACCCTCACGGTGCTGGGCATGGACCCTGCCAGCCAGGGAGCGCTCATCCGCGCCCGCCTCGGCGTCGTGCCCCAGGCGGACACGCTGGACATGGAGCTCACGGTGATGGAGAACCTCCTCATCTACGGCCGCTACTTCGACCTCTCGTACTCGGAGGCGCGACGCCGGGCGACCGAGCTCCTCGACTTCGTCCAGCTGAGCGACCGCGCCCGCGACGAGGTGGAGCCGCTGTCGGGCGGCATGAAGCGGCGCCTGACCATCGCCCGGGGCCTCATCAACGAGCCCGACATGATGCTCCTCGACGAGCCCACCACGGGCCTCGACCCGCAGGCCCGTCACCTCGTCTGGGATCGGCTCTACCGGCTCAAGCGGCAGGGCGTCACGCTCATCCTCACGACCCACTACATGGACGAGGCCGAGCAGCTCTGCGACCGGCTCGTGGTCATGGACAAGGCCCGCATCGTGGCCGAGGGCTCGCCGCGCTCGCTCATCGAATCCCACAGCAGCCGCGAGGTCCTCGAGCTTCGCTTCGATGACGGCGCGACGCCCGACTTCGATGGCCGGCTCGACGGGCTCGTCGAGCGCGTCGAGCATCTGCCCGACCGCCTGCTCCTCTACGCCGCCGATGGCGAGACGACGGCCGAGGCCGTCCACGCCATGGGCATCCGTCCGGTCAGCCAGCTCGTGCGGCGCTCGACGCTGGAGGACGTCTTCCTGCGACTCACCGGGCGGAGCCTCGCCGAGTGAGCGTGGCGGCCGCGGCGCGCCCCGTGTTGCGCGTCGTCGAGCACCAGGTCCTCGTCTACCGGCGGACCTGGCGGGGCACCGTCTTCTCGAACTTCTTCAGCCCCATCCTCTTCCTGGTGGCCATGGGCATCGGCCTGGGCACCTTCGTGGACGACGCGAACCCCGAGGGCATCGCGGGCGTCGGCTACCTCGCCTTCCTGGCGCCGGGGCTTCTCGTGGCGCAGGCCATGCAGACCGCGGCGTTCGAATCGACGTACCCGGTCATGGCCGGCATCCGCTGGCTGAAGACCTACGTGGCCATGATCCTCTCGCCCCTCGACGCGCGCCATGTGGCCAGCGGACAGCTCCTCTGGGCGGGCCTGCGGGTGGCCTTCGGGGCCGTCATCTTCGCGCTCGTCATGGCCGTCTTCGGAGCCATCGACCCTGGGCGGGCCGTGCTCCTCATGCCGGTCGCCGTGCTCACGGGCCTTGCCTTCGCGGCGCCCATCCAGGCCTTCGCTGCGACCCAGCGCAACGACGCCGCCTTCGCCTCGCTCTTCCGCTTCGTCATCATGCCCATGTTCATCTTCTCGGGCACGTTCTTCCCCATCTCGCAGCTGCCCGAGCTGCTCCAGGTCGTGGCCTTCCTCACCCCGCTGTGGCACGCCGTGGCCCTCGCGCGCGGCATCGCCCTCGACGTCCTCGACCCGGCGCTGGCGGCAGTGAACGTGGCCTACCTCTCGGCCTTCGTCGTCGTCGGCCTGCTCTGGTCCTACCGGGCCTTCGCCCAGAAGCTCACGGAGTAGCGGCGTGCTCATCACGACCCGCTTCCCGACCCGCCCGCTGGGCCGCTGGCGCGCCCACAAGGTGCTCGAACGCGACGTCCTCGTCTACCGGCGCAACTGGTCGATCATCGTGTCGGGCTTCTTCGAGCCGGTCTTCTACCTGCTCGGCATCGGCTTCGGGCTGGGCACGCTCGTCGGCGACGTCGGCGACATCCCGTACGCGGCCTTCGTGGCCCCGGGGCTCATGGCCACGACCGCGATGAACGGGGCGCTCATGGAGGCGACGTTCAACCTCTTCTTCAAGCTGAAGTACGCCAAGACGTTCGATGCCGTGCTGGCCACGCCCCTGGGCCCGGCGGACGTCGCGGTCGGGGAGGTGAGCTGGTCGCTCACGCGCGGTCTCATCTACGCCATCGGCTTCCTCGTCGTGATGCTCCTGCTTGGCCTGGTGCTCTCGCCGGCGGGCATCCTGGCCATCCCCGGGGCGCTGCTCATCGGCCTGGCCGCGGCATCGGTGGGCATGGCGGCCACGACCTTCATGCAGAAGTGGCAGGACTTCGAGCTGGTCACGGTCTGCACGACGCCGATGTTCCTCTTTTCCGGCACCTTCTTCCCCATCTCGGTCTATCCCGACTGGCTGCGCATCCTCGTCGAGCTCACTCCGCTCTACCGCGGCGTCCACATGCTGCGCAGCTTCACGACCGGCGACATCGGCCCGGCGGTGCTCATCGACATCGCCTACCTCGGTCTCATGGGTGTCGTGGGCGTCGCCATCACGTCACGCAGGCTGCGCATCCTGCTGTTGAAGTAGCGCCGTCGCCGGGGGACCCCGGCCACCCGCCCGCGTACGAGCTCCCCGAACGATGCATGATGCTGGCGCCGACGCTACGAGGCTTCGGCCTAGATCCGGTCGGGCGCCCCGAACGGATGGATCCGGTACAGGCCTCGATGTCGCCTCCTGGCGCCGTATCGCGTCGTTTCGTTCGGTCAGCCGACCGATGACGCGGAGGCAGCTCCCGGCGACTCCTCCGGCCCACGACGTCAGCCTCGAGGCCGGATCCGAAGAGGCGACGGTCGGCCGGTCGGGAGCCATTCGAGGCGAGCCGCGCCCGCGAAGCGCAGGTAGGCGCCGAGGGCCTGCCGCATGGCCGGCACGAAGCCCGTCCTCCAGGCGGGGATCGAAGCCGTCCTCCCACCAGAGGCCCGAGGATGCGGACACTCCCCGCTGCCCGGTCGATGCGCGGCTCGATGCGGCCCACCAGGTCGGTCGCCCCAGAGGATCGGCAGCACGTAGTAGCCAAAGCGACGCTTCGCCTGCGGGCGTGTAGACCTCCCAGGTGTAGTCGAAGCCGAAGAGGGAGCGCAGCAGGTCGCGGTCCCAGACGAGCGGGTCGAGGGGAGCGAGGAACGCGACACCGGCATCGGACATCGGCTCGTCACCCACCGTCTCGACGGCCGCGTCCTGCAGCACGGGGACCTCAGAGCCCAGCACGTACCGGCGGCCGCGGACGCCCTCGACCACGACCGGCACGAGGGCGCCTGAAGCGACGAGCTCCTCGCGGAGGGACGCCAGGACGGCCGCCCGGGGCCCGTGGTTCGGGCCGGAGGCCGATCCTCCAGGTGATGCCGTACCACAGCTCCGCCTGACCCCCTTCTCCGAGGAGGCCGTGGGCGCGGTAGCGCGAGAGCAGCCTGTGGCGCTGCTGGTCGCGCTCGTCGGGTCGCTGGGCCAGGAGCTCGGCCGGGAAGAGGCGCTCGGTGAGGTCGAAGAAGCGTCGATTGCCGTCCCGCCGGGCGACGCTGATGACGCCGGCCTCCGAGAGCGCCTCGAGGACGGCTCGGATCTCGCTCGTCGGTCCCCAGTACCAGTCGACGGTCGCTCGTCGCTCGAAATCGAGGCTGGAGAGGGGTCCCCGCGAGCGGATCTCGTCGAGCACGTGGCTGACCGTGTCGGCGTGACGTGCCAGGACCTCGTCACGATGAGCATCGGCGAAGCGGTCCCAGGCCTGACGATGCCAGGGCAGCTCCGCGGTGGGCAGGATGCTGAGCATCTTGTTGTAGGTCTCGAAGAGCTCGCGCCGCTCGTAGAGCAGCTCCGATGTCCAGGCCGGGTCGTAGTCACGCACCCGGGCATGGAGGACGAGGTCGTGGTTCCGGCCCGCCACGGCGAGGGGGTCGAACTGGATCGAGCCGAGGCGCTCGAAGGCGGCCCGCACGCCGTCGAGCCCGGCGGGCAGCGAGCGGGGCGGCGCGAGGAGCTGCCGGCGGACGAGGAATCGGCGTGCCGCGGCGGCGCTGACCGGAAGGGGATCCATGCAGGCCGAGGATAGTGGGCCCCGCCGGCCCACGGGCGGTCGTTGCCTATACTCGGCCAGGCATGGCCACCACCCGCGACTACTACGACATCCTGGGGCTCGAGCGCGGCGCCAGCGATGAGGAGATCAAGCGCTCCTTCCGCCGCCTCGCCCAGCAGTGGCACCCCGACGTCAGCACCGATCCGGATGCCGACGCCCGCTTCAAGGAGATCAACGAGGCCTACCAGGTCCTCTCCGACCCGCAACGTCGCCAGGCCTACGACCTCTTCGGTCGCGCCGGGGTGGGCGGCACGGGCGCCGGAGCGGAGGGCTACGGGCCCTTCGGCGGCTTCCAGGGCTTCGGCGACATCTTCGACGCCTTCTTCGGCGGCACCGCGACCGGCGGCGCCACGCGGCGCGCCCGTCGACCGGTCGGGGCCGACCTGCGCTACGACCTCGAGCTGACGTTCGAGGAGGCCATCCGCGGGAGCGAGAAGGAGATCTCGTTCACCGCGCTCGACCGCTGCGGCACCTGCGAGGGCACGGGCGCCCGCGAGGGCACCGCCCCGAAGACGTGTCCCACCTGCAGCGGCAGCGGCGAGGTCCGCGAGGTGCGCTCGACGCTCCTCGGCCAGATGGTCAACGTGGCGCCCTGCGGGCGCTGCCGGGGGACGGGCCAGATCGTCGAGGAGCGCCTGCCAGACGTGCCACGGCGACGGCCGGGTCGAGCGCCGGCGGACGCTGCGCGTGACGGTGCCGGCGGGCATCGACAGCGGCCACCAGATCCGCCTCACCGGCGAGGGGGAGGCCGCGCCGCGCGGTGGGACGCCCGGCAACCTCTACGTCGTGACCCACGTGCAGGAGCACCCCGTCCTGAAGCGCGACGGCACCGAGCTCTACCAGGAGCTGCGCCTCTCCATCACCCAGGCGGCCCTCGGGGCCGAGATTCGCCATCCTCACCCCGGACGGCGAGGAGCTCCTCGAGATCAAGCCGGGCACCCAGCCGGGCACCGAGATCCGCCGCCGTGGCAAGGGCGTGCCGCACCTGCGTCGACCGGGCACGCGTGGCGACCTTCACGTCCTCATCGACGTCGAGGTGCCCGACCCGCCTGTCGCCTCGCCAGCGCGACCTGCTCGAGCAGCTGGCAGCGGAGGCCGGCGAGATCGGCACGGACGGCAGGGAGCGGCCGGCCAGCACGGGCCGCACGAAGCGGGGCAAGCGAAGCCTGGGTGACCGCATCAAGGACGCCATCAACTGAGCGTCGGGAGCGGGAGGTGAGCGCGCCGCCCCACGGCACGCCGCGCGCGACGGCGGACGATGGGACGCGCGAGATCGACGACGGGCACGTCGGCGGCGGGCACCTGGCTCGAGCTCCGCATCGACGCGGACCCCGAGGCCGTCGAGGCGGTGAGCGAGATCCTCTCGCGTGTCGCGGGATCGGGCGTCGTCGGTCGAGCAACCCTTCACGACCGAGCAGGAAGGCCTGGCTGCGGTCCCCATCGTCGATGCGCCCGCGATCGTCCGGGCCTACCTCCCGGCGCGTGACCGGCGCGTCGCCGAGGCCGCCGTGGCGGTGACACGCGAGCGCCTCGGCCACCTGACGGCGTTCGGGCTCCGTCCCATCGGCGATCTCCAGGTCAGCACCGTCCACGAGGAGGACTGGGCTGAGGCCTGGAAGGAGCACTTCCCCGTCCTTCGCATCGGTCGCCGCATCGTCATCAAGCCGACCTGGCGAGAGCACGAGGCTGGACCCGAAGACATCGTCGTCGCCCTGGACCCCGGCATGGCCTTCGGCACCGGTCTCCACCCCACGACGCGGCTCTGCCTCGCGGGCCTCGAGCGCTGGGCGGCCGAGGGCATCGTCGAGGGCGCCTCCGTCCTCGACGTCGGATCAGGTTCGGGCATCCTGGCCGTGACGGCCGGACTCCTGGGTGCCGCGCGCATCCGCGCCATCGACACGGACCCCATCGCCGTCGAGTCGACCCTCGAGAACGCCCGACGCAACGGCATCTCGCTGTCGAGGCCGCCCAGGGCAGCCTCCCGACCGAGGGCGGGCCCTTCGACCTCGTCCTCGCGAACCTCGTGGCCGGCCTCCTCGTCGAGCTCGCAGTGGACCTCGCCCGTGCGCTCCGTCCCGGCGACGGCAGCCCGGGCAGCGGCGGTCGGCTCCTGGCGTCGGGCATCTTCGTGGACCGCGAGCCCGAAGTCCGCCGAGCCTTCGCGGCGGCCGGTCTGCGCATCGTCGGTCGGGACCAGGAGACCGATTGGGTGGCCCTCGAGGCCGAGCGGCCGGACGCGTGACCCTTCCCTCGAACCTCTTCCCGATCCTGCTGACGACGCACATCGTGCTCGCGGTCTCGCTGTTCCTGCCCGCCTTCCTGCTGCCCTTCACGATGCGCACCCGAGGTCGGGATGGCGAGCCCGTCGTGGGCGGCGGCTCCGGTCGATTCATGCGCCTGCTCGTCTGGCTCGAGGCGCACGGCACGATCATCATCGGGGCCGGCGTCGCAGCGACCGGCATCGCCATGCTCATCGTCCTCGGCGGCGCCTTCCTCGACCAGCCCTGGCTCCTCATCGCCCTCGCCATCTACGCCACGCTCCTCGCCATCGCGTTCTTCGTCCAGCGCCCGGGCGTGCGACGACTGCTCGGCCTCCGCCCGGCCGCCAGCGAGGAGGAGAAGGAGCGCTGGCGCACGCGGGCGCGCCGGCAGCGCTACATCAGCTACCTCATGGCCGGCGCCATCGGCCTCATCGGCTGGCTCATGATGAGCAAGCCCACGCTTCTGACGTGAGGGCCGCCCATGACCGACCCCAGCTGCCTCTTCTGCCGGATCATCGCCGGCGAGATCCCGGCCACGAAGGTCCACGATGACGACCTCGTGGTGGCCATCGACGACATCAACCCGGTCGCCCCGGTGCACCGCCTCCTCATGCCCCGCCACCACGTCCCCTCGGCCGCCGCCCTGACCGAGGCGGACGCCCCGTGGCTCGGGCGGCTCTTCGCGGTCGCTGCCGAGCTCGCCGCAGCAGCCGGCCTGCCTGAGCGGGGCTACCGTCTCGTCGCGAACACCGGGGCCGACGGAGGCCAGTCGGTGCCGCACCTGCACTTCCACCTGCTCGGCGGACGCGCCTTCTCCTGGCCGCCCGGGTGACGCTGTCGCCGCTGCGGCTCGGCCGGTCGCCGTCGTCCTCAGCATCCTCGGGGCCGTCCTGCTCGGCTGCGCCAGCCTCGACCGCCCGCGCGCCCAGGGCGACACGGTCGCCCTGCCGACGCCGATCCGCTCGCTCGATGCGGCCGTCTCGGATGCGGTCGCCGCGCTCGAGGCCGCGGTCACCGCGGTCGGCAGCCGGCTCGAGGTGCCCGCGAGCGCGTATCGACCCTCGGAGCCACAGACGCTCCTGCAGGTCCCCCGCGCGGTCCTGCGGGCCGACCTCGCGGACCCCGACGAGGGCTACGTGGTCGTCTACCAGGCCGTGGACGCGCCGGGCGCGGCGTCGCTCGCGGCCGACCTCGCGGCCTACCTGGGCTCGGGCCTGGGGCTCACGAACTTCCCGGCCGACACTCGCTTCTCGGTCGCGGTCCTGGGCGACACCGTCGTGTTCGCCAGCTGGTCGCCCGGCCGCTCGTCGGACCGGGAGCGCAGCGAGGCGGTCTTCGAGGCCCTTGCCTCGGTCGGACAGCCGGTCGAGGTCGTTCGATAGGGGCTCAGGGTCATCGTGGTCCGCAGCGGGCTGGTCGGTCTCCGCATCGGCCTCGCGTACCCGCAGGGCGATCTCGTCACCCGCCCAGGCTCGCACCTCGTTGCGCCGGATCTTCAACGTGTGCGTGCGCGGGAAGTCAGGCTCCGGCCAGAGCCGCCAGCCCACGATGCGCTGGTGCATCGAGAGATCCGCGTTGGCGGCGCGGATGACGTCGTCGATGCGGGCCCGCAAGGCGGCCTCCTCATCGGCCGAGCGCGCGGCGGTGTCAGCGGGCGCCGTCGCCCGGGATGACGGGCTGGCTGCCCGGCGGCAGGACGATGGCCTCGATCCGCCCGGGGGCCGTCTCGAGGACGACGGCCTGGCTCAGGCCGTGGTCGGTCAACGCGGCCTCGATATCCTCGGGGAAGACGTTGAGGCCGTTGGGCAGGACGATGATGTTGCGTAGCCGTCCCGAGAGGACGAGGTCGCCCTTGGGCGTGAAGTGGCCGGTGTCGCCGGTCAGGATCCAGCCGTCCCCGTCCCGCGTGGACGCCGTCGTTGCCTCGTCGCGCCAGTAGCCTGCTGAAACGTTCGGTCCGCGCACGAGGATCTCCAAGGTCTCCGGATGGAGCCGCACCTCCGAGGGCGGCCTCACGCGGCCCACGACGCTGACGGGGTGGCGCCACTGGTCGTTGGCGGACACGATGCCGCACTCGGTGGAGCCGTAGCCCTGGATGATGGCGATGCCGAGGTCCTCCCAGGCCAGCTGCAGCTCGGGCGGCAGGTATGCGCCCGCCGAGACCATCAGTCGCAGCTCCCCGCCGAGCTGGGCGTGGAGGCTGCGGAACAGGAGGCGCCGGAGCGGGTAGGGGAGGCGTCGGGCGATGCGGCGGCCACGCTCGAAACGCGCCGTCTGGCCGCGCCGCTCGACCTCGCGGGCCAGGGCGTTCCAGAAGAGCTCGAGGATCTGCGGGGTCAGGACCATGGCCGTCACGCGGAGCTCTCTGAGGGCCTCGAAGATGATGCGCGGGTTGCGCGACCGCACGTATCGCACCTCTGCGCCGATCGAGGTGGCGTAGAAGAGGACGGGCGCTTGCTCGAAGAGGTGCGACAGCGGCAGGATCGAGACGGCCCGCTGGTGGCGCGGCTCGAGCAGGCTCCCGAAGGCGGCGATGCTCTCGAGGATGTTGCCGTGCGTCAGAAGGACGCCCTTGGGATCGGCGGTCGTGCCCGACGTGAAGATGACCTCGAAGAGCGAGTCGCGGTTCGGCGCCGGCCAGGCCGCTACCTGGGATTCCCAGTCGTCGGGGAACGTCTCGTCCGCGTCGGCAACGAGCTCCTCGAGCTTCCAGACCGTGAAGTGGTCCAGGCCGACCTCGGACGGGTCCGGGGCGTCGTATCCGCTGTCGACGGCGAGCCACTTCGTGTCGGCGCGGGCGGAGATGCGGTCGATGACCCCCGGGGTCATGCGCAGGTCCAAGGGCACGATGACGACGCCCGCACGCATGGCGCCCCAGTACACGGCTGGGAGCCGGGGCGTGGATGGGGACCAGGTCAGGAGCCGGTCGCCTGGCTCCAGGCCTCGCGCTCGAAGGCGCCAGGCGGCCAGCAACGAGCGGCGCCGCATCTCGGTCGCCGACCAGGCCAGCTCGAGCCCATGGTCCGTGCGCAATGCCCACATCGGCGGGTCGGCGGGCCAGCGCTCGGCGGCGTCATCGAGGAGCTCGACGAGCGAGCCGAAGCGGCCGACGTCGGGGAAGGCGGTCATGCGAAGGGCAGGGCGTTCATCCGGCGCAGTGTAGGGGCGGATGCCCCACCCGCGGGCGTTCCGCGCGATCAGCGCTTATCAACGACTGGATACATGACAAGTCCTGGCGTCTTTGCCATCTAAGATCGCTGGTGTCGAGAGGCTTCCCCGCCCTCCCGACAGGCAGGAGGTCAGGATCATGCTCATCCCCATCGAGGTCACTCGCCTCGTCGACCAGGAGCGGCGTCAGGACGCCGAGCGGCGTGGCCGTTGGCTCGCCATCATCCGCGACCAGCGTCGGATCGAGCGCCGCCATGAAGGGCACCGGGGTGGGGCGGGGCACCGAGCACGTCTGGGACGCCTCTTCGCTCGGCTCGTTGCCGTCGCCAGGCGCCTTTGGGCCGCCATCGACCGTCGCCTGAGCGACCACACGATCCCGCGGCTCGACGCTTCGGCGGAAGCTCTCTGGCCCGCGAACCCCGAGGAGGCCGATCCGCCCCGCTGGCAGCTCCACCTCATCGAGCCGCGCCCGCGCCACACCGTCGAGGACGCGGCCCGCTCCGAGGCACCGATGGCGCGTACAACCCCGTATCGACCGGGACGTGCCCCGCGAGTCACGGAGTGACCGCGATCGCGTCATCCACCGTCGGAGCGGCCAGCCCGCTCGATCCGTAGCGTGCGACCACGGCCCGGGCCTGCCTGGCCACGTCTGCCCGCAGCTCGGGCGGCTCGATGACCTCGGCGATCGCTCCCAGACCGAGCAGCCGGCCGGCCAGCTCCTTTGGCCACTCGAGGCTGAGCCGCAGGTGCTGCCAGCCTTCCGGGTCGTGCGCGGGAAGCCGCTCGGCCGCCTCGACGGTCGCGACGCCCAGCCGGTCCTCGAGGACGCCCAGGGCGCCCGGGGCCACGCGAAGCGTGAATGTCAGCCGGTCGGCCGCCTGCTCGTAGGCAGCGGTCGACTCGGCCCAGTGCCCGGCAAGCTCGAAGTCCGGGTCGCGCTCGAATCGCTCGTCCAGGACCTCGGCCTCCAGGATGCGCGAGACCCGGTAGGTGCGGATGTCGTCCCCGATGCGCGCGACCGTGTACCAGACCCCACCCTTGAGAACGAGGCCGAGAGGGTCCAGCTGACGCTCCACGGTCGTGTCGCCGCGGTCGTAGCGGATCCGAAGTCGGCGATCCTCCCAGACTGCCGTAGCGACGTCGACGAGCCAGGGATTGGCCTCCGCACGGCTGAACCAGCCAGGCGCATCCAGGTGGAAGCGCTGACCGAGGCGAGAGGCACGGGAGCGCAGCTCCGGCGGCAGAGCGGCGAGGACCTTGAGGCGCGCGGCGGCGACGACCGTCCCGAGGCCGAGCTCCGCGGCCGGCCCGGGCAGCCCCGAGAGGAAGACGGCCTTGGCCTCCTCCTCGGTCAGGCCGGTGAGCCGCGTGCGGTAGCCCTCCACGAGCCGGATGCCGCCGTGTGGCCCGCGCTCCGCATAGATGGGCACGCCTGACGCTGCCAGCGCCTCGACGTCACGGTGCACGGTCCGCACCGAGACCTCCAGCTCCTCGGCGATCTGCTGTGCCGTCAGGCCTCCGCGAGCCTGCAGCAACAGGAGCACCGAGACCAAGCGACTGGCGCGCATCCCAGCACTCTACCGCATTCATGACCATCCATGACATGAATACGAAACGCGGGCCACCCCGGAGACGGGCACATCTCGGCTGCGGTGAACGCCGCAGTGGGCGAGTCCCCGATCGGCAAGCGAGCACGGGTGGTCGGATGCTTCGGCCCCGACAGCTCCGTTTGACCGCTGTGCTGGCACTCGACTAGACTCCGCCCGCTCCTCGTGCGACCCGGCCCCGAGCCGGACGATGCCTCCGGGCATGCCCAGCGCACGGGCCACCGCGCCGGTCCCGGTCCCGACGCGGCGGACGGCGCACCGGCGACCGGCGGGAGGTGATCCCCCAGATTGGCTGAAGTCAGAGTCGGCGAGAACGAGTCGTTCGAGGCCGCGCTGCGACGCTTCAACAAGAAGATCCAGCAGAGCGGCATCCTCGCCGAAGCCCGGCGACGCGAGCACTACGAGAAGCCCAGCGTCAAGCGAAAGCGCAAGGAAGCGAAGCGGAAGAAGGTGGCACGCGGCGAGTAAGCGCCGCGCTCCATACTCCTGCGAGGACCGAGCCCTCCCGTCCCTGCCAAGCGGAGGTCACCCGTGAGCCTCACCGAGCAGCTCCAGGCTGACATGAAGACCGCCATGCGCGATGGCGACACGTTGCGACGTGACACGTTGCGCATGGTGATCGCCGCTGCCCAGAATGCGGCGAAGGACAAGCGGGCGCCGCTCACGGACGAGGAAGCCGTCGAGGTCATCGGCAGAGAGGTCAAGAAGCGCCGGGAGTCCATCCTGGCCTACGAGGGTGCCGGCCGGGCGGACCTGGCGGCCGCCGAGCAGTCCGAGATCGAGATCCTCACCCCCTACCTTCCCGAGCAGCTGGCCGAGGCCGAGGTGCGCGCCCTCGTCAGCGAGGCCATCGCGGCCACCGGCGCGACCTCCCCGCGCGACATGGGACGGGTCATGGGCCAGCTCATGCCCAAGGTCAAGGGCCGCGCCGACGGGAAGGTCGTCAGCGCCATCGTCAACGAGGAGCTGGCCAGGGCCGCCGGGGCCTAGCGCCACCCGGCCCGGAGCCGCACCACATGCTGGCCCGACGCGGCAGCCAGATCCTCGCCCTGACCCGGCGCGACGCCGTCCGGCTCGTCTTTGTCTCGGCCCTGCTCGTGGCCGGGCTGACGTTCATCCTCGCCTTCGAGGACCTCTCCACGATGACGCTCATCAGCGACCTCGTGGTCCTCGCCGGCTGGTTCATCTTCTCGGCCGTCCTGGTGAGCCTCCTCATGGCCTGGCTGTGGCGCTTCCGCTCCCGGCTCTGGCACCGCAACAACGCCATCACGCTCATCGCGCTGACGCTCATCGTCGTCACGGTCAGCCTCGTCATCACCGCCGGCGGTACCGTGACGCCCTTCGTCGTCCCGACCGCTGCCGTGGGCCTGCTCCTCGCAGTCCTCCTCGATGCCGGTGTCGCTCTCGTGGTCACCGCACTCGTGGCTGCCCTCGCTGGCGTCATCACGGGCTCGATGGAGCTCATCGCCTACACGCTCATGGGGGGCCTGGCCGGCATCATCGTCATCCGCCGGGGCGAGCGGCTCATGCAGTTCGGGCAGGCCGCGGCCGCCATCGCTCTCGTCAACGTCATCGTCGTCCTCGCCTTCACGCTCGTGCTGCGCGACAACGACCTCCAGGCCTTCCTGCAGCTCGCGGCGGCGGCCCTCGTCTCGGCGGTCGGAGCGGCGGTGGCCGCCGCGGGCACGTTCGCGATCCTCGGGAGCCTCTTCGGGATCACGACCTCGTACCAGCTCATGGAGCTCGCCAACCCGACCCATCCGCTGCTCCGCCGGCTGCTCCTCGAGGCACCCGGGACCTATCACCATTCGCTCATGGTGGGCAACCTGGCCGAGCAGGCTGCCGAGGCCATCGACGCCGACCCGCTCGTCGCCCGCGTCGCCGCCTACTACCACGACATCGGCAAGCTCGAGGACCCGGGAGCCTTCATCGAGAACCAGGCCGGTCGCGAGAACCCCCACGACGAGCTGCCCCCCGAGGCTTCGGCGGCCATCGTCGCGGGCCATGTCGCCCGCGGCATCGACATCGCCTATCGATATCGGCTGCCCAAGGCCCTCATCGGCTACATCCCACAGCATCACGGCACGGCGCTCATGGGCTACTTCTATGCCAAGGCGCGCGAGCTGGCGGTCGAGGAAGCCGGTGTCGCGCCAGGGTCGGCCGCAGCGGCGGAGGCCGCCGCCGGGGTCGACCAGCGGCGCTTCCGTCACGCCGGGCCCAAGCCACAATCGCGCGAGGCCGCCATCCTCATGCTGGCCGACAGCGTCGAGGCCTCGGTCCGCTCGCTGTCGAGCCACGATGAGCCCGCCATCCGGTCGATGGTCTCGCGGATCATCAGCGAGCGGCTCGTGGATGGTCAGCTCGACGAGTGCGACCTGACGCTACGCGACCTCGACCGCATCCGTGAGTCGCTCATCGAGCAGCTGCTGGCCATGTACCACCGGCGCATCGCGTACCCGACGAACAAGATCGTCGAGCTCGATCGGCGCCGCGCGGCCGGGCGTCGAGGCGCCTGACATCTCCGGGACCGCGCCTCGATTCCACGTCGAGCTCACCCTTCGGTCGGGGGTGCCGTCGCTCCTTCCAGCGCCCGAGTGCCGCGCCGTCCTCGAGGCGGCGCTGCGCGCTGCCGGTGCTCCCGCCGATGCCACGGTCAGCCTGACCCTGAGCGACGACGACGAGCTGACCGAGCTGAACGAGGAGCACATGGGCGAGGAGGGACCGACGGACGTCCTCTCGTTCCCGCTCCTGTCGCCTTCAGCGTTCCCGCCACACTCGGGGCAGGACCCGGCCGTCCGACGCGGCAGCGGCGTGGGGTTCGCCCTGCCTCCCGACGAGCGGCAGCATCTCGGTGACATCGTCATCTCTGTCGAGCGCGCCGTCGCCCAGGCGGAGGCCGGCAGAGGTGGCCACACGAGCGATATCCGATGGGCCCCGGTCGATGAGCTGCGCCTCCTCATCACGCACGGCGCGCTGCACCTTTGCGGCTGGGACCATGCCGATCCGGAGGAGGCGGCCGCGATGCGGGCGCTCGAGGCTCAGCTGCTGGGCCGTCGACCGGGCGACCCGCGACCGAGGGCTTGACAGGGCCGATATACAACCGTATGGTTGTACTGTCATGTGGATCGACGCTCAGGCCGATGCCTCCCTCCAGGCCGATCGCGTGTTCGGCGCGTTGGGCGATGCGACCCGCCGCGACATCGTTCGACGCGCGATCGCCGGCGAGGAGGGCGTCGCCGAGCTCGCGACCCACTACTCCATGAGCTTCGCGGCCGTGCAGAAGCACGTCGCGGTGCTCGAGCGTGCCGGGCTCGTGACCAAGGTCCGCATCGGCCGCCGCAAGGTCGTCCGCACACGGCTCGAGGGCCTCCGCTCTGCGCGGCTCGTCCTCGACCGGTACGAGGCCCTGTGGCGCGACCGCATCGACCGCATGACCGAGCTCATCAGCCCCCCAGAGGAGACCCAGCCATGACCGTCACCGCCGTCCGCAAGGATCCCCAGAACCTGACCATGACCCTCACCGCGGAGTTCGACGCGACGCCCGAGCGCGTCTGGCAGCTCTGGGCCGACCCGCGGCAGCTCGAGCGCTGGTGGGGGCCGCCGACCTATCCGTCGACCTTCACCACGCACGACCTTGTCCCCGGTGGCCGCGTCGCGTACCACATGACCGGGCCCGAGGGCGACCAGCCGCGTGGCTACTGGAACGTCGTCGAGGTCGAGCCGCCCCACCGGCTCGTCTTCCGCGATGGCTTCGCCAACGACGATGGCACGCCCAACCCCGACCTGCCGGAGATGGAGGGGCGCGTGTCGATCGAGGCCATCGGAGACCGTCGCACGCGGATGTCCATCACCAGCGTCTTCGCCGACCGTCGAGGCGATGGAGCAGGTGCTGGCCATGGGCGTCGAGGAGGGCCTCACCCAGGCGGTCGGCCAGATCGACGCCATCCTCGCGGAGGACGTCGCCGTCGCGCGCTGACGCGCTCACGCCCCCGACAAAGGAGCACGACGATGATCGAGCCTGCGACACGCGCCATCGAGCCCACGACCCACACGCTCGAGGTGCCCACCGCGGTCCTGACCTACGACATCCGGCGCCCCGACGCGAGCGACCGGCCCGGTGCTGCTGATGATCGGCTCGCCCATGGGTGCGGCCGGCTTCGGCACCCTGGCCCGCTCGTTCACGGACCGGACGGTCGTCACCTACGATCCGCGCGGAGCGGAGCGGAGCCGGCGCACTGACGGGGCCACGCGGAACACGGTGGAGGAGCAGGCCGACGACCTGCACCGGCTCATCGACAGCCTCGAGGCCGGGCCGGTCGACATCTTCGCCAGCAGCGGCGGCGCCGTGAACGCCCTGGCGCTCGTCGAGCGGCATCCGGCGCAGGTCCGGACCCTCGTCGCGCACGAGCCGCCGCTCGCCCAGGTGCTGCCCGACCGGGTCGAGGCCCAGGCCGCGTGCCGAGACATCCACGAGACCTATCTCCGGGCCGGCTTCGGCCCGGCGATGGCCAAGTTCCTCGTGGTGGTCACCCACAAGGGTCCGTTCCCGACAGGCTTCGCCGACCGTCCCGACCCTGACCCGGCCATGTTCGGCCTCCCGACCGAGGACGACGGCTCCCGCGGGGACGTCCTGCTGGGGCTGAACATGATCTCGACCACCCACTACGAGCCCGACCTCGACGCACTCCGTGCGGGCCTCGACCCGCATCGTCATCGCCGCCGGCGTCGAGTCCGACGGCGAGATGGCCTGCCGCGCCGCGGTCGCCCTGGCCGAGCGGCTCGGGACGACGCTGGTGACCTTCCCGAGCGGCCACGGCGGCTTCCTCGGTGGCGAGTACGGCCAGACGGGCGAGCCCGAGGCCTTCGCGGCGAAGCTGCGGGAGGTCCTCTAGACCTGACCGGCTACCATCGCCCGACACGGCCGCGCGCCCGCCTGACACGGGCCGCGGCCCCGTCGGCATGTCCGGATCCGGGAGACAGGAGTGGCCCAGAAGAAGGTCGTCGTGGGCCTGGGGAACCCGGGCTCGCGCTACGAGAAGACCCGCCACAACATCGGCTGGCTCGTGCTGGACCGTCTGGCCGATCGCATCGGCAGTGTCGGTCGCGCCAGGGCGCGTGACGGCGCGGCCAGCGTGCGCGGCCGCCTCGAAGACGACGAGCTCATCCTCGTCAAGCCGACGACGTACATGAACCTCTCGGGCACCGCCGTGCGCAAGGTCCTGGCCCGCGAGCGCATCCCGCTCGACGACCTGCTCATCGTCGTCGACGACATGGCGCTGCCGTTCGGTCGGTTGCGCATGCGCGAGCGCGGCAGCGCCGGAGGCCACAACGGGCTGCGCTCGATCATCGGGGAGCTCGGGACGGAAGACTTCGCGCGCCTGCGGGTCGGCATCGGCGCCCCGCCCCGCGGGGCCATCGAGCACGTCCTCGCCGACTTCGCGCACGCCGAGCAGCGGGACCTGGACGTCGTCCTCGACGCCGCCGCCGACGCGGTCGAGGCATGGGTGCGCAGCGGCGCGGCAGCCGCGGCCAACCGCTGGAACCCCTGGCGCCTGGACGCGCCCGAGACGCCCCGATGCCGACCAGGACGACGACCCGAGCCGGTCGGCCGACCGCCATCGCACGCCGGCCACGCCGGCCACGCCGGAGCCGGACGCCGACGGCATCGTGCGCACCTCGACCGGCTGGCGCCGACTGCTGCCCGGCCGACGGGCGAGCCGCGACCCGGACGGCCGACGCGTGACGGACGTCGCGCGGCGCTCGCGAGCGCGTCGCCACCAGCCGACGTCATCCGTCCAGCCATCGCTCGCACCGCCATCGCATCCCGGACCTCTCGGTCCTGACCGGCCTCCTCGCCGTCACCGGCGAGCTCCGCGGCCTCGCCGACCGATTCGCGACTGGCGGCCTCCGGTCGCGTCGGGAGTGACCTCCGGCACGTCACGTTCGCGGCCATGCCCCACGGCGCCAAGACGTACCTCGCGGCGGCGCTCGCCGAGGCCACCGGCGAGCGTCTCGTCTGGATCGCCCGCGATGCCGAGATCGGCGACCGCGTCGCCGAGGAGCTGGGCGCCTGGCTGGGCGACGCCGCGCGCGTCGTGACCCTCGAGCCGCGCACCGCGCTGGCCTACGAACGCTCCGAGCTCGTCCGCGACGAATCGGCGGCCCGGGTGGCCGCGCTCGCCGCCTGGCGTCGCGCCGATGGCGGGCCGCGCATCCTCGTGGCCAGCCTCCAGGCCCTCTTCCAGCGCACCCTCGGCCCCGACGACATCCCGACGGAGCCGCTCGTCCTGCGCCGCGGCAGCGCGCCTGCCCATGGAGCGCGTCGCCCGCTCGCTCATCGAGCTCGGCTACGAGTCGGTCCCCGAGGTCGGCGGCCGCGGCGAGCTCGCCCGGCGCGGCGGCATCCTCGACGTCTTCCCGGCCGGCCAGCCGTGGCCCGTTCGCGTCGAGTGGTTCGGCGACGAGATCGACTCGCTGCGCGCCTTCGACCCCGCCGACCAGCGGGGGACCGGCCCTGTCGAGGAGGCGGCGCTGCTGCCCGCCAGCGAGTTCCTCCTGGGCGCGGACAGCCGGGCACTCCTCGAGACGCGGCTCGGCCGGTCCGTCGCCCGCCTTCCGGAGCCGCTCGCCGCCGACCTCGAGCGCTTCGGGAGCGGCAGCCTCGGCGACGCCGCCGAGCTGTGGGGCGGGTACCTCGCTCCGGCGACCGCCCTCGACCACCTCGGCCCCGCCATCTGGCTCCTCGACGAGCCTGCCGAGATCGCCGCTGTCGCGACGTTCCTCCACGAGCAGGCCGACCTGCGACGCTCGGAGCTGGAGCGCGCCGGCGAGCTGCCGGCGCGCTGGGCATCGGCCTACCCCGAGCCGCGAGCCTGGAAGCAGGCGCTCGCCGCCGCGCGCACGCTGGAGCTCACCTGGGAGCCCGAGACGAAGGGCGCCCCGCCCGGCGGCAACCCCTTCGGCTGGCACGAGCCCGTCCTGCCGCCGGCGCCCATCGGGACGCTGCCCGCGACCATCCGTCGCTGGCGGGGAGAAGGCGCCCGTGTCGTCCTCGCCTCGGACCAGTCCGCGCGCCTGGCCGAGATCCTGGCCGAGGACGGACGTCATGGCCGCACCCGTGAGCGCCCTGCGCGAGCCGGTCGCGCCGGGCGGCATCGCGCTCATCGACCGCAGCCTCAACGGCGGGTTCGCGGGCGGGCCGGACGGGCTGGTCTTCGTCACCGACCGCGAGCTCTTCGGGTCGGTCCGGGTCCGACGGCCGCGGGCCATGCGCCGGGTCGTGCCGCGGGACCTCCTGGAGCGGCTCGAGCCCGGGGATGTCGTCGTCCATGTCGACCACGGTGTGGCGCGCTATGCAGGGCTCGTGCGCCGGCCGGCTGGTGGCCGCGGGAGCGAGGAGCGCGACTACCTGGAGCTCCACTTCGCCGAGGCTGGCCGCATCTGGGTGCCGGTCGAGCAGATCGAGCGGGTCTCTCGCTACGCGGGCGGCGAGGAGCCGCAGCTCAGTCGCCTTGGAGGCGGGGAGTGGCAGCGCGCCCGGACCCGCGTCCGCAAGGCCGTCGGCGACCTCGCCCGGGAGCTGCTGGCGCTGTACTCGGAGCGCGCCCGGGCGTCAGGGCGGCCGTTCGGGGAGGACACACCCTGGCAGGCCGAGATGGAGGCCGCCTTCCCCTACGAGGAGACACCCGACCAGCTGCGCGCGGCGATCGAAGTCAAGGTCGACCTCGAGCGCGACGTGCCCATGGACCGCCTCGTGGTCGGCGATGTGGGCTACGGCAAGACCGAGGTCGCGCTCCGGGCCGCGTTCAAGGCCATCCAGGCCGGGCAGCCAGGTGGCCGTCCTGGTGCCCACGACGATCCTGGCCGCGCAGCACCTCGTCACCTTCCGCCAGCGCTTCGCGGCCTACCCCATCACCGTCCGTTCGCTTTCCCGGTTCGTGCCGCGCACCGAGCAGCAGGACACGCTCGCGGGGCTCGCCGCGGGCGCCGTGGACATCGTCATCGGGACCCATCGACTGCTCAGCCGGGACGTCCGCTTCCGCGACCTCGGGCTCGTCGTCGTCGACGAGGAGCAGCGCTTCGGGGTCGGCCACAAGGAGCGCCTCAAGCAGCTCAAGACCGAGGTCCACGTCCTGACCCTGTCCGCGACGCCCATCCCGCGGACGCTCAACCTGGCGCTCGTCGGCGTGCGCGACATGAGCGTCATCGAGACGCCGCCCGAGGACCGTCTGCCCATCCAGACGCGCGTCGCGGAAGCCTCGGCCGGGCTCGTCCGCGACGCCATCCTGCGCGAGCTCGATCGGGGCGGGCAGGTCTTCTACGTCCACAATCGCGTCGAGACCATCGAGGCCCAGGCCGAGCAGCTGCGACGGCTCCTGCCGAGCGCCCGCATCGCGGTGGCCCACGGTCAGATGGCCGAGGGGGCGCTCGAGGCCATCATGCTCGCCTTCGCTTCCGGCGAGCACGACGTCCTCGTCTGCACGACGATCATCGAGTCGGGACTCGACATCCCCAACGCCAACACCATCGTCATCGACCGGGCTGATGCGCTCGGCCTGGCCCAGCTCTACCAGCTGCGGGGCCGCGTGGGTCGCTCCGCGCGTCGCGCCTACGCGTATCTCCTCTATCGCCGCCGCGCGCAGCTCTCCGATGTCGCACGCAAGCGCTTGCAGGCCATCTTCAACGCGTCGGAGCTGGGGGCCGGATTCCAGATCGCCCTCTCAGACCTCGAGATCCGCGGGGCCGGCAACATCCTGGGCGCCGAGCAGCACGGTCACATGGCCGCCGTCGGCTTCGACCTCTACACGCGCATGCTGGCCGAGGCGGTCGAGGTCGAGAAGGCGGCCCTCGAGGGGCGCCTGGCTCGGATCGCGCGGACGCAGGCGAAGATCGACCTGCCCGTGGACGCCTACCTGCCCGACGACTACGTGCCCGAGGAGCCCCAGAAGCTGGAGCTCTATCGGCGCCTCGGACGGGTCGCGAGCGACGTCGGGCTGGCAGAGGTGCGCGCCGAGCTCCTCGACCGCTACGGGCCCCTGCCGTCGCCTGTGGAGCGCCTCCTCGAGGTCGCGCAGCTGCGCTACCGCGCCGAGGCCGCAGGGCTCACGTCGGTCGGCACCGAGGAGGGCCAGCTCGTCCTTCGCTTCGGACCGGACTGGTCGCGCGCGGACACGATGCAGGCCCTCGCTCCACAGTCGCCGACCGACCCGCTGCGCGCGCTCGCCGGCGGCTTCCGCTACGGCTCGAATCAGCTGCGCGTGCGATTGCCACGTGACGGCGAGGCCAGCTGGCAGCTCACCCGCCAGCTCGTGGATCGCGTGACAAAGGCCGGGGCGACGTGATCCGGCTGAAGGACCGATGACCCCGAAGGCCCCTGGAGGGCTGGATCCCGCCCGACTGGCCGCCTTTCGCGAGAGGTTCGACGGCGAAGTCGTGCTGCCGCCCGACCCGGGCTACGACGTCGCGCGCGCCGTCTGGAACGGCATGATCGACCGGCGGCCCGCCATGGTCGCCCGGCCCACGAGCGCCGCCGACGTCGTCACCGCGCTGCGCTTCGGCCGCGACGAGGACCTGCCCATCGCGGTGCGGAGCGGCGGCCACAGCATCCCGGGGCACTCCACCTGCGACGACGGCATCGTCATCGACCTGGCGCGCATGCGTGGAGTCACGGTCGACCCCACCAGGCGCATCGCCTACGTCAACGGCGGCGCCCTGTTAGGTGAGCTCGACGATGCCGCGCAGGCGCACGGGCTGGCCTGCAACTCGGGCACCGTCTCGCACACCGGCGTGGCGGGCCTGACGCTCGGCGGTGGCATGGGACGCCTCCAGCGCAAGCTGGGACTGACCATCGACGCGCTGCGGGCCCTTGAGATGGTGACGGCCGACGGGCGACAGGTCCGCGTCAGCCACGACGAGCACCCCGAGCTCTTCTGGGGCATGCGTGGAGCCGGGGCCAACTTCGGCATCGTGACGGCGTTCGAGTTCGACCTCGCGCCCATCGGCCCGACGATCACCCGCGGCGTGCTCACCTACCCCGGCAGAGCGTGCCAGGGAGGTCGTGGCGACGTTCGCCAACGCCATGGCGGATGCGCCCGACGAGCTCATGGCGTCGCTCATCATCGCTCGTGCCGCGTCGGACGGGGAGCTGCCCGCGTCGGTGGCCGGGTCGGCCCGTGGTGGTGCTGAGCATCACCTACGTGGGGAACGACCCCGATCATGACCTGGCCGGCCTGATGGCGCTCGGGCCTCCCATCGCGGGGACGTTGGGTCGGCAGACCCACCTCGAGTCGCAGCACGCCAATGACGCCGGCCTGGCCTGGGGCCATCGTGTCTACACGAAGAGCGGCTTCCTCGGTGCCATGCCCGACGTGCTCGTCGACGCGATGGTCGCGCACGTCGCCGACGCTCCAGGAGACGATGTGTTCTCGATCTGGGCGCAGGGCGGTGCGCTGGGGCGCATCCCGGACGATGCCACCGCGTTCACCGGCCGCGACGCACCGTTCTGGATCGGCGCCGAGACGGTCTGGGACGATCCCGCCCTCGACAGCGCGCACATCGAGTGGTCGCGACGCGGCATCGCGCTGACCGAGCCGTACCGCGTCACCGGCGTCTACGTCAACGACGTCTCCGACCAGGGCGACGACTCGCACATCAGGGCGATCTACGGTGACGCCAAGCTCGACCGCCTCGTGGAGCTGAAGCGAGCCTGGGACCCTGACAACGTCTTCCGGCTGAACCAGAACATCCGGCCCTAGCGGGGTAGATTCGGCGCCAATGCCTGACAGCGAGAGCATCGAGGGGCTGCAGCGCGCGTTCGCCGAGCGTGACTACGTGGCGGACCGGGCGCTCGTCACGGCCGTCTTCCTGTCCCTCCAGCTGGGTCGGCCGATCCTCCTCGAGGGTGAGGCGGGCGTCGGCAAGACCGAGCTGGCCAAGGTGCTCGCGGACACCCTCGGCACGCGGCTCATCCGCCTGCAGTGCTACGAGGGCCTCGACGTCAGCACCGCGGTCTACGAGTGGGACTACGCGCGTCAGATGCTCGAGATCCGGCTGCTCGAGGCGCAGGGCAGGCTCGATGCCGCTCGGGCCCACGACATCTTCTCGCCCGCGTTCCTGCTGCGGCGGCCGCTGCTCCAGGCCCTCGAGGCCGCCGATGGCCAGCCCCCGGTCCTGCTCATCGACGAGATCGACCGCGCCGACGAGGAGTTCGAGGCCTTCCTCCTCGAGCTCCTGAGCGACTTCCAGGTGACCATCCCCGAGATCGGCACCATCCGCGCCGAGCAGCCGCCGCGCGTGGTCCTGACCTCCAACCGGACCCGCGAGGTCCATGACGCCCTGAAGCGGCGCTGCCTGTATCACTGGATCGACTACCCGAACGCGGCTCGCGAGTACGAGATCGTCCTGGCTCGGGTGCCGGATACCCCAGAGCGTTTGGCTCACGCCATCGTGGCCTTCGTGCAGCGGCTCCGCCGAGGTCAGCTCACCAAGGTCCCCGGCGTCGCCGAGACGATCGACTGGGCGGCTGCGCTCCTGGCGCTGGGCGCCGGGCGCCTGACTCCCGAGCTCGTCGATGACACGCTTGGCGTCGTCCTCAAGTACGAGGAGGACGTGCGCGCCATCCGGGGTGCCACGGCGCGGGTCTATCTCGAGGAGACGGCGGTGGGGGCCGCCTGAGCGGATGGCGGCCGCAGCCGGGGACCGACCGCTGAGCGTCCCGGAGCGGCGCACGGTGGGCGTCTCCGGGGGCGCCTTCTTCTGGAACGCCCTCCTCTTCACCCGGGCGCTCCGATCGGCAGGGCTGACGACGCACGTGGGGGCGGCCATCGACTACTCGCGCGCGCTCACCCTCATCGATATCGGCGAGCGCGAGCAGGTGCGGGCCGCGGGCCTCTCGATCTTCGTGCGCCGGCGGGACGAGGTACCGGTGTACGACGAGGTCTTCGCCCGGTTCTGGCAGCGTCACGAGCTGGCCATCGAGGCGCCACCGATGGACCTCGAGGCGCCGGCCATCGGCGCCCGGGAGGACCGCGCCGCGGGCGAGATCCGGCAGGCCGACGAAGCCGCGGCGGATGCCCTGGCCACTGGCGCCGCAGCCGAGGCCGAGGGCGAGGAAGGGCAGGAGAGAGGCGCCCCCCGATGACACGCCGGCTTCGCGCGCCTGGAGCGAGCGCGAGCGGCTCCTCCACAAGCCCTTCGGGCGGATGACGCCGGACGAGCTGCGCGACGCGGAGCGGCTCGTCGACGAGATCCGGCCTCGGCTCGAGATGCGCGTCTCTCGCCGCCAGGCGCCCCATCGGCACGGACGCGTGCTGGCAGCACGCCGCATGTTTCGGCGCAACCTCCAGTACGGCGGCGACCCGGTGGAATGGCTGTGGCGGCGGCCCCTGGAGGAACCGCGATCGGTGACGCTCATCTGCGACATCAGCGGCTCGATGGAGCGCCATTCGCGGCTGCTCATCCAATTCGCCCTGGCGCTCCACCGCGTGGCCGGCGTGCGCACCGAGGCCTTCGTCTTCGGCACGCACCTGACGCGCGTGACCCGTGAGCTCGGGGGCCGCCAGCCCGATCTCGTGCTCAGCCGGGTGTCGGCATCCGTCTCTGACTGGTCGGGCGGCACCCGTATCGGCGGATCGCTGCAGGAGTTCAACGTGCGCTGGGCCCGCCGCGTGCTCCGATCGAGCGGCGTCGTCATCATCGTCAGCGATGGCTGGGACCGCGGCGACCCCGAGCTCGTGCGGCGCGAGATGGCGCGCCTCCAGCGCAGCTGCCACCGCCTCATCTGGCTCGACCCGCTGGCAGGCTCGGACCGATACCAGCCCCTGGCTGGCGGGATGGCGGCCGCGTTCCCGTACATCGACGACCTCGTGGCCATCGACGACCTGGCCAGCCTCCGGCGGCTCGGTGACCTGCTGGCCGAGATGGCCGACCATCGCAGCCGGCGACCCGATCGCGCGGGCCGCCCCCGGATGCATCCCGACCGACCGTGGGGCCCGCCGCCGCGACCCCTGGGCCTCCTGACGTGAGGGACGCGCTGACATGAGGGATGTGCTGGCCAGCCTGGAGGCGTGGACAGCCGAGGGACGCGGGGTCGCCCGCGCCGTCGTGGTGCGGACGTACGGCTCGGCGCCGAGGCGGGAAGGCGCCGTGATGCTGCTCTCCGACGACGGTCGGATGGCCGGCTCGGTGAGCGGGGGATGCGTCGAGGGCGCCACCGTCGGCTACCTCGAGGAGGCACGCGACTCGGGCTCCCAGCGGCTCGTCCGCTTCGGGGTCACCGACGAACAGGCCTGGGAGGTCGGCCTGGCGTGCGGCGGGACGATCGACGTCCTGGTCCAGCCGACGGTCCCCGTCGAGATCTGGCTGCGGCCCGCGCAGTGACGCAGGATGCCGCGGCCGACAGCGCCCACGGCCGGGCCGTGATCACCCCGCTGCCCGGCGCGCCACCGGACGCCGAGGCGCACGGTATGCAGGCTGGACTCGCGGCGCCCATGAGCGAGCCGCTCGTCGTCCACGATGACGGCCGGGTCGAGGGGGTGCTGGCTGACCCCACCGGCTCCGGCGCGGCCGATGACGCGTCTACCGCCCGCATCATCGCGGCGGCCCGAGCAGCGACGCTGCGGGGCCTTTCGACCGTCCTCGAGCTCCCCGACCGTCAGCTCTTCATCGAGGTCTTCCCCGTCCGCCCGCGCCTCGTCATCGTGGGCGGGGTGCCGGTGGCGCAGGCCCTCGCCCGCCTGGCCCACGAGCTTGGCTATGAGGTCATCGTCATCGATGGCCGTCCGGCGTTCGCGACCCCGCGAGCGGTTCCCCGCGGTCGACCGGCTCATCGTGGGCTGGCCCGACGAGGTCGCAGGGCAGATCTCGCTCGGTCCGGCCGATGCGGTGGCAGTGCTCAGCCATGACCCCAAGTTCGACGAGCCGGCCATCATCGAGGCGCTGCGGCGAGACTGTCGCTACGTCGGCGCCATCGGGAGCCGAAAGACGCAGGCTGCGCGGCGCGCGCGCCTCCTCGACGCGGGTATCACCGAAGCCCAGCTGGATCGGCTGCGGGGCCCCATCGGGCTCGACCTCGGCGGCCGGACGCCGGCCGAGACAGCGCTCGCGATCATGGCGGAGGTGGTGTCCGCACGGTACGAGGCCTCGGCCCGGCCCATGAGCGAGCGGCCCATGGCTACGGCAGTCAAGGGCGGAGCATCGTCCACCTGACCGTCGAGCTCATCCGGGCGTGCGCTAGACTCCGAGACGACCCACACCGTGACAGGAGCTGTCTGCCGTGTCCGCAGAAACGCTTCGCGCCCACATCCGCGAGGTCCCCGACTTCCCCAAGCCGGGCATCCTGTTCTACGACATCACCCCGCTCCTGAGCGACGCTGCCGCATTCCGCGAGGCCATCGAGCTGATGACCGAGCCCTACCGGGGCGACCGCATCGACATCGTCGTGGGCATGGAGTCGCGCGGCTTCATCCTGAGCGCCCCCATGGCGCTCCATCTCGAGGCCGGCTTCGTGCCCGTCCGCAAGCTCGGCAAGCTGCCCTCCGAGACCATCAGCGTCGAGTACGAGCTCGAATACGGCACCAACACCCTCGAGGTTCACCGCGACGCCATCAAGCCCGGCCAGCGGGTCCTCATCGTGGATGACCTGCTGGCCACGGGTGGCACCGTCCTCGGCACGATCCAGCTCATCCGCCAGCTCAAGGGCGAGATCGTGGGTCTCTCCTTCCTCGTCGAGCTCGGCTTCCTCAAGGGCCGCGAGCGCCTCGATGGCCAGCGCATCAGCAGCGTCATCGGGTACTGAGGGACCCGGCTCGCCGCCCGAGCCCTCGGCCGAAGCCGGCGCCGGATCGGGGCCGGAGGGCACCACGGGCAGCCCTCCGACTGACCCGGGCGCCCGGAGCGACGCCGCGGACGCGCTCGACGAGCCTGTCGCCGGGGCTTCATCGGCCGTCGATCACGACGCCTCGCGACGGGCCTTCTTCCGCTCCTTCGGCAAGCAGGCCGTGACGACGGCCGGCCAGATGGCCGGCATGGCCAACATCCTGAACCGCACCACGACCACTGCCGCGGCCAACCTGCTCGGCCTCGGCGAGCCCTTCGCCACGCGGCCGCAGCGAGCGGGGACGTGGTCCGGCAGCCGGGCCTTCGCCGCGCCGGGGCCATCGGTCATCACCTACCCCGCCGACGACACGTATCGAAGCCCCTATCGGTTTACCGGGGACGAGCTGATGATCCTCGACCAGCGAGGCATCCCGAACCGGTTCGAGGAGCTCGTCGCTCGGCGCGGAGCCGACGTCGCCTACTTCCTGCGCCTGGGCGCCTGTCGCGGCGGTCCGATCATGGCCCAGCTGGCCGCCTACGGGCTGGCGCTCACGGCTCGCGAACGAGCCAGCGACCCTGTCGCAGTCACCGGGCTCGAGCTCCGGCGCACGGAGCGCGCGCTGGCGTTGGCCTGGCCGTCGGCGCGCGTCCTCGGCTGGAGCATCGATCGGATGCGGTCCGCGCGGGACGGATCGGAGGACGAGGTCACGGGCGAGGAGCTCGCGGGCGTCATGCTCCACGAGGCCGATGCCATCGCCAGCCACCTCCAGGCGGCCCAGAGCGAGATCGCCCTCGCCCTCGCCGATGTCCTCAGGGCGCTGATCCCGGAGTCACCCGACCGTCCCATCGGGCTGCTCGTCCACGGGAACCCCGGCGCGCTCTCGGGAGGACTCGTGGGCACGGGGATCACGGCGCTCGCCCGGCTCCACGGCGAGGGTCGCAGCCTTCGCGTCTTCGTGACCGAGACGCGGCCCTTCATGGAGGGCGCCCGTCTGGCGGCCTGGGAGCTGCGCCAGGCCGGCATCGCCTACCAGGTCATCCCCGATTCCGCCGTCGCCTGGCTCTTCGAGCGCGAGGCCATCGACGCCGTCCTCATCGAGGCCGACTGGGTGGCCGCCAACGGCGACGCCGGAGCCGTCGTCGGCAGCCGCGCCATCGCCCAGCAGGCCGCCGCGGCGCCCTCCGGAGACGGACGGTCGCGACCGAGCGTCATCGTCTGCGCGGTGAGTGCCGCGATCGACCCTGCGACGGCGGAGGGCGCTGCGATCCCGGCGGACCTGCGGACCGGGCGCGAGCTCGCGGCCTACCTCGGCGAAGTGCCCATCGGCCCCGCGGATGGCCTGGCGCCGATCCTCGACGTCATCTCGGCCGCCGTCGATCTCGGCGCTCGTGACCGAGCGTGGCGTGCTGCGGCCGCCGGACCCGGACGCGATCGCCTCGCTCCTCGGGCCGGGCGAGCCTGCCTCAGGCGAGCCCGCGTAGTGGCCAGCCTGGCGCGCTCCCAGCTGGCTGGCCGGCGCCACCTCGAGGCACGCACGACCCGTGACCGCGACCTCCTCCTCGACTTCCTCGGTCGGGACCGCATCTACGCCGCGTACGCGATCGCCGACATGGACGACACGGAGTTCCCGCGGACCCGCTGGGGCGTCGCCTTCGAGGACGGCGGGCCGGTCGCGGTGGTGATGGAGTACCGGGGCATCTCCCCGCAGCCGCTCTTCGTCATGGGCGATTCCGACGGCATCGCGGTCATCCTCCGCGATGTCATCCGGACGCGCGTGGCCTATCTGGCCACCAAGCCGGAGCTCGTCCCGGCCGTCGAGGGACACTACCGGGTCGATGCCGCGGCCGACATGGTGCGCATGCACGTCGACCGTGAGACGTTCCGCCCGGTGCTCGGCGACGCCGTGCGCCTCGATGCCGCGGATGCGCGTCACCTGACGCGCCTCTATGAGCTCGGCCTGACCGCCTCGCTGCCGTCGGAGGCCGTGGCGAGCGGCGTCTACTACGGCGTCCGCCGCGGCACCCGCCTCATCGCGGCCGCCGGCACGCACGTCATCAGCCCGATGTTCGGGGTGGCGGCCGTGGGCAACGTCTTCACGCACCGCGAGCACCGCGGGCAGGGGCTCGCCAAGGTCGTGACCAGCGCGGTGACGGCCGAGCTCCTGCGCACCGTCGACGACGTCGTGCTCAACGTCCGGGCCGACAACCCGCCCGCCCTGGCCGCCTACCGCGCTCTCGGCTACCGCGAGCACACGCATTTCGAGGAGCGCCTGGTCCATCGTCGGAGCTCCCTCTGGGATAGCATCGTCGAGCCCATCCGCCGCTACCTCACCGACCGCAGGAGGACCGCGTGACCGACGCTCCCGTCTCATCTCCGATGCCGCCCATCTCCGGTGACGCCCTCGCAGGCCAGACCGACTCCCTGCCGCCGCACGACGTCGCCGACCTGGGCCTCGCGGACGAAGGCGTCCGCCGCATCGAGTGGGCCGAGCGCGAGATGCCGGTCCTGCGGCTCATCCGGGCGCGCTTCGAGCAGCGAGCGGCCGCTCGCAGGACTGCGCATCAGCGCCTGCCTTCACGTGACCACCGAGACCGCCAACCTCATGCGCACGCTGCAGGCGGGTGGCGCGGACGTGACCCTGACGGCCTCCAACCCGCTGTCGACGAAGGACGACGTGGCGGCCGCCCTCGTGGCCCGTTACGGCATCAGCACGTACGCCATCCGCGGCGAGGACAACGCGACCTACTACCGGCATCTCGAATCGGCCGCCGACCGGCATCCGCAGATCACGATGGACGACGGCTGCGACCTGGTCGTGCTCTTGCACCAGAAGCGCCGCGACCTGCTGCCCGACGTCCTGGCCGGTACCGAGGAGACGACGACTGGCGTCATCCGCCTGCGGGCCATGGCGGCCGACGGCGCCCTCGCGTTCCCCGTCGTGGCGGTCAACGAGGCGTTGACGAAGCACCTCTTCGACAACCGCTACGGCACGGGGCAGTCGACCATCGACGGCATCCTGCGTGCCACGAACATCCTGCTCGCGGGGCGACGCTGCGTGGTGGCCGGCTACGGCTGGGTCGGCCGGGGCATCGCCAACCGCTTCAGCGGCATGGGTGCCCGCGTCACCGTCGTCGAGATCGATCCCGTCCGCGCCATCGAGGCGCTCATGGACGGACACCAGGTGATGACCGCCGGCGATGCCGCGGCCTGGGGCGAGGTCTTCGTGACCGCCACCGGCAACATCAACGTCTTCCGCGAGGAGCACTTCCGCGTCATGACCGACGGATCGCTGCTCGCCAACAGCGGCCACTTCGACGCCGAGCTCGACCTGGCGGCGCTCACCCGCCTCGCGGAGGGTCACGTCCGCGAGGTCCGCGACAACGTCCAGGAGTACGACCTCGGCGAGAAGAAGCTCTACCTGCTCGCGGAGGGCCGCCTCGTCAACCTCGGCGCCGCCGAGGGGCACCCGGCCGCGGTCATGGACATGAGCTTCGCGGGCCAGGCGCTCTCGGTGGAGTACGTGGCGGCGAACCACGGCTCGCTGTCGCGGGCCGTGCACGTCGTGCCGGCTGACATCGATGCCCAGATCGCCCGCCTCAAGCTCGAGGCACGCGGCATCTTCATCGAGGGCATGACCGAGGAGCAGATCCGCTACACGAGCTCCTGGGAGCACGGCACCTAGCCGGCCCGCAGCTGGGTCCTACAGCGGGCGCAGCAGGACCGCGAGGTTGGCGCCTGACGTCACGTCCTTCGCGGCTGCCAGCAGCTCGGCGCCTCGGGACCAGGCCGCGGGATGCTCGCGCCGGAGGCGGTGCTCCTCGCCGAGCATGAGCGTCCACAGCTTGGGGTAGTGGTCTCGGAGGTACTCGCTGGCGCGATAGCGGGTCACGAACTCGTTCACGAAGGCGGCGTAGCGCGTGACGGGGTCGGTATGCGCGGCGCGCCGCTCGAACTCGTGCTGGTAGCCGGCCGCCGCACGGAAGCGCCCGAAGAAGCCGCCCACGCTGTGGGCGCCTGTGTCCCAGCCCTGCGAGTGACCGCCCCGGCGGAGGAGGGGGGCGGGTGACTCGAACACGCAGATGACCTCGCCGTTGATGCGTTCCGCCCGCAGCGTGCCCCCGAAGCTGAGATAGCGGTTGGCGACGCCCTTGCGGTCGATGACCGAGATGCGGCCCCACGAGAACTCACCCTGGCGCGGCATGCGGCTGGCGTAGGTGATGGTCTCGTTCACGCCATGGGCCTTGTCGTCGGTCACCCAGTACTCGACGAGCTCGGGGTCGTAATGGCGCAGCGTCGGCTTGGCGCGGATGGCCACCAGCAGGTACGCCGGGCCGGGCCGGTCGGGCAGGTCGGGGTCAGCCAGGAAGCCCCAGTCGGCGAGCAGCTCGGCCGCCAGGTTGGGGTCGATCGCTTCGGGCAGTCTGGCCATCTCGGGCCGAGCATGGCTCACCGGTCAAGGCCTGGGGACGGCCATCGGTACCGAAGTGGCCTGCCGCGGGTCCCCCGCCCGGGGTCCCCATGGCCTGCAGGCCGTCGGGCGCCCACCCGACAGGCCGTCGCGGCATGGGCCCGTGCTACCCTTCCGCGAGCCGTTCGACCTGCCCCGAGGGACCAGATGACCAGCATCCTCGACGCCGCCCAGTACCTCTTCACCTCCGAGTCGGTCACCGAAGGCCATCCCGACAAGATGTGCGACCAGATCTCGGACGCCATCCTCGACGCCATCCTGGCCGAGGACCCCGTCGCCCGGGTCGCCTGCGAGACGGCCACCACGACCGGGCTCGTGGCCGTCCTCGGCGAGATCTCGACCGCGACCTACGTCGACTTCCAGGCCGTCGTGCGCGACACCGTCCGGGACATCGGCTACACCCGCGCCGAGTACGGCTTCGACTACCTGACCTGCGGCACGCTCGTCTCGGTCAAGGAGCAGTCGTCGGACATCGCCCAGGGCGTCGACGAGGCGCTCGAGGTCCGCGCGGATGCTGCCTCGCACGAGGAGCTCGGCGCCGGCGACCAGGGCATGATGTTCGGCTTCGCCTGCCGCGAGACCCCCGAGCTCATGCCCCTGCCCATCGCCCTGGCGCACCGCATGGCGCGCCGCCTGGCCGAGGTGCGCAAGAGCGGGCAGCTCCACTACCTGCGTCCGGATGGCAAGACCCAGGTGACCGTCGAGTACGAGCACGGCAAGCCGCGGCGCGTGCGCACGGTCGTCGTGTCCACGCAGCACGATCCCGACGTCCGGACCGAGCGGCTGCGCAACGAGATCGTCGAGACGGTCATCCTGCCCAGCATCGAGGCTGAGCTGCGGCCGTCGGACCCGATCATGCACGTCAACCCGACCGGCCGCTTCGTGACCGGCGGGCCGATGGGCGACGCGGGCCTCACGGGCCGCAAGATCATCGTGGACACGTACGGCGGCATGGCCCGCCACGGCGGCGGCGCCTTCTCGGGCAAGGACCCCACGAAGGTCGACCGCTCGGCCGCCTACGCCGCACGCTGGGTGGCCAAGAACGTCGTGGCCGCCGGACTGGCCGACCGCTTCGAGGTCGAGCTGGCGTACGGCATCGGCATCGCCCGTCCGGTCTCGATCTCGGTCGAGTCGTTCGGCACCGGGGTCATCCCCGACGCCGACATCCAGCGGCTCATCGAGACGCACTTCGACCTGCGGCCATCGGGCATCATCCGCGCCCTCGACCTGCGCCGGCCCATCTACCGGCAGACCGCGGCCTACGGTCACTTCGGCCGGGCCGGACCTCGACCTGCCCTGGGAGCGCACCGACAAGGCGGAGCTGCTCGCGGCGCGGCCGACGGCCGGCATCGTGCGGCCTACGCCCGCCTGACCAGGAGCCCGTCCGCGGCCGCCTGGTCCAGGTCCCGCGGTCAGCCGGTGCGCCGCGAGCGCCTCGCGCGCCACGGCCAGGTAGCGGTCCACCGTCCTGGCCATGCTGAGCTCCTCTGCCAGCCGCCGCACGAGCGGGTCGGGATCCGTCGAGCGTCCCTGCAAGCAGCTCGTTCGATCGCGGCCGCGAGCGGACCGGGCTCGGACGGCGCGAAGAAGTGGAGCGCCCCCGGCACGCGGCGGTCGTACTCGCGGAAGCCCGGCAGGTCGCTCACGAGCATGGGCTTGGCGGCCGCGATCCAGGACGACAGCGAGCCCGACGCCGAGAGGTCCGTGAAGGGCAGGATGGCGAGATGCGTGGCCGCCATCCACGTCTCCAGCTCCTCCTCCGACAGGTAGCCCGTGATGCGGAAGCGGTCGCCGAGGCTCGAGCTCCTGCGCCTTGCGCATCGCCAGGTCGTAGACGAAGCTGCGGCCGGCCACCGGGCCGCCCGCGTAGACCAGGACGACGTCCGGGGGCAGCGAGGGCACGGCCTCGACGGCGTAGCGATGGCCCTTGCGGCCGTAGACGAAGCCCAGCAGCGTGACGACGCGCCGGTCCGCGAGGCCGAGCCGCGCCCGCGCCTCGGCAGGGTCGAGCGGGCAGGTCGCGCTGCTCCACGAAGTGGGGGATGACCGAGATGCGATCCGGCCGGGACGAAGCCGCGCAGCCGCTCGACCTCGACCTCCGAGTGGACGACGACCCGGTCGGCGACGCGGCCCAGCTAGCGCAGGCTCCAGGCCTCCGGCTGCAGGTAGCGCTCGCGGAGGCCCTGGCGCTCGAAGATGTCGTGGAGCGTGACCACGAGCGCGCCCCGGTAGGCGCGGCGGAAGCGCGCCAGGCGCGCCAGCGAGCGGCCGTGGCGTGCCCCAGCCGCGCCGGTTCCACTGCATGACGACGACGTCGGCGCCCTGCGAGCTCGGCGGCCGGCCTGGGCGAGGCGGCCCGAGCCCTCGTCGAGGAGGCCGGCATCGACCTCGCGGACCGTCCAGCCCGGACGCCGGCGCGCCTCGTCGGCGATGAGCTGGCCGTAGCGGCGCACGCCGCTCTCGGGCCGTCCGAGGTGCAGGAAGCCCAGGGCTCGATCCGGGCAGGCGTCGGCGGGCGTCGGGCACGGTCGAGACGAGCCCGTCGCCTAGTCGACGTAGCCGAGCCGCCGCAGCAGGTCGCCCGCCTCGGCCTCGATCTCGGCCAGCTCCGAGGGGTAGAACGTGCTCCGCCAGGTGCCCACGGACGAGTCGTCGGCGCGCTGCACGGCCGTCAGGAAGCGGTCGCGCGAGGCGGGCGCGTCGGATGCCCAGGAAGTCGAGGATGCGCTCGCCCTCGTCGAGCGGGTCGCGCACGAGCGACCTCGTAGCGCAGCTCGTGGTAGCGCGTCGGCGCCGAGCGCCGGGCCCTCGCGCAGGCCCGTCTCCGTGTAGCGCCGCCAGGCCCAGGCCATGCGTCGCGCATCGCTCGTGCGCACGAACTCCTCGCGCCGCTCGGGCTCGACCCAGAACTTGGGCCAGGGTCCATGGAGGTAGCCGCCGGGCTCGCGCTCGCCCGGACCAGGCGTCCTCGGCCCGCAGCCAGGGCTTGTGCATGTGCGAGGAGGCCGCGTCGCGCCCGTCGCGGATGATGTGGATGAACTGCGAGTCGGGGAACGCCCGCGCCAGGAACGGGATGAGGAAGATGTTGGTGGGCGTCTTCTCGCAGAAGCGCAGGTCCCCGTCGCGCTCCACGCGCACGAGCCAGCCGTAGACGAGGCGGAAGAACCAGCGCGAGCGCCGGAAGCCCCAGAGGCCCTCGTAGACGTAGCGGCCGGCGGCCTTCGTGGCCGGCGGCTCGTGGTGATAGGTGATCTCCGGGATGCGGCCGATGCAGTCGCCGAGGAACGTCGTGCCCGAACGGGCGGCCCCGATGATGAAGACCGGCCGCTCGAGGCGCGGCAGGATCGAGCTCGCCAGGCGCCTCGCGGTCATGGGCCGGTGCCGCTCGAGCTTGAGGTAGTAGCGACGCTCCGCGCGATACGTCTTCTGGGCGAGCCGGACCATGTCGCGCGATGCCGATGGGCAGGGGCTCCGGGTCGGCATCCGGCGGCAGGCTGGGGTCCGTGCCGCGTGGCGGCAGCGACGCGCGGACGCGGCGGGACCGTCCGTGTGGCCGGGCTCCTGCGGTGCCGCCGTCGATCGTGCGGTCCTCGGTCACGCTCGTGGTCATCAGGCTCGTGTCCTTCATCGGGTCGGGCGGATGATAGCCGCCGGAAGGTAGCATCGTCGGGATGTACGCCGTCATCCTGGCCGGTGGGGGTGGGACGCGCCTGTGGCCGCTCAGCCGCGGTCGGACCCCCAAGCCGTTCCTGCCGCTCCTGGAGGGCGGGCGCTGCCTGCTCGAGGCGACCGTCGAGCCGGCTGGCGCCGCTCATCGATCCCGCCGACATCCACGTCGTCACCGATGCGCGCTACGCGCCGCTCGTCCGCGAGGCCGTGCCGCAGGTGCCTGCCCGCAACCTCGTCGGCGAGCCGGTGGGACGCAACACCGCCGCGGCCGTGGCGCTGGCCGCCCATGCCATCGACCGCCCAGGCGACGAGGTCATGGTCAGCCTGCACGCCGACCAGGCCGTCGCCGATGAGGCGGGCTTCCGGGCAGCGCTCGCGGCGGCCGTCGAGCGGGCCGCGGAGGGCGACATCGTCACCGTCGGCATCGAGCCGACCGGGCCCGCCACGGGCTACGGCTACGTCCTGGCCACGGGCGAGCCGGTCCGGCATGGCGGGCTGCCGACCTATCGCGTCGAGCGCTTCGAGGAGAAGCCCTCGCCGGAGCGGGCGCAGGCGCTCATCGACGGCGGCCGGGCGTACTGGAACGCGGGCATCCTTCGTGTGGCGCCGCGACGTCCTCGCTCGACGGCCTGGCGCAGGCATGCCCCCGACATCAGTGGGCCCGATCGCGACCTGGGTCGCTGAGCACGAGGGAGCGCGCCGGTCGAGCGACGACGCCTGGCCGGCTGAGGGGATCGCGGACACGTACGCCGCCCTGCCCGCGCGGGCCATCGACTACGCCCTCCTCGAGCCGGCCTCCCTCGAGGGACGCGTCGCGGTCGTGCCGGCCTCGGTGGGCTGGAGCGACCTGGGGTCATGGTCGGCGCTGCGGGAGCATCGCAGCACCGATGGGGGCACGGTCGTCACCGCCGAGCCGCCAGCCACCGTGCTGGCCATCGACAGCCGCGACGTCCTCGTCCATGCCGCGTCGGGCCGGGCCGTGGCCATCGTCGGGCTCGAGGACGTCATCGTCATCGATACGCCGGATGCCCTGCTCATCAGCTCGTCCGCGGTCGGCCCAGGAGGTCAAGCGGGTCGTCGACGAGCTGCGGGCCGCGGGCCGCGAGGACCTCCTGTAGCCCGGGCCGTCGGGCCCCGTAGCTCGGCCGGCCCTAGGCCCGGTCCTGGGCCGCAGCGCGATAGAGGCCCAGGTAGCGGTCCATGATCCGCGGTGTGGCCAGGCGGCGGGCCAGCGACACGACGGGCGGGTGCGGTCCTGCGGGGGACAGCTTCGAGGGCCTCACGGATGCGCATCGGCGAGCGGCTCGGGCTCGTACGGCGCGAAGGGCTGGAGCGCGCCAGGCGCGAGCGCATCGAGCTCGCGAAACGGCGCCAGGTCGGAGGTCACGATGGGGCGTCCCGCCGAGATCCAGGTCGCCAGCGCTCCTGAGGCCGACATGACGCGGAACGGGCAGAGGGCCACGTCCGTGGCCACGAGGACCTGCTCGAGCTCGCCTTCCGGCAGGTAGCCGAGGAACCGCACACGGTCGGCAACGCCGACGTCCGCGGCGTGCTGCTCGAGCTCGAGACGGACGTGGTCGCGGCCCTCGATGTTCGAGCCGACGAAGAGGGCCGTCACATCCGATGGAAGACCGGTCATGGCGTCGATGACGAGGCGGTGCCCACGACGCTTCGTGATCGTGCCGAGCAGCGTCACGACGCGTTGATCCCCGAGGCCCAGCTCCCTGCGCGCGGCCGCTCGATCGGGAAGGGATGGGCGGATCTCCACGAAGTGCGGGACGACCTCGACCTTCGCGGCCGGCACGAGACCGACGAGGCGGGAGCGCTCGTCCTCCGAGTGCACCACCAGGCTGGTCGCCGCGTGCGCGAGCCTGCGGATGCCCAGCGCGGTGGGCGAGAGGCGTCGGGCCCAGCGACCCTGGGACACGAACACGTCATGCATCGTGACCACCAGCGGTCGGCGGAGCGAGCGCAGGACGACCTCGAGACGCGGGATGCCGCCGAAGCGGGGATCCCAGTCGGCCGTCTTCCACTGCACATGGACGACGTCCGCCGAGCGGAGCCGTCCCGCAGCGGCGCGCAGGTCGGACAGGCCCGCCTCGCGGCCGCCGACGTCGCTCTCGACGACCTCGACGTCAGCTCGGGTGGCCGCCTCGGCAGCGAGGATGGCGCCGTAGCGCCGGAGCCCGCTCCGCGGCCGGCCCACATGGAGGTACCCGACGCGCAGGGGTCCCGGGGTCATGACGCGGTGTCGTCGCCGAGGTAGCCGAGCTCGCGGAGAAGCGCGCCGTGTCGGCGCCGGAGCAGTGTGCGCAGGAAGGGGTCGAGCGACGCTCCGCCGGCTCCCACGCGCGACCGGTAGATCGTGGCCGTCTCGCCGCCCGCTGCCCGCCGCGTCGCCGTGAACCACCGGTAGCGCCCCGTGGCGGTGTGCTCGGCGGGGTCGAAGTCGAGCACCTCCGGCTGCCAGGCCTCGCCGAGGAACGTGAAGAGCCGCCGACCCTCCGACTCGGGATCGCCGACCAGGGCTTCGTAGCGGATCTCGAGGAAGCGCGATCCGTCCAGGCGCCGCTCGAGGGCCCTGGCGGCCTCGACGTAGCGCGCCCATTCACCGCGCGCCGCCCGCGCCGCGGAGCGGTAGCCCCAGCGGTCCCGGAAGCTGGCCACGACGTCGTGACCATCGCGCAGCAGGTGCACGTAGACGGCATCCGGAAAGAGCTCCTCGAGGAAGCCCAGGTGCAGCGTGTAGGTCGGGTCCTTCTCGGCCCAGCGCTCCTTGCCGGCATGCGCCAGGACCTCGGACTGGAACCCGCTGTACAGGGATCGCAGCTGATCGAGCCACCAGTCGCGCTCCAGCCCGTACGTCGACACGAGCGGCCAGTGGCGCCCCACGATGGCCTCGAGGTCGCGCAGGAAGTGCGTCTCCTCGCCACAGGAGATGCGCGGGTGCGAGTCGAGCATGAGCCGCAGGAGCGTGGTGCCGGAGCGGGGTGAGCCGATGACGAAGACCGGCGCCGCGGGCGCCCCGCTCCCGGGGCGAGTGGCTGCGAGCTCGGCATCCGCCGATGGGCCCGTCACGTGCTCCTTCCTGGCCTGTGGCTGCGGCCCAAGTCTAGCGACGGGCCGCGGTACCATCGTCGGCGTCCGACCCCGCCCCGCTGGGCGGTCCACCCGAGTCCCAGCCAGGAGGCAGCTCGAGCATGTTCGCACCAGCGTCCGCTGCCCCTGCCATCGTCTTCGGCACGGACGGCTGGCGTGCCCGGATCGGCGAGGAGTACACCTTCGACAACGTCCGTCGCTGCGCGCAGGGTGTCGCCGAGTGGGTCGTCGAGCAGGGCCACGCGGAGCGCGGCGTCGTGGTCGGCTACGACCGGCGCTTCGCGAGCGAGCACTTCGCGGGCGCCGCGGCCGAGGTCCTCCTGGCGCACGACATCCCGGTGCTCTTCGCCGCGACCGCCATCCCGACGCAGATGACCTCCTATGCCGTCGTCGAGTGGAAGACCGCCGGCGCCGTGATGATCACGGCCTCGCACAATCCCTGGACCGACAACGGCTTCAAGATCAAGTCACCGACCGGTGCCGCCGCCGACCCGGCCATCCTCGCTCGCGTCGAGGAGGGTATCGCCCGTCACGCCGGGGAGGCACCGCCGCGCCGGGCCTTCGCCGAGGCCGAGGCGGCCGGGCTCGTCGAGCGCTTCGATCCCTACCCGGGCTACGAGGCCTTCCTGCGGCGCAGCGTCGACCTCGACCGCCTGCGCGCGGCCGACATGCGCGTCCTCGTCGACCCGCTCTATGGCTCCGGCGCCGGCTGGCTGGGCCGTCTGCTGGCGGGTGGCCGCATCGTCGTCGACGAGATCCACAGCGAGCGCAACCCGTGGTTCGGTGGCCTCAATCCGGAGCCCATCCGACCGCACGTCGACGAGGCCCTGGCGCGCGTGGTGGCCGGCGGCTACGACCTCGGCCTCCTTCTCGACGGAGACGCCGACCGGGCCGGCGCGGTCGATGAGCAGGGCACCTTCATCCACCAGCTCCAGTGCATGGGGCTGCTCATGTACTACCTGCTCGAGCATCGCGGCGAGCGAGCCCCGGTCGTCTCGACGATCAACGAGACGTCCATGGCCTTCCGTCTCGGCGAGCGCTACGGCGTGACCGTCCACGAGACGCCGGTGGGCTTCAAGTTCGTGGGTCCCAAGATGATCGAGACCGGCGCCATGATGGGCGGCGAGGAGTCGGGCGGCTACGGCTTCGGCATGCACCTGCCCGAACGCGACGGCATCTACGCCGACCTGCTGCTGCTCGACCTCTTCATCCGGGAGCGCGCGGCCGGGCGCGAGACCGTCTCGGCGGCGGTCCAGCACCTGCACGACATCGCCGGCCCGTCCTTCTACCTGCGCGAGGACGTCCACGCCGACCGGGCGTCGTACCCGGCGCTCAAGGCGCGCCTGCTCGCCGAGCTCGCCGACCATGCCCCGGAGCGGCTGGCCGGACGCCGTGTCTCGCGGACGGCGGCGCTCGACACGGGCGACGGGTTCAAGTTCTGGGTGGACGACGGATCCTGGCTGCTCGTCCGCTTCAGCGGTACCGAGCCACTGGTGCGGGTCTACACCGAGGCCAGCAGCGCGGAGCTGCGTGACGCCCTGCTGGCGGAGGGTGGCGCCATGGTCAGGCCTGACCCAGCTGCCGTGGCGACGGCGGCCGGCGGTGCCGCCCGCAGGGCATAGGAGGGATGGACGTTGGGTGAGCTCGAGCAGCGCAGGGACGGCGGCATCCTCGACGATACCGCGGCCATGGAGCGGGCCGACCCGGGCGGCATGCTCGGTCTCGTGGCCGGCTTCCCCGACCAGGTGGCGGAGGCCTGGCGGATCTCACGGGGCCTCGAGCTCCCGTGGGAGCCGCCCGAGGGCGGTCGCCGTCCTGGGCATGGGCGGCTCGGCCATCGGCGCGCGACCTCGTGAAGGGCATCTGGTCCGACCGGCTCAGCGTCCCCGTCGAGGTCGTGCGCGGCTACGACCTGCCTGCCTGGGTGGATGGCGAGACGCTCGTCATCGCCAGCTCGAAGAGCGGCGGCACCGAGGAGACCATCAGCGCCTTGCAGGCGGCGCTCGAGCGTCGCTGCCCGATCGTCGCCGTGACCACCGGAGGGCCCCTGCGGGCGGTCGCCGAGCGGGCGCGCCTGCCGCTGGCGACGTTCCCGGCCCACGGGACGCCCCGCTCATCGGTGGGCTACTCGATGGGCATCCTGGCCGGCATCCTCGAGCGGGCCGGGGTCCTGCCGCTGGACGCCGCGGAGATCGAGACCGGCATCGCCGCTGCCCGGGAGATGGGTGCCCGCTGCGCGCCCGCAGTGCCGACGTCGAGCAACCCGGCCAAGCAGCTCGCCTGGGCGCTCGTGGACCGCTACGCGATCATCACCGCCAGTGGCTTCCTGGCCCCCGTGGCGCGACGCTGGAAGGCGCAGCTCAACGAGAACAGCAAGGCCACGGCGGCGTTCGAGGAGCTGCCCGAGGCGACCCACAACACGGTCGTCGGGTTCGAGCAGCCGGAATCGCTGCGCGACCACCTCTTCGTCGTCTTCCTGTCGAGCGCGCTGGACCATCCGCGGAACGCCCTGCGAGCGAAGCTCATCCGCGAGGTCCTCGTGACCGGCCACGTGAGCCACCAGGTCGTCGAGGCCAGTGGTGAGGGCCGGCTTGGCCAGGCGCTGTCCGCGACCACCTTCGGCGACTACGTCAGCGTGTACGTCGCCTTCGCGTACGCGGTGGACCCCACTCCGGTGACCGCCATCGAGCACATCAAGGGGCAGCTCGCGCTGGCCGACCAGGAGGCTGCCGGGGGCGCTCTCGTAGCCGCGGGGCCCAGTCCCCTCTTGGCGGAGTCGCTAGTCTAGGCGGCAAGGATCGGTGCCGGTCGCGGAGGCTGCCCAGGCCCCGCCCGGCATCGCGGCTCGGCCACCGAGGCGGACATCGGCAGGCGGGAGGTGGAGGGCGATGCATTCCAGCGTCATCGGCAAGATCGAGAAGGCCCACCGCTACGCGCGGGAGCGTGATCGGATCACCGTGGAGCGCCTCAGCGTCACCTTCGCGGGCGACAACGACGCGCACCATGTGACGCTCGACGCCGATGGCTGGGGATGCAACTGCCACTACTTCGAGAGCTGGAAGACGTGTGCCCACATCCTCGCCCTTCAGGAGATCCTCGGCGTGATGCTGCCCGAGGCGGCCCAGACCTCCCTGTTCCCGGCAGCTCCCGAGGCCATCCCGGGAGTCGCCGAGACCTAGCGGCGGCGCGCGCGGCGTCGCGCCGCCCCCCAGCGCGTCAGGTCACCGCGCCACGACGCGGTGCGTCGTCCGCAGCCAACCGCGTTCGCGGTCGAGCGTGACCTCGAGGTCGAGCCGCCAGGTGCCGGCGGCCGGCGGCTCGAGACCGGCCAGGGCGACGACGGCCTCGGTCGTGTCAGTCAGCGGCCCCGGCCGCCTCCCGAGGCCGCCCGCGTGTCCTGCCGACCGGGCTGAGCCGCCCTTCCCAGGCCGTGATGGCCGACCCGTCCGCGAGGCGGACGAGGGGGACCTCGCCAGGCCGCAGGCGGAGCGCTTCCAGCGTCGCCAGGGGCGGTGCGGGTCCGGCCTCGACGCACAGGTAGACGTAGCAGCCATCACCGAGCACGCCGGCCACCGAGTCGTCCGCGGACTCGATGAGCACGTCGGGCGCCGGGATGTCATAGAGCCCATCCGCCGGTGGCTCCCGATCAGGGACATCCACGAGCCAGGCGTGCTCCGTCGTCGTCACCCGCAGCCGAGCCGAGCGTGGCCACGATCCGATAGGCACCGGGACGCTCGGGCCCCGCGAACCGGGTCCGACGTCCGACAGGACTTCTTCCTCGCCGGAGTCGGCGAGCGACTGCCGCGACGATGGTCAGCTCGCCGAGCAGGCTGTCCGAGTCCGATCTCGAGGAAGAGCGGCGCGCGGCGGACGAAGGCATCGAGCGGGGTTCCCAGCGGCCCGGCCGCGGCCGGTGCCTCGACGGGGCCGCCGGCGACGCGTCCGAAGGGGCCCCGGAGCCACAGGTCCGGATCTGGCTCCGGGGACGGCGATGCTGCGGTCTCGGGTGCGGGGACTGGCCGGGGCCGGGCTGGCCGGTCCGAGGCCAGCCCGGCTGTCAGACGCGGTCGTCCCGGCGCTTGACCGCCATCACGAGCGAGGCGATCAGCACGGACCGAGCGAATGATCCGGCTAGCCCACATTGTTCACCTTCACCTTCACGAGGTCCGACTCGCTGAAGCGCAGGCCTTCCGAGCGGGTCACAGGGTAGGTCGCCTGGAACTCCGCGGTCACCGAGGGATCGATCGTCAGCTCGTAGACACCTCCTGTGCCCTGGGGTCGCATCCACAGCACGGTCCAGGCATCGTCGCCATCGGTGGCTCGGTAGCGCAGCTTCACGGCACGGTCGTTCAGGACGTTGCCGGCCAGCTGCCCGAAGGCCGCCCGATCCGGCACGCGGAGGACCGCGCGCAACCGCACGCTCTCACCCCCTGGAGCTCGGCCGTGCTGCTGGTGAGCCTGAGGTTCGTGGCCACGTCGTTGCAGGTGGAGATCGGCGCCGAATTGGTGGGCACGTCATAGAGCTCCTGCAGGGTGGCCACGTCGCAGCGACCGAAGGCGTGCCTGGTGCTGCCGGCGGCCGGCCGCGCAGGGGTGATGGCGTGCATGACGGTCTCCGCCGGCGCCAGCTCGAAGCCCCCGGCGGAGGGGTGGTTGAGGCCGAGGACGTGCCCGAGCTCGTGGAGCATCGCGCGCCGCAGGTCGAAGCAGCCTGAGCCGCCCTCCTTCTGGCACCAGCGCAGGGTGCCCCAGCTGAACTCCGTCCCGTGCGGGCGGACCCAGGCCGCCCAGAACGCGGGCATGTCACGCGTGGCGCAGGCGATGCCGAAGCGGCAGAACTCGGGGAAGAGCGGCGTGTAGCGGATGGTGTCGTTGGCCGAGGCCTGATGGTCGAAGACCGGGCTCCGGGCGCCGCTCGTCGACGATGCGTCCGCGGCAGCATCCCGGATGGCCGTCTGGGCCCAGGCTCGGGGGCACGTCTCCCGGGCAGCCACGAGTAGCGCAGGACCGTGTCGCGCGGCCATCCGCCGGCCGCGAAGGGCGGGCACCGGCCGGGCGGCCACGGCTGGCCCGAAGTCAGCCGGGACGGAGGTCGCCATCGTTGGGATGGCAGGTCGTGCTGCACTCGCCGTCGATCATGGCTTCCGTGCTGCCGTGCTCCACGCCGAGCAGCAGCTGTCCCTCGTACTGCCGGGTGGCCGGGTCATGGAGGTCGAGGCGCAGCTGGCCCGGCTCCTCACCTGCGCTGACGTCGTAGGCCAGCTGATCGAGGTCGCGCTGCCAGAGGTTGCAGGCGCGTGCCGGGTCGACCATGGTGAGCTTGGTGCCGCTCGCCGACCGCTCGCCGACGAGGAGCCGCCCGTCCGGCATCTCCCTGGCGAAGCTGCGCCGGCCGGCGCCGAAGATCGACGTCCTGGTCGACCTGGCGGATGGTGACGCGATGACCGACGACCACGCCCTCCGCGTCGAGGACCGTCTGCCAGGGCACGACGATGGCGGCCGGTCGCACGGCGGTGGGCTGGATGTCATCACCGCAGTAGGGCAGCCGGTCGAACTCGCTGATGGCCGCCCCGGCGCTGCCGGGATGGGCCGCCATGACGAGCGACGTCGCGAGGATGAGCCGAGCTGCGCGGCGAGTCCTTCGATGGGTCCGTCCTTCCAACTGAGACCTTCCTCCGGCGGGCTGTGCCGGCGGACAAGGCGGTCGGACGAGTATCGAGAGGAGCGCTTACCAGCCACTTATGCGATGGCGTCCCGCGCCATGCTCGTCGCGCTAGACTGGAGGAGAACCCGATACAGCAAGACCCGGGTCACGCGAAGCCGGTGAGACTCCGGCACAGTCGCGCTACGGTGACCAGCGCAGGTCGCTGGAAGTCCGGTCGCCGTGAGCACGGGTCGTGCACAAGCCCTTCGCGCGAAAGGGGAACGCACCATGGCGACGACGCATCCTCACCCGAGCCCTCGGCAGGCGGACCGGCCGGGGGCTTCTTGCTGCCCCCGGTCCTGGCCATCGCGGGCCTGGCCCTCGTTCTCGGTCTGCCGTCCGCGACGCTGGCGCAGGACGCGGAGGCCGCCTTCCCGGTCACCGTCGTCGACGACGAGGGCACCGAGGTCACCATCGAGGCGCTGCCCGAACGCATCATCAGCCTGTCGCCAGCGAACACCGAGATCGTCTTCGCGCTGGGGGCGGGCGACCGTCTCGTGGGCGGCACCGACTACGACGACTATCCCGGCCGAGGCTGCCGCGCTCGCCGACGTCGCCACCTTCACGGGCGTGGTCATGGAGCAGGTCGTCGACGCTCGAGCCCGACCTCGTGCTGGCGGCCGGCAACGACTTCACGCAAGCCCGATGACATCGCCCGCATGCGCGAGCTCGGCTACCCGGTCGTCGTCGTCTACGCGCCGGACGTGCCCGCCGTGCTGGCCGACATCGAGCTCATCGGGCAGGCCATCGGCGAGGCAGACGCGGCCACCGCCCTCACCGGGGCAGATGGCGGCCAGGATGGACGCCGTCGTCGAGGCCGCGGCGGCCGCAGGGCTCGCACAGCCGCGCACCTACTACGAGCTCGACTTCTTCGAGGGCGCCACGTTCGGCCCGGCGCCCGAGTCCTTCGTGGCCGACATGGTCGACCTCGCCGGCGGCGAGGCCATCACGACCGGCGATCCGCGCGCTCTTCGAGATGCCCGCTCGAGCGGCTCGTGGAGGCCGACCCGGAGGTCATCGTCCTGGGCGACGCCGCCTACGGCGTCTGCCCCGCGGATGTCGCGGCGCGGGCCGGCTGGGCCGACATGACCGCCGTCGCGGACGGCGACGTCCGGCCCGTCGACGACGTGCCCGTCACGCGGCCCGGCCCGCGCCTCGCGGAGGGCCTCGCGGCCCTCGCCGTGGCCATCCATCCCGACCTCGAGCTCGCGGACCCGCCTGCCGCACCCGCCTTCTGCGCCGCGAGCTGATCGTGGCCGCCCCGGAGCTGGCGCGGGCGCAGGCGCCGGCACGGCACCGACCCTCGAGCGTCTGCGACACCGGCCCGTGGCACTGGGCTGTCCTCGGCCTCGTCGTCCTGGCGGCCGTCGTCGTGGCCGGCATCGGCCTCGGCACCGTCTTCGTCTCGCCCGCCGAGACCATCGCCATCCTCGCCCACCGGCTGCTGGGCTGGCCGGTCGCGGAGACGTGGCCGCAGGCCTCGGAGACGATCGTCATGGAGCTGCGCCTGCCGCGGGTCCTCACCGCCCTCATCGTGGGCCTCGGCCTGGCGGTCGCGGGCGACGACGTTCCAGGGGCTGCTGCGCAACCCGCTCGCCGATCCCTACGTGCTGGGCACGGCCAGCGGGGCGGCGCTCGGCGCCGCCATCGGCGTGCTCATCCCGGTCGAGCTGGCGCTCCTCGGCCTCGGCCTCGTCAACATCCTCGCCTTCGTCGGGGCGCTCCTGGCGGTCCTGCTCGTGCACCAGGTGGCGGGCGGCGGCGGACGCTCGACGCTGACCTCGCTGCTCCTCACGGGCTACGCCGTGGGCTCGCTGCTGGCCGCCGGCCTGGCGCTGGCGATGGTCCTCTCGGGCGCGCAGCTGCGCCAGATCTTCTTCTACCTGCTGGGGCAGCCTGGCCGGCGCCGACTGGCAGAGCCTCGTGGTCGGCCTGCCCGTCATCCTGGTCGGCAGCCTGCTCATCATGGCCCGCGCGCGGTCGCTCAACGGCCTCCTCCTGGGAGACGACACGGCGCTCCACCTGGGCCTCGACGTCCGCCGCGAGCGCGCCATCCTGCTGGCGCTGGCCTCCCTCGTCACCGCCGCCGCGGTCGCCCTGGCCGGGCTCATCGGCTTCGTCGGGCTCGTCGTGCCCCACGTCGTCCGGCTGCTCGTGGGCCCCAACGCGCGTCTCGTGCTGCCCCTCTCGGCCATCTTCGGCGGGGCCTTCCTCGTCCTCGCCGACCTCGGCGCGCGCCTGCCCGGCGAGCTGCCGGTGGGCATCGTCACCGCCGCTCATCGGCGCGCCCGCTCTTCGTCGTGCTCCTGCGCCGCTACCGTGCGGGGTACCAGCTGTGACCGCGGCGGGCCTGGCCATCGACGTCGAAGGCCTCAGCCTGCGCCTACGGGCGACGGACGGTCCTGGCCGACATCGACCTGCGGATCGGGGCCGGGGAACGTGTCTGCCTGGTCGGTCCCAACGGCGCCGGCAAGTCCAGCCTCCTGCGCTGCCTGACCCGGCTCGTCGAGCCGACCCTGGGCTCGATCGCGCTCGACGGCGAGCCGCTCGGGGGCATCGAGCGCGCCAGGCTGGCCCGCCTCATCTCGGTCGTGCCCGGCCAGGTCGAGCTGCCCTTCTCGATGCGCGTCGAGGACGTCGTGGGGCTCGGGCGCATCCCCCACGAGCATCCCTTCGCGGGCCAGGGCCCGGCGGATCGCGAGGCGGTGGACGCGGCCATCGGCCGCGTCGGCATCGAGGAGCTGCGCGACCGTGACGTCCGCGAGCTCTCGCTGGGCGAGCGCCAGCTCGTGCTGGTGGCCATGGCCGTGGCCCAGGGCGGGCGCCTCATCGTCCTCGACGAGCCGACCGTGCACCTCGACCTGCGCCACCAGGTGGAGGTCCTGTCGCTGCTGGCGCGGCTGTCCGCCGACGGGCTGACCGTCCTCGCGGTCCTGCACGACCTGCCGCTGGCGGCCCACTTCTTCCCGCGCCTCGTGCTCCTGGACCGCGGCCGGCATCGTGGCCGACGGACCGGCGGCGGAGGTCCTGGCGCCGGCCCGCATCCGCGACGTCTACGGGGTCGATCCGCGCTTCGTGCCGGCCTTCGCCGCAGGCGCCGTGCCATAGGCCAGGACGGGCACGCCGAACGGCTCGAAGTCGGCCCCGTTTCGGGTCACGATCGTGGCGCCCATCCGCCAGGCGGTGGCCGCGATGAGGGCATCGGCCAGCGGAGCACGGCGGCCGGCCAGCCTGCGTGTGTGCCGCTGACCGCCAGCCCACCGGGCGCCTTCCGGGTCGATGGCGATGTACTCGAGCGCGTCGAGCAGCCGGTCCGATGACGTCAGCGCTCCAGCTCGGTCGCCAGCCGGATAGCGCCTCAGCCGACGATGACGTCGCACGTGTAGAGGTCGCCGGTCTCGCCGAACAGGCGCTCGACGAGCTCGGGGCCGCCGGCGAACGCGTCGAGCGTAGTCGATGAGGACCGTCGTATCGAGCACGTACGCCGGGCATCAGGCTCGCTCGTCACGGTCGATGCGCTGCTCGCGCACCCATCGGTAGTGCCGCTTCAGGCGTCTCGCCACGACGGGGAGTCCTTCAGGGCGCCTCGGGTCTCGTCGAGCGCGCGACGGAGCCGCTCACGCTTCACCTTGCGGCCAGGGCCTCGGTCACGAAGGCGCTCCGTCCGCCAGCTCCGGCAAGTCGATCCACCTCGCTCAGGAGCGTGCTGGGGATGGTGACGGTGGCGCGTGCGGTCGTCATGGCTGAGAGCCTCGTATGACGAACGATATGATTCCGCATCCTACCATGCAGCCCTGGACCAGCACCGGATTCGCTGAGGCTGGTGCACCTCGCCGCAGGCGTCCCGAGTGGATGCCTACGGCGCGGGCTACTCCCGCTTGCGGGGCGGGTCGAAGAAGGGCAGGGCGGTCACGGTCGCGCCGATGCGGCCGCGCTCGCCCTCCACGCTCCACTCCATCTCCAGGTGCGTGCCCGGCGCGGCGCAGGTGGCCTCCACCGTCGCCATGGCGAGGTTCTTCTTGAGCATCGGGCTCCACGTCCCGCTCGTGGCGCGCCCGACCTGGCGGCCGGCGCCGAAGACGGGGATCTGGTCGCGCCACGCCTGCGGCGAGAGGGCGGGGGAGAGGCCATGACGGGCGTGCATGCGCTCGAGGCCATCCCAGTCGAGGTCGAGGCCGACGAGGCGCCGTGGTGGGCCGCCCGCCTGCGTGTTCGTCGCGCAAGGCGGCCCGCCCCACGAAGGGCACGTCCTTGTCGAGGTCCACGAGCCGGCCCAGACCGAGCTCGAAGGGCGAGTACGTCTGGCCGCGGCGTCGAGAGCGTGCCAGGCCGAGGTGTAGTCGACCTCGGCCATGATGAGGCCGGCCTCGACGCGCGCCACGTCGAGGGCGAGGATGCCGACCGGGCGGAGCGCGAAGGCGGCGCCCGCTTCCACGAGCGCGTCCCACAGCGCCGACGGCGTCGTCGCGCGCCGACCCAGAGCTCGTAGCCGAGGTCGCCGGTGTAGCCGGTCCGGCTGACGTCCAGCCTGACCGGCGCCGATGCGCAGCTCCCGGCGGCCGAACCAGGGCAGGTCCGCCAACGAGGTCTGTGCGGCGGCCTCGAGGACCGCCCGCGACAGCGGACCCTGGAGCGCCAGCGCGGCGACCTCATCGGTCTGGTCCTCGATGGTCGACGTCCAGGCCGCGCGCGTTGAGGCGCAGCCAGCGCAGCTGGCCCTCGGCCGCGGTCCAGCGCCAGGAGCCGTCGTCGAGTCGATGGAGCGTGCCGTCGTCGATGACCCGCCCGGCGCCGTCGCACCAGGGGGTGTAGATGACGCGGCCGGGTGACCGCGGCGCTCGCGGAGCGCGTGATGACGCGGTCGACGAGGCGCTCGGCGCCCGGCCCGCTGACGTGGTACTTGAAGAGCGGCGAGACGTCGATGAGCGCCGCCGCGTTGCGGATGGCGTTGTATCTCGATATCGATGTGCGGCGCGTAGGCGCTCGCGGCGAACGTGGCCGACCACTGGCGCCACTGCCGCCGCACGTTGAGCGGCTGCGTGCGGGCATCGAAGGGTGAGCCGAAGTCGATCACGGCTCATGGTAGGCGTCACCCATGCCCAGGTCGCCGCGACGGCGCGGTCGAACAGTGACCATCGACCCGGAAGCGTCCGCGCGTCGCACGACTCGCGGTCGATCCATCGACCAGGCGAGGGCTCCGGCACGGGCGCTGGCCAGACTAGACTCGGGCTCGTGCCCCAGAGCTACGACGCGGTCGTCATCGGCGGCGGCCACAACGGCCTCGTCAGCGCGGCCTATCTCGCCCGGGGTGGCCTCCGGACGCTCGTCCTCGAGCGTCGCGAGATCCTCGGCGGCGCGACGCTCACCCAGGAGGTCTTCCCGGGCTTCCGCTTCAGCGTCCTCTCGTACGTCGTGAGCCTGCTGCGCCCGGAGATCATCCGTGACCTGGCGCTGCCCCGCCACGGGCTGCAGATCCTGCCCCTCGACGGCACGTTCACGCCGCTCGATGGCGACCACCTCTGGCGCACCGACGACCACGCCCACACCATGCGCGAGCTGCGCCGCTGGTCGATCCGCGGATGCCGAGGCCTACGGCGAGTACGGCCGGCTCATGGCCCGCATGGCCCGCTTCATCAAGCCCATCCTGGGCTCACGCCCATCGACCCGCGCCGCCCCGACCCGCGCGACGTCGCGCCACTTGGCGCGCTGCTGCAAGGACTTCGCCGCGCTGCCACGACGCGAGCAGGCGACCTTCATCGGGCTCATGACGATGAGCGCCGCCGAGTTCCTGGAGCGCTGGTTCGAGACCGAGCCGCTGAAGGCCACGATGTCCGCCTCGGGCATCATCGGCACCTTCCTGGGCGTCCGCTCGCCGGGCACGGCCTACGTCCTGCTGCACCACTACATGGGCGAGATCGACGGCGCCTTCCGAGCCTGGGGCATCCCCAAGGGCGGCACGGGCGGGGTGGCCGCCGCCATCGCCAGCGCCGCGCGCGAGGCCGGCGCCGAGATCCGCACGAACGCGTCGGTCGCCCAGGTGACGCGTCCGCGGACGGCCGGGCGAGCGGCGTCGTGCTCGAGAGCGGCGAGGAGATCGCCGCGGGCGCCGTGCTGGCCACGACGGATGCGCGCGTGACGTTCCTGGAGCTGCTGCCCGCCGGGCACGCTCGACCCGGCCTTCGAGGCCGAGGTGCGGCGCTTCCGCTTCCGCGGCTCATCGGGCAAGGTCAACCTGGCGCTCGACGGGCTGCCCTCGTTCACCTCGCTGCCCGGGCCAGGCGAGCACCTGCGCGGCGCCATCAGCTTCTCGCCCTCGCTCGACTACATGGAGCAGGCCTACGACGACGCCAAGGCCGGGCGCTTCAGCCGCCGGCCCTACGTCGACGTCGTCATCCCGACCCTCGTCGATCCGACGATGGCGCCCCCCGGCAAGCACGTCATGAGCTGCTTCGTCCAGTACGCGCCGTACCACCTCGCGGAGGGCACCTGGGACGAGCAGCGCGAAGCCTTCGGCGACGCGGTCATCGACGTCATCGCCGAGCGGGCCCCGAACATCCGCGACCTCATCCTCGACCGCCAGGTCGTCACGCCGCTCGACATGGAGCGCGACGTCGGCCTGACCGAGGGCAACATCTTCCAGGGCGAGCTGTCGCTCGAGCAGCTCTTCTTCAACCGGCCGGTCCCCGGCTGGAGCCGCTTCCGGACGCCGGTCCGGGGCCTCTGGCTGGCGGGCTCCTCGGCGCATCCGGGCGGCGGCATCATGGGCGCCCCTGGCCGGCTGGCGGCGCTGGCCGTGCTCGCCGAGCGGCGCACCGGGGCGCGTGCATGAACGGTCCGGGCGGCGCGACGGCCGCTGGGACGTCATCGTCGTCGGCGGCGGCCACAACGGCCTCGTCTGCGCTGCCTACCTGGCCCGGGCCGGTCTGCGGACCCTGCTCCTGGAGCGACGCGAGCGGGTCGGCGGCGCCCTCGACACCTCCGAGATCGTCCCGCGGGCGCGCGTGCCCAGGCTGGCCCACACGGTCGGCCGCCTGGCGCCCATGGTCGCGCGCGAGCTGGGCCTCGAGCGGCACGGCCTCCAGCTCGTCCAGCCGGCCGCGGTTGTCACCTCGATCGGCGGGGAACGGGCCATCCGGTCACGCTCTGGTCCGACCCGGCCCGCACGGCCGCCGAGCTCCGCGCTGTCTCGCCGCGGGACGCCGAGGCCTGGACGGGCTTCGACGCGGAGGTCCGGGCGCTCGCTTCGACGCTGTGGCGCCTCCTGCTCATGACGCCTCCCGACACGAAGCGGGCCCATCCCGACGTCCTCGCCGCCGGACTTCGCCTCGCCTGGCGCTACCGGCGGCTCTCCTCGGCGCACGCGCGCGAGCTGACCCGGGTGCTGCCGCAGCCGATCGCCGACTGGCTCGAGGACCGACTCGAGTCGGACGCGCTGCGTGCCCTGGTGGCCACCCGGGCCGGCCGCTACACGGCCATGGGCCCGCGCATGGCCGGCACGGCCGCCGTGCTGCTGACCGACTCGGCCGGCAACAGCGGCGGAGCGGCCGGGGAGACGGTCTACGCGCGCGGTGGCCCGGGAGCGCTGGCGGGGGCGCTGGAGGCGGCGGCCCGATCGGCCGGGGTCACGATCCGGACCGGCGCCGACGTGGTGCGCGTGAACGATCGGGAAGGCCGGGCGACCGGCGTGGTGCTGGCGGGCGGCGAGGAGATCGCTGCGCGGGTCGTGGTGTCCGGCCTGTCCCCGCGCGCGACGCTCCAGGGGCTCGTCGACCCTGAGGCGCTCGGCCCGGAGCTGGGCTGGGAGGTCGACAACCTGCGCGACCGGGGCGCTACGGCCAAGGTCAACCTGGCGCTGAGCGCGTTGCCGGCCTTCGATGGCCTGCGGCGACGAGGGATCGATGCGGCTGCGCGGTCGCCTCGTCGTCGCACCGTCGATGACCTACCTGGACCGTGCGGCCGACGCGGCGAAGTACGGGCGCGATCAGCGAGGCACCCTGGCTGGAGGCCACCATCCCGAGCCTCGTCGACCCGCTGCTCGTGGACGGCGCCGAGGACTCGGGCGTGCGCCACGTCATGAGCGTCCTCGTGCAGTCGGCGCCCTACCGACTGCGCGACGGGGACTGGGACGCTGAGCGCGAGCCGCTCGGGGACCTCGTCGTCCGGACGCTCGAGACCGCGGCACCCGGGATCTCGTCACTGGTCGTCGCGCGCGAGGTGCTCACGCCGCTCGACCTCGAGCGCGAGCTCGGCCTGCCGGGCGGCCATCCGCTCCACCTCGAGGCCGGGCTCGACCAGTGGTTCGCGTGGCGCCCGCTCCTTGGCTTCGCGCGCCACCGCATGCCCCTCGACGGGCTCTACCTCTGCGGCGCGGGCGCGCATCCGGGCGGCGGCGTCACGGGCCTCCCAGGGCGAGGCGCGGCTCGAGCCGTCCTGCGTGACCTCAGGTCGAAGGACTGACCTCGGGGGCCAGCTCCCAGTCCCAGCCGCGGATGCGCTCCAGGAGCCGCTGCGCGGTCAGGTCGAGCTGGATGGGCGTGATGGCGACGCGCCGGTTGACGACGGCGTGGAAGTCGGTGCCGGGCTCGGCATGACCGGAGGGGGCCGGCCCACCGAACCAGAAGTAGGGCACGCCCCGCGGGTCGAGCCGGCGGATGAGCTCGTCCTGGTAGATGCGCTTGCCCATCCGCGTGACCTCGATGCCCTCGAGCTCGGCGGCGCTGATGGCGGGCACGTTCACGTTGAGGAGCTCTCCCGGCCCGAGGCCGTGCTCCAGGATGTTGACGGCCACGAGATGGGCCATCCGCTCCGCGAGCGCGAAATCCGGGTGCTCGAAGAACTCCTGGGAGACCGCGAACGCCGGACAGCCGTTGATGACGGCCTCCATGGCCGCACTGACGGTCCCCGAGTAGGTGATGTCGTCGCCGAGATTCGGGCCGTAGTTGATGCCCGAGGCCACGAGGTCGAAGGTGACGTCGAAGTAGCCCAGGAACGCAAGGCTCACCGCATCGGTCGGTGACCCGTCCACGGACCAGGCCGCGCTGCCGTCGGCGAGGGTCCGCTCACGGACTCGCAAGGGCCGCATGAACGTCTTCTGGTGGCCGACGGCCGACTGGTTCGTCTCGGGAGCGACGACGTACACGTCACCGATCGGCTCGAGCGCCCGCTTGAGCGAGAGGAGACCTCGCGACTCGATGCCGTCGTCGTTGGTGACGAGGATGCGCGGGCGAGGGTCCCACTCCGCGAGCGGTCGCGCCCCGCGCGGCATGGCCCGGGTCGCGTCGATGCCCGGGTCGTCGCCGGCGGGGCTCGTCGCCGGCGTGACGCGCGGCGTGCGGCTCGGCGCGGCGTCCTCCACGCTCATGGGCTGTCGGCGCCGGGCGAGACGTCAGGTCGGCTGGGGCGCTGACCGGCCGGCTCGTCCGGGGCGCTGGCATGGCCGCCCGGCGAAGGGCCCGCGACGCGTCGCCCCGGCGGCAGCACCTGCTGTGGCGAGGGACGCGGCGCCTGGCGCCGTCACCGGCGGCGGCGAGGGCACCCGCACCGGGCGGCCCTCGCGGGCTTCGAGGCGTCTGGCCGCTCGGCTGGTGACGTCCCGCGGCCCGCCCTGCGAGCGGTTCAGGTAGTGGAAGAAGAAGGCCGAGATGACCGCCGCGACGGGGATGGCGAAGATGGCGCCCACGACGCCCTGCACACGCAGGCCGATGAGGACCGAGACGAGGACCACGACCGGATGGATGCCCACGCTGCTGGCCATGACGCGTGGCTGGACGATGTTCATGGTCACGAACCAGCCGACGGCCATGACGATGGTGATGGGGAGACCGGCATCTGGCTGCGTGAGGATGGCGGCCACGACCGGTGGCGCCCAGGAGACGAAGGGACCGAAGAAGGGGATCATCTGGAAGATGGCCACGAGCGCCGTCGTGAGGGGCACGAAGTCGATGCCCAGGGCGATGCTGCCCGCTGCCGCGACCGCTCCGTAGAAGACGCCCTGGATGCCCTGGCCGCGGATGAAGCCGCCGAACGAGGAGGCCACGCTGGTCTGGAAGAGACGCATCTCGCCGGCGAAGCGGGGCGGCGTGACCTGGTTGACGAAGCCGAGCAGGTTGTCCTTGTCGATGACGATGAAGAGCGACAGGAAGATCATGAACATGAGGTTGCCCAGCGTGCTCAGGCTGGCCAGCGCCAGCTCCTGCAGCGGGCCCAGGAACTGACCCGACGAATCGGCGATCTCCTGGAGGGCCTGGTTCGAGACGAGCAGCAGGTCGACGTGGAGCCCCAGCTCCTCGAGCTGCTGCTGGTATGGCGCCACGATCTCGGGCAGGCGCTCCTGGAGGGTGGGCAGCTCGTCCGTGAAGGCCACGATGGAGTCCGCGAGCTGCGTGGCGATGACGAGCACGACGGCGCTCAGGATGAGGAAGAGGATGGCGTACACCGTCACGACCACGAGCGACCGCGGGGCCGCCGGCAGGTAGCGCCTGATGCCGCCCACGACCGGTGAGAGGACGAAGGCGAACAGCCAGGCCATGACCAGGATGAGGATGATGTCGCTGAAGTAGAGGACGACGTTGGCAGCCAGGCCCGCGAACACCAGCGCCACGGTGAGCGTGGCGAGGATGAGCAGGGCGCGGATCCAGCGCCCTTCGGACTCGATGAGCCTGGCCAACATGGCCGCAGTCTACCCCGCGCTCAGGGCCGGTCCGCGACCCTGACCTTCGTCCCTCCGCTCAGCGCGGACCGAGGCCCATGCGCTCGTGGCACTCGGCGAGCGTGGCGGCGGCCTGGGCCGCCAGGCGGTCCGCCCCTTCCCGGAGGACCTCCTCCACGTATCCGGGCCTGGCCTGCAGCTCCCCGTAGCGGTCCCGAGCCTCCGCGAAGTGGGCGAGGAGTCGCTCGGCGAGGAGCTTCTTCGTGTCCACGCAGCCCGTCCGCGCGGTGCGCTCGCCCTCCCAGATGGCCTCGTAGTCGTCCGGGCTGAAGATGCGGTGGAGCTGGCAGACGTTGCAGACCTCGGGGCGGCCCGGGTCCGTGCGCAGGATCCGCTGCGTGTCGGTGACCATGCTCATGACCTGCCGGCGGATGACCTCCTCGGCGCGCGAAGATCTCGATGACGTTGCCGAGCGACTTGGACATCTTGTTGACGCCGTCGGTGCCCTTCACGACGGGCGCCTCGGAGAACACGGCCTCGGGCTCCGGGAAGACCTCGCCGTAGCGGGCGTTGAAGGCGCGCACGATCTCGCGCGCCAGCTCGAGGTGGGCCGCCTGGTCCTTGCCGACCGGCACGTAGCGCGCCTTGTAGATGGCGATGTCGGCGGCCTGCAGCACGGGGTACGAGAGCAGCGCGAGGTTGACGTCGTCGGGCTGGCTGCGCTTCTTCTCCTTGAAGGACGGCGTGCGCTCCACCCAGCCGATCGGGGTCACCGAGGCCAGGAGCCACATGAGCTCGACGTGCTCGGGCCGGTCCGACTGGCGGAACAGGACGGCGCGCTCGGGGTCGAGCCCGAGGGCCAGCAGCCCGAGCGCCATCTCGTGCGTGTTGCGCCGGATGAGCTCGGCGTCATGGGTGCTCGTGAGCGCGTGGTAGTCCACGATGCAGTAGATGGCGTCGTAGCCATCCTGCATGGCGATGTAGTTGCCGAAGGCGCCGAGGTAGTTGCCGACGTGGGGCAGGCCAGAGGGCTGGACCCCGGAGAAGACGCGGCCCCGGCCCGCGGCGGACGCGGTCGGGGCGCCTGGAGCGCTGTGTCCGTCATCGAGCCGAAGCCTAGCAGCCCGGCCCGGCGCGCGACGACGGCCGAGTCGGGCGCGGCAACGCTGCGCTACGATCGGAGCGTGGACCCCGTGATCCCCGAGGCATCGGCTTCCGATCGCCCCGCGCCATCCGGCAAGCGTATCGGTCTGCTGGGCCTGGGCACCGTCGGCACGGCCGTGGCCGCGAGGCTGCTCGACCCCGACTGGCGCGCCAACGCCACGGCGCGTGGTCATGTCGTGCCGACGCTCGTCGCCGTCGCCGTCCGCGACCTCGCGCGCGAGCGCGGCTCGACGCTGCCCCGACGAGGTCCGCTTGACCGACGACGTCGAGTCGCGCTCGTCACGGCCGACGACGTCGACATCGTCGTCGAGCTCATGGGCGGCACCGACGCGGCAGCCCAGGCGATGCGCCGGGCCTTCGAGTCCGGCAAGCGCGTCGTCAGCGCCAACAAGGAGCTGCTCGGCCCGACAGGGCCGCGAGCTCGAGGCCGCCGCCCGGGCGGCCGGCGTGGGCCTTCGCTTCGAGGCGGCCGTGGCCGCCGGCGTGCCCGTCCTCGGCCCACTCGTCTGGGACCTGGGGGCCAATCGCGTGCGAGCCCTGCGCGGCATCGTCAACGGCACGACGAACCACATCCTCTCGACGATGGCCGCCGAGGCCCGCGAGCTCGATGACGTCCTTCGCGAGGCCCAGGCGCGCGGCTACGCGGAGGCCGACCCGAGCAGCGACGTGGAGGGTCTCGACGCCGCCTACAAGCTCACCCTCCTCGCCCGTCTCGCGTTCGACGGCTGGCTCGACGTGGACGACCTGCGCCGCAGCGTCCCGACCTTCGCCGTCGAGCCGCGCGAAGGGATCCTCGGCGTGGCGCGCTCCCACCTCAGCGCCGCCGCCCGGCTCGGGCTCGCCATCAAGCTCATCGCCCGTGCCGAGCGCGCGCCCGGGGGCCCGCTCCGAGCCGGCGTGACCCCGATGGCGGTCTCCGCAGGGGCCCCACTCGGCGCCACCGGCGGCGTCACCAACCTCGTCGACTTCGACGCCGACCCGGTGGGGCGGGTGACGATGGCCGGGCCGGGCGCCGGCGGGCCGTCGACCGCGAGCGCTGTCCTCGCCGACGTGCTCGTCTTCGCCAACAGCAACGCTTCCACCTGGGAGCAGCTGCCGCCGGCAGACGAGGTCGATGTCGAGGACGACCTGACGGTCGAACGCGGCTGGCTCGTCACCATCGAGGGCCTCGGGACCGGCCGGTTTCCCCGAGACCATCCGGGAGCTGGCGCTGGCGACCACGGACGAGGCCTTCGTGAGCCCGCCCATGAGCCTGACATCGCTGACGAGCAGGCTGGGGTTCGTCGAACGACCCATGGTCGCCTACCCCATCCTCTCGGACGCCTGAGCATGCGCATGAGCCAGGTCCTGCAGCAGCTGCAGGCCGAGCAGGCCAGCACCGGTCGACGGCCCCGCCTCATGGAGCGCTTTCGCGGCTTCCTTCCCATCAGCGACGACACGCCGCCGCTCGGCCTGGGCGAGGGCTTCACGCCCCTCGTCCATGCTCGCCGGCTCGGTCGTGCCATCGGCGTGCCGCTCCTCCACCTCAAGATCGAGGGCCAGAACCCGACGGGCTCGTTCAAGGACCGCGGCATGGTCATCGCCGTGGCCAAGGCCATCGAAGCGGGCAGCCGGGCCATCATCTGCGCGTCGACCGGCAACACCTCGGCATCGGCGGCCGCCTACGGGGCCGCGGCGGGTCTCGAGGTCGTCGTCATCCTGCCGCGCGGCCGCATCGCCGCCGGCAAGCTCCTGCAGGCTCAGGCCGCGGGCGCACGTGTCGTCGTCGGTCGAGGGCAACTTCGACGACGCGCTGCGGGTCGTCCGCGAGCTCTCCGACGCAGCCCGACCCGGACCGCCCCGTGACGCTCGTGAACTCCGTGAACCCGTACCGCATCGAGGGCCAGAAGACGGCCGCCTTCGAGATCTGCGAGGACCTCGGCGGCGCGCCCGACTACCTGGCCATCCCGGTCGGCAACGCCGGCAACATCACGGCCTACTGGCGCGGCTTCCGCGAGTACCGCGCCGCGGGCCTCGTCGATTCGACGCCCCGGATGCTCGGCTTCCAGGCCGAGGGCGCGGCGCCGCTCGTGCTCGGCCGAGACGTCGACGACCCGCAGACGGTGGCGACCGCCATCCGCATCGGCCGACCGGCCAGCGGGCCGCTGGCGCTCGCGGCGCGCGACGAATCGGGTGGCGCGCATCGATGCCGTGAGCGACGACGAGATCCTGGCGGCGTACCGCGACCTGGCCCGCTACGAGGGCATCTTCTGCGAGCCCGCCAGCGCCGCGTCCGTGGCCGGCGTGCGGAAGGCCGCCGCGGAGGGCGTCATCGACCCGGGCGCCACGATCGTCGCCGTGCTCACGGGCCAGGGGCTCAAGGACCCCGAGACGGCCGCGACGCTGGCGGAGGCTCCGCTCGAGGCCGGAGCGAGCGTCGAGGCGGTGCGCGCGGCGCTCGGCTGGTGAGCCGACTCGCCTCCGGCGATGCCCTCGTGGGGCGCTCGCTGAGCGTCGACGTCCCGGCCACGACCGCCAACCTGGGCGCCGGCTTCGATGCCCTGGCCCTGGCGCTCGACCTCGGCGCGATCATCCGCGTGGCCGCGCAGGCGCCGACGACGGGCGAGCCGGCGGTGCGCGTGGACGTCGTCGGCGAGGGCGCCGGTCAGCTGCCCACCGGGCGCAGCAATCGCTTCGTCGCAGCGCTCCTCGAGGGTCTCGCCGAGGGCGGACTCGACGGCTCGGGCCTTGGCTGGCGGGTGCGCATGGAGAACGACATCCCCATCTCACGAGGTCTCGGCTCGTCGGCCTCGGCGACGGTGGCCGCCCTGGTGGCCGCGGACGTCCTCCTCGACGGAGCGCTGGGCAGGCAGCGCATCCTCGAGCTGGCGGCCCGGATCGAGGGCCACGCCGACAACGCCGCGGCCGCGATCTTCGGTGGCATCTGCGTGGTGGCCAGCGTGGACGGTCGGCCGCAGGCCGTCCGCCTCGAACCACCAGCCGGGCTCCTGGCCGCGCTCTACATCCCCGACAAGCCGCTCTCGACGGCGGCCATGCGCACGGCCCTGCCCGCCAGCGTGCCATTCGCCGACGCGGTGCACAACGTGGGCGCCGCCGCGCTCACGGTCGCGGCGCTCAGCCAGGGTCGCCTCGACCTCCTGGCGGCGGGCACCCGCGACCGCCTCCACGAGCCGTACCGCGCGGCTGCCTATCCGGAGCTGCCCGACCTCATCGAGGCCGCCCGCGCCGCCGGCGCGATGGGGGCGTGCCTGTCGGGCGCCGGCTCTGCGGTCGTCGCCTTCAGCGACGATGCCGTCGCGGCGGCCACCATCGCGGCCGCCATGGAGCGGCGCGCCCAGGCGCTCGGCCTGGCCGGGCGGACGAGGGTCCAGGCCGCCCGCGCCGAGGGCGCCCGCGTCAGCGTCGGGCCCTAGACTGGCCGCCGTGGCCTCGCTCATCGTCCAGAAGTACGGCGGCTCCTCGCTGGCCGATGCCGAGCGCATCCGCCACGTGGCCGGGCGGATCGCCCGCGACCGGCGCGCGGGCGCGGACCTCGTCGTGGTCGTCAGCGCCATGGGAGACACCACGGACCACCTCCTCGAGCTGGCGGCCGCCATCACGAGCGATCCGGACCCCCGGGAGATGGACCTCCTGCTGGCCACCGGCGAGCACATCAGCGGCACCCTCGTGGCCATGGCCCTCCAGTCGGCCGGCATCGAGGCCATCTCGCTGACCGGGCCCCAGGCCGGCATCCGTACCGACACCAGCCACGGACGGGCGCGCATCGCCAACATCGATCCGGCACGCATGCGCGCCGAGATCGGCCGCGGCCGGGTCGTCATCGTGGCCGGCTTTCAGGGCTCCACGGGCGAAACGTTCGCCACGGGCGAGGTCACGACGCTGGGGCGCGGTGGGTCGGACACGACGGCCGTGGCTCTGGCCGCGCGCCTCCACGCCGACGCCTGCGAGATCTACACCGACGTGGAGGGCATCTTCACGGCCGACCCGCGCGTCGTCCCGGACGCGCGGCTCATCCCGGTCATCGGCCACGAGGAGATGCTCGAGCTCGCGCACCAGGGCGCCCAGGTCATGCAGACCCGCGCCGTGGAGCTGGGCTGGGTCAACGACGTCATCATCCGGGTGCGTTCCACGTTCAGCGATCATCCGGGCACCAGCATCCAGGAGGTATCCGCAGTGGAGCTGCGTGACAAGGTCCGCGCCATGGCCCTCGACCGCAAGGTGGCCAAGGTCACCATCGTCGGCGTCCCGGACCGCCCGGGCATCGCCAAGGCCATCTTCGCGCCCATGGCCGACCAGGGGCTCATCGTCGACATGATCGTCCAGAACGTCGGCCATGACGGCGCCACCGACCTGTCCTTCACCGTGGAACGATCGCAGCTGGCCCGGACGGAGCGGCTGCTCGCCCTGCTCGAGACGGACCTCGGCTTCAGCGCCGTCACGACCGATGCGGCGGTGGCCAAGATCTCCATCGTCGGCGAGGGCATCCACAACTCGCCCGGCTACGCGGCACAGATGTTCGGCGCCCTGGCCGACGAGGGCATCAACATCGGCATGATCTCGACGTCCGAGATCCGCATCACCTGCATCATCGCCGAGGACCAGCTCGACGCCGCGGCCCGCGCCGTCCACCGCACGTTCCGCCTCGAGGAGCCCGAGCCCAGCGAGGCCTGAGGCTGCCGGGCCCGCGACGCCCAGGGCCGATCCGAAGGCGAGCCGACGTGGCGGACGGGTCGACCCCAGCCTTCATCTCGCGCCTCGAGCGCTTCGACAGCCTGGCATCGACCCAGGACATCGTTCGCGGATGGCTGCGCGACGATGTGCCCGAGGTCTGCCTCGCCGTCGCCGACACGCAGACCGAGGGCCGGGGTCGCCTGGACCGCCGCTGGCAGGCACCCCCCGGTCGTGCGCTCCTCGTCTCGGCCGGTTTCCGCCCTGCGAGCCTGCCCATCGGCCAGGGCCTGGCGCCTGCCGGCCGTGGCCTGCCTGGCCATGCACGCGGCCATCACCGAGGTGATCGGCCTCCCGTCCGCGCGCCTGGCCGTGAAGTGGCCCAACGACCTCGTGATCGTCGAGGGCGGATCGACTGCGCAAGCTTGGCGGCCTCCTGGCCGAGGGCGCGCTGGAAGGGGACAGGCTGGCGACCGTCATCGTGGGCATCGGCGTCAACGTCGACTGGCCGGCGGCCGAGTATCCGCCCGACCTCGCGGAGGTGATGGGCAGCCTGTCGGAGGTCGCGGGTCGTCCGGTCGACCGCGATGCGTTGCTCACGGCCTGGACACGGGCGCTCGAGCCACGCTACAGGGCGCTGACGGACGGCCGCTTCGACGGCGCCGCCTGGGCGGACGCCCAGGTCACCACCGGCGCTGAGGTCGAGGTGGACACACCGGAGGGCTCGTTGAGCGGCACGGCCACGGGCATCGACGCGCTCACCGGCGGACTGCTCCTCCGGGTCGCAGGCGAGTCGGCGCCGCGCGTGATCAGCCATGGCGACGTGCTGCGCTGCCGGCTCCGGCCGCCGGACCCGAGGCCGTAACGGCTAGACTGCCCCGGTGTTCTGGAAGGGGAGAGGGACCGCTCCTGCGTCTGTTGCCGCTGCGTCAGTGACCGGGTGGGCGGTCGAGGGCCGGCGCTGGCTGTGGGCGGCCGGAGGGCTCTCCTGATGCCCATCCGACTGCCCTTCCGGCCACGGCCGGAGTCCTCGCGCGCGGACCTGTGGACGAGCTGCCCGAGCTGCAACGAGCTCATCTACAACAAGCAGCTCGAGAAGAACCTGCGGGTCTGTCCCCGTTGCAGCCACCATTTCCGCCTGCGCGTCGACGCGCGGCTGCGCTACCTCCTCGATGCCGACAGCTTCGATGAACGCGATGCCGGGCTCGAATCACTCGACCCGCTCGGATTCGTGGACCTCGTGGCCTACCCCGACAAGGTCCGCGAGCAGCGCACCAAGACGGGCATCCGCGACGCGGCCGTGTGGGGCTTCGGACGCATCGGCGGCCACCAGGTCGCCATCTGCGCCATGGACTTCGCGTTCATGGGCGGCTCGATGGGCTCCGTCGTGGGCGAGAAGGTCACCCGCGCGGCCGAGGCCGCGCTCGAGCAGCGCTTGCCCTACATCGCCATCAGCACGTCCGGCGGGGCGCGCATGCAGGAGGGCACCCTGGCTCTCATGCAGCTGGTCAAGACATGTGGCGCGGTGGAGCGCCTGGCCCATGCCGGCGTGCCCTTCATCAGCGTCATGTCGGACCCCACGACGGGCGGCGTGTTCGCCTCGTTCGCGGCGCTCGGTGACGTCAACCTCGCCGAGCCCAACGCGCTCATCGGCTTCGCCGGCGCACGGGTCGCGGCGGGGACCACGGGGGACGAGCTGCCCGAGGGGTTCCAGCGCGCGGAATTCCTCTTCCGGCACGGGTTCATCGACCAGGTCGTGCCACGCTCCGAGCTGCGCGACCGACTCATCTCCATGCTGCGACACCTGCGTCCCCGGACGGAGCGGATCGTCCCCGAGGCCGGGTCTGCGGCGGTCACGGGCAGCCGGGCGGCCAGGAACGGCCGTCGACCGGCCGAGCCCGCCGATGTCGAGAGCGACACCGAGGTGGTGCGTGGCTGAGCGATCTTCCCGCGCACGGACCGCGGCCGAGCCCGACCGAGTCCGCGAGCGACACCTCGGTCGACGAGGAGGCGCTGCGCGAGGCTGTCTGGGCGCGCGTCCAGCTGGCCCGCAAGGTGGAGCGGCCTCACACCCTGGAGCTCCTGGCTGGCATGGCCGATGAGGTCGTGGAGCTTCACGGCGATCGCGCCTTCGGGGACGATCCGGCCATCGTCGGCGGCTTCGCGCGCATCGGCGAGCATCGCATCGTCTTCGTGGGCCATCAGAAGGGCTCCGAGGTCGAGGAGAACATCGCCCGCAACTTCGGCATGCCCCACCCGGAGGGCTACCGCAAGGCGGCCCGGCTCATGCGCCTCGCCGAGCGCTTCGGGCTGCCCCTCGTGACCTTCGTGGACACGCCTGGGGCAGCCCCCGACGCACCCTCGGAGGAGCGAGGTCAGGCAGAGGCCATCGCCCGCAACATCGCACTCCTGACGAGCCTGCGCACACCCATCGTGACCGTCATCAGCGGCGAGGGCGGCTCCGGAGGGGCCCTGGCCATCGCCGTCGGCGACGTCGTCATGGCCCTCGAGAACGCCATCTACTCGGTCATCTCGCCCGAAGGCTGCGCGAGCATCCTGTGGCGCACCACCGAGGCCGCCCGCGAGGCCGCGGTGGCCATGCGCCTGACGGCACGCGAGCAGCAGGCCCTGGGCGTGGTCGACATCGTCATCGCGGAGCCAGACCGGGGCGCCCACGCCGACCCGCGGGAGACCGCCCGGCGGCTGGGTGAGGCCATCGAGGCCCAGCTCGAGGCGCTCGTCCACCAGGACCTCGATTCGCTCGTCGCGGCCCGCTATGCCCGCTACCGCGCTTTCGGCGCCTTCACCACGGCCGACCTCCCGGTCCGCGAGCGGCGCGAGCGCCAGAACCTCATCGATCGTCTCCGCGCCCGGCTCGACTCGGGGCGGCCCGCCATCAGCGTCGGCGAGGGCCAGCCGCTCGACCCAGCGGCCGCGGGCGACTCGGACGACGGTCGTGGCACGGAGGTCGGTGGACATGCCCACGTCGCCCAGGACGGGGATGAGGCATGAGCGCGCGGCGCGCCGGCGACGATCAGGAGCCCGCGACAAGCGCTTCGCGCGGAACTCGATGCCCTCGCCGAGGACATCCTGCCCGCGCTCATCGCGCGCCTGCGGGCCAGCGGCCTCGCCGAGCTCGAGGTGCGTCAGGCGGGCTGGCGCATCCGGCTGCGCCGCGACCTGCGCATCCCGCGTCGGTCAGCCCATCCGGCCTCCGGCGAGCCGTCGCAGGGGCAGAGTCCGGATGACCCGGTGGCGGGCACCGCGCGATCGCCCGCGGTCGGCTATTTCGGCCCCGGACCAGCGCTCCGCGTGGGGCACTCCGTCCAGGCCGGCGATCCGCTCGGCGACGTCGACGTGCTGGGCATCCACGGTCGAGGTCACGGCGCCGGTGAGCGGCATCGTGAGCGGAGTCCTCGTCGAGGCAGGACAGGCGGTCGAGTACGGCCAGGCCCTCGCCGAGATCGAGGCCCTGCCCGGTCCGCTCGATGGCCAGGTCGGAGCGGCGCCCGATGACGCAGCCGAAGACGTCCCGACGAACGGCTCGGACCGATGATCAGCCGCGTCCTCATCGCCAACCGGGGCGAGATCGCGGTCCGTGTCCTGCGCGCCTGCCGGAGCATGGGCATCGAGGCCGTGGTCGCCCACAGCGAGGCCGATCGCCAGTCGCGCGCCGTGCTCATGGCCGACGAGACCATCTGCATCGGGCCGGCCGAAGCGGCACGCTCGTACCTCTCGGCGGCGGCCGTCATCTCTGCGGCCCTGGTGAGCGGCTGCGATGCCATCCACCCGGGCTACGGCTTCCTTTCCGAGGACGAGGCTTTCGCCGAGATGACGCATGCCCATGACCTCGTCTTCATCGGTCCCTCGGCGGAGGTGCTCGAGCGCTTCGCCTCGAAAGCCGGGACGCGCGAGCTCCTGGCCGCTCACGGGCTGGCCATGGTGCCCGGCTCCGAGGGCATGCTCCGCGACGACGAGCACGCCCTCTCCGAGGCCGAGCGCATCGGCTACCCCGTGCTCATCAAGCCTTCGGCCGGCGGCGGCGGCAAGGGCATGCGCATGGTGCGCACGCCGCGCGAGCTGCAGCAGGCGCTCACGGTGTGCCGCTCGGAGGCCCGGGCGGCCTTCGGCGACGACTCGCTCTATCTCGAGAAATGGCTCGAGCGGACCCGCCACGTCGAGGTCCAGGTCATCATCGACGAGTACGGCGAGGGCGTCCATGTCGGCGAACGTGACTGCTCCGTGCAGCGACGCCACCAGAAGATCGTCGAGGAGGCACCCAGCCCGGCCCTCGATGACGCAGCTCGCACGGAGCTCGCGGAATCGGCCGTGAAGGCGGCCATCGCGGCCGGCTACCAGAACGTGGGCACCCTCGAGTTCCTCGTCGACGGTGAGGGCCGCGCCTTCTTCATCGAGATCAACGCGCGCATCCAGGTCGAGCATCCCGTCACCGAGATGCTGTCGGGCATCGACATCGTGGCCGAGCAGATCCGCCTCGCCTCGGGCGAGCGCCTCGGCTACGGCCAGGACGCCGTGCGGCTGCGCGGCCACGCCATCGAGTTCCGCATCAATGCGGAGGACGTGCGGGCCGACTTCCGGCCATCGGTCGGGGTCGTGCAGCACTACGTGCCACCCGGCGGCGCGGGCATCCGCATGGAGACGCACCTCTACAGCGGCTACGAGGTGCCGCCGTATTACGATTCGCTCCTCGGCAAGCTCATCGTCTGGGGTCCCGATCGCGAGAGCGCCATCGCCAGGTCGCGCGTCGCCCTCCAGGAGCTCCTCGTCGACGGGCTCGAGACGAACATCCCTTTCCATCGCGCCATCCTCGAGGACCGCACCTTCCTCGCGGGCGGCTTCGACACGAACCTGCTCGACCGCAGAGGCGCGGCGGCATTCCTCGATGCCGTGGCCGCTGGCGAGCAGGCCTGAGCCTTCGGATCCCCCGAGTCGAGAGGTAGCCATGACAGACGCCCCGGCGCCGCCCACCGAGCAGGGCTCGGCCGTGCTCCTCAGCACGGCCGAGCTCCAGAAGCTCATCCCTCATCGCTGGCCCTTCCTGCTCGTCGACCGCGTCGTCGAGGAGGACCGGGCGCGCGGCTACATCCGGGCCGAGAAGGCCGTCACCGCGACCGAGTGGTTCTTCGGCGGCCACTTCCCGGGGTTGCCCGTCCTGCCCGGGGTCATCCAGGTCGAGGCGCTGGCGCAGACGATGGCGGTGTACGTGGCCCGCGAGGAGGGGTTCGGGGACCGCATCGGCCTCTTCGCCGGCATCGACGAGTGCCGCTTCAAGCGGGTCGTGCAGCCGGGCGACCGCCTGACGCTCGAGGTCACCATGGAGAAGCTGGGCCGTCGCTTCGGCCGAGGCCGTGCCGTCGCCTCCGTCGATGGCGAGGTCTGCTGTGAGGCCCTCATCTCCTTCATCATCCCGCCCGCGGACGCCCTCCGATGAGCGCGCTCCGGCTGGCCCTCCTGGCCGACATCCACGGCAACATCACGGCCCTCGAGGCGGCCCTCGCGGAGCTGACCTCGCAGAAGCCTGACCGCATCATCATCCTCGGCGACCTCGTCCTCAACGGACCCCGGCCCGCCGAGGTGCTCGAGCGGGTCATGGAGCTCGAGGAGGCGGGGGCCCTCGTCATCGCCGGCAACACCGACATCGCCGTCGCCGATGGGGACTACGCGGCCGCGTTCCCATGGCTCGACGAGGTCCCGGTGGGCCACCGTGCGGCGGCCGAATGGGCGCGCGACCGGCTGAGCGAGGGCCAGCTCGACTACCTGCGCCGGTTGCCCGCCGAGCGGCGGCTGGCCGTGGGCGAGGAGCTCGTCCTGGCCTGCCACGCCTCGCCGGGCAGCCAGACCAACGGCATGCCGGCCGACCTCGATGCCGCGGTGACGATGCAGTACGCCACCCGGACCGACGCCCGCGTCATCTGCTGCGGCCACACCCACGTTGCCGACGTCCGCGAGATCGGCCGCAAGCTGCTCGTCAACCCGGGATCCTGCGGCTACGCCTTCGACGGCAGCCCGGAGGCCTGCTGGGCGCTGCTGACCGTGGACGAGAGCGCCGAGCCCGAGAGCAGGCTCTTCCGCACGGCCTATGACGCCCAGGCAGTCGCCGAGGAGGTCAACGGGCGGGGCCTGCCCTCGGACGTCTATCGAGCCGCGACCATCCGGACGGGCAGATTCGTCCGATGACCGATGGCGAGCCGGGCCGCCGTGTCGTCATCACCGGGCTTGGCGCCGTGACGCCTCTCGGCTCGGGCGTGGACGTCTACTGGCGCCGCCTCGTCGCGGGCGACTCTGGCGTGCGGGGCATCACCAACTTCGACGCCGAGGGACTGGCCAGCCGGATCGCCGGTGAGGTGCCCGACTTCGACCCGGGGGCTGTGCTCGACCGCAAGGAGGTCCGCCGCAACGACCGCACCACGCAGATGGCCCTGGTGGCCACCCGGGAGGCCATGGACGATGCCGGGCTGCCGGGACGGCTGGAGGGCGAGCTGGCAGAGCAGACCGGCGTGCTGATGGCCTCCGGCCTGGGCGGCTCGGGTACGCTCATCGACCAGATCGGCATTTCGGCGATCAGCGGCGCCGGGCGCCTCAGCCCCTTCTTCATCCCCATGGCCATCGCCAACATGCCCTCGGGCGTGGCCAGCATCACCTTCGGCGCGCTCGGGCCGAACTACTCGCCGACGAGCGCATGTGCCTCGTCGGGCCACGCCATCGGTGAGGCCTTCGAGATCATCCGGCGCGGCGACGCGGACGTCATGGTCGGTGGCGGGTGCGAGGCCCCCGTCTACGCCGCCATCGTCGGGGGCTTCGCGGCCATGCGGGCCCTCTCGACCCGCAACGACGACCCGCCGGGCGCGAGCCGGCCCTTCGATGCCGGTCGCGACGGCTTCGTCGTGGCCGAGGGCGCCGCCGCGCTCATCCTCGAGGAGCTCGGTCATGCCGAACGCCGTGGGCGCGCGGATCTACGCCGAGGTGTGCGGCTATGGCGCCACCGCCGACGGCCATCACATCACGACGCCCGCCCCGGGCGGCGCCGGCGCCGTTCGAGCGGCTCGCCGCGCGCTGGTGAAGGCAAACCTCACGGCAGACGCCATCGATCTCGTGAGCGCCCATGCCACCAGCACCGGCGAGGGCGATCCAACCGAGCTCATGGCCATCAACACCCTCGTCGGCGACCACGCTCCGAACGTCAGCGTGACGGCCACCAAATCGTCCATCGGCCACACCCTGGGCGCTGCCGGCGCCGTGGCCGCGGTGGCCACGGTCCGCGCCCTGGTGGACGGCGTGGTGCCGCCGACGATCAACCTCGTCGACCCCGATGAGCAAGCTGGTCTGCTCGACCTCACCCCGCTGCGGGCCCGCCAGCGCGACCTGCAGGTCGCGCTCGTCAACGCCTTCGGCTTCGGAGGCCAGAACGCCGCGGTCATCCTGCGGCGCTGGGAAGCCTGATGGCCGACCCCGAGCCAGTGGCCGAGCTCATCGCCATCGTCGACCGCCTGGAGGGCCTCCTCGAGCGCTCAGCGCTCGCCGAGCTCGAGGTCGAGACAAAGGGCATCACCGTCATCCTGCGGACGCCCGCGGCGCTCCTGCAGCCGGGCGCCGTCAGCGGCGACATGCACCACGAGCCGCCGGCCGAGGCGCCCGCCGCGATCGAGAAGCCGGCCGCGCCGAGAGGGTCGCACGCCATCGTGGCCCCACTCACGGGCGTCTACTACCGCTCACCATCGCCCGGCGCCGAGCCCTACGTCCGCGAGGGTGGGCCCGTCAATGCCGGTCAGGTCATCGGCCTCATCGAGGCCATGAAGCTCTTCAACGAGATCAAGAGCGACGTCACGGGGACCGTGCGCCACATCGCGGCCGGCGACGGGGACCTCGTGAAGGCGCGCCAGACGCTCGTCGAGGTCGATCCCGCATGAGTGGCCCGGGCTCCTACCCATCCGGGCCGGTGCGCAGCGTCCGTATCACCGGCTGGGGCTCGTACGTGCCCGAGCGGGTGCTCAGCAACACCGACCTGGAGCGCATCGTCGACACCTCGGACGAGTGGATCCGGTCCCGGACCGGCATCCGCGAGCGGCGCGTGGCCGCGCCCCACGAGACGACCTCCACGCTGGGGGCCATCGCGGCCAAGCGGGCCATCGCCGTGGCCGGCCTCTCACCCGACGACATCGACGTCATCGTCGTGGCGACCCTGACCCCCGACTACCCGATGCCCTCCACGGCCGTGCTCCTGAAGGAGGCCATCGGCAACACGACAGCGGCTGCCTTCGACATCGCGGCGGCCTGCACCGGCTTCGTCTACGGCTACGCGACCGCCGACTCGTTCGTGCGCAGCGGCATGGCTCGTCACGTGCTCGTCGTCGGCGCCGAGCTCCTGACGCGGTTCGTCGACTTCTCCGATCGGGGCACCTGCATCCTCTTCGGCGATGGCGCGGGTGCCGTCGTCCTGTCGGCCTCGGATGAGGAGGGTGGTGGTCTGGCTGGCCTCCAGATGGCGACCGACCCCGACGGTGCCTACATCGATCTGGCTGCCCTCCGGCGGCTCGCGCAGCCCGTCCAGCGTGGAGACCGCGCGACGCGGCGAGCACTTCATCCGCATGGAGGGCCGGGAGACCTACCGCTACGCCACGCGCACGCTGGCCGCCTCGGCGCTGGCGGCCATCGCGCGGGCCGGCTGGACGCCGGACCAGGTCGACCTCTTCATCCCGCACCAGGCCAACATCCGCATCATCGAGGCGGTGGCCAAGGGCCTCGGCCTGCCCATGGACAGGATGGTCGTCAACATCGACCGCTACGGCAACACGTCTGCCGCGTCCGTCGCCATCGCGCTCGACGAGGCCGTCCGTGACGGCCGCATCCGGGCTGGCCACCGGCTCGTCCTCTTCGCCTTCGGAGCGGGCTTCACGAGCGGCGCGGCGGCCATCACCTGGACGGCGGACCCGGCCGACTCGGAGCGCAGCCGCGACGTTCGGCCCGTGGCCAGCGTGCGAGCGCCACTCGATTGGGACTCCGTGGACCCCATGCCGCCGCGCCTGTCCGCCGTTCTCGAGGAACCGGGCGGCCCACCCGTGCCGCTCGATGATGTGGTGCCTGGCGAGCCGGAGCCGGCGCGGCAGGGACCGTCGATGATGGAGGGAGAGCGATGATCGATCTGGCGGGCCGGTCCGCCCTCGTGACGGGGGGTTCGCGCGGCATCGGCCGCGCCATCGCCCTGCGGCTTGCGGCCCAGGGGGCCGACGTCTGCCTGAGCTACCGCGGCAACGCCGGGGCGGCGGCCGAGGTCGTGGCAGCCGTCGAGGCGCTCGGCCGGCGGGCCGTGGCTCGACAGGCCGATGCCTCGGTCCAGGCCGACGCGTCCTCGCTCGTCGAGGCCGCCCTCGAGGCCTTCGGGCGCATCGACATCCTCGTCAACAACGCCGGCATCACCCGCGACGACCTCATCATGCGCATGAAGCCCGAGGACTGGTCGGACGTCATCGCCACGAACCTCTCGGGCGCCTTCTATGCCATCAAGGCCGTGACCCGCCCCATGCTCAAGGCGCGCAGCGGGCGCATCGTCAACATCACGAGCGTGTCGGGCCAGGCCGGCCAGATGGGGCAGGCCAACTACTCGTCGGCCAAGGCGGGCCTCATCGGCCTCACCAAGGCGACGGCCCGGGAGCTCGCCAGCCGCAACATCACCTGCAACGCGGTGGCCCCGGGCTTCATCGAGACGGAGCTCACCTCGGGTCTTGCCGAGGAGCTTCTCGCCGAAGTCATGGCGCGCACGCCGCTGGGTCGCTTCGGCAGCCCGGAGGACGTGGCCGCGGCCGTGGCCTTCCTCGTCTCGGACGAGGCGGCCTTCATCACCGGCCAGGTCCTCGCGGTCGATGGTGGCCTCGTGATGATGTAGTCCGGTTTTCGGGTACCGTTGGGCCCGATGATCCGGTCAGCATCCCTCCGCCGTGGTCGCCTGATCGCGGCGCTGCTCTTCCTGGCGCTCCTCCTCCCGGTCGGCGCGATCCCCGCCGCGGCGATGATGCCGGCCATCGTGCAGGATGAGGACGGCCTGGGCGTGGCCCTCGACTCGATGCGCCAGCTCGCCACCGACAGCCGCTCGAACAAGGAGCAGCGATCGACCACCACGCCGCGGCGCGGCCTGCCGGTGACGCTGGGCCGGGACGGCCGGCTGACGGTGCTCCTCATCGGCTCCGATTGGCGGCCCGATTCGCTCGGCGAGCGCCTCGACGTCCTGATGGTCGCCACCATCGACCCGGAGACCGGCGCGGGCTCGCTGGTGAGCATCCCTCGTGACCTGTCCGGCATCCCCCTCGCGGGCGGCAGCAACAGCGGCGGCATGCCGGTGAACTCGATCTACTTCATCCGCTATCGCGACCCGTCGCTGCCGCACGCGGCCCTGGATCGCCAGGGCCTGAAGCGCTTCAGCAAGGACATCGGGGCGTTCCTCGGTACCGAGGTCGACCACTGGGCCCTGACCCGCTTCTCGACCTTCGCGCACCTCATCAACGCGCTCGGGGGCCTGCGTCTCGACATCGAGGAGGAGGTGCTCGACTCCTCCTACCACCACGGCAGCTCGCGAGGCGTCTGGTTCCCCGTGGCGAGGGACTACAAGCTCAAGGGCGACCCCAAGTGCAAGCCAAAGCCGCGAAAGTGCCATTCCGCGCTCGTCTACGCCAGATCCCGCCATGGCACCGTGGGCGGCGAGTTCAACAACGACTGGCGGCGCGCGGAGCGCCAGCAGGACATCGTCCGCGCCGGCATCAAGCAGGTCGTCGAGGAACGGGGCGCGGGCATCGCGCTCCTGGGCACGCTGCTGCACGTCCGTGACCTCATCGAGACGGACATGCCCAAGACCGCCGAGACCGCGGCACAGCTCTTCGCCCTCCTGGAGAAGCTCAAGCTCCCGGCGTCCGACATGAAGGTCCTGGCGCCGGCGACCTGGGCGGGCCTGACCGCTGACGGCCGGACCGTCCCCAACCTGCCCGCCATCCGCCGCTGGGTGGACGGTCACTTCTACCGGGTGGGCCAGCGCCGAGCCCGCGACTGATCTGCCGGCGCCACACCCGGTGAGTGGCTGTGCCATCCTCGCGCCGTGACCTCGTCCGTCCCTGAGGCTGCCGCGCCATCGGAGAGCCAGGATCCTCGAGATGGCCCCGGCATCGGTCGTCGATGCCCAGCTCACGCGGCGCCTCGAGTGGGCTCGCCTGGTGGCCCTGGGCAGCCTGCTGGCCCTTGCCATCGGCTGTGGCTGGCTGCTCCTGGATGACGGCATCTCGCCGTTCGACATCGCGTTCGTGGTCGGGCTGCTGGCGCTCGTGCTGGCGCTCTACGTCGTCTCGGTCACGGGGGCCGCGCTGACGCGCGAGCGCATCGAGCGCGAGGCCGCCATCCGGCGCGTCGCCTCGGGCCTCTCCCGCTCGCTCTCGCCGGAGTCGGTCGTGGACACCGTCATCTCGGACCTGCGCGCCGCGACCGATGCCGACCACGTCGTCGTGGCCCGGGTGAGCCAGCCCGACCAGCACGTCGAGGTGACCCTTGTCGCGGCCCGCGCCGATGCCCCGCCGTCGCGGACCACGCTGCGGCCAGAGATCGACGGCTCCGGGGCGCTGGCCGCGGCGGGCGACGACGGTGTCGGCGAGAGCGCAGGCGGTTCCACGGGTGCGGCGTCTGCGGCGGCCGAGGAGATCGCCCGTCGCGTCCGCTCCGCCTACGGTCTGGCGCACACCCTGGCCACACCGCTCGTGGCCGAGCGCCGCTTCCTCGGGGCGCTGCTGCTCGCTCGTCGCGGCCGGGGCGCCTGGAGCGAGGGCGACCGGCGGCTGCTCGCCTGGGCCGCCAGCGAGGTGGCCACCGCGTTCGCGCGGGCCTACGCCCTCGAGGCTGCCGAGCGGGGCGCCAAGATCGATGTCCTCACCGGGCTGCCGAACCGGCGCTACTTCGATGAGGCCCTGAGCATGGAACGCCCCCGCCGGCGCGCCAACGACAGCCTGGGCATCCTGATGATCGACATCGATCACTTCAAGATCCTCAACGATCGATTCGGTCACGCCACGGGCGACCGCGTCCTGCGGGCCGTGGCGGGCGCCATCGCCCAGGGCGTGCGCGCCGAGGACACGCCTGCCCGCTACGGCGGCGAGGAGTTCGCGGTGCTGCTGCGCCGGACCTCGGCCGAGCAGGCCATCGAGGTCGGGGAGCGCATCCGCCGCTCCGTCGTGCGCCTCCATCCGGCCAGCCTGGGTATCGATGAGCCCGTGACCGTCTCGGTCGGCGTCGCCGTCGCAGGAGCCAAGCAGGTGGCCATCCCGGGGCTCGTGGAGCGGGCGGACCAGGCGCTCTATCGCGCCAAGCGCCTGGGGCGGGACCGCGTGGTGGCGGCCTGAGGGGCGGTGTCCGACACCACCGGGGGCACGCCTGACGAGGCCGCGGCCTTCCTCACCAACGCCCGTGTGGCGGGGCTCCTGTCCGAGATCGCGGACCTCCTCGAGCTGAAGGGCGAGTCCTCCTACCGCGTCAACGCCTACCGCCGAGCGGCCGAGTCGGTCTCCCGTGCCCCGGTCGACGTCGTGGCCGCCTACCGCGCCGAGCAGCCACCGCGGCTGCGGGGTGTCGGGGAGAGCATCGCGGGGCTCATCGCCGAGCTCGCGGAGCACGGCAGCATCCGCTACCACGAGCAGCTCAGCGCCGAGCTGCCGCCGACGTTGCTGGCGCTCCGCGCCATCCCTGGCGTCGGCCCGCGGACGATCGGTGAGGTGTGGCGGCAGCTCGGCATCGCCACCCTGCCCGAGCTCGAGGCGGCTGCCCGCGAGGGACGCCTTCGGCAGGTGCGCGGCCTCAGCGCCCGGGCCGAGGAGCGCATCCTGGCCGGCATCGGAGCGCTCACCGAGCGACCCCGCCGGCGGATGCTCATGGGCGAGGCGCACTGGATCTCGAAGCGCCTCGTGGCCCTTCTCGGGCAGCTCCCGGGCGTCATCTCGGCGTCGGCGGCCGGCTCGGTCCGCCGGCGCAGCGAGACCGTGGGCGACCTCGACGTGCTCGTCGAGACGGCCCGACCCGCCGACGTCATGGCCGCCCTCGCCGCATTGCCCGGCATCGAACCGGTGTTCGCTGGCACGGGCATGCGGGGTGGCCATGACCGGGCCACCCTGCAGCTGGCCGACGGTCCGCGTGTCGACGTCATGACCATGCCATCGGGCGCCGCGGGCAGCTATCTCGTCCACTTCACGGGATCCGCGGAGCACAACGTCGCGCTCCGCCATCGCGCCCGCCAGATGGGCTGGTCGCTCTCGGAGCACGGTGTCAGCCCTCTGACGCGGGGAGGTCCTGGCAGCGAGACGCCGCGCACCTTCGCCACCGAGGCCGAGCTGTATGCCTTCCTTGACCTCGCCGAGATCCTCCCGGAGCTGCGAGAGGGCAGAGGCGAGATCGAGGCTGCCGCGGCGCAAGCTCTGCCCGAGCTCGTCCGCCTGGCCGACCTGCGAGGCGACTGCCACAGCCACACCGACTGGTCCGACGGCCGCGAGCCGCTCGAGGTGATGGTCGATTCGGCGCGCCGCGCCGGGCGCGAGTACCAGGTGCTGACGGACCACACGAGGAGCCTCGGCATCGCCAACGGCCTCGGGCCCGAGCGCGTCGAGCAGCAGCGCCGGGTCATCGGCGAGCTCAACGAGCGCTTCGCCCGGGAGCAGGCCTCAGGCGCGCTGCCCGAGGACGCCCATCCGGATGGCTTCCGGCTCCTCCACGGCTGCGAGCTCGAGATCACCGCCGACGGCCGCCTCGACTACGACGATGCCCTGCTGGCCAGCCTCGATGTCGTGGTCGCCTCGCTGCACGTCGGCCGACGCCAGCCGCGCGCCCAGCTCATGGCCCGCTACGAGCTGGCCATGCGCAACCCGCACGTCGACATCATCAGCCATCCCTCCGGTCGGAAGATCGGCCGGCGGCCCGACCTCGACCTCGACTGGGACGCCTTCTATCGCCTGGCTGTGGAGACGGGCACGCTGCTCGAGATCAACGGCAGCCAGGAGCGGCTCGACCTCGATGACCAGCACGCCCGTGCTGCCCGCGATGCGGGCTGCTGCTTCGTCATCGACTCCGACGCTCACGACCGAGGTGAGTGGGAGAACCTCAGCTGGGGTGTCGCCGTGGCCCGCCGCGCCTGGGTGACGGCGCCCGAGGTCGCCAACACCCGGCCGCTCGACGCGTTCCTGGCCTTCATCCGGGAGGGGCCCGCGCGCTCCTGAGGGTGCGGTCTCGGTGGTACCATCCGGACCGCCGCCCGACCTCCGCGGCGTTCGCGCGCGCCCGCTTCACGCGGGGGCGGCGCGGGCCTGAGAGGGTGGTCGCACCAGACCCACACCGAGGGACCCATGAGCTTCGAGCCACTGATCGAGAATGAGCCGTCCACCACGTCGAGCGCCATCACCGCCAGCCGCCAGAAGCGGCAGCTCGTCGAGCAGGCCATCAACGCTGCCCGCCGCGCGGACTGGACGGCGGCCGCGGAGGCCAACCAGAAGGTCCTCGACATGGGTCCCGACAGCGATGCCCAGAACCGCCTCGCCAAGTCCTACTGGGAGCTCGGTGAGTTGGCCAAGGCGCGCGAGCACTACCAGTCGGCGCTGGCCATCGATCCCACGAACCGGATCGCCGAGCGCAACATCGGGCGGCTGCGCCAGCTCATGAACGACGCCGGATCGCGCACCGTGGCCGCGACGCCCGGCAGCAAGGCTCCGGTGAGCCTCTTCGTCGAAGAGACCGGCAAGACCGGCTTCGCGCACCTCGTCGATCTGGCCAGCCCGGCCGACCTGGCCCAGGTCAACCCGGGCGACTTCGTCGAGCTGGCACCGTCAGGCCCGCGCGTCGTGGCCACCTCGAACGGCGTCCACATCGGCGTCGTGGAACCGCGTGTGGCGGCCCGTCTGCTGCGCCTCATGGCCGATGGCAACAAGTACGCCGCGGGCGTCACGAGCCTCGGCGACAAGGACGTCCGCATCATCATCCGCGAGACGTACCAGGATCCCGCCAACTACGGCAAGGTCTCGTTCCCGACCGCCGCCAAGCGCGATCGACCTGCGTCCCTACACGAAGGGCACCCTGGTGCGCGAGGAATCCGACCTCGAGGACGATCTCGAGTTCGACGAGGATGATGAGACGATCGAGGACATCGGGTCGGTCCTTGCCGTCCCGACCGAGGCCGAGGAGGGCTTCCAGATCGAGGGCGAGGTCCCGCCCGAGGCGGTCGATCTCGACGACGAGGACGAGGTCCTCGAAGACGAGGACGAGGACGAGGACGCCGAGGAGGGCTGACCAGCCGCCATCGGTCGCCGATAGACTCTGGGCTGACGATGGCAGACGTCCCCAAGACATCCAGGTCCCCGGCCAGCGGGGCGCTGCTGCCGGCCCTCGAGAAGCTCGCCGGCGGCACCGGACCCGGCGCTCCTGGCGGCCCACATCGGCACGCGGACGAAGCCCGGCGACATCATCCTGGAGCTCCATGGGCGGGGTGGCTGGATCACCCGCGCGGCCATCGACCAGCTGCGTCGTTGCCTTCGCCATCGAGACCTCGGCGCTGACCCGCCTGGTCGCTGACGTCGCCCTCCGGCCACCCGACCTGCGCCATCTGGATGCCGCGGTCTCGGCCATCGCCGCCGACGCGCGGGGCACGGAGGGCAACCTGCGCTCCGTCATCGAGGCCACCTATGCCTCGCGCTGCCCGACGTGCGGTGGCTCGGTCGTCGTCGAGGAGTTCATCTGGGACGCGGAGGCCAGCGATCCGTCGCGCCGTTCCTTCCGCTGCCCGCGCTGCCGAGATTCGCGAGCCGATGGACGCCCCGTGCCGGTGGACGGCGATGACCTCTACCGCTCGCGTTCGGTGGATGCCTCCGCGGCCCGACTGGCCCTGCTCGACCGATTCCCCACCCCCACCCCCGGGCATGCCCTGCCCGGGGAGCTCGTGGACCTCTACCCGCCGCGTGCCCAGCTCGCGCTGGTGGCCATCCTCGATGCCATCGAGTCCGAGGTGCGGTCCCCGGCGGTCCAGTCGGCCCTGCGCCTGGCGGTGGTCGGGATGGTCCAGCCCATCAGCCGACTCTCCGGCTACCCGGGCCGCATCGCGAGCATCCGGATCAGCGCCGGGCAGGTGCGCGGCTCGACCTCGCGCCAGTGGCGCGAGCGCAACGCGTGGTCGGCCTTCGAGGAGAGCACGCGAGTCGTGCGAGCCTTCGTCCAGACGCTTGACGCGGGCCAGCGGACGCCTGCGCGGGTGGGGCCCGACCTGCGCTCCCTGGTCGATGGCTCCGCCAACGTCGCGCTCCGCTTCGGGATGCCGGTCGGCCGCGAGACGTTCGGGGCGCCGCCGCGACCGGGCGGCCAGCCGGGCGCACGGCCGCGCGTCTCGCCGGCCATCCGGCTCGTGCTCAGCCAGCCGCCCATCCACTGGTCGGCCGAGAACCTCGCCTTCGCCTACCTTGCGACGTCCCTGGCCATCGGTCCGGAGGCTGCCGCCACGCTGCCGCTGTCGGGCATCTTCGGTGCCGCCCCGCGATCCGACTGGGGGCGTGATGCGATGACCCTGCAGCGCGCCCTCGGCGCCGTGCAGGGGGTCCTGCTGCCGGACGCCCAGGTCGTGCTGCTGCTCGGGGCTGCCGAACCGGAGTCCCTCGTGGCCACGGTCATCGGCGCGATCGGGGCGGGCCTGCGCTTCGACGACGCGGTGCTGTCCAGCTCCGAGAGCGGCATCGGTGGCGCGGTCGTGTTCGCGCAGCCGCAGTCCGGTCCGGCGGTCGAGCGGGACGTCGCCATCCAGCCCGCGTCCGATGCGACGGGGCCGTTCCAGATCTCGGCGGTCGAATTGGCCATCTCGGATATCGCCGTGGCCGTGCTCCAGCTGCGCGGCGAGCCGGCGCGGTTCGACCGCATCCTTGGCGAAGTGCTCCTCGGCCTCGACCACCTCGGGCACCTGCGCAGGCTGGTGGGCACGAGGTCGCACGAGGCCGATGACGAGGAAGCGCCTCCCGAGCGCGCGGCGGGCCTCTTCGGCGTCGTGAGCGATGTGCCGGGCGCCACGGAGGCGCCTGCGGGCGCCTCGCCACCGGACCCTGCACCAGCAGGACCCTCAGCGGCGGGCGCTGCCGGCCAGGGAGAGGGCGCCCCGCTGTCCGACCCGGTCCGACTCACGCTCGAGCTCATCCGCCGGGAGATGCGCCGACCTGACCATCCGCGTCTGGCCGAGCTCGACGAGGATCTCTGGTGGCTCCGGGACGGGCGGGATCTGGCGGCCGCCAAGCCGCCGCTCTCGGAGCGGCTCGAGTGGGGCATCTTCGGGCTCCTCTCGGCCAGCGACGGCATCACACGAGCGTCGTTCGACGAACGCGTCGCCCGGCTCTTTCGCGGGCCAGAGACCCCTGAGGCCGACCTCGTGGAGGCCTGCCTGGCGAGCTACCGGAGTGCGGAGCCGTCTCCCGACGGGCTCATCCGGACCGGCGAGTCGCTCCCGGATCGCTACGCCGAGCATGGCGAGATGGTCGGCCTGCTCACCGAGTTCGCCCATCGCCTCGGCATGCGCACCTGGATCGCCCGCCGCGAACAGCGGCGCACCTACCTGGGCCAGCCACTGGGCGACCTCCTCAGCGATCCAGAGCGGCGCGTCTACCTGCCGCTCATCGCGCCCGGCCCGCAGGAGGCCCTCGACGAGATCGACCATATCTGGTACGTCCGCGGCCGCGGCGCTTTCCTGTTCGACATCGAGTGGATGGCCCGCCTCGACGAGCCACTCGTCAGGCGTGGACCTCGCATCGAGACGAACGACTCGATCGTCCGCTTCCTCGTCGTGCCCGATGAGCGCGTCGCGCTCATCCGCCTGCGCCTCGAGCGCTCGCCGTTCCTGCGCAGACGGCTCGCGGAGGACAACTGGCACTTCCTGAGGTGGAGCAGCGTGCGCCGGCTCCACGCCAGCAAGCGGGCCAGCCTGGCCGCCCTTGCGCCACTCCTCGGGCTCGATCCCGAGGTCGGTCGGGGCGAGGACCAGATGGCCATGTTCGCCCCCAACCCGAACCCCTGAAAGACAGCCGGAGGTCGCTCGTGTCTTACGTCGAGGTCGCGGTCACGCCCGTCCATGCCTTCGCCCAGCGTGCCTGGGAGCAGTTCCTCGAGCTCGACCCGCTGTGGGCCACGTCCCAGGGTGACGAGCGCTGGGACGACCGCCTGGACGACCCGGGTCCCGAGGGACGGGCCGCCCGGCGGGCGATGATCGATGGCTGGGCCCGCGAGATGGAGGGCCTGTCCGGGCCCGACCTGGCCGTCGAGGACGTCGTGACCCTTGATCTCATCAGAGTGGTGGTGACACGCCTGCGGCAGGCCGACGAGCTGCGCCTCTGGGAGATCGAGCCCATCGACCAGCACGGCGGCCCGCAGGGCCTCATCGGCGACCTGGCCCGCCTGCAGCGCATCGACGGCAGCGAGCGCCTGGAGCGGCTTCACGCCCGCCTGGCCGCCTACCCCGGCTGGATCGACGCGCATATCGCCAACGTCGAGGCCGGCCTGGCGGCTGGGCGCGGGCCGGCGGCGCCCGTGGTGGAGCGCTGCCTCAGCCAGACCCGACGGCTGGTCGAGACGCCGGCCCTGCGATCGCCGCTGATGCAGGCCCATCCCGAGCTCGCCGATGACCAACGGGAGTCGCTCCTGGCGGCCATCGACCGGCACGTGCGCCCCGCCCATGCGGCCTGGCTGGCGCTCCTGGAGCGCTGTGCGGGCAGCGTGCGGTCCGGCGACGGCGTGTGCCACCTCGCCGAGGGCGAGGCGCTCTACCGCCACCACATCCTCGCCTGGACCACCCTGACCGAGGACCCGCACGCCATCCATGCCTATGGTCTCGAGCGGCTCGCCGAGATCGAGGCCCAGGAGCGGCGCATCGCGGCCGAGCTCGGGCACGCGGAGATCGCCACCCTGCGCCGCGAGCTCGACCGCAGCGCGGATAACCACGTCGTGGCACCGCCCGAGCTCGTCAGCCTGGCCGGGGAGCTCATCGAGCGCGCCGAGGGCCTGGCGCCGCGCTGGTTCGGTCGCCTGCCCCGGGAGGGCTGTGAGGTCCGCGCCGTGGAGCCGCACCTGGAGCAGGAGGCGCCGCCAGCTTTCTACGTCCCACCCAGCGAGGACGGCAGCCGCAAGGGCGTCTACTACATCAACACCTACGACCCGGCCTCGCGGCCGCTCCACCGCATCCCCGCCACGACGTTCCACGAGGCGGTGCCCGGCCACCACTTCCAGATCGCCATCGAGCAGGAGCTGACCGGCCTGCCGGGATTCCGTCGCTTCGGCTCGCGCCTCGCGGGCGGCTCCTTCGTCGAGGGCTGGGCCCTCTATGCCGAGCGGCTGGCCGCCGAGATGGGCCTCTACCGAGACCCGCTGGAGCGCTTCGGGGCGCTCGAGTCAGAGGCCTGGCGGGCCGTGCGGCTCGTCGTCGACACGGGCATCCATGCCCTCGGCTGGACGCGCCAGCGGTCGATCGACCTGCTCCGCGAGCGTGCCGGCCTCTCCCTGCTGGAGGCCGAGACGGAGACCGACCGCTACATCAGCTGGCCCGGCCAGGCGCTCTCGTACATGATCGGCCAGCGCGAGATCCTGGCCCTTCGCTCCCAGCTCGAGCGGCGCGACGGCGACCGCTTCGACGCGCGCGCCTTCCATGACGAGACCATCGGTCATGGCGCCCTGCCGCTGTCCACGCTGCGGGCCCGCTTGCCCGAGTGGGTCATGCCCCGCACGGGCTGATCCGTCCCGCCGACGGCTCGCGATGGGTCAGGTGCCCACGAGCTCGTCGAGCGCCTCACCCAGCCGTTCGACCTCCTCGACCGTGTTGTAGTGGACCAGCCCCACGCGGACCATGCCCCCCTGCTCGGCGAGTCCGAGGGCGCGGATGAGCTCCCAGGCGTAGTAGTCGCCGTCCCAGACATGGATGCCGCGTGCACCCAGGAAGCGGGCCACCTCATGGGGGTGATGGCCCTCGAGGGTGAAGGCGATGGTGGGGCAGCGCTCCGCGGCGCGTGCGGGGTCCGTGATGCCCCGGACGCGCAGGCCTCGGATGCCCGAGACGCGCTCGATGAGCCTCGCCACGAGCCCTGTCTCGTACCGTCGGACGGCGCTCATGGCGGCCAGAAGACGGGGACGGCGGTGCCTGTCGGCGACGCCCGGCAGGCCGGGGCCACCGCCCTGCGTGACGCCCAGCTTCTCCAGGTAGGCGATGGTGCCACCGAGTCCCGCCAGCAGCTCATGGGCCTGGGTGCCCGTCTCGAAGCGCCCGGGGATGGCGTCCCCGGCCGGCCGGACGTGGTACGGCGGCAGCGCCTCGAGGAGCGCCCGACGGCCCCACAGGATGCCCAGGTGCGGCCCATAGAACTTGTAGGCCGAGCAGACGAGGTAGTCGGCGCCGAGGGCAGCGACGATCGATCGAGAGGTGCGGCGCCGCGTGGACGGCGTCGACCCAGACCTGGGCGCCCGCGGCGTGGGCCAGCTTCGCGATGAGCGGCACGGGGTTGATGGTGCCCACGGCATTGGAGGCCAGGCCCACGGCCACGAGGCGCACCCGGCCATCGAGGGCGCGATCGAGGCTGGTCATGTCGAGGCGGCACTCGGTCTCGTCGATACCCACCCAGCGCACCTCGAGGCCCCGCTCCTCGGCGACGGCCAGCCAGGGCGCCACGTTGGCGTCGTGATCGAGGCGCGTCAGGACGATGGCGTCGCCACGCTGCAGCGTCGCCCCGATGGCCCGGCTGAGCGCGTAGGTGATGGTCGTCATGTTCGGACCGAAGCTGACCTCGTCGGCGTCCGTCGCGCCGAGCAGGTCGGCCGTGGCTGATCGCACGTCGTGGACGAGCTCGTCGGTCTCGCGGCTGGGGGCGAAGGCGCCGCCGTGGTTGGCGTTGCTCGCCAGGAGGTAGTCGTTGATGGCCCGCAGGCAGGTGTCCACGACCTGCGTGCCGGCGGGACCATCGAGCCAGGCGACCGGTCGGCCGTCGGGGCCGGGCCGTCGCAGCGACGGGAAGCGGGAGCGGACGGTGTCGATATCCCATTCGATCATGGCGCCTGAGTCTAGGTCGGCGCGGACGCGACCGAAGGCCCGGTGGACGCGACCCAGGCGGTCGTGGCGCCGCCTGGCGTCGAGTAGGATGCCCGGGTCGGTGCCGTTCGAAGCGCCCGCATCGACCGAGGAGGACGTCACGCGTGACCGACGAGCAGCGCCCAGCCGCGACCAGGCCCGAGATCGAGAACCTCATGGCCGAGGGGCGCACGTTCCCGCCCGGACCCGGCCTTCGCGGCCAGGGCCAACGCGGGACCCGACCTGTACGCCAGGGCGGACGCTGACTTCGAGGCCTTCTGGGCCGACCTGGCGCGCCGGAAGCTGCGCTGGCAGCGGCCCTTCTCGACGACCCTCACCTGGGAGCTGCCCTTCGCCCGCTGGTTCGAGGACGGCCAGCTCAACGTCTCCGAGAACTGCCTCGATCGCCACGTCGAGGCCGGCCTCGGCGACAAGGTCGCCTACCACTGGATCGGGGAGCCCGGCGACACGCGCACGCCTCACCTACGCCGACCTCCACCGCGAGGTCCAGAAGGCCGCCAACGCCCTCCTCGAGCTGGGCGTCCAGACCGGCGACCGGGTCGCCATCTACATGCCCATGATCCCGGAGCTGCCCATCGCCATGCTCGCCTGCGCGCGCATCGGCGCGCCGCACACGGTCGTCTTCGGCGGCTTCTCGGCCGAGGCCCTGGCCAGCCGCATCGAGGACGCCCAGGCCACGCTGCTCATCACCGCCGACGGCGGCTGGCGCCGGGGCACGTCCGGTCGACCTCAAGTCCGCCGCCGACGAGGCCCTCGAGCGGACCTCCACCGTCGAGGCATGCCCTCGTCGTGCGCCGCCTCGGCGAGGCCGCTGCCCGTGGCCATGCAGGCCGGCCGCGACGTGTGGTGGCACGACATCGTGGAGCGCCAGGCAGCCGGACTGCCCGCCGGTGCCCGTCGACGCCGAGCACATGCTCTACCTGCTCTACACCTCCGGCACGACGGCCAAGCCCAAGGGCATCATGCACACGACCGCGGGCTACCTGCTGGGCGCCGCCTACACCCACGAGACTGGTCTTCGACATCAAGCCCGACGACGTCTACTGGTGCGCCGCCGACATCGGCTGGGTGACCGGGCACTCCTACATCGTCTACGGCCCGCTCGCCAACGCCACCACCGGCGTCCTGTACGAGGGCGCGCCCGACACGCCCTCCTGGGAGCGCTGGTGGCAGATCGTCGAGGACTACAAGGTCACCATCCTGTACACGGCGCCGACCGCCATCCGGGCCTTCATGAAGCAGGGCGAGGCGCTGCCGGCGCGGCACGACCTGTCCTCGCTGCGCCTGCTGGGCAGCGTCGGCGAGCCCATCAACCCCGAGGCCTGGCTGTGGTACCACGAGCACATCGGCGGCGGGCGCTGCCCCATCGTCGACACCTGGTGGCAGACCGAGACCGGCCACATCCTCATCACGCCGCTGCCCGGCGTCACGGCCACCAAGCCCGGCAGCGCCACGTTCCCCTTCCCGGGCATCGAGGCCGACGTCGTCGACGCCACGGGCCACCCGGTGCCCCTCGGGCGAGGGCGGCTACCTCGTCCTGAAGCGGCCCTGGCCGGGCATGCTGCGCGGCATCTACGGCGACCCGGAGCGCTACAAGGCGACCTACTGGAGCCGCTTCCCGGGCCTCTACTTCGCGGGCGACGGCGCCCGGCGCGACGAGGACGGCTACTTCTGGCTGCTCGGCCGCGTCGACGACGTCATGAACGTGGCCGGCCACCGCATCAGCACCATCGAGGTCGAATCCGCGCTGGTCGACCACCCCGCCGTGGCCGAGGCGGCCGTGGTCGGCAAGCACGACCCGGTCACGGGCGAGGCCATCTTCGCCTTCGTCATCACGAGGGCCGGCATCGAGCCGGACGACGAGCTGGCGAACGAGCTGCGCGACCACGTCGGCCGCGTCATCGGCGCCATCGCCACGGCCCAAGTACCTGCTGTTCCCGCCGGACCTGCCCAAGACGCGCTCCGGCAAGATCATGCGGCGGCTGCTGCGCGACGTCGCCGAGGGCCGCGCCCTGGGCGACACGACGACGCTTGCCGACGCCTCGGTCGTCGAATCGATCCGCGCGGGTGCACGCTCGGCGGAAGAGGACTAGGCTCGCGCGCACGTCGAGTCGCGTCGCACGCAGGAGGCAGCAGGGCGCTGGGCTGAACGGGCCTTCGCCATCGTCGTCGGCGCTGTCCTGCTCGTGCTCGGCCTGGCCGGCTCCATCGGCAATCCGATCGTCGGTCGGGCCGGCACGACGGGCGTCTTCGTGACGGGCTTCGGGCACGACCTCGTGCACCTCGGTCTGCGGCGCCCTGTTCCTCCACGTCGGCATCGCGCTGACCGGCCGGCAGCGCGCCTACGGGCTCGTCGGCCTGGGCGTCTTCTTCGTCGTCACGGGCCTCCTCAGCCTCGTGAGCCAGCGACCTCGTGGGCCTCTACGACGCGCCGACCTCGGGGCTCGACCAGCTCGGCCACCTGCTGCTGGGCGTGGCGGCCATCGTCATCGGCTGGATGGGTCGCGGCGTCGAGCGCCGGGAGTACGGTCGTGCCGCCTCCCGCCCGCTCCGCGACGCGACGGGTCGCAAGGGCGTCCATGAGCGCGGGCGCCGCCGGCGCGCCGAGCGCCGGACCGAGCACCACCGACCGGCTCGGCCGCCCGCTGCGCGACCTGCGCATCTCGGTCACGGACCGCTGCAACTTCCGCTGCACGTACTGCATGCCGCGCGAGGTCTACGGCCAGTCGTTCCGCTTCCTGCCCCACGACCGAGCTGCTGACCTTCGAGGAGATCACCCGCCTGGCGCGCGGTCGCCATCGGCCTGGGCGTGCGCAAGATCCGCCTCACCGGCGGCGAGCCGCTGCTGCGCCGCGACGTCGAGGTCCTCGTGGCCATGCTCGCCGGCGCTGCCGGGCCTGGCCGACCTGACGCTGACCACGAACGGCTCGCTCCTGGCGGCCAAGGCGGCGGCCCTGGCCGAGGCCGGCCTGCATCGCGTCACGGTGAGCCTCGACTCGCTCGACGACGACGTCTTCGCGCGCCTCAACGACGTCGACTTCCCGGTCGCACGCGTCCTCGAGGGCATCGCCGCCGCCGAGCGGGCCGGCCTGGCGCCCATCAAGGTCAACATGGTCGTCCGCCGCGGGCGTCAACGAGGACAGCATCCTGCCGATGGCGCGCTTCGCGCGCGAGCGCGGCTACATCCTGCGCTTCATCGAGTACATGGACGTCGGCCACACCAACGGCTGGAACCTCGACGAGGTCGTGCCCGCCGCGCGAGATCGTGGCCGCGCATCGATGCCGAGATGCCCCTCGAGGCGCTGCCGGCCCACTACCCGGGCGAGGTGGCCGACCCGCTGGCGCTACCGCGACGGCGGCGGCGAGATCGGCGTCATCGCCTCGGTCACGCAGCCCTTCTGCGGCGCCTGCACGCGCGCCCGGCTGACCGCCGAGGGCATGCTCTTCACCTGCCTCTTCGGCGTCCGCGGCACGGACCTGCGGGCGCCCCTGCGCGCGAGGCGACGACGACGAGGACCTGCGCGAGCTGCTCGGCGCGCGTCTGGCAGGCGCGGCGCGACCGCTACTCGGAGCTGCGCTCCGAGGCGACCGTCGCGCTGCCCAAGGTCGAGATGTCGCGCATCGGCGGCTGACCCGGCGCCTCGCCGTGGCTCGCCCGCGCGGGTATCCTGACCTCGCAGCGCGCGGGCCGCGCGGGAGCGACGCTGTGGCATCGCTCGCGGAGGCTGGGAGGCCACCGATGACAGAGCCGGCATCGCCAGCGGGGCGCACGCCCGCGGACGACCAGGAGGGCATCTGGGGCACGCCTGCCGACGACCCGGCGAGCCGGCGCCGCCCGATGCGCCGGGGCCGCAGCCCGGCGGACGTGCGCGCCCCGCTGCCGGCTCCGGCAGCGCCGGCACCGCAGCCGCGACCCGGTCGTCCCGGAGCCACGCTGGGCGCGCTCGCTGACCTCGACGACGCAGATGCCCGGTCCGGCCGGGCTCACCTTCGCTGACGTGCCCAACCGCATCATCGCCTTCATCCTCGACGTCATCGTGCTGTCGGTCATCGGGCTGCTCCTGGCGCTCGTCGTCGGGGGCGCCTTCGGCGGGCTCGCCAGCGGCGGCCGACGGCCGGCGGCTCGCTCGACGACGCGGGCGGCGAGCTCAACATCGGCGCCTTCCTCGTCGTCGGCATCGCCGCAGCTGGCCATCAGCTTCGCCTACTTCGCCTAGTCCTGGGTCGTGCTGCGGGCCACGCCGGGCATGCGGATGCTCGGCCTGCAGATCGGCGACCAGGCGCGACGGCCGCTCCATCTCCTGGGACCAGGCGCTCATCCGCTGGCTGCTGCTGGGCATCGCCGCGACGCTCACGACCTTCGCGGTCTACGTGCCCAGCCTCGTCGGCCTCGTGCTGGCCGTCGTCGGCGCTGGCCTGGCTGCTGCGTGCTGCTCTACACGATGGCCCAGAGCCCCACGAAGCAGGGCCTCCACGACCGCGTCGCGCGGACGATCCTGGTGAAGGCCGGCCGGCGGACGCCGCCTGAGTCGCGGCTGCTCGGCGCACGGGTTCGTCCACACTTCGTCCACAGCCGGTCGCGGCGATCGTGGACAGACTGCCGCTCGGAGCCGTCGCGAACTCGTGGACAACCCGCGTTGACCCGCGGCCGGCGGCGCGGCGCATAGTCTGTCTTGCCCGGAGGGGCCACACGTGGACCCGGATCGCTGAGATCACATCAACGCGGACCGCGGATCGCGGAGGTCGCTCCGGGCGCTTCGTCGTGTCGCTGGTCCGCGTCAGCGCCGGACGCGGCACGCCCAGCCGCCGATGAGCGCGAGCTCAGCCACGTGACCCTTCAGCCACGCGCCTCGACGCGCTCGAGGCGGCCGTGCGCGCCGCGGACCGACCCTGCGGCCGCGCCTGGGCTCGTGCTCGGCTCCGGCCTGGGCGGGCTGGCCGACGAGATCGAGCGACGCCGCCGCCATCCCGTTCGCGGAGCTGCCCGGCTGGCCGGCGGCATCCGCTCCGGGCCACAGCGGCCGCCTGCTCCTGGGGCACCTGCGGGGCCTGCCCGTGGCCTGCCTCCAGGGTCGGCTGCACATGTACGAGGGCCTCGAGCGAGCGCCTCGTCGTCGAGCCGGCGCTGCTGCTGGGGCGCCTGGGTGCGCCGCGTCCTGCTGCTGACGAACGCCTCCGGCGGCGTGAACCCGGCCTTCGGCGCGGGCACCCTGATGGTCATCCGCGACCACATCAACCTGACCGGCCGTCAATCCGCTGCTGGGCCCCAACGACGACGGCATCGGGCCCGCGCTTCCCGGACATGAGCGCGGTCTGGGACCCGGAGCTGCGCGCGCGCCTCCATGCCGCGGCCGCGCGACGGAGTCGGTGGCCCTCGCCGAGGGCGTCTACGCTGGGCCTGACCGGGCCCGACCTACGAGACGCCCGCCGAGGTGCGCATGCTGCGCGTCGCTGGGCGCCGACGCGGTGGGCATGTCCACGGTCATGGAGGCCATCGCGGCGCACTGGGCCGGGATGCGCGTCTGCGGCGTCTCGCTGGTCACCAACCCGGGCGCCGGCCTCTCGGCCGACGCCGCTCAGCCACGAGGAGGTGCTCGAGGCCGCGCGAGGAGGCCGGGCCGCGCCTGGCCCGGGTCATCGGGCGCTTCGTGGAGGGCCTCGCCGCTGACGCTCGGCCTGACTGGCGGCGCCCGGCTGCGCCGCGGCCGGGCGCCGCCTACAGCGTGGGCAGCTCCCGTCCGGCGGCCCGGGCGGCGGCCTTGCTTCTCCGCCCAGGCGGCCAGGACGTTGTCCTTGTGGGGCCGGATGGGGCAGTGCTCGTCGCGGTTGCGGTCCTCGTCGCAGTAGCCCAGCGGCACGCACTTGGGCGCCAGGAACGAGCCCAGGAACGGGCTGACCGTGAAGACCTCGTGGCGGATGAGCTGGAAGAGGCGACGGATCTCCCACTGGGCCATGGTGCACAGGCGCAGCCCGGACATGTGGATGAGCGCCCGCAGGTTCGTCGTCATGACCAGGTTCGTGCGCGTCGCATTGGGCATCACGAAGCGGGCGTCCTCGCCGGGGATGCCCGCCGCGAGCATCTCCTCGTAGACGTCGAGCGAGCTCGCCAGCTGCTCGATGAAGCGCTCGCGCACCGTCGTCCTCGGCGTCGCTGACCGAGCCCGGGACCATGTAGCTCGGGCGCCTTGTAGTCGACGTAGCGCTGCGACTGCTGGTCGAAGGCCAGGCCGGCGCGATGGCGCACGAGCTGGTGCGACAGCGTGCGCGTCACGCCGCTGATGGCGAAGGTGAAGACGATGTGCTCGATGGTCGAGCCGTGGCCCGACTCGATGACGCGGCGCACGAGCTCCTGCTGCCGCTCGCTGGCCACGCGGCCGCTCGTGGCCCGCTCGAAGATGTCCTGCGGCTCGAGCTCGCTGTAGCACGTCCGGCAGGCCGTGTAGACGAGCGGCACGTAGTAGCGCTCGGCGATCTCGCGGGTCGGGAAGAGCAGCGTCGCCTTCATGCCCAGGTCGCGCGTGGCCGGGCTGCGTGGCGTGGCGCTGGGCTGGGCGCGGCGGAGGGGCCTGCGGCTCGGCGCTCACCGCGCGGAGTGTAGGGGCATGCTAGCCTCGCGCTCACGGTCCCGCGCCTGGGGCCGGTGATCCGCGCGGCACCGGGCGGCCCGACCCGACGCACGACGAGGAAGCCATGGTCCTGCGACGCCTCCTGCACCCCGAACCCGAGCCCATCCGGCTGGAGGCCGGCCAGCCCGCCGCGCCGCCGCCGCAGGCCGAGACCGAGAGCATCCGGCGCATCTCGGCGGAGCTCGAGGCCCTGCCGCTCGAGCAGCGCCGCTTCGTGGCCGGCTTCGCCTACGTCCTGGCGCGGGCTGCCCACGCGGACCTCGACGTCAGTGCCGCCGAGCTCAGCGACATGGAGATGGTCATCGTAGACCGTCGGACAGCTGAGCCGAGCCGCAGGCCGTCCTCGTCGTCGAGATGGCGCGCCACATGAACGAGCTCTACGGGCCGACCGACGACTACGTCGTGACCCGTGATTGGGTCGAGGTCGCCACGCTGGAGCAGCGCGAGGGCCTCCTGCGGACGGCCTTCGCCGTGGCCGCCGTGACAGCATCAGCGCCGAGGAGGTCGCCGAGCTCAACGAGATCGGCAAGGAGCTGGGCTTCCGGGCCGACGAGGTGGACGCCATCCGCTACGAGTTCCGCGACCAGCTCACGGCCATCCAGGCCATGCGCGCGGCGCGCGGAGCCTGAGTCTGAGGCGACGTGCGGCCGCGTTTCCTCGCGTCCATCGACGCAGTACGCATTCATGTCAGCCGGCCGTGCCCGATCCGCCCACTCGCCGTTGGTGCGTAGACAAGGAGCCCAGATCATGGATGCCCGAGCCCTTCTCGTCGAGTTCATCGGCACGTTCTTCCTTGTGTTCACGGTGGGCATGGCAGTCATCGATCCGGGAGCCGGGGCCCTGGCGGCGGTGGCCATCGGATCCGTCCTGGCCGTCATGATCTTCGCTGGGGGTCACATCTCTGGTGGCCACTACAATCCGGCCGTCACACTGGGCGTCTGGCTCCGAGGCAAGGCGACCCTCCCACAGGCGGTCGGCTACTGGATCGTCCAGATCATCGCGGCCGTCGTGGCCTGGCTGCTCGTGACCTACATGAAGCCGGCCATGCCCGCGGCGCCGCTGAACGACGCGCTGTCCGTCGGCCCGGCCCTGCTGGCCGAGTTCATCTTCACCTTCGCCCTGGTCTACGTGGTGCTCAACGTCGCGACCGCGAAGGGGACCGATGGCAATTCCTTCTACGGGTTCGCCATCGGCTTCACGGTGCTGGTGGGGGCCATCGCCGTCGGGGGCATCTCGGGCGGCGCGTTCAACCCGGCCGTGGCGATCGGCGGCTCGTTCATGAACATCTTCGCCTGGGGCAACATCTGGATCTACCTGATCGCCGAGCTCGCGGCCGGTGTCGCGGCAGCAGTCGTGTTCATGTTCCTCCACCCCGATGAGTCACCCGCCTGGGGGATGATCGGCCGAACGCAGCCATCGGGCGAGTAGACGGCACGATCGTTCACGGGCAGCGTCTCGTCGCCTGATGCGCGCGAACAGGCGCGCGGCCGTGGCGCTCCAATGAACCCTTCAGGGTGGCATGATGGTGCCCATGGAACGCGAGCCGACGACGGCCGGGCACGGTCCCGGTCGAGGACCACGCAGGGTGCGCGTGCTCTGCCGCGCTCGCCGGCGGGCTCGTTTCCGTGAGGGGACCATCGGGCTCGGGCCCAAGGCGCGCCAGGTGACGCTGTCGGACGGGCGGACCCTCGGCTTCGACGAGTTCGGCGATCCCGAGGGCAGCCCGGTCCTCTTCTTCCACGGCTTCGGCTCGTCGCGCGTGGTCCGCCATCCCGACGACGAGATCGCCACCGAGCTCGGGGCCCGCGTCATCGCCGTCGACCGGCCCGGCATCGGCATCTCGACCCGCCAGCCCAATCGCCGCGTGACCGACTGGCCGCGCGACGTCGTCGAGCTGCTCGACCGCCTGGGCATCGAGCGCTGCTCGATCGTGGCCTGGTCCGGCGGCGGTCCCTACGCCCTGGCCTGTGGCTGGCAGACGCCCGAGCGGGTGCAGGTCATCGGCCTCATCAGCGCGCCGGCGCCGCTGTCCGGGGTGCCCGGCAGCACGGGCTACACCTGGCGACGCCACCGCGCCATGTCACGCACGGCCGACCATGCCCCCTGGGTCATCGCCCTGGCCATGTGGCGCTGGTCGCGCCAGCAGCGGTCCGACCCGGCCAAGCAGCTCGACGAGGCCATCGCGGGCATGATCGAGGCCGACCGGCGAGATCCTCGGCGACCCGGCGCTGCGCGCCGTGATGATCGCCAACGCGGCGGAGATGTACCGCCAGGGCAGCGGCGGCATCTACGACGAGGCGCTCTGCCTGGCCCGGCCCTGGGGCTTCCCCATCGAGGGCGTCTCGGTCCCCGTGCGCATCTGGCATGGCGCGCTCGACCGGGTCGTGCCGGTGGGCATGGGCAAGTACATCGAGCGGACGGTGCCCGGCGCCATCGCGACCTTCTACCGGCGAGAGGGTCACCACCTCGTCTACGACCGCTGGCGCGAGATCCTCGGCGTCATCGTGGCCGAGGCGCGGGGGCGCGAGGCGGGCGCGCTGGCCGGGCCGGCCCGCGATGCCGCTCGCGAGCGCCACTCGGTGAGCGGACCCATCCCTGGACGAGCCGGTGATGCCCGCGGGCATGGAGGTCCTCGCCGACCTCGCCCGCTAGAGGCGCTTCTCGATCGTGCCGCCGCGACCCCGCGGGACGATGCGGAAGTAGGTCTTGTTGAAGAAGACCTTGCCCAGGTGCCAGAGGCGGCTGGGATGCCGGCGGGTCGGGCGGGTGCTCGTAGTCGAAGCGCAGCAGCGTGCCCGTGCCGTCGCCGACCTCGAAGAAGCACATCACCTTGCCCGTGTAGATGGCGTCCCTGGCGTGGGGCTCGCGTCCCTGGATCGCGCGCGGCCACCCGCTCGGCGATGACCGGCGCCTCGAAGTGCGCCGTGGAGCCGGCCTTGCTGAGCGGCAGGTCGGTGGCGTCGCCGAGGGCCCAGACGTGCTCGCGACCGCCCACGTTGAGGGTCTGGGGATCGGTCGGCAGCCAGCCGCCGGGCGCCGGCGCGAGGCCGCTGTCGATGACGCACCTGGGCCCCCTTGTGCGGAGGCACCAGCACGAGCAGGTCGTAGGCGAGCTCCTCGCCCTCGAGGCTGAGGACGACCTTGCGCTCCGGATCGATGGCCTCGACGTTGAAGAAGGTGTGCAGCTCGATGCCCTTCTTCTCGAGCTCGGCGGTGGCCATCTCGCTGACCGACTCGATGGTGAAGGCGCGGCCGATGGGCGAGCAGTAGTGGACCTCGCTGCGTCTCGCGCAGGCCGCGCTCGCGCAGCTCGGCCTCGATGAGGAAGGTGACCTCGAGCGGCGCCGGCGGGCACTTGTAGGGCATCGAGGCGATGCCCACCACGACCTTGCCGCCCTGAAGGCGTCGAGCGCCTGGCGCAGGCGCTGGGCGGCCTCCACGCTGTAGAAGTGGTGCGCCTCCGCCTCGAAGTGCTCGATGCTCTCGGGCAGGATGCGCGAGCCGGTGGCGATGATGAGCTCGTCGTAGTCGAGCCGGGTGCCGTCGGCGAGGGCCGACCTGCGCGGGCCGCCTCGTCGATGTGGCGTGACCGTCGCCGACGACGAGCTCGACGCGGTCGTCGAGGAGCCGCCGCTCCGGCTTGCGCAGCGACGCCGGGTCCTGGTCGCCCATGGCGATGTACATGAAGCCGGGCTGGTAGACGTGCTGGCCGGTCTCATCGACGACCGTGACCCGGGCGTCGCCCGCGTCGATCTGCTTCCTGACCTTGCGGCTGACGAGGTTGGCCACGAGCGTGCCGCCGACGCCGCCGCCGAGGACGAGGACCTGCGTGCATCTGTGGGCTCCTGCGGGTCCCGAGAGACTACCTGAGCTTGCGGACGACGATCTCGTCGTAGCCCTCGTGCGGGTAGACGCCGACGAGCTCGTGGCCGGCCTTGTGGACCCAGGCCGGGATGTCCGTCCGCGAGCCGTTGTCGCTCGAGATGACGGCCAGCACGTCCCCGACCTGGCCTTCGCGGATGGCGCGGATGAGCTCCATCAGCGGACCGGGGCAGAAGCTGCCGCGGGCGTCGATCGGTGCGCGTCGGGGTGGTGGCGAGCTCAAGGGCGGCGGTCATCGGTCGCTCATCCTTGGTCGCGTGGTGGTCCGGGCTGGCCTAGATGAACAGCGCGGCGGTGTGCTCCTCGGTCATGAGCTCGAGCACCGTGGCTGCGCCGACCGGCTCGCCCATGCCCTCGATCATGTCCTCGCGCTTGAGGCCGAACATGTCCATGGTCATCTGGCAGGGCAGGAACTCGACGCCCATGAGCTGGCAGGCCTCGAGGAGCTCGCTGCGGCGAGGCCACGTTGTACTGCTTGCTGAGCTTGCCGATCATCCACGGGCCCATGCCCATGAAGTTCATCTGCGACAGCTTCAGGTGGCTGATGCCGGGCCGCTGCATGGCCGAGAGCATCTTCTGCATCCAGTTCTCGCCGGTGATGCGACGGTCATCCCGGACGAAGGGCAGCAGGCCCCAGAAGGTCAGGAACACCTTGGCCCGGTAGCCGCTGGCGGCCGCCACGCTGGACATGATGAGCGTGGGCATGACCTTGTCGTACTGGCCGCTCCAGTTGATGATGACGAGCTGCCGCTGGGCGGTCGCCGCGTCGCGGCTCGAGCCGCGGGCTCGGCCGGAGCTGCCGCGGGCAGGTGCCGCCGGCTCGGCCGCGGACGCGCTCGAGGGTCTCGGTGGTCATGTGCATCCTTCCTGTGTCGTGCGCTCAGGCCTCGCCGGATGACGAAGCGGAAGACGTCGCCGTCCTGCGACTGCTCGACGAGGGGGTTGCCGGTCGAGCGGGCCCAGGCGGCGAAGTCCTTGACCGAGCCGGGGTCGGTGGCCAGGACCTCGACGAGCGCGCCGGAGGGCACCGTCTTCATGTGCTGCGGCCGTCTTGACGATGGGCATGGGGCAGGAGAGGCCCCTGGCGTCGACGCTCGAGTGGATGGTCTCGGCTGGTCATGTCGTCCTCCTTGGCTGTCGCGCTGCGGCTGGCTAGATGAAGAGCATCTGGCCGTCGCCGGCCTCGAGGTAGAAGGCGGTCACGCCCTCGACGCCGTCGACGAGGGGATCGAGGTCGCGCCTGGCTGATGCCGAGCAGGTCCATCGACAGCGAGCAGGCCTGGATCTCGACGCCGCCGAGCTCCTTGGCCTGGCCATCGTCTCGTACCAGGGCGCCTGGCCGGCCTCGCGCAGGGCCTCGCACGGCGGCCGCGCCCGCCGGCGCCCGCCTCGGGCGCGAGGCCGTGGTCGTCGCGGATGCGGTCGGCGCGGAAGGCGTCGAGCGCCCAGTACTGCAGGAAGACGTGGACCGGCCGGCCGAGGGCCGCCGCGCCCGGCGGTCATCACCGCGGCGGCCGTTGAGCTTGTCGTCGGTGCCGCTGAAGAGCACCAGGGCCAGGGGCTGCTCGTCCATGTCGGGTACCTCGTCCGTGCTGTCAGCTCGGGACGGCCGGTCCGGCCTCGGCCTTGCCTTCGATGGCGGCCGAGAGCTCGGCGAGCCGGGCCAGGCGGCGGCGCATGACCTGGGCCATCTGCTCGCAGGCGTCGATGACGCCCGGGTCGGTCAGTCGGTAGATCGTGCCTCGCCCATCCCGCTCGGCCTCGACGAGGCCGGCCGCGCGCATGACCGCGAGATGCTGCGAGGCGTTGGGCTGGCTGACGCCGAGCTCCGTGGCCAGGCGTCCGACCTCGCGGGGCTCATCGGCGAGGAGGTGCAGGATGGCGATGCGGGCCGGGTGCGAGAGCGTCCGGCAGATCTCGGCCTGCAGCTCGTGGATGGGGTCCATGGGCCTGAGCATCGACATATGCGAACGTGCGCATGAGTGCCGATGGTCACGTCCTGGCCGGGCCACCCGGCATCCGCGCGCTGGCGACGCGCCTTCGCGGCGCGGCTCAGGCCGAGGCCTCGGAGGCCTCCGCGGGGTCCGGGGACGGACTCGCGGGCTGGTCGCGCGGGCGGTGTCGGTCGGCGTGATGCGCATCGAGTCGACGAGCTCGAGCGAGGCCTCGAGGAGCCCGCCGAAGGGCACGCCCGGGAAGGACTCGATGGCGATGACGATGACGTCGCCCTCGACGTCGACGGCGATGAAGCGCGACTGCTGGTCGGCGACCTGGACGAACTCGCCACCCTCCTCGATGGGCAGCGCCCAGAGGAGCAGCCAGGGCAGGTCGCATTCCTCGTAGGCCGGCGTGGCGACGTCCATCGAGAGACCCTCGTAGCCATCGACCTCGACGGGCGTCGGCGGGCCCGGGTTGAGGTAGGGATTGCCGCCGATGACCTCGATCAGGCGCGGCACGGTCGCCTCCACGGCGCTCAGCGAGGTGGAGTCGCAGGAGTCGAGGAAGACCTCCCCGTCGAAGCGCGTGACCGTGAGCACCGTGCCCGGCTGGTCGGCTCGCTCGAGGGTGAAGATGGGACCGTCTCCCGAGGGTCCCACGAGCCAGCCGTCGTCGACGCGGAAGTCGATGCGCGGGCCGACGACGCGCGCTCGACGTAGCGTCCCGGCGGTCGAGCGCCGTGCCCGGCTCGGGCAGGGGCTCGGCGTCGGCGTCCTGGGCGAGCGCGGCGCGACGGCACGAGGCAGCAGGTCGCGAGCGCGCCAGGCCAGCGACGCGACTGCGCGCGGTGGCACGTGCCGACGCGGCAGCCTGATGGCAGCCAGCCTCGCTGCGGCTCAGCACGCGCCGGGTCAGCTCGCCGCTCGCGCCGCTGGCCGCGGCCTCGATGTGTTGCGTGAGGGCCTCCCACTCGGGCACCCCGCGCAGCGATCTCGCCGTTGACGAAGAGCGTGAGGGGTGCTGCTCACGCCGAGCTCGGCGCCCTCGGCGGCCTCGGCCTCGGCCGCCGCCGGAACTGCGGGATCGTCCATGGCCGCCAGGAACGCCTCGCGGTCGAGGCCCACCAGCTCGGCCATGTCGGCCAGGCGCTCGACGGGTGAAGGCGCCCTGGTTCTCGCCGTGCTGGTTGTGGAAGACGAGCTGCGTGGTAGTCCCAGAACTTGCCGTCCAGGTCCTCCGCGACGCGCATGGCCACCGCGGCGTCGAGCGATTCCTGGCCGAGGAAGGGGAAGTCCCGGTAGGTCAGGAAGACCGTGCCGTCGGTCACCGGGCCGGCGATGAGGAGCGGCTCGATGCGCTCCGTGTAGCGGCCGCAGGCGGGGCACTGCGGGTCCTCGAAGACCTCGATCTTCACCGGTGCGTCGGGGTCGCCCAGGCTGCGGCCCTGCGCGCAGCTCGGCCGCGGGCGCGGGCGTGTCCGGCTGGGAGACGGCTGCGACCTCGTTGTCCCCGAAGCCCGCCGCTGACGACGACGAGCGCGAGGACCGCGAGGAGGCCGATGACGACGGCGGCCACCGTGATGACCATCATCGAGGGGCCGGAGGACTCGCGTCGTGGTCGTCACGACCGGGCCGCCGCCCTTGCGAGCCGAGCGCTCGGCTGCCCGACGTTCCTTGCGGCTCGTGCCTCCGCCCGAGGCCGACTGGTCACTCCTTGAGCTCATCGATCACCACCATGCGGGGAGAGGTCAACGACGGCACAGGATAGGGCCGACGTCGGGGATGGCGCAGGGAGCGAGCGGCTGGCTGCGCGATGCGCGCCGCCTCCGCTCAGGTCGCGCTCGTCGCTCGCGCCAGGGGCGAGGGCCGGCGGGCCACGACGACGTCGGCCCGGGCGTTGGCGGCCACGTGGGCCGTGACGCTGTCCATCCAGGGCATGGCCTTCCTTGACGGCCCGGCTGCCGCCGACCACGATGGTGTCGTAGCCGCGCTCGGTGGCCAGGCGCTCGATGGTCTCGGCCGGGTCGCCGGCCGGCTCGATGAGCCCGGCCTCGACGCCATGGTCGCGCAGGATGCCGCGCGCCTCGACGAGCTCGCGAGCGTGCTCCACGGCGGGCTCCTCGGCGTGGCCGTCGACGCGGCCGAAGCCCTCGGGCACGACGCTCACGACATCGACGCGCGCGCCGAAGGCGTGCGCCAGGCGAGCCGCCATCTCGAGCGCCCGGTGGCCGGCCTCGTGGCCGTCGTAGGCGACGAGGATCTTCTTCATCCGGCCGTCCCTCCAGGCGCGTGTCCCGTGGATCTGCCAGCTGCGCTCCCCCGAGGCGTCCTGCCATCGTGGCGCCGGCCGGTCGCCACGGCACAGGTCCGACCCGTCACCAAGCTGGGGCCGAAGGTCCCGAAGCGCTGGACGTCGACGGTAGGTCGCCAGGGTCGGAGCGCCGGTCAGAAGGAAGCGGCGCCCGCATCCCGGTCACGGGACGCCGCGTTGGGCAGCGAGAGGAGATGGCGCTCGCCCGCTCCCCCCGACGGGTCACCCCGTCGCGGGCGAGCACCGGTCGCTCGCGGGTAGCCGGTCAAGGAGCCGTCCGCGATCGAACGGAGCGATCGTGGCCGGGCGCGGCATGAGTCCTGACGATGGCCGGATGGCCCGCTTGCGACGGGCCGATCGGCACGTCGCACGTGGCCGCTCGGCTCCCGAGCCGATGAGGGGCCGATCGGACACGCCCGGTCATGCCGTTCGGCTCGTGTCGCGGCCGAGCCGTGCTGGCGAAAACTCATACCCGTGAGGTTGGAATTGACGCACCGCGGCGCCTACGCCATCCGCGCCGTGCTGACGCTGGCGCGCGAGGACGGCGACCGGGTCGTGCCGGCGCGCGACGATCGCGCAGCAGATGGACATCCCGGTCCGCTTCCTGCCCCAGGTGCTCGGCGACCTGAGCCGCGCCGGCATCGTCGAGGCGCGGCTGGGCCGGGCCGGCGGCTATCGCCTGGCCGCGGCCGTCCGCGCGGATCAGCATCCTCGACGTCATCGAGGCCACCGAGGGCGACACGCGCCGCCAGACCTGCGTGCTGACGGGGCAGCGCTGCGGCCAGAGCACCGTCCCCTGCGACGTGCACGCGGTCTTCAGCGATGCCCAGGTCGCCATCCTCGCTCGGCTCGCCGCGACGACGGTCGCCGACGTCCTGGCGGCGCTCGGCCGTCGAGCGAGCCGGCGCCACGAGAGCTGTTCGGGACCGCCGCCGCTCGGCGCCGGTGGCCGCGCCGCGACGCGGCCTGAGCGGCCTCCGCTAGAAGCTCGAGCCCGGCTTGTGCTTGGCCACGTAGGCGGCGGCCTGTGCGCGGCGCTGCAGGTTGAGCTTGGAGAGGATCGAGCTCACGTAGTTCTTGACGGTCTTGTCCGACAGGAAGACCTCGGCCGCGATCTCCTTGTTCGTCTTGCCCTCGGCCACCAGCAGCAGGATCTTCTGCTCCTGGGCCGTGAGCTGCGCGAACTCGTCGGTGTAGGCGCTGGTGGCGATGCGGCGCACGCGCTCGAGGACCTTCTCCGTCACGGCCGGGTCGAGGAGGGACTCGCCGCGGCCGACGGCCTCGAGCGCCGAGACGAGGTCGCGCGCCCGGACCTGCTTGAGCAGGTAGCCGCTGGCGCCGGCCACGATGGCCGAGAGCACGGCCTCCTCGTCGGGGTAGCTGGTGAGCATGACCACGCGGATCTCGGGGTGCTCGGCGCGGATCTCGCGGCAGGCCTCGATGCCCGAGCCGTCGGGCAGGCGCACGTCCATGATGACGAGGTCCGGGGCGAAGCGGTCGACCGCCAGCCAGGGCCTCCTCGACCGTGCCTGCCTCGGCGACGACCTGGAAGGCCTCACGGCGGTTGAGCAGCGCCGCCAGGCCCTGGCGCACGACCTCGTGGTCGTCGACGACGAGGAGCCGCAGCGCCTTGGCCGGGCGCGCGCGTGCTCGCCGCGGCCGTGCCGGGTGATGCCCCGCGGCTCCATCGGGTCGGTCATGTGCTCGACTCCTTGCCTTGGCCGCGGTCCCCGCGCGGCATCTCGAAGACCACCCGGGTGCCGTCGTGGCCGCTCTCGATGGTCAGCGAGCCACCGAGCGACTCGGCGCGCGCGTGCATGTTGGTGAGGCCGTGGTGGCCGGGCCGCTGGCCTCTCGCGGTGTCGAAGCCGCGGCCGTCGTCGATGATAGACAGGCGCAGCACGTCGCGACGATCCTCGACGTTGACGCTGACCTTGGTGGCTCCGGCGTGGCGGGCCACGTTGCTCATGGCCTCGCGCGTGAGCTGGATGAGCTGGATGGTCTCGTCCGGGTCGAGGGGCACGTCCGGGTCGCTCGACAGCTCGACCTCGATGGGCGTGCTGCGCTCGAACTCGTCGGCCAGCGCGGTCAGGCCGGCCAGCAGGTCGACGGCCGTGCGCGCCTCCGGGTCGAGGCCCATGATGAAGTCGCGGATCTCCTGGATGGTGCCGTGGATGGTCTCGATGGCGTGGTCGATGCGCTCGTGCCGCCGTGCGCCGGGTCGATCGCGCATGAGCTCCTCGGTGTCCTCGAGCGCCAGGCTCACCGCGTAGAGCGACTGGATGGAGCCGTCGTGGAGGTCCTGCGCGATGCGCTCGCGCTCCTGGAGCACCGCCAGCTGGCGCAGCTCCTCGTGCATGCGCGCGTTGTGGATGGCCAGGCCGGCGTGGCGAGCGAAGGACTCCACGAGCTGCTCGTCGTCCTCGCTGAAGGGCTGCCCGCCGGCCTTGTCGGTGAGGTAGAGGTTGCCGATGACGCGGCCCTCGACGCGGACGGGGACGCCCAGGAAGCTGTGCATGACCGGGTGATGGGGCGGGAAGCCGACGCTGCGGGGGTCGGCCGCGATGTCCGTGCACGCGGATGCGCGCGGTCCTCGCGGATGACCACGCCGAGGAGCCCGTGGCCACGAGGCGGGGGGCCGATGGCGCGGCGCGACCTCGTCGCTGATGCCGCTGGTGATGAAGCGCTCCAGCGGGCTGCCGCGCTCGTCGGGGATGCCCAGCGCGGCGTAGCTCGGCGCCGACCAGGGGCGCACGCTGTCGACGATGATCTGGAGGACGCGCTCGAGCGAGAGCTCCTGCGAGATGGCCACGGTGGCCGCGTCGAGGGCCTCGAGGCGGCGGCGGGCCTCGTGGGCGGCGGCGGCCCAGGCCTCGGCCTCGCGCGATGGCGGTCGGCGAGCGGGTCGCCCGCGGCGACTCGGTGCACCGGCCGCGGCGCCCGTCCGGCCGTGCGTCGATCCATGCCCGCAATCTACCAGTCCCGAGATGACCAATGGCCCCCGCCGAGCCGCCCGACGGCCCTGCGACCGAGGCGTCGGGGCCGATACCCTTCCGCCATGCGTGCCGACACCATCCCCCCGATGTCCGACCAGGTCCATGCCCGAGGCCGCGCCGACGCGCCCGGTCGACCCGGCGCCCACGCCGGGCGCGCGTCGCGTGCCATGCCGCGGATCCGGCGATCCTCGTGCCGGCGTCGCTGACGGTCTCCTCGCGGCGCGGCTTCCTGCGCGGTGCCCTCGCCGTGGCCGGTGGCACGGCCGCCGCCGCGGCCCTGGCCGCCTGCGCGCCCGCGGCCGGCAGCGCCTGGTCCTACGCGCCCCTGCGCTCGCTGACGGCAGCCGCCGGCGCCAGCGAGCCGAGCCGGCGAGGCGCTCGCCGGTGGCCGAGCCGCCGGCCGGGACGACCGAGCCCATCACCGAGCCAGCGCTCGCCAGCGAGCCCATCCCGCCGGGCTGGACGGAGCACGACATGGCCGCCCGCGAGAAGGTCCGCCGCTTCGTCGGCAACCTGGCCGGGCCGCTCGGCCTGGCGCCCTTCATCGGCGAGCCCACGGCAGGACCCCGAGTTCACGATGGTCGCGCACGGCAACCAGCCGCTCGAGCCGACCATCGACGGCGACACGAAGGTCTTCGACCTGACCATCGACCAGCATCGACTGGCAGATCGACGCCATGAAGGAGCCCGTCGCGGCGCTCGGCTACAACAAGATGTGGCCGGGCCCGGTGCGTGCGGGTCGATCGAGGGCGACAAGGTCCGCATGAACTTCACCAACAACCTCGACGAGACGACCGGCGTGCACATGCACGGCATCGAGTTCGACGACTTCCGCATGGACGGCATCCCCTTCGTCACGCAGCTGCCCATCGTGCCCGGCGAGACGTTCAGCTACGAGTTCGTGGCCAGGCCGTCGGGCTCCCACATGTACCACTCGCACCACAACGCCACCGACCAGGTCGGTCGTGGCCTGCTGGGCGCCTTCATCGTCGATCCCGGCCGATCCGGCCGAGCGCTACGACGCCAAGTACGGCGTCACGCAGGAGTACGTCTTCATCCACAACGACTCGCTGGGCGGCTTCACCATCAACGGTCACGGCTTCCCGGCCACCGATGCCCATCGTGGCCAAGAAGGGCGAGCGCGTCCTCATCCGCTACATGAACGAGGGCGTCATGATGCACCCTTGGCACACCCACGGGTTCCGCCAGCACGTCGTCGCGCGCGATGGCGCGCCGCTCGGATCGGCCGCGTTCTACGCCGACACGCTGGGCGTCAACCCGGGCGAGCGCTTCGACGCCATCGTCGACGCGACCGCGTCGGCGTCTGGGCGTTCCACTGCCACATCCTGCCCCACGTCGAGGGCCTCGACGGCATGTTCGGCATGGTCACGGCCCTCGTCGTCACCGAGTGAGCGCAGGCGGCATCGGCGGTCATGGGCATCCACTCGCTCGCGCCCATGACCGAGCCGAGTCCCGGCGGAGGTGCGGCCCATCCGGACCATCCTGCTGGCGACCGACCTCACGGCGGCCTCGCGCGAGGCCACCGACCGCGCCATCGACCTGGCCGGTCGCCTCGATGCCCGCCTGCTCATCGTCAACGTCCTGGAGAAGCGACGCCTCGCCGGCGGTGGCTCGCACGAGCGCGTCGACCAGGCGCGCGCCGAGCGTGAGGCGCACCTCGTGACAGGTCGTCCGCGAGGCCCGCGCGGCGGGTGTCACGGCCGAGTTCCTCGTCTGGGAGGGCGATCCCGGGCGGCTCCATCGCCGCGGCCGCCGAAGCCGAGGGCGCCGACCTCGTGGTCGTCGGCACCCGCGGTCGCAGCGGCGCTGGGCGCATGTTCCTGGGCTCGGTGTCCGACCACGTCGTGCGCCACGCCGGCTGCCCGGTCCTCGTCGTGCGGCCCTCCACCCGCCATGTCGACAGGTGCCTAGCGGGACCGATCGGGGAGGGGTTGGCGCCGCTCGGTGCGGCGGGCCGAGCCCGCCTCATGCTCGTGGCGTCACTGGCGTCGACCACCGTGCTGGCGGCCTGGCCGTGCTCGTCTGCGGTCGCGCGCACTCGGGCGGCGAGCCGCGTCGCACGGCCGACGGGGCCGACCCTCGATGTCGTGCTCGACTCGACGCAGCACTGGGTCGGCACGAACGACGTCCTCCTGAGCGTCTACGATCCGTCCGGCGGGTCGCTCGCCGAGCGTGCGGCCGCTGCCGCATCGAGCTGAGTTCGGACGCGCCGGACGGCGCCGTGACCGCTCGAGCCGGCCATCGAGCGGTTCGCCACCTACGGGCGGCGCGCTGTACCGGGCGCGCGTCGCCGCTCGACGAGGTGGGCCGCTGGGAGGTGAGCGCCGCCGCGCGATCGTGGACGGCCGCGTCCATCACGGGCGCGACCGTCCTCGACGTGTCGCCCGACGAGGGCACGCCGGCGCTGGGCTCGGTCGTGCCCGGGGGGCGACGCCGACGATGCGCGACGCTCACAGCCTGATGCACCACATCAGCTCGGACCCCGAGCCGCTCACGGCCTTCTACACCTGGTCGCTCGACGATGCGCTGGCCCAGCACCAGCCCACCGTCTTCGTCCTCGACTCCTACGCCTTCCGTCCCAATGCCGCGTGCGGCGGGGCGCTGGGCATCCTGCACGACATCTTCATCGACTATCCGGGCTGACGGTCATCCACGCCGAGCCGTGGCAGATGGCGCCCGGGCCACGACGGCATGCTGCAGCTCGACCCGCCCGGCGGTCCGGCCGTGCTGACCGACTACGCCACGGCCTGGGGCGTCGCGGAGCCGCCCTGGGTCTTCGTCATCGACCGCGATGGCCGGCTGCAGGCCAAGTTCACGCGGCGTCGTCGGCAGCGACGAGCTGCGCGCCGCGATCGCCTCGGTGACGCCCTGGCGTCCGGCCGCCTGATCTGCCAAGCGGCGTCTCGCCGCTCATCGCCGTCTGGCGGCCGCTCCGGCGCGCAGCTCCGCCTCGGCCTCCGGCGATGCGAGCGAGGACGCCGTCGCGCAGCTGGTCCAGCCCAGCGCTCACGGCGCTCGCGGCAGTGCCGATGGTCGTCAGCCTGGTCTTCAGCGCCCGCAGCGCGTCGAGCTCCGGCGCCGATCGCGCGCGAGCGCATCCCGGACGGCGTCCGCGTCGACGACGGCTGCCGGTCCGCGGATGGTGCTGAGCGCCAGGAGCCGGGCCAGCCGGAAGGCCGCCTCCAGCGTGGCCGGCTCCGGGTCCTGCGGGTCGATGGCGCAGTACACGTCACCCAGGCGCACGTCGAACGGCGCGATGCCCGACGGGGCGTGGGCCGTGCTGAAGACGACGAGGCCCACGGCGGCGTCGCGGTTGCGCCGCGCCTCATCGAGCTCCTCGCGCATGGCGCGACCGGAGATGGCGCGGTCCTTGCACTCGACGACGAGCCGCAGGCTGGCGCCCGCGCACGTGTCCGGGTCGAGCGTGACGACGAAGTCGCCCTTCCTGGAGCGAGCACGTCGCCGGTGGCGTCCGCCGTGCGCTCGAGGACGTGGTCCGTGCCGCGCAGTGACTGGGCCAGGAGGTCTTCGACGAGGTCCTCGAAGTCCGCGCCCTTGGCCGCCGATCGTGCTCGCTCGCCTGGCGCGGGCGGAGGCCGCCGCCTCGATGGCCGCTGAGTCGCTCGTTGAGCTGCTCGAAGCCGCTGGCTGACCTCGGTGCGGAACTGGTGGAGCGGCGAGCCCAGCCGCGTCGGGTCGAGCAGCTGCGCCAGCCGCGAGGCGTCGCCATCGAAGTAGGTGCCCAGCAGGACGCGCATCCGGCCGATGGCCGAGTCGCGCCGCTCCTCGTCGAAGAGCTCGCGGGTGAAGGTGCGCAGCTGGCCGCGGTCGCCGAGGAAGGCCTCCAGCGTGCGCGGCAGGCGACCGTCGCCATCCGCGAAGTTCGTGCGCAGCACCTCATCCACCTGGGTCGCGACGACGTTCGTTGAGCGCCTCCGCCTGGCGGACCATGGTCTCGAACTCGCGACGCACGACGTCCACGTCGAGCGATGCGCCGGCGTCCTGGAGCGCGGTCAGCCCGATGCGCAGAGCGCGCAGCAGCGAGCTCGCGCCGCTCTTCCTCCGGCCGGCCGCGCACGAACGCGGCCAGGCCCGGGTCGACGAGGGTGAGGCTCCCGGATGACCAGCCGATCCGCGGTGACCTCGATGCGCTCAGGGTCGCGACCGAGCGTGGGCAGCTGGAGGATCGTGGCGGCGTCCATGTGCGACAGCCTGGCGGCCTCCCGTGCCACCTCGTGTGGCACGACCTGGACTACCCTTCCAGGCGTGCGGGTCGTCATCGCCCACGGCGCCTCCGGAAACGCAGCGTCCATGCAGCGTCATGTGGACGGCCTGGCGCGAGCGCGGTGTCGACGGCTTGGCCATCGACCTGCCGGTCCGCCAGGCCGAGGCGGCCGTGCCCGTCTACCGGGCCCGCATCGAGGAGCTGCCCGAGCCCGCGGCTGAGCTCGTCATCGGCGGCCAGTCCTACGGCGGCCGCGTGGCCAGCCTCCTGGCGGCGGAGCCCGGCATCGCATCGCCGCGTTGATCTGCTTCAGCTATCCCCTCCATCGTCCCGGGCAGCCGGACTGGGAGGCGCGGACGGTCCACTGGCCCGACATCCGGACACCCGTCCTGCTCCTCTCCGGCGAGTCCGATCCGTTCGCCCGTCTCGACCTGCTGCAGCGCGCCTGCGCGGAGCGTCTGCCGGGCGCACGGCTGGTGACCTACCCAGGTCTGGGCCACAGCCTGAGCCCGGTGCTCGACGACGTCCTCGACCAGGTCGTCGCGTTCCTCGACGGGATCGCCGGGCCGCGGCTCCCTCAGGCGGATGCCTCGCCGTCCTGAGCGGCGCCCGACCCGCGCGCGGCACGGATGCGGCGGGCGGCACGGACAGCGATGAGCCGACCGGCACGACCCGCACGACCGTGGCGGGCGCCAGTCGACGCACGAGCTGCGCGAACTGGTGCGGGGGATCGATGCGGGTCGAGGGACGCATCCAGCGCAAGCCCACCGGATGGAGCGTGCCCCAGTGGATGGGCACCGCGTACCGAGGCCGGATGGCGGCCACGGCGCGTGCCGCTCCGAAGGGGTCGAGGTGCTCGCTGGGCTTGGCCGTGGGACCCCAGCCCCACACGGGCAGCAGCGCCAGGTCGATGCCGCGTGCCAGGTCCGCCATGCCCTCGAAGTAGGCCGTGTCACCAGCGAAGTAGTGATGCTGGGAGCCGTGGATGAGGAAGCCGACGGCGAGGTCCGTGCCGCCGACGGGCGGACCGAAGCCGTGGTGCTCGGCGTGGACGGCCTCGATGCGCAGGCTCTGCCGACGTGGACCTCGTCGCCCGGCGCGACCTCGGTGACGCGGCGGAAGCCGCGTCGGCGCAGCCCGCTGCCCATGCCCGCGCGGGACGATGATGGGCACATCCGTCCCGAGCAGGCGCAGGGAACCGTAGTCGAGGTGGTCCCAGTGCGAGTGGGAGATGAGGACGATGTCCACGTCCGCCCAGTGCCTGGCCTCGAGCGGCCCCGCGCAGGCGCACGAGCGGTCCGACCCGCGAGCGCAGGATGGGATCGGTGATGATGCGCACGCCGTCCATCTCGATGACGATCGTGGCGTGGCCGAGGAAGGTCACGCGAGCGTGGTCGGCGCGGGTCACGAGCGCGAGTATCGTCGAACGCGCGGCCGTCGAACGGCGGTACCATCGCGACGTGGTCGACCTCGAGACGATCCGGAGCGCCCCCAAGGTGCTGCTGCACGATCATCTCGACGGCGGCCTGCGGCCGGCCACCGTCATCGAGCTGGCCGACGAGACGGGCTACCGCGACCTGCCCACCGACGGAGCCCGACGAGCTTGGACGCTGGTTCCGATCCGGTGCGGACCGCAAGTCCCTCGAGCTCTACCTCGAGGGCTTCGGCCACACGGTGGCGCGTGATGCAGACACCCGAGGCCATCGCGCGCGTGGCCTCCGAATGTGCCCAGGACCTCGCGGCCGACGGCGTCGTCTACGCCGAGGTGCGCTACGCGCCCGAGCTGTCGACCCAGGGCGGCCTGTCGCTCGACGCGGTCATGGAGGCCTGGCTCGACGGCTTCGAGCGCGGGGCGCGTGGCGGCCGCGGAGGCCGGCCGACCCATCGTCATCCGCGCCATCGTCACCGCCATGCGCCAGTTCGCCCGCTCGGTCGAGATCGCCGAGCTCGTCGGTCCGCTACCGCGACCAGGGCGTCGTCGGCTTCGACATCGCCGGGCCGGAGGCCGGCTTCCCGCCGAGCCGCCACCTGGACGCCTTCCAGCTCATCCACCGCGCCAACTTCCACGTCACCATCCACGCCGGCGAGGCATTCGGGCTGCCGTCCATCTGGGAGGCGCTGCAGTGGTGCGGCGCCGAGCGCCTCGGGCCACGGCGTCCGCATCGTCGACGACATCGCGGTGTCCGCCGATGGCGACATCGAGCATGGGCCGCCTGGCCCAGTACGTCCGCGACGTCCGCGTGCCGCTCGAGATGTGCCCCACCTCCAACGTGCACACCGGCGCCGTGGCGTCCATCGACGGCGCACCCCATCGACCTCCTGCGCCGGCTGCGCTTCCGCGTCACCGTGAACACCGACAACCGCCTCATGAGCGGCGTGACGCTGAGCGACGAGTTCGCGTCGCTCGTGCGAGACCTTCGGCTTCGGCCTCGACGAGATGCAGTGGCTGTCGATCGAACGCCATGAAGTCGCTCGTTCCTGGCCTTCGACGAGCGCCTGCGGCTCATCAACGGCGTCATCAAGCCCGGCTACGCACGCCTCATGGCCGAGGCCCTGGCGCGCTCCCCGACGCTCGTCGTAGCGCTGCAACGCTCAGGCCGCGAGCTCGAGACGGCTCCGCCGCCTCATCCACGAGCGACACCGATGTGGCGCAGCACGGGCAGTCGAAGGCAGCATCCGCGCGCAAGGTCCGCGAACGCGAGCGCGACGTCCTCCTCACACCAGGGGCAGGCGACGATGACCATGCGGTGACCTCCGTGTCCGGTTGCCGGTCTTCCGCCGGCTTCGCCAGGAGGTTCGCTCGTCGCTGTGCCAGCTCGCATGTCACGGCGGCCGGGCCCGCCCATCGAGCCGGCGGCCAACGAGGACACGAAAGGGCCCGGCTGGACCTCCGCAGCGACTCCCGAGTGACTGGCGGACCAGCCTCTCCGGTGCCGGATCGATGGCCCCTCCGGGCTGACAAGAACGATAGGGCCAGGGTCCGCCTGAGGCAAGGGGGCTTGTCCACGACTTGACGAGATCGCGGGGGCGTGTCCACGATCGATCCACACTCGCCGTCCACCATCCCTCCCGGCGGCTGCACGACAGCGCCATCTGTTCGATGATGGCCGCCGCATGGCAGGGCGCAGACCTCGACGATCGGTTCTCCTCCTCGCGCTCGGTGCTGGTCGGCGTCGCGGTTCCCGCGTCCGCGGTCTCGCCGCGGTCGCGGCCGAGCCGACCGAGGATGAAGAGCAGCGCCTCGACGCCGCGCTCATCGAGGAGGCCCTCGAGATCATCACCGAGCGCTACGTCGACGAGGAAGCCCTGACGTCCGAGAACCTCACCGCGGGGGCCATCCGCGGCATCGTGGAGGCCCTCGGTGATGACGGTCACACGGAGTACCTCACGCCAGCCGAGCATGCCGCGGCAAGGGACGCGCTCGAGGGCCGCGTCACCGGCATCGGCGTCGTTCTCGACCAGCGATCCGACGCCCCCTCGGTCATCTCGGTCATCGACGGTTCGCCCGCGGACCGCGCGGGCCTTCGGAGCGGCGATGTCATCGGCAGCGTCGATGGCGCCGAGACGACGCGGCTGCCGCTCGACGACCTGGCGGCTCTCGTCCGTGGCGTGGCCGGCAGCGTGGTGGAGCTCGGCATCGATCGCCCCGGCCTGCCCGACCGGCTCGAGTTGCGCATCGTCCGCGAGGATGTCGAGGTCGCGCCCGCGGACTGGGCCATCGTGCCGGGCACCAACGTCGCCGTCGTCCGCATCGTGCAGTTCTCACAGGCGGCTGGCGACCGGGCAAGAGAGGCCATCACCGACGCGCTCGCCGAAGGCATCGGCGGACTGATCGTGGACCTGCGCGGCAACCCCGGTGGCTACGTCCACGAGGCGCTCGCCGTCGTCGCGGCGTTCGTCGACGGCGGCGTGGCCTACCAGGAGGTGGGCCGTGATGGGATCCCGCGTGACGTGGCCATCCCGACGGGTCGCACGCTGGCAGGCGACATTCCCGTCATCGTCCTCGTCGACTATGCCACCGCGAGCAGTGCCGAGATCCTGGCAGCGGCGCTGCGCGACAACGACCGGGCACTCCTCGTGGGCGAACAGACCTACGGGACGGGCACGGTCCTCAACACCTTCGACCTGTCGGACGGCTCGGCGCTGAAGCTCGGTGTGCTGCGACTGGTTGACACCGGGTGGCGAGCCGGTCTTCCGTGTGGGCCTGGCGCCCGACCACGAGGTCGAGCACGAACCGGGCTCGGCGCAACTCCGGCCCGACGAGCTGCGCGCCATGACCGCAGCCGATGTCTCGAGCGCGGACGACCTGACACTCCGCCGCGCCGTGGCCCTCCTCGAGCCGCTGGCCGCCCGGTAGTCCGGCCCCCGCCCGACGTTCGGCCCGTTGCCCGCGAGCACCATGGCGCGGCAGGCTCGAGGCCACTCCTGATGCCGTGATCGCCGGAGGACGATGTGCCCGAGCCCGCGCCCGCCCAGGCGCCGATGTCCCGGCGCCCGATCGCCGGCCCGTCGATCGTCGCCATCCTCGGAGCCTGCCTGTCGCTGGCGGCCCTCGGGTCGCCCGTGGCCGCGCGGGCGCCCGGTCATGCCGAGCAGCTCCGCTTCATGTGGGCCATGGCGGGCCAGGAGTCGGGCTGGGACTACTACGCGCGGAATCGCTCGTCGGGCGCCTTCGGGAAGTACCAGATCATGCCCTTCAACTGGCCGGTCTGGGCCGAGAGCTTCCTTGGCGACGCCCGCGCCGACCAGACGCCCTTCAACCAGGAGAAGGTGGCCTACGGGAAGATCCGTGAGCTGTATGCCTGGCTGGGAACGTGGAAGCGCGTCGCCTACTGGTGGCTCACCGGTGACACCGAGGCGGACGAGCGGCGCTGGTCCGGCTACGCCATGGGGTACGTCAAGACGATCATGGAGCTGCGCCGTCGCGCCCCGCGGGACGGCGGTCCGATGCCCGCCCGGACCGCTTCACAGCCCGTTCGAGGTGACTGGCGGCGTGCTGTGGGCACGTCCCGCCTGCACCTCGGCGTCAGCGGCCGGAGCTGGACCCGGCGAGGTGTCATCGACGACGGGCAGGTGGTGCGCGTCCACCACGCCACGACCAAGCCCAACGGCGTGCGCTGGCTCGCCATCCTGACCCGTGACGGGCGACTCGGATGGCTGCCCCAGTCGAGCACCCTGCCTGCCGAGCGTCCTCATCGCGCAGCTCGATGGCAGGACGTCCGGGTTCGCGGCGGGGATGCCGAGCCGCCGGACCGACGCCTGACGCGCCCGCGGCCTCGCTGAGGCGCGGCCGGCGGGCCGAAGGGCTCAGCCGACCTCGGTGATGCGGTAGGTCACCTGTGCGCCGGGCGTCGTGACGACGACGTCATCGCCGACCCGGCGCCCGAGCAGGGCGCGGCCGACCGGGGAGGCGGCGCTGATGAGCCCGGCCCCGGGGTCCGATTCGGTGGAGCCCACGATGGTCAGGCTGCCCGGGACGCCGTCGACCTCGTAGCCGACACGCGATCCGAGGGCGATCGATGTCCGGGCCGTGCCGGCGCGGATGACGACGGCGGTGCGCAGCTGGTGCTCGAGCTGCTGGACGCGGCCCTCGAGGAACGACTGCTCGCGGCGGGCAGCTTCGTAGTCGGCGTTCTCGCGCAGGTCGCCGAGCTCGCGAGCATGCTTGATGCGCTCGACGACGGCCGGGCGTTCGACCGTTCGCAGCCGCTCGAGCTCGGCCTGCAGGCCCGCCAGCCCGTCCTCCGTGAGGTGTGTGGGCGACGGCCGGTCCGCGGTGGCCTTACCACTCCTCGTCGCCGAGCGCGCAGCGGCGGGGCGAGCCGCGACCAGCTTCGGGACGCTCGATGGCATCCGCCGGCGGATCGACCCGGAGCGGTCCGAGCGGCGTACGACGGGCGGTTCGGCCTTGGGGTCTTCCGTGTCGCGCAGCGAGCCCTGGATGCCCGTGTCGCGCCTGACGCCCGAGGGCGACTCCAGGCTGGCCCACGGCAGCACCGGGGCGCCGGACGGCAGGGCCGACCGCGCCGCGCTCGGGACAGCGTCGGCGAAGGCGCCCATCAGGGCGTCCTCATACTCCTCGGGCGCATCGGTCTCGGCCCACCAGAGCCGCAGGCGAGGCTGCTCCTGGAGGGTCTTGAGCCAGTGCCCGCCGGCGTGTGGGCGGCGGTGGCCGAGCTCGGTCGCATAGAGCGACGCGACCCTTGCCGCCAGGCTGCGGCTCGTCCGGCCGACGTAGAGCAGGGCCTCGCCGGGCACCCAGAAGGAGGCCAGGCGCCGCGCCAGGAGCGTGGGCGTCGCGGGCTCGTCATCGATGCGCAGGCCGGGCACACGCTCGAGCCAGCGGCGGATCTCGCCCTGGTCGAGGGGCGCGCTCGCGAACGGCGTGTTCGTTTCCACGGCGAAGATGCCGGGGGCCTGGCTGGCAGGGAGACTGCCCCAGCGGGCCGGGCCATCGACATCGAGGCCGAGGGAGCGCATCAGGTCGGGGGTCAGGGCAGGCGGCATGCCCCTAGGGTGACACATGCCAGCATCCGTCCGTCCCAGACCGACAGGCCACCCCGATAAGCGCCGCATAAGTGGCCTCCCGCTAGACTCACGCTTGGAACCCGCCTCGAGGCACCCTCGGACAGCATGCAGCCAGCCATCGTCAGCAAGGAGCGTGACGTCCTCCATCGCGCGGAGGCGGTGGAACGGGCCGCCAGGGTCCAAGACGTCCGCCATGACCTGGAGTTCGAGCTGGCAGCTGGCATGGAGACCTATGCCGGCAGGGCCGTCGTCGAGTTCGCTCTTCGCACGGCGGATGCACCGCTCTTCCTCGACTTCACGGGTCATCCTGTGCGCCTCGTCGTGAACGGCGCCAGCGTCGAGCCCGATCATCGCGATCACCGCCTGTGGCTGGCGCCGGAGCACCTCGCTGCCCACAACCGCATCGAGCTCGACTACCGCAACCGGTTCGACACGACGGGGTACGGCCTCCATCACTTCCTCGATCCCGAGGATGGCGAGACCTACCTCTACACGAACTTCGAGCCCTTCTCCGCGCATCGGCTCTTCCCCGCCTTCGACCAACCGGACATCAAGGCCCGCTATCGGCTGGCGGTCACGGCACCCGAGGACTGGCAGGTCATCTCCGCTGAGCCGGCGGGCCGGGTGGATCGGCTCGCTGGTGGCCGTCGTCGGCACGGGTTCGCGGAGACGCGGCCCTTCTCCACCTATCTCTTCCCACTCATCGCCGGCCCCTACGAGCGCGTCGGCGACCGCCACGGCGGACATCGAGCTCGGCCTCTACGGACGGCGCTCCATGCGGCGCGAGCTGGAACGTTCCGCGGAGGAGCTGCTGGACGTCACCGCCCAGGGCCTTGACTACTTCATCGACCTCTTCGGTCGCCCCTATCCCTTCGCCAAGCTCGACCAGGTCTTCGTGCCCGAGTTCAATGCCGGGGCCATGGAGAACGTGGGCGCCGTGACGCTCCATGACCGCCTCCTCTTCCGCGACCCGCCCACCTACGCTCAGCGCCTCGTCCGCTCCGAGGTCGTCCTGCACGAGCTCGCACACATGTGGTTCGGGGATCTGGTGACGATGCGCTGGTGGGACGATCTCTGGTTGAACGAGACGTTCGCCACCTACCTCTCCTATCGCTGCCTGGCGGATGCGACGCGCTTCAGGGACGCCTGGCAGACCTTCAACGGGGAGATGCGTCCGGCCGCCCATCGCCAGGACCAGCTGACCACCACGCATCCGGTCGCCACGACGGTCGAGCACACCGACGAAGCGGTCGGCAACTTCGACGCCATCACCTACGAGAAGGGGGCGGCGGTCATCAAGCAGCTCGTGGCGACGATCGGGGAGGAGTCGTTCCGGGCCGGCCTGCATGCCTACATCGAGCGTCATGCCTGGGACAACGCGACGCTCGCCGATCTTCTCGGGGCGCTCGGCGAGGCCGCGGGCCAGGGACTCGACGACTGGGCCCGGCTCTGGCTCCAGTCGCCGTCGCTGAACACCATCAGCGTCGACTGGTCCATCGCGCGCGGCCGCGTCGCGGACCTGCTCGTCCGTCAGACGGCCCCGCCGGACCATCCCACGCTGCGCCCGCACGCCTCGGTGCTGGGTTTGGTGTATCCCGGGATCGACGGGGACGAGCTCGTGGTCGAGGCCATCCCGGTGCGCATCGAGGGCGGCAGCCAGGCCGTGCCCGAGGCCATCGGGCGCCCGGCCCCACTCTTCGTGTACCCGGACCTTGGCGACCACGACTACGCCGTGGTGCACCTCGATCCGCTGTCCCTGGCCTTCGCGTTGGAGCGGCTGCCCGAGCTCACCGACCCGCTGCTGCGGCAACAGGTCTGGTCGTCGCTGTGGGAGATGGTCCGCGACGCCAGGCTGGCCTCGACCGAGTACCTCGCGGCGGTTCGCCGCTTCGCACCGGCCGAAGCCGACCGGGCGCTCCTGCAGTCGGTGCTCGATCGGGCCACGGAGGCCGTGCGACGCTTCGTGCCTGACGATCGCGTGGCGGTCGAGGGGAGCCTCCTCGTGACCATGGCCGTCGACGTGGCCTCGGAGACCGTCGGGGAGCGGCGTCTCACGTGGGCGAGGACGGCCGTGGCCGCCGCGGACTCCGCCCCGCACGTCGAGCGGCTTCGGGCTCTGGTGGATGGTGGCTGGGCGCGCCTCGGCTTCGACGCCGACCAGGAGATGCGCTGGCAGGTGGCCATCAAGGCGGCCGCCTTCGGCCTCGATGATGGTGAGCGCTGGCTGGACGGTGAGCTTCGACGCGACCACTCGGATCGCGGCCAGCGGGCCCACATCCGTGGCCAGGCGGCCCTCCCGGAGCGCCGTCGCAAGAGCCTCACCTGGGAGCGCATCCACGGCTCAGGGTACGGGTCGGACTACCTCACGCGAGCCGCCATCATGGGCTTCCAGTGGGTCCATCAGCGTGACGTCCTGGCGCCCTTCCGGGCCTCGTTCTACGACCGTGTCAGCGACGTCTACGCGACGCGGGATCATGCCTTCGCGACGGCCTACGCCCGCGGTCTTGCTCCAGATCGGTGGGCCGAGCCCGCGGAGCTCCATCGGCTGCGGGCATTCAGCGGCGAGCTGGGCGAGAGCCAGGGCCTCCTGCGTCGCCACCTCGACGAGATCGGTGACGACATGGATCGCGCCATCCGAGTGCGCGCCTTCGCGTCATCAGCCGGCGAACCGGGCTCGACCGTGTCGCCGGTCGGATCCGCACCCTGCTGGCTGAAGGTCCCCGCTAGCGGGCCAGGGCACCCCGACCTGGGGTGCGCCGTCTGACGCCCGAGGCGCCAGGCTGGGCGTCCACTCGGCTGGCGCGCCGGCCGCCACGGGCCGGGCGGCTCGCGCGGGCGCTCGGGTCGACCTCGAAGCCGCGCACCTGGCGGACCGGCAGGTCCCGCTTGAGGAGCCGGTTGATGGCCTTGAGCTGCTCCTCCTCGTCGAGCGAGACGAGCGAGATGGCCAGGCCCTCCATGCCCGCGCGTCCGGTCCGGCCGATGCGGTGCACGTAGTCCTCGGGGTCAGTGGGGATCTCGAAGTTCACGACCACCGGCAGGGCCTCGATGTCGAGGCCGCGCGCCGCCACGTCGGTGGCCACGAGGACGCGCACCTCACCGGACTTGAACTGCTCGAGGGCGCGCTCGCGCTCGGGCTGGCGTCCGGTCGCCGTGGATGGCGGTGGCCGCGACGCCATCCCGGTCGAGCTGGGAGGCCAGCCGACGCGTCATCTGCTTCGTGCGCGTGAACACGAGCACCTGGTGGAGGTCGCGGGTGCGCACCAGATGCGCCAGCAGCTCGCGCTTGCGGTCCGCCTCCACGAGGTAGGCGATCTGCTCCACCGACTCGGCGGCCGAGATGGTGGGCGCCACGTCGACGGACGCCGGGTCGTGGAGGAAGGTGCTGGCCAGCGACCGCACCTCCGCGCTCAGGGTCGCCGAGAAGAGCAGGTTCTGGCGGCGTGCGGGCAGGAGCGCCAGGATGCGCCGGATGTCGTCGATGAAGCCCATGTCGAGCATGCGGTCGGCCTCGTCGAGCACGAGCACCTCGACCTGGCCCAGGTTCAGCGTCCGGCTGCCGGCATGGTCGAGCAGGCGTCCGGGGGTGGCCACCACGATCTCGACGCCGGCCAGCAGGTCCCGCTCCTGGGGGGCCATGGGCACGCCGCCGTAGACGAGCGTGGAGCGCAGGCCGACATGGCGACCGTAGGCCCGGAAGCTGTCGTGCGACCTGGATGGCCAGCTCGCGCGTGGGCGCCACGACGAGGACGCGGATGGGATGCCGCGCCGGTGAGAACGAGGTGTTGGCGTGGACCTTCATGCGCTCGAGGATGGGCAGGGCGAAGGCGGCGGTCTTGCCGGTGCCCGGTCTGCGCGCGGGCCATGAGGTCGCGACCGGACAGCACGATGGGGATGGCCTCGCACTGGATGGGCGTCGGCTCCGTGTAGCCCTCTTCCGCGATGGCGCGGAGCGATCTCCGGGCCCAGGCCCAGGTCATCGAATGGCATATGGCTCCTGTCCGTGGTGGCGCCACCCACCCCGCGGGGCCAGGTCCAGGGTCGGCGTGCGATCGACGCAGGTGCGCTGGGCACCGACCAAGAGGTGCCATCCGGTCCATCGACAAGGGCGCGGACCTGCGGTCGCCCAAGTGTAGGCGCTCGGTCATCGGCGTGTCTGGCCCGGCGTCCCGGGGTCAACCGGAATGCGGGACCGGCGCCCAGCCGCTCCGCGGGCGTGCCGTAGCGCACGATGAGAGCAGCCACGGCCGCCTGCCGTGCGCCCGCGTCGAGCGGAGCCGCTCGGCACGGGTGCCGCTCGCCATCGCGTTCGACGATGCAGCGAGGATCAGCCAGGAGGTTGCGTGCCCAGTGGACGTCCTCGTCGGCGGCGGCCACGAGGAGCGAGCCATCATCCGCCTCGACGAAGCCGACCGTGGCGCGTCGCGGCCTGCCGGTCCGCCGGCCGCGGGTCTCGAGGATGACGACCTTGCCCCAGGCGGTGAGGTCCTCCTCGAGTGAGGCCTGCCCACGCCCGCCCGGGCCCGCGGTCACGTCAGTGCGGGCGTGCCGGTGACGACCGGATCGATCGGTCGGAATCCTGCGGCGGAGGCCGCAGACCGGACAGATCGCGTGCGCGCCCGACGGGTCTGGCACGAGGTAGGTGGTGCAGCCATTGGTGCTGCAGAAGAGCCGCTGGGCCGCGCTGCGACGCAGCCGGCGCTGGGCCTGGCTGCGACGGCTGAGGTCAGCCGGCGCGCTGGGTGAACGGGAGAGCATGTGGTCCTTTCGGACCGGCGGCGCGAGGTATGGGCGCACTGGCCGGTCGGTATCTGTGGTGCCGCTCGCAGACATCCATGGGCGAGCGGCCGATCGTCTGCTGGCTCGCGTCGGCGGGAGCACTCGTGATGCGGTGCTCGACCACCCGCGTGTCAGGAGGATGTGCGACCACTATAGCGCATCGCGCCGGAGTGCCTGCCGCGATGGTCGAGAGTACCCTGTCGCGATGCGCACGACACCGCCCGAGCAGCTGCCGTTCACGCGGCGATCCCGCGCCGACGCGCTTCTCGCGACGGAGCCCCTGGCCCTCCTCATCGGCTTCGTTCTCGACCAGCAGGTCAGCGTCCAGAAGGCCTTCGGCGGGCCGTTGGAGCTGCGGCGGCGGATCGGTCAGCCTCGACGCCCGGTCGATCGCGGCCATGGATCCCGACGGACCTCGAGGCGGCCTTCCGCACCAGACCGGCCCTCCACCGCTTCCCTGGCAGCATGGCGCGTCGCGTGCAGGAGCTCTGTCGCGCCATCGTGGAGCGCTACGACGGCGACGCCGTCCGCGTCTGGGACGGACGCCGTCGATGGTCCCGACCTCGAGGCCCGGCTTGCTCGCCCTGCCGGGCATCGGCGAGATGAAGGCCAAGTCGATGCATCGCCATCCTGGGCAGGCGCTTCGGACTGCAGCTCCCCGGTCTCGATGCCGTGATGCCGCGCCACCCCACGCTCGGCGACGTGGATTCGGCCGACTCGCTGGCGGCCTACCAGTCGCAGAAGCGCGCCGCCAAGCAGGCCTCCGAAGGCCTGACGGCCCGCGACTGCGTCGGTGGCCTGCAGAGCGGTCGTGAGGGGACTTCACAGCCGACGGCCACAGGTGTACATTTCGACGTGGAGGTAAGGCTGATCGCATGGTCGATCCCCGCAGCCGGCGAGTCCGGACCAGTCGGAGCCCCAGGGCCCTCGCAGGGTCTCGTGTGCTGCCGCAAACCGCGGATGGATCCATGGGGATGAGCAACCTCTGCACCGTGCCCCGAGCGGGCAACATCTCATCAGACACCCGAGCCGGCTGATTCGCGCGGTCGGGGCCGTGAGCATCGGCGTGCGCGTCCGGACCGCCGCAAACCGAACGAGCACGACCCACGCGACGCGCGTGGGTCGCGTGATTCACGGGCCGTCAGCAGGATCAGCGCGCCGGCCGCCGTGGCGCGCAAGCGCCGCGTGCAGGGCCCGCACCGCCGGGCCTGGCCGACCCGAGCCGAAGCACGTGCCCGTCGAGGCGGACGATGGGCATGAGCTCGCGGATCGACGACGACGTGAAGGCCTCGTCCGCCTCGGCCAGGTCCGACAGCGGGAACCAGCCTTCCGTGGTGTCGATAGCCGGCCTCGCCGGCCAGGCGGAGCACCCAGGCTCGCGTCACGCCCGCCAGGATGCCGAGGTCGAGTGCGGGCGTGTAGAGCGTCGTGCCGTCGCCGCCACCAGACGTTCGTCGTCGGCCCCTCCAGGACCGAGCCATCGGCTGCCACGAAGATGGCGTCGCCGGCGCCGCGCCGCTCGGCTTCCTCGTGGGCGGCCATGTTGACCGCGTACGAGGTCGACTTCACGCCGATCGAGCAGCCAGGGCGCGTCGTGCCGGGCGCGCGGGTCGGTGCCCAGGCGCAGCGAGATGACCGCGATGCCCACGCTGCGCGGAGTCGCATCGAGGTCGGCTGGGCAGGTCGCCCACGAGGACCATGGCCACGGGCTCGTCGCCCTCGCGGCCGCCGGTCACGGTGAGGCGGAGCGTGCAGTCGCCGCCGCCGGCCGCGCCGATGGCCTCGCTGCGGCGAGCGCCTCAGAGCTCCGCGAGGTCGGGCAGCGGCAGGTGCATGCGCGTCGCCGAGACGCGCAGGCGGTCGAGGTGCTCGGCCATGGCGAAGGGCCGGCCACCGTAGACGCGCAGGGTCTCGAAGGCCGCGAGGCCGCGCAGCAGGCCCCGGTCGTCGGCGTGGATGACGGGCACGTCCGGGTCGACGATGCCGCGACCGAGGACCGCCACCGCGAGTGGGCGAGGGCCTGGCTTCACGCGGCCGCCCGCTCCCGGGTACCGGCCCCGATGGCGCGCAGCAGTGGTCGCGCCTTGACCCAGGATTCCTCCACCTCCGCTGCCGGCTCGGAGTCCCAGACCACGCCGCCGCCGACCCAGAGGTGGATGCGGCCGTCGACCATGGCGAAGGTCCGGATGGTCAGCGCGAGGTCGAAGTCGCCGTTGGGCCAGACCGTCCCGAGCGCGCCCATCGACGCGCCCGCGACCGACCGGCTCGAGGGCATGGATGTGGTCGAGCGCGGCGATCTTGGGCGCGCCTGTCACCGAGCCGCCGGGGAACATCGCCCGCAGCACCTCGGTCCAGGTGACGCTCCGCGCGGAGCCTGCCCTCGACCAGGGAGACGAGGTGTTCCACGCCGGCCATCGATCGGACCCGCATGAGCTCCGGCCAGCGGACGCTGCCCGGCTCGCAGACGCGACCGAGGTCGTTGCGCTCGAGATCCACGATCATCACGTGCTCCGCGGCGTCCTTGGCCGACGCGAGCAGCGCGCGCGCCTCGCCGCGCGGGCGGGTGCCCTTGATGGGCATCGTCCAGATCGCTGTCACCGCGGCGTGCCAGGAAGAGCTCCGGCGAGGCGGAGACGATGGACCAGTCCGGCGCCCCTGGATGGGTCGTCCATGGCGCGGGCCGCAGGGCCGCGAGGGCCGCCGCCACGCCACCGGCATCGCCCTCGAACGGGGCCGAGAGATGCTGGACGAGGTTCACCTGGTAGACCTCGCCAGCGGCGATGGCCTCGCGTGCCTGCCCGATCGGCGGCGGCGTAGCTGCGGCCTCCGTCCAGGTCGGCTCCCAGGGGCCGATGCCGATAGTCACCTGCAGCGGCCCCGATGGCGTCGGGCCCGTCAGCCTCGACGCCTCGATCCGGCAGGCCGCCAGCGGCAGCGGCCGCGGGCTCCGGGCGGGCGGCGCCCGCTCCACGCCGGAGCGGACTCGGAGAGCCCGTAGCCCGAGGTAGACGTCGGCGCGACGCCGCGGGCTGCGCCGACCCGAAGAAGCCCGCCGCCCGGAGGTGCGCCTCGATGCGCTCGAACGCATCGACCGGCTCATGGATCTCGAGCAGGCCGCTCGCCTGTCGTCATCACCACGGGTCGGGGTTGGGCTCGCCCGGCGGTGGATGGAAGGAGACGATGACCTGCCACGGCGCGCTCGCGGGCTCGCTCGGTGACGAGGTCGAAGGCGCCCGGGAAGCGCTCGCGGAGCGCGGTCCGCAGTCCGACCAGCGTCCGCTCGAGGAGGGCCACGTCGGCGACGCCCCGGGCGAAGCCGGCGAGCTGCTCCGACGGCCGGAAGCGCGCCCGCACGAGGATGGCCTCGAAGCCATCGGCCTGCCAGGCGATGCGGATGGAGCCGTCGTGCTCGAGCATCGCATCATGGTAGGGGAGCGGCATACTGGGCCGATGTTCGAAGAACGCCCCGACATCCAGGCCCGGCTCGATGAAGAGCTCGTCATCTGGCTGACCACCGTGAACACCGCCGGTCAGCCCCAGACCTCGCCCGTCTGGTTCCTCGTGGAGGACGAGTCGATCGTCGTCTTCTCGCTCGCGAACACGCCGCGCACCCGGAACATCGCGGCCAACCCGCAGAGTCTCGCTTAACCTCAACAGCACCGCTTCGGGAGGCGAGGTCGTCATCATCGAGGGTCGGGCCGAGATCGTCGGAGATGGCCGGCCCGCGCACGAGGACGAGGCGTACGTGACCAAGTACGAAGGTGCCATGGCTGACTTGGGCATGACCGCCGAGTCCTTCGCAGCGGACTACCCGGTGCGCATCCACGTGATGCCGACGCGACTGCGCGCATCGTGAGCGCCGCCCGGTCGCGGGCCATCGCCGACCTCGAGCTCGAGGCCTACGCGACGGCGCACAGCACACCGCCTTCGGAGCCGCTCGTCCGCATCGCGAGCGCGACCAGGACCTGGAGTCGCGACCCCGGGATGATGATCGACGCGGTCGAGGGCCGGCTGCTGGCGCTGCTCGTGGCCATCAGCGGGGCTCGGCAGATCCTCGAGGTCGGCACGTTCAGCGGCTACTCGGCCGTCGCCATGGCCGAGGCCCTGCCGCCCGATGGCCATCTGACCACACTGGAGCTGCTACCCGAGCACGCGGCCAAGGCGAGAGAGCACGTCGTGCTGGCCGGTCTGGAGGAGCAGGTCTCGGTCATCGAGGGACCGGCTCTCGACTCGCTCGCACACCTTGCCGGGCCGTTCGACCTGGCCTTCATCGATGCCGACAAGTCGGCCTATCCGGCCTACTACGACGCCGTCATGGCCGTCATGCGGCCGGGCGGCCTCATCGTGGCCGACAACGTCCTGCGCTCGGGGCGGGTCGTCGATGAAACATCGGCCGAGGAGGGAACCGTGGCCGTGCGCGCGTTCAACGACCGCGCCGTCGCGGATCCCAGGGTCGAGGTCGTCTTGCTTACCGTTCGCGACGGCATCAGCCTCATCCGCGTCCGCGACTGAATCGCCGCGCCGAGGTCAGTGGACCGGGCCGCTACCGGTGCCACGGTCGCGCAGGAACCGCTCGATCTCCCCGATGAGCTCATCGCCGGAGGGCAGCCGTGCCTCGTCGACCATCTCCTCGAGCCGGGCGATGTAGGACTTCGTCGAATCGTCCGCCGAGGCCGCCGCGTCGAGCCGGGTGTTGATGCCGCGAGCCTCGAGCTCGAGGACCGCGGTCGTCAGGGCCTCCCCGATATGTCGCTCGACGGCGCGGATGAGCGCCACCGCGGCCGCGGGGTACTCGCCGCTGACGTAGTGGGGGACCTGGGCGAAGTAGCCCAGGGTGGGGATGCCGGCCTCCGCGACGGCCAGGTCGACGATCGAGACGGCCGCCGCCGGGACCCGCATCGAGCCCGCCGGGCCCGGGAGCGATGCCGCCCTTCAGGAGACCGGCGCGCGATTCGACGCCCAGCACCGGGACCGGGCGGGTGTGCGGCACGGCGGCCGGGATGGCGCCGAGCGTGAGCCACTCCGAGACGCCCAGGTCCTGGGCCATCATCACCAGCTCGGCGGCCAGCTCGCGCCAGCGGTAGTCGGGCTCCGGGCCGCTGAGGACGAGGACGTCGCGTTCGCGGAAACGCCGATGGACGACCTCGAGCTCCGGCCACTCCAGGTCGAGCGGGCGGCCGTCGACGATCCGCAGCGTGGGACGACGGGAGCGGTAGTCGAAGAGGGAGTCGGCATCGATGCCTGCGATCGTCGTCGCGCCCTCGCGGAGCAGCGCTGCGGCGCTCGTCGCCGCGGATCCGGCGTCGACCCAGGCGTCGAGGGCCATGACCATGAGCGGGTCGTCGAGCTCGGGGTGCTCGAGCAGGTGATAGAGGGTCACCCTCACAGGATATGAGCAAGGCGGCGTCGCCGCTGCCGTACACTCCCGCCCGTGCGGTTGGACCGGGCGCTCCGAGGGGATCTGCGAACGGCGCTGGGTTCGGGAGCCATCCGCCTCTTCCTCCTCATCGAGCTCATCGCTGGGGCCTTGTTCGTGCTGCGGCGAGGCGAGAGCCAGGTGACGACCGTCCTGCTCGTCTGGCTGGGGATGGTCGTGCTGGCATTCTTCGCCTGGTGGGCGGGGCGCCACCGGGCAGCCCGGCCGGCCGCGGACACCGTGCCGGATGCCGCCTTCCGATCCCTGTGCGCGCTCGTCGCGGCGACCGGGATGGCGGCTATGGGGGTTCGGCCTCGGGGCCGCCGCGGGCCTCCTGCTCTTCATGGTGGGCGTGGGCGGCTGGATCGTGTCTGCCATCCGCCAGCAGGGATGGCGGGTCCTGCCGGAGCGCCTTCTCCGCGATCCACGCCCCTTCCTGCCCATGCTCCTGCTCATCGCCGTGCCGCGGCTCGCCGTCGGAGGGATCGCCTTCGTCGCGGGCGCCTTCCTGTCCCTGCCCAGTGGCATCGGGCAGCAACTCCTCTACCTCATCGGCCTCTTCGCGCCGCTCGAGGCCGCCAGCGCGCGCACCGCAGCTGCCGCGGTCGTCTCGGCTCTCGTCTTCGGCCTCGTCCATGTGCCGCTGAATCTCGAGGCCAACCATGGCGACCTGCTCGCCGCGGCCGCCAACGCCGTCTTCTTCCAGGCCAGCGTCGGCCTCGTGGCCTGCCTGGCGTTCACGCGGCACCGAGCCGTGGTGCCCATCGGCGTCGCGCACGCGCTGGCGATCGGCTGACCCCGCGGTCAGCCCGGCAGGGCGGCATCGTCCGTGTCAGCGGGGCCGGGTGCGCGCCCTGATCCTCGCCAGCGCCGCGTCCCAGCCGGCGTCGAACGGCCTGCCCGGCGTCATCGAGGTCCACGACGACGGGGGCGTGGTCCGACGGGGTGGGCGGGCCCTTGCGTGCCTCGCGATCGATCTCCGCCCAGATGACCCGCCGGGCGACCGCCGCCGTCCCCATACAGCAGGTCGATGCGCATGCCCTCGTTGCGGTGGAACATGCCCGCCCGGTAGTCCCACCAGCTGAATCGGCCGACAGCCGGCTGCCACACACGGTAGAGGTCGATGAGGCCCCAGTCGCGCAGACGGGCCAGGGCCGCCCGCTCGGGCTCGGAGACATGGGTGCTGCCGTGCGCCCGCGCGGCATCCCAGACGTCGTCATCGGTCGGGGTGACGTTGAGGTCTCCGCCGAGCAGGATGGGTTGGCCCGGATCGGCCTCGGTCTCGAGCCAGTGGGCCAGTCGATCGAACCAGCGGAGCTTGCCCGCGTACCACGGTGAATCGAGGATGCGCCCGTTGGGCGCGTACAGGCTGATGACGCGCAGCCCGCCCGTGAGCGCGCTGACCATGCGCGCCTCGTCGGAGGGGTCGAAGTCTTCCTCGCCGAGCTCTGGGGAGACCGCGCGGCGGCTGTCGCGCACGGGCCCGTCCCCGAAGTTCGTCACGATAGGCTCCTCGAAGCCGAAACGGCTGGCGATGGCCACGCCGTTCCAGCGTCCTTCGCCGTGGTGGAGGACCTCGTAGCCGGCCATGCGAAAGGGCATCTCGGGCACGTCGCCGTCGGCCAGCTTCGTCTCCTGCATGAGCAGGACGTCCGGTGCCGCACGATCGAGCCAGCGCTCGACGGCGTCGAGCCGGGCTCCCAGCGAGTTGACGTTCCAGGTCGCGATGCGCATCAGCCTGACTCTAGCCCGTCAGCTGGGCGGCCGGGTGCGGCGGAGGTCGGAGCCCGTCGCCTGGGGGTGCGGTGGCGCCGCCCTCAGATCAGCTGCAGCCGCTCGTGGCTCCGCAGTTGAGGCACTTGTAGCAACTGCCGTTGCGGACCATGATGCTGCCGCAGTCCATGCAGGACGGTGAGTCGGCACTGACCGAGAAGGCAAGCCGCGGACCCGTTGCCGAGCGAAGGGATCGCAGTGCCGTTCCCGCCGTGGCTCCCGTTGCCGTTGCTGGCGCGCCCTCCGGCTGCTGCCGTGGCGCCCGATGCCGCCGATGCCGACGGCATCGGCCGGTCCCCGCCCTCTCCCCCGGAGGAGGTCGAAGGAGCGGGCGGGGGCTCGGCCGCGGTGGAATCCGCGAACCCAGTGGCCAGGTCGATGGATCCGGGGCCGGCCGCGACGGCGGAGGGATCTCCGCGACGACGGCGCCACCGAGGATGCCCAGGGCATCCCGGTCGTCCTTGGAAAGGAAGCGGGAACCCATCCAGCGGAAGATGTAGTCGACGCTCGACTTGGCGATGGGCACCTCGGGATTGCCGGTGAAGCCCGAGGGCTCGAAGCGGACGTGCGCGAACTTGCTCACGAGGTCCCGCAGCGGGACGCCGTACTGCAGGGCGATGGAGGTCATCGTGGCCAGCGTGTCCATGAGGCCGCTGACGGTGGAGCCTTCCTTGGCCATCTTGAGGAAGATCTCGCCGGGCTGGCCGTCCGGGTAGAGGCCCACGGTGATGTAGCCCTCGTGGCCGGCGACCTGGAACTTGTGGGTCACGGCTCGCCGCTCGTCCGGCAACCGTCGCCGGTATGGCTTGGGTTCCGACGCTGGCTCGAGGCCTGGGCTGTCCGCGGTCGGAGCGACAGCCTCCGCGGCTGCTTCGGTCTTCTTGCCCGTCGAGAGCGGCTGGCTTCGCTTGGAGCCGTCGCGGTAGATGGCGATGGCCTTGAGGCCGAGCTTCCAGCCCTGCAGGTAGACATCCTCGATGTCCTCGGCTGTGGCGCGCTCGGGCATGTTCACGGTCTTGCTGATGGCGCCCGAGAGGAAGGGCTGCGTGGCGCTCATCATGCGCAGGTGCCCCATGTGGTGGATGGAGCGCTCGCCGTTGACGGGCTTGAAGGCGCAGTCGAAGACCGACAGGTGCTCGGGCTTGAGGCCGGGCGCGCCCTCGATCGTCTCGCGCTCGTCGATCCAGGCCACGATGGCCTCGACCTCGTCAGGGGAATAGCCCAGTCGTCGCAGCGCCCCGGGCACGGTGCCGTTGACGATCTTCAGGAAGCCCTCGCCGACGAGCTTCTTGTACTTGATGAGCGCGATGTCCGGCTCGATGCCGGTGGTATCGCAGTCCATCATGAACGCGATGGTGCCCGTCGGCGCAAGGAGACTGATCTGTGCGTTGCGGTAGCCGTGCTGCTCACCCAGCTCGAGTGCTTCGTCCCAGACGTGCCGAGCGGCCTGCGACGAGCGGCTCCGGCAGGTGCGTCAGCTGGCGATCCTGTGGGCGGCCTCGCGATGCTTGCCGATGACGCGCAGGAAGGGACCCTCGTTGACGGCGTAGTCGACGAAGGGACCGCCATGGTCGCGCGCGATGACGGCCGATTGGCGGTAGGCCTCGCCGGTCATGATGGCGGTGATGACCGCCGCGTAGGCTCGACCCGCGTCCGAGTCGTAGGCCAGGCCGCGGCTCATGAGCAGCGCGCCGAGGTTGGCATAGCCCAGGCCCAACGGCCGGAAGCGATGCGAGTTCTCCTCGATCCGCGTCGTCGGGTACGAGGCGTTGTCGACGATGATCTCCTGGGCGGTGATGGTCAGCCGGCTGGCGTAGCCGAATGCCTCGGCATCGAACTCCCCGTCCGCGTCCACGAACTTCATGAGGTTCAGCGATGCCAGGTTGCAGCTGGTGTCATTGATGAAGCTGAACTCCGAGCATGGGTTCGTGGCGTACTGCCGGGCGGTGTTGGCGACCGGGTTCCAGTCGTTGATGGTGGTGTCGTACTGGATGCCGGGGTCGCCACAGATCCAGGCAGCCTCGGCCATGTGGCGGAAGATCGTGCGAGCCTTGTACGTGCCAGCCGGTTCGCCGCTGGTGACCTCGTGGGTGGTCCAGTCCGCGTCGCGTTCGACGGCCGTCATGAAGGCGTCCGACGCACGCACGCTGTGATTGGCGTTCTGGAAGAAGACGGAGCCGTAGGCCTCGCCGGTGAAGGAGGGGTCGTAGCCGGCCTCGATGAGGGCCCAGGCCTTGCGCTCCTCGGAGGCCTTCGAATCGACGAAATCGAGGATGTCCGGATGGTCCGCGTCGAGGATGACCATCTTGGCCGCGCGCCGCGTCTTGCCGCCCGACTTCACGACCCCGGCGAAGGCGTCGAAGCCCTTCATGAAGCTGACCGGTCCACTGGCGATGCCACCGCCCGACATCCGCTCCCGCGACCCGCGGATGGTGGAGAGGTTGACGCCCGCCCCTGAGCCGTACTTGAAGAGCATGGCCTCCGTCTTGGCGAGGTCCATGATCGAGGACATCGAGTCCTCCACGGAGTTGATGAAGCACGCCGAGCATTGCGGCCGCTCCTCGACGCCGACGTTGAACCAGACGGGGCTGTTGAACGAGAGCTTCTGGTGCAGCAGCAGATGCGTGAGCTCCGCCTGGAACGTGGCCAGGTCCTCGTCGCTGGCGAAGTAGTGCTGGGTGGCCGCCCAGGCGGCGATGGTCCCGACGACCCGGTCGATGAGCTGGCGGACGCTGTGCTCGCGCTGGGCCGTGCCGATGTGGCCGCGGAAGTACTTGCTGACCACGACGTTGGTCGCGAGCTGGCTCCAGAAGCTGGGCACCTCCACGTCGTCCTGCTCGAAGACGGACTTGCCGGATTCGTTGGTGATGCTGGCGCGCCGCGTCTCCCAGGTGACCTCGTCGTACGGGTGGATGCCGGGCGTCGTCCAGCGACGCTCGAAGGTCAGGCCCCGAACCCCTGCCCCGGTGAAGCGGAACTGGTCATCCATGGCCGATGGGCCGGCCGGGCTCTGACGGACCGCCGTGCGCCGAGCGCGTCCGTTGCCGGTCCCGGCTGCCGCGCGTGGGCCTGGCTCCCGATCGCTCGCCCGCGTGATGGCCTCGACCATGACCTCTCCTCCCGATGCCGTCGCCGGCGGCGACGACTGGCGTGCAGGCTGCGGTCGGATCGCGCACTTGCGGCGCGGTGACGACAGCCCCTCTGGCGACCGGACCCTGACCGGGCGACGGTCTCGCTCCTCTCTCCGTCAGCCACTGTTGGGCACGTTCCGCTATCGAAGAGGGTCACGAGATGGTAGGCCCGAGACCCACCATTGTCAAGCTACGAACCACTACATGTGGGGGTGGACGGCGCGCCCAGACCACAACATATAGCGTTCAGCGACCAGCCGCGGCCCAGGCTGTGGAGCGATGGTGGAGGAGATCGGTGGAGGCGCTGCGGACATCCCTGGGACGTGACGGCGGATTCGACGCTAGCGACGCCCGGGCGGTCCTGACGATCCCCGCTCAGCCAGCAGGACCGGCAGCTCGATGCGGCGAGGTGGCATGGCAGCATCCCGGAGGCGTTCGAGAAGCAGCTCGACGGCAGCCGCGGCGACGGCCGTACTCGACTGCATCACCGTGGTCAGTGTGGGTGTCACGTCTGCGCCGAATGCGATGCCGTCGAATCCGACCACCGAGAGGTCGGCAGGGATGTCCAACCCGGCCGCATGCGCCGCGCTCAGGGCCCCGAGGGCCATCAGGTCGTTCTCGGCGAACACGGCGGTGGGTCGGCGGCGGCGGCCGAGCAGCTGATCCATCGCGGCGCGCCCACTGACGGCCCGGAAGTCCCCACGCGCGATGCTCTGTGGGCGGATGCCGATGCCCGCAGCTTCGTACGCCTCACGGAAGCCCTCCAGGCGCCTGGCGCTCGTGCCCAGACTGCCCGGCCCTGCGATGACCGCGACATCCCGGTGACCGAGGTCGAGGAGATGTTGGCCGGCCAGCCAGCCGCCGTGGTGGTTGGCCACCATGACCTGGGAGACCGGCAGGTCGTCCAGCTCGCGATCGATGACGATGGTGGGCGGCCCGCCGTCCACGAGGCGCCGCAGCTGGTTCGAGGCTGGCTCGCGGCGGTGAGCAGCAGCCCGTCGACCTGCTTCGCCTGGAGCACGTCGAGATAGCGCGCCTCCTTTCGGTCGATCCCCGTCGGAGTTGCAGATGATGGCGCTGTATCCGGCTTCGAACAGGGCGTCCTCGAGCCAGCGGGCAAGGTCTCGCGAAGAACGGGTTGGCGATGTCCGGGACCACGACGCCGACCGTGTGCGTCCGCCCTCGCCGCATGCTGCGCGCGACGCGCGTTGGGCCGATAGCCCAGCTCGCGCGATGGCCTGCCTGCCCGCGCGCCGCGGTCGCGGCGTCGACCCTGCGTGTCGCCGTTGATGCACGTGCGAGACGGTCGTCGCCGACACGCCGGCCGCTCCGCGACGTCCCGGATCGTCGGCATCGCCTATCCGCGACTGCCCTCGTGCGGCCGCGTCGGGATTTGACACCTGGCCGAGCGCTGGAGTACGCGTACGCACGCAATCGGTTGCGCAATCGGTTGCGTGGCCGTCGCTGGGCGCGTCGGCGCCGCGACGCCAGTCCCAGAGGGCCCCGGAAAGGGGCCGCCAGGAGGAGGAACGGTCCCATGGTTGGACGTTCACGGATGAGCACGCTGGTCGCTGGCGGCCGTCGCGATGGCGGTGCGTGCATGGCGCTCGCCTCGGTCGTGGTGCTCTCGAGCGGCGGCCGACCGGCGGCGCAGGAGGACTGCGCGCCGGTCGAGCCGGCCGGGCCGCTGCCGGACCTGACGGCACAGCTCGGCCACAAGCCGAAGGTCGGCCTGGTCATGAAGTCGCTCGCCAACGAGTTCTTCCAGCAGATGCAGGCCGGCGCCGAGGCGTACGCCGCCGAGAACGCCGACGTCTTCGACTTCGAGCGCGGTCGGCATGAAGGACGAGCGTGACTTCGCGGCCCAGGTCAACGCCGTCGAGAACTTCATCACTCAGCAGTTCGACGTCATCGTCATCGCCCCGGCCGACTCGAAGGCCATGGTCGCGCCCATCGCCAGGGCCCTCGAGGCGGGCATCAAGGTCATCAACATCGACGTCGCGCTCGACCAGCAGGCCATGGCCGACGCAGGCATCGACCTCGCCTTCTTCGGACCCGACAACCGAGCCGGCGCGAAGCTCGCCGGCGACGCGCTCGCCGCAGGCGCTCGGCGAGGGCGGCAAGGTCGTCATCCTCGAGGGCAACCCCGAGGCCGACAACGCGGTCCAGCGCAAGCTGGGCTTCGACGACTCGGTCGCGGAGGGCGGCCTCGAACTCCTCGAGTCCACGCACCGCGCACTGGGAGACGCCGAAGAGGCCAACACGGTCACTGACCAACTTCCTGACCAAGCTACCCCGACCTGCAGGGCGTCATGGCCGCCAACGACTCGATGGCCCTGGGCGTCGTCAAGGCCTTGGACGCCGCCGGCAAGGCCGGGCCAGATCCAGGTCGTCGGCTTCGACAACATCCCGGCCGTCCAGCCGCTCATCGCAGGACGGCAAGATGCTCGCCACCGTCGAGCAGTTCGGCGCGGACATGGCCAAGTTCGGCATCGACTTCGGCCTGCGCGAGCTGGCCGGCGAGACCTTCTGCGGCTGGGTCCAGACCCCGGTCGAGCTCGTCACCGCGGCAGAACGTCGTCGTCAGCCTCGCGATCGACGTCCACAGCAGCGTGAGCAGCCGTCGGGCCGTCCGCCCGGCGGCTGGCTCCATACTCGGAGGTCGACCGGCGATGGAGCGGCACCGTGGACGACGCACGTCGAGACCGAGGCGCGAATCGTGCGGTGACGTCGCGCAGGCCAGGGTCGCACCGCAGCCCGTCGTCGAGGTTCGCGGGGTCTACCAAGCGAGTTCCCGGCGTCCGCGCCCTCGACGCGGTCAGCCTGACCGTCCTGGCGCGGCGAGGTCCACGTCGCTCGTCGGCGAGAACGGCGCCGGCAAGTCGACGCTCGTGAAGGTCCTCTCGGGCGTCGAGCAGCCGACGATGGCGAGATCCTCCTCGACGGCCGCCCGTACCGACGCGCGCACGCCCCAGGAGGCCCTCGCGTGCCGGCATCCGGGTCGTCTACCAGGAGCTCAACCTCCTCACCTACCTGACGATCGAGGAGAACCTCTCCTTCGAGCACCTGCCCGCGCGCCGCGGCCTCGTCGACCGCCCGAGCTGCGCCGGCGGGCGGCGGCGCTGCTCGAGGAGGTCGGCCTCGACGTGGCGCCGACACCCCGGTCGAGGAGCTCGGCATCGCCCAGATGCAGATGGTCGAGATCGCCCGCGCGCTCCTCACCGACGCGCGCCTCCTCATCCTCGACGAGCCGACCGCGACGCTGACACCCCGAGAGGTCGACCGCCTCTTCGAGATCATCCGGAGGCTCACGGCGCGAGGCATCGGCGTCCTCTTCATCTCCCACCACCTCGACGAGATGAAGGAGATCGGCGACCGCGTCACGGTCCTCCGCAACGGCCGGTGGGCGGCCACGCGGGCCGTCGCGGACGTCACGCGTCGGCGGAGGTCATCGAGCTCATGGTCGGCCGAGCCCTGCGCCGCAGGCTTCCCGTTCCGCGAGGACGTGCGCCCGGGGCAGGAGCTGCTCTCGCGTCGATGGGCTCGACGTACCGCGGCAACGTCGAGCCGGTCTCGCTGCGCGTCCACGAAGGCGAGATCCTGGGCGTCGCCGGCCTCGTGGGCTCGGGCCGCACCGAGGCCATGCGCGCCATCTTCGGCGCCGACCGGGCCACCGGCGGAATCGTTCAGCGTGCGCGGGCGAGCCGGTGACGATCCGCGAGCCGCGCGACGCCGTGCGGGCAGGCATCTGCCTGCTCACCGAGGACCGCAAGTCGCAGGGGCTCATCCTGGACATGAGCGTGCGCCCAGAACGTCACGCTCACCCGGCTCGACCGCGGTCGTCGAGCGTGGCCTGCTCCAGACCGGCAGGGAGGCTGCCGCGACGAGCGCGCTCATCGAGGCCCTCGTCGATCAAGGCCCAGTCGCCGAGCACAGGTCGTGCGCTTCCTGTCCGGCGGCAACCAGCAGAAGGTCGTCGTCGCCAAGTGGCTCTTCGCCGAGTCGCAGGTCCTCATCTTCGACGAGCCCACGCGCGGCATCGACGTGGGCGCCAAGCTCGAGATCTACCACCTCATCTGGCACCTCGCCGAGCGGGGCAAGGCCATCATCGTGGTCTCGTCGGACCTGCCCGAGCTGCTCGGCATCTGCCATCGCATCATGTCTTCAGCAAGGGCGCCATCGTCGGTGAGCTGCCCCGCGAGCGCGTTCAGCGAGCGAGCCGTGCTCGAGCTGGCCTACCGCAACTACCTCGACCCCGCGGCCGCGGCCGCCCGGGTCGCAACGGCACGTACTCGGGGATGCCGCTCATGAGCGCACCGACCACCGCCCTCGCCCAGCAGCCCGTCCTGCGCTCAGAGAGCTGTCCGCTGGCCAGCCGCGCCGCCGTCTTCGGCGCTGCGCGAGGCCGGCGTCGGCGTCGCGCTGGTCGTGCTCATCGCTCGTCTTCAGCCTCGTCGCGCCGTACTTCGCCACGACCGACAACTTCTCGGTCATCCTCGGCCAGATCTCGATCAACACGATCCTCGCGGTGGGCATGACGTTCGTCATCCTCATCGGCGGCATCGACCTCTCGGTCGGGTCGGTCCTGGCGCTGACCACGGTCGTCGGTGCCGGATCCTGGCGCCCACCGTGATGACCGGCTTCGGCGGGTTCGGGCTCGACCCGACTGCGTCTCCATCCCGCTGACCATCGCGGCCTGCCTGGCCGTCGGCGCCTTCTGCGGCCTCATCAACGGCTTCGTGACCGAGCGCTGGCGCGTGCCGTCCTTCATCGTGACGCTGGGCATGATGAGCATGGCCCGAGGCGCCTCACAGGTCCTCTCCAACAACTCGACGATCACCGGGCTGCCCAAGGTCTTCAAGGACGCCGGCAACATCCGCTTCTTCGACCTCGTGCCGGTCTACTTCGTCGTCGCCATCGCCGTCGTGCTCGTGGCCTGGTTCGTGCTGCGCTACACGGTCTTCGGGCGCTTCATCTACGCCATCGGCAACAACGAGGAGGCGGTGCGCCTCTCCGGGCACAACCCCAAGCCCGTAAAGATCGCGGCCTTCGTCATCTGTGGCCTCCTGGCAGGCCTGGCCGGGCTTCGTCTTCCTGCTCCGCCTCAAGGTCGGCAGCCCCATCGCGGCGTGGGCTACGAGCTCGACGCCATCGCCGCGGTCATCATCGGCGGCACCAGCTTCTCGGGCGGCAAGGGCTCCGTCATCGGCACGTTCTTCGGCGCCTGCCTCCTTCAGGTCCTGAGCACCGGGCTCATCCTCCTGGGGGTCGAGGACAACATGCGCGTCATCATCACCGGCCTCGTCGTCGTCCTCGCCGTCATCTTCGACACGTACCGCTCGCGGATCATCGCCTCGCTGCGCACGCGCTGAACGGCCTGCTCACCCTGGACGCGCGGGTTCGGCCGGCCCCCGGTCAGGCGCGGAGGTGCCCGGTCTCCCTCGCGCTGCGGAGACCGGTCGCCAGCGCGGCCACGATGAGGGCCGCGCTGGCCGCCGAGTGCCAGCCCGGCCAGGGCGAGCCCGGCGCCGGCGAGAGGGACACCGAGGCTCGACGCGAGGTCTCCGCCGACCGGCAGGAGGCCGACCGCCGACAGGGCGATCCCGGCGTCAGCGGCGACAAGTCGGACCGTCGCCCAGCGTCCCAGCATGACCCGCTGTCGGGCATGCGCTGCGGGATCGCCCGGGCCGATGGCCGGCACGAGGTGCGTCGCCGATGCCAGCACCGTGAGGCCCACCCAGCCGAGGACGAGGGGGCCGATGAGGATGGTCGCGGTGGACTCGGCGGGATCGACCCCTGCCGCGAGCAGCCGCCCACAGGCCATGGTCATGCCCAGCTCGAACCAGGCGATGGCGGACACGAGGCCACCCATCGCGAAGCGGTGCCAGCCCGCATCGCCCGACCATCGCGCGCGCGTCCGCCAGGTCTGCCAGGCGTAGGCCGCCAGCGCGAGCGAGCCCGCCAGCACGAGCACAGCGCCGGTGCGGGCGATGGGCATCGGACCTCAGCACGAAGCCGAGGGCCACGACCGCGGCGCCACCGGCCAGGCCGCCCACGGTGACGATCGCCGAGCGGGCGCGTCGGATGCGCGCCCCGACGACGGTCGGGAAGAAGTGCAGCAGCGTGGTGGCGATGACGAGCGAGACGAAGCCGACGAGGTTGAGCCAGGCGTGGGCGGGCCGGACCCAGGCCCAGGCCTCCAGGAGCGGCGGCCAGGCGGTCATGTAGGCGGTCCCGATGAGCGCGCCCACGATGACCATCGAGAGCGCGCAGACGTATCCGACGGTCACGGCGCCGCCCCATGGTCCCAGGCCGCGCCGCAGCGGAGCGACCGTCGCGTACCCGGTGAGCACAAGACCGGCGATGAAGGTGGATCCGCCCGCCACGGCCAGGCCGAGCGCGTCGCCCGCGTACCCGACCGCGACGCCCAGTGCCCCGGCGGCGACAGCGGTCACCGAGGCCCAGCGCACGATGGCGCTCACCGGCTGCGCCGTGGCGAAGGCGGCGCTGAAGAACGGCATCATCCCGGCGATCGCGGTCGAGGCCCCGCCCGCGAGCGCGAGGTGGAGCGGCAGCCAGGTGCCCACCCGCGCCGCGGCTGGCAGGAACGCCGCGAGGATGGCTGCGCACAGGTAGAGCAGCGCGACGATCACGGCGACCATGGCCACCAGGCGGTCGGCACGCCGGTCGATCGCTGCTCGGCCCCCCATCGCCCCGCGCCGTGTCGGCGTGCGGTCGAGCTGGATCACCCGCGGCCTACAGGCCGGAGTACGAGTGGAGGCCCGCGAAGAAGAGATTGCCGAAGTAGGTGAACAGCACGGCCCCGAAGCCGAGGACGAGGATGAGGGCCGCGGGGCGACCGGCCCACCCGCGCCGGCTGCGGGCATGGAGGTAGGCGGCGTAGATGAGCCAGGTCACCAGCGCTGAGGTCTCCTTGGGGTCCCATCCCCAGTAGCGGCCCCAGGCGATCGATGCCCAGTAGGAGCCCAGGATGAGCATCACCGCGAAGACCGGGAAGCCGATGATGACGGCCCGGTAGGCGACCTCGTCGAGGACGCGCCGTGAGGGCAGCCAGGCGAGGCGGTCGTCATCGCCCTGCAGCAGGTAGCCCACGGCGGCCGCGAACGAGATGGCCAGGACGCCGTAGGCGATCATCGCCATGGCCACGTGGATGGTCAGCAGCGGAGCGTTGTCGAGGGCCGGCACGAGTGGCTCGATGCTCGACGGCAGGGTCGCGGCATAGCCCGCCAGGAAGAGCGCCACCCCGAGGGGCAGGAACGCGAGCGCGCGGATGGGGTAGCGGCGCTCCAGGAACAGGTAGCCGCCCAGGATGCCGGCCGCGAAGGCGATGGAGAACTCGTACATGTTGCCCCACGGGCCACGGCCCACGATCAGGGCGCGCGTGGCGAGACCCGCTCCGAGGAGCAGCAGACTGGCCCAGGTCAGCCCGTGGCCGATGGCGGACGCAGTGGCGCTGCCGACCGGGAGCACGGCCAGACCACCATCCGAACCCGCCAGGACCATCGCAGGTCGCCGGCCGGCGAGCAGCGTCGCGTGGGCCACCGCGGCCACGAACGCCAGCAGCAGCAGGAGCGAGCCGCGTGATGACGAGGTACTGGGAGAGCGTGGTCACGGATCTCGCGGCGGCCCGCTAGGCGATGGCCGCGCCGCCCTCGGGCGGCCCATCCGCAGCGACCACCACGAGAGGGCTCGCCGTCACCCCGAGCCTGTAGCGCGTGCCGCAGGCCGCGCATGTCTCGACCTCCGCGACCCTGACGCTGCCATCCACCGGGCAGGCCACCGACAGGTCCGCCCCGTCGATCTGGCAGCGGCGGGCGCGGGCCGGGTAGATGAGCCGATGCTCCTCGCAGTAGGGCATGTTGGGCGGGAAGACGGGGCTGCCATCAGCCAGCAGCGGGACCGCCGTGGGCTGGGCCTCGGCCCGACGCACCCGGCCGCGCCGTCGTGTGACGAGGTGCCAGCCCCACATCAGCACGAGGAGCGTGATGATCGGCCCGACGAGGGTCGCCACGACGACATACGGGAGCAGGGCGATGAGCTCGCCCCAATTCGGCACGAGCACGGTCGTGAGCCACTCGAGGAAGGCGCTCCAGGGGTCCGCAGCCATGGCCGGCAGTCTACCCTCGGCCGGAGCGCCGGGCAGTGCGGCGCGGGTTGCCCCGCTTTCGGGTGGCTCCGCGTCCGGGCCGCCACGCGGCCGAGCGCTCGTCGGGGTCATCGCGCATCGTCTCGCCCGCAGCCGCACCCGGTCCTGTGAGCCTCGACCTGCCGATGCGGCCGCTCGCGGCCCCGGCGCCGTCGGTCGAGGCCGGCCCGCGCGACAGCCGTGACAGGAGCCAGCCCACCGTCAGCGAGATGCCGCCGGCCCGCCTCGCTCGTTGTGACAAAGCGAGATCGCCGGTCACCACCGCGCTGCGGGCTCTGCCTGGCGTAGGGCTGCGCGCTCAGGAGCTCGATGAGCAGGTCGTCGGCGGAGCGCGAGCCCGCATAGTGGTGCTCCACGCCGTGGGCGGCACGGCCGCGACTGGGCTCGCCCGGGGCAGGGTGGCCGTCGAGGGCGACCACGACGCGCATGCCCGGCGGACGCCAGCGAGCCAGCTCGGGCAGGAGCCAGCCCGTCCCGCCGTCGTCGCGGCGGCCGCGTGCCTCATGAAGCAGGTTGTCGCCATCGACGAGCAGAAGGTCGATGTCGGCGGGCTTCGGGGGTGGCGTCACCCTGGCATGCGGCACCGGGCTACCATCGGGCGGTGCTCCTCCTCGTCGATCTGGATGGCGTCGTCTATCGCGGCCCGGAAGCGGTGCCCGGCATGCCCGAGCTGCTCCGCCGGCGTCAGGCCTCCGGCGACACCATCATCTACGTCACCAACAACTCCCGCTGGCACCGCTCCGAGTACCTGGCCCGACTCGAGTCGATGGGCGCGCCGGTCCGGCTCGAGCACATCCTGACCTCCGGCCGCGGCGCCGCGCTGGCCCTGGCACACCTGCCCCGCCCACCGCGACGGACGATGGTGCTTGGGGGGCCCGGCCTGGTGCGGGAGCTCGCGGACGCCGGGCTGGCGACCCTGCCCTGCACGCTCGAGGGCCTGGCAGCGGGACCCGATGCGCTGGCCGTGGGTATCGACTTCGAGATCGACCACGAGCGCCTCTCGGTCGCCGCCGCCGCCGTGCGCGAGGGGGCCTTCTTCGCGGCCACCAACCGCGACCCCGTCTTCCCCGTGCCGGGCCGGCTGCTGGCCGGAGCCGGCGCCATCGTCGCGGCCGTCTCGGCAGCCTCCGGACGCGAACCGGATCTCGTCATCGGCAAGCCGGAGCCAGGCCTCCTCCGTGAGGCTGCAGCAGTGGCCGGGACCCCGGTCGAGGACGCCGTGGTCATCGGCGACGGTCTGGCCACGGACATCCTCGCGGCTCACCGGGTGGGCGCCCGGAGCGTCCTCGTGTTGACCGGCGTGAGCACCGCGGAGATGGCGGAGGCGCTGCCGCCCGAGGAGCGCCCCACCGTCGTCGCGACTGGCCCGGCCGATCTCGAGGGCATCCTCGGGGACCTCGCGGTCAGTCCGGCACCGGGTGGTCGATGAGCCAGGCCTCGAAGGCCGCCTGGAGGTCGGCCCGTTCGGCCTCGTCGTGTTGGAGGAAGGCGGCCGCGTAGGCTCGCCGGACCGTGCCGACGACCTCGGTCGGCGTCAGCCCCAGGCGCACGACGCAGCGCTCCAGCTCGTCCACGAGCGTCAGGTCGCTGACGGTCCGGTCGTCGGTGCTGATGGTGACCGGCACGCCAGCGCGGATGAGGCGGGGCAGGGGAGCGCCAGGATCGGCGCTGCCGATGCCCGCCTGGAGGTTGCTGGTGGGACAGAGGTCGAGGGTCACATCCCGTGAGACGAGCTCATGCATGAGCTCCGGATCGTCGGCCGCCGGGGCACCGTGGGCGATCCGCTGTGGGGCGATGGCGAGCGCCGACCACACCTGGGAGGAGCCACCCCACTCCCCGGCGTGACACGTGATGCCGAGACCGCCGTCGCGGGCCACCTCGAACGCCTCCGCAAAGCGAAGCGGGTCGGGAGCCTCTCGCTCGACACCCGCCAGGTCGAAGCCGGTCAGCCCGTCGGCCGCGAAGCCCACGGCCGCCTGTGCCACGCCGACCGCCATGGAGACGCGCATGGGTCCGCAGCGCGACCGCGATGAGGCGGACGCTGATGCCGGCCGCCACCGCCGCCTCCCGCGCCCCGCGCACGACGGCTGCCATGCCCTCACGAAGCTCGAGGCCGCGCTCGAGGTGGAGCGACGGGGCCCAGCGGATCTCGGCGTAGCGCGTCCCCTCGGCCGCGACATCCTCGACGAGCTCGCGGGCGCAGCGCTCGAGCGAGCCGGCATCCTGCAGCAGCGCGACGGGCAGGTCGAAGGCCCGCAGCAGATCGACCTGGTCGAGACAGCGCGGCGGCGCCACGAGCCGGGCCCGCATGGCGTCGAGGGCATCCGCGGCCTCGAGGTCAGCGGGTCCATCGACGCCGGCGCGCAGGTCCAGGCCCTCTGCTCGGCCGGTCCGCAGCAGCTCGAGCGCGGTCTCGGGGCGCAGCGAGCCGTCGAGGTGGAGGTGCAGCTCCGCCTTGGGCATGGCCAGCAGCCAATCCCGCAGCACCGAGCCCGACTCGCTCATCACGGAGATGCTAGCCAGTCGATAGACTCGGTGGCGCCCCCGAGTCCACCATCCGACCGACCCCCACGTGGGTCCTCACGGGAGACCGGATCCGTATGCGCCTGAACGTGGAAGAACGCCGCCCATGGGACGTGGAGGCCGACGTCCTGGCCGTCACCGTGCCGTCCGGGATCGAGCTGCCCGAGCTCCTCGTCGAGATCGACCGCCGGCTCGGCGGCGCCATCGAGTCCATGCGCACCCTCGGCGCCATCAAGGGCACGCTCTGGGAGGCACGGCTCATCCCGGCCTCGCAGATGGGCGTCCGCTTCGTCCTGGCCGTGGGCGTCGCGGACGGACAGCGCATCGACCGGATGGGCGCGCGTCGCCTGGGGGCCGTCATCGTCCGCAGCCTCACGGGCTGCGACGTGCGGCGGCTCGCCGTCCATGTCTCCGACCAGCTCGTGAGCACGGGAGGGGCCCTCCAGGGTGCCGTCATCGAGCAGCTCACCCGCGGCCTCGTCGAAGGCGCCGCCGAGCCGGCCACGATCTACGGGGACCCGGACGACCGCCTGCCGCCGGCGCTCGACGAGTGCACCTTCACCATCGAATCGGGCGATGCCGATGCCCTGTACCTGCGCGCCGAGCGCGGCCAGATCATCGGCGACGGCGGCAACCGGACCCGCAGGCTGGCCCAGCGTGCCGCCAACGACGTCAGCCCCGAGGTCCTCGCCGACGAGGCCAGCCAGGTCGCCCGCGAGTTCGGCATGGAGCTGCGCATCCTCGGCCCGCAGGAGGCGGCCGAGATGGGCATGGGCCTCTTCATGGCCGTGGGCCGCGGTTCCTCCAACCAGCCGCGCTTCATCTCGTTGCGCTCGAGCCCCGACAAGAAGCGCGACGCCCGCGGGCGCCTCCTGGCCATGGTCGGCAAGGGCGTGACCTTCGACAGCGGTGGCATCAGCCTCAAGCCGCCGGCCAACATGGGCCAGATGAAGACCGACAAGACGGGCGCGGCGACCGTCATCCACGCCATCGCCACGGCGACCCAGCTTGCGCCGGGTATCCCCATGCTGGCCGTCGCCCCGGCGGTCGAGAACATGCCCGGCCCGCACTCGACGCGGCCCGGCGACGTCATCCGCGCCCTGAACGGCAAGACGGTCGAGATCACCAACACCGACGCCGAGGGACGGCTCATCCTCGGCGACGCGCTGACCTGGACGGAGCGCCAGGGCGCCACCCACATCGTCGACGTGGCGACGCTCACGGGTGCCATGGCCCGCGCGCTCGGCCGCTACGTGACAGGCGGCTTCGGTGACACCGAAGTCGTGGTGGGCGGACGTGGCTGCCGCGGCGTCGCGCCAGGGCGAGGCCCTGTGGCGCATGCCCCTCGAGGAGGACTATCGCAAGGACATCGACTCCCCATTCGCCGACATGGCCAACAGCGGCATCGCGGAGGGCAGCGCCCTGACCGCGGCGCTCTTCCTCAAGGAGTTCGTGAGCGTCCCCTGGGTCCATCTCGACATCGCTGGCACGGCCTACCTCGAGAAGGCCGATCCGTGGTCGGCGAGGGGTGCCACCGGCGTCATGCATGCCACGCTCGTCGATCTCTGTCTCGACGGCGCCGAAGGCCCCATGTCCCTGTACGGGGAGGTCGATCCGCTGCCTGCGGTCAGCTGAGGATGGTGGCGGCGGCGACGCCGGCGCCGATGAGCGCCGGACCGAAGGGGATGGCCGAGCGCAGGCTGATCCGGCGGGCTACGAGCAGCACGATGACCACGACCGCGAAGGCGGTCGTGGCGACGAGGAAGCCCATGAAGAGGAGGCTCAGGCCCGACATCAGCCCGAGGCTGACCGAGAGCTTGAGGTCGCCCATGCCCAGCGATCCGCGGAAGAGTCGGTCGGTCACGGCCAGCAGCAGTGGCGCCAGGACGGCCGCCGCGATCGCGCTGGCCACGCCCAGCTCCTTGTCGGCAAGCAGCGGGTTGAGCTCGGCGCCCACGAGTGGCGGCAGCAGCGTGACCGCGGCGGCGTAGACGATGAGGGGGAGCGTGATGAGGTCGGGCAGGAGGCGCTGGTCGAGGTCCGTCGCCAACAGGACCATGAGCGCGGCCAGGTAGATGCCCAGCGTCACGAGCGCGGACGGTTCCTGCCAACGGGCCACAAGGGCGCCGAACGTCGCCGCCGAGGCGAGGGTCACGACGACCGTCCGCCAGTCGAGGCCTCGCACGGAGCCGTCCTCGTGGACCGGCCAGCGAGCCGCCAGGCGGTCGGCGCCGACGCCGAAGACGGCGCCCGGCGACGACGGCGACGAGGACGCCAGCGGTCATCGGTCGCGGCGCCACTGCATGCCGACAGCCTGCCCGCGTCGGTGCCCCGAGGCACCGGGTCGAACGTACTACTGCGGGACCCGCAGCTGGCGCACGCGGTTTGCGGGCCCTCCGGGACAGGAGTAGCATGGCCCGCGACCGAAGCCGTGAATGTCGGTCGACCCCCGTGCCCGGGGCGCTGCGTTACGGCAGCCAGTGGGAGTGGTAGTCAAACGTGCCTAGCGTGAAAGCGCGCGGGCGTCGGGAGGGTGTGTCCCGCTCGGCGCTGGCCGCGCTCATTCTCGTCGGCCTCCTCGCGGTCCTGCTGGCCGCCCCTTCGGGCGTGGTCGGCGCCAGTCTCAAGGACCAGATCGCGGCAGCCAAGGAGCGCCAGGCGAGCCTGACGGCGTCCATCGCCAGGTCCGAGCGGCTCGTCGAGCAGCTCAGGCGCGATGAGGAAGCCACCCGCGAGGCGCTGGAGGCGACCAAGGAGGAGCTCACCGACATCCGCGCTGACCAGGAGGCGGTCAAGGCGCGCATCGAGCTCGTCACCGAGCGCCTCGAGCGCATCGCGGACCGGCATGCCGAGCTCGTCGAGGAGCAGCGCCAGACCGACTTCATGCTGGGCCTCCTCGAGCAGGAGCTGGCCAACGGTGAGGAGGACCTCAAGACCCGCCGCCAGGCTCTCGGTCGGCGACTCGCCGAGGCCCACCGCGCCGAGAACACCACGCTGCTCGAGCAGGTCTTCACGGCCGAGTCCTTCTCGGACGTCCTGACCGATACCTCGGCCTACCTCGCCTACGGCGACCAGGATGCCCAGCTGGCGCGACAGATCGTGCAGGACCAGCAGGCCCTCGACGGCCTGCGCCTGCTGACGACCTCCACTCGTCTGCGCACCGACCAGCTCCGCCGCCAGACCCTGGACACCCAGGCCAAGGTCGAGGAGCTCCGCGCCTCGCTGCGTGAGGCCAAGGCCCGCCTTGCGGTCCTGGAGCGCAGGACCGAGAAGGCGCGCGAGCGCCAGGCCGCCCAGATCCTCCTCCTCGCCAAGAACAAGAAGGAGGCCCAGCAGCGCGTCCGCGAGCAGATCGCCGCGCGCTCACAGCTGCGCAGCCGGATCAACAACCTCGTCGCCTCGGCCCAGGCTCGCGCCAACGCACAGTTCGGCGGCGTCGCCCCAGGCATGGGCAACGGCATGCTCGACTGGCCGACGATCGGCACGATCAGCCAGGAGTACGGCTGCACCGGTTACTGGACGAATCCGCCGCGCGGCACCTGCCCCCACCACCACGACGGCATCGACATCGTCAACGCGCCAGGGACGCCGATCCGGGCAGCGGGCTCCGGGGTGGTGGCCTTCATCGGCTACAACCCGTGGGAATCGGTGCCCTCGTTCATGGTCGTCATCGCGCACGGCGGGGGAGTCTCCTCGCTCTATGCTCACATGCAGCCGAGCTACCCCGTCAGCCAGGGACAGGTCGTCAGGAGGGGCCAGGTCATCGGCTACATGGGCAGTACCGGCTTCGCCAATGGGACGCACCTGCACTGGGAGGTCTGGCAGGGCGGCGACTGGCTGCCCGTCAACCCGCGCCTGTTCCTGTAGGACACCCTCTAGCGGCGTGCGCCGAGCGGGTCCATGGTCACGAAGTCGCGGCTGACCTCCCAGTGGACGTGGGCCCCCGTCGTCCGGCCGGTAAGACCGACGATCCCGATGGCCTGGCCGCGCCGGACCGGCTGGCCGGCCTTGACGAGCCGCACGGGCGCGAGGTGCGCGTACACGGTCTCGAGGCTCCGGGAGTGACCGATGATGACGACGAATGCCCGCCGGCCGTCGTCCCATGGGTTCCAGCCGACATAGGCGACGTATCCGGCGGCCGATGCGCGCACTCGCGCCCCACGCCGGGTGGCGATGTCGATGCCGTCGTGGAATCGGCGGCAGCGCTCCCCGCCATGCCCGGCCCGTCGGCCCTGGCAGCCATAGCCCTGTGAGATGGTGCCGCGCGCCGGCAGCCTGAAGCGGCGCGGATCTGCCGAGTGCGCCGCGGCCCGTTCCTTCGAGAGCGCCAGCATGAGCCCGATCTGCCCCGCCAGCCGCGACTCGGCTCGCTCTCGCGTACGTTTGCGGGCCTCGATGCGCTCCTGACCCCCCTGCCGCGAGCGCGCCTCGGCCGTCCGACGTGCTCGGTCGGTGCGCCGGGCGAGGACGCTGATGCGATGCTCGAGATGGTCGACCCGGTGCTCCAGCCGGTCGACACGGCGACGGAGCGCCGGCCGGTCCCCCAGCTGACGGCCGGATGGGTTCGGATGGACGCGCAGGAGCCGATCGCGCACGGCCCGCTCGGTGACGAGTCGATCGCGAGTGCCCCGCGCCCGTTCGCGGGCAGCGTGGGTCCGTGTGGTGCTGCGTTCGAGGCGGCGTCTGGCCTCGTGGAGGCGAGCCGACTGATGCTCGTAACGGCGCTCGAGCCGGCGGATCTGCGCGTCCGCCCGACGCATGGCGTGCTGCGCCCTGGCCTGGCGTTCCCGGATGGCGACGGCGATGCCGCGCCGTTGCCCGGCCTCGACGCTGCCCGGCAGGGCCCCGTCGGCCATGAGCAGGATGAGGAGAACGAGCGCCGCCACCAGCGCGTGGACGGCATGCGCGCCAACGGCAGTGGCAGCGGCTCGGACCATGGGCGGGATGCTGGTTCGGTCCGGTGTGGTCCGGCACCACCCGGCCGTCGCACCCCCGGGGGACTAAGGAGTCATCTAGAGGAACGCGAGCGGGTTCAGGGTCGTGCGGCCGCGGCGCATCTCGAGGTGGAGATGCACGCCTGTCGCCTTGCCGGTGCTGCCCATGTAGCCGATGACCTCGCCGCGCCTCACGAGCTGGCCGACGCGGACGTCGCGCCTTGGCATCACGTGGCCGTAGAGCGTCTCGAGGCCGTTGGGGTGCGCCACCACGACCATGAAGGCCCTCTGCCGATGGTCCCAGGGATTCCAGCCGATGTACGAGATGACGCCGACGGCCGCGGCGCGGACGGGTGTGCCGAGGTAGCCCGCGATGTCGATGCCATCGTGGAAGTGCCCGCACGAGCCGCGTGCCGGGTTGAGGTAGAAGCCCGTGCAGCCGTAGCCCTGGACGAGGCGCCCGATCGTGGGCCAGGCGAAGTCCGAGCCCTGTCCCAGGCGCACATCCGTCTTCTTGGCCACCCGTCGCGGGGCCAGGTCCGACATGGCCACGATGGCGTTGGCGAGCCCGGCCTCCGCGCCCGCACGGCGCGCGGTCGCGGCGCGCATCGCGCCGCGGATGCCGCGGATGGAGCGGGCCTTGGCGTTCATGTTGCGCGTGACGCGCCGGACCTTGCCGGCCGCCCGATCTGCCGCGCGATCGCGCTTCTCGGCTTCCTCCTCCAGTCGCAGGACCGACCCGGCAGCGTCCTGGAGCCCGTCGGCGACCGAGACGCCGAGCACGCCCGTCGCCCGGGCGGGGGCGTCCTGCGCCAGGTGGGCCCCGGACGCCCAGGCCATCGTCTCGGGGGCGAGGGTGATCGACCCGGCTCCCAGCAGGCCGGAGGCAGGCGCGATCCCGGACACGGAAAGTGCGTTCGCCGCGTCTCCTTCCGGGTGCCGCCCGGCTGGCTCGATGCTGGTGCGCCCTCCGATCGCTGATGCCGGGATCATCGCCAGGCTGGCCAGGTCGTCGGGTGTGACCGGCAGCTCGATGAGTCGGGCCAACCGGACGCGGGCGGCCCGAAGCTGGGCGGTGGCCGTGCGCTGGCTCGAGCGCGCCTCGGCTCGCTGCTCCCTGGCGTGGCTGAGCTTGCGCCGAGCCCGGTGGAGCGTGCGATCCGAGCGCCTCGCGGCGTGCTTGAGACTGCGCAGCTGCAGGTCGGCGGCGCGCATCGCTGCCTCGTAGTAGAGCTGGCTGCCGCGGACCGCGGCGATGCGATGCGACCAGTTGGTGGCCTCGACGCGTCGACGGGGCGACGAGGTCCCCGCAGAGGAGAAGGGCCGCCGCCATGAGCAGCGCGAGGGCGCGGCCGAGCCGGCCGGGCATGTCCGGGCTCCGGGCGATCAGGGCAGGCACCAGTGCGACTCTCCCATCCGCGCCGTGCGACGTGTCCGCCACGGACCACAGGTCCGCCGTCGGTGGCTGCCTGGCTGACTGCACGAACGTGGCGCGATGGTAGCGAGCCGGTCAAGCGACTCGGGCTGACCCGAACGGTCCTCGACGGACAGGACTTTCGGCTGCGCCGGTCCGGCTCGATGGTCCCGCCCGCGCGGGGTGGGCCGCGGTGGCCCACGGCGCAGGTGTAGCATCGGATGCGTGAGCCGCACGTTGGCCGTCATCCTCGCTGGTGGTGAAGGCGAGCGCCTCTCGCTCCTGTCCGGGGTCCGCGCCAAGCCGGCCGTCCCCTTCGGCGGCAAGTACCGCATCATCGACTTCACGCTCTCCAACTGCGTGAACTCCGGGCTCACCAACGTCATCGTCCTGACGCAGTACGCGCCGCTCTCGCTCAACGACCACATCGGCGCCGGGCGGCCATGGGACCTCGACCGCAACGTGGGCGGCATCCGCATCCTGCAGCCGTTCGTGGCGCGCGGCCGGCCGCGCGAGTGGTACCGCGGCACGGCCGACGCTGTGGCCGCCAACCTCGACGCCATCCGCCAGTCGGGCGCCGACATCATCCTCGTCCTCGCGGGCGACCACATCTACAAGATGGACTACGGCCCCTTCGTCCAGCAGCACCGTCGGCGCCGGGCCGACGTCACGGTCGCCGTGAAGCCCGTGCCCATCAGCGAGGCCCATCGCTTCGGGGTCCTGAGCCTGGACGACTCGGACGCCGTCACCGAGTGGCAGGAGAAGCCGCGAAACCCACGCAGCGACCTGGCAAGCCTGGGCATCTACGTCTTCTCCCGCCGGGCGCTCGATACCTGGCTCGGCGAGGGCCGCGACGACTTCGGCGGTGACGTCATCCCGGCCATGCTGCAGGCCGGCGCCCGCGTGTACGGCTATCGGTTCGACGGCTACTGGCAGGACGTGGGCACCGTCCACAGCTATTGGGAAGCCCAGATGGAGCTCCTCGAGGACCACCCGCCGCTCGATCTCTTCGGGCGCGACTGGGTCATCCACACGCGCTCGGAGGAACGCCCGCCGGCCCGCATCGGTGCCACCGCCAACGTCCATCGCAGTCTCATCAGCCACGGCTGCGTCATCGCCGGCACGGTCGAGCGATCGGTGCTCTCACCCGGGGTCCGGGTGGATCCGGGCGCCATCGTCCGCGACAGCGTCATCATGTTCGACACGGTGGTGCGCGCCGGGGCCGTCGTGGACCGGGCCATCGTGGACAAGGAGGTCAGCATCGGGCCCAATGCCGTGGTCGGCACGGGCACCGACTTCGGCACCGCCAACCATGCCGAGCCGGAGCGGCTGAACACCGGCATCACCGTGGTCGGCAAGAGGGCCGTCATCCCGGCCTCCGCGCGCATCGGCCGCAACGTGCGCATCTGCGAGGCGGCTCGACCGGCGGACTTCCGATCGCGGCGTGTCCCCAGCGGGGGCAGCGTCGAACAGCGCGATCGCAGGTCGAAGCCGCGCAAGACCTGACGCGCCGCGCGGTGCCACGCCTCAAGCCGACGGCGATCGACGGCTGGCTCTCCGAGCTCGGCCTCGTGCCCCTGGAGCGGGCGGAGCGGGACGGCGTCAGCAGCTGGGATCTCGAGCTCGACGGCAGACGGCGACCAGGTGTCCGCATGACCGTCATCCTCGACCCCGCGCGCGTCGTCCTCCTGTGGGTCCACTTCGCGCCGCCGCTCAACGATTCGTTCCGGATCTCCTACCGTCAGTTCCTGCGCTGGAACGACGAGCTGCCGTTCGTGAAGTTCGCCCTCAGCGATGACGACCGGCCGGTGTTGACCGCGGAGCTGCCCGTCGCGACCGTCGACCGGGACGAGCTGGGCCGGGCCGTGTGCCGCCTGCTGGCCGTCTGCGACCTGACGCACGAGCGCGCGACCGTCTGGCTCTATCCGGGCGCTCGGAGCACCCCTCCGATGGACCGACCGTCCCGTCAGGAGGCCCTCTTCGAGCGCTATGCCGAGGACCTCGCCGAGCTCCTCGTGGCACCCGGTGAGGCGGCCGCCACGCCGGGCCGTCGAGTCGGCCTGAGGGCCCCGGTCGCGGGTGCGCCACTTGCTACACTCGCCGCCCTGATGGAAAGCGTGAGCCGGGAGCGCCGCCGCCCCTCTCGGGACGTCCTCAGCGGGGACACCGCAGACGTCTATTTCCGGCGCGCCGAGGAGATCCTCGAGGGCGAGCAGCTCGACCCGGTCGTGGTCATGGAGGTCTTCTCGCGACAGGAGGGCGTCCTCTGCGGCATCGACGAAGCCAAGATCCTGCTCGCCCACGTCCTGGGTGAAACGGGGGAGGACGCCATCGTCGAGTCGCTCTCCGACGGCGACACGTTCGCGCCCAAGGAGATCGTCATGCGCATCCGGGCGCGCTACCGCGCCTTCGGGCTGTACGAGACGGCCATCCTGGGCATGCTGGCACAGTCGACCGGCTGGGCGAACGCGGCTCGCGAGTGCGTGGAGGCAGCCGCGCCGCAGCCGGTCATCAGCTTCGGCGCACGCCACGTCCATCCGCACATCACCGATGCGCTCGACTACGCCGCCATCGTGGGCGGCTGCGTGGGTGCCTCCACCTCGGCCGGGGCCCGCCTGGCGGGACTCTCGCCGACCGGCACCATGCCCCACTCGCTCGTCCTCGTCCTCGGCGACACCGTGCGCGCGGCGGAGGCCTTCGACCGTCACGTCGCGCCTGACATCCCGCGGATCGTGCTCGTGGACACCTTCAAGGACGAGGCCGAAGAGGCCTTGCGGGTGGCACATGCCCTGGGCGACCGTCTCTACGGCGTCCGCCTCGACACGCCCGCGGAGCGAGGCCGGGTCACGGCCGACCTCGTCAGCGAGGTCCGCGCGCGACTCGACCTCGACGGGTTCGACCACGTCCGCATCATCGTCTCTGGCGGCCTGACCCCGGACCGCATCTGGTACTTCAAGGATGCCGGCGCGCCAGTCGACTTCTTCGCGGTGGGCAGCTACATCAGCGGTGCCGCTCCGGTCGACTTCACGGGCGACCTCAAGGAGATCGACGGCCGGCCCATCGCCAAGCGGGGACGCATCCCGGGCATCACGCCCAGCCCGCGCCTCGAGAGGATCGATCTGCGCGACTGGCTCTCGGACTAGCCGCGAGTCCCTCGTCAGGCCCCGGGCAGCTCGCCGGCATCGGCCAGGCGCGCCAGCTGGTAGAGGCCGATGAGCGTCTTGGCATCACCGATCCGGCCGTCATCGGCCATCGCCAGCGCCGCGCGCCAGGGGATCCGCTCGACTTCGAGCCGCTCGTCGACCTCCGGCCCTTCGTAGCCCTCCAGCGGCGTGAGGCCTGTGGCGAGGTACAGGTGCATGAGCTCATCGGCGAAGCCGGGCGCCGTCCAGAAGCGCCCCAGGAGGCGCCAGCCCGCGGCACGGTAGCCGGTCTCCTCACCCAACTCGCGCGGCGCCGCGAGATCGGGTGCCTCCAGCGTGCCGTCGGGCAGGCGGTCGAGCGTGCCCGCCGGAAGCTCCAGGAGGACCTGGCCGATGGGTGTCCGGAACTGGCGCACCAAGAGCAGGTCGTCCCCGAGGAGCGGCACGATACAGACCGCGCCGGGGTGCTCGACGACCTCGCGTGTGTGCCGCCCGCCGTCAGCGTCCTCGATGGTGTCGACACGGAAGCTGATGAACCGGCCGCGGTGCACGACGCGCCGCTCCACGGTGGTCTCACGCAGGTGCTCGTCGGCCATCCGGGAAGGATACGGGTCGAGCCACCGTGCCGGAGCGCAGCCGCGACGCGTGAGCCGGCGTTCGGGGTGGTGCGTCCCGTCAAACCCCGTCCTAGTACGACTGCCCCATGGTCGTGACCCGACCGGCTGGAGACGATGCGGTGCGTCGCGGGGACATCCCCCTCGACCGAGACCGAGCACTCGACGAACCGCCGACGGGCCAGGGGCCCGACCTCATGGAGATGCACGGGATGAACCGTTTCAAGGAACTGGCACTCCGCCTCGCGGTGGTGGCCGCGTTCGTGCTCGTGCTGGCGGCCCCGTTCCGCTGGTAGACGACCCCCACGAACCCTGTCCTGGGGCCGGCGACACCCACCCTCGCGCCAGTCGCCGGCCCCTTCCTTCCCCATCGCGCGAGCCCTCTTGACCCTCCCGCCGGCGCTGCATGCGCCGGCGTCGTCGCACGGAGGCCCGGACACACGCCGTGCTGCTGCTGTACTCCATCGCCGCCGGCCTCCTCCTCGGGCGCCTCGCCGGCGGGCGGATAGGCAACCTCGAGCACGTCCGGTTCACCTGGTGGCCGCTGGCCCTTGCCGGCCTGGCCGTCCAGCTGGCCCTCTTCGCGGGTCCCGTGGCGCAGCACGTCGGACCCGAGGGCCCGGTCATCTACGTGGCGTCCACCCTCGTCGTCCTCGCGGCGCTCCTGCGGAACCTCGCCCTGCCCGGCCTGGCCATCATCGCCATCGGCGCCATCCTCAACCTCATCCCCGTGATCGCCAATGGCGGTGCCATGCCCTCCGCCCCGGAGGCCTGGCTGGCCCTGAACGGCGTGGCGGCGCTGCCCGTGAGCCACTTCTCGAACTCGGTCCTCATCGGCCCCGACACGCTCTTCCCGTTCCTTGGGGATGTCTTCGTCTGGCCGAGGCCGCTGCCGCTTGCCAACGTCTTCTCGATCGGCGACGCCGTCATCGCGGTCGGCGGCGTCGTCTTTCTCGTGGCTGCCATGCGCCGCTCCGAGGCCCAGACCGCTCCGGCCGCCCGCACGGCCGCTCCTTCGACGTCATGACGGTGTCGTCATGACGGTGTTCGGGGCCGCGCCCGAGGCGACCGCCACCCTGGCACAGCTCGCCGCTGTGGTCGATGCGGACCGCTCGGCGCGGCTCTTTCTCGACCGGGGTGACGGCATCCTCGAGCTCGTGGCGGCCGTGCCGGACGGTGCCGAGAGCCCAGGCGACCGGATGGGCACGTCCCGAAGGCTGCGCCGCTGGCTGACGAGGACGCGTGCGACCCGGTGGCTCGGCGACGGCGCACGTCGTCCTGCCCGATGAGCGGAGCGGTCTCCTCGTCCTGGAGCGCTGGCGTGCCGAGCCGTTCAGCGAGGACGATCTGGCCCTCGCCCGCGTCCAGGCGCGCCGGCTCGCTGGAACCGTGGTGACACGGCTCGGCCGGCGACCCGTCGCCTGGTCGGCGCAGCTGGAGGCCGTGCAGAGCGTGGCCGCCCAGCTCACGCGCCTGACGAGCGTCGAGGAGGTGAGCGCTGCGCTGTGCACCCACGCTCAGCGCGTGGTGGCCTTCGACAACGCCCGCGTCTACGTGCTCCATGAGGACGGCCGGACGCTCGAGCCGGTGGCCTTCCGACCCCACGCCCAGGAGTACCTGGGGGAGGACCCCGCGGGCCTGCGGGTCACGGTGGGCGAGGGCATCACCGGCTGGGTGGCGGCCACCGGCCAGCCCATCAACGTCCCCGACTCGGCAGCCGATCCGCGGGCCATCGACATCCCGGGTTCGCTGGAGCTCGACGAGGAGTCGATGCTTCTTGCCCCACTGCGGTCCGAGGGTCGGGTCATCGGCGTCGTCGTGCTCTCCCGCCTGGGCCTTGACCGATTCTCGGACGACGAGCTGCGGCTGCTCGTCGTGCTCGCCGACCAGGCGGCCGTGGCCGTGGAGAACGCACGCCTGCTGGCCGAGCGCGACCGGCACGTCACCGAGCTGGCCGCCCTGCTTGACGTCAGCCAGGCTGGCGGCGGGGTGACCGACGAGCGGGAGCTGGCGGGCGTCCTGGCCGACAAGCTGCGCTCAGCAGCCGAGATGGACTCGAGCCTCATCTGGCGCTGGGAGGACCCGAGCGGGCATCTCGTGGGCATCGGCGCCAGCGGGCGTCCACTCGAGGGGCAGGGGCGCGACCTGGCAGTGCATCGTGCCGCGCGCCATGTGCTCATCAACGACGAGCCGCTCTGGCTCGACCCCAGCCTCGACGACGTGGAGCCGTCAGAGCTCGACCGCCTGGCGGCGCTCGGCGGTGCGGCCGCGCTGCTGGTGCCCATGTCGACGGCCGGCCGCGTGGTCGGACTGGTCGAGCTCGTCTCGCGACGCTCCGGCCGCCACTTCCACGCCGGCGAGGTCGCCTGGTTGCAGACGATGGCGAACCAGGCCGCCACCGCCCTGGAGAACGCGAGCCTCGTGCGCCAGCTTCGCGACGCGGCCGAGACCGATCTGCTGACGGGTGTCTACAACCATCGCCATCTGCAGGACCGCATCCGCCACGAGACCGCCCGCGCCGGCCGCACGGGGGCCGCCCTGAGCGTTCTGATGATCGACCTCGACGATTTCAAGCGCATCAACGACGAGCACGGCCATCAGACCGGCGACCGGGTGCTGCGGGCCATCGCCTCGGCCCTTCGGCTGGCCGTGCGCAGCAGCGACGTGGTGGCGCGCTACGGAGGCGACGAGTTCGTCGTCCTCATGCCCGACACCGATGAGAGCGAGGCCACGCGGGTGGTCGAGCGAGCTCGCCAGGCCGTGGCCGGATCGGCCCACACCATGGGTGACGGCTCGGTCGTCCACGTCACATGCAGCGTCGGGCTGGCCCGCCACCCGATCGACGGCGTGACGGCGCGCGACCTGCTCCGCCGCGCCGATGCCGCGATGTACGACGACAAGCGTGCCAGGACGAAGGCTCGGCTGGCTGCTGGCCGGCACGGCCGCCCGCCGCAGGCCGTGGCCGTCGGTCGCGAGACGGAAGTGACCGTCTGACCGAACGCGGGCCGGCCGGCCTCGGCGCGCCACCACCGTCGGGCTCACCGCACTTTGTCAACAGACTTGACAAAGTGCGCTACCATGCGCCTATCGATATCCGCGGACGAACGAGGTCGATGCCGAGCGCCATCCTCGAGAAGGCCACGCACCAGCACACCCGCCGGTCGAACGAGCGACTCACGCTGCGGACGATCTACGAGCAGGGGCCCATCAGCCGCGCTGACGTCGCGCGCGTCACGGGGTTGACGCGCACGACCGTGTCCGACGTGGTCGATGGCCTCATCGCCGACCAACTCGTGGTCGAGGCCGGCCCGGGTCGTTCCACGGGCGGGAAGGCGCCGATCCTGCTGGAGGTGCCAGCGGATGCCCGGCACGTCGTCGGTGTCGACGTCGACCGCGACCGTCTGAACGGAGCCGTCGTGAACCTCCGCGGCGAGGTCCGGGCACGGGCCACACGGGACCTGGCTGGTCAGGACGGTGCCACCGCCCTTGCCGAGCTCGACTCGCTGGTCGCCGACCTCGTGCAGGCTGCCGGCCAGCCGCTCGTGGGCATCGGCATCGGCACGCCGGGGCTCGTCGACGCGGTCACGGGCACGGTGCTCTGGGCCGTCGGCCTGGACTGGCGCGACGTGCCCCTCGGCGAGCGACTCAGCCGGCTCACCGGCCTGCCCGTCGTGGTGGTCAACGATTCGCAGGCCGCGGCCATGGCCGAATGGGCCTTCGGAGAGCACGACGCCCTCTCGGCGATGATCGTCGTCAAGGTCGGCGAGGGCATCGGCGCCGGCGTCGTCATCGGCGGCCGGCTCTATCCCGGCGACGACTCGGGGGCCGGCGAGATCGGGCACACGCGGGTCAGCGATGCCAGGGGCCGCTGCCGCTGCGGTGGCACGGGCTGTCTCGAGACGGTGGCCAGCCTGCGGGCCGTGGTCGAGCGGGCCCGCGAGCTTGCGGCGGACCGGCCGCGCTCCGTCCTCGCCAGGACGGCCGGTCACGCCGGAGACGCTCCTCGATGCCTACCGCGCCCGCGACCCCCTCGCCCGGAAGGTCGTCCTCGACGCCGCGACGCCGCTCGGCCGCGTCCTCGGGGCCGTCATCGGGACGCTCGGCGTGCGCGATGTCGTCCTCGTCGGCCCGATGACCGACTTCGGCGAGGAGTGGCTGGCGCGGGTCATCGCGGAGACGCGCCGCTCGGCCCTCGGGCTCCTCGTCGAGCGCAGCCACATCCACATCGGCACGACCGGCACGGACGTCGTGGAGCTCGGCGCGGCCGCCATGCTCATGACCTCCGAGCTGGGCCTGGCGCTCGCGGCATGACGCGCGAGATGAGCCGGACTGGCCGACCTCACAGGACTACCATCCATCCCCACGAGGACCATCGCGCCTCCCCCTGGGGAGGACAGAGCAGGGAGGAGGGCAGCGACGGTCTGAACGACGCTCGGGCGCTCGCGCAGGTGTCGCGACGCCCGCCACGAAGGCTTCCCGCCCGACTCTCCGAGCGGGACAACAGGAGGAGACACTCGGTATGCACCGAACACGAAGATGGCCCATCCTCGCTGCCACCGCGCTGGCGACGATGGCACTCACCTTCAGCAGCATCGGCGTCGTGGCGCAGGACTGCGACCGGCATGGCGCGAGCTCGACTCGGCGATGGCTCGACGACCCTTGCCGGCGACCCAGGTGACCATCCAGACGCAGTGGCGCGGCGGCGAGGGCGAAGGCTTCGCGGCGGCGTTCACGCCGTTCGTCGAGGCCACCGGCATCAACGTCGTGCCCGACATCATCGGCACGAGCCACGAGACCGTGCTGCGCTCCCGCGTCGAGGGCGGCGCCCCGCCCGACATGGCCATCCTGGCGCAGCCGGCGGCCATCATCCAGTACGGCCAGGAAGGCAGCCTCATCGACATCGCCAGCTTCATGGATACGGACGCCCTGGCCGCCGATCACGCTGCCACCATCGGCCTCTACCAGGACGGCGACAGCGTCTGGGGCATCCCCTACAAGGTCGACGTCAAGGCCGTCATCTGGTATCCCATCCCGGCCTTCGAGGCCGCCGGGCTACGCCATCCCCACAGACCTGGGACGAGCTCATCGCCATCGCGGACGACATCGTCGCCAACGGCGGCGCGCCGTTCTGCGTGGGCATCGGCTCGGGCACCGCGACCGGCTGGCAGACGACCGACCTCGTCGAGGCCGCCATGCTGCGCACGGCCGGCCCGGAGGCCTACGACCAGTGGATCAGCCACGAGCTGCCCTTCAACTCGCGCCGAGGTGAAGGCGGCCATGGACCTCGCCGCGCAGATCTACTTCACCGCCGGGCTACGTGCTCGGCGGCAACACCGCCATCACGGCGCTCGACCAGACCACCCCGATGGACCCGATGTTCCAGGGCCCCGACGGCCAGGTCGGCACGGAGGATGACGACCTCACCAACCCGGGCTGCTGGATGCACATGCATCCCGTTCTGGTACGGCCCGGACTTCTTCCCGGACCAGCGCGCCAACCCGGGCAGCGTCTCCAAGTTCATCGTCGGCGAGGACGTCGGCATCTTCCCGATCGCCGCCCGTCGACCCGGCCCTGAACCCGGCGCTCGGCTCCGGTGACGCGGCCATCGTCTTCAACGATCGACCCGGAGGTGCGCGCCTTCGCCGAGTTCCTCTCGACGCCGGCCGGCATCGAGGCCTGGACGAAGCTGTCGGGCGCCGTCTCCGCCAACACGACCGTGCCGCCCGAGTGGTACGAGGGCAACTACGAAGCCGAGCATCGCCGCTGGCCTGCTGGCCAACGCCACGGACTTCCGCTTCGACGCGTCGGACATCATGCCCGCCGCCGTCGGCGCCGGCTCCTTCTGGACCGGCATGGTCGACTGGATCGCCGCGAACGGTGAGAACACCGACGAGGTGCTCCAGGCCATCGACGACAGCTGGCCGTCCTGAGTCGATCCGAGCCCGGGGCGCGCGGCTCAGCGCGCGCCCCGGCTGACCTTCGCGCACTCCGCAGTGACGTGAGCGAGGGAGTGCGCACGCCCGTGACCAGGTCGCGCCCGTGAGCGGCATGGTCCCTGAGCGGCAGGGCTACGGCTGGCACGGCTTCCTGCTGCCGCTGGGGGCGGTGGCCGGTCTCGCCGCTGTCGTCCTCGGGCTCGTCTTCCTGGCCGACCAGCAGGCCTCGGCCAACGTCGCGGCCTTGTTCTACGACCTCATCGGCGACCCCGCCGAGGCGACCGCGCTGCGGGCCGGGGGCGGCGACCGCTTCCTCGCCAAGCTCATCATCATGGTCGTCGCCCTGGTCGTGGGCGTCGGCGGCATCTGGCTCATCTACACCGGGCTCAACGTCATCGTCGAGCGGCTCGGGGCCCGCTGGTCGGGCCGGCTCCTGCCCTGGGTCTTCGTCGGTCCGGCGCTGCTGCTCCTGACGCTGTCTTCCTCGTCTGGCCGGCCGTCTCGACGGTGTTCCTGAGCTTCGGCATCGAGGTCCGGCTCATCCCACCCTCCCTGGAGGTGACGCCGGGTGCCGGGCTGGATGACTGGGTCTGGGGTCTCACCAACTCCAGCAACCACCAGATCTACTGGAACAACATCATCTGGCTGGTCGTGGGGACGGCCGGGTCGGTCGGCCTCGGTCTGCTCATCGCTGCACTCGTCGACCGGGTCAAGCGCGAGTCGCTGGCCAAGACGTTCATCTTCCTGCCCCTCGCCATCTCGCTCGTGGGTGCCTCGGTCATCTGGCGCTTCGTGTACGCCTGGCGACCGGGCGGCACGGCCCAGTACGGCCTCCTCAACGCGATCTGGACGGGCTTCGGGCGGGAGCCGGTGCGCCTGGATCCAGACGCCGCCGCTCAACACGTTCCTGATGATCGTCATCCTCATCTGGCTGCAGACCGGCTTCGCCATGGTCGTCCTCTCGGCGGCCATCAAGGGCGTGCCCGTGGAGATCACGGAGGCGGCCAGCCTCGACGGCGCCAACGAGCGCCAGAAGTTCTTCCGCATCATCGTGCCGATGATCAGAGGGCTCGCTCATCACGGTCACGATCACGATGGCCATCTTCATCCTGAAGATCTTCGACATCGTCTACGTCATGACCGGCGGCCACTTCGACACGGACGTGGTGGCCAACCAGATGTACCTGCAGATGTTCCAGTTCTTCGACAGCGGCCGCGGCTCGGTGCTGGCGGTCGTCCTCTTCGTGGCCGTGCTGCCGCTGATCCTCGTCAACGTCGCGCCAGATGCGCGAGCAGGGGCTGCGCTGCATGAGCGCGCCCGGCGAGCGCCGGCTCGAGGGCGCCGTCGCCGCGCCGCGGCGCCGCGCGCCTTCATGCGCGCGCGCTGCCACTGCGCATCGCCGTCATCGTCATCTGCGTCGCTCTGGTTCCTGCCCACCTGGGCCTGCTCGTCAGCTCGGTCCGCGACCCGCAGGACATCACGCAGACGGGCTGGTGGGAGGCCCTCTTCCGCCCTCTCGACCTCTCGCAGTGGACGCTCCAGAACTACGAGAACGTCCTGAGCGGCGGAAGGCATGGCGCAGCGCCTTCATCAACTGCCTCATCGTGACCATCCCGGCGACGGTCATCCCCATCACGATCGCGGCCTTCGCCGCGTATGCCTTCGCCTGGATGCGCTTCCCCTTCCGCAGCACGCTCTTCCTGCATCGTCGTCGGGTCTGCTCGTCGTGCCGCTCCAGATGGCCCTCATCCCGGTCCTCCAGGTCTGCTCCGCGACGGGCATCGCCGGCACCTTCCTGGGCGTCTGGCTGGCGCACACCGGCTTCGGCCTGCCGCTTGCCGATCTTCCTGCTCTACAACTTCATCAGCCAGCTGCCCGGAGGACCTCTTCGAGACGGCCACGCATCGATGGCGCCACGCACTTCCAGATGTTCACCGCGCGTCGTGCTGCCGCTCTCCGTCCCGGCGCTGGCGGCCTTCGCCATCTTCCAGTTCCTGTGGGTCTGGAACGACCTGCTCGTGGCGCTCGTCTTCCTGGGCGCCACAGGACAACGTGTCGGTCATGACCGTGGAGCTCACGCCAGCTGGTGGGCAACCGCGGCCAGCAGTGGCACCTGCTGACGGCGGGTGCCTTCGTCACGATGATCCTGCCGCTCCTCGTCTTCCTGGCGCTGCAGCGCTACTTCGTCCGCGGCATCCTGGCCGGCTCCGTCAAGGGCTGAGCGTGGCGCGCGGCGCGGCCGCGCCGAGGCGGACGCCGTCCTCGGGCAGCTGCTGCCGGCGTTCGAGGGCCACGAGCCGCCGGCCTGGCTGCTGCGCCGCATCGCCGCCGGGCAGGCCCACGGCGTCACGCTCTTCCTGCGCGCCAACGCCGAGAGCGCCGCGCAGCTCGCGGCGCTCGCCGGCACGCTCCATGGCGCCGGACCCGACCGGGCTGCCGCTGCTCATCGGGGCCGACCAGGAGGGCGGCCAGCTCGTCGGCCTCGGCCACGGCACGACGCGCTTCCCGGGCGCCATGGCCCTCGGCGCTGCCGATGACGAGGCGCTGACCGAGGCGGTCGGGCGGGCCACGGCGCTGGAGCTGCGGGCGCTCGGCATCACCGTCTGCTACGCGCCGGTCTGCGACCTGGCCCTCGACCCGGCCAACGTCAGCCTGGGCACGCGTGCCTTCGGGTCGGACCCGGCGTCCGTGGGCGCGGCACGCGGCGGCGCTCACGTCCGCGGCCTCATGGCCGGCGGCGTGGTGGCCACGGCCAAGCACTTCCCGGGCTTCGGCGCCGTGGACGCCGACCCGCACCACCGCCTCGGCGTCGTCGAGGCCGATCGGCGACGTGCTCGAGGCCCGCGAGCTGGTGCCCTTCCGGGCGGCCCTCGCGGCCGGCGCGCGGCATGGTCATGTCCGGCCACGTGGCGCTGCCGGCCGTGACCGGCGACCGGGCCCTGCCGGCGCACCGTCTCGCGCGCGGTCATGCACGGCCTGCTGCGCGAGCACCTCGGGCTTCGGGGGCGTCTCGATCACCGATGCCATGGACATGAAGGCCGTGGCGCAGGGCAGCGCCGGCATCGTCGACAGCATCATGGCGCTGCGCGCCGGCGTCGACCTCCTGCTCCTGACGCCCGACCGCGCGGCCCAGCGACGCCTGGAGGCCGGGCTGCGACAGGCGGCGCTGCGCGGCCTGCTGCCGGCCGGCCGGCATCCGCGCCTCGCGGCGCGCGGATCCTGCGCCTGCGCCGCTGGCTGGCGGGCTTCGAGCCGCCCGGCCCGGGAGGTCGTCCGGAGCGAGGCCCACCGGGCTCTGGCGCGCGCGCGCCGCGGCCGCTGCCGTCACGCTCGTCCGCGACGAGGCGCGGGCTGCTGCCGCTGCGACCCGGCGCCGGGGGACCGCATCGTCGTCATCACGCCGCAGCCCGCGCGACCTGACGCCGGCCGATTCGTCGGTCGACGAGCCGCTCGCGCTGGCAGCAGCCGCTGCGCCGCCACCACGGCGACGTGCATCGACGTGCGCGTGGCTGCGCGAGCCCACGGCGCGCTGACATCCGCGCCGCGCGGGAGGCTGTCGCGGGCGCTCGGCTTGCGTCGTCGTGGCCACGCTGGCGACGGACGTCCAGCCTGCGCAGGCGCGCCTCGTGGAGGCGGTCCTCGCGACGGGCACGCCGACCGTGACCGTGGCCATGCGCACGCCCTACGACCTGGCCGACTACCCGGCCGCCGGCACGCATCTCTGCACCTACGCATCGTGCCCGGCCAGCGTCGGAGGCCGTGGCCGATGCCCTCTTCGGCCGTGCGCCCATCACGGGTCGGCTGCCGGTCGGCCATCCCCGGGCTCTATCCTCGGGGGCACGGCATGGAGGTGGAGCGGTGGCCCTGATCGACGAGATCCGCGAGCAGCCCGAGGTCGCGGCGCGACTCCTGCGCGAGGCCGCCCCGGAGGTGGAGCGCGATCTGCGAGACCATCCGGGCCGCGGACCCGAGCCACGTCGTCATCGCCGCGCGGGGCACCTCCGACCACGCCGCCATCTACGCCCAGTACGCCCTGGGCATCCTGGCGGGCCTCAACGTCGGGCTCGCCACGCCCGAGCGTCCATTCGCTCTACGGCGCCTCACCCGACTATGGCCGCGCGCTCGTCATCGGCATCAGCCAGTCGGGCGCCTCGCCGGACGTCGTCGGCGTCATCCGGGCGGCGCGCGCACAGGGCGCGCTGACGCTGGCCATCACCAACACGCCGGGCTCGGACATGGCGACCGCGGCCGAGCATCACCTCGACCTGCGGGCCGGCCCCGAGCGGGCCGTCGCCGCCACGAAGACGTACACCGCCACCCTGGTGGTGCTGGCCATGCTGGCCGCCGGCCTGGCGAAGGGGCCCGGATCGGGCGGCACGCGCGCCGCGGACGAGCTGGGGCGCCTGCCCGACGCGCTGGCCGCGGCGCTCGACCTGGAGCCGGAGGCCCGCCGCATCGCCGCCGACCAGGCGGCCATGGACCGCTGCGTCGTGCTGGGCCGCGGCTACCACTACGCCACCGCGCGCGAGTGGGCGCTGAAGCTCAAGGAGCTGGCCTACGTCCTGGCCGACCCGTACTCCACGGCCGACTTCATCCACGGGCCGCTGGCGCTCATCGAGGCCGGCTTCCCGACCTTCGCCGTGGCGCCGCGCGGCGCCACGCTCGCGGACATGGAGCGCCGTCGTCGAACGGCTCGGCGACGAGCTTCGGGCGCACCTGCTCATCGTGTCGGACGATCCCGACGTCTGCGCGCGGGGGACGTGGTCGCTGCCGCTGCCCGCGGGACCTGCCCGAGTGGCTCATGCCCATCGTCTCGATCGTGCCCGGCCAGCTCCACGCCATGCACCTGACGATGGCCAAGGGCCGCGACCCCGAGCAGCCGCGCTCGATCGCCAAGGTCACGCGAACGAGCTGACCGCGCGGGTGTCGCGGCGGCCCGAGCTGTTGCGCTAAGACTGATACAAACACTTGACAAGCCATGGACACCTGACGTAGGCCTGGCTCGCCGCCCGGACATCGGGCGACGTCGTCACCACGTGCCGACCAGGGAGGACGCCATGACCGTCTCCGTCCCGACGCCAGCCGTCATCGACGTGTCGCCACCGCCCTGCCACGGACCGCGCCCAGAGCTTCTTCCGCTGGAACGCCGTGCTGGCCGGCCTCCACGGCGTCCAGGCCCTGCTCATCCTGGTCGCTCTCGTTCGCCGGTGAGGCGCCATCGTCACCAGCCCGGTGGTGACGTCAGCTACCTCACGTACGACGCGACCACCGAGACGCCTCGTGCCTGCGCAGCGCACGCTGTTCGACCTGCCCATCGGGCCGGCCGTCGCGCTCTTCCTCTTCATGAGCGCCGTCGCGCACTTCCTGCTGGCCTGGCCGCTGCGCGGCTGGTACGAGCGCCGCCTGGCGGCCGGCATCCAGCCGCATGCGCTGGCTCGAGTACGCGCTGAGCTCGAGCGTCATGATCGTCGTCATCGCGGCGCTGGCGGGCATCCAGGAGATCGGCACGCTGGTCGCCATCTTCGGCGTCAACGCGGCCATGAACCTCTTCGGCTGGTCGATGGAGTCAGCCAACCAGGGACGCACCAAGACGCAGTGGAACCACTACATCTTCGGCTGCATCGCCGGCATCGTGCCGTGGATCGTCATCAGCATCGCCCTCTGGTCAGCCGCCACCGAGCCCGGCGCGGTGCCCGTCCCCGACCTTCGTGTGGCTCATCTTCGTGTCGCTCTTCATCTCGTTCAACGTCTTCGCCATCACGATGATCCTCCAGTACCGGAAGATCGGTCGCTGGCGCGACTACCTCGTCGGCGAGCAGCACGTACATGTTCATGAGCCTGTTCGCCAAGACGATCCTGGCCTGGCAGGTCTTCGTCGGGACCCTCGCTCCCTAGTTCACCGGCGCGGCGACCGCGAGCTACGCGCTCGCTGGACGATGCCCAGAGGTCGACGCTCGGGACGGGTCTGCCGCGTAGCGGTCGATCTCGGCCAGCTCCTCGTCATCGAAGGGAGCGCCGTCGAGGGCCGTCAGGCTGTCCTCGAGCTGGCCGACGGAGCTGGCGCCGATGAGCGCCGAGGTCACGCGCGGGTCGCGCAGGACCCAGAGGATGGCCATCTGCGCGAGCGACTGGCCGCGTCGCTGGGCGATCTCGTTCGAGCGCCCGGATGCGAGCCAGCGTCTCGTCGTTGAGCATCGACTCGTTCATCGACTTGCCCTGCGTGGCGCGGCTGCCGGCCGGGATGCCGGTCAGGTAGCGGTCGGTGAGGAGGCCCTGGGCGAGGGGAGAGAAGGGGATGCAGCCGACGCCCGGCCTCGCCGAGCACGTCGAGCAGGCCGTCCTCGATCCAGCGGTTGAACATCGAGTAGTTGGGCTGGTGGATGAGGAGCGGGATGCCGAGGCCGGCGCAGGATGTCGATGGCCTCCCGCGTGCGGGCCGCCGAGTACGAGCTGATGCCCACGTAGCGTGCCTTGCCCTGCTGGACCGCGGTCGCGAGGGCGCCCATCGTCTCCTCGAGCGGCGTGTGCGGGTCGAAGCGGTGCGAGTAGAAGATGTCGACGTAGTCGAGGCCCATCCGCGCGAGGCTCTCGTCGAGCGAGGCGAGCAGGTACTTGCGCGAGCCCAGGAAGCCGTACGGCCCGGACCACATGTCCCAGCCCGCCTTCGTGGTGATGACGAGCTCATGGCGGTAGGGCCGCAGGTCCTTGGCCAGGATGCGCCCGAAGTTCTCCTCGGCCGAGCCGTAGGGCGGCCCGTAGTTGTTGGCCAGGTCGAACTGCGTGACGCCCAGGTCGAAGGCGCGCCGCACGAGCGCGCGCTGCCGCGCGAAGGGCGTGTCGTCGCCGAAGTTGTGCCAGAGCCCCAGGCTGATGGCCGGCAGCTGCAGCCCGCTGCGACCCGTGTGGCGGTAGTCGATGACGTCGTAGCGGTCCGGCGAGGCCACGTACGGCGGGTCCTCGGCGGGCGGCAGCGGCACCGGGTACGGGGCGGGCGAGGGCACGGGCGACACGTCCCTCGGTCTGGGTCGTCATGGGCTCAATCTCCAGGTCTGCGATCGGGGGACGAGGCGGAGCGTGGTCTGGGCGGCCTCATCGGAGACCACCGATCCGACGATGCGCGGCCCGTACCGATCGTACTTGGCGTGGTAGGCGGCATGGAGGTCAGCGTCGATCTCCGGACCTGGCGTCTCGAACGTGACGTCCCGCTCCACGCCGCCGGCACGGATCCGACCGTCGGCCGATGCGAGCGCGCGCCGGTACCAGCCGTTCTCGGGGCCGTAGGCCGAGCGCACGTAGAGGTCGTCGCCGAGGCGCACGACCCAGATGGTGATGAACTTGCGGAGGCTGCCATCCGCTCGCCGCGAGGCGATCTTCAACTCATCGGCGCGAGCGATCCGGTCGAGCTCGTCAGGACCCCAATCGGCCATCGATGGTCTCCTTCGTCTTCGTCCTCGTCCCAAGGGTATCCTCCGGCACCATGGACCGCATCCTCATCCTGGGCGCTGGCTTCGGCGGCATCTCGACCGCCCTGGGCCTCCGCGAACGCCTCGACCCCGGCGATGAGGTCGTGCTCGTCGACCGTCGAGAGACCTTCGCCATGGGCCTGCGCAAGAACTGGGGCATCGCCGGCATGGAGCCCCATCGCCTGGGCGAGCGTCCGCTCGATGCCCTGCGGACCGTGGGATCGATGTCCGGCATGGCGAGATCGAGTCCATCGATCCCGCGGAGCGGACAGCCATGGTCGATGGCGAGGAGCTGACGGCCGATGTCCTCGTCGTGGCGCTCGGGGCCGAGCGGGACCCCGATGCCATCCCAGGGCTGCGTGAGCATGCCCTCGACGCCTACGACCGCGACCGGAACGCCGAGATCGCGGCGGCCGTCGAGGGGTTCGCGGGCGGCCGGGTCGTCATCGGCGTCTTCGGTGCTCCGTACCCATGCCCGCCGGCGCCGTACGAGCTCGCCATGATGCTGACCGAGCGGCTCGAGGAGCGAGGGCTGCGGTTCGGGATGTTCGTCTTCACGTCGCTGCCCAAGTCCCTGCCCATCCTCGGCGACGTGGGCTGCGCGGCTTTCGACGGACGCCTGGCAGGGGCCGGCATCAGCCTGCGGACATCGACCGTGGCGACCGAGGTGCGTGCCGGGGAGGTCATCGTCGACGGCGGTCGGATCCCGTTCGACCTCCTGCTCGCCGTGCCGCCCCACCGGGCGCCTCGGGTCGTGCGCGAGGCCGGCCTGACCGGTCCTTCCGGCTGGGTGCCGGTCGACGCCAGGACGCTGCAGACCCGCTTCGAGAGCGTCTATGCCGTCGGCGACGTGACTGCCGTCCCGCTGAGCAACGGCCAGGCGCTGCCCAAGGCCGGTGTCTTCGCCCAGGCCGAGGGCGATGTCGTGGCGGCCCGGATCGCCGATGTGCTCCACGGGCGGGAACCGATCGCTGAGTTCGCCGGCGAAGGACTGTGCTTCCTCGAGACCGGGCGCGGCATGGCCTCCGCGGTGCAGGGTCGATTCCTGGCCGACCCGCCGCAGGTGGAGCTCACCGAGCCGAGCGAGGCAGGGTTCGCCGCCAAGCGGGCGTTCGAGTCGGAGCGCCTGGCGGCCTGGTTCGGAGGCTGACTCCGGCGTGGCGCGGGCACCGGCCGACCCTGTCCACGGGCCCAGGACACGCCCGCTGCCCGAGGTGGCCCTCTATCCGCCCGTGAAGGCGCTGCTCGAGTCGCAGGGTTACTCCGTCAAGGGCGAGGTCGTCAGCTGCGACGTGGTCGCGGTGCGCGGCGACGAGCCGCCGGTCATCGTGGAGCTCAAGCGCGAGTTCGGGCTTGGGCTCGTCCTGCAGGGCATCGACCGCCTGGCGATCACGGACGCGGTCTACCTCGCCGTGGGCGCCTGGCCCCGCCGACAGGCCGCGGTCCGGAGGCTCTGTCGGCGCCTCGGCCTCGGTCTCATCGTCGTCGTGGGCGAGCGCGCGACCGTGATCCTGGACCCGCTGCCGTATCGCCCTCGTAAGAGTCGGACCCGGACCGCACGGCTGCTCGAGGAGCATCGGCGAAGGGTCGGCGATCCGACCGCTGGCGGATCGGTCCGACGGCCGATCATGACCGCGTACCGACAGGAGGCCCTGCGGTGCGCCGCGCTTGCTGGCCGAGGGCCCGACGACGCTGCGGGCGATCCGCGCCAGCGGCGACGTGCCCCGCGCCGGTCGGATCCTCCAGTCGGACGTCTACGGCTGGTTCGAGCGCGTCGAGCGCGGTGTCTACACGCTCACGCCGCGTGGTCGCACGGCCCTCGACGAGCAGCGCTGACCAGACGGCAAGATCATCGAGGCTGGATCACGACATGATCGGTCTCCTGCAGGGGATCGGAGCCGTGCCCAACTCGGCCCCGAATGCCCAGGCGTAGTTCCAGGACTACCTCAGACATGCCATTGGTGGCCGAGCCCGATACGAGGAGGCGGCAGGTCGGCAAGGTTGCTGTCGCCTATACGACCACGGGAATGCGAGGCGTCCGCTAGAGGGTCTGAGGCGTCGCCGGCACCCGCTCGGACCCCTCGTCCCGAGCGTGGACCATGCTGGGGATAGCTCCGTCACGACGTCGCGTGGCCACCCCGAGGGCTCAGTCGCCGTCTCCGATCCCTTCCACGCATGAGTGGCAGGAACCTGCGTCGTGATGGCTGAGCCCTGGAGCGGAGAGGGCGGCCAGCGTCTGGCCGCGTGCTCGATCCAGGGCAGGGCTGGACACGGGCGGTCCGGGGGCCTACGCTCCCCGACCTTGGCAGGGCCGTGAAAGGCCCGCTCACGTCAGCAGGATCGAAGGGGTGATGTCGATGCGCAAGTCCAGGGCGACCATCGCATTCGTGTCGGCCGGGCTGCTCGCGCTGGCCGCGGTGGCGCCGGCCTCGGCGGCCAGCCCCACCGGTGTGGCTTCGAGCGCGTCGGTCACGTGGAGGGCTCCGAACTGGCCGAGCGACATCACCGGCGTATCCGCGTTCTCCGTGCAGGACGGTCGGCCCGGCAAGCATCTCGACGGTCGGTGATTCGGGGACGTACTCCCTGACCCGCCCCGACGGGAGCCTCACCCTCGCGGTGTCGTGTGTGCAGGTCTTCCCAGGCTGGTCCGAGTTCGCGGGGGTCGTCGTGACCTACCCTCCGGCCCCGCGCCTACCGGCGTCTACGTCGCCGGTGAGGTGTTCCTGGTGTCGGTGAAGGACTCCGGCCCGGGTGGCGTGGGCGACGAGATCGGCATGAAGAGCCATGGCTTCAGCCTGAGCTCGGGGTGCGCTGCGGCGCTGGACGACAAGCAATTCGGGCGCAGCGGCATCATCTCCGCGGGAGACATCACGGTCGTCATCTCGTAGCCCGGTCGGGCATGCCAGCCTCGAGGCGCTCGATGTCGGCCAGGACGGCGCCCGAGGCCGCAAAGGCGGCCGCCAGGGGGTGGCCATCGTCCTCGAGTTCGTGCTGCCCCGCTTCCGCTCCCATGGGGCCGCTGTATGTCAGGGCCACCATGCGCACGCGGCCCGGTTCGGGCAGGGGGAACTCCCAGATGGGGTGGAAATGGGTGAGGGCGCTCTCGATGGCAGCCAGCAGCTTCGAGTCCCCTCGGCTACGGCGTCCGCAGCACCGGCGCCGATCGTGGCTCCCCCGTTGCCGAGGTACAGGCTGGTCGTCCCATCTCGCAGGCTCACGAGCGTAGCGGGGCCCGCTGACAGCCCGACCTCCACCAGGGCGCCCCAGACGTTGGGCAGCTCGGTGCTCGGGGCCCAGCCATGGGCGTGGGGATCGCCCCGCAGGATCAGATCACGCAACTCCGGTAGATCTCGGCCACCATCAGACGTCACCTTAAGCCGTCAGATGACCTCCCTGCGGGCACTCTTTCGCTCCAGGTCGTCCTCCAGGGCACCGGTACGGCGGGGACCAGTTGCGACGTCTTCTTCGATAACGTGAGTGTGAAGCTCGGTGCGTGACGCCTGAGGCCATACCGCCCAGCGCCGCTCCGTGCCCCTCATCCACGCTGAGTAGTGGGGCGGCCTACGGCACCACCATCCGGACCCGGTCGTTGCCCATGTCGGCGATGAAGAGGACGCCGTCGTGGATGGCGATGCCCCAGGGCTGGTCGAGCATCGCCTCGGTCGCCGGACCGCAGTCCCCGGAGAAGCCCGGCTCCCCGGTGCCCGCGACGGTCGAGATGGTGCCGTCGGCGGTGACGCGCCGCACGACGTGGCCGTGGTGGTCGGTGAAGTAGATGCTGCCGTCGCGCTCGTCGACCGCGATCATGACCGGGTCGTCAGGCGGCCTCGAGGCCGGGCCGCCGTCCCCGAGTGACCCTCTCGCCCGAGCCAGCCACCGTGGTGATGATGCCGTCGGGGTCCACCCTGCGGATGCGCTGGTTGCCCGTGTCCGCGAGGTAGACGTTGCCGGCGCGGTCAGGGGTGACGCCGATGGCCTCGCCGAAGGTCGCCTCCAGCGCCGGCCCGCCGTCGCCCGAGAAGCCGGTCTCTCCGGTGCCCGCGAAGGCTCGGATGATGCCGTCGGGGTCGACGGTGCGGTAGCGATTGAGGTCACCCAGGTAGATCCGCCCGTCAGGACCCACCCCGATGGGGCTGTCCGCGACGATGGTCGCATCCAGGGCCGGGCCGCCGTCGCCGGTCCGACCCTGCTCCCCGGAGCCGACAACCGGTCGTGACGGTCCCGCTCGGGTCGATCCTCCAGATGCGGTTCGACCCGTTGTCGGCCACGAGACATCGCCCGCGTCGTCGAGGGCCACGCCCCGGAGGTCGACTGAACGGAGCGCCCGTCGTCGGCCCAGCGAACGTGTCGATCGTCCCGTCCGGTGCCACGCGCCGGATGGTCGGGCTGCCAGTCGAGACGATGTACAGGTTGCCGCCGATGTCGACCGCCATGCTGCCGAGCGTCAGCGATAGCTCGGCGCCTCCACGCGGGCCCGCCGTCGCCGAGCCTCCCAGTGGACGGCACCCCGTGCCGGCCACGGTGGCGATGGAGCCGCTCGCGAGCGGCGTCGGGCAGTCGGTCGGGAGGCAGTCGCGGGCGTCTCATCAGGCGATGCCGTCACGTCCAGCGTCGAGATGATGCCCGCTCGGGTCGACGACCCGGATGACGTGGTTGCCGCTGTCGCCGATGTAGACGTTCCCCGAGGCATCGATGGCGAGCGAGGCCGGGTCGCCGCCCAGGCGGAGCGTGGCCTCGGTCGCGGGCCCGCCGTCGCCGCCATGCCCGCCTGCCGGTCCCCGCGAAGGTCGTGATGATCCCGTCCGGGCTGATGACGCGGATGCGGTTCGCCGCTCGGGATCGCCCACATAGAGGTTGCCCGCCTTGTCGAGCAGCAGGCTCTCGGGGTCGGAGATCGTCGCCTCGGTGGCTGGGCCGCCATCGCCGTCCGAGCCGAACTCGCCCGTCCCGGCGATGGTCTCGATGACCCCATCCGGAGCCCACGCGGCGGACGCGGTGGTGGTTGGAGTCCGCGATGTAGAGGTTGCCGGCGTCGTCCACGGCCAGTCCCGCCGGGTCGTCCAGGCTGGCCTCCGTCGCCGGTCCCCCGTCCCCGAGTCCCTCCGAGCCGGAGAACGTCGAGTCACCGTTCCCGGCCACGGTCGTGATGAGGCCATCGATGCCGATCCGCCGGACCCGGTCGTTGTCGCGGTCGGAGACGAAGATGTCGCCCGTCGGCGTCCGACGGCGATGAAGGTCGGCTCCTGCATCAGCCCCTCGGTGGCCGGTCCGCCGTCGCCCTCGAACCCGCCCTGGAAGTTGCCCGGGCCGCTGCCCGCGATGGTCGAGATGACGCCGGCCGCATCGACCCGTCGGACGCGGTTGTTGCCGTGGTCGACGAGGAGGAGCCGACCTTCCGGGTCGAAGGCGATCCCGAAGGGGCACAGCGTCTCTGCCTCGGTGGCCGGCCCGCCGTCGCCCTTGAACCCGGCCGCGAAGCCGCCGGGGCCGCTGCCGATGACGACCGAGACCCCGTCAGGCGCGATGCGGTAGACGCGGGCGGCTCCGCAGTCGGAGGCATAGAGCGCGACCGTCGGCGTCCGACGGCGAGTTGCGTCGGGTTGAAGCCGGTCGGGTAGCCGGACGCGGTGGTCCCATCCTGCGCGAGCGCCGGGGCCGACGACAGCGCGAGGGTCGCGCCCAGGGCCACGACGGTGGCGACCGAGGTCCCGACCCGGCCCGACCACGCCGGCGTCCGCAGGGTGGCGCTGTCTCGCTTCACGGGGACATCCTCCTCCCCCCGTGGCGGGTCGTCCGTCAGCGGCTCGACTCCGTCGCTCGGCGCGACCGACGGCCGGATGATAGGCCCCGCCCTGGTCGCCGTCGAGGAGTCGTGACGTGCCGAGGCAGTCCGTCGTCACCTGAGACGCGCGTCCCGCGCAGGGAGTCTCCGCAGCGATCTCGGTGCCGGCATGCCGTGCCGCTCAGCGCCGCTCATCCACGCGGAGGAGTGGGGTGGCCTACGGGGCTTGAACCCGTAACCTCTGGAGCCACAATCCAGTGCTCTGCCGGTTGAGCTAAGGCCACCATGCGCGACGCTCGACCGGACGATCGGTCCGGGAGCGACAGGCGTCCCGAGTGTACCCGTTCCCCATCGATGACGGCGCCAGCCACCTGATGACCGTGATGCCGACCTCGGTCGAGGTGTGCTCGTCCAGGCGGAGGCTGTTGACCGGCGCCGGGCAGGCGGCTCACGACGCGGCCAGAATGGGCCGATGTTCCTGACCGGGACCCTGCTCAACGTGGCCGCCGTGCTCGTCGGTACGACGATCGGCCTGGTGTTCGGCGCGTGGGTGCCTCGGCGCATGCAGGAGTCGCTCACCACCGGTCTCGGGCTCTTCACGATGGTCATCGGCGTGTCGATGGCGCTCCAGGTCTTCCTCGGCGAGGAGGCGCGCCCCGGCGACGAGCTGGCGGTGCTCGCCGGGCTCCTCGCTGGCGTGGTGGTCGGGGAGCTGCTGCGACTCCACGAACGGCTCGAGTCCATCGGCGCCTGGTTCCAGCGCCGTTTCGCCCGCGACGGTGAGCCGAGCCGGATCGCGGAGGCGTTCGTCACATCCAGCCTGGTCTTCTGCGTCGGCCCTCTCGCCGATCCTCGGCTCCATCGACAACGGTCTGACCGGCGATATCACGCTGCTGGCCACGAAGTCACTGCTGGACGGCGTGGCCAGCATCGCCTTCGCGGCCGCGCTCGGGCCGGGCGTCTATCTCTCGGCCGTCGCCGTCTTCGTCGTCCAAGGCTCCATCGCGACCGCGGCATTCCTCCTGGGCGACGTGATGGATCCGCCCACCGTGCTGGCCATCACCGCCGTCGGCGGCCTCATCCTGCTGGGCGTCTCGCTGCGGCTGCTCGACCTCAAACCTGTGCGCGTAGCGAACTTCCTGCCGGCGCTCCTCCTGGCGCCGCTCTTCGTGCGCCTTGCAGACGTGGTTCGCGGCTGGCTGGGATCGTGAGACTGGGCTGTCGACCGCCTCGTCAGCCGGCGCGCGTGATCTCGACGCTGAGGGGCAACGCCAGGAGGAAGAGGAGCACCAGGTCCGCCAGGATGGCCATGAGCCACGTGCTCCCCGGCGACTGTCTCCGCCACGGCCCCACGGCCACGAACGACGCGACGATGCCGAGGAACGTCAGGCCGCGCCAACCGAGCGAGCCCGCGAGCAGAGCCATCGCCGCCCAAACGAAGAGGACGAGCGCCAGCAGCGCGATGGCGCCCCAGACCCTGCCGAGCGCGCTTCGGATGGTGACGTTGCCGGGCAGGCTCCACACGCCGTCGCTCGACCCCCGCCCGGATAGGCGTCCAGGCGGCCAGGAACCAGATGACATGGCCGATGCCGTGCATCACCATGAAGACGACGACAAGGAGCCGGAAGAGCTCGATCGAGTCAGGCACGGGAGCCCGTCGACGCCCGACTTCCGTGCGCCACGGGCGGTACGGCACTGGGCCGAGAGCGGGCCCCGCCAGATGCTCCGCGCATGGACTGCAAGATGAGGATCCTCCATCGCGTCGTCCTGCTCGGCAACCGCTTCATCATGCTGCCTCGCGTCCGCCCACGCGCGCCGGCTGGTCGGAGCCGGTAGGCTGCGCCGATGCGCGTCCCCGACTTCCTCGTCCGCCAGTTCTACGTCGCAGGCAGCCTCCAGGAGGAAGGTGACGGCTTCCGGCTCCAGGCACGCAACGGCATCGGTGACGGGACCCTCGTGGGCATCTGGAAGCTCAGCGTGGATGGCACGCCCATCGACCTCGCCTCCATCACGGCGACACGCGAGGGCGACGATCGGGTCTACCGGGCGACCGAAGTATCACCTACGACCCCGGTCTCCTTCCGGCGCAACGACGTCGTCACCCTTCATGTCGCGGGCTTCCCGCTATCGCCTGGCGATCACCGCTTCGAGGTCGAGCTGGTCGAAGTCAATGCCGGGTCGCTCACGCTGACGCTCAAGGACCGCCTCCGACCGGCCTGATGGATCGCGTCTGGGCCGATGTACGGCCTGCTACCATCCGCGACCATGAGCGCGACCGGAGACACGACCCGGGCCTACGACACGCTGGCTGACCGCCTGGTCCCGAGCGATCTGTTTGACCGAGCTCCCGCCTGGGTGCGTGATGCCGCTCTTGTCACTGCGGGCACTCTGCTCCTCATCGTCGGCGCCTACGTCTCGTTCACCGTGCCGGCCATCCAGCTCGGCCAGCTCTACGTGCCGGTCAACGAGTACGTGCCGCTGACCCTGCAGACGTTCGGGGTGCTCTTCACCGGCGCGCTCCTGGGCGCGCGACGCGGCGATCGCCGCGACCGGCCTCTACCTGCTCATCGGCATCGTCGGCTTCCCTGTCTTCGCCGCCGGCGCGGACGGCGTCCATCGCTCCGGCCTCGACACGATCCTCGGCCTCGAGAGCGGGCGGATCGTCCTCGGAGCGACGGGCGGCTACCTCGTCGGCTTCCTCGTGGCCTCCGGGGCCGTGGGCGCCCTCGCTGAGCGAGGCTGGGACCGTCGTCTCGGCAGTTCGATCGCGGCCATGCTCCTCGGCTCGGCGATCATCTATGCCATCGGCGTCTCCTGGCTGGCGCTGGCCGCGAACCTCGGCGCAGCGGACGCGCTGGCATTCGGCCTCTGGCCCTTCCTGCCCGGCGACATCCTGAAGCTCCTCGTCGCGGCCGGCCTCCTGCCGCTGGGTTGGCGACTCGTCCCGCGGCCGGCCTCGGGCTAGAGCCCGCGGGGTCCGCGGACGGCAAGAGTCCTACCCCGGCCCTGCCAAAGCGCCCTACCGAACGCCCGACCGATCAGTAGACTCACGCCGACATGATCAACCGCAGCCTCCTCAACTGGGGTGTCTTCCTCATCGCCCTCGGCGGCGTCCCGCTGGCGGTGAAACAGGGATGGGCCGAGGCGAGCATCGCGGGCGACCTGTGGCGCGTCTGGCCGCTCATCCTCGTCGGCATCGGCCTCGGGCTCATCCTCCGCTGGACGCCCATGGCCTGGCTGGGTGGGGCCATCGTGGCGGGCACCTTCGGGCTCATCTTCGGCGCTCTCGTGGCGGGCGGCGTCCAGGGCATCAGCAACGCCTGCGTCGGCCTCGGTAGCGGCGAGTCGCGCACCACATCGGAGAGCGGCCCCGCGTCGGGGACGACGTTCGACCTCCAGGTCGAGCTCTCCTGCGGCGACGTCGCAGTCACGAGGGGCACCGCGGAGGAATGGTCCATCCAGGCCCAGCACGGGCCGGATGACGAGCCCACGATCGAGGGCGGCGCATCCGGCCTGACAGTCAACCAGGGCGCCGGTACGGACGAGCTCTTCGTCTTCAGCCAGCAGACTCGCAGCGACTGGCAGGTCGGACTGCCTGCCAGCCCGTCGGTCAGCGCCAGCGTCACCCTCAACGCGGCCGGGGGCACCTTCGACCTGGGTACGGGCCCGATGAGCCAGCTGAGCGCCACGTTCAACGCGTCGGATGCGACGCTCGACCTTGGCAGCATCACGACGCCGGAGCCGGCTGACCTGTCGCTCACCTTCAACGCCTCGTCAGGCGTCCTGACGCTGCCCGCGGCCTCTGTGACCGGGAGCATGACGCTCAATGCCTCATCACTGACGCTCTGCCTGCCCGCCGCCGCGCAGGCGCGGTTCGAGCTCGAATCGACGCTCGCCTCGGACGACTTCGCGGGCAGCGGGCTCACGAGCATCGGCGACGGCTGGCAGACCGACGGCTTCGACACGGCCGCCAGCCGGATCGACCTGTCCATCACCAGCACGGTCTCATCGGTGAGCGTCGACCGTCCGGAGGTCTGCGAATGAGCCAGTATCCCGGAGGCCAGTATCCGGGCGGTCAGTACCCCGGGGGCCAGCCGCCGTACGACCCGTACTACGGCCGGCCGCCCGACCCGTACGCACAGCCGCAGCAGCCGCCGCAGCCGAGCGACCCGTATCTCGGCCAGCCACCGGCGAGCGACCCCTACTACGGCCAGCCACCGGCGAGCGACCCCTACTACGGTCAGCCCCAGGACCCCTACGCGCAGCAGGCCGCCTATCAGGCCTGGCAGCAGCAACAGGCCTGGTGGCAGTCCCAGCAGCCTCCGCCTCCGGCCCCGCCTCGCACGCGGGGTGGTGCAGGAGCGGCCGTGGCCGGCATCTTCCTCGTCCTGCTGGGCGCCTGGTTCCTCTTCCGCGACCAGATCTCGGTCGACCTCGGCCAGACCTGGCCGGCCCTGGCGGTCGGGCTCGGCATCATCATGGTCATCGCCGCCTTCATCCCGCGCCGCGGCTGACGATCACGCGCCGCGGGTCCCGCCGCGGGTGGACGCCCACGAGCACGACCGCGGCCGCTGCGAGCGCGAACACCCCGACACCGACGGCGACGCGCGGGCCCATGGCGATGTCGCCCGCGCGGTAGAAGGCGTCCATGATGGGACCGGCGACGGCGAGCCCGAGCGGACCCGCGATCGCGTTGGCGATGTTGGCGATGCCCATGTAGCGCCCTGCTGAGGCCAAGGGGATGATGTCGGTCATGAGCGCCCAGTCGACCGCGAGGTAGGCACCTGACCCGGCTCCCAGCAGACCCGCGCCGACGAGCGCCACACCGGGGCTCGGGGCGACGGCGAGGATGCCGATGCCGCAGGCGGCCATGAGGGCGGCTCCCCAGACGACCGGCTTGCGCCCCACCCGGTCGGAGATGCGTGCCGCCGGCAGGGCGGCGAGCAGCGTGCCGCCCAGGGCTGCGCCGGCGGCGGCCAGCCAGAGCACCGTCCGCTCCTCCGGGTCCGCGACGCCAAAGACGCGCTCCACGTACAGCAGGCTCAGGTTGATGAATGTGCCGGTGCCCATGAGGAAGAGGAGGCGGACGAGCGTCATCCGCAGGAAGGACCGCTCGCGGAGCAGATCCAGTCCCCACGTCGAGCGTGCGATCGACGACCAGCTCCGGCCCTGCCTGGGCTCGCCGGGCGGGCCAGAGTCGACCGCGAGGAACGTGATGACGGCCAGTCCGAGCATGAGCATCCCGACGAGGAGGAGCGCCGGACCCCAGAGCTCGTTCGCGGCGCCGATCGCCATGATGGCGAAGCCGGTCACGACGCCGACCGTGCGCATGACGCCGATGAGGCCGCTGGCGAGGCCCACCTGCGGCTCGGCCACGAGGTCGGGCACGAGCCCCTGGTAGGGGCCCTGCGCGGTATTCGAGCTCAGCTGCAGGCCGAGGAACAGCAGAGCGTAGGTGGCGAGGAGGGTCGGCGATCCGAGGGCCGAACCGTCCCAGCCCTCGGGCTGGGGCATCGAGATGAGGGCCAGGCCGCCGATGAAGACGAGGTCGAAGATGGCGCCGGCGAGGATGTAACCCTTGCGCTTGCCGAAGCGCGACGTCGTGTAGTCGCTCAACGAGCCGACGACGGACACGGTGACGATGGCCACCAGGGCTCCCAGGAGCTCGAGCGGGCCGAGGACGCTGCCGACCGAGCCACGGCCCACGATGAGCTCGACCTGCTTCTGGCCGAAGCCCTCGTAGGCGCCCCAGACGGCGTTGATGCCGAGCCAGTAGAGCGCCATGACGCCGAGCTGCCGTCTGGGCAGCAGCGCGGTCGGCCGATCGGCATCCCTCGGGTCGGCGGCGTCGATCATCGTGCCCTCTTATGCGCGAACGGAATGGTAGACACCGGCCGGCGCGGTAGCCTGAGCGGGCGGAACGAACATGAGGAGGAGCCGATGAGGCCGCTGGCCGCCATCTACCATCCCGGGGGTTCGGACCCCGAGGGCTATCCGATCGCCATGGTCGATCTCGTCACGACATGGTCGGAGGAGGCGGGAACCGTCATCGAGGCCGTCTGCGTGACGACCGATGGCACTCTCCGCGTCATCGATGCCGACCGCATCCAGGTCGTCGATCGTGCCGTGGCCGAGGCCATCGTCACCGCGACCTCGGCCGCCGACCGCCAGCGGCAGCAACAGGGGAGGGTGCCACTCCCTCGCTGACGGCACATCCAGGGGGTCGGGCGTATGCTGTCGCCACCTGACGGCTCGGGACCGCACCGCACCCCAGTGCATCGACCACCCACGGTCCCGGTCCAGGTGACTTCCGGGGCATGGGCCGGGCCAGCTCTCGTTTGACAGCCTGTGGCCATGATCCCGTCTACCGCCGTTCGCTTCGTGCCCCGCATCCTTCCGGTCGCGCTCGGCCTCGCGCTGCTGGCCTCGGCTCTTGGCGCGGCTACCCAGGCCGTCCAGGCCAAGGGCCCCAGACCGTTCACGCCGACCTCGACCCTCGAGCTCTCGCCGGGCATCAGCTACACGAAGGGCAAGATGCGCACCGGCAGGTCCGGGCTGGTGCAGTCGGTGCGCGTCGCGACGATCTGGCCGATGCACCCATCGGTGCGGCTGCGCTCCCTGCTCTCCAACGACCTTGTCGTGCGGCGCGAGCTGCCCACGAAGCTGGCACAGCGCAAGAGCGGTCCCGGCATGACGGCCATGGTGGCCACCAACGGCGACATGTCGACCGAGGGCCGTCTCGACGCATACGCCGCGCCACAGTCGATGGCCGTCTCCGGCGGTGAGCTCCTGGTGGCCCAGGCCTGCACCCGGCCGACGCTCGGCATCGACAGCGCCGGGAATGCGCGCATCGGTGACGTCCGCGTCCACATCACGATGACCAAGGTCGGCAAGAAGGTCTCCAAACAGGTCCACCGCGTGAACACCCACCGAGACGACATCAAGCCGGTGCTCTTCACGTCACGATTCGCCCAGAGCACCCAGACGGACCCGGGCGGCGTCGAGGTCATCCTGTCGCTGCCCGACATCCTCCGGCCCAACGGCCTCCAGGAGGTCCGCGTGCAGGACGTTCGCCCGGGCGCCGGCAACACGCCGCTCGGACCGGGCATGGCCGTGCTCTCGGTGAACGGGCCGAACAACGACTGGGTGAAGAAGATGCGCGTCGGTCAGGCGTGGCACCTCCAGACGACGGTCGTCCGCAAGGCCGACAACAGCTGCGGCGGCCGCATCGAGGCAGCGCCGGGCTGGGCGGATACCGTGGAAGCCATCGGCGGCAACCACTTCACGCTCCGGGACGGCGCCATCGCGGCTCCCTCGCGAGGCGTCTATGCGGCAGGTTCGCAGCGTCACCCCCGCACCAATGTCGGCGTGGCAGCGGACGGCCGTGTCCTGATGGTCACCGTGGACGGCCGTCAGCCTGGCTACAGCATCGGCATGTCGCTCAAGGAGATGGGCCGGCTCATGGCCTCGCTCGGCGCGGTCAGCGCGTTCAACATGGACGGCGGCGGCTCGACGCTCATGGCCAGGCGCTCACCGACGACAGGGCGCTTCGGTGTCGCCAATCGGCCGTCGGATGGGCGTCAGCGCCTCGCGACCCAGGCCCTCGCAGCCTTCCTCTATACGCCGGGCGCCTGAGCGCTCAGGGGCAGGCGGCGTCGGCGCTGCGGTCCGGCGGGAGTGACCCGGCAAGCACCTCGAGGTCTGCGACGTTGCCGCAGATCTGGTTGCCACGCAGCGTCGGCAGGGCGGACCCGCCCACCTGTAGCCCCGTGAGGTTGCCGCTGATGGCGTTGCCCTCGACGACCGGCGTGCTGTCGATGACCGAGAGCCCGATGGACCCGCCGGCGATGGTGTTCCCGGTCACGATGGCGCTTGATCCGGTCAGAACGCTGATGGCTGGGAGGCCCGGAGTGAGGTCGCTGGCCAGCCCGGCGCTCTCGAAGTGGAGGCCTCGAAGCGTAGGTGCACCGCCCAGGACGCTGACGATCCCGAGCGGACCTCGCAGAGTCAGGTCGGACAGGGTGGCGCTGCTGCCGGTGAGCGTGAAGGCAGCCGATCCGGCGGAGGGCTGAACGACGACTGGCCCGCGCTTCGTGTTCCCGGTGATGGTCACGGCCTTGTCAACGACGAGGGCTTCATCGTAGGTGCCGGGCTTGACAAGGATGGTGTAGCCGTCTGCTGCCGCCGCGAGAGCCGCGCCGATGGTCGCGTACTCGCCCGTGCCGTCCTGCGCGACGATGTGGGTCATGGCGTCGTCCGCCGCCTGCTTCGAGGTGGGCATGAGGCGCCAGCGACCAGTGCCCTGCCGCGGCCGCGGCGGCATGCTGGCCCGGAAGCCAGGGTCGGCGGCCAGTGCCTGGTAGGCCCGGAAGGCCGAGCCGTCCGCCGGCTGGACGAGGCGCCAGTCGGGCTGGGCCGCGAACGTCATGTCGTAGTCGAAGTAGACCATCGCCTGGATGGCTGGCCAGGACTGACGTGCACCCTGATAGCCGGCCGTCAGCCAGCCCGCCTTGTCCCCACCGGAGTAGTGTGATGCGATCTCGGGCAGGATCACCGGCTTGCCGAGCGGTCGGCGCGCCGTGCGTGTCAAAGACCGCAGCTCGGTCAGCGGCTCGTCGATCAGACCGGCCAAGGAGGTCCATTGGACGTCCCCCCAGTTGATGGCCGAGACCCCCACGTAGTCGACGAACCGATTGCCCGGATAGAACTCGGCGTAGCTCGCCTGGCTGCAGGTTCCGACAGCGCTGGAAGGGGCTGAAGAGGAACTTCACGTTCCTGGCACCTACCGCGCGGAACTGCCGCACGATGTGCCGCCACGCTGCCTGGAAGGTCGCTGGGCTGTTGTCGAAGTTGAGCAGCGACCAGGGGAACCAGTTGCCGTTCATCTCGTGGGCGAAGCGGACGACGACCGGGCCGCCGTAGGCCTTGGCGGCTCGCGCCCAGTCCCGGATGTACGCGTCGTGCTTACCCATCACGATGCGGCGGAGGCGCTCGAAGCGCCCGCGGGCCGGGTCAGCGGGATCGGTCGGCTGCCAGTAGATGATCGGCGTGATGCCCTTGTCCCGAAGTCCCCTGGCGATGCCCTTGGGGAACGTGCAGGTCCCGAGGCCCTTCTTGCAGGCCCAGCGACCGCCCCGATCGCCCCAGGTGCTCCACAGCGTCCACGTTGCAGGCCGGACGCCGAGCGACGCGGTGACGACATCGACCGATGCCAGGTCCGGGCTCGACTGCGAGGCGATGCCCAAGGCGATGGGCTTGCGTGCGGCGGCCCCCGACGAGAAGGCGAGGGTGATCAGGAGCGCCGCGACGACGGCGCGAAGGATGAGCGAACGACGGCCCATGACGACTCCTCCGATGGCAGGACAGGATGCACCATCTCTCCGAGAGCCGTGATTCGCGGGCGCCGTGTCGTTCGCCCCTGTCGCGATCGATGCGATACTGAGTGGACGCGCGCCCGTAGCTCAGCGGATCAGAGCATCTGACTTCGGATCAGAGGGTCGGGGGTTCGAGTCCCTCCGGGCGCGCCATCAGCACCACCTCCGGCATGGCCAGGGCGGCGCCATGCCGTTCGGCCTCGGGTGTGAGCTTCACCTTCTGCACCCCGTCCGCGGTGACCGTGATGCGGTCGTAGAGTGCGTGCCGCCAGGTCACGACGGCCCGCGTCGTCCATCGAACGCCACAGGTGCTTGACGTTCGCTCAGCCAGGCGATGGCCCTGTCCGGTTCGACGACTGCTGACTCGGCTCTCGGCTCGCTCGCAGCGTCGAGCAGTCCCGACAGCCGGGCGTGCTCGGCCAGGTACGCCGGAGTCGCCATCTGACGGCGCGCATGGCGGCGGGCGAGCGTCCTCGAGCTCCCGCTCCAGCTGGCGCTCTCCGGCGTGCGGTGCTATCAGGCCGCCGGTCGTCGTCTGCGCGAGGTGGCGCAGGCTGCCATGAGAACGATGCACCGAGGCGCATCTGCTCGACCTGTGCGCTGATGGGGAGGTCGAAGACCGCGGCCTTGCGGATCGAGGCGCTTCCCCAGTGGGGACACCGCCGATCGTGCCGGTAGCGTCGGCGCAGCTTGCCGTGGCGCCGCATCCGTGGTCGAGCCGATGCGCCCGCCGCAGACGCAGTAGAGGCGGCCAGCGAGCAGGTGCACGTGGCGTGGTCGTCGGCTCGCCTCCGCCCTGTAGCGCCGCGCTCGGACCTCCTGGACCCGCGCCCAGAGCTCGTCACTCACGGGGGCCTCGTGTCGCCAGGCGGCGGGCTGGAGCCGCTCGTCGGGCTGCCGGCGGTGGCGGCGCACCCAGCCGTTGTAGACCGGGTTGCGGAGCATGACCTTCAGCGCCTCGTGGTCGATGCCGGTCTCGGCCTCGAGTTCGACGAGGCTGACGAGGCCGGACGCGTAGCGCTCGAATACGCCGACCGCGCGCCCGACCGTCTCCGGGTCGACCTCGAGGAGGCCTTCGACCCGGCGGAAGCCGAGCGGCGCGTTGCCCCCGGGGTCCCGGTGCCGACGGAACTTGGCCTCGTAGCCCTCGCTGACGCGTCGTCCAAGGCGACGGCTGTAGGCCTCGGCCTCGACGGCTTCCCGCGCCCAGGCCTCCCAGGCGTCCTCATCCGACGAGAGCACCCGCTCGTCGCAGAAGAGGAGGGCAGCGCCACGCAAGTGGAGGTCATGCCGCGCGTTGACCGCGGTACGCAGGTCTCGGGCGAAGCGCGACACGTAGCCGACGAGCAGGACGTCGAAGTCCTGCCCGGCGGCGGCCATCATCTCGGCGAACTGGCTGGTCGTCGCGATGGGTGGCAGCCGAGGGATCGCGGGAGCCGCGACGAGTCCTGCGGCGTGCGACGGTCATACTGTCGAACCCATCGCCGAGGAGGACCTCTGATGCGCAGCGTGACCTACTCGATGAGCATCTCGCTTGACGGCTACATCGTCGGGCCGGACGGCGGCTTCGACTGGGGGCTGCCCGACGAGGTCTTCCGCTTCTGGATCGACGAGATCCGAGGGGTCGGCGTCCACCTGATGGGACGTCGGCTGTACGAGACGATGCTGTACTGGGAGACCGCCGACCAGGACCCGAAGCTCGACGACGCGGAGCTCGAGTGGGCCGCGCTCTGGAAGCCGCTCCCGAAGGTGGTGTTCTCCACCACGCTGACGGCGGTGCAGGGCAATGCACGCCTGGCCGCCGGCGGCCTCGCGGCGGAGATCGAGCGGTCGCGAGCCGAGGCGGGTGAGGGAGAGATCGCGATCGGCGGCGCCACGCTCGCCGCGGAGGCGGCCGGGTTGGGTCTGATCGACGAGTACCGGGCCATGGTCTACCCGGTGCTGGTCGGCGGTGGCATCCCGTACTTCCCGCGCCACGAACGCCGGGTGGATCTCGAACTCGTCGAGACGCGGACCTTCAGCTCGAGAGTCGTCTACCTCCGCTACCGCGTGGCGAGATAGCCGGCTCGTCCGCCGGGGCGGACTCTCGATGGCACGGTCGGGGCGGCGGAGTCACCGACCGTCCTTGACGAATGTGTTCTGTTCGGTGTCCGTGGCCGACATCCGTGGACCGGTCGGGGCCGGGACGCCTTGCTGCGCGATGGCCTCGAGGAACGCGCGGGCCTGCTCGACCCCGCCGACGGCCTCGACGAGCTCGGCCATCCGCGCCTGCGGGTCACGGGCCGCTCGTTCGACGTCGCGGTCGCGCATCCGGGCGATCTGCTCGACGCTGTAGCCGAGCTGCTCGCGGGCGGTCTCGCTGTCGATGAGCCCGGCGCTGAACTGCTTGACGACCGAGTCGGTGCGCACGGCCTCGTTGCGCGTCTCGGTCGAGCGCCAGCGCGTCTCGGCGCGGAGCGACTCGGCGCGCTCATCGCCCATCGCCCGGAGCGCCGTGCGCATGACGGTCTCCCAGTCCTCGCCGAGGCTGACCTGGATGCGCGCGAGCTTCTGGACGAGCGCCGCCTCGCCGCTCTTCTTCGCCTCGCCCGACTCGGGCAGCAGGCTCGTCTGCCCCAAGAGCAGCTCGTAGGGCATGCCCGCCACCGCGGCCATGGCCCGGACCTCGCCCTCGACGAGCCGCAGCAACGGTGTCAGGTCGGCCGCGGCGAAGGACTCGACCTTGGGCTCGAAGGGCGCCGAGGTCGTCGGGGTCGGGCGGCTCGATCATCCAGATCTGCTGCATGCCGCGCCTTGAAGGGCTTCTTCGGCGAGGCCCGTCGTCGGGTCGACCTCGGGCACGACGTTGAGGAGCACGCGCTGCGGATAGGCGAGGAAGCGCGCCCCGACGACGGTCATGGCGCGGAAGTAGTTGATGGCGTCCTGGTTGGAGGTGACCGGCTCGATCTCGCTGCGGCCCGACCCCGCGGAGGCGCGGGCGGTTGCGCAGGGGCACGAGGGGCACGACGCCCAGGGGGTTGCGCACGAGCGGCTCGCCGACCCGCCGGCGCCCACGGCTCGAGCGCCGCGGTGTCCGGCCACGTCGCCCGCGGCTCGAGCCAGGCTGGTCCAGTCCGACGGGATGGGCGAGCGGGTCCGCAGGGAGGCGACCCACTCGGGCAGGTAGAGGTAGACGACGAGGTGGCCGGCCTCGTCGATCCAGCGCTTCACCCGCCGAGCCGCCGGCGGCGGTCGCGCGGGTCGGGCGCGGTGATGGGTCGAAGGGGTCCTCGACGGTGATGCGCGGCACGGGCAGGGCATCGGCGCGCGGCTCGACCAT
>CAVOIR010000003.1:0-166986 GCA_963696045.1 uncultured Chloroflexia bacterium | reverse complement strand
GACCGGTATGGCGCTGAACAGCTCGTTCAGCACGGCCGACCTGCCGTTCGGGATCTGGACCATCGTCATCGGCCACGCCACCTTCTGCGTGGTCGTCGTCTACAACAACGTCCTGGCGCGGAACCGCCGGATGTCGCGACACCTCGAGGAGGCGTCGATGGACCTCGGCGCGGACAGTGGCAGACGTTCACGGCACATCACGTTCCCGGCCATCCGGACCGCGCTCCTGGCGGGCGGCCTGCTGGCCTTCGCCCTCTCGTTCGACGAGGTCATCGTGACGACGTTCACGACGGGCGGTGGGGAACGCACGATCCCCATCTGGATGCTCCAGAACTACGCGCGGACACAGGGCATCCCGATCGTGAACGCGGTGGCCCTAATCCTTATCGTCGTGTCATCGTCCCCGTGTACATCGCGCAGCGCATCGCGGGCGCCGAACCGGTGGCGACCCGCTGACTGTCGACCGGCGGTCAGACCGGGCCGATGTCAGGCGAACCGATGGAGATGGACGCCCGAGGCCCGCCGGCGGGCTGAGAACGACACGTTCCAGCCGATGAGCTCGCAACCGAGGTAGTGCGGCGCCTCTTCGCCGGGCGTGCAGCCGGGGCACCCCCAGTGCGTCTTGCCGCCCTCATCGGGGAGGTAGTCCACGTGGCAGACCTCCTCCGCAGGGTCGCAGCGGCGATCGTGACAACCGCAGTCGCAATCGACCCAGTGGCTGCAGGTGCAGACGGCGTCAGGCGACGGCTGGCGAAGGACGGTCGCCTGGAACGGCACACGGCTGGCCATCGGCGCACCTCGTGGTCCCGCGCCCCGACAAGGCCCCCAGGTGGCCCAGGGACTGACCCGATGATGCCCCATGGCGTCAAGTAGGCCTGGTGTGGTGCCTCACGGAACCGGACCACCGGGCGACGGCCGACCATCACCATCGGCGCCTTGCCTCGCAGTCTGACTGGCACCCTGGCCGGCATGATGTCTCGCTCCTGGCCGGCCCGTTCCTCGCGGCCGGCGTGGCCGTCTCCGCTCTGACCGGTTCCGGCAACCTCGTCTGGGCGGGCACGGCACCGCGACTCTCGGGCTGTCACCGTCTTCCCGTCCACGAACGTCTGGAACCGGCGGGTCGACCGGCTGCCCGGTCCACCCGCGCTCCGAGACCCTGAAGCGCAGCATCGGCCTCGGCGCCTCGCTGCACCCGGACTTCAGCTCCTACGCGGCTACGGCATCCCGTGGAACGTGGTCGGCGGCGGCGACGCCCCGCAGGCCGGTCAGCTTCCAGTAGCCGGACGAGTCGGACGCCGGGCCGTACCCGATCCCGGCCAGCCCGCAGATCGAGGGCGGCAGCGACCGCCATCATCCTCATGGTCGACCGCGAGCGCCTGCCGCCTGTACGAGCTGTACGCCGCGGAGCAGGGCCGGCGGGCGTGGCGGGCCGGCTCGGGTGCCATCTGGGACCTGCGCTCGAACGCCCTGCGGCCCGACGGCTGGACGAGCGCCGACGCCGCCGGGCTGCCCATCCTGCCGGGCCTGGTGCGCTACGCCGAGGTGGGCCGGCGCGATCCGCCACGCCCTCCGCTTCACGGCACCGACGACGCGACGTCGTACATCTACCCGGCCCGCCACTTCGCCAGCGACCGCACGGCTGCGCGACCTGCCCCCGATGGGCCTCCGGGTCCGGCTCAAGGCACTCGGTCGACATCAGCGGCTATCCGCGCCAGGCCCGCGTGCTCCTCCGCGCCCTCCAGCGCTACGGCATGATCCTCGCCGACAACGGCTCGCCCTGGTACGTGACCGGCGCGCCCGACCCGCGCTGGGACGACGATGCGCTGCACACGCTCGCACGAGCATCACCGGGGCCGACTTCGAGGTGGTCGACACGAGCCGCCTGCGCAACGGCCCGCGCCCCTGACCCCCGGTCGCTCCGACCTTCCCGCTCTCGGCCGCGCCTGAAGCCCGACTTCTCAGAGTTTGCGGGCGATGTCCCCGACGCGCACGACCCCTGACTGGACGACGACCGTGTTGGCCCCTCGCAGCCGCAGCGCGCGACCGCGCTCCGAGTTCGCAAGGCGCAGGGCATGGGAGCCGAAGCGCTCGCTGAAGGCCACGCAGCCCGTGTGCGGCTGGCGCTGGATCTCGAGGATCGCCGTGCCGATGCCGAGGCGTGTGCCTGCCGGCAGGTTCGCCTGCGAGATGTCGAGGTCAAGATAGAGCTGGTCGCCCGCCTGCGCCCATGACTCGGGACCCGCGTCGCCGGCGATGAGCTCCGTGTAGCGCGCGTTCATCACGGTCACCTGGCTGTAGGGGCTGGGGACGTCCGAACCCATGCCCGGCCGCTTCACCCAGTCATCCCCGACCAGGCCGACGGTCGTGTCCAGCTCACCGGTCTCGAGGATCTCGCGCTGGCGTTCCCCGGGTCGTCGCACGATGAGCCGCAGCACGCCCTCGTCCCGAGGCGCGGCTTCCACGTCCGCCAGCCCTGTCTCGAGCTCGATCGCCGTCCGATGCGTCATGGCCGGCGAGTATGCCCCACGGGACCGCCGGCCGCGCCATGGATGTCGCTCGACCGTCGTCGGGCCGTCATAGTGGTCTGCTTGGATACGCCGACATGACCTCGAACACGACCGTCGCAGCCCCGCCTCGGGCGGCGACTTCGCGCTCCGCTGACGTAGCCGCCTTCGTCGCCGGCGGTCTGGCCGCGGCGCTCGGCATCGCGGTCAGTGAGCTCATGGCCGGGCTCATCAGTGGGGCACCGTCCCTCGTCATCGCCATCGGAGACCTGGTGATCGCCAACCAGCCACCCGGCGGCAAGGAGCTCTTCGTCGAGCTCTTCGGCGAGGCCGACAAGCTCGCGCTCAACGTCCTGATCGTGGCCGCCTCGATCGCCATCGCCGGCCTGCTCGGGACGGGAGGCCGGCGGCGGTGGGCCATCCCGGTCACCGGCTTCCTGCTGGCGGGCGCCATCGGCCTCGTCGCGGCTATCCGGCAGCCCCTGACCGATCCCCTCCTCGCGGTCATCACCGTGACCCTCGCCATCGCGGCAGCCCTCGGTGCGCTGAGGCTCATGTTGCGCGCGACCTCGCCTGCGTGGGCGACGCCCGCGAGCCCGCCCCGCGCCCCCACGCCGTCCGAGGCCCAGGCGCAGATGCCCGACTGGGACCGCCGCCGCTTCCTCCAGGTCGGTGGTGGGGTCGCCCTCGGGTCGATCGTCATCGGGGTCGTCGGACGCGAACCTGCTCACCAGCCGTCCTGGCGGCCCTGCCGAGGGAGCGGCGCTCCCCGCGACCGGTTCCACCGCCGGGACCGCCATCGAGGTCCCGGCCGGAGCCTCGCTCGATGTTCCCGGGATCACGCCCATCGTGGTGCCGAACGACGACTTCTATCGCATCGATACCGCCCTGGTCTCACCGCGAGTGAGCGTCGAGGGTTGGGCGGTCACCGTCAGCGGGATGGTCGATCGGGAAGTCTCGCTGACCTATGCCGACCTCTCGGCCATGCCCCTCTTCGACCAGTTCGTGACCATCGCCTGCGTCTCCAACGAGGTCGGCGGCCGCCTCGTGGGGAACGCCCTCTGGACGGGCGTCGACCTGCGCGACGTCCTCGACATGGCCGGTGTGCAGCCGGGCGCTGACCAGATCGTGGGCCGCTCCGTCGACGGCTTCACGGCCGGCTTTCCGACCGCGTGGGCGATGGACCCCGAGCGCCGGCCGATGATCGCGCTGGGCATGAACGGCGAGCCGCTGCCCGTCGACCACGGCTACCCGGCGCGCCTCATCATCCCGGGCCTCTACGGGTACGTGAGCGCCACCAAGTGGCTGAGCGGCGATCGAGCTCACGACCCTGGATGCCTTCGACGGCTACTGGGTCCCGCTGGGCTGGGCGAAGGAGGCCCCCATCCTCACGCAGTCGCGCATCGACGTGCCCCGGGCGGGCGCCAGCCTCGAGACCGGCACGACCGCCGCCATCGCCGGTGTCGCCTGGGCGCCGGACCGGGGGGTGCGCGCGGTCGAGGTCTCGATCGACGACGGGGCCTGGCAGCCGGCCGAGCTGTCGGCGCCGCTCAGCGACGCGACCTGGGTGCAATGGAAGCTCGCCTGGCAGGACCCCCAGCCCGGTGACCATCGGATCAGCGTCCGGGCCACAGATGGGGATGGAGTCGTCCAGACCGCGGAGCGGTCGTCTCCCGCTCCCGATGGCGCCCGCGGCCACCACACCATCTCGGTCTCGGTGGCCTGAGCGAGGGACGCGCGCGAGCGTCGGGACCGGCGGGCTACGTCAGGTCGACCTGCCCCTCGATGAGAGTGCACGTATCACCGGCCACCCAGATCGACCCGTCGGCGTCCTGGCTGATGTGCGCCCGGCCTGCGCGGCCCAGGGACGTCCCCTGGCTCGCGACGTAGGGAGGCCTGAACTCGCCAGCGGCCACCAGCCACTGCGCCAGTGACGCGTTGAGGCTGCCGGTCACCGGATCCTCCACGAGCTGGCCGCGGTCGTCGCTGAAGATGGCCCGCACCTCATAGGCGCACTCCGAGCCAGGCGGATGCTCCCCCACGATCCCGATGTTCACCGCCTCGCCGGGGCCCCCGCCGGCCGGCAGGGCAGGGGAGATGGCCAGCACCTCGGCCGCCGAGGCCAGCCTGATGGCCAGCCAGCCAGGCCCGTTGTCGACCCAGTGAGCGTCGATGACGCGATCCGGATCGACCCCCAGGATGGTCGTCGCGCGCTCGAGGTCCGCCGGCTCGACGGGACCCTGCCGCCGCATCGGCGGTGCCTGGAAGGCCAGTCGTCCGTCCACCCGCCTGACCGAGACGAGCCCGGCCCCGCACTCCTGCACGATCCGCTCTGGGTCCCGCGGTCGCCCACCCGCACGCAGCCAGGCATGGCAGCTGCCCAGCGTGGGGTGGCCGGCGAAGGGGAGCTCACCAGCGGCCATGAAGATGCGCACCCGATAATCGGCCGTGGGGTCCTGTGGCGGCAGGAGGAAGGTCGCCTCGGACAGGTTGGTCCAGCGCGTGAAGCGGACCATCGCATCGGTCGTCAGGCCCTCGCCGTCCAGGACCACCGCCACGGGATTGCCCCGTCCCGGCTCCGGAGAGAAGACGTCGACCTGCTGGAAGCGCCTCCAGCTACCGGGCGGCACGTCGCGCCGGCTCACCGCCGCGCCGCCAGGGCCACGCGTTCAACGAGCGCCTCGAACTCGCTCCACGAGTGGACGTCGACGACGCCCGGCAGGGACTCGTTCCAGGCGCAGACCATGCGGCAGACCGTGGCCCCGGGTCGAGCCGCCGCGAGCGCCCGGAGGACATGCGGGGCATCGTCAAGATAGATGTCGCAGTCCACGAGCGACTTGTCCCAGAGGAAGTGGACCTCCCGGGCGGGCACGCCGTGATCGGCCAGCCAGGCCAGCGAATCGGGGATGGCCCAGGCGAACTTGGAGCTGACGATGACGAGCCGATGGCGACGCGCGATGCGCCGTACGGCCTCGACGGCGCCCGGCAGCGCCGGGGCGTCACGGAACGTCGATCGGCCGTCACCCTGCGCCCAGTCCCAGAACTCGGCCATCGAGCCGAAGTGGGTGAGATCGTCGAGGCCGTCCCAGCGAAGCACCTGTGAGGCCTCGAGCCGGGTGCCGAACTCCTCGTTGTAGCGGCGCATCCAGCCCGTGTTGAAGTCGGCCAGGACACCGTCCATGTCGACACCCACGCGGATGCCCGGCAGCAGGTCGCTGAAGGGGTCGTCGATCGGCTCGGTCGCCGGATCGCCCAGGAGATCGGTCACAGGTCGAGATCGTCCATGCCGGTGCTGCCGAAGAGGCGGGCGTGGGTGCGGAGGGCGAAGCGGTCGGTCATCCCGGCGACGTAATCGGCCGCCTGGGTCACCCGGTCGGCGTCGTTGTCCCGGTAGCTGGCCGGCAGGTCGTCAGGGACGCGGAGGTGGTGGTCCATCAGCCGGCGGATGACCTCGATGGCGGCGTCGTGGTGGCGGGCCTGCGTGGGCGCCAGGTAGACCCGTTCGAACATGAAGTCGCGCAGCTCGTTCATGGCGTCGAGGATGTCATGGTCCATGCGCACCTCGCCGCTCGCCAGGGAGCCCTCGATGACGGCGTCGATCATGCCCCCGATCCAGTTGGAGCCAGGCGGGCCGAAGCGCGCCGTCATGGCGGCCGGGAACGCATCGCCGGTGAGCATCCCCGCGCGCATGGCATCGAGGGCATCGTGGGTGAGGTAGGCGATGCGGTCGGCGTAGCGGACGCAGAGGGCTTCCTGCGTGGCAGGCGGCGGGTCGATCTTCCAGGAGTGGGCGCGGATCCCGTCGCGCACCTCGAAGGTGAGGTTGAGGTCCTCGAGGACCTCGTAGATGCGCACGCTCTGGGCCGCGTGATGCCAACCTCCACTCGTCGGGAAGTACGGGGACAGCGCTTCCTCGCCGGTATGCCCGAAGGGCGAGTGACCCACGTCATGGCCGAGGGCGATCGCTTCGGCAAGGGCCTCGTTGAGCGACAGGGCCGCCGCGATGGCGCGCGCGATCTGCGTCACCTGGATGGTGTGCGTCAGGCGCGTCACGTAGTGGTCGTCCTCGGGATTGACGAACACCTGCGTCTTGTGCTTCAGGCGCCGGAAGGCCTTGCTGTGCATGATCCGGTCGCGGTCGCGCTCGAAGACCGTGCGCATCGGGTCGGCCGGCTCGTCACGCTCGCGGCCCCGTGAAGCGGCGGACCGGAAGGCCGCCGGGGCGAGCCGCTCGGCCTCCTCCGCCTCGCGGGCGACGCGGTCCCGAAGGATGAAGCGTTCAGGCATGGCTCGACGATACGTCCAGGCTGTCCGCGCCGCTGGGCGCCAAGCCGGTCATCGCCAGCTCGCCGCCTTCCGGAGCGCCGCCGGAGCCCTCGATGACTCGCCTCCGCACGGTCCCGGAGACGGCATCCACGAGGATGGTCGCCACGACCACGACGATGATGGCCATGCCGGCCTGCGGGAAGCGTCCGAACTTGATGGTCTGGTCGAGCAGGAAGCCGATGCCGCCGGCGCCCACCACTCCGAGCACGGCTCCGGCGCGGATGTTGATCTCGAAGCGATAGAGCCAGAAGCCGATGAGCTCGGGCAGCACCTGCGGCGCCACGCCCCAGCGCTGCACCTGCAGCCCACGCGCGCCCGTCGCGCGCGCGGCCTCCACGGGCCCCGCGTCGATGCCCTCGATGGCCTCGGCCGTGAGCTTGCCCAGCGTGCCGGCCGAGTGCACGCCGATGGCCAGGGCGCCGGCCACCGCGCCGAGGCCGGCGATGGGGATGAAGATGGCGATGGCGAGGATCGATCTCGGGGAAGGCGCGGATGGCGTTGAGGAGCAGACGGACCGCGTTGGAGACCGGTCCGCTGGACACGTTCTTCGCGCCCAGGAATCCGAGCGGCAGGGACAGGGCAGCGCCGATGATGGTGCCCACCCAGGCCATCTGGAGCGATTCGACCATGGCCTCGAGGGCATTGGGCAGGTACGACCAGTCAGGCCCGCCCTCCAGGAACATCTCCGAGAAGACGCGGGCCACGCCTCGGGGCAGCGCCAGCAGGTCGGCCAGGTCGACGTTGACGGCGATGGCCGCCCAGAGGACGAGCGCGGCCCCGCCTGCCAGCCAGAGGTTGCGGCGGAGGTGCGAGGGCGGGATGGGGCGGGCCGACCGAGACCCGGTGCCCGCCGCGCGCGCGTCGCGAGTCATACCAGCCGCCGCCGCAGCCGGATGGAGATGAGCTCGATGACGAGGACGATGACGAAGAGCTCGATGACGATGACCGAGACGTTGCTCCACTGGAAGAAGCGGTACTGCGTGAAGAGCAGGGTCCCGATGCCGCCTGCGCCGACCACGCCGATGACCGTCGAGGCGCGCACGTTGAGCTCGAAGGCGTAGAGCGCGAAGGCCACGTAGTTGGGCAGCACCTGCGGCAGGACGGCCCAGCGGACCGTCTGCGTCCGGCTGCTGCCGCCGGCGCGAGCAGCCTCGATGGGGCCGGTGTCGACCGCATCGACGGTCTCGGACAGCAGCTTGACGACGACACCGATATCGAAGAGCACAAGGGCCACGATGCCGGGCAGGGGTCCGATGCCGACCGCGGCCACGAAGATGAGGGCGTACAGGAAGTCCGGGATGGCCCGCACCACGCTGAGGATGCCGCGGGTCAGGCCCAGGCTGAGGCGGCCGGGTGCGGTGACCCGCGACGCGAAGAAGGCGATGGGGAGCGCGAGCCCGCAGCCGACGAAGGCGGCGACCACCGCCATCTGGAACGTCTCCACGAGCGGCTCGATGGTCCGCGGCAGGAACGCCCAATTCGGGTTCAGGAGCTCACCGATGATCTCCGCCCCGCGCCCGAGGTTGGCCACCAGCGAGCCCGAGGTCGAGGCCGATGCCGAACTGCGGGCTGACCGAGAGGAGCGTGATGACGAGGAAGGCGACGAGACCGACCACGACCAGGGGAGAGCGCCGCGGCTTGGCCGGCCGGCGACCGGCCGGCGCCAGGACGCTCACGCGGTGAGGGCCGGCTCCGCGGCTCCCATCAGGTCATCGGCCGTCAGTGAGCGGCCGTAGATGTCCCGGAAGACCCCCTCGTCGGCCTGGGCCCCCGTGCCGTCGTAGACGAGCGACCCGCCGCGCAGGCCGACGATGCGCTCGCCGTAGACCTTGGCCAGGTCGAGGAAGTGGAGGTTGACGATGGTCGTGATGCCGAGGTCGCGGTTGATGCGCGCCAGGTCGCGCATGACGACATGGCTTGTCGGCGGGTCCAGGCTGGCCACGGGCTCGTCGGCGAGGAGGATGGTGGGCTCCTGCGCCAGTGCCCGGGCGATGCCGACGCGCTGCTGCTGGCCGCCCGAGAGGTTGGCCGCGCGTACGTAGGCCTTCTCCACGATGTCGACCCGCTCGAGCGCCTGCATGGCCACCTCGACGTCATCGGGCCGATACCAGCCCATCAGCGAGCGGAGCGTGCCCGTGCTATGGAGCCGGCCCATGAGCACGTTGTCCATGACGCTCGCGCGCTTCACGAGGTTGAACGTCTGGAAGATCATGCCGATGTGCGAGCGGAGCTCGCGCAGCTGGCGCGACGAGGCACCGCGCACGCTCACCCCGTCCACGATGACGTCACCGGAGGTCAGCGGCACGAGGCCGTTGATGGCGCGGATGAGCGTCGACTTGCCGGCCCCAGAGAGGCCCACGATGACGACCATCTGGCCATCGGGGATCTCGAGGTCCAGGTCGCGCAGCGCCGCCACGCCGCCCGGGTAGGTGACCGAGGCGTGCTCGAATCGGATCACGGGCTCTCAGATGATCCGGCGGGCAGGTCCAGGATGGACCCGCCCGCCCGGTCGGCTCCTAGGAACCGTAGCCCAGCTGCTCGACGGCATCACGGACGATCTGGAGCGAGTCGAGGTTCGGCTCGCCGAAGGCCGTGATGTTGTAGATCGAGTCGAGGACGGCCACGCCCTCCTCGGTGGCGGCGAAGTCGAGGAGTGCCTGCTTGATCGACGCCTGGAGCTCAGGGGAGAGATCGCCCGAGACGGCCAATCCGTCGTTGGGGATCTCCGGACCGTAGGCGAAGACGACCACCGTGCCGGGCACGTCGCAGTCGGTGACGGCGTCCGTACGGGCGTCATCGAAGCTGACGCCGATCTCGGCCTGGCCGTTGCAGACCGCGATGACGGAGGCGTCATGCCCGCCCGCGAAGACGGCCTCGATGTCGGTCTCGGGGTCGATGCCCATGGTGGCGAAGATGGTGGCCGGGAAGATGTAGCCGGAGGCCGACGTCTGCTCGACGAACGAGACGGGCGTGCCCGGCTCGACGGCCTCGAGGGCCTCGATGCCGATGGGGCCTTCGGGTGACTCGTCGAAGGCCCGGTCGGTGCCGTTGCAGTTCAGCACCGGGACCATCTCTTCGCCTTCCTGGCGCTCGTTCGTGACCGGCTCATCGGCGCAGTACTTGTCAGCGTCGGTGGTCATGAACTGGGTGTGGTAGGTGGTGCTGCCGAAGCGGTCGGACTGCAGGATGACCTCCGCGCCGGCGCGGTCCACGGCCTGCACCAGACCGTAGGGCGGCAGGGCCGCGATCTGCGCCTGCCCGGTCTCCATGGCCGTCACGAGGGCCGCGTAGTCGCTCGACACGAAGCCTTCGACGGGGATGCCCAGCGCTTCGGAGAGGTGGTCGGCCAGGGGCTGGATGTCCTCGACGAGGGCTCCTGCCTCGACCGAGGGCACGAAGCCGATGACGAGCTTCTCGGGATCCTGTGCGAGGGTGGGCGACGCGGCCAGCGTCGATAGGGCGAGCGCCGTGGCGGGCACGAACCACAATGAGCGGCGTCGAGACATCTGTCTCCTCCATGTCGGGCCCGCGGGCACGAGCGGGCGTCGTGCCCGGACCGCCAGCGGCTCGCCCGGCCCGTCAGCCGGCCGTCCCGCCTCCCATCCGGACCCCCGTAGTCTAGGCCCCGGACTCGCTCGACGAGGCGGCCCGCCGCGTCGCCAGCCGCTCTCCGTACCAGTCCTCGACGGCCACGAGCAGCTCATCGACCCGAGCCTCGATGGCCTCGCGCCGGAGGGCGACCGCTGCGGTAAGGATGGCCAGGCTGCCCCACCAGATGACGGGCATGGCCAGGAGGACGCCGACCGGCAGCAGCCAGCGCTGGCCGGTGCGCGCCGCATGGACGATGACCAGGGCCGCGACCGGCAGGCGCAGGACGAGCGGGACGGGGATGGAGCCGGGCACCGTGCTGGACCCGGTGCTGCTCGTGAGGAGCGCGAACCAGTCCGCCCACAGTCCTGGCGTCACGAGGGCCGTGACGGCGATGACAGCGGCCGTGGCGGCGAAGGCGATGGCGAGCTGCAGCCACTCGCGCCGAACGCCGAACCAGAGCAGGCCGAGGCCGGGCGTCACCTTCGTGAGCAGGGGGAAGGCCCAGGTCCACGGATCGGCTGAACCCCAGGACGATGGCGGCCGCCAGCAGGATGGTGATGTTGCCGCCCCAGATCTCGGGCAGGGCGAGCAGCACGAGCGGCAGGAAGAGCAGCGGCCGGGCCATCCAGAAGAGCACCGCCAGGAGGCCGGCTGTCCAGAGGCCCACGAAGAGCGGCCAGGGGAGGGCCCGCAGCGGGCTCAGGGCCACGAGGAAGGCCGGCGAGTAGAGGTAGGCGCTCTCGTGGCCCACCGACCCCGGCTCGTAGGGCTGGTCGAGCGGTGCCGCCCAGTAGGCCCGCGCGTCGTGCCCTGGCCCGAAGCTGTCCGGCTCGAAGGGCTCCGCCAGCGCCGTCATGAGGACGACGAGGAGGACGGCCACGAGCAGGCCCCAGACGCCGAGCACGCGCCTCAGGTAGGCCGACCTCGGTCACCGTCGCCGCCTCCAACGCCGTGTCTCGCTACTCCGCCAGCGGGGCCACGCCGTGGCCCAGCAGCAGCGGCCGACCGAGCAGGCCGGAGTAGACGGGGCGGAAGCGCTCGCGGTTGTACATCGTCGCGACGTCCACCGAGACGGCCCCGAGCTCGGGGTCCGGCAGCGGCGAGTGCGAGTAGCGACCCTCGCGGATGGCCATCATGCGGCCGCGCTGCCCGTCGGCGACGAGCTCCATGGCCGTGTTGGCGAAGACGATGGCGACCATCTGGTCGACCGAGTCAGGCTCGCCCGAGCGCAGGTCGTAGGTCAGGTCCGAGTGGATGGTGTCGATGCCTCGTGCGGCTCTTCAGCTCGGCCGCGAGGATCTCGGCCACGTTGGCCTTGTGGCGATGGCCGAAGGCATCGGCTCCCCGACCTCGGCGATGCTGCCGCCCTCCCAGATGGCGCCCTCGGCGGTGATGACGAAGGCGTAGTGGCTGGGGTTGTCGGCGTGGTCGTCGGCGAGGATGGCGGCCAGCTGCTCGACGTCGTAGCGCGCCTCGGGGATGAGGCAGCGGGCCGAGGTCACGAAGGCGGTGTACAGCGCCGTGAAGCCGGCGTCGCGACCGAAGATGCGGAAGACGCCGATGCGCTCGTGCGACCCGAGCGTGGTGCGCTGGCGGTTGATGGCGTCCTTGGCGCGCGTGATGGCCGTCGAGAAGCCGATGCAGTACTCCGTGCCCTGGACGTCGTTGTCCATCGTCTTGGGGATGGCGATGAGGGGCACGCCGGCGTCATGGAGCGCCTGCGAGAAGCTCAGCGTGTCATCGCCGCCGATGGGGATGAGGTAGTCGAGGCCCATGGCCTCGATGTTCTCGAGGACGACCGGGCGTGATGTCGAAGCGGTCCTCGCCCGTGCGCATCTGCTCGGCGCGGGCGGCGTCGAGGTGCGGCGGCAGGGCCGCCTTGCGCATCTTCCGCGGGTTCGTGCGCGAGCTGTGCAGCCAGGTGCCGCCGGTGCGGTCGATGGTCCGCGTGGTGACGCGATCGAGCGGCACGACGTAGCGACCGTCGAGCTCGGCGCCGGGCTGCTGGTGCGTCAGGCCCTCCCAGCCGCGACGGATGCCGAAGACGTCGAAGCCGAGCTCCGTGGCGCGGTAGGTCACGCTCTTGATGACGCTGTTGAGCCCGGGGACGTCGCCGCCCCCGGTGAGGATGCCGATCCTGCGGTTCCTGGCCATGCTGTGCTCGAGGTCCCCTCTCGGGCAGGGCACAGACCCTGCTCCCGTCGACGCATGGATGGATGTGCGAAGACCGATGGTACCGCCTCGCGTCGACGGCTACGATGGCGTCAGCGCATCGACCGATGCGCGCCGGATGAGGGACAGCGGCCGGTCATGAACTACGAGCTGTACATGCGCGCCGCGCTCGCCGAGGCTGCCCAGGCGGCCCGGGCCGGGGAGCGCGCCGACGGCGCCGTGGCCGTGCTCGACGAGGCCATGGTGGCCCACGGTCGCGATGCCGTCCGGAGCAGCGGCGACCCCACCGCCCACGCGGTCATCATCGCGGTGCGCGAGGCCGCCACGCGCCTGGGCCGCCGCTCGCTGGCCGGCCTCACCGTCTTCTCCGTCGTGGAGCCGTGCGCGATGTGCATCGGCGCCCTCCAGCAGGCCGATGCCGACGGCGTCGTGTTCGCCCTGGCCGACCCGGTCGAGGGCGCCTGCCGCTCCGCCGTCAACCTGGCCGAGGCGCGCGGGCTGCCGCGCCGGCTCAACGTCGTCTCGGGCATCCTCGCGCGAGGACGCCGCTGACCTGCGGCCGGAGCTCGACCCGGAGCGCGTCCGCTCCTGACGGGCCGCGACGCCGCTGACGGGGCCGGCGCCGGGTGCCGTCGGCCCTTTGCTAGACTCGCCCGCGGAGAGGTGTCCGAGTGGTTGAAGGTGCCGCTCTCGAAAAGCGGTGTGCGCAAGCACCGTGGGTTCGAATCCCACCCTCTCCGCCACGCGCATCGTCCAGCCCATCGTTCGACGCCGCCCCGTCGGCCGGTGCTCCCGGAGAGGTCGCCTAGAGGCCTAGGGCGCGGCACTGGAAATGCCGTATGGGGAAACTCATCGTGGGTTCGAATCCCACCCTCTCCGCCAGCTCCTTCCCCCGTTCGCCCGCCGGCCGCTATCATCTCGGGGCCGTGCTAGGCGGGGAACTAGCGGTGCCCTGTACCTGCAATCCGCTCCAGCAGGGCTGAATCCCCTCCCGAGGTCCGCTGCCCGCGGACGCCAACGAGGCGATCGGTGTTGAGGATCGGGTCCCGCGCAGCGGCGACGCGTGAACCACGTCAGGTCCGGAAGGAAGCAGCGTTAAGCGCTGCTCGCCGGGTGCCGCGGACCGGCCTGGTCCGAGCTGGCCGCTTCGGTCGGGCTCGCGAGCGGTCGTGATCGACGGAGGGTGCACGGCAAGATCAGCTCCTGGCGCCCAGGGCCTCGGCTGCGCGCTTCGGACAGCCTGAGCAGGCGGCGGGGCGGCCACGGAGCGCCATGACGGACAGCCCGACCTCGACGAGCCCGATCGGCCAGGCCCGCCAGCAGGCGCTCTATCGGCGCTTCCGCGCCCAGACCTTCGCCCAGATGGTCGGCCAGGAGCCCGTCGTCCAGACGCTGCGCAACGCGGTGCGACTGGGTCGGCGTCGGCCATGGCTTCCTCTTCGTCGGACCGCGCGGCACGGGCAAGACCTCGATGGCGCGCATCATGGCCAAGGCCGTCAACTGCACCGACCTGCGCGACGGCGAGCCCTGCGACGCCTGCCCCAGCTGCGTCGCCATCCGCGAGGGCCGTGCCCTCGACGTCATCGAGCTCGACGCCGCGTCGAACAACAAGGTCGACGACATGCGCGAGCTCCTGCCGCGCGTCTACACGGGCGCCGCCGACCTGCGCCACAAGGTCTTCATCATCGACGAGGTCCAGCGCATCAAGGAGGGCTGGGACGTCCTCCTCAAGACCCTCGAGGAACCACCTCCGAGGCGTCCTCTTCATCTTCTGCACGACCGACCCGAGCCAGATCCGGCCGGCGGTCGTCTCGCGGCTGCAGCGCTTCACCTTCCGCCCGCTCGCCACGCCCGAGATCGAGGGCAAGCTTCGGCGCATCCTCGAGGCCGAGGGCCGGTCACGTCGAGCCGGCGGCCCTGGCGCTCATCGCGCGCCTGGCGGACGGCGGCATGCGCGATGCCGAGTCGATGCTCGACCAGGTCCTCGTCAGCTCGGCCGACCCCATCACCGCGGACTCCGTCGCGGACCTCCTGGGCCTCGCCGACGAGGCCAAGGTCGACGGCTTCATCGATGCCCTCGTGGCCGGCGACGTCCTGGCGGGCATCGGCATCCTCGATGACCTCGAGGCCGAGGGCCGCGACCTGGTGGCCTTCGCCGAGCAGGTCGTGACGCGACTGCGCGAGCTCCTCGTGGCGCGCCTGTCGGGACCGTCCCGGCGAACGGCATGCCGATGCCCGCGCACTGGCCGCCGCCGCGCGTCGCCTGACGGGCATGGACGCCAGCCGCAGCGGCCTGGGCGGCTACCGCTGGCAGCTCGAGCTCTGCCTGCTCGCCGCGGCCGACGCCGAGGCCGACGCCAGCGGCGTCGCGCGGCTGCCGGTCGTCCACGAGCGCCCGAGCGGCGGTCGTCCGCTGAGCCCCGGAGCCGCCGCCACGCCCCGGAGCCCGCCCGGACCGCCGCGCCGCCCTCGGAACGGCCGCCTGAGCGGCCCAAGCGAGCAGCCGCCCGAGCCTCCGCACCGTCGGAGCCCACCACGTGCCGACGTCGCCGTCCGCCACCCCGACGCGAGCCGGCCGACCGCTCCCGCCCCGGCGCCCCAGGGGGACCTCGCCGACATCCGCGCCGCCTGGCCGCAGATCGTGACCGCCATCGGACGCAACCCCGCCAACCGTCCCCTCGTGGCCACCTGCCGCCCGGTCGAGATGCGCGACGGCATCCTCGTCCTCGGCTTCCCTGAGGACCAGGCCTTCATGCGCGACATCGCCGAACGCAAGCGGCTCGTCCTCGAGGACGGCATCGCGGCCGTCGTGGGACGGCCCGTGGCGGTACGCTGCGTCGTGACCAACCTCGAGCTGGTCGAGGCCGTCGACCCCGGCGAGGGCGACCTCGTCGCCCAGGCCAGGCGCATCTTCGAGGGCGAGCTGGTCGGGGTCGAGGACGTCGACTAGGTGCGAAGGAGCGAACGCGTGAACATGGGCAACCTGGCCCGCATGGCCCAGCAGATGCAGGCCGACATGGCCCGCATCGAGCAGGAGCTGCGTGACCTGCAGGTCGAGGGCAGCGCCGGCGGCGGCGTCGTCAGGGCCGTCGTGACGGGCAAGCAGGAGATCGTCTCGGTGACCATCGACCCGGGCGTCGTCGACCCCGACGACGTCGAGATGCTCCAGGACCTCATCGTGGCCGCCGTCGGCGATGCCCTGGCGAACGCCCGCACGGACGGCCGAGGAGAAGATGTCCCGCGTGACCGGCGGCCTGCGGCTCCCCGGGCTCTAGGTCCTCCGGCACGATCCGACCCGCGTGAGCGAGCCCATCGCGCCGGTCGCGCGCCTCATCGAGGCCTTCTCGCGCCTGCCCGGCGTCGGACCGAAGACCGCCCAGCGGCTGACCTACCACCTGCTGCGCGCGCCCGATACGGAGGCCCGAGCCCTGGCGGCCGCGCTCATCGCCGTGCGCGACGACGTCGTCTTCTGCGAGCGCTGCTTCGACATCAGCACCGGCCCCCTCTGCCCGCTCTGCAGCGACCCGATGCGCGACGACGACCGCCTCTGCGTCGTCGAGGAGCCGCTCGACGTGCTGGCGCTCGAGCGCACCCGCGCCTTCAAGGGTCGCTACCACGTGCTCCACGGCGCCATCTCGCCCGTCGACGGCATCGGGCCGGAGCGGCTGCGCATCCGCGACGCTCCTCGACCGCGTGGCCGAGCGAGCCGCCGCCGGTCGGCGCTACGAGGAGATCGTCCTGGCCACCAACCCGACCCTCGAGGGCGAGGCCACGGCGATGTACATCGCCGAGCGCATCGGCGACGCGGTCGGCGTCGTCTCGCGCATCGCGCGGGGCATCCCGGTGGGCGGCGACCTCGAGTACGCCGACGAGGTGACGCTCGTGCGGGCGCTCCAGGGTCGGCAGCGCCTCGAGGATCCGGTGCGGCCATGATGTACCTGGTCAACGAGGCGCTGCTGCGGCTCATCAAGCCGCTCATCGCGCTGGTCCTTGGCGCGCTGCTCTACTGGCTCATCACCGGCCCGCTCGGCGAGCCCGGCTCGGTCCTGCTTGCGCTGGCCTGCTGGATCAGCGCCGCCGCCTTCATCCTGCTCGTGGAGACCGGCATCATCTGACCGGTCACCTGAGCGACGCTCGGCGCGACGTCGTCGAGCGCTCGCGGATGCGCGCGGCGCCTCATCGCAGCGGCTGGCCGGGATTCGGGCCTCGGCCATGCGCGAGGCTTGACGAGCAGCGCCAGCCGAGGTCCACTCGGAGGCCGCGCCGACCCGGCGGCCATCCACGGCCATGTGATCGCGGCGGCCGGAACCCCGTCGCCGCGGTCAGCGCGCGTTTGACGGCCAAGCTCCGGCGACGTACCATCGCTGCTTCTGCGCAGTGCGGACACGCGCAGCCTCACCCGGGCCCATCCGGTGCCCGGGCGGATGAGGCCTGCGGTTGACACCCCTCTTCGGAACGTGTCATACTGTAGCGGCCGTGCCGACGCCCAGCCTGTCGGCTGGGCTCCGGTCCGCACCTTAACAAGTGAAGAGTGGCAGAACGAGCCATTTGATTGTGCGAGCGGGCAAACCCCGAACCTAAGGACGGACCGCAAGGCGAGTCCTTTTTGTCGGAGAGTTTGATCCTGGCTCAGGATAAACGCTGGCGGCGTGCATGAGACATGCAAGTCGAACGAACGACCCCGGGCTTGCCTGGGGTCGTTAGTGGCGAACGGCTGAGTAACGCGTAGGTGACCTGCCCGGAAGTGGGGAATAACTGCCCGAAAGGGTGGCTAATACCGCATGTGGCCATACGTTCATTCGTATGACCAAAGCCGCAAGGCGCTTCCGGAGGGGCCTGCGTTCGATTAGCTCGTTGGTGGGGTAACGGCTCACCAAGGCGACGATCGATAGGTGGTCTGAGAGGATGATCACCCAGACTGGGACTGAGACACGGCCCAGACTCCTACGGGAGGCAGCAGTCGGGAATTTTGCTCAATGGGCGAAAGCCTGAAGCAGCAACGCCGCGTGAGGGATGAAGGCCTTCGGGTTGTAAACCTCTTTTCTCAGGGACGATGATGACGGTACCTGAGGAATAAGCCACGGCTAACTACGTGCCAGCAGCCGCGGTAATACGTAGGTGGCAAGCGTTGTCCGGATTTACTGGGCGTAAAGAGCGCGCAGGCGGCCGAGTAAGTCGAATGTGAAAGCCCCCGGCTCAACTGGGGAACGTCATTCGATACTGTTCGGCTTGAAGATAGGAGAGGGAAGCGGAATTTCAGGTGTAGTGGTGAAATGCGTAGATATCTGAAGGAACACCAGTGGCGAAGGCGGCTTTCTGGCCTATTCTTGACGCTGAGGCGCGAAAGCTAGGGGAGCGAACGGGATTAGATACCCCGGTAGTCCTAGCCGTAAACGATGAACACTAGATGTTGGTGGTATCAACCCCGCCAGTGTCGTAGCTAACGCATTAAGTGTTCCGCCTGGGGAGTACGGCCGCAAGGCTAAAACTCAAAGGAATTGACGGGGGCCCGCACAAGCAGCGGAGCGTGGGGTTTAATTCGATGCAACGCGAAGAACCTTACCAGGGCTTGACATGACCAGGAATCCGGCGGAAACGTCGGCGCCCCGCAAGGGGCCTGGCCACAGGTGTTGCATGGCTGTCGTCAGCTCGTGTCGTGAGATGTTGGGTTAAGTCCCGCAACGAGCGCAACCCCTACTGTGTGTTGTATCACTCACACGGGACTGCCGAGAGAAACTCGGAGGAAGGTGGGGATGACGTCAAGTCAGCATGGCCCTTACGTCCTGGGCTACACCCACGCTACAATGGCCGGTACAACGGGCTGCGAAACCGCGAGGTGGAGCTAATCCCTTAAAGCCGGTCTCAGTTCGGATCGTAGGCTGCAACTCGCCTGCGTGAAGCCGGAGTTGCTAGTAACCGCGGGTCAGCATACCGCGGTGAATATGTTCCCGGGCCTTGTACACACCGCCCGTCACGTCATGGAAGCCGACAACACCCGAAGCCAGTGAGCCAACCGCAAGGAGGCAGCTGTCGAAGGTGGGGTTGGTGACTGGGACGAAGTCGTAACAAGGTAGCCGTACCGGAAGGTGCGGCTGGATCACCTCCTTTCTAGGGAGAGGGAGCCGTGGCCATCGGTGAGGCCGCGGCGTCAGTCACCCTCCCAGGTTGATCGCCACGATCGATACCGCCGACCCCGCTGGGTGGGAGGCGGCGCGTGGGCTCACGCCCGCGCGAGATCGTGTCGACCCGGCACCAAGCACCGAAACCGCTCGTGCAAGGCTCGTCTGCCACTCTTCAAGTGTTAAGGTGCAGTGACCCCCGGTGAGCTCGCTCGTCGCGGGGAAGCGCCGGGCGTTTAGCTCAGTTGGTTAGAGCACTGCCCTGATAAGGCAGAGGTCTCTGGTTCGAGTCCAGAAACGCCCACCACGTACCGCCCGGACGCCGGCGCGTGCAAGGGGACGTAGCTCAGTCGGAAGAGCATCTCCTTTGCAAGGAGAGGGTCAGGAGTTCGAGTCTCCTCGTCTCCACCACCTCGCGACGTCGACCGGGCCAAGCACGAGGACCGCGAATCTGCTGACCGCACACCAGTCGCAGGAACCGAATATCGGGTAGACCCCGGACGCTCTCGAAGAGCAACCCCTGGCTGATCGACAAGACGGCTCGAGGTCTTCGAGCCGTCTTGTGGTGTCAGACGCACGCGGAGGTCCCCTGATCCGTGGGCTCGAGGCCAAGGCCTCGAGGTCACCGACCAGCGGATCGCTGGACCGGCGGGTCGCAGGACCCGCAGCACCTTACCAAGTGAAGACGTGATCGGAAGAAGTCAAGTCTTTTTGAACTTCGATTTCTGCCGAGATAGAACGACAAGGTGATGATCCCGGACATCCCTTGGCAACTGCCCTTGGGTGAGTTGTTGAGGGAGGTCAAGCTACACAGGGCACGGGGTGGATGCCTTGGCGCCAAGAGCCGATGAAGGACGTGGCAGGCGACGAAACGCCCTGGGGAGCTGCGAGCAAGCTGTGATCCAGGGGTGTCCGAATGGGGAAACCCGGCTGGGGTAATGCCCAGTCACTCCGGGCTGAATACATAGGCCCGGATGAGGTAAGTCCGCGAACTGAAACATCTCAGTAGCGGGAGGAAAAGAGATCATTCCCTGAGTAGTGGCGAGCGAAAAGGGAACAGCCCAAACCAGCCCAGCGTGATAGGCGGCAGCCGTTTCTGGGCAGGGGTTGTAGGAGTTGACGTTGGGGACCTGCCGGACCCCACTGGAGTCAGAAAGTCGATCGTGAGCCGAACCCGTCAGGAAAGGCGGGCCGCAGAGGGTGACAGCCCCGTAAGCGAAGCGAGCGACCTCCAGGTCAGCCACCTGAGTACCACGTGGAAGGTCTCTCATGTGGGAACCCGGGCGGACCACCGTCCAAGGCTAAACACTCTTGGCGACCGATAGTGAACCAGTACCGTGAGGGAAAGGTGAAAAGTACCCCGGAAGGGGAGTGAAATAGCACCTGAAACCACGTGCCCACAAACAGTCAGAGGGTGTTGCCGGCTTTCGGGCCGGTAGCCTGATGGCGTGCCTTTTGAAGAATGAGCCGACGAGTTACTTGTATGTGGCGAGGTTAAGTCCGCGAAGGACGGAGCCGAAGCGAAAGCGAGTCTGAATAGGGCGTCAAGTCGCATGCAGTAGACCCGAAACCGGGTGACCTACCCATGGCCAGGTTGAAGCGGGAGTAATGTCCCGTGGAGGACCGAACTCACTAGCGTTGAAAAGCTAGGGGATGAGCTGTGGATAGCGGTGAAATGCCAATCGAACCCGGAGATAGCTGGTTCTCCCCGAAATAGCTTTAGGGCTAGCCTCGAGCGTTCAATCACGAGGGTAGAGCACTGAATGGGCTAGGGGGCTTCCCGCTTACCAACCCCAATCAAACTCCGAATCTCGTGATTCCAGAGCTCGGGAGTCAGACTACGAGGGCTAAGCTTCGTGGTCAAAAGGAAAACAGTCCGGACCGTCAGCTAAGGTCCCCAAGTTCAGGCTAAGTGGGAAAGGATGTGGAGTCGCTGAGACAACCAGGATGTTGGCTTAGAAGCAGCCATCATTGAAAGAGTGCGTAACAGCTCACTGGTCAAGTGGTTCCGCGCCGAAGATCCAACGGGGCTTAAGCCTGGCACCGAAGCTACGGGTCTGTGATCCGTTCGCGGGTCAGGGGCGGTAGGGGAGCGTCCTGCAGGCAGTGAAGGTCGACCGGAAGGACGGCTGGAGCGTGCAGGAGTGCGAATGTCGGCATGAGTAGCGAAATGTGGGTGAGAAACCCACACGCCGGAAGCCTAAGGTTTCCTGAGGAAGGCTTGTCCACTCAGGGTTAGTCGGGCCTAAGCCGAGGACGATACGTCGTAGGCGATGGACATCCGGTTGATATTCCGGAACCACCAGAGATCGTTTGCACCGCAAGGTGTCGCCTGGAGGATGCGACCCAGTGGTTGGGCCGACCGTAGAGGTCGTCCCGAAGCTGGCGAGTTGAGCCCAGGTGAGAGCAAGGGCATGACCCAGCATGGTAGTTCGAGCGCGTTTTGGCTATACGCGTCTAAGCCGGTAGGCGGGGAAGACAGGCAAATCCGTCATCCCATTCAACGCCGAGAAGCGAATGAGAGCGGCATCCGCTGCAATTCGAGTGAGCCAAGCTGGCAAGAAAAGTGTCTAGCGAGATCAAAGGTGACCGTACCGCAAACCGACACAGGTAGGCGGGTAGAGAATACCAAGGCGAACGGGAGAACCCTCGTTAAGGAACTCGGCAAATTGGCCCCGTAACTTCGGGAGAAGGGGCGCCTCGCCACCCGGCTTTGCTCGGGTGTTCGAGGCCGCAGTGAAACGGCCCAGGCGACTGTTTAGCAAAAACACAGGTCCGTGCCAAAGCGAAAGCTGACATATACGGGCTGACGCCTGCCCAGTGCCGGAAGGTTAAGAGGAGGGGTGCAAGCTCTGAATCGAAGCCCCGGTAAACGGCGGCAGTAACTATAACTGTCCTAAGGTAGCGAAATTCCTTGTCGGGTAAGTTCCGACCCGCACGAATGGCGTAACGATCTGGGCGCTGTCTCAACGAGGGACTCGGCGAAATTGAAGTACCTGTGAAGATGCAGGTTACCCGCGATAGGGCAAAAAGACCCCGTGGAGCTTTACTACACCCTGTCATTGGACTGGGATTCAGCACGTGTAGGATAGGTGGGAGGCTGAGAAGCTGGGGCGCTAGCCTCGGTGGAGCCGACGTTGAAATACCACCCTTGTTGTGTTTTGGTTCTAACCGCGACCCGTGATCCGGGCGCAGGACAGTGGCAGGCGGGTAGTTTGACTGGGGCGGTCGCCTCCCAAAGAGTAACGGAGGCGCCCAAAGGTTCCCTCAGGCTGAATGGAAACCAGCCGAAGAGTGCAAAGGCATAAGGGAGCTTGACTGCGAGACCTACAAGTCGAGCAGAGACGAAAGTCGGGCTTAGTGATCTGGTACCTCCGAGTGGAAGGGGTATCACTCAACGGATAAAAGCTACCCCGGGGATAACAGGCTTATAGGGCCCAAGAGTTCACATCGACGGCCCTGTTTGGCACCTCGATGTCGGCTCGTCGCATCCTGGGGCGGTAGTACGTCCCAAGGGTTTGGCTGTTCGCCAATTAAAGCGGTACGTGAGCTGGGTTCAGAACGTCGTGAGACAGTTCGGTCTCTATCCATCGTGGGCGTAGGGAACTTGAGAGAAGCTGCTCCTAGTACGAGAGGACCGGAGTGGACGAACCGCTGGTGTGCCAGTCGTCCTGCCAAGGGCGCCGCTGGGTAGCTATGTTCGGTTTGGATAAGCGCTGAAAGCATCTAAGTGCGAAGCCAGTCTCGAGATGAGGTTCCCCACCGGGTCAACCGGGTAAGACCGCAGGGAGATCACCTGCTTGATAGGCGGCATGTGGAAGCTGGGCAACCAGTGAAGCTGAGCCGTACTAATGGTCGAGGGCTTGACCTTTCTCAGCAGCCCACCCACGGGCAGCTGAGGGGATCGAACGGATCCATCACCGCGTCGGCGCGACGATGCAGTCGCGCGACGGCGGAGATCGAAGTCCAGGACTTGCCGGCGCCTAGCGCGCCGACCTTCCGGTCACGTCTTCACCGCGCGACACACGCACGAGATCCTGGTGACTCAAGCGGAGAGGCCACACCCGTTCCCATCCCGAACACGGAAGTTAAGCTCTCCAGCGCCGAAGATACTCAGGGGGCAGCCCCTCGGGAAAATAGGCCGTCGCCGGGGTCTTTTGCGTTCTCGGGGCCTGCGTCCCCGCGCCAGGCGTCGACAGCGCCGACGGCAACGCCGCGCGGGTGAGCCGCGAGGGTCGGACGCCGGGCGACGCCGTATCATCGGCCCGTGCAGCCGGACCCTGGAGACCAGATCCGCCGCCTGAGGGTCGTGACGGGCGCCGACGCGGACACCGGCCCGAGCCGCCGGTCGACGGCTCGCCGTGAGCCAGACGCGATCCGGCGCCCGAGCCCGGTCGACCGGACACGCCCGGTCGGGCGCTGGCCTGCGCGCAGCCGCCGCCGTCGCCAGCCGTCGCGCCGGCGCCCCGCTCGATCGGCCGCCTGCGCCGCCTCCTGCCAGGCCGCCAGCGCCGCCGGCTCGCGCCGCAGGACCGGGACAGCCGCAGCCGGGACGCCGCAGCCGCACTAGCCCAGCCCCGGGTGCCTGGCCGACCGCCGGCAGTGCCGATGCCACCGTCCGCCGTCCCGCCGCCGGGCCCTCGTATGGGCCTGGCGTCGCCGGTCAGTCCGCCGCCGCAGGGCTGGCCGCGGCGCTCACCGACCGGCGGGCCCCGGTCCCTCGCCCGCCACGCCGCCGCGCCGCAGCCACCGCACGCCGCAGCCGCCCACGGCACGACCGCCGCAGGACGTCTCGACGCCTCGGCCATCCGTGCCGCCAGCGCCCCAGGCCCATGCCAGCTACCGACGGCGACGCGTCGCTGCCGGCCATGCCGGTCGCGGCCGCCGTCCGCCCAGCGCGAGCCGTCCGCCGCGAGTGACCGCCAGACGACCGCGCCGACGCTCCGCAGGGCGATTCGCCGCTGACCGGCCGGCCTGCCGAGCCTGCCGCCGTCGCGCCGCCGGAGCCGTCCGCGCCGGAGCCGGACTGGCTCGACCGGATCTGCCCCTACCTCCTGTCCGAGGACGGCACCTATCGCTCCAGCCAGCCCGATCCCGGCCACCGCTGCACGGCGCAGGATCCGCCCGGCCCGCTGCCGACGGCGTTCCAGGAGCGCTTCTGCCTCACCGAGCGGCACGTCCGCTGCGAGATGTACAAGGTCGCGCAGTCGGCGCGCGCGGCTGCCCTCGGCGACGACGGCAGTCCCGGCCGAGCAGGTCCGCTCGGCGCGCTTCCGTCCGTCCGTCCGGTCGGTGCCCCTGGCGCTCGGGCCCTCGAGCGGCGCCACCGGCGACGCGGACGCGGCTTCGCGTCGCCCGGTCATCCTGGCGGCGATCGGCATCGCGGTCGTCGCGGTCGTCGTCTTCCTGCTCGTCCTCGTGCTCGGCGGCGGCGGGACGGGCCGGAGGCACCGGACGCCAGTCCTTCGCCGTCGCGCGCGTCGCCACGCGTCGAGCCGGCGACGCCGCCACCGGCGACGCGATCGCCCACGGCCGCGGCCTCGGCCGGTCCGCTGCCAGCCCAGCGGCCAGCCGGCGCCGCTGGCCGGACTCGCGCTGGCCGAGTACCAGGTCCAGGAGGGCGAGGCGCTGCTCGCCATCGCAGAGGCGTTCGGCGTGACGCGCCGGCAGATCATCCTCGCCAACCCGGGCATGGCCGAGCAGCAAGCCGTACACCGAGCCTGGCGACGTCATCATCGTGCCCGTCAGCGCCGGAGGTGAGCGAGCAGCTCCTCGCCGGCCTCGCCGCCGCCCGGCTTCGACGGCTTCCGGGACTGCCTGCGACGTAGCGCCGCCGCGTCAGACCTGGCAGGCGCGGCACCAGGTCGTCACGAAGCCACCGGGCGCGACCTCGCTGAGCGTGGCGCCGCAGCGAGGACAGGGCTGACCGCCCTTGCGGTGGACGCGCAGGAAGTCGCGCGCCTGCACCTCGAAGCGGGGCGGCACGCGGGCGCGCAGCTCGCCGATCGGCCCAGGCCAGCGTCTCGCGGCAGGATCGCCAGAGGCGCTCCGATTCCTCGACCGCCAGCGAGGAGCGCTTGCGGAAGGGCGCCAGGCGCGCCGCCCAGAGGATCTCGTCGTTGTAGGCGTTGCCGATGCCGGCCACGAACGCCTGGTTCTTGAGCAGGGCGTGCAGCTCGCCCGTGTGCCGCCTGATGCGCTCCTGCCAGGTCGCGAAGTCGAGATCGGGGTCGTCCGCATCGGGACCCTGGGCCTCCCAGCCGGCCACCTCCCGCGCCGCGCCTCTCGGGCACGAGGTAGACCTTGCCCATCCGCTTGGGGTCGCGGAGGCGCAGCTCGACGACGTCCTCGTCGGGCGGCAGCCAGTCGGCGCCCAGCCGTCCAGCCGGCCAGCCGCTCGGGCGGCACGGCGGCCTCGCGCGGGCCGAAGGTGAGCACGAGCGCCGTCGCGCTGAAGGGCTTGCTCCCGGGCGTCGCCAGGCCCAGCCGGCCGGTCAGCATGGCATTGACGACGATGCGATCGGGCGCCGAGGTCGAGGGTCAGGAACTTGCCGCGCTGCCGCACGTCGAGGAGCCGGCGGCCCTCGAAGCCACGCAGCTCGGCCGGCGTGCCCCGCAGGACGAGCGGCTCGGACGACCGCGCCCGCTCGCAGCTGGCGTCCCACGAGCGCGGCCGTGAAGGCCTCGTCGAGGATGCGCAGGTCGGGAAGCTCGGGCACGCGACCATTGTTGCGCGTGGCCGAGCGTGATAGCATGCGCCAGCCCTGCCGAACGAGAATAACGACGGCCTCGCTGGCCCGGTCACGGAGGAGTCTTCCCGCCCAGCAGGACACGGACGACGCACCGACGCACTGAACGCCCGGGCTCGCACCCGGGCTCTCGTCATCCTCGGGAGGGTGGGAGCCCATCCACCAAGGAGACCAGATCGTTGACCGTAGAAGAGCAGCAGACCACCGACGCGTCGAGCGCCGCGAGCAGCCCGGAGGCACCGGGACCGAGACCGAGACAGCGACCCCAGCCCTCGAGGCCGCCGCCCGGAGGCAGCACCTGTCGAGGCCGCGCCAGCGTCGGGTGAGATCGCTGCCAGCCACCGAGCTGAGCCGTCGACGTCGACCGCCGCCGGGCGTGAGGCGACGCCGACGCTGGCCGAGGGCGCCGCGCCCGAGGCCGTCGCCGAGCCCCTCGAGCCTGATCGCCGAGCCGGTCGACGAGGCCGATGCGAGCCGGTCGAGGCCGAGCCGTCGAGCACGAGCCGATGAGCGCCGACGGCCGACTGTCCGCTGAGCCCGAGCCGGAGCCGAGCCCGCTCTCGGTGACTGCGTCCGTCGAGGCCGACGCCGAGCCGCCGATGCCGAGCCTGCATCGCTCGAGCCGCGGAGCCGGCATCGCCGAGCCGAGGACGAGCCGGCCGAGTCCGAGCCCGGCCGAGCCGCCGAGGCGGAGCCTCGAGCCTGCCCCGGCGCCCGTGGCCGCTCCAGGACGATCGCCCCGAGCCCACGACGATGGAGGAGCTGCTCGCCCAGCAGTCGGGCGACATCCCCAGCCTCAAGCACGGCGACGTCGTCGAGGGCACCATCGTCCGCATCGACAAGGACGAGATGCTCGTCGACGTCGGCGCCAAGTCCGAGGGCGTGGTCAGCAACCGCGAGCTCTACGGCCGCAACGCCGAGACGCAGCCCGAGCTCGCCGTCGGCGACACCGTCCTCGTCTACGTCCTGCAGCCCGAGTCGACCGATGGGCACGCCGTCCTGTCGCTGCGACGTGCCGGCCTCGAGCGCAAGTGGCGCTCCATGCAGGAGCAGTTCGACGCCGGCGACATCATCGAGGCGCCCGTCATCGACCACAACAAGGGCGGGCTCATCGTCGACTGCGGCATCCGCGGCTTCGTGCCCATCAGCCAGATCGTCGACTTCCCGCGCCGGCCCCAGAACGACCAGCCGCGCGACGCGGCCCAGGAGATCGCCGAGAAGCTGCAGCCCTACGTCGGCCGCAGGCTGCGCCTCAAGATCCTGGAGGTCAACCGCAAGGCCAACCGCCTCATCCTCTCCGAGAAGGTGGCCCTCTACGAGGAGCGGCGCGAGAAGCGCGACGAGCTCTTCAGCAGCCTCCAGGTCGGCCAGCAGGTCAAGGGCACGGTGCGCTCCATCGCGCCCTTCGGCATCTTCATCGACCTGGGCGGCATCGACGGGCTCGTCCACAAGAGCGAGCTCTCCTGGAACAAGGTCAACAACCCCGAGGGCGCCTACGAGGTCGGTGACGAGGTCGAGGCCGAGGTCATCGACATCAACCACGAGCGCGGCCGCATCAGCCTCTCGATCCGGCGCATGCAGCCAGACCCCTGGCAGTCCACGGTCGGCGACCTGAAGGTCGGCGACCTCGTCGACGGCACCGTCACCAAGATCGTCAACTTCGGCGCCTTCGTGCGCGTCAAGGACGGCCTCGAGGGCCTCATCCACATCAGCGAGCTCTCGCACCAGCGCGTCGCCCACCCGGGCGACGTCGTCCACGAGGGCCAGACGCTCAAGCTCAAGGTCATCTCGCTCGACTCCGAGCGCCATCGCCTGGGCCTCAGCCTCAAGCAGGCCGAGGAGGCGCCGGCCCGACCGCGCGCGCGAGCGCCGGCCCCGCACGGAGCGAGCGTCGGCCTACGACCGCTCGCAGGCCATCCAGGAGCCCGAGGGCGGCATCGACAACACCCTGGCCGCCGCCTTCGCGCAGGTCCGCCAGCAGATCGCCGAGCAGGACGCCGCCGAGGCCGACGAGCCCGGTGGCGCGAGGCCCCCGAAGCGATGGTCGCCGACGACGGCCGTTGAGCCCCGGACCTCGATGTCCCGGCCGCCGAGTTCGATGAGGCCGAGGTCGTCAGAGGCCGAGGCCGCGGAGCATCGAGCCGAGGCCGAGGTCGCCGAGGCCCGAGGCCGCGGCCGAGCGACGAGGCAGAGACGGCTGTCGAGGCGGTCGCCGCCGAGGTCGAGGCACGCCGGAGGCCATCGAGGCAGCTGACTGCGGACGCTGAGCCGAGGCGGCCGTGGTCGAGGCCACGGTCGAGCGACGTCGTCGGCCGCAGCCGACGATGCGGTGACAGCTGAGGTCGACGACGTCATCGGCCGACGGCGCGGACGTCGAGCGCCGCCGAGGCCGAGGCGACGCCGATGCCGAGGCCGACGCCGAGGCCGACGAGCCGCCGAGGCCGAGGAGCCCGCCAAGGCCTGACGCTGCTCGCCGCCGCGGCTGCCGCCGCGCCGCGGCGGCAACGTGACGTGGCCGTCCATCGGCCTGTCCGGTCGCGAACGATGGTCAGGTGGTCGCCCGCGGCGGCACCGGTGGTAGCATGGCCGGGCGGCCGTCAAGGGGTCGCCTGCACCGGGAGTCGTCGCTCATCTCCATGGATCGGTTCGACAAGTTCACGGACCGCGCGCGCAAGGTCCTGACGCTCGCTCAGGACGAGGCGCAGCGCTTCAACCACAACTACATCGGCACCGAGCACCTCCTGCTCGGCCTCGTCCGCGAGGGCGAGGGCGTGGCCGCGCGCGTGCTCGAGAACATGAACGTCGAGCTGCCCAAGGTGCGCACGGCCGTCGAGTTCATCATCGGCCGCGGCGACCGGCCGGTCGTCGGCGAGGTCGGGCTGACGCCCCGCGCCAAGCGCGTCATCGAGCTCGCCATCGACGAGGCCCGCCGCCTCGGTCACAACTACATCGGCACCGAGCACCTGCTCCTCGGCCTCGTGCGCGAAGGGGAGGGCATCGCCGCCGGCGTCCTCGAGTCGCTCGGCGTCAACCTCGACAAGGTCCGCCACGAGGTCATCCGGGTGCTCTCGCAGTCGAGCGCCTCGGGGCCCGTCCGCCGGCGAGACGAAGCGCAGCAGCAAGACGCCCACCGTCGACCAGCTGGGCATCAACCTGACCGAGGCCGCGCGCGCGGGCAAGCTCGACCCGGTCATCGGTCGCGAGAAGGAGATCGAGCGCGTCGTCCAGATCCTCTCGCGGCGCCGCAAGAACAACCCGGCCCTCATCGGCGAGCCCGGCGTCGGCAAGACGGCCATCGCGGAGGGCCTGGCCCATCGCATCGTCAGCGGCGACATCCCCGAGTCCCTCGCCGACAAGCGCGTCCTCACCCTCGACATCGGCTCGCTCGTGGCCGGCACGAAGTACCGCGGCGAGTTCGAGGAGCGGCTCAAGAAGATCATCGAGGAGCTGCGCAGCACCAACGACGCCATCCTCTTCATCGACGAGCTGCACACGCTCGTCGGCGCCGGCGCCGCGGAGGGCGCCATCGACGCCGCCAACATCCTGAAGCCGCCGCTCTCGCGCGGCGAGCTGCAGTGCATCGGCGCCACCACGCTCGACGAGTTCCGCAAGTACATCGAGAAGGACGCCGCCCTCGAGCGCCGCTTCCAGCCGGTCATGGTCGAGGAGCCCACCCTCGAGCAGACGATCGACATCCTCTTCGGCATCCGCGAGGGCTTCGAGCGCCACCATCGCGTCAAGATCACCGATGACGCCGCGCGGCCGCGGCCGACCTCTCCATCCGCTACATCACCGACCGCCACCTGCCCGACAAGGCCATCGACCTCATCGACGAGGCCGCCAGCCGCGTCCGCCTGCGCCACAGCTCCACGCCGCCCGAGCTGAAGGCCACGCAGAAGGAGCTCGAGCGCATCGCCAAGGAGAAGGAGGCGGCGGTCAACGACCAGGACTACGAGCGCGCCCAGGAGCTGCGCGACGCCGAGTCGGCGGCCAAGGCCAAGGCCGACCAGCTGCGCAGCGACTGGCAGGCCGCCCTGGCCGCGGAGACCCCCGAGGTGACCGAGGAGGACATCGCCCAGGTCGTGGCCCTCTGGACGGGCATCCCCGTGACGCGCATCGCGCAGGAGGAGTCGGAGCGCCTGCTGCAGATGGAGGATGCCCTGCACAAGCGCGTCATCGGCCAGCAGGAGGCCATCGACACGGTCTCGCGGGCCGTCCGCCGGGCTCGCGCCGGGCTCAAGGACCCCAAGCGACCCATCGGCTCGCTTCATCTTCCTGGGGCCCACGGGCGTGGGCAAGACCGAGCTCGCCAAGGCCCTCGCCGAGTTCATGTTCGGCAGCGAGGACTCGCTCATCAAGATCGACATGAGCGAGTTCATGGAGCGCCACAACGTCAGCCGCCTGGTGGGCGCGCCGCCCGGCTACGTGGGCTTCGAGGAGGGCGGCCAGCTGACCGAGGCGGTGCGCCGCAAGTCCTACTCGGTGGTGCTCCTCGACGAGATCGAGAAGGCCCATCCCGAGGTCTTCAACATGCTCCTCCAGATCCTCGAGGACGGCCACCTCACCGACGCCAAGGGCCGGCGCGTCGACTTCCGCAACACGGTCATCATCATGACCAGCAACGTCGGCGCCAAGGACCTCCTGAAGGACACCTCGCTGGGCTTCCGGCCCGTCTCCACGACCGAGGACCGCGAGCGCGAGGCGCAGTACGACCGCATGAAGACGAAGGTCCTCGAGCAGCTCAAGACGACCTTCCGGCCCGAGTTCCTCAACCGCGTCGACTCGCAGGTCGTCTTCCGCTCGCTGACCGTCGACGAGATCCGCGAGATCGTGGACCTGCTCCTGGCGCGCGTGCGCACGCAGCTCAAGGCCCAGCAGATCGACCTCGAGGTCAGCCAGGAGGCCAAGGACCACGTCATCAAGCTCGGCTACGACGTCGACTACGGCGCCCGGCCGCTGCGCCGCGTCATCCAGAACATGATCGAGGACCCCCTCGCCGAGGCCCTCCTGGTGGGACGCTTCAAGGCCGGCGACACGGTCTTCGTCGACCGCTCGGAGGACGCCGGCCTGACCATCGAACCGCTCGCGGAGAAGACGCCCGTCGAGGCTGTCTAGCCGCGTGGCGCGCGCCCGGCGTCGAGCCAGTACGTCTGCCAGAGCTGCGCGGCCGCCTTCCCGCGCTGGGAAGGTCAGTGCCGCAGCCTGCGGCGCGTGGAACTCGCTCGTCGAGACGCTCGTGCGCGCCGCAGCGGCGCCCGGCGCGAGCGGCTGCGGCACGATCGCGGTCGGCCGCATCGCGACCGTCGGCGCAGCCGGTGCCCCTGGGCTCGCTCGCAGGCCGCCCAGACGGCGCGCCGTCGCGAGCGGCATGGCCGAGGTGGACCGCGTGCTGGGCGGCGGCCTCGTGCCCGGCTCGCTGCTGCTCCTGGCGGGCGAGCCCGGCATCGGCAAGTCCACGCTCGTGCTCCAGGTGGCCGCCGCCTCGGTCGCCGGCAGCGCCGCGGCCGCCGGCAGCGCCGGACGGTCGACCGCGGCGCCGCGGAGCCCGGCGAGGCCGTCGCCGGTGCTCTACGCCAGCGCCGAGGAATCGGCGGCGCCAGCTGCACCTGCGTGCCAGCCGCCTCGGCCTCGCCGAGCGGGCGCGGCGGGCGACGGCGCTCTCGGTCCTCGCGAGCACCGACGTGGAGGCCATCATCGAGGCGGCCACCGCGGCTGCGGCCGGCGCTCCTCGTCGTCGACTCCATCCAGACCGTGGCCGCTCGACGAGCTCGATGGGCCCGCCGGGCTCGGTGGGCCAGGTGCGCGAGTCGGCCGCCCGGCTCGGGCGCCTTCGCGCGGGCGGCAGGGCGTGCCGGTCCTGCTCGTCGGCCACGTCACCAAGGACGGCAGCCTCGCCGGACCGCGATCGCTCGAGCACCTCGTCGATGCCGTGCTCATGCTCGAGGGCGACCGCTACGGCTCGCTGCGCCTGCTGCGTGCCCTGAAGAACCGCCACGGCTCGACCGAGGAGGTCGGCGTCCTGGAGATGACCCCGGACGGCCTGCGCGAGGTCGCCGACACCGCGGCCGCCTTCCTGGGCGGCGGACAGCGCGCGGCACCTGGGCGTCGCGGTGGCGGCCGTCCTGGAGGGCAGCCGGCCGCTGCTCGTCGAGGTCCAGGCGCTCGTCGCGCCGGCCGGCCTCGGACCGCCCCGGCGAACGGTCTCGGGTCTCGACGTCAACCGGCTCGTGCTGCTCATCGCCGTGCTGGCGCGTCGCGGCGGCGTCGACGTCAGCGGACGCGATGTCTACGCCAGCCTGGCCGGCGGCCTCAGCGTCGACGAGCCGGCCCTCGACCTGCCGCTGGCCCTGGCCATCGCCTCCTCCCAGCGCGACCGTGCCATCGCCGGCGACACCCTGGCCTGCGGCGAGGTCTCGCTGCTGGGCGAGGTCCGCCCGGTGCCCGGACTGGAGCGCCGGCTGCGCGAGGCGGCGCGGCTGGGGTTCCGCCGTGCCCTGGTGCCGGCGGACTCCGACGGCCGCCAGCGTCCCGTCACACGGAGCGGGCCCGGTCCGAAGCCCGAGGGGTTCCCTCGGGCCTTGAGCTCGTTCCCGTGGCGACGCTGCGGGAGGCCCTCGAGCAGGCCCTCGCACGGCGAGCGGTACCTCTGGGCAGGCGGTCGGCGAAGCGCGCTTCTGGTAGCGTTCCGGTGCCATGCTGAGGTTCATCCGCCTGCTCGGCGGCGCGCTGGGGGTCATCCTGGCCATCGCCCTGGTCGGGCTTCGACGCGACCTCCTCGGTCCTGCTCGAGGACAGCGCTCGAGGGCCGCCTGCTGCTCGCTGGCCTGGATCGCTGCCTGGGGCGTGGTCGGCTTCGCCATCGCCCCCTACCTCACGGTCGTCCCGGCGCGCTGGATCCTGCGCGCCGTCACGGACATGTCCACCGACGAGTTCGTGGCCGCCGATCGCGGGCCTGCTCATCGGCCTGCTCATGGGCTTCCTGCTGGGCCTGCCGCTCACGAACCTGCCCGCGCCCGCCGGGCTGCTGCTGCCCATCGGCGTCTCCATCGTGCTCTGGCGCTCGGCATGATGGGCCTGACGGTCGCCAAGCGGCACGACCTGCGCCAGGCTCTGGAGTCGCTGGGCCTCCGCCGTCACTCGGCCCCGACCTCCGACTCTCCGAGCGAGCGACCGGTCGCCGTCACCTACCTCGACACCAGCGCCATCATCGACGGTCGCATCGTCGACGTCGTGGCCTCGGGCTTCCTGACCGGGCTGCTGGTCGTGCCGCGCTTCGTGCTCGGCGAGCTCCAGCACATCGCCGACGACAACCATCCCGGGCCGACGCAACCGTGGCCGGCGCGGCCTCGATGTCCTGGCTGTCCTGCAGAAGGACCATCGCATCGGCATCGAGGTCAGCTCCGAGGACGAGCCCGGGGTCTCGACCGTGGACGCCAAGCTCGTGGCGCTGGCGCAGAGGCGAGACGCCGCCATCCTGACGACCGACTACAACCTCAACCGTGTGGCCCAGCTGCAGGGCGTCCGGGTCATGAACCTCAACCAGCTGGCCAACGCCCTGAAGCCCTCCTTCCTGCCCGGTGAGGCGCTTCGCGTCAAGGTCGTCCAGGAGGGCAAGGAGCCCGGCCAGGGCGTCGCCTTCCTCGATGACGGCACGATGGTCGTGGTCGAGGGCGGCGGCGAGCACATCGAGGGCGAGCTCGACGTGACCGTCACGCGCATCCTCCAGACGGTCGCAGGCCGCATGATCTTCGCCGAGCTCGCCAGCGGCTCGGGGTGAACAGGAACCGCCATCGCCGACGCGGTCGTGGTCGCCGCCGGCAGCAGCCAGCGCATGGGCGGCCAGGACAAGCTCGATGCGCCCATCGCCGGGCGGCCGCTGCTGCGCTGGGCCGTGCGAGCCATCGCGGCAGCTCCGGAGGTCGCCGACATCATCATCGTGACCTCGGCCGAGCGCGTCGCCGAGGTTCGCGACAGCGACTGGCTGGCGTCGTTCCGCGCCACGGTCGTCGCCGGGGGCCCGCGCCGCCAGGACTCGGTGGCCGCCGGCGTCCGCGCCACGAGCGCCGACATCGTGCTCGTCCACGACGCGGCACGGCCGTTCGTCTCGCCGGGCGCTCATCAGCCGCGTCGTCGAGGGCGCCGAGCGACACGGCGCCGCCATCCCGGTGCTGCCGGTCGTGGACGCCCTCAAGCGCGTCGAGAGCGAACGCATCACGGGCATCGCAGAGCGGCCAGGGCGTCTTTCGGGCCCAGACGCCCCAGGGGGCCCGACGCGACCTCCTGGTGGCGGCTGCCGAGGCGCATGCCGGAGGGCCGGAGGTCCTCGCCGACGAGGCCGAGCTGCTCGCCCGCGGCCGGCATCCCCGTCCACGTCGTGGAGGGCGAGGCCACGAACATCAAGGTGACGCTGCCCGCGGACCTCGCCCTGGCGCGGCTCCTGGCGGGGCGGCGGTGCCGCGTCCGGCTGGCGCTGGGCTCGGACAGCCACCCCTTCGGTCCAGGCGACGGGCTGCGCCTGGGCGGACTCGCTCGTCGAAGGCGCGCCCCGCCTGCACGGCCACTCCGACGGCGACGTCGTCCTCCACGCGCTCTGCGACGGCCTGCTGGCGGCGGCCGGCGGCGGCGACCTGGGACGGCTCTTCCCGTCCGGCGAGCGCGACGACCCGGGGCGTCGACAGCCGCGCGCTCGTCGCGGAGGTGATGGCGCCACTCGAGCGGGCGGAGCTCGCCGTCGACAGCGTGGACGTCACCATCAGCGGGGCGCGGCCGCGTCTCGGCGGCCAGCGCCTCGACGCCATGGCCGCCTCCATCGCGCGAGCTCACCGGGGCTGCCGCCGGGCGTGTCTCGGTCAAGGCCGCGACCGGCAACCTGCTCGGGCGACGACGGCGCCGGGCGGACCATCAGTGCCACCTGCCTCGTGAGCCTGGTGCCACGATGAGCCGTGCCGCGATGAGCCAGCGCTTCCGCAACACGCTCGGTGGCCAGCTGGAACCCTTCGAGCCGCTCGAGCCCGGGCACGTGCGCATGTACACGCTGCGGGCCGACCGTGTACGCACCCGCCCACGTCGGCAACTTCCGGTCGTTCGTCTTCGCCGACCTCGTGCGGCGCGCCCTGGTCTTCCGCGGGCTGCGCGTGACGTGGGTCATGAACATCACCGACGTGGACGACAAGATCATCCGCGACGCGAACGCGGCCGGCATCGCCATCGACGAGCTGACCGCGCGATACACGGACCAGTTCCTCGATGACCTCGCCCGGCTGGGCATCCCCCTGCCGGACGTCATGCCGCGCGCCACCGAGCACATCGAGGACATGGTCCGGCTCATCGAGACACTCATCGAGAAGGGGCACGCCTACCGGACCGACGATGGCTCGGTCTTCTTCCGCATCGCGTCGTGGCCCGCCTACGGACGCCTGGCGCGACTCGACCCGCAGCAGCAGCGGTCCGGCGAGCGCGTCGAGGCGGACGAGTACGAGAAGGACGACGTCCGCGACTTCGCGCTCTGGAAGGCGGCCAAGCCAGGGGAGCCGTCGTGGGAGACGTCGCTCGGGCCAGGCCGTCCTGGCTGGCACATCGAGTGCTCGGCCATGAGCATGCGCTACCTGGGGCCCAGCTTCGACCTCCACACCGGAGGCATCGACCTCGTCTTCCCGCATCACGAGGACGAGATCGCCCAGTCGGAGGCGGCCACCGGGCAGCCCTTCGTCCATACCTGGCTGCACTGCGCCCACCTCCACATGGGCGGCGAGAAGATGGCCAAGCGGACGGGCAACTTCGCGCGGCCGGCCGACGTCTATGCAGCCGGAGTCAGCCCCAGGGCGCTCCGCTATGCCCTGATGGCCACGCACTACCGCTCACCGCTCGAGTTCAGTCAAGGGTCGCTTGCGCACGCCAGCGCGGCGGTGGAGCGTCTCGACACGGCGGTCACGGCACTCGAGAGCTACTCCGAGGACCGAGCCGACGACCCATCGCTCGAAGACCTGCTGGCCGATGCTCGGACGGCCTTCGCGAAGGCCCTTGCCGACGACCTCAACGTCTCGGCGGCCCTGGCGGCGGTCTTCGAGCTCGTTCGCGACCTGAACACGAGGCTCGCGGGCCGCAGCCTGTCGACGGACGATGCGCGTCGCGCGGCCGGTGCCATGCGCGAGCTGGATGCCGTCCTCGGCGTGCTCGAGGAGGTGCCCGCGACTCTGGACGCGCCACTCCTCGAGCTCCTCGATTCGCGTGCCGCGGCGCGTGCGGCGCGTGACTGGGCCCGCAGCGACGAGCTGCGCGACGCGCTGGCGGCAGCGGGCGTCGCGGTCGAGGACACGCCCGACGGGCAGCGCTGGCGAAAGGTGGCCAGCCGATGAGCGACGACGAGCGCGAGCCGGGTCCCGAGACGGGGCCGCGAGACAAGGACCGCGGCAAGCGCCGCACACCGCCCCCAGGCAAGGGGCCGCGCGGCCAGCCTCCTCGTCAGGAGCCCTCGCGCGAGCCGCGTCCGCACAAGCGTCACGACGAGGGACCTCCGCGCGGGAAGCCGGGTCCTGGCCAGGACTCCCGTGGCCGGCCCGGCGACGCGCCAGGCCGGCCACCCTACCGTGGTCGGCCCGACGACGCGCGCGGCCGGGGTTCCTACGGGGACCGTCCTGGCAGCCCGGGACCTTGGCCCAGACCGGCCCGTCCACCGTACCGGGGTGGGGCGCCCGAGGGCCGACCGGTGGGCCCCAGGCCGGACGGACCGCGTCCCGATCGGCCCCGACCGAGCGCCCTCGTCCAGACCGCCCGTATGGAGGAGGCGGCCGACAGGATCGCCCGTATGGAGCGAGGCCCCGTCCCGATCGGCCTCGTCCGATCCGCCCGTACGGAGGGGACGGCCGACCGGATCGTCCCTATGGAGCGAGGCCCGGGCCCGACCGCTCGTTCGCAGAGGGCTCGCGACCACACGAAGGCCCGCGCCCCCCGGGGGGTCCGCGCCCGCCGGGTGGCCCCTGGGACCGCCCGCGACCGCGAAGGCCCTGGACGCCGCAGGCTGAGCAACGTCCCTGGCGGACGCCGGACCAGCGGCTCGAAGCGCGTGAGCCCGCGCCAGCGCCCGAGGAGCTCCTGGCTCATGACGAGGAGGTCGTGGCCGGCCGACGACCGGTCGAGGAGGCCTTCGCCGCGCATCGCGAGGCGCTCCGCCTGCTCGTCGTCCCGGAGCGCCGCGCCGCGCTCGACCAGCTCGTGCTCCATGCCACGACCCTGCGCATCCCGGTCATCGAGGTCGAGGGCGGCACGCTGACCGCGATCAGCGGCTTCGACGGGCACCAGGGCGTGGCCCTCGTGGTCGCCCCACGTCACCAGGCGACCATCGACGAGATCCTGGCCATCGCGAGGTCCCGCGGCGAACCTCCCTTCGTCCTCGTCCTCGACCACATCGAGGACCCCCAGAACGTCGGAGCCCTGATGCGCTCGGCCGAGGCCTCGGGCGTCCACGGCGTCATCCTCCCGGCGCACGGCTCGGCACCCATCAGCCCGGCGGCCGTCAAGAGCTCCGCAGGCGCGGCCGAGCATCTGGCGGTCGTCATCGTGCCCGACCTTGCGGCCGGCCTTGCGGACCTGCACACGCATGGGCTGCGCATCGTGGGAGCCGATGGCGCTGCCCCGATGACGGTCCGCGAGGTCGACCTCCGCGGGCCGCTCGCGATCGTCGTGGGCAATGAGGGCCGCGGGCTCACGGGCCGCCTGCGCCGTCGCATGGACGTCATGGCCCGCATCCCGATGCGAGGCATGGTGGCCTCGCTCAATGCCTCGGTGGCCGGCTCGATCTTCCTGTATGAGGCCGCGGCGCAGCGCGATCTGCCCGAACGCGAGACCACCGCAGAGGCCGAGACCGCCGCCGTGCCCGAGCCCTCCAGCGAGCCCGAGGCCGCCGGCGAGCCCCAGGCCGCCGCCGAGCCCGAGTCCCCGATGCCGCAGCCGCCCGAGGCCGAGCCCTCCACATCGGGTGCCCAGGAGCTCCCGGCCGGCGACCCTGGCAGCGTGGAGACGCCGGTCAGCCCCAAGCGGGCCGCCAGGACGAAACGAGCGCCCGGTCAGGCCGCTGCCCCGAAGAAGCCGCGGGCCAGGCGCGCCTCCGGTACGGCCACGGATACCGGCGCGTCGGATCCGGCCGCGGCCGGTGGTCCGGCAGGCGCGCAGGCCGCGGATCCCGATGCCCTGCTCCCCTGACGGAGGATGTGGGCGAGGACAGCTCTCTCCTGACCCGCGTTCGGGCCGTGCTTGCGAGCCGAGCGTCACGTGCGCTACTATCCTCAGTCGCCGCCGACGTAGCTCAATTGGTAGAGCAGTGGTTTTGTAAACCACCGGTTCCGGGTTCGAGTCCCGTCGTCGGCTCCAATAACAGAGGACGCTGTGTCCCCCCTCACCACAGGGACCGCCAGGTCTCGAGGGGTGCACGGACGAACAAGGGTAGGTTGAGCAGGTGGTGAGCTCCGCTGACTGTAGATCAGCCGTCTATCGACTGTGGGGGTTCGATTCCCTCCCTGCCCACCACTCCCAGCGGCCTCTCTGAAAGACCCGTACACGCCCAAGCGCGCCCACATAGCTCAGCTGGCAGAGCACTTCCTTGGTAAGGAAGAGGTCATGGGTTCAAGTCCCATTGTGGGCTCCACCTGATCACCTCTGACGACCACGGCATCGCCGTGGCGCGTCCGGGGCGGAAGGACGAAGAGGATGGCCAAGCAGAAGTTCGAGCGCAACAAGCCCCACGTCAACATCGGCACCATCGGTCACATCGACCACGGCAAGACGAGCCTGACGGCGGCCATCACCAAGTACCTCGCCCTCAAGGGCGGCGCGGCCTATCGGGCCTTCGACACGATCGACAACGCCCCCGAGGAGCGTGAGCGCGGCATCACCATCGCCATCGCCCACGTCGAGTACCAGACACAGGCGCGCCACTACGCCCACGTCGACTGCCCGGGGCACGCCGACTACATCAAGAACATGATCACCGGAGCCGCGCAGATGGACGGCGCCATCCTGGTCGTGGCCGCCACCGACGGGCCCATGCCCCAGACCCGCGAGCACATCCTCCTCGCGCGCCAGGTCGAGGTGCCCTACATCGTCGTCTTCCTCAACAAGGTCGACATGGTCGACGACGAGGAGCTCCTCGAGCTCGTCGAGCTCGAGGTCCGCGAGCTCTTGAGCAGGTACCAGTTCCCCGGCGACGACCTGCCCGTCATCCGCGGCTCGGCCCTCAAGGCCCTCGAGGCCGGCGACGACCCCGCCGACCCCGCCTACGCCTGCATCGCCGAGCTCATGGACGCGGTCGACTCCTACATCCCGACCCCCGAGCGCGCCGTCGACAAGCCCTTCCTCATGCCCGTCGAGGACGTCTTCGGCATCAAGGGCCGCGGCACCGTCGCCACCGGGCGCATCGAGCGCGGCACGGTGAAGGTCGGCGAGGAGGTCGAGATGATCGGCATCCGCCCGACGCGCAAGGTCGTCGTCACGGGCGTCGAGATGTTCAACAAGCTCCTCGACTCCGGCCAGGCCGGCGACAACGTGGGCACCCTCCTGCGGGGCATCGAGCGCGACGAGATCGAGCGCGGCCAGGTCCTCGCCAAGGCCGGCTCCATCAAGCCCCACACGAAGTTCACCGCCCGCGTCTACGTCCTCACCAAGGACGAGGGCGGCCGCCACACGCCCTTCTACAACGGCTACCGCCCGCAGTTCTACCTGCGCACCACCGACGTGACCGGCGCCATCAAGCTCCAGGAGGGCGCCGAGATGATCATGCCCGGCGACAACGTCGACATGGACGTCGAGCTCATCACGCCCATCGCCCTCGAGCCCGGCCAGCGCTTCGCCATCCGCGAGGGCGGCCGCACCGTCGGCGCCGGCGCCGTCATCGCGGTCCAGGAGTAGCCATGGCCAAGGCCGAGAACCGCCCTGTCATCACGCTCGCCTGCACCGAGTGCAAGGAGCGCACGTACACGACGGAGAAGAACAAGAAGAACGACCCCAACCGGCTGGAGCTGCGTCGCTACTGCCCGCGCTGCCGAAGTCATACACTCCACCGCGAGTCCAAGTAGGAGGCCCCCGGCACAGCGTAGGCGCGTAGCTCAATCTGGCAGAGCACTGGTCTCCAAAACCAGGGGTTGTGGGTTCGAGTCCCGCCGCGCCTGCCACCTCCGCCAGCCGTCCCACATGAGAGAACGAAGGACACCGTGATCACGAGGATCCGCCGTTACCTGACCGAGTCGTACTCGGAGCTGAAGAAGGTCACGTGGCCCACCCGGGAGCACGTCCGCAACCTGACCATCCTCGTCTTCCTCATCACCGCCGTGTTCGGCGTGTACATCGGGTTCTTCGACCTCATCTGGCGCCAGGTCTTCGTCTTCATCACGGACGCCTTCGGATGACCAGCTTCCTCGATCACGTCACCGGAGCCGCGCTTCCGGAGAAGCGCTGGTACGTCATCCACACCTACTCCGGCTACGAGAAGAAGGTCAAGACGAACCTCGAGCACCGCATCGAGACGATGGGCATGGAGGACAAGATCTACCAGGTCCTGGTGCCCGAAGAGGATGAGATCGAGATCCGCGGTGGCCAGCGCGTTACCGTCCAGAAGAAGGTCTTCCCGGGCTACGTGCTCGTGGAGATGATCCTCGACCCGGAGTCCTGGTTCGTCGTGCGCAACACGCCCGGCGTCACCAGCTTCGTGGGTGGCGGCAACATCCCGGGCTCCCGCAACGAGCCCGTCCCGCTCGAGGAGCACGAGGTCAAGGGCATCCTGCGCCAGATGGGCGTCGAGACGCCCAAGTACCGCGTCGCCTTCCAGAAGGGTCAGAGCGTGCGCGTCACGGACGGCCCCTTCGCCGAGTTCATCGGCACCGTCGATGAGGTCAACCCCGAGCGCAACAAGCTCAAGGTCCTGGTCAGCATCTTCGGGCGCGAGACGCCCGTGGAGCTCGACTTCCTGCAGGTCGAGAAGCTCTAACCGCGCCCGCCGCAGCGCGCCACCAACGAGGTACCACGAGAAGCACCGATGGCCAAGAAGATCCGCACCGTCCTGACCCTCCAGCTGCCCGCGGGCAAGGCCACGCCGGCTCCGCCGGTCGGCACGGCGCTCGGCCCGCACGGCATCAACATCGTCGACTTCACGAAGACCTACAACGAGCGGACGGCGGCCCAGAGCGGCCAGATCATCCCCGCGCGGATCACCATCTTCGAGGACCGCAGCTTCACCTTCGTCCTCAAGACGCCGCCCGCAGCCGACCTGCTGCGCAAGGCCGCCGGTGTCGAGAAGGGCGCGGCAGCGACCGGCCGCCAGCCGGTGGGCCGGGTCACCAGGGCGCAGCTGCTCGAGATCGCCGAGGTCAAGAAGGCGGACCTCAACGCCAACGACGCCGAGATGGCCGCCCGGATCATCGAGGGCACGGCCCGTTCGATGGGCATCGACGTCGTCGACTGAGCGACTCGGCCGCCCGCCAGCCGGCGCGGACGGTCGTCGAAGGACCTGCCGGCACGTCCACCCCGCGTCACCAGGGGGAGGCCCACCAGGGCCGTCACGAAAGGAAGCACCATGGGCAAGCACGGCAAGCGATACCAGGACGCCGCGAAGCTCGTCGAGCGCGGCAGGACCTACGAACCCGGGGAGGCCATGGCCCTCCTCAAGGAGACCTCGACCGTCAAGTTCGAGCCCTCCGTCGAGGCCCACATCCGTCTCGGCGTCGATCCGCGCCATGCTGACCAGATGGTCCGCGGCACCGTGGCGCTCCCGCATGGCACCGGCAAGGAGGTCCGCGTCGCGGTCTTCGCCCAGGGCGACAAGGCTGCCGAGGCCTCCGCCGCCGGGGCCGATGTCGTGGGCGCCGAGGACCTGGCCGCCCGCATCGAGGCGGGCTGGCTCGAGTTCGATGTCGCCGTCGCGACGCCGGACATGATGGGCAGCGTCGGCAAGCTCGGGCGCATCCTCGGTCGTCGCGGCCTCATGCCCAACCCCAAGGCGGGCACCGTGACCTTCGATCTTGAGCGCGTCATCAACGAGCTGAAGGGCGGCCGCATCGAGTTCAAGGTCGACAAGGGCGGTATCATCCACGTCGCCTTCGGCAAGGCCTCGTTCGAGCCCGACCAGCTCGTCGACAACCTGGCCGCCCTGACCGACGCGATCAATCGCGCCCGGCCCAAGGAAGCCAAGGGCCAGTACTTCAAGAGCCTGACCGTCGCCTCGACCATGGGCCCGGGCATCCGAGTGGACGTCCCGAGCCTGCTGGCCCGAGCGGCGGCCTGAGCAGCAGGCCAGACGGCCCGTCATCAGTCACGCCGGGCGGATGCCCGGCCACCAGTCACGCCGGGCGGATGCCCGGCCATCGGGAAGATCGTTCCGCCAGAGACAGCGATGCGTCCGCAGGCATCCATCAGGATGCCCCGCCGCGACCGGGCAGACCGGTCGCGGACCGGACCGAAATCGTCGACCGGACCGCCTACGCGGGGACGCCGACGGGCACGCCAAGGCGGGTGTCACAGCCCAGGCCTCCGGGTCGGGGTGCTGCATGACGCAGCGACGCCCCTGTGCGGGACACACGGGGGTCGGTCGCGCCAGGCGGCCACTCCAGGAAAGGAGGTCCTATGGCCACAGAGGCCAAGCAGGCCACCGTGGCGGAGATCGTCGATCTCCTCACGAAGGCGGGCACGACGATCGTCTCCGACCATCGGGGCCTGTCGGTGGCAGACCTGTCACGCGTCCGGCGCGACCTGCGCGAGAAGGACATCAGCTATCGGGTCGTCAAGAACCGGCTCGCCCGGATCGCGGCCGAGCAGGCGGGACGGCCGGAGCTCGTCGGGCTCCTGACCGGTCCGAGCGCGCTCGCGGTCGGAGGCAGCGACGAGACCGCGCTCGCCAAGGGCCTCCTCGACGCTACCCGGGCATTCAAGGTCGAGATCCGCGGGGCCGCGATGAACGGCCAGCAGGTCGACGGTGCCACGGTGGTGGCGCTTGCCTCCCTGCCGCCCCGCGAGGTCCTGCTCGCTCAGCTGGCCGGCGCGATGGCCGCTCCGCTCAGCACCATGGCCGGCCTCCTGGCCGCGCCGCTGCGGAACGTCGGCTACGGCCTGGCCCAGCTTCGCGACCAGCGCCAGGCAGCTGGCGCCTAGGCGCCAGCTGGCTCCTCCCACGCTCGAATCACAGTCACGGAAGGAACGAAACGACATGGCAACCAAGCTTTCCCAGGGTGACATCCTCGAGGCCATCGACGGCATGACCGTCCTCGAGCTTTCCGAGTTCGTCAAGGCCTTCGAGGAGCGCTACGGCGTCACGGCCGCCGCCCCGGCCGCCGTGGCCGTGGCCGCCCCGGCCGGCGGTGCCGCCGCCGAGGCCGAGGTCGAGGAGCAGACGGAGTTCTCGGCCGTGCTCTCCGAGGTCGGCCCCAACAAGATCCCCGTCATCAAGGTCGTCCGTGAGCTCACCGGGCTCGGCCTCAAGGAAGCCAAGGACCTCGTCGACGCGGCCCCCAAGCCGGTCAAGGAAGGGGTCGACAAGGACGAGGCCGAGAAGATCAAGGCGGCGCTCGAGGAGCAGGGCGCCAAGGTCGACATCAAGTAGCCGCCATCCCGGCGCTGCCCAGGCGAAGAGGGAGGCCGTTCAGGCCTCCCTCTTCGCGTTTGGTCGCACGAGATCAGGCTGAGCCACTGCGTTTGACCGGTCTCGCCGAACGCGGTACCATACACGGTCGGTGAGCGCGGCCCCTCTAGATCCCGGATCCTCTGTCCCCGTTTTCCCGTGCCTTGATCGCCTCCATCGTGAGGCCAGGAGAGCCCCATGACCGTGACTGAAGTCGATCGTCGGCGTGCGCCCCTGTCCGTGGAGCGCCAGCGCTACTCCAGGATCCCCGAGGTCCTGCCCATCCCCGACCTGATCGAGCTTCAGCGCACCTCCTACGACTGGTTCGTGGGGCACGGTCTCCGCGACCTGCTCGACGAGATCAGCCCCATCCAGGACTTCACGGGCAAGTCCATGGAGCTCCACTTCAACGCCTACGAGTTCGGCGAGCCCAAGTATGACCAGCTCGAGTGCCGCGCTCGGGACCTGACGTACAGCAAGCCGCTCTATGTGGACGTCGAGCTCGTCATCCACGAGACCGGTGAGCACATCGCCCAGCGCGTCTACATGGGTGACTTCCCCACCATGACCGAGCGGGGCACGTTCATCATCAACGGCGCCGAGCGGGTCGTCGTCAGCCAGCTCGTGCGCTCGCCGGGCGTCTACTACACGGCGTCCGAGGATCCCAACACGGGCCGTCGGCTCTACAGCGCCAAGGTCATCCCCAACCGGGGTGCCTGGCTCGAGTTCGAGACCGCCGCCCGCAATCAGCTCTACGTCAAGGTCGACCGCAAGCGCAAGCTCGAGGCCACCAAGCTCCTGCGGGCCGTGGGCTACGAGTCGAACGACGAGATGCGGGCCCTCTTCACCAAGGTCGACACGGGCGAGGTGAGCTACATCGGCGAGACCCTCGATCGCGACGCCACCTCGACGCGCATGGAGGCGCTCATCGAGGTCTACAAGAAGCTGCGCCCGGGTGACCCGCCCACCGGCGACAACGCCGAGAAGCTGGTCGAGTCGCTCTTCTTCAACTTCCGCCGCTACGACCTCGGCCGCGTGGGTCGCTACAAGCTCAACAAGAAGCTCGGCCCGGTGGCCGACCGGATGGGCATCCGGCTGCCCGAGGTCGAGCGGACCATCACCAAGGAAGACATCGCCGTCATCGTGGGGCACCTCATCGAGCTCGACAACGGCCTCGGCAGCCCGGACGACATCGACCACCTGGGCAACCGCCGCATCCGCGCCAACGGCGAGCTCATCCAGAACGCCTTCCGGGTCGGCCTCCTGCGCATGGAGCGCGTCGTCAAGGAGCGCATGACGATCCAGGAGCCCGAGAAGGCCACGCCCAACGTCCTGGTCAACATCCGCCCCGTGGTGGCGGCCATGAAGGAGTTCTTCGGCGGCAGCCAGCTCTCCCAGTTCATGGACCAGACCAACCCGCTGGCGGAGCTCACGAGCAAGCGACGCCTCTCGGCCCTCGGGCCCGGTGGGCTCTCGCGCGAGCGGGCCGGCTTCGACGTCCGCGACGTCCACCATAGCCACTACGGGCGCATCTGCCCCATCGAGACGCCCGAGGGCCCCAACATCGGTCTCATCGGCTCGCTGGCCACCTACGGCCGCATCAACGAGTACGGCTTCATCGAGACGCCCTACCGCAAGGTGAAGCGCAGCGTCGACCATCGGGACAAGGGCATCCTCGAGGAGGTCGCCGGGGCCGACGTGGTCACCGCGAACGGCAAGGTCGTCCTCGCCAAGGGCAAGGCGTTCACGCCGGAGGCCGTCGAGGAGCTCAAGGCCCAGAAGGTCAAGGCCTTCCCCATCAGGCCGCGCGTCACCGACGAGATCGAGTATCTGGCGGCCTACGACGAGGAGGAGCTGTACGTGGCCCAGGCCAACGCGCAGCTGGACTCGAAGGGCCACTTCGTCCACGAGAAGGTCCCCGCGCGCGTCCGCGACCAATTCCCCGAGGCGCGTCCCGAGCAGATCGACTACATGGACGTCAGCCCCAAGCAGGTCGTCTCGGTAGCCACCGCGCTCATCCCCTTCCTCGAGCATGACGACGCCAACCGGGCCCTCATGGGCTCCAACATGCAGCGCCAGGCGGTGCCGCTCCTCGAGCCGGAGGCGCCCATCGTGGGCACCGGCATGGAGGCACGTGCGGCGCGCGACTCGGGCCAGGTCATCGTGGCTCGAGCGCCCGGCGTGGTCACCTCGGTGACGGCGGACCGGGTCATGGTCGAAGAGGACACCGGCGAACTGCGCGAGTACCCGCTCGAGAAGTTCGTGCGCTCCAACCAGGGGACCTGCATCAACCACCGGCCCGTCGTCGAGGTGGGCATGCGGGTGGGCGAGGACGCCGTGCTGGCCGACTCATCCTCGACCGACGCCGGCGAGCTGGCCCTCGGACGCAACATCCTCGTGGCCTTCATGAGCTGGGAGGGCAGCAACTACGAGGACGCCATCGTCGTCAGCGATCGGCTCGTGCGCGAGGACCTCTTCACCAGCATCCACATCGAGAAGCACGAGCTCGAGTCGCGCGACACCAAGCTCGGGCCCGAGGAGATCACCCGGGACATCCCCAACGTCGGCGAGGATTCGCTCAAGGACCTCGACGAGGATGGCATCGTCTACATCGGCGCCGAGGTCCAGCCGGGTGACATCCTGGTGGGCAAGATCACGCCCAAGGGCGAGACCGAGCTGACGGCCGAGGAGCGCCTCCTGCGCGCCATCTTCGGCGAGAAGGCCCGCGAGGTGAAGGACTCCAGCCTGCGCCTGCCCCACGGCGAGCGCGGCAAGGTCGTCGACATCCGCGAGTTCAACCGCGACCACGGGGACGAGCTGCCGCCCGGCGTCAACCGCCTCATCCGGGTCAGCGTCGCTGCCAAGCGGAAGATCTCGGTGGGCGACAAGATGGCCGGCCGCCACGGCAACAAGGGCGTCGTGGCCCGCATCCTGCCCCAGGAGGACATGCCCTTCCTGCCGGACGGGACCCCGGTGGACATCATCCTCAACCCGCTGGGCGTGCCCAGCCGCATGAACATCGGCCAGATCCTCGAGACGCACCTGGGCTGGGCGCTCCACGAGCGGGCCCGGCAGGAGCAGCGTCCCATCAAGGCCGCCACGGCCGTCTTCGATGGCGCCAGCGAGCGCCAGATCGAGGAGGAGCTCCTCGCCGCCGGCCTGCCCGTGACGGGCAAGGTCGAGCTGCGCGACGGGCGCAGCGGCGAGCCCTTCGACCGCGAGGTCACGGTGGGCTACATCTACATGCTCAAGCTCCACCACCTCGTGGAGGACAAGATCCACGCCCGGTCCACCGGACCCTACAGCCTCATCACCCAGCAGCCGCTGGGCGGCAAGGCTCAGTTCGGCGGCCAGCGCTTCGGCGAGATGGAGGTCTGGGCCCTCGAGGCCTATGGCGCCGCCAACATCCTCCAGGAGCTCCTGACGGTGAAGTCCGACGACGTCGTGGGCCGTGTCCAGACGTACGAAGCCATCGTCAAGGGCGAGGACATCCAGCCGCCCGGCGTGCCGGAGTCCTTCAAGGTGCTCATCAAGGAGCTCCAGAGCCTGGGGCTCAACGTGGAGATCCTCAACGAGAACGAGGAGGAGATCCACTTCGCTGAAGATCCTCGGCCTACCCGCTGCCGGACCTCGGCGGCATCAACCTGGCCGGGTTCGAAGACTGACGTAGAGAGGGCCGCCTGGCCGGAGCCCGCTCCGGCCGCCCGCGCATCCCGCACCGACCACGCCGTGCGGCTGAAGGAGAACGATGCTCGAGGTCAACAACTTCAACGCCATCCGCATCTCGCTGGCGTCGCCGGACCAGGTGCGCGACTGGTCGAAGGGTGAGGTCACCAAGCCCGAGACCATCAACTACCGGACCCTGCGACCGGAGAAGGACGGCCTCTTCGACGAGCGCATCTTCGGTCCCTCGCGGGATTGGGAGTGCTACTGCGGGAAGTACAAGCGCATCCGCTACAAGGGCATCATCTGCGACAAGTGCGGCGTCGAAGTCACCCGCGCCAAGGTGCGCCGGGAGCGGATGGGCCACATCCAGCTGGCCAGCCCGGTCAGCCACATCTGGTACTTCAAGGGCACGCCCAGCCGGCTGGGCATCCTCCTCGACATCAGCCCGCGGAACCTCGAGGGCGTCCTCTACTTCGCCAAGTACATCGTCACCTGGGTCGACGAGGAGGCGCGGGGCAGGCTGCTCGCGCAGCTCGAAGCCGAGGCTGAGGGCCGCGGCGGCCGCGGCGGACAGGCGCTGGCCGAGCTCGAGGACCGCCTCGCGGCCGACGTCCACAAGCTCTCCGACGAGCTGAACGCCGAGCTGGTGCAGTTCAAGCGTGAGCGCGAGCAGGAGCGCGAGACGCGTACGGCGCAGCTCGTGGAGGTCCAGCAGGCCACCGAGGCCGCCCTCAAGGCGCTGGGCAGCTCGCCGGCCGAGGAGGCCATCGTCTTCGAAGAGACCGGCGAGGTCCTCGTGGCCGCCGGGGAGAAAGCCGGCAAGTCGGCCTCGGTACAGCTGCGCAAGCTGACGGCCGAGCTCGTGGAGCGCATCAACGACGACATCCAGGCTCGCGAGAGTCAGGAGGAGGCTGCCGTCCGGCAGCGTATCGAGGACGCCAAGCTCGAGATGAGCGCTGCCCTCGAGACCGAGCAGGAGCGCCTCAAGGTCGATGCCGAGGGTCTCAAGGAAGAGATCCGCCGGGCCAAGGACGAGATCAGCCGCATCCAGGCCGGCGACCTCCTGCCCGAGACGTCCATCGATGGCTGGAACTTCCGCGACCTCGACAAGAAGTACGGCAGTGGCATCCGCGGCGGCCAGCGGCTGTTCGGGGCCGGCATGGGCGCCGAGGCCGTCCGCGAGCGCATCACCCGCCTCGATCTGGAAACCCTCGCCAACTCGCTGCACTCCGAGGTGCGCACCACGTCAGGGATGCGCCGCAAGAAGGCCATCAAGCGCCTCCGTCTCATCGAGGCCTTCCGGCGCTCCGGTGCCCGACCCGAGTGGATGATCCTCTCGGTCCTGCCGGTCATCCCGCCGGACCTCCGGCCCATGGTCCAGCTCGACGGCGGCCGTTTCGCGACCTCCGATCTCAACGACCTCTACCGGCGCGTCATCAACCGCAACAACCGGCTCAAGCGGCTCCTCGAGCTGGGCGCCCCCGAGATCATCATCCGTAACGAGAAGCGCATGCTCCAGGAAGCCTGTGATGCGCTCATCGACAACGGGCGCCGCGGGCGGGCCATCGCGGGCACCGGCAACCACCGCCTCAAGAGTCTGTCCGACATGCTCAAGGGCAAGCAGGGCCGCTTCCGCCAGAACCTCCTGGGCAAGCGCGTCGACTACTCCGGCCGCTCTGTCATCGTCGTCGGCCCGGATCTCAAGCTGCATCAGTGCGGCCTGCCCAAGAAGATGGCCCTCGAGCTCTTCAAGCCCTTCGTCATGCGCCAGCTCGTGGAGAAGGGCTTCGCGCACAACATCAAGAGCGCCAAGCGCATCGTCGAGCGTGTCAACGACGAGGTCTGGGACGTCCTCGAGGAGGTCATCCAGGACCATCCGGTGCTGCTCAATCGGGCGCCCACGCTCCATCGCCTGGGCATCCAGGCCTTCATGCCCAAGCTCGTGGAAGGCTCGGCCATCCAGATCCACCCGCTCGTCTGCTTCGCCTTCAACGCTGACTTCGACGGCGACCAGATGGCCGTCCACGTGCCCCTCAGCCGGGCCGCCCAGGACGAGGCGCGCGAGATGATGCTCTCGACCGCCAACCTGCTGTCCCCGTCGGACGGCGCTCCGGTCGTGGCGCCGACCCAGGACATGATCCTGGGCTGCTACTACCTGACCATGGATGCCGCTCGGCCCATCGAGGGCGAGCCACCGACCTTCCAGAGCGACCGCGAGGCCCTGCTCGCCTTCGAGCTCGGCCGCATCGACAAGCGCGACACCATCGAGTCGCTGCCGCACCACCATGTGCGCCAGCTCCAGCTCCACACGCCCGTCCGGGTCGCCAGCGTGACCACCTGGGACGCCGACGCGCAGGACTATGTGGAGCGGCCCCTGGAGACGACCATCGGACGGCTCGTCTTCAACCAGATCCTGCCCAAGCGACTGCGCTACAGCGACAAGACCAACCGGCCTATGGCCCGCTCGGCTCTGCGCGAGGTCGTCAGCGACTGCTACACGGTGCTCGGTCGGAACGAGACCGCGCATCTCGTCGATGGCATCAAGACGGTGGGCTTCCGCTACGCCACCCAGGGCGGCATGACCATCGCCGTCGATGACATCAAGGTCCCCGAGGACAAGGCAGAGCTCCTCGAGGCTGCCGACCGCAGCGTGGAGGATATCGACCGCCAGTACCAGCGCGGCCTCATCACCGAGGACGAGCGCTACGACAGCGTCGTGCGCGTCTGGCGCCGCACCACCGACCAGGTGAGCGAGGCCATGATGAAGGGCCTCGACCCCGAGGGCTCGGTCGACCATGATGACCTCGTCGGGCGCCCGCGGCAACAAGGGCAACATCGGCCAGCTGGGCGGCATGCGCGGCCTCATGGCCGACCCGTCCGGCCGCATCATCGATGTCCCGGTGCGCTCGAACTTCCGCGAGGGCATGACCGTCCTCGAGTACTTCATCTCCACCCACGGCGCCCGCAAGGGCCTTGCCGACACGGCCCTCCGGACGGCCGACTCGGGCTACCTGACGCGCCGTCTCGTCGACGTCGCCCAGGACGTCATCACCCGTGATGACGACTGCCTGACCGAGGAGGGCACCTGGATCACGCGGGCCGAGACCGAGGAGTTCGCGGGCTCGGAGCCCGACGCCTTCATGCGCCGGCTGGTCGGTCGCTTCGCGGCCGGGCCGGTGAGCCGGCCGGACGCCCGCAAGAAGGACGCCCCCATCGTCGAGCAGGGCCAGGAGATCACCGATGACCTCGCCCGGGCCATCGACGAGGCCGGCATCGATGCGGTCGTGGTGCGCTCACCGTTGACCTGCCAGTCGCGCTACGGCGTCTGCCGGGCCTGCTACGGGAGGAACCTCGCCACGGGCCAGCTGGTCGGTATCGGCGAGGCGGTCGGGATCATCGCTGCCCAGTCCATCGGCGAGCCCGGCACGCAGCTGACGATGCGGACGTTCCACACCGGCGGCGTGGCGGGCATGGACATCACCGCCGGCCTTCCTCGAGTCGAGGAGCTCTTCGAGGCCCGCATGCCCAAGGGCAAGGCCGAGATCAGCCACATCGACGGCGTCGTCGCCATCATCGAGGGCGAGGACGGCAGTCGCAGGGTCAAGGTCACCAGCCGCGAGACGTTCGACGTTCCCATCAAGCTCACGAAGGACCACGAGCTCCTCGTGAAGGACGGCGACGTCATCGCCAGCGACCCCAATCGGCCTCTGCCGCCCATCGCGCGGCTGTCGCGCGACGGCGAGGAGCCCGAGATCGTGCTGGCCCCCGACGGCGGCGTCGTGACCCTCACCGACGAGGGCGTCAGCATCGCCGGTGAGGACGTCGTCGAGCGCGAGTACGTCATCCCCCACAACGCCAAGCTGATGGTCCAGGACGGCCAGCAGATCCGCGCCGGGGACCAGATCACCGACGGTCCCGTGAACCCGCAGGAGTACCTCGAGACCCGCGGTCGCGACGCCGTCCAGCGCTACCTCGTCAAGGAGGTCCAGCGCGTCTATCGCAGCCAGGGCGTGACCATCAACGACAAGCACATCGAGATCATCGTCCGGCAGATGCTGCGCAAGGTGCGCATCGACCAGCCCGGTGATACCGAGCAACTGCCCTTCGAGCTCGTCGACCGCTTCGAGTTCGAGGACATCAACGAGCACGTCCTGGCCGAGGGCGGCGAGCCGGCCACGGCAGAGACCGTCCTGCTGGGCGTCACCAAGGCCTCCCTGAACACGAGCAGCTTCCTCGCCGCGGCCTCCTTCCAGGAGACCACGCGCGTCCTCACGGAGGCGGCCATCAACGGCGCCAAGGACAACCTCATCGGGCTCAAGGAGAACGTCATCATCGGCAAGCTCATCCCCGCCGGCACGGGGGCTCCCGCCAACATCGCGGCCCGCCGCGAGGCGGAGCGTCGCGCCGCGGCGGAGGCGCTCGCCGGCGGCGAGCTGCCCGAGGGCTTCGGCGAGGAGTACAACGTCTTCCTCGCCGAGAGCGCTCTGGCCGGCGCGGACGGCGACGGCGACATGGAGAACCCCTTCCTCCATGAGGCCGCTGCGGTCGCCCAGGGGACCGCATCCGCCGATGAGGAGGTCAACCTCTTCCTTGTCGACGACGAGGACGATGACGACTCTGGGCGACGACGTGGACGCCCTCGACGCCGAGGAGGCCGACGGGGAGGTCTGACAGCCGGGCCGCTGATGGCCGCGCGTCCCGAGCGAGACCGCTTCGCGGACCCCCGCGTTGACGTCGTCCCGGCCCGCTGGTAGACTTCGCGGTCGCGGCCGTGAGGGCTGCGTCGGCGTCTGCCCGATGGTCTGATGACTGGTCGGGGCGCCGGGCGGCACTCCCGCAAGGAGGGCCCACGAGGGACCTGACCGGCACTCCCGGTCGGCCGCCGAGCCAGATCCATAGCTCAGCAAACAGGGACCGTGCGCGCCGTGGACGGTCCGGAGTTCGGACGACGCCCGTCCACCGCAGGAGGACACCAGAGTCCCGTGCCCACCATCAGCCAGCTCGTGCGCAAGGGTCGCCAGGCCAAGCAGGCGAAGATCAAGGCGCCCGCGATGCGCAAGAACTGGAACAGCCTCCGCCAGCGCCAGGTGCCCATGCCGGGCGCCCCGCAGAAGCGCGGTGTCTGCCTGCAGGTGCGCACCATGACACCCAAGAAGCCGAACTCCGCGCTGCGCAAGATCGCCCGTGTCCGGCTCAGCAACCAGATGGAGGTCACGGCCTACATCCCGGGCATCGGACACAACCTGCAGGAGCACTCGGTCGTCCTCGTACGTGGCGGACGCGTCAAGGACCTGCCCTCGGTGAAGTACCACATCATCCGCGGCACGCTCGACGCTTCGGGTGTCAACGACCGCAAGCAGAGCCGCTCGCTCTATGGCACCAAGAGGCCCAAGTAGATGCCGCGCCGATCGCAGATCCCCCGAAAGCTGAAGTACTCGCCGCCCCTCGCGCGGACCACGGACCGCTTCGTGGTCAAGCTCATGAAGGACGGCAAGAAGGGCCTGGCCGAGAAGATCCTGCGCCAGGCGCTCGCGCGCGCTGAGGCCTCCGCGGGCCGGCCGGGCCTCGAGGTGCTCGATGCGGCCCTCCGCAACGCCACCCCCATCATCGAGGTCAAGCCGCGGCGTGTCGGCGGTGCCACCTACCAGGTCCCCGTCGAGATCCGCGGCGATCGCCGCCTCTCGCTCGGCGTGCGCTGGCTGGTGCAGGCCGCGCGCAAGCGCAACGGCAAGTCCATGAGCGAGAAGCTCGCCTTCGAGCTCGTGGATGCCATGAACGGCCTCGGGGCTGCCGTGAAGCGGCGCGAGGACACCCACAAGATGGCTGACGCGAACCGCGCCTTCAGCCACTTCCGCTGGTAGCGGACCAGCCCAGCAGGACGAGGACGGACGTCACCGTGGCACGAGGGGTTCCGCTCGCAAGAACGCGGAACATCGGCATCATCGCGCATATCGACGCGGGCAAGACGACCGTGACCGAGCGGATCCTGTTCTACACGGACAAGATCTACAAGATCGGCGAGGTCCACGAGGGCGCCGCCACGATGGACTGGATGCCCCAGGAGCAGGAGCGCGGCATCACCATCACAGCCGCTGCCACGACCTGCTTCTGGAATGACCACCGCATCAACATCATCGATACGCCCGGACACGTGGACTTCACCGTCGAGGTGGAGCGCAGCCTCCGTGTGCTCGATGGCGCGGTCGTCGTCTTCGATGGCGTGGCCGGCGTGGAGCCGCAGTCCGAGACGGTCTGGCGCCAGGCCGACCGCTACAGCGTGCCCCGCTTCTGCTTCATCAACAAGCTCGACCGCACCGGCGCCGACTTCTGGCGCGGCGTGGCCTCCATCCGCGAGCGACTCGGCGCCAACGCCGTGCCGGTCCAGGTGCCCATCGGCCGGGAGTCCGGTTTCCAGGGCGTCATCGACCTCATCGAGCGCAAGGCCATCTTCTACCGCGACGATCTGGGCAGGGACATCGAGGTCACCGACATCCCCGAGGAGCTGCGCGCCGAGGCGGAGGTCCACCGCGCCACGATGATCGAGGCCGTGGCCGAGCTCGATGACGAGCTGACCACGAAGTTCCTCGAGGGTCAGGACCTCAGCATCGAGGAGATCCGCCACGGCCTGCGCCTGGGCACCCTGCAGAACCGCATCGTGCCCGTGCTCACGGGGTCGGCCCTCAAGAACAAGGGCATCCAGCCCATGCTCGACGCTGTCGTCCACTACCTGCCCTCGCCGCTGGACGTGCCTCCGGTCATCGGGCGCGACCCGCGGACCGATGCCGACGTCGTCCGCACCGTCGATGACAAGGAGCCCTTCGCGGCCCTCGCCTTCAAGATCGCCGCCGACCCCTTCGTCGGCAAGCTGGCCTTCTTTCGGGTCTACAGCGGCAAGCTGAAGACGGGCTCCTACGTCTACAACGCCTCCAAGGACCGTCGGGAGCGCATCGGGCGCATCGTCGAGCTGCATGCCAACCACCGCGAGGAGATCGACGAGGTCTCGGCGGGTGACATCGCCGCGGCCGTGGGCCTCCGCGAGACGTTCACCGGTGACACCCTGACCGACCCGGATCACCCGGTCATCCTCGAGTCGATGACCTTCCCCGAGCCGGTCATCGAGGTCGCCATCGAGCCACGCACCAAGGCCGACCAGGACAAGCTGGCCCTGGCCCTCCAGCGCCTTGCCGAAGAGGACCCCACCTTCCGTGTCCAGAACGACGAGGAGTCTGGCCAGACGCTCATCGCGGGCATGGGCGAGCTTCACCTCGACGTGCTGGTCGACCGCATGACCCGCGAGTTCAAGGTCGCCGCCAACGTGGGCAAGCCCCAGGTCTCGTATCGGGAGACGATCCGTCGCGGGTCGGATGGCAACGGGCGCTTCGTGCGCCAGACCGGCGGCCGCGGGCAGTACGGCCACGCGGTCATCCGGCTGGAGCCGGGGGCCAAGGGCAGCGGCTACGAGTTCGTGGACAAGATCGTCGGTGGGGTCATCCCCCGCGAGTACATCAAGTCCGTGGACGCTGGCATCCGCGAGGCCCTGGCCACGGGTGTCTTCGCCGGCTACCCCATGGTCGACGTGCGGGCCACGCTCTTCGACGGCTCGTTCCACGAGGTCGACTCGTCGGAGATGGCCTTCAAGATCGCAGGCTCCATGGCTGCCAAGGACGCGGTCGACAAGGCGGACCCGACGATCCTCGAGCCGGTCATGCGGGTCGAGGTCGTCATGCCCGAGGAGTTCATGGGTGACGTCATCGGTGACCTCAACAGCCGGCGTGGCCACATCGAGGGCATGGACAACCGCAACGGCACGCAGGTCGTCAGCGCCTTCGTGCCCCTCGCCTCGATGTTCGGGTACGTGACCGACCTGCGCAGCGTGACCCAGGGTCGGGCGACCTCCTCGATGGAGTTCTCGCATTACGCCGAGGTACCCCAGTCCATCGCGGCCGAGCTGGTCCAGAAGTCACGAGCCTGATCCAGCCACCAACGACGAAGTCAGAGCAGCAGTCAAGGACGTAGCAGAGGACGAAGAGGATGGCCAAGCAGAAGTTCGAGCGCAACAAGCCCCACGTCAACATCGGCACCATCGGTCACATCGACCACGGCAAGACGAGCCTGACGGCGGCCATCACCAAGTACCTCGCCCTCAAGGGCGGCGCGGCCTATCGGGCCTTCGACACGATCGACAACGCCCCCGAGGAGCGTGAGCGCGGCATCACCATCGCCATCGCCCACGTCGAGTACCAGACCCAGGCGCGCCACTACGCCCACGTCGACTGCCCCGGGCACGCCGACTACATCAAGAACATGATCACCGGAGCCGCCCAGATGGACGGCGCCATCCTGGTCGTGGCCGCCACCGACGGGCCCATGCCCCAGACCCGCGAGCACATCCTCCTCGCGCGCCAGGTCGAGGTGCCCTACATCGTCGTCTTCCTCAACAAGGTCGACATGGTCGACGACGAGGAGCTCCTCGAGCTCGTCGAGCTCGAGGTCCGCGAGCTCTTGAGCAGGTACCAGTTCCCCGGCGACGACCTGCCCGTCATCCGCGGCTCGGCCCTCAAGGCCCTCGAGGCCGGCGACGACCCCGCCGACCCCGCCTACGCCTGCATCGCCGAGCTCATGGACGCGGTCGACTCCTACATCCCCGACCCCCGAGCGCGCCGTCGACAAGCCCTTCCTCATGCCCGTCGAGGACGTCTTCGGCATCAAGGGCCGCGGCACCGTCGCCACCGGGCGCATCGAGCGCGGCACGGTGAAGGTCGGCGAGGAGGTCGAGATCGATCGGCATCCGCCCGACGCGCAAGGTCGTCGTCACGGGCGTCGAGATGTTCAACAAGCTCCTCGACTCCGGCCAGGCCGGCGACAACGTGGGCACCCTCCTGCGGGGCATCGAGCGCGACGAGATCGAGCGCGGCCAGGTCCTCGCCAAGGCCGGCTCCATCAAGCCCCACACGAAGTTCACCGCCCGCGTCTACGTCCTCACCAAGGACGAGGGCGGCCGCCACACGCCCTTCTACAACGGCTACCGCCCGCAGTTCTACCTGCGCACCACCGACGTGACCGGCGCCATCAAGCTCCAGGAGGGCGCCGAGATGATCATGCCCGGCGACAACGTCGACATGGACGTCGAGCTCATCACGCCCATCGCCCTCGAGCCCGGCCAGCGCTTCGCCATCCGCGAGGGCGGCCGCACCGTCGGCGCCGGCGCCGTCATCGCGGTCCAGGAGTAGCCATGGCCCGGCAGCGGATCAGGATCCGCCTCAAGGCATACGACCACCGGTTGCTGGACCAGTCCGCCCTCCAGATCGTGGAGACGGCCCAGCGCACGGGGGCCGAGGTCGTCGGCCCTGTCCCGCTGCCGACCAGGATCGAGAAGTTCACGGTGCTGCGTTCGCCCTTCATCGACAAGGACAGCCGGGAGCAGTTCGAGATCCGCACCCACAAGCGGCTCATCGACATCCTGGACCCCTCGTCCAAGACGGTGGACGCCCTGATGCGGCTCTCGCTGGCAGCGGGCGTCGACATCGAGATCCGGATGTAGCCATGTCGATCGGACTGATCGGCCGCAAGGTCGGCATGACACAGGTATTCGCCGAGGACGGCACGATGGTGCCGGTCTCGGTGTTGTCCATCGAGCCGAACACCGTGACCGAGCTGCGCACCCTCGCGCGCGATGGCTACACGGCTGTCCAGCTCGGGGCAGGCACCGCACGGCGCACCTCCAAGCCCCGCGCGGGCCAGCTCAGGGACCTGCCGCGCGTTCGTGACGTGCGCGAGTTCCGGGTCGACGACACCGCCGACTATGCGGTCGGCCAGGTGCTCGACGTGAGCCTCTTCGCGGCCGGGGAGTCGGTGGACATCACCGGCGTCTCGAAGGGCAAGGGCTTCGCCGGCACCATCAAGCGACACCACTTCCGGCGTGGCCCGGAGACCCACGGCTCCGACTCGCACCGCGCCCCCGGCTCGATCGGCGGCGGGACGACCCCGGGCAAGGTCTTCAAGGGCACTGCCATGGCGGGTCATATGGGCCACGAGCGCGTCACCGTCAAGGGCGCCACCATCGTCCGCACCGACGCGGAGCGCAACCTGCTGCTCGTGCGGGGACCGGTCCCCGGTCCGCGCAACGCGCTCGTCGTGGTCAGGAAGGCCTGAGCGATGCCCACCACACCCCTCTTCGACAAGAGCGGCGCCGAGACCGGCACCATCGACCTGCCCGATGCCCTGTTCGCGGCGCCCGTGAACACCGGGCTCATGCACCAGGCCGTGGTGGCCCAGCTGGCCGGCCGGCGCGTCGGCACGGCCGCCACGAAGACGCGCGGCATGGTCCGTGGCGGCGGCCGCAAGCCGTATCGCCAGAAGGGCACGGGACGCGCTCGACAGGGCTCGCGCTCGGCACCCCACTACGCCGGCGGCGGCGTGGTCTTCGGGCCCTCGCCGCGCAGCTACGAGCAGCGCCTGCCGAAGCGCATGAGGCGCTCGGCGCTCGCGGGCGCCCTCACCAGCCGATTCGACGACGGCGCCATCAAGGTCGTCAGCGACCTGGCCCTCGAGGAGATCCGCACGCGGCAGCTCGTCGGCCACCTGCAGGCGCTCCAGCTCAGCGGCCGCATCCTGGTCGTGGAGGACGGCAAGAACGAGCAGCTCGAGCTCTCGGCCCGCAACCTGCCCGGTGTCACGGTCATCCGCTCCGACTCGCTCAACGTCGTGGACGTCCTGGCCGCCGATGCCATCGTCATCACGGCGCCCTCGATCCCGACCATGGCTGAGGTGTACGCATGACGCTCGAGGCCAGCCAGATCGTGCTCCGTCCGGTCATCAGCGAGAAGTCGATGGACCAGACGAACCGGCACAAGTACACGTTCGCCGTCGCGGACGATGCCAACAAGCTCCAGATCAAGGACGCCGTCGAGGCGCTCTTCAAGGTCACCGTGCTGGACGTCAACGTCCTGACCACGAAGCGCAAGGAGAAGTCCCGCAACCGCCGTCGGGGACGGCACGTCGGGTACACCTCGCCCTGGAAGAAGGCCATCGTGACCGTCAAGGCCGGCGACTCGATCGAATTCTTCGAAGGGGTCTGAGCGATGCCCATCCGCAGCTACAAGCCCACCTCACCAGGTCGCCGCTTCGTGACGCGGTCGACCTTCGAGGAGATCACCACCGACACGCCCCACAAGCCCCTCGTCGAGTCCATGAAGCGCGGCTCGGGCCGCAACCAGCAGGGACGCCTCACGGTGCGCCACCGGGGCGGCGGCGCCAAGCGCAGCTACCGTCGCATCGACTTCCGACGCGACAAGCTCGACGTGCCAGCGCGCCTCGCCACCATCGAGTACGACCCCAACCGCTCGGCCCGCATCGGCCTGCTCCACTATGCCGATGGCGAGAAGCGCTACATCCTCGTGCCCCAGGGGCTCCAGGTCGGCGATACCGTCATCGCGGGTGAGCGCGCCGAGGCCAGGGTCGGCAACGCCCTGCCGCTGAAGTCGATCCCCCTGGGCACACAGCTCCACAACATCGAGCTCGTGCCCGGCAAGGGCGGTCAGATCGTGCGCTCCGCGGGGACGGCCGCTCAGCTGATGGCCAAGGAGGGTGCCTACGCCCTGGTGCGCCTCCCCTCGGGAGAGGTGCGCCGCGTCGATATCCGCTGCATGGCCACGGTCGGCCAGGTCGGCAACATCGACCACGAGAACCAGAGCCTCGGCAAGGCCGGTCGCGCACGCCACCTGGGCCGCCGCCCCGAGGTCCGCGGCGTGGTCATGAATCCGCGGGACCATCCGCACGGCGGTGGGGAGGGCAAGTCGCCCACGGGAATGCCGCCCAAGACCCCATGGGGACAGCCGGCGATGGGCCACCGCACCCGCACCAACAAGAACACCGGGAGGCTCATCGCGACCTCCCGTCATCGCGCGTAGGCAAGGAGGAGCGTCATGTCACGTTCCCTCAAGAAGGGACCGTACGTCGAGCAGCGGCTCCTGACCCGCGTGCAGACGATGAATCGCAACAACGAGAAGCAGGTGCTCAAGACCTGGTCACGGGCGAGCGTCATCTTCCCGGACTTCATCGGCCACACCATCGCGGTCTACAACGGGCGCAAGCACGTGCCCGTCTTCATCTCCGAGAACATGGTCGGCCACCGGCTCGGTGAGTTCGCACCCACCCGCAACTACCGCGGGCACGGGCGTCACACCGAGCGGTCGACGGCCCTGAAGTAGGCATCTGATGCGAGTCTCCGCCACCGCCAAGTACATCCGCCGCTCCACGCGCAAGACGCGCCTCGTCACGCAGGCCATCGTCGGGCGTCCCGTGGAGGAGGCGGCCGCCATCCTGCGCTTCATGCCCCAGGGTGCGGCGCGGGACGTGGCCCGCGTGCTCAAGAGCGCCACGGCCAACGCCGAGAACAACCATGACCTCGCCGCCGACGACCTCGTCGTGGCCGAGGCCATCGCGAACGAGGGACCCAAGGTCAAGCGCTGGCGACCACGCGCCCAGGGTCGCGCATTCCCCATCCACAAGCCCATGACCCACATCACGGTCGTGGTCGAGTCCAAGGAGGCCTGACGGCATGGGACACAAGGTCCACCCCAACGGCTTCCGGCTGGGCGTATCGCGCACCTGGAACGCGAAGTGGTACTCGGACAAGGACTACCGCGACCTGCTGCGCGAGGACATCGCCATCCGGGCCATGGTCCAGAAGCGCCTCGCCAACGCCAGCGTCTCGCTGGTCGAGATCGAGCGTGGCATCAACCACGTCACCGTCACGGTGCACACCGCCAAGCCGGGCATCGTCATCGGCAAGGGCGGCGCCAACGTGGAGGCCCTCCGGACTGCCATCGGCAAGCTCACCGACCGCAAGGTCAAGCTCGAGATCCGCGAGATCCGCCAGCCCGAGCTCGATGCCGTGCTCGTGGCCACCAACATCGCCCAGCAGCTCACTCGCCGCATCGCCTTCCGCAAGGCCATCAAGCAGTCCATCCAGCGGACCATGAAGGCCGGCGCCAAGGGCGTGAAGGTCCAGGTCTCGGGTCGCCTCGGCGGCTCCGAGATGGCCCGACGCGAGTGGGACCGCGAGGGTCGCATCCCGCTGGGCACCCTGCGCGCCGACATCAGCTACGGCCAGGTGCTCTCGCGCACCACCTACGGCGCCATCGGCGTCAAGGTGTGGATCTATCGCGGCGAGGTGCTGCCCGAGCGGACCGCGCCGACCGAGCCCGCGGCGGCCGGGGCAGGAGCGTAGCCATGCTGATGCCCCGTCGTGTCAAGCACCGCAAGCAGCAGCGCGGCCGCATGAGCGGCATCGCCAAGGGCGCCAGCACGATCGCCTTCGGCGACTACGCCCTGATGACCGAGGAGCCCGGCTACATCACCAGCCGGCAGATCGAGGCTGCCCGCCGCGCCATGACCCGGTATGTCCGCCGCGGCGGCAAGATCTGGATCCGCATCTTCCCGGACAAGCCGGTCACCAAGAAGCCGGCCGAGGTGCGCATGGGCAAGGGCAAGGGCGCCGCCGACCACTGGGTCGCGGTCGTGAAGCCCGGCCGCATCCTCTTCGAGATGGCCGGCGTGCCGCACGACGACGCGGTCGAGGCCATGCGGCTGGCCAGCCACAAGCTGCCCACCAACGTCCGCTTCCTTGTCCGAGAGGGGGTCCAGGATGGAGATCGCTAAGGCCCGCACCCTCTCCGAGCGCGAGCTCGCCGAGGAGCTGCAGTCCGCGCGGCGCCACCTCTATGACCTGCGCTTCCAACTGGCCACCCGCCAGCTCACCGATTACAGCCAGATCTCGCAGACGCGCAGGGACATCGCCCGCCTCATGACCGTTCGGACCGAGCGGCAGCTCGAGGCACGATCGGGCCAGCCTAGCCCGCGCGCCGCGGCCGGAGGGAAGTAGATGAGCGCTGCCACTGCACCGCTGCGCGGAAGGCGCAAGGCCAAGGTCGGCCGCGTCGTCTCCGACAAGATGGACAAGACCATCGTCGTCTCCGTCGAGCGCCTGGCTCGACATCGCATCTACAAGCGGGTCATCCGACTGACCACGAAGTTCAAGGCCCACGACGAGCGCAACGAGGCCCACATCGGCGACACCGTACGCATCGAGGAGGCCCGCCCGCTCTCGGCCACGAAGCGCTGGCGCCTCGTTGAGATCGTGGCCCGCGCCGGCGAGGGTGCCGGCGAGGTCATCATCGCGGAGGAGCCCGAGACGGCTGAGGTCATCCACATGGCCGCCCATCCCGGGCGGGAGACCGCTCCCGACGAGCCGCCCGAGGTGTCCGCTGCCGGCCCCGCCGCCACCGCTGACGCAGAGGTGGGCCAGCCGGACGGCGTGGGGGAGGAGGTCCCAGCATGATCCAGCCCTCAAGCCGCCTGCGCGTGGCCGACAACACGGGGGCGCGGACGGTCGAGTGCATCCGCATCATGGGTCGCTCGGCGGCGCCCACCGCGGGCGTCGGCGACGTCATCGTGGCCACCGTCAAGCAGGCCATCCCCAACGCCGCCGTCAAGAAGGGTGACGTGGTCCGCGCCGTCATCGTGCGGACATCCAAGGAGTACGGCCGTCCCGACGGCAGCTACATCCGCTTCGACGAGAACGCCGCCGTGCTCATCAACAACCAGGGCAACCCGCGCGGCACGCGCATCTTCGGCCCCGTCGCCCGCGAGCTGCGCGACCGCAACTACATGAAGATCATCTCCCTCGCCCCGGAGGTGCTGTGATGGCGCCCACCGCGCATCCGCGACGCCACACGCGGGTGCCGGACCTCCGCACGGGGGACGAGGTCGTGGTGCTCACGGGCAAGGATGCCGGCAAGCGCGGCGTCATCCAGCGCGTCCTGCGCCATCAGCAGGGCTGGAGCGAGTCCACAGCCCGCTTCGGGTCGGGCTGGCAGGATCGGGCGCCGCTCTCGGGCGCGGCCGTCGTCGTGGAAGGGCTCAACATCGCGCGCCGGCACACCAAGCCCCGCGCGGTGGCCGGCCGGACCGAGCGTCAGCCGCGCATCCAGCAGGGCGGCATCCTCGACATCCCGCAGCCCATCGCCATCGGCAACGTCATGCTCGTCTGCCCGCGCTGCTCACGCCCCACCCGGGTGCGGCATGACCGCTCGGCCGACGGCCGCAGCGTCCGCACCTGCCGCCACTGCGGAGAGACCGTGACGCGAGTGGAGGCCGCCAAGTGAGCAGCGGACTGCGCCAGCGCTACCAGGAGGAGGCCGTTCCGGCGCTCCTCAAGGAGTTCGGCTACGCGAACCCCATGGAGGTGCCGCGCCTCAGCAAGATCGTCGTCAACGTCGGCCTCGGGGAGGCGCTCACGAACTCCAAGGCCGTCGAGGCGGCCGTCGGCGACATCGCGGCCATCACCGGCCAGAAGCCCGTCGTCACCAAGGCCCGCCGCTCCATCGCCCAGTTCAAGATCCGCGAGGGCAACACCATCGGTGTCAAGGTGACACTGCGCGGTCAGCGCATGTGGGATTTCCTCGAGCGCCTGACCCGCGTGGCCCTGCCCCGCATCCGGGACTTCCGAGGCGTGCCTTCGAAGTCATTCGACGGGCGCGGCAACTACTCCCTCGGCCTGCGTGAGCAGCTGGCGTTCCCGGAGATCGACTATGACAAGGTCGACCGCCTGCGCGGCCTCGAGCTGACCGTGGTCACGACCGCCAAGACCGACGAGGAGGCACAGCGCCTGCTGGCCCTCCTCGGCATGCCCTACGCGAGCTAGAGGAGCGCCGCATGGCCAAGAAGTCGATGATCGCCAAGGCGCAGCGCAAGCAGCAGTTCGAGGTGCGCAGCTACCACCGCTGCATCGTCTGCGGCCGCCCGCGCGCCTTCATGCGCCGTTTCGGTCTCTGCCGAATCTGCTTCCGGGAGCGAGCCCTGCTGGGCGAGCTGCCGGGCGTCACCAAGTCCAGCTGGTAGGTCCATGAACGTTTCCGACCCCATCGCCGACATGCTCACCCGCATCCGCAACGCCAGCCGGGCACGCCACGAGGTGGTCTCCATGCCGGCCTCGCGGACGAAGCTGGCCATCGCCCGGATCCTCAAGGAGGAGGGCTTCATCGAGGACTACTCCGAGGGCCAGGCGGGTTCGCACCGCGACATCACCATCCGACTCAAGTACGTCGGCAAGGTCCCGGTCGTGAGCGGCCTCAAGCGAATCAGCAAGCCGGGCCTGCGGGTGTACGCGGCCAAGACCGAGATCCCGCGCGTGCTGGGTGGGCTCGGCCTCGTCATCGTCAGCACCAGTCAGGGCATCATGACCGGCGCTCAGGCTCGCAAGAGCCAGCTCGGCGGTGAGGTCCTGGCGTACGTCTGGTAGGCAAGCGATGTCACGCGTCGGACGCCTTCCCATCCCCATCCCATCCGGCGTGTCCGTGGACGTCACGGACAACCACGTCGTCGTCACCGGTCCCAGGGGCACCCTCGAGCGGGACATCACCCCGCGGCTCACGGTCGTCACCGAGGACGGCCGCCTGCTCGTCGAGCGACCGGTCGATGACCGCAGCTCCCGCGAGCTCCACGGTCTGACTCGCTCGCTCATCAACAACATGGTGGTAGGTGTCACCGAGGGCTACCGCCGCGGCCTCGAGATCCAGGGCGTGGGCTATCGCGCCCAGCTCGTGGGCACGAAGCTTCAGCTCAACCTCGGCTACAGCCACCCCATCGAGATCGACCCGCCCGAGGGCATCGCCTTCGAGGTGGAGAACCCCACCCGCGTCGCCGTCATCGGCATCGACAAGGAGCTGGTCGGCCAGACGGCCGCCCAGGTCCGAGCCACTCGCAAGCCCGAGCCCTACAAGGGCAAGGGCGTGCGCTATGCCGGCGAGGTCGTGCGCCGCAAGGCCGGCAAGGCCGGCAAGGTGGGCGGCTGACCGGCCGCCCTCGACCCCGAGACAACCACCCACCCAGGGTCGCGGCGCCCCACGCGGCGCCGCGGCTGATGACAGGAGAGCGACGACCGCGATGCCCACGGCCAGCAGCCGCACCAGCGCCCGTCAGAAGCGTCACTCGCGGCTCCGCCTACGCATGGCGGGGTCCGCTGAGCGACCGCGCCTGGCGGTCTTCCGAAGCATCAACCAGATCTACGCCCAGGTCATCGACGACGCCGCGGGCCACACCATCGCCAGCGCCTCCTCCACGGAGGCCGCTGCTCCGCGGAGCCACGGGGCACCAAGACCGAACGCGCCAGGCAGGTGGGCGCGCTCATCGCCGAGCGTGCCAGGGCCGCCGGTGTCGAGCGTGTCGTGTTCGACCGTGCCGGGTTCAAGTACCACGGGCGGATCCGCTCGCTCGCCGAAGGCGCGCGAGAGTCCGGCCTGGAGTTCTAGGAGGAGCATCCATGGCTCGGATCGATCCCAACAAGCTCACCCTCGAAGAGCGCGTCGTCCAGATCAACCGCGTGGCCAAGGTCGTCAAGGGCGGCCGGCGCTTCAGCTTCAGCGCCGTGGTCGTCGTGGGTGACGGCGCCGGCCACGTGGGCGTCGGCCTGGGCAAGGCCGGCGAGGTGCCCGAGTCGATCCGCAAGGGCGTCGAGGACGCCAAGAAGAACCTCATCCGGGTGCCCCTCGTGGGCACCACGGTGCCCCACGAGGTGCGCCAGCAGTTCGGCGCCAGCACGGTGCTCCTGAAGCCTGCCTCGCAGGGCACCGGCGTCATCGCCGGCGGCTCCGTGCGCGCCGTCGTGGAGGCGGCCGGCATCCGCGACATCCTGTCCAAGTCGCTCGGCTCGAACAACCCGGTGAACGTCACGCGCGCCACGCTCGAGGGCCTGCGCAACATGCGCTCCGCGGCCGAGCTCTCCGAGTGGCGTGGCAAGACGCTCCGCAGCGTCATCCCGGGCCAGCCCTCCGAGGCACCGCATCGACCGGGGAGCCCGCCGATGGCCGCTAGGCTGCGACTCACCCTGCGCCGCTCCGTGGTGGGCACCAACCCGAGTGCCCGGGGCACCGTCCGCGCCCTGGGCCTCCATCGCATCGGCCAGACCGTCGAGCTCGCCGACGACGCGGCCACCCGCGGCCAGGTGCGCGCCGTGCGCTACCTCCTCGACGTCGAGGAGCTGGCCCCGGCAGCCGATGCGCCCGCACCGGCGAAGGCCGGGTCGGGACGGAAGGCCGCACCTGCGAAGCGCACCTCGACCACGTCCAAGCCGGCCGCCGCTCCGGCCAGGCGCGCGGTCTCGACCGCCAGCAAGACCGCCAGCAAGAAGGAGGCACAGTCGTGAAGACTGCACGACCTGCGCCCGACGCCCGGATCCACCAAGGCCCGCACGCGGGTCGGACGCGGCATCGCCGCCGGCAAGGGCAAGACCGCCGGCCGCGGCACGAAGGGCCAGCGGTCGCGTGCCGGCGCCAGCATCCCCGGCTGGTTCGAGGGCGGCCAGACGCCCATCCACGTCCGTGTCCCCAAGCTGCGCGGCTTCAAGCGGCGCGATCGCATCGAGTACCAGGTCGTCAACGTCGGGCGCATCTCCGAGTACGCCGCCGCCGGTCGCTTCGGTGCCGAGGCTGGCGCGAAGGAGCCCCTCACGGTCAACGCCGAGGTGCTCGCCGCGGCCGGCCTCATCAGCCACGCCGACCGGCCCGTCAAGGTGCTCGGGGCAGGCGACATCACGGTCAAGCTCTTCGTCGCCGCGGACGCCTTCACGGCCACGGCGCGCTCGAAGATCGAGGCCGCCGGTGGCTTCGTCCAGCTGCTCGCGCCGGCCAAGCCCGAGACCGACGCCGGCCGAGACCGAAGCGCGCCGAGACCGTAGGCGGCCGAGAGCCGCCGCGCCGGACCGTCGGCGGAGCCCACGACCACCGAGCCCGTCGCCGACAGCCAGGCCACCGAGTAAGCCCGTGTTCGACGCGCTGGTCAATGCCTTCCGCGCCCCGGACATCCGCCGTCGGATCCTGTTCATCCTGGGCATGCTCGTCATCGTGCCGGATGCTCGCCAACGTGCCCGGTGCCGGGCATCGACCGCGAGGCGCTCGAGGGCGTCATCGGCCAGAACAGCTTCCTGCAGCTGCTCAACCTGTTCTCGGGCGGCGGGCTGGAGAACTTCTCGATCATCGCCCTGGGCGTGAACCCCTACATCAACGCGTCGATCATCATGCAGCTCATGACGGGCGTCGTGCCCCGTCTGCAGCAGCTCTCGCGCGAGGGCGAGTACGGCCGCAACAAGATCAACCAGTACACGCGCTACCTGACGGTGCCGCTGGCCATCCTGCAGTCGTACGGCTACCTGGCGCTGCTGTCCTCGACCGCAGAACGGCGTCGGTCCAGGACTTCGACCTGACGAGCTTCACGACGCTGACCCAGATCATCAGCCTCACGGCGGGCACCGTCCTCGCTCATGTGGATCGGCGAGCTCATCACCGAGCGCGGCATCGGCAACGGCATCAGCTTCATCATCTTCGCCGGCATCGTGGCCGGCCTGCCCGGCGCCGTGAGCACCTTCCTGGCCTCGCCCGACCTGGCGGCCGGCATCGCCTTCGGCCTCCTGGCCGTGGCCGCCGTGGCCATCATCGTCTACATCCAGGAAGGCCAGCGGCGCATCCCCATCCAGTACGCCAGCCGCGTGCGGGGCCGGCGCATGTACCAGGGCGGCGCCACGTTCCTGCCCCTGCGCGTCAACCAGGCCGGCGTCATCCCCATCATCTTCGCCATCAGCATCCTGCTCTTCCCGGTCCAGCTGGCGACCTACTTCAGCGCCTCGGGCGGGCGTCGTCGAGGACGTCGCCAACGTCATCATCGACTGGCTGAGCCAGGGCAGCCCGCTCTACGCCATCGTCTTCTTCCTGCTCGTGGTCGGCTTCACCTACTTCTACACGGCCTTCACCTTCAAGCCCGACGAGACGGCCGACCAGCTGCGCAAGAACGGCGGCTTCATCCCGGGCATCCGGCCGGGCGCGCCCACGCGCGACTACCTGGCCAGGGTCGTCTACCGCATCAGCCTCGCCGGCGCCATCTTCCTGGGCGTCGTGGCGGTCAGTCCCATCATCGTCGGCGCCCTCTTCGCGGGCAGCGTCGTCGGCTCCTTCGCCCTCGGCGGCACGGCGCTCCTCATCGTCGTCTCCGTGGTCGTGGAGACGATGAAGCAGCTCGAGGCACAGCTGATGATGCGCAACTACGAGGGGTTCATCAGGTGACACCATGGCCGCCGCCGAGCCGGCCGCCCGTCCCGGACGGCGAGCGCCGCATCATCGTCATGATGGGCGCCCCGGGCGCCGGCAAGGGCACCCAGGCCGAACGCCTGGCCGAGCACGCTCGGCCTGCCCCACATCTCCACGGGCGAGCTCTTCCGCGACGGCGCTCCAGGGCGACGAGCCCGCTCGGCGCGAAGGTCCGCCAGCTACGTCGAGTCCGGCGGCCTCGTGCCCGACGACGATCGTCGTCCAGATCGTGCGGCCAGCGCCTCGCGCAGCCGGATGCCGCCGCGGGCGCCATCCTCGACGGCTTCCCGCGCACCGTGGCGCAGGCCGTGGCGCTCGACGAGATGCTGGCGCGCAGCGGCGACGGCCGTCTGCGCGGCGCTCTACGTCGAGGTCGCGCCCGAGCTGCTCATGGCGCCGCCTGACGGGCCGGCGCATCTGCAGCGCTCGACGACCAGCACGTCTATCACGTCGACCGCCCGTCCGCCGCGCGCGCGAGGGCATCTGCGACATCTGCGGCGTCGAGCTCTACCAGCGCGACGACGACTCGCCCGCGACCGTCGCAGAGCCGGCTCGACGCGCAGCTGCCGCCCATGTACGAGGTCATCGACCACTACGCCGATGCGGGCGTCCTGTTCCCCGTCCGCGGCGACCAGCCGATGCCGACGAGGTGACGGACGACCTCGCTCCGTGCGCTGGCCACCATCCGGGCGAGCGCCTGACGATGCTCTTCGACCGCCGTCGGGTGACCCTCAAGTCGCCGTCCCAGATCGAGCGCATGGCCGTGGCCGGCCGCCTCGTCGGCGACGTCCTCGACGCGGTCGGGGAGGCCATCCGGCCGGGCGTCACGCCGCTCGAGCTCGACGCCATCGCCGACGAGGTCATCCGGTCGCGGGGCGGGACGCCCTCGTTCATCGGCGTGCCCGGCCCCCTGGCGCCCTTCGCGCACACCGTCTGCGTCTCCATCGACGACGAGGTCGTCCACGGCGTCCCCGACCGCCGCGTCATCCGCGAGGGCCAGCTCGTCTCGGTCGACTGCGGCGCCATCGTCGACGGCTGGCACGGCGACAGCGCGCGCACCTGGCTCGTGGGCGACGTCCCGGAGGCCGCGCGACGGCTCGTCCGACGCGACGCGCGAGGCCATGCTGGCCGGCGTGGCCGCGGCGCGTGCCGGGCAACAGCCTCGAGGACGTCGGCGGCGGCCATCGAGGACGTCGGCCTGGCCCACGGCTACGGCATCGTGCGCGCCTACGTCGGCCACGGCATCGGCACCGAGATGCACGAGGAGCCGCAGGTCACCAACTACCGCACCGGGCGCAAGCGGCCGCCGCATCGAGCCCGGGCTGTGCCTCGCCATCGAGCCGATGTTCACGCTGGGCGGCCACGAGACGCGCGTCAAGGCCGACGGCTGGACGGTGGCCACCGCCGACGGCAGCCTGGCCGCCCACTGGGAGCACACCATCGCGGTCACCGCGGACGGCCCGCGCATCCTGACGCTCGCGGCCGACGAGCGTCGCGCGCCGGGCTGGCCGTGGCGCGGGGCGTCGAGCGTGATGACGGGCGACGCGCCGCTTGCCGCGCACGCGCCGCATCTGGTACACTCTCCCTTCGCGCGCCGGGAGCGTCCCGGCGCTTGCTGGCGCCCTGCCGGCCGTGTCGGACGCGGCGCCGGACCCATCCCAACCAACGCAGTAGTCGGGAGACAGCGGTCGCCTGTGGCCAAGAAGGATGCGATCGAGGTCGAGGGCACGGTCATCGAGCCGTTGCCGAACACCATGTTCGCGCATCGAGCTCGAGAACAAGCACCAGGTCCTCGCCCACATCAGCGGCAAGCTGCGGATGAACTTCATCCGCATCCTTCCCGGCGATCGCGTCCGCGTCGAGCTGTCGCCCTACGACCTCTCCCGCGGCCGCATCACCTATCGGCTCAAGTAGGAACGCGAGCACGATCGTGAAGGTCTCGGCATCGGTCAAGAGGCGCTGCGAGCGCTGCAAGGTCATCCGCCGCCACGGCAACGTGATGATCATCTGCACGAATCCCAAGCACAAGCAGCGTCAGGGCTAGGAGGACGCGTGGCTCGCATCGCCGGCATCGACATCCCGCGCGAGAAGCGGGTCGAGATCGCGCTGACCTACATCTACGGCATCGGGCTGCCCACCAGCCAGAAGATCCTGGCCCAGGCCAACGTCAACCCGGACACCCGCGTCCGCGACCTCACCGAGGAGCAGGTCAACCGCCTGCGCGACATCGTCGACCGCCGCTACACGGTGGAGGGCGACCTGCGCCGCGAGGTGGCCATGAACATCAAGCGGCTCACCGAGATCGGCTCCTACCGCGGCCTGCGGCACCGCCGCAACCTGCCCGTCCGCGGCCAGCGCACCAAGACCAACGCCCGCCAGCGACGCGGTCCCAAGAAGACCGTCGGCGTCCGGCGCAAGAAGTAACCAGCACCGCCGCCGCGGACCGGCTCGTCGGCCAGAGCCACCGCACGGCGCCCACGCAGGAGAGACACTCGATCGATGGCGGAACGCAAGCGCGCCACGAAGACCCGGCGCAAGGAGCGCAAGAACGTGCCCATGGGGCACGTCCACATCCAGGCCTCCTTCAACAACACCATCGTCACCATCACCGACCTCGGCGGCGCGGTCGTCGTCCTGGGGCAGCGCCGGCACGGCCGGCTTCAAGGGCTCGCGCAAGTCCACGCCCTACGCCGCCGCGCTGGCCGCCGACGGCGCCGCCAAGCGGGCCATGGAGCACGGCATGCGCCAGATCGAGGTCTTCGTGAAGGGCCCGGGCTCCGGTCGCGAGCAGGCCATCCGCTCGCTCCAGGCCGCCGGCCTCGAGGTCAGCGCCATCACCGACGTCACGCCCACTCCCGCACAACGGCTGCCGCGCCCCCAAGCGGCGCCGGGTCTAGGAGGCACGGCCATGGCTCGCTACCGCGGTCCCGTCTCCCGCCTCTGCCGCCGCGAGGGCATGAAGCTCTTCCTCAAGGGCAGCAAGTGCTACACCAAGAAGTGCCCCTTCGAGCGCCGCGGCACGCCGCCCGGCCAGCACGGCGTGCGCCGCCGCAAGATGTCCAACTACGGCATCCAGCTGCGCGAGAAGCAGAAGGTGCGGCGCGTCTACATGGTCAACGAGCGCCCCTTCAAGCGCTACTTCGAGACGGCCGAGTCGCGCCCCGGCGTGACCGGCGAGAACCTCCTGCGCCTGCTCGAGACGCGCCTCGACAACGTCGTCTACCGGATGGGCTTCGCGAGCAGCCGGGCCCAGGCCCGCCAGCTGGTGGGCCACGGCCACTTCCTCGTCAACGGCCGGCGCACCGACATCCCCTCGTTCCACGTGCGCGAGGGCGACCGCATCGAGGTGCGCCCAGCAGCCGCAAGACGGAGTACTTCAAGACCCTCAAGGACGCCCTCGCCGGCGCCCAGAAGCCAGACTGGGTGAGCGTCGACGCCGACAAGCTCGCCGGCACCGTGACCGCGCTGCCGACCCGCGACCAGATGCCGCTCGAGCTCAACGAGCAGCTCGTGGTCGAGTACTACTCGAGGTAGGCCGCCCCATGATCGAGTTGGAGAACGCCCAGATCGAGTCCGTCGAGGACCTCGCAGAGCGAGACCTACGGCAAGTACGAGGCCAGCCCGCTGCGGGCTGGCTACGGCGTCACGCTGGGCAACGCCCTGCGCCGCGTGCTGCTCTCGTCGCTCGAGGGCGCCGCGGTCACGTCCGTGCAGATCCGCGACGTCTCGCACGAGTTCAGCACCATCCCGGGCGTCAAGGAGGACGTCATCCAGATCCTCCTCAACCTCAAGCGGCTGCGCCTCAAGGGCTACGTGCCCGCATCCCACCCAGCTCAAGCTCGTCAAGAGCGGGGCCGGCCCGGTCACCGCGGCCGACATCGTGGAGTCGGCCGACGTCGAGATCGTCAACCCCGAGCAGCACATCCTGACCCTCGAGTCGGGCGCCACCATCGAGATGGACCTGACCGTCGAGCGGGGCACGGGCTACCTGTCCGCCGACGACACCAAGGAGGGCCTGCCCATCGGGGTCATCCCGGTGGACGCCATCTTCACGCCCGTCCGCCGGGTCGACTACCACGTCGAGAACACCCGCGTCGGCCAGGTCACCAACTACGACAAGCTGACCCTCGAGATCGAGACCGACGGCACCATCGCGCCCGAGGAGGCGCTCTCGCGCGCGGCGGAGATGCTCGTCGAGCAGTTCAGCCAGTTCACCGCGGCCGGGCGCAAGCTGACCAGCGAGGTCGAGGCCGTCGGCGGCGCCGAGAGCGCTGCCGCCCAACGTGCTGGACATGCCCATCGAGGACCTCGACCTGCCCATGCGGGCCTACAACTCGCTGAAGCGCAACAACATCGTCAAGGTCGGCCAGCTCCTGCAGCTCCAGGACGAGGACCTGCTGCGCATGCGCAACTTCGGCAAGAAGTCCCTCGACGAGATGAAGGACCGCCTGCGCATGCGCGGCTTCCTGCCCCCCGAGGACGAGGCCTTCGAGGGCTTCGACGAGGACGATGAGGACGAGCGAGCCCTTCGACGAGGACGAGGAGGACGTCTAGCCGATGGCCCACCGCATCGACGGGCGCAAGCTCGGGCCGCAAGACCGGGCCCCGCAAGGCGCTCTACGCCAACCTCGTCGTGGCCGTGCTGCGCTACGAGCGCATCCAGACGACCGAGGCGCGCGCCAACGAGGTGCGCGGCATGGTCGAGCGCGTCATCACGCTGGCCAAGGGCGGCACGCTCGCTGAGCGGCGCCGCATCGTCGCCGAGCTGCCCAACGAGCCGCTCGTCATCGACAAGCTCTACGACGAGATCGTGCCCCGCTATGGGGACCGCAGCTCGGGCTTCACCCGGGTCGTCAAGCTCGGCCCGCGGGCCGGCGATGCCGCCCCGATCGTCCAGCTCGAGCTGGTCTAGCCAACCCGGCCGGCCCACGCCGCTCGAGCGTGGCCGGACGGACCAGAGGAAGCCTGCCCGAGAGGGCGGCCCCGTGCGGTACCGCGCACGGGTCGAATACGACGGCACCGAGTTCGCCGGCTTCCAGGCCCAGCCTGGCCGTCGGACCGTCCAGGGAGAGCTGGAACGCGCGCTGGCCCACCTCAACGGTGGCCGGCGCATCCGGGTCTCCGCGGCCGGTCGGACGGACGCCGGGGTGCATGCCAGCGGCCAGGTGATCGCGTTCACCTGGACCGGGGCGCATGCCCGGGCAAGCGGCTCGGTCAGGCGCTCGGGGCGCTCCTGCCCCGGGACGTCGCGATCGGGCCCCTGCGACGGGTGGCACGCGGACTTCGACCCGCGTCGCGCTGCGACGCGGCGGGAGTACCGCTACTCCATCTGGACGGGACCGCGCAGCCCGCTGCGCGAGCGCTACGCCTACGGACTCGGGAGCGCCTCGATGTCGAGGCCATGCAGGCGGCCGCCAGGCAGCTGGTGGGCGAGCATGACTTCTCGGCCTTCGGGCGCGTCAGCGGCAGCGCCGTCCGGACCCTGTCACGAGGTCCGGGTGCGCAGGCAGGGCCACCTGGTGACGATCGACGTCGTCGGGGACGCCTTCCTGCGCCAGATGGTGCGCAGCATCGTGGCCGCGCTCATCCGCATCGGGATGGGGCGAGCCACCGCGGAGGACCTGGTGAGCGAGCTTCGCTCGCCGGGACGAGCCTTCGCCGGAGCGGTCGTCCCGCCGCACGGGCTCTGCCTGCGGCGGGTCGTCATCGGGACCGGCGAGACCAGGATCGACAACGAAGGAAGAACGACAGGGCCATGAGCAGGACCTACACGCCGAAGGCAAGTGAGATCGAGCGCCGCTGGCTGGTCGTCGACGCCGACGGCCAGACCCTCGGCCGTCTCGCCACGCGCGTGGCGCGACTGCTGAGCGGCAAGCACAAGCCCGACCTACGCCACCCACATCGACGTCGGCGACCACGTCATCGTCGTCAACGCCGCGCAAGATCAAGGTCACCGGCGACAAGCTGCGCGTCGATGACGCTACGCCCGCCACAGCGGCTATCCGGGCGGCTTCCGCGAGGAGACCCTCGGCCAGCTGCTGGAGCGGCGTCCCGAGGAGGTCATCCGCCGCGCGGTCAAGGGCATGCTGCCGCACACGACGCTGGGCACGCAGCAGCTGCGCAAGCTGAAGGTCTACGCCGGCCCGGAGCACCCGCACGAGGCACAGCAGCCGGAGCCGAGCCGGCGGCAGGAGGCGCCAGCTCATGAACCAGGTCTCCTTCCACGAGGGCACGGGCCGTCGCAAGACGGCCATCGCCCGCGTCCGGCTGCTGGCCGGCGAGGGCGAGGTCGTCGTCAACGGCCGCAGCCTGGAGGAGCACTTCGGCAACGCCGTGGACCTCGGCGGCCATCCTCATGCCCTTCCGGGTCACGGGCACCGAGGGCCGCTACAACGCCATGGTCAAGGTGCAGGGCGGCGGCCACCACGGCCAGGCCGGCGCCATCCGCCACGGCATCGCCCGGGCCCTGCTGGCCTCGGACCCGGAGGGCGCCCGGGTCGCCGCTGCGCCAGGCCGGCTTCCTGACGCGCGACCCGCGCATGAAGGAGCGCAAGAAGTACGGCCTCAAGCGGGCCCGCAAGGCGCCGCAGTTCACGAAGCGCTGACGGCCTCGAGGGGGCCGGTCCGCGACCGGCAAGGCACCCATCCCCGGACCGGGACCTTCGTCGCATCGCCGCCTCGGACGTAGCGCCCCTATGCTGGGCCGACATGACCGACCCAGTCTCCGGACGCGCTACCGTGAAGCCCTGCGCCGCGGTCACGTCGCAGTCGTCAGGGGGCGTCCCCGAGAAGCCATCGCCCACTACGAGGAGGCCGGTCGGCTGGCCGGCCAGCGGCCCCTGCCGTTCGTCTCGATGGGCTCCGTCTACCTGCAGATGCACCAGCCCCGCGAGGCCCTCGCGGCCTTCGACGAGGCCCTCCGGCGCGCGCCCGGGCGACGTCGACGCCATGCGCGGCAAGATCGCCGCGCTCGAGGCCGACGGCCGCACCGAGGCGGCCACCTCGCTGGCCCGCCGCAGCGCCGAGCTGGAGGCCATGGAGCGCGCCGGCCGCGGCTCCGTGACCGCGGACGAGGAGCGCCGACGCGAGCTCGAGGAGCGTGTCGCCGAGGGTCACCAGGCGAGGGCGGCCGGCGAGCTCGACCATGCCGCGGCCGCCTTCCACGCGGCCGCCATCGGCTACGCCGCCGCAGGACCACTTCGACGCCGCCATGGACGCCTGCCTGCGGGCCCTCGAGGCGCGTCCGGGTGCCATCGACGTGCACTTCACGATGGCCCACCTCTACCTGCAGCCGCGGCTGGGCCGAGCTCGGGGTGCAGCGCGTCATGCTCATCGACGAGCGGCTCGACATCGATGGCGATCCGCGCCGCCGCTCCGCGTTGCGGGCGCTGGCGCGCGACTTCCGCGCCCTGGCCCCGGAGCTCGAGCTGCTCGCTGCGGCCGTCGCCTGACGAGCGGCCAGGGCCGCCCATCGGGAGCCCGGTGGTAGGCTGCCCGGCAGATGGACGACCTGCTCTCGGAACTCCCTGACGTCACCATCGAGCCCACCGCGCTCCTCGACATCGTCCTGACGGCGGTCCTCATCTACGGCGTCCTGACCCTCATCCAGGGCACGCGAGCCGTCCGTCTCCTCATCGGCGCCATCATCCTGCTGGTCGTCTACCTCGCCGCCCAGGAGCTCGAGCTGCGCCTGCTCTCCACCATCCTGCAGACAGGCGCGGTGGTGGCCGTGGTGGCGGCCGTGGTCGTCTTCCAGCCCGAGCTGCGCCGCGGCCTCGACCGTCTCGGGCGGATGGGCTCGTGGGGCTGGCTGGGCACGACGGACGTCCCCGGCTACCAGCGCACGGCGGGCATCCTCGCGGCCGCCGCCGCCCGGCTCTCGCGGCGGCGCGCCGGAGCCCTCATCGTCATCGAGCGCGACACGGGCCTCGGTGACATGGCCGAGACGGGCGTGGCCATCGACGCGGAGCTCTCGACCGAGCTGCTGACGACGATCTTCGCCGCCGGCTACCCCCTCCACGACGGCGCCGTCATCGTCCGCGGCGCGAGGATCGCGGCGGCCGGCGTCATGCTCCCGCTGGCCGAGCGGGACGCCTCGCTCGAGGCCTACGGCACGCGCCACCGCGCGGCGCTGGGCATCACCGAGCAGACCGACGCCCTCGTCATCGTCGTCAGCGAGGAGCGCGGCGCCATGAGCCTGGCCGAGGGCGGCTCGATCGTGCGCGACCTCGACGAGCACGAGCTGCGCCAGAGGCTCTACGGGCTGCTTGGGCCGGCCCGCCCCTCGGGCCGCCAGTCGGCCACTGACGCTGGCGAGGCTGCCCCGGACGCCCCGGAGGCCGGCCCGATCGCGGCGAGCGGAGCGAGCCTCGAGGATGGCGCGGACGCGAGGTCGGCCGCGGGACCCACGCCATGAACGCGCTGCGCGGCCTCCTGCTCCACGACTGGCCGGCCAAGCTGGCAGCGCTCGGACTGGCGACGGTGCTCTACGTGGGCGTCTCGCTCTCCGAGGCCACCCGCACCTGGAGCGCGCCCGTGACCATCGAGGTCCTGGGCGCACCCGACGGGGGCGCGCTCCTCGAGGCCCCCGGCGTGGTCGACCGGATCGAGTACCAGGCCGCCGGCGACGTGGCCGACCAGCTCACCAACGACAGCTTCCGCGCCAGCATCGACCTCTCGGGCGTGCAGCCCCACGCCGGAGCCGAGCCGGTCACGGTGCCGGTCGATGTCTTCCCGGTCGATCCGAGGGTCCGCGTGACGGGCTACTCGCCGCCCGGTGTCAGCGTCCGGCTCGACGAGGTCGTGTCGCGCGTCCGGCCCGTCGTCGTCGATCCCGGGGTCGTCCCCGAGGGCATCGAGCTCGGCCCCATCATCGCCCAGCCCAACCAGGCCACCCTCCGCGGCGCTGCCTCCCGGCTGCAGAACGTGCGCAGCGTGGAGGGCCGCTTCGTGGTCGATGCCAGCGGCATCAACATCGACCAGGACGTCACGCTCGAGGCCTTCGACGAGCTCGGCGCGGTGGTGCCGGGCATCGAGATCGAGCCTCCGACCGTGCGCGTGAGTGCCGACGTGGCCCGCCAGCTCGCCTACGCGACGGTGCCCGTGCTGCCGGTGCTCACCGGGGAGCCGGCGCGCGGCAAGCGCGTGGACGACGTGTCGGTGGCTCCTGCCACCGTCACCGTCAGCGGAGAGAGCGCCGCGGTCCGCCAGCTCGAGGCCGTCTCCACGGTGCCGCTCGACATCAACGGGCAGGAGGTCGAACTGGTGGCCGAGGTGCCCCTCGACCTGCCCGAGGAGGTGACCACGACGGGGGAGCCGGAGGTGAGCGTCATCGTCACCTTCACCGAGGCCCAGGGCTCCCGCTCGTTCGAGGTCGGGCCGGCCATCACGGGGGCGCGACCGGGCTTCTCCTACCGGCTCGACTCGCCCTCGCTCACCGTCGTGCTGGCCGGCCCGCTGGCTCGCCTCGACGAGGTCGATGTGGCCGACCTCGTCGTGGAGGTCCCCGTCGACGACCTCGCCGTGGGCGACAATGCGGTCATGCCCGTCGTCCGTGCGCCTCGCGAGCTCCGTGTCGCCCGTCTCGTGCCGGAGACCGTCCGGGTCACCGTCGGCCCGCCCTCGTGAGCGGCCTCTTCGGCACTGACGGCATCCGCGGCGTCGCCAACGAGGACCTCAAACCGGCCCTCGCGCACGCGCTCGGGCGGGCCGTCGCGGCGCGCCTGGCAGGCCCCGGTGGCGCCATCCTCGTGGGCCAGGACACGCGGCGGTCGGGGGACATGCTCGTGGCCGCGCTCGTCTCGGGCGCGACCTCGGCAGGAGCCGACGTCCACGTCCTCGGTGTCTGCCCCACCCCGGCGCTCGCGCACGTCACGGCCGTCGGCCCGTTCGCCGCTGGCGTCATGGTCTCGGCCTCGCACAACCCCGCCGACGACAACGGCCTCAAGGTCCTCGACGGCAAGGGCCTCAAGCTCGACGACGCGCTCGAGGACGAGCTGGCGACCCTCGTGCTGCGGGCGGACGAGCTGGACAATCCGACGAACGACGGCCTCGGGCGGCTCATCGACGCGCGCGCCGACCTCGACCGCTACCTCGAGCATCGCCTCGCCCTGGCGCGCTCGATCGGCTCCCGCCTTCGGGTCCATGTCGACTGCGCGAACGGCTCCGCCTCGCGCGTCGCCGCGCTCATCCTGGCCGCCAGCGGTGCGACGGTCGAGTCGCACTTCGACTCCCCCGACGGATCGAACATCAATCTCGCCTGCGGTGCCACCGTGCCCGGCGCGCTGGCGGCCATCGTCACCGAGCAGGGCGGGGACGTGGGCTTCAGCCTCGACGGCGACGCCGATCGCTGCGTGGCCGTGGACGAGCGTGGCTCCGTCGTCGACGGCGACCAGCTCCTCGGCGTCATCGCCCTCGACCGCATGCGGCGGCGCGCCCTGGCCGAGGGCACCGTGGTCGTGAGCATCCTCTCGAACGGCGGCCTGGCGCGCGCCATCGAGGCGGCCGGCGGCCGCGTCCTGCGCACCCCGGTCGGCGACCGCTACATCCTCGACTCGATGCTCATCTCGGGGGCCGGCCTGGGTGGCGAGAAGAGCGGCCACGTCATCATCCGGAGCACACCAGCAGCGGCGACGGCATCGTGACGGCACTCGAGGTCCTGGGCATCCTGGCCCGCTGCGACCAGCCCCTCTCCGAGCTCGCCACCGCCATCCCGCTCGACCCCCAGGAGCAGCGCACCATCCGCGTCCGCCGCAAGGAGTGGCGCGCCGACCGGGCCCTCAGTGAGGCGGTGGAGGCGGCCGAGCGCGAGCTCGAGGGCGAGGGCCGTGTCGTCGTGCGCGCCTCGGGCACCGAGTCAGCGCTGCGGGTCATGGTCGAGGGCCGCGACGGGCAGCGCGTCCTTCGCCTGGCCGACGAGCTCGCGACGCTCGTCCACGAGCGCCTCGGCTGAGGGCCGGCGGGATGTGCGGCATCGTCGGCTACGTCGGCGCCAGGGAGGCGGCGCCCATCCTCCTCGAGGGCCTCGCCCGGCTCGAGTACCGGGGCTACGACTCGGCCGGCATCGCCCTCGTGACCGAAGAGGGCGACCTCTACATCCGCAAACGGGCCGGCAAGGTCGCGGACCTGCGGGCATCGCTCGCCTCCGGCACGCCTCCCGCGCGCGCCGGCCTGGCCCACACGCGCTGGGCTACCCATGGACGACCGAACGATCTCAACGCTCACCCGCACATCGACTGCACTGGCGAGCTGACGGTCATCCACAACGGCATCATCGAGAACTTCATCGAGCTGCGCGCCGAGCTCGAGGCTGCCGGCCACGCCTTCGAGTCCGAGACCGACACCGAGGCCATCGCGCACCTCGTCGAGGAGTCCTACGCGGGCGACCTCGCCGACGCCGTGCGGGCGGCCCTCAAGCGGGCCCGCGGAGCCTATGCCCTCGCGGTCATCCACAAGGGTGAGCCCGACCGCGTCGTGGGTGCCCGCATGAACGTCCCGCTCATCGTCGGCCTCGGAGACGGCGAGGCCTTCCTGGCCTCCGACGTGGCCGCCGTGCTCGCCCACACGCGTCGCGTCATCTTCCTCGAGGAGGGCGACGTGGCCGACATCCGCCCCGGCGGCGTCCGGGTGACGGACATGGTGGGAAGACCGCTCGAGCGCCCGGTGCACGAGGTCGACTGGGACCTCGAGGCCGCCGAGAAGGGCGGCTACGAGCACTTCATGCTCAAGGAGATCCACGAGCAGCCCGAGGCCATCCTGGCCGCCATCACGGGGCGCATCCATGACTCGGCCATCCGGGTGGCCGAGCTCGACGGGCTGGCCGCGCGTCTCCGGGACATCGACCGCATCGAGCTGGTGGCCTGCGGCAGCGCCGCCTATGCCTCGGCCGTGGCCAGCACCGCCCTGCAGGCCTGGACCGGTCTGCCGGCGCGCTGGAACATCGGCTCGGAGTTCCGCTACGACCCGCCCCCGCTCGACGCTCGTACGCTCGTCATCGCGGTCACCCAGTCTGGCGAGACGGCCGACACGCTGGCGCCGACACGACTGGCGCGCCAACAGGGCTGCCCCATCGTGGCCGTCACGAACACGGTGGGCTCGGCCATCACGCGCGAGGCGGACGCGGTCCTCTACCTCCAGGCCGGCCCCGAGATCGCCGTCGTGGCCACCAAGACCTACGTCACGCAGGTGGTCACGCTGCTGCTCATCGCGGCGCAGGTAGCCAAATCGCGCGGCCGGCTCGACCGCGCGCTACGAGGCCGCCCTGGTCGAGGGTCTGCGCGCCCTGCCGGCCGGAGCCGAGCGCGCTATCGAGCTCAACGAGGCGCCGGCCCAGGCGCTTGCGCGGCGCTACCTCGGGTCCCGGGGCTACATGTACGTCGGTCGCGGCATCACCTACCCGGCCGCGCTCGAAGGCGCCCTCAAGCTCAAGGAGGTCAGCTACGTCCACGCCGAAGGCTACGCCGCTGGCGAGCTGAAGCATGGCCCCATCTCGCTGCTCGACGCCGAAGTCCCCCTCGTCGCCGTGGCTACGCGCACCTCGGTCCACGACAAGCTCGTCAGCAACCTCATGGAGGGCCGCGCCCGCGACGCGCGCGTCATCGCCGTGGTGACCGAGGGCGACGAGCGCATGAAGGCCGTCGCCGACGACATCATGTGGGTGCCCGCGACGGTGGAGATGCTCTCACCCGTCCTGGCCATCATCCCGCTGCAGCTCTTCGCGTACCACACCGCCGTGGCCCGCGGCACGGACGTCGACCAGCCGCGCAACCTGGCCAAGTCGGTCACCGTCGAGTGAGCCTCGCCGAGGAGCCGACGCCACCGACCCCGGCCGCGGGTCTGACCGAGCTCGGCATCGACATCATCCAGGTCGAGCGCATCAGCCGAGCGCTGGCGAAGCACGGACGACGCTTCCCGCTGCGCATCCTCACACCGGCCGAGGACGCCTACGTGCGCGACCGGCCCGAGAACATGGCCGGGCGATGGGCGGCCAAGGAGGCTGTCAGCAAGGTCCTCGGCCTGGGGGTCCGTGGCGTGGGCTGGCGCGAGATCGAGATCGTCCGGCTGCCCACCGGGCAGCCCACGGTGCGTCTCCACGACCGCGCCCTGCGCCGCGCCGACCAGCTGGGTATGGAACGCGTCGCGGTCTCCATCAGCCACGAGCACGAGTACGCCATCGCCGTCGCCATCGGCTATCGCACCACCGGCGGCACGTTCGTCTTCCCGGTCGATGTCGAAGCCAGGCTCGAAGACCGCGAGCGGCAGCTGATGGCGCGCATGCGCCGGCTTCGCGACCTCGAGACGGAGGTGCAGGCGGCGGAGCGGGCCACGGGCCTCGGCGATGAGCCCTGACGGAGGGGCGCCGGAGGTCCTCGAAGAACGGCTCGCCGCGGCGCTCGTCCCGGAGCGGGATCCGCGCGGCCACAAGGGCACCTTCGGCCGCGTCGCCGTCGTCGCAGGCTCCCTCGACTACGCGGGTGCCGCGCTCATGGCGGGCACCGCTGCGCTGCGGGCGGGAAGTGGTGTCGTCGTCCTCTGGCTGCCGGCGTCGCTCCAGCCTCACCTGGCGGGTCGGGTCCCTGAGCTCGTCACGAGAGGCTGGCCGGAGGTCTCGCCCGGCGAGACGGACCCGGAGGAGGCCGCGGCCGCGATGGTCGAGGAGCACCACGATGCCCTGCTGATCGGCCCCGGCCTGCGACCCGGACGCCGGACGAGCCGCCTGGTCCGGGCGCTCCTGGAGACCGATGGTCCGCCAGCGGTCGTCGACGCGGGTGCGCTCGACGCGCTGGCCGGGCAGCCCGGCTGGCCGGGCCGCGTGCGCCGACACTGTGTGCTCACACCCCATCCGGGGGAGTTGCGGCGCCTCGGCCGTGAGCCCGGGTCGACGGACGCCGAGCGGCATGCGGCGGCGCTGGCGGCCGCGGCCGACTGGCGCCAGGTCGTCGTCCTCAAGGGCGCGGCGACGATCATCGCCGGCCCGGACGGCCGTGCCCTCCTGGCGCCCTTCGAGGTGCCCGCCCTCGGCACGGCCGGCAGCGGCGACGTGCTGGCGGGCATCACCGTCTCGCTCATCGGACAGGGCCTCTCGCCCTTCGACGCCGCCACGCTCGGCGTCTGGCTGCACGGCCGCGCCGGCGCGGAGCTGAGCGCGGATCTGGGTGACGCCGGGCTCATGGCCACGGACCTGCTGCCCGCCATCCCCAGGGTGCGGGCCGGCCTTCGCGACAGCCGATGAGCGAGACGGGCGCCCCGCAGCTGCGTCGGGCAGCCTGGCTGGAGATCGACCTCGACGCCGTGCGCCACAACGTCGGCATCATCAGATCGCTGGCCGGCACCGCCGCCGTGGCGCCCGTGGTCAAGGCCGATGCCTACGGACACGGCGTCCGCCGTACCGCCGAGGCCCTTGCAGAGGTCGCCGACGGCCTCTGCGTGGCGACGCTGGACGAGGCCATCGCGCTGCGTGTCATGCTGCCGGACGCGCGGGTGCTGCTGCTCTATCCCGTGCCGCGCGCGGCCGCGGCCGAGGCCGTGGCGGCCGGCGTCGAAGTCACCATCATGTCGCTCGTCGACGTCGAGCACGTCGTGCGCGTGGCTGTCTCGGACCGCCCTCCGGTCGCGCTGCAGCTGTGCGTGGAGACCGGTCTTGGCCGCGGTGGGCTGGGCGTGGAGGACCTCGTGCGCGCGGCCGGCGTCATCGAGCGTGACCCCCGCCTGCGCCTGGCCGGGCTCTGGTCCCACCTGGCCAACCCGGGCGAGCCTGACGCCTCGGCCCGTCAGGTCGAGCGGTTCGAGCGCGCCGTGGCCGCGCTCGGTGTGGCGGGCATCCGGGTGCCGGCGCGTCATCTGGCCGCCAGCGGCCCGCTCTTCACGGGCGCCGCACCGCCGCTCGAGCTGGTGCGGCCCGGGCTCGCCGTGTACGGCCTGCTCGACGAGGGCTGGCCGCTGTCGCCCTCCGCCGCCGCAGCGGCGCCCGACCTGCGTCCAGCCATGAGCCTCAAGGCCCGGGCCGTCGCGTTCAGCGAGGTCGCCGTCGGAGAGGCCGTGGGCTACGGCGGGCTGTGGCGCGCCGAGCGTCGCACCCGGATCGCCATCCTGCCCCTCGGCTACGCTGACGGCTACCTTCGCGCTGCCCAGCCCATGGGGGAGGCGCTCGTGCGTGGCGCCCGTGTGCCCCTTGTCGGTGTCATCTCCATGGACGCCCTGGCGGTGGACGTCACCGACGTGCCCGGCATCGACGGCGCGGACACGTTCGTCCTCCTCGGCCGGCAGGGCCGCCAGACGCATCACGGCCGGGGATCTGGCGCGCGCGCGCAACACCATCGCCTGGGAGGTGCTGTCCAGCATGGCCGCTCGGCTGGACCGGGTGTACTATCCGTGAGCCGGTCAAGCCCGCCAGGACGAACGACCGGCGCCGTGTTCATACAGGGGTCGGCCGACGGCCTGGATCCGGGGAAGAGGGCCCCGAACAGGCAGCATCGGCGGTCGGCTGGATGCCTCGAGGAAGGGGATCGCGTTGCTGCGAACAGCCGCCACGCCAGGGCCACGAGACGAGCCCCACGACATTCGGACCCTGGAGGACGATGACGTCGAGGCCGTGGCGCGGGCGATCCAGCTGCGAGGCGCCACGGTGCCCGCGGTGCTGTTCCTGGAGGCCAATCGCGGCATGAGCTCGCTCGACGGGCTGGGCATGCTCCTCTTCGACCCCGTCATCCGCGGTGTCTTCGGCGGCGACCATCCGGGCGCGCGCAGCCTGCTCGCGGACGAGGACGGCATCGACCGGCTCATCGACCGGCTCGAGGAGCTCGAGGCAGAGGTCGGTCTCGACGCCTGAAAGCCGCCACGCGGCTACCATCGACCGAGTGACCCGGGACACCCCTTCCTTCTTCACGCTCGACCGCGGCACGATCACCACGGCCGCCGCGCTCGTCGCGCCCGTCGAGGGCCGCTACCGCATGCTTGCCGCGGCCGCGATGCCGGCCGGTGTCGACGCCGGAGGTGCTGCTCGAGGACCTGGCCTGGCGGGTCGCCCGGATCGACGCCGCGGTGGCCGGGTCCATGGAGGGCTGGCGGGACTGGCCGCGTCTCGAGGTGCGCACCTGCGCGCGCACCGCGGGCCTGCCTCGTGGCGGCCTCGCCCGAGACCGGGCTGCTCCTCGAGCGTGCCGTTCGCGGGCGCCGGGCTGGCACGTCACGGCGCGCTTCTTCGGCCCCGAGCCGGACCTCATCGCCTTCGGCGAGGCCTGCCTCGACGCTGACCTCGACGCCGTCGTCGTCGGCGGTCCGCGAGGCGGCCGAGGAGTCCGAGCGCGACCATGCCCGCTTGCTCTGGCCCCGCGCGGGCTCGCTGGCGCGCCTGCGCGACGACCTCGCGGTCATCGCCTGCGGGCCCTTCATCGAGCGTCCCGAGGGCATCGCCGACGATCGCCTCTTCGCCCTGCCCGCACCGGATGCCGCGCCACGGGCCGCCCTCGCCCCTGCGACAGGCCGCCCTGCAGGTCGGCGCGCACCTCGGTCAACGGAGGGCCCGTGGCGGCCATCGACGGGCACACCGCGCTGCGGACCGTCGATCGGCTCGCTGGCGGTCCTCCTCGAGCGGTCGCGTCGAGGGCATCGAGGTCGGCGCCGCCGTCGGCTCCCGGACGCTCGCCGGGACGCCGACGGCGGAGGTCCGCCACGCCATCATCGCCGACGGCCGGGCTGCTGCCCCGCGCCCTGCTCGAGGACGACGACGTCGCGGAGAGCATCCTGCGCCTGGTCGAGCCTGCCCGGGCGACCCGGCGAGCCGGTTCGACCGCCTCGCGCGACCTGGCGCTCCGTCCCTGGTCGGCCAGGTCGACGCGCGAGGGCCTGCACCTGCGCATGGCGGCCCTGCGCGCCGCCCTCGAGCGGCTGCAGGCGGCGCTGGGACGCGCTGGCGCCCGAGCGGCCGGCCGGAGGGCGCCGCTCCGGACGTCGTCGTGCTGTCCGGTGGCGGGTTCTCGCTCCTGCCGCCGCGGCCGCGTCGGCGCTGGCGGTCGCCGACGGCATCCGCCGGACCGGGCGCCTCCACCATCCTGCACGACCACGCTCGCGTCCTGGCACCGCTCGGGGCACTGCCGGTCGAGAGCGGACCGTCGCCGCCTGCTGGCCGACCTCATGGACGACTGCCCTCCTGCCGCTCGGCAGCGCCCTCCTCACCGGTGCGCCCGGCAGCAACGGGAAGGGCCCCGCGATCGGTGACCATCTCGTCGCCTGCTCGGCGAGGACGCAGGTGTCCGCTCGAGGCCGGACAGCTGCGGCTCGTGGACCTGCCGCCGGGCATCGTCGCGCAGCCTCGAGATCGACCCCGGACAGGGCAGCCATCCTCGGCGTCGGAGCGCCAGCGCCTCGCGACTCGAGGTGAGCGGCGGCCTGGGTGGCCTGCTCATCGACACGCGAGCCATCCCGCTCGAGCTGGCCGGACGGCGGCGAGCAGCGTCGTGCCCTCCTGGAGCGTGGGAGGAGCCGGTCTGGATGGGCAGCGACCGATGAGCCTCCCGACCACCGGCGCGGCCCGACGCCGGTCCGCTTCCTCGGTCCCGGCCGCGAGCCCGCGGCGCGGCCGCCTCCTGCGCTTCACGCTGCACCTGGCCGATCGACCGCTCGTCGCCCCGGGCCAGCGCGTGGAGCTCGGCCAGCCCATCATCGAGCGCTTCCGTGAGCAGGAGGCCGTGGAGATCCAGACGACCGCGGCCGATCGTCGGCCTTCGGCCTGGCGACGTGCTCGACCATGTCCCCGTGCCGGCCTCGGGCCGCCTCGGCCGCAAGGCGCCGCAGTCGACCTACCGGACCCGCGTCTGCGAGCACGGTCGCGACGGCATCACCCGCCTGGCCGCCGGCAGCGGCGACATCCTCATCCACTCGCCGGCGGCCGGCGATCGTCGAGACCGTGGTCCCCGGCCGCATCGACATCCGCGCCGAGGGCCTCGCCATCGAGGCCCAGATCGGCTGGGGCCGTCCGGCGGTCGGACGGATCGTCATCGCCGTCGAGGCGCCCGACGCCGAGATCCCGGCCTCGCGCATCGACGTCAGCGCCTCGGGCGCCATCCTCGTGGTCGGCGCGCGGCTCGACATGGAGGCCATGTCGCGGGCGCGGGCCATCGGCGTCGCGGCCGTCATCTCGGGCGGCGTGGCCAGCCGCCACCTGCGGCAGCTCGCGCTCGTCCGAGGCCCGGCAGCAGGCCGCCATCCATGCGCACGGCGCCCGTTCGCGCTCCTGGCCATGGGCGGCTACGGCCGCGTGCCCATCCCGCGCCACCTCTGGGACCTCCTGGTGGCAGCCGACGGCCGGCCGGCAGGCATCCATGCCGAGTCGCGCACGCTCATCATCGGCGGCGATCCGCGACCGCTGCTCGCCGCGGTGGCGCGACCGCCGGGCACCGTTCGGGTCCTCAGTGGCGAGGCACGCGACCAGGAGGGCCGCCTCGTCGGCCTGTCCGGACCCGCGTCGCTGGCCGGGCGGCATCTATGCGCCCGGCGGCTTCGTCGAGATCGCCGACGCCGACGGGCGCACACGCGCGCACCTGCGTGCCGCTCTCGACGCTGGAGCGCCTCGGCTGAGGCTGGCCCCGGACGAGATGTCGAGTCGAGCGCCTGCGCCAGCCATGACGTGGCGGGCTGTCACCGAGTCCCCTGACGCAGACGCAGCGACTGGCGGCGGCGCTGGCGGCCGTGGCGCGGGCCGGGCGACCGGCTCGCGCTCGTCGGTCCGCTGGGCGCCGGCAAGACGCAGTTCGCCAAGGGCTTCGCGCGCGGCCTCGGCATCGGCGACGTCGTCAACAGCCCGAGCTTCACGCTCATGGCCGAGTACGAGGGCCGGCTGCCCCTGTTCCACCAGGACCTCTATCGGCTGTCGGGCACGGCCGAGGCCCTCGCGGGCGGCCTGCTCGACGAGCGTCAGGACGACGGCGTCACGCTGAGCGAGTGGGCCGACCGTCTCGACGGGTCCCTCGACGTGGATCGCCTGACCGTGGCGCTGGAGCCGCTGGAGGACGATCGGCGAGCCGTGACCCTGCGCGGGGACGGCGAGGTGGCGAGCCGCTATGTCGAGGCCGCCCGCCGCTGGGAGGCGGGCGGGAGATGAAGCAGGCACTCGACCCTGGCGGGCTGCTGCTCGCGATCGACACCGCGACGCGGACATCGTTCGTGGCCCTCGGCGCGACGGGCCCCGCTGGCCGTCAGTCGTTCCGAGGCTGGCCACCACCATGGCACGCGGATCATCGAGCAGATCGACGAGGCGCTGGCCGGTGCCGGAGCGGGGTTCGGCGACGTCGCTGCGCTCGTCGTGGGCACGGGCCCGGGCTCGTTCACGGGCCTGCGCATCGGTCTCGCCACGGCCAAGACGCTGGCCTACGTGCGCGGCCTGCCGATCGTCGGCATCGCCTCCACGGATGCCCTGCGCCACGCCGCCGGGACCGCCGGAGCGAGCCGCGAGACCGCGGTCGTGCTGCCCGCCGGGGCGCGCGACCACTATCTCGCTCGGGCCGGCGAGGAGCCCATCCTCGTGGCGCCCGGTGGCCTGCGCGAGGCGCTCGGGGATGTGCCGGTGCGCGGGACTGGACCTCGACCCCGACCTGCTGGGCGTCGAGGCCGCCAGGCTCGGCGAGGCTGCCCTCGAGGGTCTGCCCGCGGCCCTTCTCGAGCTGGGCTGGCAGCGGCTCGCCACCGCGGGGCTCGACGACGCCGCGACACTCGTGCCGGCCTACGTGGCCCTGCCCCGGGGCGTGCGCCATGGTCCGGAGGAGCTGGGATGGTCGCCCGACCTCCGGTGAGGCTCCGCGTGGAGCCCATGCGCGTCGAGGACATCCCGGCCGTCCACGCCATCGAGAGCGCCTCGTTCCCGACGCCCTGGCCGCCCTATGCCTTCCGCGGGGAGCTCGAGACGAACCGCATGGCGCACTACCTCGTGGTTCGTGCCGGCGAGCGCCTCGTGGCCTACGCGGGCATCTGGCTCATGGTCGACGAGGCCCACGTGACGACCTTCGCGGTCCTGCCGGCCTATCGCCGGCGGGGCATCGGCGGCCGGCTCCTCTCCGAGCTCATCGAGCTGGCGGCTGACCTGGGGGCCACGGTCGTGACGCTGGAGGTCCGGCTCAGCAACGGCGGCGCTCGACGGCTGTACCAGCAGTTCGGCTTCCGCCCCGTCGGCGTCCGGCCGCGCTACTACTCGGACAACGGCGAGGACGCCCTCATCATGACGACCGAGGGGCTGGACCGACCCGAGATGGCCGCGCTCCGTGCCCGCCTCGCGGCGCGCTATGCGAGCGACGCCCTGGCCGACGACCCGGGCGAGGTATCCGACGACCCGCCCGAGGCGCTCGGCAGATGAGCGACCGCCAGGGGCTCATCCTCGCCGTCGAGAGCTCCTGCGACGAGACGGCCGTGGCCGTCGTGCAGCGCGGACGACGCATCGTCGCGAGCGTCGTGGCGAGCCAGGTGGCGCTGCACGCGGCGACGGGCGGCATCGTGCCCGAGGTCGCCGCGCGCGCACACCTGCGCTGGATGATCCCGGTGCTCGATGAGGCCCGCGAGCGCGCCGGCATCGAGGACTGGTCGGCGCTCGACGCGGTGGCGGTGACCGAGGGACCGGGCCTCGCGGGCTCGCTGCTCGTGGGCATCACGATGGCGAGGACCCTGGCCTGGGTGGGCGGCCTGCCGCTGGTGCCGGTCAACCACCTCGAGGGCCACATCTACGCCGCCTGGCTGCTCGATCCCGACGAGGAGGAGCGGGCCGCACCCGAGTTCCCGCTGGTGGCCCTCGTCGTCAGTGGTGGACACACGTTCCTCGTCGAGATGGACGGACCACCTGCGCTACCGCCTCCTGGGCCAGACGGTCGACGACGCCGCGGGCGAGGCGTTCGACAAGGTCGGGCGCCTGCTCGGGCTGCCCTATCCGGGCGGCCCGGCCATCATGGCCGCCGCGAGCGGGGCCACGCTCCACGATCGCCGCTTCCCGCGAGCCTGGCTGGGGGAGTCGTTCGATTTCTCGTTCAGCGGTCTCAAGACCGCGGCCCGCCGCGCGGTCGGCGAGGCCCTGCGGCCGCCGGTACGGCGCCGGCGCACGGGCGAGCCCGAGGCTGAGGAGCTGCCCGCCGGCCGACGTCGCGGAGCTCGCCTGGGCCTTCCAGGACTCGGTCGTGGACGTGCTGGCCACGAAGACGCTGCGCGCCGCGCGCGACATCGGTGCCCGGGACATCGTCCTCGGCGGCGGGGTGGCTGCCAACGGTGTGCTCCGCGAGCGGATCGCCGCAGGGAGCCCGCGAGCTGGGCATCCGGCTGGTGGTACCGAGGCCGGGACTGTGCACCGACAACGCGGCCATGATCGGCGCGGCGGCCTGGCACCGTGCCCGGGCAGGCTTCCGGGCAGACGGGCGGACTCGACGCGCGCCCATCCCTGAAGCTCGCGGTCTGAGCCTTGTGGCGCCCTCGGCGGAGCTCGACCCGCAGCACCTCAGCCCCGAGCGCGTCGCGCGCTACCTGCGTCGCCACGGTCTCGAGGCTCGCCGGTCGCTTTCGCAGAACCACCTGGTCGACGGCGCGGTCCTCGAGCGGATCGTCGAGACAGCCGCGATCCGGCCGGGCGAGCGGATCGTGGAGGTCGGGCCCGGCCTCGGCATCCTGACCGCGGCGCTCCTCGGGGCTGGGGCGCACGTCACCGCGGTCGAGCTCGATGACCGTCTGGCAGGGCATCTCCAGGAACGCTTCGACGGCGCGGCGGGCTTTCGCCTCGTCAGCGCTGACTTCCTGGACGTCGACGTGGCCTCGGTCGTGGACGGTCCCTGGGCGCTCGTGGCCAACGTGCCCTATCACATCACGAGCCCCATCCTCCACCACGTCCTCGAGGGCGAGCCGCGGCCGGAGCGCTTCGTGCTCATGGTCCAGCGCGAGGTCGCCGAGCGGGTCGCGGCACCGCCCGGGGCCATGAGCTACCTCTCGGTCTTCGTCCAGTACCACGCCCTGACGCGCGTCGCCTTCCCCGTGCCCGGCGGCGGCCTTCGAGCCCGCTGCCCGAGGTCGACTCCGCGGTCCTCGTGGGCGAGACGAGGCCGCGCCGTCTCGACCGGGATGGCGAGGACGAGCTCTGGCGGCTCGTCCAGGCGGGCTTCCGCGAGCGACGCAAGATGATCCACAACGTCCTCGTCCGTCAGCTGCCGGGCCTCGCACGCGAGCGGCTCGACGCGGCGCTGGGTGCCTGCGCCGATCGCCCCGGAACGGCGGCCCCAGACCCTCTCGGTCGACGAGTGGCTGGCGCTGCGGGCTGCGCTCTCGCCGCTGCCGTGACGCGGCGCGACGTGCCGGCGGCCTGGGCCGAGGCCCCGGCCAAGATCAACCTCGGGCTCGTGGTCACGGGCCGGCGCGCCGACGGCTATCACACCCTCGACTCGGTCTTCCTGCGCCTCGCGTTGCACGACCATCTCGAAGCCCGCCCCGCAGCCGATCCGGACGGTCCCGACCAGGTCATCGTGACCGGCGACCCGTCGGTGCCGACCAGGGAGAACATCGTCCTGCGCGCCGTGGCTGCCCTGCGCCAGGCGGCAGGCATCCCGCTGCCGGCCCTCCAGCTGCGCCTCGACAAGCACATCCCGGCCGCGGCTGGCCTCGGAGGCGGCAGCTCGGACGCGGCCGCGAGCCTGCGCCTCGCGGCAGAGGTGTGGGGCCTGGCCGCCGCGACGCCTCCGACCGACCTGCTGGCCAGGCTCGGCGCCGACGTGCCCTTCTTCGCCTCGGGCCAGGCAGCCGCTCGAGGACGCGGCATCGGTGAGGTCGCTGGACGCGCTGCCGGCACCCGAGCCGCCCGCCGGCATCCTCCTTGTCACACCTCGCGACCGACTGTCGACGGCCGCCGTCTTCGCGGCACTCCAGGGCTTCCGCGGCGAGAACCCCTGACGACGACGACCAGCGGGACGGCGTGGCCCACATCGACGAGCTCGTCAGGGCGCTGCGAGCCGGCGTCGGTGGCGCTGAGCTGGCGTCCCTGGCCGCACGCCTCCGGGACGCCAATGACCTCTGGGAACCGGCCACTCGGCTCCAGCCCGACCTTGCCGGCGTTGCGCGAGGCGCTCGAGGCCCACCTCGGGCGGGCCGTGCTGCTGAGCGGCTCCGGGCCGACCCTCGTCGCCCTCTATCCTTCACCGGAGGCCGCTGCCGAAGCCGCCACGTCGCTCGAGGCGGCAGGGACAGCCGAGCTCGGGACAGCCACCATCATCGCGACGTCGACGAGCAAGGGAGGAACAGCGTGAGGGAGCCCATCCGGACGCCAGGGGCGCCGAGCCCCATCGGCCCGTACAGCCAGGCCATCGCCGTCGAGGGCATCCTGTTCTGCTCCGGCCAGGGACCCATCGACCCCGCGACGGGGCAGCTCGTCGAGGGCGGCGTCGTCGAGCAGACGGAGCAGACGCTGCGCAACCTGGGCGCCATCCTCGCCGCCGCCGGCCTCGGCTACGGGGACGTCGTGAAGACGACCTGCTACCTCGCCGACATGGACGACTTCAGGGCCTTCAACGAGGTCTACGCGACGTTCTTCGCCACGCCGGCGCCGGCCCGCACGACCATCGAGGCCGCCCGACTGCCGATGGACATCCTCGTCGAGATCGAGGCCATCGCTGTCCGGCCGTAGGCCGCGCCAGCGCGCGACCCGTGTTTGACACCCCGCCGACCGCGACCCTACAGTCAGCGCACCCCATGCCCGAGAAGCCTCCACAACCCCGGGGCGGTCCGACCGCCAGGTGAGCACGGACCGACGCCCGAACCTCACCGCGGTGGTGCTCGCCGCCGGCCTCGGGAAGCGGATGCGCTCGCGCCGCCCCAAGGTCCTCCACCCGCTGTGCGGCCGGCCCATGCTGGCCTACGTGCTCGGCGGCCGCAGAGGCAGCCACCGGCTCGCGGCCGCTCGTCGTCATCTCCCCGGCGACCGTGGAGGTGCGCGACGTCTTCGCCGATCGCGCCGACTTCGCCGTGCAGGCCGAGCCGCGGGGGACGGCCGATGCGCTTCGCGCTGCCCTCGAGGCCCTGCCCGCCACGAACGAGGAGATCCTGGTCCTGTCCGGCGATGTGCCCCTCGTCGACGCCGGTCTCCTGGCCGAGCTCGCGACGGCGCGGCGGGAGCACGATGCCGCGATGGCCCTCGTGAGCGTGGACGTGGACGAGCCGGCCTCGCTCGGCCGCGTCGTCCGGGGCGCCGACGGTCGCGTCGAGCGGATCGTCGAGGTCAGCGACGCATCGGTGGACGAGCTCGACCATCGACGAGGTCAACGCGGGCCTGTATGCCTTCGACGTCGCCTGGCTGCGCCGCCGTATCGATGACATCCAGCCATCGGCGGTCACCGGCGAGCTCTACCTGCCCGAGCTCGTGACCCTCGCCCGCGCGGACGATCGGCCGGTGGCCATCCTCGAGGTCGAGGACGACGGCACGCTGCTGGGCATCAACGACCGTGCCCAGCTGGCCGATGCCGAGCTCGAGCTGCGGCTGCGCATCAACGAGGCCCACATGCGCGCCGGCGTGACCATCGTGGACCCCGCCAGCACGTTCATCGACGCCAGCGTCACCCTCGCCGAGGACGTCACCATCGAACCCAACGTCGTCCTTCGCGGCGACACGTCCATCGGCCGGGACGCGGTCATCCGGAGCGGCAGCCAGGTGCTCGACACCGTCATCGGCGAGCGCACGGTGGTCTGGGCCAGTGTCCTGGAAGGCTCCGTCGTGGAGGCCGACGTGACGATCGGGCCCTTCTCCCACGTTCGCGCCGGCGCCCGCATCGGGAGCGGCGTCCAGCTCGGCAACTACGCCGAGGTGAAGAACAGCACCCTCGGGCGCGGGACCAAGAGCCACCACTTCAGCTATCTCGGCGACGCCGAGGTGGGCGAGATGGTGAACATCGGGGCGGGCACCATCACGGCCAACTACGACGGCGTGCGAAAGCACCGCACGCGTATCGGCGACCGCGCCTTCATCGGCTCGGACACCATCCTGCGGGCGCCCGTGAGCGTCGGCGAGGACGCGGTCACCGGGCGCCGCCTCGCTCGTCACCCGGGACGTGCCCGATGGCAAGCTGGCGCTCGGCCTGCCGGCTCGCATCCGGGAGCGCCGGCCGCCGGCCCCGCCCACGGAGGACGGCCCGGGCCGCTGATGGGCAGCTCGCTCCTCGAGATCGTCGTCATCGGGGTCCTCGTGGTCCTCAACGGCGTCTTCGTGGCCGCCGAGATCGCGCTCGTGACCGTTCGCCGCAGCCGCATCCGGCAGCTCAGCGAGGAGGGCGACGGCCGTGCCCGGCGCGTGGCGCGGATGACCGAGCATCCCAGCCGCCTCCTCGCCACCATCCAGATCGGCATCACCTTCATCGGCTTCCTGGCGGCCGCCTTCGCGGGCGCCAGCATGGCCGGCCATCTCGCGGACGGCCTGCGGTCCATCGGCCCGCTGGAGTCCTCCGCGGACGTCCTGGCCCTCCTCATCGTCACCCTCATCGTCAGCCTCGTGACCATCGTCTTCGGCGAGCTCGTGCCCAAGACGCTGGCGCTCGCGCCACGCCGAGCGCTATGCCCTGGCGCTGGCGCGGCCGGTCGAGATCCTCGGGGCGCTCCTGGCGCCCGTGGTCTGGTTCCTCACCACCATCACCCATGGCGTGACCCGCCTGCCTCGGGGTCTCCGGCGTGACCGACGAGGCCATCAGCAGCGAGGAGCTGCGCATCCTCGTGGAACGGGGAGGGGAGCAGGGCACCATCGAGGCCGAGGAGGAGCAGATGATCGGCGGCGTCCTCGAGCTCGGTGAGCGACGCGTCCACGAGGTCATGGTGGCCCGCGTCGACATCGTGGCGCTACCCCTGGATGGCTCCCTGGGCGAGATGGTGGAGACCATCGTGAAGGAGGGCCACTCGCGCATCCCGGTCTATGACGGCAGCATCGACAACATCATCGGCCTCCTGTACGCCAAGGACCTGCTGCCCTACCTCGTCGGGCGATGACCGACCACCGTCCATCCGGGGCCTCCTGCGGACGCCGCTCTTCGTGCCCGAGTCGATGCTCGTCGACGATCTGCTCCACAGCCTGCAGCGCCGCCGCGTCCACATCGCCATCGTGCTCGACGAGCACGGCGGCACGGCCGGGCTCGTCTCGATCGAGGACCTCATCGAGGAGATCGTGGGCGAGATCCAGGACGAGTACGACGAGGAGGAGCCGATGATCGTGCCACTCGCGGATGGCGAGGCGCGGGTCGACGGCCGCGCCGACGTCGACGACCTGCTCGAGCACTTCGACTCCCGCCTCGAGAGCGATGACAAGGAGGAGTTCGACACCGTCGGCGGCCTCGTGTACCACTACATGGGGGGCGGAGTGCCTCGCATCGGGGACGCCGTCGAGGTCGACGGCCTGCGCATCACCGTCGAGGCGACCGACGGACGGCGCGTCCGCACGGTCCATGTCGCCCGCATCGCGGCGCCGGCCGCCGAGGCCGAGACCGAGGAGGCCTGACGCACCGGACACCCCGGGTCGTCGACCGGCGGCCTCAGGCGCTGATGGCGGCCTGGACGATGCGCTCGAGGCGCTCGACGGCCTCGCCGTCGATGCGCCCGAGGGAGACGATCTCGGCGAGGGCCGCGTCGCGGTGCTCCTGGGCGCGCTGGCGCGTGAACTCCCGAGCTCCGACCCGCTCGAGGATCCGCGTCGCCTCCGTCGACCTCGGCCGGGGCAGCATCGCCGTTCAGGCGGGACAGGATCGCGGACAGGCGCCGGGCGTCCTCGCCCCTGGCCTCCTGGAGGGCATAGATGAGCGGCAGCGTCTTCTTGCCGGTGGCGATGTCGGAGGCCTCCTTGCCAGTCGTCGCCTCGTCGCCCCAGATACCCAGCAGGTCGTCGTTGAGCTGGAAGGCCAGCCCGAGCGACCATCCGAAGCGCCGGTAGGACGCGATGACCGTCTCGTCATCGGTGGCCAGGATGGCGCCCGCCTCGGCCGAGCCCGCGATGAGGGCGGCGGTCTTTCGACCGATCATGTCGAAGTACGCTTCGACCGAGAGCCAGTCGTCGTGTTCGGACATCCAGATGTCCATGAACTGGCCCTCGCAGAGGGCCAGGCAGGTCTCGTCGTAGAGGCGCATCAGGCGCAGCACGCGGGCGTCCTCGAAGCCGGCCTCGCTGAGCCGGTGGAGGGCCAGGCGGCTGAGCGTGAAGAGCGTGTCCCCGGTATTGATGGCCTGGGGGATGCCGGCCACCGTCCACAACGCCGGCCGGTGTCGCCGCTCCCGCCCGTGATCCTCGATGTCGTCGTGGACGAGGCTGAAGTTGTGGCCCATCTCGACCGCGGCCGCGCCCGGCAGCGCCCGGACGTGGTCGCCCGCGATGGACTGGTAGGCGAGCAGCCCGATGAGCGGGCGGATGCGCTTGCCTCGCGGCGCCTCGCCGTCGAGTCCGAGGTGATAGCGGACCATGGCGTACAGCTCGCGCGTCCGCTCGTCCTCGGCCGCGCGGATGACGTCGAGGATGGCCGCTTCGGTGTCGGCGATGAGACGGTCGATGTCGATGCTGGTCAGCACCCGAACATGATACTCGCCGTTAGCACATCGCCCTGCCGGCGCGCCGGACGCAGCGCTCGGATAGGCTCGCCCTGTGCCACGCCCTCGCACCTACAAGACGCGCGCCATCGTCCTCGCGCATCTCGATCTCGGCGAGGCCGACCGGATCATCACCGTGCTGACGCCCGAGGACGGCAAGATCCGGGCCATCGCCAAGGGCGTGCGCCGGCCCCGCAGCCGGATCGGCGGCAGCGTCGAGCCCTTCGCGGAGCTCGACCTCGTCCTCGCCCGCGGCCGCTCGCTCGACGTGGTCACATCGGTGAGCGTCGCGCACGCCTGGCTGCGCCTGCGCGACACGCTCGAATCGACGGCCACGGCCTGGTATCTCGGCGAGCTGGCCGATCGGGCGGTCGAGGAGCGTGCCGGCGCGCATCCGGTCTACGGCCTCCTCCGGCGGGCCTGCCAGCTGCTTGATGACGGCATGGCGCCGGGACGCGTGGCCCGCTGGTTCGAGTCGGGCCTCGCTGACGCGCTGGGCGTGCGGCCCGAGCTGGACCGTTGCGTGGAGTGCGACCGCGTGCTCGAGGAGCACGACACGTTCCGCTGGGTCCCCGCTCTCGGTGGGGTCCTCTGCGGCGCTCATCCCTCGCCGCCCACGGAGTCCGCGGTCCTCTCGCTGGCTGCCCTCAAGGTCCTGAAGGCCTACCGGCGCCTGGACGTCGAGGCCCTCGCCGCGCTCCGCCTGCCGCCCGAGGTCGAGTCCGAGGTCGAGGCGGCGATGCGCCGCTTCACGCGTTTCATCCTCGAGCGCGAGGCTCGCTCCCTCGCCTTCGTCGACGAGGTGCGCCGGCGCCCCTGAGATCCGACCCGGCGCGCCGTTCTGCGACAATCACGCCCAGCCGACCGGCTCTGCCATCGCCGGCGCCCCAGGGAGACCCCGTCCATGACCCGACCCGAGACCGCCGCGCCCTCCGACGTCCCCGCAGCTGTCGAGGCGGACCCCAAGGTTGCCGTGGGCGACCCCGGGCCTGCCGTGGCGGACCTTGACACCATCGTCTCGCTCTCGAAGCGCCGCGGCTTCATCTTCCCCTCCTCGGAGATCTACGGCGGCATCAACGCGGTCTGGGACTACGGGCCGCTCGGCGTCGAGCTCAAGAACAACGTCAAGCGCGCCTGGTGGCGGGCCATGGTCCAGGAGCGCGACGACATCGTCGGCCTCGATGCGGGCATCCTCATGCACCCCGAGGTCTGGGTCACCTCGGGGCACGTGGGCTCCTTCTCGGACCCCCTCGTCGAGTGCGGCACCTGCCATCGCCGCTTCAGGCTGGACGAGCTTCCCGGCGCCGAGTCGCTGAGCGCCAGCGACCTGCGCGACGAGGGCATCGTCGAGCGCCTCGGCCTTGTCTGCCCGGTGGACGCCGGACCGCTCTCCCCGCCGCGACGCTTCAACCTCATGTTCCGGACGCACATGGGCCCCGTCGAGGAGGACGCCGCGGCCGTCTACCTGCGGCCCGAGACGGCGCAGGGCTCCTACGTCAACTTCCGGAACGTCCAGCAGTCCAGCCGCAAGAAGCTGCCCTTCGGCATCGCCCAGGTCGGCAAGTCCTTCCGAAACGAGATCAGCCCGGGCAACTTCGTGTTCCGGATGCGCGAGTTCGAGCAGATGGAGATGCAGTATTTCGTGGCGCCCGGCGAGCCGGCGGCGGCGGCCTTCGAGGAGTGGCTCCCGGCCCGCCGAGCCTGGTACGAGCGCTACGGCGTGACACCCGCGCGGCTGCGCTTCCGGGAGCACGCTCCCGACGAGCTGGCGCACTACGCCAAGCAGGCCATCGACGTCGAGTACCGCTTCCCCTTCGGCTGGAAGGAGCTCGAGGGTGTCCACAACCGCGGCGACTTCGACCTGGGCAGCCACGCCCGGTCGTCCGGCCAGAACCTCGAGTACTTCGACCCGGCGACCGAAGAGCACTTCATCCCCTGGGTCGTGGAGACGGCCGCGGGCGCCGACCGGGCGGCCTTCACGTTCCTCATCGACGCCTACCACGAGGAGGTCGTGCGCGACGAGACCCGTGTCGTGCTGCGGCTCCACCCGGACCTCGCTCCCTACAAGGTGGCCGTGCTCCCGCTGCTCAAGAAGCGCCCCGAGATCGTCGAGCTCTGCCACCGCATCAAGGCCGACCTCAAGCGGGACATGATGGCCGTCTACGACGACACGGCGGCCATCGGCAAGCTCTACCGGCGCCAGGACGAGATCGGCACGCCCTGGTGCGTGACGGTCGATGTCGACTCGCTCGAGGACGGGGCGGTGACCGTCCGCGACCGTGACACCATGACCCAGGAACGCGTGCCCGCCGGGAACGTGAAACGGCTCATCCTCGACCGGATGGAGGCCTCGCGGGGCTGACTCCAGGCCTAGCTTGCGGCCGGCAGCAGCTCCGTCACCGTGGAGAGGTACCGCTCGATGGAGTGAGCGGCGCGCTTTCCGTCGCCCATGGCCAGGATGACAGTGGCGGCGCCGCGCACGATGTCGCCGCCGGCGAAGATGCCCGGCACGCTCGTCATGCCCTCCTCGTCGACCACCAGGTATCCCCACTCGTTGATGCGCAGGTCGGGCTCGCTCGAGGTCAGCATCGGGTTGCTGCGCGTACCGATGGCCACCACGACCATGTCGCACTCGATGACGTACTCGGAGTCCGGGATGGGCCGCGGCTTCCGCCGGCCCGACTCGTCGGGCTCGCCGAGCTCCATCATCTGGCAGCGCAGCCCGGTGACCCAGCCGTCGTCGTTGCCCACCACCTCGACCGGTGATGCCATGAGCTCGAACCGGACGCCCTCCTCCTCGGCGTGCTGGATCTCCTCGCGACGCGCCGGCAGCTCCTCCTTGCCCCGCCGATAGGCCACGATGGCCTCAGTGGCGCCCATGCGCCGGGCCGTTCGCACCGAATCCATGGCCACGTTCCCGCCACCCACGACGACGACGCGCTGGCCCTGCAGGACCGGGGTGTCGGTGTCCTTGCGGAAGGCGCCCATGAGATTGACCCGTGTGAGGTACTCGTTCGCGGAGTAGACACCCTTGAGGTCCTCGCCCGGGACGCCCATGAACACCGGCAGGCCGGCGCCCACGGCGATGAAGACGGCGTCGAAGTCCTGGCGAAGCTCGCGCAGCGTCCAGGTCTTGCCGACGATGGCATTGACCTCGATGGTCACGCCAAGGCCGCGCAGCCGGTCGACCTCTCGCTGGACGATGTCCTTGGGCAGCCGGAACTCGGGGATGCCGTAGATGAGGACACCGCCGGGGGCATGGAAGGCCTCGAAGATGGTCACCCTGTGGCCCGACTTGGCGAGCTCGCCGGCAGCCGTGAGACCGGCCGGCCCCGAGCCCACGACGGCGACGCGGCGCCCGGTGTCAGGGTCGCGCCGGCCCTTGAGCTCGTCCTGATGCTCGAGGGCCCAGTCGGCCACGAAGCGCTCGAGGGCCCCGACGGCCACCGGCTCGCCCTTCTTGCCCCGGATGCAGAGGCCTTCGCACTGCGTCTCCTGGGGGCAGACGCGGCCCGTGACGCAGGGCAGGGCGTTGTCGTCGAGGAGCGACTCCGCGGCGCCCGCCAGGTTTCCCTCCGCCAGCAGCTCGATGAACCGGGGGATGTTGACGCGTACCGGGCAGCCGTCGATGCAGCGGGGGTTGCGGCAGTCGAGGCAGCGCTCCGCTTCCTCCATGGCCAACACCTGGGAGAAGCCCAGGCTGACCTCGCGGAAATCCATCGTCCGGATGACCGCCGAGCGTGCCGGCACCTCGTGGCGCTCGATGCGCATCCGCTCCTGTGGGCTGAGCTCGGGGCGGTCGGTCACGAAGGGGCCTCGGTGTGCGACGCGTCGTAGAGGCTCTGCAGCAGGCATCGGCTGCCCTCGAACGCCTGGCGCTCGAGGTCCCGATACATCGCCAGGCGGTCGGCCAGCTGCTTGAAGTCGACCGTGTGCGCGTCGAACTCGGGTCCATCGACGCAGGCGTACAGGGTCTTGCCGGCCACGGTGACCCGGCAGCCGCCGCACATGCCCGTGCCGTCGACCATGATCGTGTTGAGCGACACCGTGGTCGGCACGCCGGTCGCGCGCGTCACCTCCGCGACGGCACCCATCATGGGGACCGGGCCCACCGCGTAGACGTGGTCGATGCCGCCCGCCTCGATCATCTCGCGCAGCTCGTCGGTGACGAAGCCGTGGCGCCCGTAGGAACCGTCGTCGGTGCAGGCGCGCACGTCGCCGTAGCGGCGCAGCTCGTCCTCGAAGATGATCCACTCGCGCGATCGGCCGCCGACGATGCTGGTGACCTCGACGCCCTTCGCGGCCAGCCCCTGGGCGAGGGGATGGACGACGGCCGTGCCCACGCCGCCACCCACACAGACGGCGCGGCCTCGGTCGATGAGCTCGGTGGGCCGGCCGAGCGGCCCCGCCACGTCGCGGATGACATCACCCTCCGCGAGGACGCAGAGGTCGCAGCTCGTCTTGCCCACGGCCTGGATGACGAGCGTGATGGTGCCGGCCTCCGGGTCGGCATCGGCGATCGTCAGGGGGATCCGCTCAGCGCCCTCCTCCCGCCGGACGATGATGAACTGGCCCGGCTGGCGGACCTGGGCGATGCGCCCGGCCTCGATGACGAGCCGCGAGACGTTGGGGGAGAGGATGTCGCGTCGGACGACCAGATGCATCGGTCTCGCTGGTGTGCCTCCTTGGCGGCCTCGGTGGCCAGTCTGGCGAGCCTGCGCCGGCAGCGCGGAAATGTGCACCAACGCTGCGCACCTTTTGGCCGGGCCGAAGGTCACACCGGTGCCGTCCTCGACTCAGGCGGTCGGCTTCTTGCCCTTCGGCCAGTAGAGCTCCTTCTTGACGTGGAACTCGGGGAATCCCGCATCCATGAGCACCGACTCGACGTTGATGATCATCTCCGGGTTGCCGCAGAGATAGACGACCGTCTGGTCAGGGCACGAGACCCTGGCTGCGGCAGACATCGAGCACGACCGCCTCGGCCCGCCCCGCGAGACCGCTCCAGCCCGCGTTTCGTGCCTCGCGCGGCCGGGAGATGGTGGGCACGTAGGTGAGGGGGTAGGTGCCCTCGCGCTCCCAGCCCTCCAGCAGCTCCCGATACCCGAGCTCGTCCTGGTAGCTGCAGCCGTGGAGCATCACCGTCCGACGCGGCCGGCCGTCCGAGAGGAGCTGGCGGCACATCGAGATGAAGGGCGCGATGCCGGTGCCGGTCGAGACGAAGAGATGGACACGGTCGTCATCGGGCTCCAGCATGAAGCGGCCCTTGGGCCCGATCATGCGCATCTGGTGGCCCACGGGCAGCCTCCAGAGCAGCGTCGTGAAACGGAGGACGGGCACGAGACGCACGTAGAACTCGTAGCCCTCATCGGTGCGTACCGCAGGAGCCGAGGCCACCGAGTAGGGCCGCTGGTAGAGCAGATCGTCGGCATAGACGCCGATGGTCAGGTACTGCCCGGGCTCGAAGGCCGGGGCCTCGCCGTCAGCGCGGACCCAGAAGCGGCCGAGGTCGGGCAGGTCGTCCTCTCGCCGCACGAGCGTGGCGTTGTACTTCTCGTCCTCGGGCACGATGACCCGGGTATCGCTCAGCGGTTCGGTCATGACCGCCAGTGTACGAGGCCGGACGCGGGGCGCGAGGGGGTTGCCGGTGCATCCCAGGCGAGCCCGAACGGCCGCCCGCAGCTCAGCATCAAACGGACGTTCGCGACAGCCTCCGTCCTGCACAGACGCTTGGAAGGTCACCGAGGGGCCGGATGGCAGGTCGGGGAGCGCCCGTGGTGCGGTACAATTCGGCGCGTCCACGTCCCGACGCCCCGGCGCCCCATGCCCGACGGCGCATCCTCGAGAGGTTTCCCTGCTCATGTCTGTCACGACCCGTCCCCACGTCGCCACCAAGCGCTACATCTACGCCTGGGGGGCCGGCGCCGCCGAAGGCGACGGCACGATGAAGGACCTCCTCGGCGGCAAGGGCGCCGGCCTCGCCGAGATGACGCTCGCGGGCTTGCCCACGCCGCCCGGCTTCACCATCACGACCGAGGCCTGCAACGACTACTTCGCGGCCGGCAAGCAGCTGCCCGAGGGCCTCTGGGAGGATGTGCTCGCGGCCATGCGCCAGGTGGAGCAGCGCTCCGCCAAGGGCTTCGGCGACCCCGCCAACCCGCTCCTCGTGTCGGTGCGATCGGGGGCCAAGTTCTCGATGCCGGGCATGATGGACACCGTCCTCAACCTCGGCCTCAACGAAGAGACGCTGCGGGGGCTCATCGCGCTCTCGGGCAACGAGCGTTTTGGCTGGGATGCCTATCGCCGCTTCATCGGCATGTTCGGACGCATCGTCATGGGCGTGGACGCGTCGCGCTTCGACGAGCCCCTCGAGGCCCGCAAGCATGCCCACGGTCCGGACGCCAAGGACACGGACCTGACGGTCGATGATCTCAAGGCCCTCGTCGCGGAGTTCAAGGCTGCCGTCCGCGAGGACACCGGCACCGAGTTCCCGACCGACCCCTACCAGCAGCTCGACCTCGCCATCAAGGCCGTCTTCGCCTCCTGGTTCGGCAAGCGCGCCAACGACTACCGCAACAGCCAGAAGATCGCCCACGACCTGGGCACGGCCGTCAACGTCGTGACCATGGTCTTCGGCAACATGGGCGACGACTCCGGCACAGGCGTGGCCTTCACCCGCAACACCTTCGACGGCGACCAACGAGCTCTACGGCGAGTACCTCGTCAACGCCCAGGGCGAGGACGTCGTGGCCGGCATCCGGACACCACAGGACATCAGCCACCTGCGCGAGGAGATGCCCGAGGCCTACGACGAGTTCCTGCGCATCGGCCAGCAGCTCGAGGCTCACTACCGGGACGTCCAGGACCTCGAGTTCACCATCGAGCGCGGCCGCCTCTACATGCTCCAGACGCGCATCGCCAAGCGGACCGCAGCGGCGGCCGTGAAGATCGCCGTCCAGATGGTCGAGGAAGGCCTCATCAGCGAGCGCGAGGCCGTCGAGCGCATCGAGCCCGGCCAGGTCGACCAGCTCCTGCGGGCGCAGTTCGACCCCCAGGCACGCAAGGGCGCCCCGCAGGTCGCCAAGGGCCTCAATGCGTCACCGGGTGCGGCCGTGGGCCGTGCCGTCTTCTCCGCCGATACGGCGGTCGAGTGGGTCGAGAACGGCGAGAAGGTCGTCCTCGTCCGGGTCGAGACCAGCCCGGACGACTTCCACGGCATGGCCGTGGCCCAGGGCATCCTGACCGCCCGTGGCGGTGCGACCTCGCATGCCGCGGTCGTGGCCCGCCAGATCGGCAAGCCCTGCGTGGCCGGCTGCGCGGAGCTCCTCGTGGACTACAGCACGAGCTCCGCGCGCTCGACGCTCACCGGCGCTACGTTCAAGGAGGGCGACTGGATCAGCGTCGACGGCTCGACAGGCGAGGTCTTCCTGGGCGCCCTGCCCACGGTCGAGGCCCGCTTCGAGGACCAGCCCGATCTGCAGCGCATCCTGGGCTGGGCGGACGGCATCCGCCGCATGGGTGTCTGGACCAACGCCGACAAGCCCGAGGAGGCCGCACAGGCTCGCTCCTACGGGGCCGAGGGCATCGGCCTCTGCCGCACCGAGCACATGTTCCGCGAGGGCGAGCGGCTCGAGATCGTCCGCGGCGCCATCCTCGTCGCCAACGTCGCCACGCGCGCCAAGGCCAAGGCCGCGGCGGGCGAGGACCTCACCGCCGACGAGACCGAGGCCGTCGCCACCTTCGATGCCGCCATGGCCAAGCTCGAGGGCCTCCAGCAGGGCGACTTCGAGGGCATCTTCAAGGCCATGGACGGCCTGCCCGTGGTCATCCGGCTCATCGACCCGCCGCTCCACGAGTTCCTGCCCAACCTCGAGGAGCAGCTCGTCAAGGTCACACGGGCCGGCGATGCCGCGTCGGCTGAGGATCGCGAGCTCCTGGCGGCCATCAAGTCGATGCACGAGCAGAACCCCATGCTCGGCCTGCGCGGCTGCCGCCTCGGCATCATGATCCCGGACTTCGTGAAGATCCAGACGCGGGCCATCCTGAATGCCCAGGTGGCCGTCCGGCGAGCCGGGGGCAACCCCATCGCCAAGATCATGATCCCGCTCGTCGGCCACGTGAACGAGCTGCGCGTCACGCGCGGCCTGCTCGAGACGGAGGCCGACGCCATCGCGGCGGCCGCGTCGGACGTCAAGGTCGACTACAAGTTCGGCACCATGATCGAGATCCCGCGCGGCGCCCTCACGGCCGACGAGATCGCCAAGGAGGCATCCTTCTTCAGCTTCGGCACCAACGACCTCACGCAGATGACCTTCGGCTACAGCCGTGACGACGCCGAGGGCGGTTTCCTCCTGAAGTACGTGGAGGACAAGATCCTGCCCGCCAACCCCTTCCAGACGCTCGACGACGCCGTCGCGGGGCTCATGAAGATCGCCGTCGAGAAGGGCCGCAGCGCCCGTCCGGACATCGAGCTGGGCATCTGCGGCGAGCACGGCGGCGACCCCGAGTCCATCCACAAGTGCGAGCGCATCGGGCTCGACTACGTGAGCTGCTCGCCCTTCCGGGTGCCGGTCGCCCGGCTGGCGGCTGCCCAGGCCGCGCTGGGCACCATCGCCGACAAGTAGAATCCGCAGCCACGCAGCGCCGCGTGGCCGCATCGGCGGACCGGCGACGGCCGGGCCAGTGGATCGACCGCTCGACCTGAGCGCTGGCTCGCGTGTTATCTTTCGCGTCATGCGAACTATCCGCATGGGCATGACCGTGCGCGCCAAACGAACCACCCGATGACCGGGTCACGGCGCGCCGTGGCGACCGAGGCCATCCTCGAGCATTTCGGCTCGCTGATGCGCCGCCTCGCCGGCTGGCATGCCCCCGAGTTCCTCGGCGTGGACGTCACGATGTCGCAGGCCAAGTGCCTGTACGTGGCGGCGCTCCGCCCGGGCATCGGCATGTCCGCCCTTGCCGAGCAGCTCCAGGTCGGCCTGTCCGCGGTCAGCGGCCTGGTCGACCGCCTCGTCGACCATGGCTACCTGGAGCGGCACGAGGACCCCAGCGACCGGCGCCAGCAGCAGGTCTCGGTGACCGACGCTGGCGCCGCCGTGCTCGAACGGATCCGTGAGCTCAACGCCGAGCTGCTCCGCACCCTGCTGCGGGGGCTGTCGCCAGCCGAGCTCGAGGCGCTTCGCAAGGGCATCGCGGCCATGGACCGGGAGGCCTACACCATCCAAGCCGACATCCTCCAGCCCGCTGCCCCGACCGACGAAAGGACCCAGCCATGATCCGCCTGACCCAGTTCGCGGTGCGCGAGAAGAGCGTCATCATCCTGTTGGCGGTCGGCATCTTCCTGGCCGGGATCTACTCGTGGGGGCAGCTCCGCCAGGAGCTCATCCCGGACATCGAGCTGCCCTTCGTGACGGTCATCACGCCCCTCCCGGGCGCCGGCGCGGAGGACGTGGCCAGCCAGGTCACCGAGCCCATCGAACGGTCGATGGCCAACGTGCCGCGCCTCGAGACGGTGCAGTCGACGTCGTCGAACTCCATCTCTCTGGTCTTCGCGCAGTTCGACTTCGGGACCGACCTCAAGGAGACCATCGACGCCGTCGAGCGCGCCATCGGCCAGGTCCAGCTCCCGGAGGGGGCCGTCCCATCGGTCAGCTCCTTCGACTTCGGCAGCCAGCCCATCATCGTGGCCACCATCGGGGCTGCCGAGGGCGCCGACCCGGTCGAGGCGGCGGCCATCGCCCGCGGGGAGGTCGTGCCCGACCTGCTGGCCATCGAAGGTGTCTCCTCGGCGGAGCTGACGGGCGGCGCCACGCCGATCCTCGACATCGTCCTCGATCCCGAGGCCATGGCCGAGAACGGCATCTCCCTGCAGCAGGTGCAGGGCATCCTCATGGCCAACCAGATCACGCTGCCCGCCGGCGCCATCGACGAGGGCGACCTGCGCCTGCCCGTCTCGACCGAGCACCGCTTCACGTCGGTGGAGGAGCTGGAATCCCAGATCGTCGGCGCCAGCACCCCTGCCGGTGGCATGCCGGCGGGCATGTCCGAAGGCGCGGCTGCCGCGACCTCCCCGGCCCCCGAGACATCCGCCGCACCCGCGACCACGACCGACGACGGTGAGGGGTCGGACGGCCTCGGCCTGCAGCTCCCCGACCTGGGTGACCTGGGAGAGGCCCTGGCGGCCATCCCCATGCCCGTCCGACTGGGCGACATCGCCACCATCGAGGAGCGCGAGGTCAACGCCAGCGGCTACGCGCGAACGAACGGCCAGCCCTCGTTGACGGTCAGCGTCCTGAAGCGCTCCGGGGCCAACACCATCGACGTGGCCGACGAGGTGGAGGCCGTCTTCGCCGAGGCCGAGGCCGTCCACGGCGATGTCGTGGACGTGGCCATCATCCAGGATCAGTCGCAGTTCATCCGCGACTCGCAGACGGGCCTCGTCCAGGAGGGCCTCCTGGGCGCCCTCTTCGCCGTGCTCGTCATCTACGTCTTCCTGCGCAGCGCGCGCACGACGCTCGTGGCGGCCATCAGCATCCCGCTCTCGATCATGATCGCCCTCGCCGTCTTCAGCGTGGCGGGCCTCTCCATCAACATCCTGACCCTGGGCGGACTGGCCGTCGCTGTCGGACGCGTCGTGGACGACTCGATCGTCGTCCTCGAGAACATCTACCGCCACCGCGGCCTCGGCGACTCGGTGCATGACGCGGTCATCAACGGCACCCGCGAGGTCGCCGGCGCCATCACCAGCTCGACGATCACGACGGTCGCCGTGTTCCTGCCGCTCGGCTTCATCGGCGGCATCGTCAGCCAGTTCTTCCTGCCCTTCGGCCTGGCCGTCACCTTCGCGCTGCTGGCCTCGCTGCTGGTAGCCCTCACGGTCATCCCCGTGCTGGCCTCCTGGTTCGTGGGCAAGCCCGACCTGCACATCGATGCCTCCGGCGAGCCTCGGCCGACCATCTGGCAGCGCCTCTACACGCCTGTCCTCGTGGTAGCCCTGCGCAACCGTCTCACGAAATGGGGCACGCTCGGCGCCGCCGCCGTCCTCTTCGTCATCGCCATGATGCTGGCGCCCCTGCTTCCCACCGCCTTCATCGACGCCGGCGGCGAGAACTTCCTGACCGTTACCGTCTCGCCTCCACAGGGCGCATCCACGGCGGGCGTGCAGGAGAAGACGATCGAGGCCGAGGACATCCTGCTCGCCAGAGACGACGTCGTCCTCGTGCAGTCGACCATCCCGGGCGAGGCGGACACCGGCGCCCAGGCGCTCCAGTCCGCCTTCGCTGGGCGGGCCTCCAACAGCGCCGTGCTGACGGTCAAGCTGTCTGACGACGTGGACCTCGCCACCGCCCGCGAGGACCTCAAGCAGGAGCTCGCGCCGGTCTCGGCAGGTGGCTTCGAGGTGACCCTCTCGGAGCAGGACTTCACCGGTGCGGGTGGTGGCCTGCAGATCGTCGTCAGCGGCCAGGACCCCTTCGAGATCAAGGTCGCCAGCGACGTGATCATGTCCGAGCTGAGGCTCATCGACGGCCTCGACAACGTCGCCAGCGACGCCACCCCGGAAGCCCCGCAGATCAGCGTCTCGGTCGATCCCAACCAGGCGGCCCTCATGGGCTCGTCCACGGCCCAGCTCGGAGGCGCCATCCGGAGCGTCCTCGTGGGTCAGTCCATCGGCTCATACGCGCTCGAGGATGGGCGGGTCGTGGAGACCATCCTCCGCGTCGACGATGCCGATGTCGACAGCCTGGAAGGGCTTCGCCAGATGCCTGTCACAGGCACGATCGGCATCACCCTGCCGCTCGACCAGGTGGCCGACGTCGACCAGGTCGAGGTCCGCGGCACCGTGACCCGCGTCGACGGCGCCCCCGCGGCCACCGTCTCGGCGGACATCACCAGCGAGGACACCGGCGCGGTCTCGCTGGCGGCCCAGCAGGCCATCGACGAGCTGCGCTCCGTGGGAGCCATCCCGGAGGGCGTGACGACGACGCTGGCGGGTGCCACGGCCGAGATGAACGAGGCCTTCGGCGGCCTCTTCTTCTCGATGGGCGTGGCCATCCTCGTCGTCTACATCGTCATGGTGCTGGCGCTCGGCTCGCTCCTGACGCCGTTCATCATCCTCTTCAGCCTGCCGCTGGCTCTCATCGGAGCCATCCCGGCCCTGCTCGTCACGGGCAACCCGCTGGGCATCAGCGCGATGATCGGCTTCCTGATGCTCATCGGCATCGTGGTCACGAATGCCATCGTGCTCCTCGATTTCGTGGAGCAGCTGCGCGGCCGGGGCGTCCCCACCACAGAGGCGCTCATCAAGGGCGCCAACACGCGCGTGCGGCCCATCCTCATGACCGCCGTGGCCACCATCCTCGCCCTTTCACCGGTGGCACTCGGCTTCGCACATGGGTCGATCATCGCGGCCGAGCTGGCCACCGTCGTCATCGGCGGTCTGTTCACCTCGACGTTCCTGACGCTCATGGTCATCCCGGTCATCTACTCGCTCGTGGACGGCGGCAAGGAGGGCTTCCGCCGCCGCTTCCTGCGCGGGGGCGACGGCGAGGCGGCCGGTCAGCCGCAGGCGACGGCCGCTGCCGAGGGCTGATCGGCGGCGCGCGCGGCGTTGACAGGACGCACCAGCCGGCGCATCCGGGCAACGGGCGATAGACTCGGGATCGTTCATCCATCGGCAGCGGGGTCACCTCCTCGTGAGGGTGTGCCCGGATCCCGTCAGGCCGTGACGAGAGGTTCGCACGACCCAGAATGGGATCGCCCCGCATGAGCCGAGCCCGACTTGGCCTGACCTGCGCCGCCCTCCTCATCGCGCTCTCCGGCTGCAGCGGCCTGGCCGCGAGCGGGGAGCAGGAGCCCACGCGCCGACCCCGGGACCGGGCAGCCGCCGAGGCCACGCCCCCACCGACACCGGAACCGACCGCGGCGCCGCCGACCGTGGCCGAGCTGGCCGGGGAGGACGGCCGCCTCACCGTGCTCATCCTGGGCAGCGACGTGCGCAAGGGCATCGCCGGCGAGCGCACGGACGCCATCATCGTGGCCACCATCGACCCGGCCAGCGGCAGGGTGGCCATGGTCAGCCTGCCGCGGGACACGGTGAACGTACCCATCGCGCCGGGCGTCGCCTACCCGGACCGCATCAATACCCTGTACCTCGACCTGAAGTCGCAGACCGGCAAGTCGAAGGCGGCGCTGACGAAGCTCAAGGAGGCGCTGGGCTACGCGTTCGGCACCCAGATCGACCACTACGTCATGGTCGACTTCGACGGGCTGGTGAAGCTCATCGATGCCATCGGGGGCATCGAGGTGGCTCTCGAGGAGGACCTCATCGACGAGTCGATGCACATCGGGTCGCGGGGTCTCCGCCTCCGCGCGGGCACGCCGCGTCTGACGGGCAAGGAGGCGCTCGCCTTCGCCCGCTCGAGGCACACGGACAGCGACTACGACCGCTCGCGCCGCCAGCAGCAGGTCCTCGCGGCCGCCGCCGAGAAGGTCCGTCAGCGGGGTCTCGCCGTCCTTCCCGCGCTCGTCGAGCTGGCGCGCACCACGGACGATGACGGACATCCCCCTCCGGGCCGCGCCCGCGCTCCTCGAACTGGCCGGGCGGGCCGACCTCTCGGACCCTCGCAGCGTCGTCCTCGAGCCCGTGCGCTGGGCGCGCGTGATGCCGGACTCCTACACCATCAGCCCGCGCGTGCTCGAGGTCCAGAAGCTCTTCGACCGGCTCTTCGAACCCCTCGGCTGAGGGCCGTCAGCCGAGGGGTCGGGTCCGTCAGTCGACGCGGCGGCCGTAGAAGTCGACGACGAGCCGGGTGCGGCCGCCCATCCTGGCGACGCCGATGCCGGCCACCCGGAAGCGCGGGTCCTTGATCTGTCGCCAATGCGAGCCCCCGTAGCTGGCCTCGCGGTGCCAGAAGCGCACCCAGAAGGCGACCATCTGCCTGGCGCTGGCGGCGGAGTGGCAGGCGAGGTTCTCGCCGTTCGCGATGTGGTCGAGCCCGACGGTCCGGAAGCGACGGTCGATGGACGACCCGGCGAGCGAGTGCGAGCAGTAGTTGGCGCGTGCGATGCGGCTGGCCCAGGGCCACGCCACCTTGTTCGAGATCTTGTGGCTGAACTCGAGGGGCTTGCGGTAGGCCGAGAAGCGACCGCTGCCGAACCCCACGCAGAAGCCCGCTGGGGTGACCTTGCCGCCCGTGCGCAGGCAGTTGACGAGCTTGAGGGCGTAGTGCTCGGTCGATTCGAGGCGCTGCGGCGCGGCGGCGGCCGGCAGGCTCACCGCGGCGAGCGTCATGAGCGCGAGCAGGCTCGCGAGGATGAGGTGGAGATGCGCCGCCTTGTGCTCCACCCGGCAGCTCCCTGCTGCCGCACGGCATTCTTCCAACGGTGGGCCTCCGTCGTGCTTGCTCCCCCGGAAGACCTGAGCTGGGGCTCGCGGCCGGGCATTGGCCTGGGTCATCCCTTGCCACTGCCGGCGACCGCTGGGGCGCTCATCGGCGGTGACCGCGCGAAGCGTAGCGTGTCCGGACGTCGCTGTCAGCCCCCCGGCGCACCCTCGTTGTGGCAGTCTCACGACCATGTCGAACGATCGCCTCGGACCTTCATGCCGCCGCCGCCACGAGGCCGCCTGATGCCGCCGCCCTGGCTCGATCCCGAGCTCGTGGCACGGGGCGTGAGCCCATGCATGCCGTCCACCGGGAGGCCGGCCTCTCGCTCGACGGGGAGTGGCGCTTCCAGCTGCTCCCGTCACCCGATGCGCCACCCACGAACGACTGGCAGCACATCGCCGTGCCCGGTTGCTGGACGATGCAGGGGGTCGGCGACCGTCCGCACTACACGAACGTGCAGATGCCCTTCCCGGGCGAGCCGCCGCACGTCCCCGCCGACAACCCGACCGGGCTCTACGAGCGCGACTTCGAGCTGCCCGAGGCATGGCTCGGACGACGCGTCGTCCTCCACGTCGGGGCTGCCCGCTCGATGGTCATCGTGACCCTCAACGACATCGACGTGGGCATCGGCAAGGACTCCCACCTCGCCTCCGAGTTCGACGTCACGGCCCACCTGCGCGACGGTGCCAACCACCTCCGCCTGACCGTCCCGAAGTGGTCCGATGCCACATTCATCGAGGACCAGGACCAGTGGTGGCACGCCGGGCTGACGCGCTCCGTCTTCCTCTACGCCACGGCCCCGGTCCACCTCGGGGACGTGCATGTCGTGGCCCGGCCGGTCGACGACGGCGCAGGGCAGCTGGACATCGCCGTCCAGGTCGGCGGCCTGAGGCGCGATCTCGAGACGGGCTGGCGGATCGAGGCCCGGCTCGAGGGCTGGCCGGAGGTCCTCGAGCCGCCATTCCGGCGACGTTCGAGCGCCCCACTGGGCCACGGACGCGGTCCGGCCGGGCCGTCATCCGGCGGCATGAGCTGTACGGCGAAGGTCGGCCTTGGCGACCAGGAGACGGCTGGCGGGAGCTGTGGCCGCACCTCGCCCCAGCGCGCTCGGGCTCCGCACGATTGACGGCGGAGGTCACCGGCATCGAGCCCTGGTCGGCCGAGCGACCGAGGCTCTACGACCTCGAGGTCCGGCTGCTCGACCCGAAGGGCACGGCGGTCGACGAGGCGCGCTTCCGAGTCGGCTTCCGGAGCGTCGTCGTGGACGGCCTCGACCTGCTCATCAACGGGGACCGTGTGCTCATCCGCGGGGTGAATCGCCATGACTTCGACCAGCACACCGGCGCCGTCGTCTCGCGGGAGGGCATGCGGGCCGAGCTGATCGCGATGAAGCGCCATGGCTTCAACGCCGTGCGCACCTCGCACTACCCCAACGATCCGGCGTTCCTGGACCTCGCCGACGAGCTGGGCCTCTACGTCATCGACGAGGCCGACATCGAGTCGCATGCCTTCCAGGCGGTGCTCTGCGACGACCCTCGGTACCTGGCGCAGTGGGTCTCGCGCGTCTCGCGGATGGTCCTGCGCGACCGCAACCACGCGTCGGTCATCGCCTGGTCGCTGGGCAACGAGTCGGGCTACGGCGCGAACCACGAGGCCGCTGCCGCCTGGGTCCGTCGCGCGGACCCCACGCGGCCACTCCACTACGAGGGCGCCATCCGATTCGACTGGGCTGGCGGGGAGCGGGTCACGGACCTGGTCTGCCCGATGTACCCGGCCATCAGCGCCATCGTCGAGTTCGCGCGCTCCGGGCGCCTGACCCGGCCGCTCATCATGTGCGAGTACTCGCACGCCATGGGCAACAGCAACGGCACGCTGGCCGAGTACTGGGACGCCATCGAGTCGACACCCGGGCTGCAGGGCGGCTTCATCTGGGAGTGGTGGATCACGGGCTCGTCCAGGAGCTTCCCGACGGACGGACCCGTTGGGCCTACGGCGGCGACTTCGGTGACGTCCCCAACGACGGCAACTTCTGCACCGACGGCCTGGTCTGGCCGGACGGCACGCCGAAACCGGCGCTGCGCGAGGTCCAGTGGCTGAACGCGCCCGTCCGTGTCGGCCCGGGCGCTCCACCAGGGCACGTGCGGCTCGTCAACCGCCAGCACGTCCGCGACCTCGGCTGGTTGCGTGGCCGATGGGAGATCGTCGGTGAGAGCGGCAGCCTCGCGGCAGGCGACCTGGACGCCCTGGACGTGGGCCCGGGAGCCGTCGCTGACGTGGCCCTGCTGGGCTGGCCGAGGCCGATGCCGGACGGGGCTGCCTGGCTGACGGTGCGCTTCACGACCGCGGGCGACGAGCCCTGGGCGGAGGCCGGCTTCGAGGTCTGCTGGGACCAGCTCGAGCTACCCGCGTGGCAGGCGGGGGCGCTCCGACTCGGGATCCCGTGCGCGGAGCGCGCGCCGGCGGCTCCGAGCCTGCCGCCGGCGACGTCACGCCCATCGTGCTCGACGCCGACGGGCATCTCGTCCATCCGCTCCTCGCCGCGCCCCCGCGCCTGGCGCTCTGGCGGGCGCCGACCGACAACGACCGCTTCGGCGGCATGGCCGAGCGGTGGCTGGCCCAGGGGCTCGCGGACCTGCGGCCCGGGCCTGCCACCGTGGAGCGGCGAGGTGCCGACTGGCATGTCGAGCGCGAGGTCGGGGTCGGCGCAGTCGGTCGTGCTTCATCGTCAGTCCTTCAGCCCTGCTGCCGACGGGGCCATCCGCGTGACCGAGGAGGCGGTCATCCCGACCGAGCTCACCGACCTGCCGCGGATCGGCACCGTCCTCGAGGTCGTGCCGGGCTTCGAGCGGGTCGAGTGGTTCGGGCGTGGGCCGCATGAGTCCTACCCTGACCGCAAGCGCTCGGCGCTGGTGGGTCGTTGGCACGCCTCCGTGGACGAGCTGTTCACGCCCTACGTCCGTCCCCAGGAGGCGGGTGGGCGAGCCGACGTGCGCTGGCTCGCGCTGCGGGCAGCCGATGGCGCCGGCCTGCGCCTGACGATGGGCGTCCCCATGCAGGTCTCCGCGACCCACTTCCGGGCGGCCGACCTTGAAGCCACGAGCCATGCCGACGAGCTCCCGCGACGCGCCGAGACCATCGTCCATCTCGATGCCGCTCACCGCGGCCTGGGCACGGCTTCCTGCGGGCCCGACACCCTCGACGCATACCTTCTGGGCCCGGGCACGTATCGCTGGGAGTGGACGCTGCAGTCGCTGCGACGGGGCCGATGACGAGCCCTCCGGTCATCGACGCCCATCATCATTTCCTCGACGCGGGGCGGACCTACCCTGCGCTGCCCCAGCCCTTGACCGCGTCACCGCAGGGCTTCGGTCCCGACGATCTTCGGCCCGAGCTCGAGCGGCACGGCATCACCGGGACCGTGCTCGTGCAGCTCCTGCCGTCGATCGACGAGTCGCGCGATCTGCTCGCGCTGGCGCAGGACATCCCCTATGTGCTCGGCGTGGTGGCCTGGGTGGACCTCACGGCCGCGGACGTCGCGGAGGCCATCGCGGGGCTGCGAGCGGGGCCGGGTGGCACGCTGCTCGTCGGGCTGCGCCATCGCGTCCACGCCGAGGCAGACGCCCGATGGCTGGCCCGCGAAGACGTCCGCCGCGGGCTCCGGGCCGTGGGCGCCGCGGGACTCGTCTTCGACCTCCTCATCCGGACGCGGGAGCTGCCGGTCGCCGTCGACACCGCGCGCGCCCTGCCCGACCTCCGCTTCGTGCTCGACCACCTCGCCAGGCCCCCCATCGCGACAGGGGCGCTGGCGCCCTGGGGCCGTGCTCTCCTGGCCCTCGCCGAAGCCGAGAACGTGAGTGCCAAGCTCTCCGGCCTCGTGACCGAGGCGGAGTGGCATACCTGGTCCATCGACGACCTGCGGCATCCGGTCGAGCTGGCGGTCGACGCCTTCGGTCCGACGCGCCTCATGGTCGGCTCGGACTGGCCGCTCTGCCTGCTGGCCGGCTCATACAGCGACGCCATCGACGCGGTCGGCTACCTCACGGCCGAGCTGTCCGGCGCACGAGCGGGCCGAGATTCGCGGTGGCACCGCCGCTCGGGTCTACGGCCTCGACCATCGCGAGCACGCAGGGACATGAGCGGCCCGGGCCGGGCATGAGCCAGCGCATCGTCGCGCACGACCTGGGCACGAGCGGGGACAAGGCCTCGCTCCACGACGCCGATGGCCGGCTGCTGGCCGCGCACACCGAACCCTATGCCACGGCCTTCGGCCCGGGCGGCACCGCGGAGCAGGACCCGGCCGAGTGGTGGCGGGCGTTCTGCGCGGCCAGCCGCAGGCTGCTGGCCGAGACCGGGACGCGACCCGATGAGGTGGCCTGTATCGCGATGTCGGGCCAGATGATGGGGGTGGTCCTCGTCGATGCGCACGACGAGGCCATCCGGCCGGCGCTCATCTGGGCGGACACCCGAGCGCACGCGAGGCCGAGGCGCTGGCCGAGCGCGTCGGGGTCGAGCGTGGCTACCAGCTCCTGGGGCATCCCATCGACCCGACGTACTGCCTCGCCAAGCTCATGTGGCTGCGCGACCACGAGCCCGCGAGCTGGGCACGGGCGACCGGCGCCCTCGTCGCCAAGGACTACCTCACGCTGCGGCTGACCGGCCGCCGCTGCACGGACCCGTCCGACGCCGCGGGTACGAACGCCTGGGACCAGGTGGCCGGGACATGGTCGGCCGAGATGCTCAGCGCCGCCGAGGTCGAGACCGGCATCCTGCCCGAGGTCGTGCCCTCCGCCACCGTTGCCGGCGGTCTCCTCGGGGCCGCCGCGAGCGACAGCGGCCTTCGAGCGGGGACGCCCGTCGTGGTCGGGGGAGGGGACGGCGCCTGCGCGGCGCTCGGTGCCGGCCTTATCGCGAGAGACGTCGCTGCCAACGCCACCATCGGCTCCTCTGCGTGGATCTCCATCGCCTCGGACCAGCCGCTCCGGGACCCGCAGCGGCGCGTCGTGACCTTCGACCATGTCATCCCGGGTCGCTACGCCCCGCTCGGCGCCATGCAGGCCGCGGGCGCCGCCGTGGACTGGGTGGCGACGCACCCTGGGCGCACGGGACAGGGCGGGCCTGGGCGCGCTGGTCGAGGCCGCCGGCGAGGTGGAGGCCGCCAGCGAAGGTCTCTTCTTCCTGCCCTACCTCCTGGGCGAGCGAGCGCCGCTGTGGGACGCGCGCGTGCGGGGCACGTTCATCGGTCTCGGGCGACACCACCGAGCCGGCCCACCTCATGCGGGCGGCTCTCGAGGGCGTGGCCTTCAACCTCAGCGGGACCCTCCGGGCCCTGGTCGAGATCGGCGGGCCGATCGGGGCCATCGACGCCATCGGCGGGGGTGCCCGCAGCGACACGTGGCTTCGGATCATGGCCGACACCTGGGGCGTGGCGGTGCGTCGACGCACCATCGTCGACGAGGCCAACTCGCTGGGGGCCGCCGTCGTGGGCGGCATCGCCGTCGGGCTCATCCACGACTGGGCCGCGGCGCGCTCGCTGTCGACGATCGAGGCCACCTTCGAGCCCGACCTCGCCCGTCACGCGCAGCTCGAGGAGGCCCAGGCGCGGTTCGAGGATGCCTATCGGCGTCTCCGGACGTGGTTCCGCTGACGCGTGGGAGTCGTATCCTGTACCGGCCGCCGAGCCTGACGGCCGGTGCATGTCCAGCGCCAGACCATCAAGAGGAGGAGAACGCGTGAAGCGACTCGTACCCGGGCTCGTCATCGGAGCCCTGATCCTTGGCTCGTCCGCGGTGTCCGCGCAGGGCGGCACGCTGGCCGCCGTCCAGGAACGCGGCCAGATCGTCTGTGGCGTCAACGGCGGTCTGCCCGGCATGAGCGTCCTCAACGAGGAGACCGGGCTAGTACGAGGGCATGGATGCCGACTACTGCCGGGCCCTCGCGGCGGCCGTCCTCGGCGATCCCGAACGCGGTCGAGTTCCGCGTCCTCACGGCGGACCAGCGCGCCACCGCCATCCAGGGCGGCGAGGTCGACGTCATCTTCCGCAACACCACGAACACCCTGCAGCGCGACGCCGAGTGGGGCGACTTCGGCCCGACCATCTTCTATGACGGCCAGGGCATGATGGTCAACGCCGACGCTCGGCGCGACCAGCCTGGCGGACCTCGCCGGCGCCTCGATCTGCGTGACCTCGGGCACCACGACCGAGCTCAACCTGGCCGACCAGATGGGTTTCCTCGGGCTCGAGTACACGCCCGTCGTGTCGGCCGAGATCGACACCGTCTACGGGCAGTACGAGGAGGGCCGCTGCGATGCGGTGACCTCCGACCGATCCCAGCTCGTGGGTCGGCGCTCGACGTTCGCCAACCCTGACGAGCACGTCATCCTCGACGTCGTCATGTCGAAGGAGCCGCTTGCGCCCGTCGTCGCCACCGGCGACGACCAGTGGGCCGACATCGTGCGCTGGGTCGTGAACGCCACCATCGAGGCCGAGGAGCTGGGCATCACGTCCGAGAACCTGGCCGACCTTCCAGGGCGGCACGAACCCCGTCGTGCAGCGTCTCCTCGGCGAGGTCGACGAGCTCGGCGCCAAGCTGGGCCTCTCGAACACGTTCGTCGTGGACGTCATCACCGCGGTGGGCAACTACGGCGAGATCTACGACCGAGCCTTCGGTCCCGAGACGTCGCTGGCCCTCGAGCGCGGCCTCAACGAGCTGTGGACCAACGGCGGGCTGCTGTACTCGCCGCCCTTCCGCTGATCGACCGCAGAGAAACGACGACCCCGGAGCGACGCACCCGCGCTCCGGGGTCCTTTCATGTCATGCCACGCACGCCGGTGAGCCCCGATGACTGAGGCCAGGCCGCCCCGTCGGCAGGGCCCCGCGCACGCCGCGGTACCGCCCTGGCGCGACGTTCGCGTGCTGGCCATCGTCAGCCAGCTCATCGTCCTCGCCGTCGTGCTGGCCGCCGGCGCGCTCCTGCTGGGCACGCTCATCGCGGCGGATGGACGAGCGTGGCTTCTTTCCCGACCTCGGCTTCCTGGACCTGACGGCCGGCTTCGAGATCGCCGAGGCGGCCATCGCCTACACCCCCACCGACACCTACGCGCATGCCCTCCTCGTGGGCGTCATCAACACGCTCATGGTCAGCGCCGTGGGCATCCTCCTGGCCACCCTGCTCGGGCTCGTCATCGGCGTGGCCCGGCTGTCGCGGAACTGGCTGGTGGCCAAGCTCGCGCTCGGCTACGTGGAGCTCTTCCGCAACACGCCGCTGCTCCTGCAGCTCCTCGTCATCTACTTCGTCGTCTTCCTGCAGCTGCCACCGGTGCGCGAATCGATCGCCCTGCCGGGCAGCCGTGTTCCTCAACCAGCGCGGGCGTCTACATGCCGCGGCCCGAGATGACCCGCCGATGGCGCGACCTGGCTCATCAGCGTCCTCGCCGCGGTCGTCCTCGGCCGGCACCCTCTGGTTCCTGGCCGGACGCCGTGATGCCGCCGGCCGGCGCCACCGCGGCTGAGGCCGCTGGCGCTGGCCGTCCTCGTCGGCCTGCCGCTGGCGACCTGGTGGCTCATGCCGAGCGCCCCGGTCAGCGTGGAGATGCCCGAGCTCGGCCGCTTCAACCTGCAGGGCGGCCTGCGCTTCACGCCCGAGTTCGCAGCCCTCACGCTCGGGCTGGCGCTCTACACGGCGGCCTTCATCGCCGAGATCATCCGGGGCGGCATCGAGTCGGTGAGCAAGGGCCAGCACGAGGCGGCGCGGGCGATCGGCCTGCGCGAGGGCCAGACGCTGCGGCTCGTCGTGCTGCCCCAGGCGCTGCGGGTCATCATCCCGCCCCTCACCAGCCAGTACCTCAACCTCATCAAGAACTCCAGCCTGGCCCTGGCCATCGGCTATGCGGACCTCTTCAACATCAGCCGCACGATGTCCGAGCTGACCGGCCAGCCGGTCGCCGTCATCGTCATCGTCATGGCCGTCTACCTCGTCATCAGCCTCGTGACGTCGCTCGTCATGAACCTCTACAACCGCGCGGTCCAGATCCAGGAGCGATAGGCACGATGGCGACCGCGGCACCATCCCGACCCGGCCGAGATCGGCCCGCCCAGCACCGAGGTCGGCGTCATCGGCTGGCTGCGCCACAACCTCTTCAACAGCCTGCGCCTCGCAGCGTGGCCACGATCGTCGTGGGCGCGGCGCCTGCTCCTGGCCGCCTGGCTGCTCCTCGACTGGGTCCTCTTCTCGGCGCCGCTGGGGCGTCATCACCGACAACATGCGCCTCTTCCTGGTGGGCCTCTACCCGCACCGACGAGATCTGGCGGGTCTGGCTGGCGACGGCGCTGCTGTCGCTCGTGACCGGGCCTCTCGGCGGGCACCTGGCGCAGCGGCGCGGTGCGGATGATGGCCATCATGCTGGCGGCCGGCCAGGTCGCCCTGGCCGCTGCTGGCCGTCGTCTCCGGCCTCGGCCCCGTGGGCGCCGCGGCCCTCGTCGTCAACGCCGTCGTGGTCCTGGCAGCCATGCTCGATGCGCGGCGCCGCCGCGTGCGCGTCGCGCTGGCTCGTGGCCGGCTGGGGGGTCACGGTCGTGCTGGCGCTACCTCCTCCTGGCCGGCCTCGGCGGCGCGGCCGCATCCTGCCCGTCGTGTCAGCACCAACGTGTGGGGCGGGCTGCTGCTGACGATCCTGCTCTCGGTCGTGAGCATCACGCTGTCGTTCCCGTTCGGGCGTGGCGCTGGCCATCGGTCGCCGCAGCCGCCTGCCGGTGGTGCGGCTGCTGTCCACGGCCTTCATCGAGATCGTCCGCGCCGTGCCGCTCATCACCATCCTCTTCATGGCGGCGCTGCTCTTCCCGCTCTTCCTGCCCGAGAACGTCCGCATCGAGAACGTCATCCGGGCCATGGGCGGCCTGACGCTCTTCTCGGCGGCCTACGTGGCCGAGAACGTGCGCGGCGGCCTGCAGGCCATCCCGTCCGGCCAGGTCGAGGCCGCCCAGGCCATCGGCCTGCGCAGCTGGCAGACCAACCTCTACGTCGTCCTGCCGCAGGCGCTGCGCATCACCATCCCGGCCAACGTGGGTCTCTTCATCAGCCTGCTCAAGGACACCACGCTGGTCGCCATCGTCGGCCTCCTCGAGCTGCTCGGCGTCGGGCCGCGCCGTGCTCGCCCAGCCGGAGTGGCTGGGCGCCAGCTTCGAGGTCTACGTCGTTCGTGGCGGTCGTCTTCTTCGTCCTCTGCTACGCGCTCTCGCAGGCGAGCTATCGTCTCGAGAAGGAGCTCGGGGTGGGCGAACGATGAGGGACGGCGGCATGAACGAGGCGGCGCTGACGCGGCGACGGCCGCGGACGGCCGAGGCCCGATCGATCATCGTCTGCCGCGATGTCCACAAGTGGTTCGGGCAGCTCCACGTCCTGCGCGGCATCGACCTCGACGGTCAAGCCCGGCGAGGTCCTCGTCATCGCGGGTCCGTCGGGCTCGGGCAAGTCGACCTTCATCCGGACCATCAACCGGCTCGAGGAGCACCAGCGCGGCGACATCATCGTCGACGGCATCGAGCTCACCAACGACATCCGCAACATCGCCGCCATCCGCAGCGAGATCGGCATGGTCTTCCAGTCCTTCAACCTGTTCCCGCACCTCACCGTGCTCCAGAACGTCACCCTGGGGCCGATCCGCGTGCGCAAGGTGCGCCGCGAGCAGGCCGAGCGAGCAGGCCATGGCGCTGCTCGAGCGTGTCGGCATCCCCGAGCAGGCGCGCAAGTACCCGGCGCAGCTGTCGGGCGGTCAGCAGCAGCGCGTGGCCATCGCCCGCGCCCTGGCCATGCAGCCCAAGATCATGCTCTTCGACGAGCCCACCTCGGCCCTCGACCCGGAGATGATCAGCGAGGTCCTCGACGTCATGCGCGAGCTGGCCTTCTCGGGCATGACGATGCTCTGCGTGACCCACGAGATGGGCTTCGCCCGGGCCGCGGCCGACCGCATGGTCTTCTTCGACTGCCGGCCAGATCGTCGAGCAGGGCACGCCCGAGCAGATCTTCGACGATCCCCAGCACGACCGCACGAAGCTCTTCCTGTCCCAGATCCTGAAGCACTGAGCGGCGGGGCTGGGCCGACCCGCGGCGATGCGCAGGGATCCCCAGGCGCGATGCCTTGATCAGGCGGGCTTCGGTCGTGCCAGGTGGTCGATGCCGTTGGCCCGCGCCGCCGCGACCGCCGCGGCGACGCCATCGGTCCAGGGTGCGCCATGGCCGGGGAGGAGCCAGTCCGCCTCGATGGCCTCGATGCGGTCCAGGGACGCCAGCGCCTGGTCAGGATCGGCGCTGAAGGCCGCGACACGTGGTCCCCGTGCCCCGTTCGTGACCAGCAGCGTGGACAGCGTGTCGCCGGCGAAGAGCGCGCCGGCCCGTGGCGCCAGGAGCGCGGTGTTACCGGGCGTGTGGCCCGGCGTGTGGATGACCCGAAGTGCACCCGGCACGTCGAGGGTGGCGTCCGAGGCGAAGGTCGTCACGATCTGCGGGTTCCTGATGCGGAGGGCTCCCCGCCGAGCGCTCCAGAACAGGAAGTCGAGCAGAGAGCCGAGACGACGACTGCCAAGACCCGCGCTCGGGTTGGGAACCTCGCCGCGTGCCAGCGCGGCATCGAGCTCGTGCACGCTGACCGGTACGCCGTGCGTCGTCGCGGACGCGCTCGGCGAAGCCGATGTGGTCGGAATGGCCGTGCGTGAGGACCAGCGCGCGCACGTCATCGATCGTGTGGCCCATGGCCGCCAGCTCACCGATGAGGTCGCCGTAGAACGCAGGCATGCCGGCATCCACGATCGTGACCTCGCCGGCCTCCTCGACGAGATAGCAGTTGACGTGGTCGTCGCCGAGCCGGTGCAGGGACGGAGCGAGTCGCACGATGCCCTCCAGGCTGCCTCCGTGAACCGCATGATAGGAGGCTCCCACAGCCGACGACCGCCGATGGTGAAGGAGGATCGTCGATGTTCAAGCCGCTTCGGGACATGGCCGCCGACCCTGAAGGCAAGGTGCTGTTGGGCAGCGCCGTCACCACGGTCGCGGTCGGCACCGTCGTGTACAGCGCGCTCGAGGGCTGGAGCGTCGTCGATTCGCTGTACTTCTCGGTGGTGGCCCTCGCGACAGTCGGGTTCGGCGACCTCGTCCCGACCACCGACGTGGGCAAGCTCTTCACCGTCGGCTACATCATCACCGGCATCGGCATCCTGGCGGCGTTCGCCTCGGAGCTCACCAAGCGCCGTGAGGGGGGCGTCTGGCGACGCGGCGCCCGGGTCGTGGCCCTCGAGGAAGACGTCGAGCACGAGGTCGAGCAGGTCATCGACCGACCCTGAGGGATCGACCGTGAGCCCTGGCGCCAGGCCCTGAAGCCTCACTGGCGACTCGGGACGACTCCGCTACCATATGAGACTCAGTCTCGATAAGGAGCAGGAGGCGGACCCCGATGACCCCCTTCGGAACGCGACTCGTATCCCATCCTCGGACTCGACCGCCGCGCCTCGGCCTGGCGATCGGCCTGGCACTCTGGCTCGTGACGGCGATGGCGCTGCCCGGTGCAGCCGCCGAGGACACAGCTGGCGACGGACATCCCACGGTCGTCGTCACGACGGAGATGCTCGGCTGGCTCGTCGACGAGCTGGCGGGCGACGGGGCCGACGTCATCGTGCTCATGCATGGTGTCGATCCACATGGCTGGGAGCCCTCGGCGCGCGACGTCGAGACGATCCTGGGGGCCGACCTCGTCGTGGCCAACGGACTCGACCTCGAGGAGGGCCTCCATGACATCCTCGAGCAGGTCGAGGCCTCGGGTGTCCCGCTCTTCGCGGCCACCGACCACATCACGGTCCGTGAGGCCGGGGTCGGGGATCGAGGAGCCACGTCGACCACGAAGCGAGCGACGAGGACCACGCGCACACCGGGGGCGACCCCCACTTCTGGCTCGACCCGCTGGCCATGCGCGACGTCGCCATCGCGCTCGTGCCGGTCCTCGAGGAGGCCGGCGTGAGCGTGGATGAACGCGGCGATGCGCTCGTCAGCACGCTCGAGCAGCTCGACGCCGAGGCTCGCACGGTCCTGTCGGTCGTGCCCCCTGAGCGACGACGACTCGTCACCGGGCACGAGTCGCTGGGCTACTTCGCCGACCGCTATGGCTTCGAGCTCGTCGGTGCGGTCGTGCCGGGCTTCTCGTCGCAGGGGGAGGTCTCGGCAGGCGAGCTCGCCCAGCTCGTCGAGACGATCCGCGACTTGGGTGTCCCCGCCATCTTCACCGAGGTCGGCACTCCTGCCTCCGTGGCCGCGGCGGTGGCCGACCGAGACGGGCGCCGTCATCGTCGAGCTGCCCACCGAGCAGCTGCCCGAGGATGGCTCGTACCTGTCCTTCATCCGCCTGATCTCGACTCGCGTGGCCGAGGCGCTCAGCGCGTAGCCCACGAGGGTCTTGGCCCTTGTCAAGAGCTTGTCAAGAGGCTAGACTACGCGTCAGGAGCCTTGTCAAGACTTGACAAGGCCACGCGTGTCTCGCGCCGGGCGCAGTGACCGGCGACCCACCCCACCACGATGGACGGCAGGCGCGATGCCGTCCCTGTCGTCAGCGGCGCAGGGCGGGCACGCGTCGCAGGAAGGGGCGCATCCAGGGCTTGTCAGTCGGCGTCGCAGCCACCATCAAGGAGAAGCTGGACATCGTCGACCTCATCGGCGAGACCGTCCAGCTCAAGAAGGCCGGCACCACCTTCAAGGGCCTCTGCCCGTTCCACGGGGAGAAGACGCCCATCGTTCACCGTGACGCCCGGCGCGCGAGACCTGGAAGTGCTTCGGCTGCGGCCGGGGTGGGGACATCTTCAGCTTCGTCATGGAGCGCGACGGCGTCGACTTCCCGACGGCGCTGCGCTCGCTGGCCGGCCGGGCCGGCGTCGAGATGTCGGAGCGGACGAGCCGCGAGGACGCCCAGCGCAAGCGCCTCCGCGACGCGCTCGAGGCCGCCATCTCCTTCTACCACCAGGTCCTCACGAGCCATGCCGCCGGCGCGGCGGCGCGCGACTACCTGCACGGCCGCGGCTTCACCGACGAGACCATCAGCACCTACCAGCTGGGCTGGGCGCCGGACGCCTGGGACGCCCTGACGCACGGCGCTGACGCGCCGGCGCGACATCGCGCGAGGCGGACCTGGAGGCGGCCGGCCTGGTCAGCCGCCGGCGCCGAGGCGCGGGCGTCTACGACCGCTTCCGCGGCCGGGTCATCTTCCCCATCCGCGACGCCTCCGGCGGCGCCACCGGCCTGGCCGGCCGCATCCTCGGGCCGCAGACGAGCGGAGAGCGGGCCCAAGTACCTCAACTCGCCCGCAGACGATGCTCTTCGACAAGGGCCGCACGCTCTACCTCATCGACCGTGCCAAGGCCGCCATCCGCAGGACCGGCCGGGCCGTGCTCGTGGAGGGCAACACGGACGCCCTGATGGCCCACCAGGCCGGCTTCGACAACGTCGTCTGCAGCATGGGCACGGCGCTCACGGCCGGCCAGGTCGAGCTGCTGACCCGCTACGCGCCGCGCATCGCGCTGGCCTACGACGTCGACGCCGCCGGCCAGAGCGCGGCCACGTTCGGGGCCACCGAGCTGACGGCGCTCGTGGGCGAGATCGAGCGCTCGCCCTACCGCGGCCGGCTCACCGACGTGGACGTCGTGCGCCTGCCCGACGGCAAGGACCCCGACGAGGTCATCCGCGACGAGCCCGGACGCCTGGCGCGCGGCCACCGAGCACCCGCAGCCCATCATGGAGTTCCTCATCGACCGCGCCGCGACCCGCTACGACCAGCGCACCGTCCCCGGCCGCGAGCGGCTCGTGGCTGCCGTGCTGCCCACGCTGCGCACCATCGCGGACCCCGTCCGCCGCGACGGCTACGTGCAGCTGCTGGCGCGCCGCTCGGGCGTCGAGGAGCGCACGCTGCTCGAGGCCCTGCGCCGTCCCGAGAGCGCGGCCCGCGCCGGGGGTGCGCGCGACGGCGGCCACGCGGGCAGCCGCATCAACCTCGAGGCCGTCCTGGCCCAGCCGGACGCCCTCGACCCGCGCGCCGTCGAGCGCGCCCTCGAGCCGGCCGAGGCGACGCTGCTGCGCCTGCTCGCTGCACCTACCCCGACGGCCACCTGCGACTGGCCACCGACCGCCCGCTTGGCCGAGGACCCCTTCGTGACCACGCCGGCCCGTGAGCTCTGGCGGGCCATGGCGAGGCCGTCGCTGGCAGGCCGGGTCCGACCAGCGCGACCCTTCGACCGCGCCGCCTTCGTGGCCGGCCTCGAGCCGACCCTGGCCACGGTCGCGCGGACGCTCCTGGCGCGCACGGACCCGCTGCCCGCCAGCGATGGCCGAGACGCAGCAGGCCATCGACCAGAGCCTGCTGACCCTCGAGCGGGCGCGCCTGTCCGAGCGCATCGAGTTCACGCGGGCGGGCCTCGCGGAGGCCGAGGCGGCCCACGACGAGGGCGAGCTGCAGCGGCCTCCAGCGCGAGGTCCTCGAGCTGCAGCGCCGGCGACTGGAGCTGGACCGGGCCGTGGCCGACACGCTCGCTGCTGGCACGACGACGCATCCACGCCAAGCCGACGAACCAGAGAAGTGGAGGTAGCACATGGCGACTGACGCCACCGACAAGCTGCTCGTGGCCTCCGTCCTCGAGCGCGGCAAGCGCGACATCGACGGGGACGTCGTCCAGCCCGAGCACGAGGACGAGCTGGGCAGCACGCAGCTTCGACGCCGCCGCCGAGCTCGGCGTCGCAGGTCACCGTCGAGGAGAGCCAGAAGCAGCCCTGGCAGGAGCCGCCGGCCAAGCTCGAGGAGGACGAGGAGGACAAGCCCTCGACGCAGGCCGAGCTCGATGCCATGGCCCAGGACATGGTCGGCATCGACGACCCGGTCCGCATGTACCTCAAGGAGATCGGCAAGGTCCCGCTCCTCAACGCCGAGGAGGAGGTCGTCTTCGCCAAGGCCATCGAGCTCGGCGAGCAGATCGTCGAGGAGCCCTGGCGGGCCGTCCTCTCGCTCTGGGAGTGGACGCAGAACGACGACCGAGCGGGCGAGCCGCCTGAAGCGTCCCGAGCACCGGCTCGACCACTACGCCGCGGACGCCGAGCGCATCGTCCTGGGCGCCTTCGGTGCCGCCGAGAAGGACGGCCTGCTCGTCGCCGCGCCCGACCTCCACCTCACCGGGCGCCCAGCGCAGCGGCCGCCGGCGAGCACGCCAAGGCGCTGCTCAAGGAGGCCAAGCGCCACCTGGCCGCCTACGAGGAGGCGCCGGACGCCGGCGACGTTCGCGGAGCTCGTCGACTTCTCCTACATGTCGGTCCACAACGGCGACGAGGAGTGCCGCGACAACAAGGGCCTGCGCGCCCTCTTCGACTGGAGCCAGGGCATCGCCCTCGAGGCGCTCCGCCGCTTCATCCTGGCCGGCAGGGAAGCCGAGGTCATGGACGAGTGGGGCTGGGACCCCGAGATGACCCAGGAGCACCTCAAGCCGCGCAACCGGCGCGGCACGATCGTGCGCTACGGCCGCGAGGGTCGCGAGTCGCTGACCTCGGCCAACCTGCGCCTCGTCGTCTCGATCGCCAAGAAGTACATCGGCCGCGGCATGTCCTTCCTCGACCTCATCCAGGAGGGCAACATCGGGCTCATCCGGGCGGTCGAGAAGTTCGACTACGAGAAGGGCTTCAAGTTCTCGACCTACGCCACGTGGTGGATCCGGCAGGCCATCACCCGGGCCATCGCGGACCAGGCGCGCACCATCCGCATCCCCGTCCACATGGTCGAGACCATCAACCGGCTCATCCGCGTCTCGCGCGGCCTGCTCCAGGAGCTCGGCCGCGAGCCGACCGTGGAGGAGATCGCCTTCGCCATGACCGTGGGGCCGGAGTTCGCCACCGAGATCCTCAAGCGGCTCGGCGGCGCCAACAACTTCGCCAACATCGAGGTCAACACCAGCAAGCAGGCCACCATCACCGTGCGCGTCCTCGACGACAAGGTCGTCAAGACCAAGGAGAGCGAGGACTACGCCATCATCGGGCTCGGCGCACGTCTACGACGTGCGGCTGCCCAAGAAGAAGGACAAGGAGATCGACAGCGTCGTCCTCATCACGCCCGACAAGGTGCGCGAGATCATCAAGGTCAGCCAGGAGCCGGTCTCGCTCGAGACGCCCATCGGCGAGGAGGAGGACTCCCACCTGGGCGACTTCATCGAGGACCGCGCCGCGCTGGCGCCGGCCGATGCCGCCTCGCACCAGCTCCTCAAGGAGCAGGTGGAGGCCGTGCTCGACTCGCTCTCCGGGCCGCGAGCGGCGCGTGCTCCAGCTGCGCTTCGGCCTGGAGGACGGTCGCTCCCGCACCCTCGAGGAGGTGGGCAAGGAGTTCAACGTCACCCGCGAGCGCATCCGCCAGATCGAGGCCAAGGCGCTGCGCAAGCTGCGCCACCCGTCCCGCAGCCGCAAGCTCAAGGACTACCTGGAGTAGGCCTCCCGCTCACGGTGGGCACCTGCGATCGTGGTGACCGCAATTGTCGGATGGCTGCGACCGCGGTCAGGCGACATTCGGGCGATACCGAAGAGTCGGTCAGGCGAGGGCCAGGACCGAGATGCCCAGGAGCGCGATGAGGATCACGGGCCAGAACGCGACGATCGCCCAAAGGTTCTCGTGCTTGCGGAAGAGTGTCAGGTCAGGCTTGGCGACGAGCAGGACCGAATTCGCCGCTACCCCGAGGATCACGACGTACAGGAGCAGGTAGATGGCCTCGGAGTAGACGATGCTGGACGCCTCGAGCCGGTTGCGCAGGTCATTGTGGATGACCAGGACGCTCAGGAAGAGCGCGGTGCACGTGAAGAGCACGGCCCCTGGGCGGACACCGAAGTCTTCGAGTCGCTCGCGGTCCTTGCCGAGCACAGCCACCAGCAGGAACAGCTCGATGAGGATGATGACCGGCGGCAGGATGTTGCCGGGGACCGCGTCCCAGAGTGACCGCTCGAGCTCGATGGCATATCGCAGTTCGGTCTGGGGCTCCTCACCGACATAACCCTGGATCCCGAACGATGCGTTGTAGCGCGCGGTCCGATAGGCGAAGTAGCTGCCCTGGATGTCCCAGCCCTCGAGCACCAGGTCATCATCGAGACCAGGTCGGGTCGTGGGAACCAGCGACGAATAGGATGCAGAGTCGAGCGTGAGGTAGACGTCACGCGCGAACTCGACATGCCACAGCTCGAACCAGATCTGCTGGCGATCGAAGGGATAGTCCGAGTAGTCGAACTGTTGGCGGAGTGTCACCGAGAATGACCAGCCGATGACGGTCTCGCCATCCTGGTGGGTGCGATAGATCTCCTGGTACGAAGCTGATTCCGCCTGCGGCATGACGACCCCCGCGTCGAGGTCGTCGGGTAGCCCGTCCGCATAACGCTGCCACACGAACCCGGACGCGACCACCGTGTAGGGCCCGTCGAACCTGACGGCTTCCACGAAGATCCCGGTGGGGATGAACGCGGGAGCGGCATCGGTGCTGGTGCCCGGGCCGGCGGAAGCCGCTTCGTATCGTTCGATGTCCGCGGGGCTGACCAGCAGCACGTCACCCGCCGCCGATTGCGGTGGGGCGTCCAGGACACTGACCCACACCCAGAGGAGCGCCAGCAGCGCCGTCGCGGAGATCAGGGCGGATACAGCGTAGAAGCGAAGCGCCTGCTTGGTCGTGGCGCGTCCTCCCTCCTCGCCTCAGCCCCGGAACGTGGTGCGAGTCTCGCGACCCGGCGCGATCGGGGGAGGATATCAGGGGTCCTCTGCGGGCGATCTGCTCCTGAAAGCCTGCGTGAGTCACTGGCGGGGACCCGCCGCATGATCCTCGCCGCTTGACGTTACCCTCAGCCCGTATCCGTTATCCGTGTCCTACGGTCCCAGCTGCGGCACGAAGGAAGTGATGAGCAAGGGCCGACTCGAGGCGTTCAGCGACGCCGTCATCGCCATCGTCATGACCATCATGGTCTTGGAACTCCTGCCTCCCCACGAGCCGACGCTCGAGGCCCTCTTCGAGCTCTGGCCGACTTTCCTGGCGTACGTGCTGAGCTTCCTGTACGTGGGCATCTACTGGAACAACCATCACCATCTCTTCCAGGTGGTGCAAGTCATCGATGGCCGCGTGCTCTGGGCGAACCTGGGCCTGCTCTTCAGCCTGTCGCTCTTCCCGTTCGGGACGGCGTGGATGGGCGAGACGGGCTTCGCCAGCCTCCCGCTGGCCGTCTACGGGGTCATCCTGCTGGCAGCCGCCCTCACCTATTGGGTGCTCGTGCGGACGCTGCTGCGGATCCAGCCGGCGCAGTCCCGGCTGGCGGAGGCGATCGGCTCGGCGACGAAGGGCAGGATCTCGCCGCTCTTCTACATCGTCGGGATCCCGGTCGCCTTCATCGCACCTTGATCGCATTCGCCCTGTACACGGTAGTGGCCCTGCTCTGGGTCGTCCCCGATCGACGCATCGAGCGCACGCTGGCACGGTAGCGAGCTGATACCGATGGGACATGTGAAGGTCGGGGAGGAAGAGGGCGGCAGCGGTCTCACCGCGCGGGCTCGGACGTTGCGAGCGGTGACCGCGCTTGGGGTCGTTGTGTCTCGTCGTCTTCGTGTGGTTCATGGTCTCGGGCGCTGCCGCTGACCCCGAGATGCAGCGACTCAGGGCTCTGCCGTTCCAGGAGCTGGTCCGAGAGGCGCAGGTCATCCCTTACGACGACCTCTACGACCGAGAGCGAGAGCTACGAAGGTGCGCTGGTCTTCTACGAGGCCCGGCTGCGAGAGGTCGAGGCCGACGGTGCCGTGATTCGGGCGCAGGTGACCCCACCCCACGCTGGGCACCCCCGCTGGGAGGACGAGATGGTCATCAGGTATGACGGCGACGAGCAGTTCATGAGCCGCGACATCATCGCCTTCGTGGGGCTCAGCCAGGGGCTGCATGAGTACAAGAGGCTCATGGGTGGCAGCGACTGGTTGCCGACCACCGAGGTCATCCAAGCTCGCTACCTGCGAAAGGATGACGCGCCCCGCTGAGCCGTAACCGCTTCTACATACAGGGCCGACAGCATGCGAACGTGGGGGCGCCTCGCGACGCTCAGACGTGGGGCGCCACGCCCTCGGCGAGCTGCGACATGAGGTCGAGCTGCTCCTCGAGCTCGAGGAGCGGGAGGTGGCTGCGCGCGACGAGCTCGAGCGGCACGCCGGCCTGGCGACGGATCTCGAGCAGCGCCTCGACGAGCGCCTCGGGCGGTCCGGCATAGGTCGCCCGGCCCCGCGTGAGCACGTCGTCCGGGCGATCGAACGGGGGAGGGGTGCGAGGCGGGAGCGGCCGACTGGCGGAGGCTTCCATGTCCGAGTACTTCCACTGCATGGCCCAGAGCGCGTCGCGGTAGCGGGCCAGCGCCTCCTCGGGCGAGGGACCCGGCAGCAGCACGGAGTAATGCACGAACCGAAAGGTCGAGGGGTCACGGCCGATGCGCTCGCATTCGTCGAGCACCCAGCCCACCTGCTCGACCAGCTTGGCCACTGGGACGTTCGAGAAGAGCCCGTCGGCGAGTCGTGCCGCGCGCCGGATGGCGAGCTCGGCGCCGCCGCCGATGAGCACCGGGATGGGTGTCGACGGCGTCGGCCGCACGCCGATCGTCGGCAGGTCGTAGACCGCACCCTGGTGCGAGAACGGCTGACCGCTCCAGGCCTGCGGGCAGGATGCGGAGGATCTCCTCCATGGCCGCCCCGCGGCGGCGGGCGTCGGCGCCCAGCCCCGCGAACTCGACTTCGGACCAGCCGAGCCCCAGCCCGAGGATCAGGCGGCCGTGGCTCAGCAGCTGGACGGTCGCGGCATCCTCCGCGAGGCGCAGCGGATGATGCAGCGGCGCGAGGACGACCCCGGTGCCGATACCGATCCGCGACGTGGCCTGCGCGATCGCCGCGCTGACCACGAGCAGCGAGGGCATGTAGCCGTCATCGATGAAGTGGTGCTCGGTCGTCCAGACCGACGAGAAGCCGAGCCGCTCGGCCTCCACCGCCAGCCCGACCGTCTCGTCATAGGCGCGGGTCCAGTCGGTCTCGCCCGGACGAAGCTGTGCGCTGAGGAGACCGAACCCGAGTGCCATGCCCGACCACGATATCGCAGTGCTGGCACCAGAAGCGCCACAGTCGCTCGCCTTCCCCATCAACGAGCGCTCGCGCGGCCGTGGACTCGGTCAGGTTGACGCCCGAGCCGACTGCGCAGCCTGGATGCGCTCGACGCCGTCGAGGATGAGGTCGAGCCCGAACTCGAAGTCGCCCTCGTCGTAGACGCCCGACTCCACGTGGTACGTGACGTGCTCGGCGAAGTGGGGATACTCCGCGCTGGGGAAGTCGCGCAGGAACGCGGCGGCGAGCGTCGGCCACTGGTCGCGCGCGTTCGGTGTGTTCACCTCCTGCACGGTGAAGCCCACGGTGTAGCAGTCGAGGACGTGGAAGGCGTGGTGCGTGAGCTCGGTCGAGAACCCGGCGCGACGCATCGTTCGCACGACCGCATCCGAATGTCGCCAGCGCGCAGGTCCGGCGCTGGTCGGCCTCGAGATGATGAGGCTCGGGGCCCAGCGGTGACGCAGCAGCACGCCGTGCTCCGAGAGCGCGCTCCCGCGGAGGGCCGACTTCCAGTCGGGCCCATCGGCCGGAAGGTCGAACTCCTCGACCACAAGCTCCATGATCCCGTCGAGGATGTCCTCCTTGCCGGCCACGTGGTTGTAGAGCGACATGGCCTCGACGCCGAGTGCCGTGCCCAGCCGGCGCATGCTCAGTGACTCGATGCCGCCCTCGTCGGCGATGGCCACGGCGGCCCGAAGCACCACATCACGCGTCAGCGGGCTCCGTTGCGGTGGGCTCGTCCTCATCGTGACCCCCGGGCTTGACAAGACTTACGGTGTACGTCTATCGTCCGACTTACGGCGTATGCTTACAGTGTAGCAGGAGCCAAAGGAAGCGCAAGATGGAAGGGACCCCGACGATGAGAGCCATGACCCGCGACCGCTACGGCCCACCCGAGGTGCTCGAGCTGCGCACGCTGGCGAGGCCCGAACCAGGGCCAGGCGAGGTTCTCGTGCGCGTGCGGGCATCGTCGGTGAGCATCGGTGACTGGCTCATGCTCACTGGTCGGCCGCGAATGCTGCGGGCGGCCTGGGGCCTGCTCCGTCCGCGAAGCCGGGTCCTGGGACGTGAGGTGGCGGGGGTCGTCGAGGCGATCGGGTCGGAGGTCAGCGAGGTGCAGCCCGGGGACGAGGTCTACGGGGAGGTCGACAACGGCGCCCATGCCGAGTACGTCGTGGCACCGGAGCGGCTGCTCGCCAGAAAGCCCGCCACGCTCACCTTCGAAGAGGCGGCCGCGGTGCCCATCGCGGGCGTCACGGCGCTCCAGGGGCTGCGCGATACCGGACGCATCCGGCCGGGGCACCGCGTCCTCGTCAACGGGGCCTCCGGTGCCGTCGGCACCATGGTCATCCAGGTCGCCAAGGCGCTCGGCGCAGACGTAACCGCGGTGTGCAGCGGACGCAACGCTGAGCTCGTGCGCTCTCTCGGGGCTGACTCTGTGATCGACTATTCGCAGGTCGATTACACCGCGGGCGACGCGCGCTACGACCTCATCTTCGACCTGGCCGGCAACCACGGTCTCGGGGCCAACCGGCGCATGCTCACGCCGCAGGGCGTGTACGTCGCATCGACGCACCGGATGAGCACGATGCTCCGGGCCGCACTGACCAGCCTCTGGGCGCGCGGCCGCGTCGCCGTCCTCGCCCAGCGCGAGTCGAAGGCCGATCTGGACACGCTGCGCGAGCTCATCGAGGCCGGGCATGTCCGCCCGGTGATCGACCGACGCTACCCTCTGGACGAGGTCGCCCGAGCCTTCCGAGAGCAGGCCGTCGGCCACGCACAGGGACGCAAGGTCATCGAGGTGACGTCATGAGCTGCGCATGGCCGGGCTGGTGGCTCAACCTCCAGGCGCAGCCAGGTGCCACGGTCGTTCTGCTGGTGCCCGCTCGGCCCGCTGGGGTCGATCGACCTCATCGCGATGCGGTCGCTGTCGGACGTCCTCAGCGAGCCAGCGTGGCGGTCGTCGCCGGCAGTTCGCGCTCGGCCGGGTCGGCGCTGAAGGAATCGACCGTCTGCCAGCCGAAGACCGGCCTCAGGAGCACGCGCGGGGACCTGCCCGATCGTCGAGTTGTACTGGTAGACCTGCTCGTTGAAGAGCTCGCGGCGGCGCGCGATGAGCGTCTCGAGGCGCTCGATCTCGTCCTGCAGCGCCATGACGTTCTCGTGCGAGCGGAGCTCGGGATAGCGCTCCACGACGGCGAACAGCGATCGGACCGCATCGGTCGTCGCCTCCGAGACGACGGCCTGATCGTGGACCGGCGCCTCGGGTTCGTAGCGCGCCCTGGCCCGGGTGACCTCGTCGAGCACCTGCTCCTCGAAGCGCCATGGCGCCCCGCACGGCCGAGACGAGCGCCGGCAGCTGGTCGTGGCGCTGCTTGAGGGCCACGTCGATGTTGGCCCAGGCTCGCTCGCAGCGGCGCTGCAGCGCCGACGACGTCGTTGTAGGTGACCACGGCGAGGAAGGCGACCAGCACGACGATGAGGACGACGGCCACGAGCGAGCGCCAGCTCGAGGGCCATGGCCTACAGGCTACCGGTCAGCAGGGCACCCAGCCCAGTGCGCTGACGACGGCCATGACCCGCCCACGATGCCGAGGAGGAAGGCGAGGTCATGCTGGCGCGTGGCGGCGGCCGGCTCGCCCAGGTAGACGGCCATGCTGCCCCCGGGAGCCGTCGCCAGGACGAGCGCGTCGGCCGGGATCGTGTAGCGACTCCATGGCCATCCTCGTAGGCCGCAGGCTCGGCGAGCTGTGGCGCTCGCGCGTCCGGGTCGAGCTCCGGGCGGTTCGCGTCGGACGGCCGATGCCGAAGCCCGGGATGGCCGCGTTGCCCCAGGCTTCCTCGGGGCTGCGCCGCGAGGACGCCTGAGGCGCGTGCGGCGGCGATGTCCTGGGCGATGTCGCGGTCGACGGCGTTGGTGCGAGAGACCGCTTCCGAGCTGCTGGCCACGACGTCGGCCCAGGGGAGGGCCTGGCCGACGACGGTCACGGTCTGGCCGGGCTCCAGGCGCGCCTCGCGATATCGCCGGCCGGACGCTGGTCCCCGAGCCTGCGCCGAAGAGGCCGCTGCCGACCCCGGGCCCGACTCGGCTCGGTCGGGCGTGCCGGTGGCTGACCGTCAGGAGGGCATCGATGGCAGCCTGACGCTGGCCCTCGGTCATCTGCGCCGGGTCGTCGGCGCCGAGCGTGACGACTGCGGGCGCGAAGGCGGCTCCTGGCCGCCGCTCGAGACCGGGAGGCTCGCGAACCGGTGATGCCCGTGGCTTCGTCGAAGGCGGCGTCGATCTCCCAGCGGGCGCCACCGAGGGACGACGCGGATGCTGGCCCTGGCCGTCGCGGATCCGGAAGTGCACGGCTCGCTCCTCGTCGAGCAGGACGCGGCTGTTGTCGCCGGTCGTCTCGATCCTGGCGCGGTACCAGACGCAGGGCCTCGACTGCAACGGGGAGACGAGGGTCTGGTCGAGCGCTTCCACGATGCCGCTGACGCGGACCTCGCCGGCAGCGATGGCGTCGAGGCTGGAGGTGGCCACCGACGAGATGAGCCGATCGCGCCGATAGGCGATGAGGCCGCGGGCGAAGAGCACGAGGCCGCCGATGAAGCCGCCCAGGGCGAGCACAAGGAGGAGGGCAGGATCGTCCATGAGCAGGCCGATGCTATCGGGTCGGTGTCGAAGCGGAGTGATTCCGTCAGGTCAACTGCCGAGTGATTCCGTCAGTCGCTGATAGCGCCTGCGGTCCGGTGTGATCCGCTTCCATGGGTGATCGACCGGCGGGATCCAGGGCATGGTAGCGGCTGCGGGATCGAGACCGGGGCCGCCCGCAGGACGTGCTGGGCGCGCAGCTGGACGGGCTCCGCCGGTGCCGGCAGGGCGGCCAGCTCGTGCTCGCCGTCGAAGGCGACGATCGAGCCGTCGAGCCGGACGTGGACCTCGACCCGCCTGCCGGCGTAGCTCGGCACCTGCGCCCCAGCGCGGCAGCTGGAGGACCCGCCCGTCGAGGCGGATGGTGTGGTCCTTGGCGACCTTGCGCAGGTACTTGAAGACGAGGACCCGCTCGAGGCGCAGCCCCGGCGGGACGGGCCGCCAGGCGGGGACCGGGTCCGCGGCCGGGACGGCGAAGCGCGCGTTGTAGCGGGCGAGGAAGGCGGGCAGGAAGGCGTTCGCGCCAGCGAGGTCGGCGATGCCCGCCAGGCGCAGCTCGGCCACGAGCCGGTCCTGGAACGTGCCCCACAGTCGCTCGATGCGACCCTTCGCCTGGGGTGAGCGGGCGGCGATCGAGCCGATGCCCAGCTCGACGAGCGCCCGGCCCACCTGGCTGAGCGTCTCCTCGTCGGGCGCTCCGTCCTCGGCGCGGCGGCGCCCGGGTCGGCTCGAAGGCGCCGTGGCGGTCGCGGTAGATGGCCTCGGGGAGGCCCTTCGTGGTGACGATGGCGCGGAGCACCATGAGGTAGCCCGCGGCATCCTCCTGCTCCGGAAGACGGCGGCTGGCACCCGGCCCGTGGCGTCGTCGATGGCGCCCAGCAGGCTGAGCCACGGGCCGCGGTCCTCGAGCCAGTCGTGCGGGCTGCCGTCGAGCTGGAGCAGCTGCCCTCGGCCACCATCCGCGGCCGGCGGCTGCGGTGCCTCGGCGGCCGGCGCCGGCGCGGGCTGGCGATGCCCTCGGCACGCAGGATGGCCCGCACCGTCTCGCGGCTCACGACGATGCCCTCCCGCTCCGCGAGCAGCTCGGTGAAGTGGCTGTCGTTGAGCTCGCCGTAGCGGGTCCGCCGCAGCCCGACGATGCGGGCCCGGGCCGCGGGCTCGACGCGACGAGGTGATGAGCGGCCCCGGTTGCCGTGGACCAGGCCGGCCGGGCCGTCGCCGCTCGAAGGTCGCGCGCAGGCGCCAGAGGTGGCGCTCGGAGAGGCCCAGCTCCCCGGCCGCCTCCGCCATCGTCAGGGTCCCCTTCGAGCACCCTCGTCAGGATCCAGGCCCGTCGCTGCTCCTCGACCGTCATCGTGATCGTCTCCATCTCGGGAGACTGACGGTTTCACTCTGCAGTCGGCACTGACAGATTCACGCTGCTTCGAGAGATGCTATCGGGTCGGCGCGGGCGAGATGCTATCCTTCGGCCGGCGCCCAACGGGCGCCCATCGCCACGCGTCGCGGATCCCTCGCGCGCGACGTGTCCCGTTCCGGCGTAGCTCAGTGGTAGAGCGGGCGGCTGTTAACCGCTTGGTCGTAGGTTCGAGTCCTACCGCCGGAGCCACTTCCCTTCGTGGATTCTCTCCATGGAGACCCGTGGAGTGACGTGGTTTGTCGTGGTTTACAGGACCCGTGACACGCCCGGTGACACGCCCGAGGCTGGACCTACCCCGCTTTCGTGGACACCTACCATCGCGGCAGCGTCCGCGGGAAGGAGTCCACGTTGGGGAGGAAGCACACCCACTACAGCACCGAGTTCCGGGCCGAGGCCGTGCGCCTCGCCGAGACGTCGGGCCAGTCGATCCGCCAGGTGGCGATGGACCTGGGCATCTCGAACGAGAGTCTCCGCCGCTGGATCGCCCTGGCCCATGAGCGCCCGGCGGGGACGCCGCTCGAGGCCGATGAGCGGGCCGAGCTCGTCGAGCTCCGCCGGCGGGTGAAGGTCCTCGAGATCGAGCGCGAGATCCTCCGAAAAGCAGCCGCCTTCTTCGCTCAGGAGACCGAGCGGACCCGGTGACCCGGTTCCGCTTCGTCGAGCAGGAGAAGGCGAGGTACCCGGTGCGCATCCTCTGTCGGGCCCTCGGCGTCTCCCCGAGCGGCTACTACGCCTGGCGCTCACGCGGTCCCTCCGCCCGCGCCGTCTCCGACGCCGCCCTGGCAGCGGAGATCCGGCGCTCCCACGCCCGCAGCCGCGGGACGTACGGCGTGCCCCGCATCCACGCCGACCTCGCCGAGGCCGGGCATCCACGTCTCGCGCAAGCGGGTCGCCCGGCTCATGCGCGCCGACCATCTCGCGGGCGTCCATCGCCGCCGCTTCGTCCGCACGACGATCCGCGACGAGGATGCGGCGCCCTTCCCGGACCTCGTCGACCGCGACTTCACGGCGCCGGGTCCCGACCGGCTCTGGGTCGCCGACATCACCGAGCTGCCGACGCGGAGCGGCTCCTGCTACCTCGCCTCGATCGTCGACGCCTGGAGCCGCCGGGTCGTCGGCTGGTCGATGGCCACCCACATGCGCGCCGAGCTCGTCACCGCGGCGCTCGACGCGGCGATCGTCCGCCGTCGACCGGGCACGGACCTCATCCATCACTCCGACCACGGGTCCCAGTACACCAGCCTCGCGTTCGGCCGGCGCCTGCGCGAGTCCGGGATCGCGGCGTCGATGGGCTCGGTCGGCGACTGCTACGACAACGCCATGGCCGAGAGCTTCTTCGCGACCCTCGAGACCGAGCTCATCGACCGCTCCGACTGGGCGAGCCCGGCCGAGGCGAGGGCCGCGGTGTTCGAGTACATCGAGGTCTTCTACAACCGGATCCGCCGCCACAGCAGCCTCGGCAACCTCAGTCCCGAGCAGTTCGAGGAGCGCTATCGTTCAGCTCCGGCCGTCGCGGCCGGATGACGCATCACCGTCCACGAAACCGGGGCAACTCCATGGCCTCGGCGGCACGCACGACGAGATGCGCCGCCATGCCGCCCGACCGCGGGGATTAGCTCAGGCGACCGAGCTGGCAGGTCGGCGCAGCTCGTGTACGGAGGCATGGGTGCGCCCCAGATCCTCCAGATCGGTCGTCGTGCGTACCTCGTAGGTAGCGATCCGACGGACCGCATCGCGCGGCAGATAGCGCCGGTCTGGGTCCCCGATGCGCACGCTTATGCCGCGGTCGGAGGCACACCGGAGCCAGGCAGTGATGCGAGCCGCGAATAGTGCCTCGTACCAGCAGTCGCCCGCCAGGATGAGGTCGACATCGGGCGGCTCGTCGTCGAGGATGTCGCCGCAGACGACATCGAGCCGGTGCCCGTTGGCGCGGGCGTTGATGCGGATAGCCGCGGCCGCGAACGGGTCGATGTCCACGGCCGTGGTCGCAGCGGCACCCCCGCGCATGGCCGCGATGGCGCACAGGCCAGATCCGGAGGCGATGTCCAGTACCCTCCGCCCGGCCACGACCTCCGGGTGGTCCCGCAGGTAGCGGGCGATGGCGAGGCCGCCGCCCCATGCGAACGCCCAGTACGGGACCGGCGCGTCAGGATTCCCGGTCGCCTCCTGGGTCGCATACGAGAGGGAAAGCACGTCGTCAGCCAGGTGGAGGCGGATGCCGTCGAGGCCAGGCACGTGCTGGAAACGCGTATGTCGCAGCACGAACGCTCGAGCGGATGGGGCCATGGACCGACTCTACGCCGAGCCGACGGCTCGAGTGGCACCCGAGTCCGCTTGCGGCCGTCCTCAGGGTCGCCGGATCGTTCCGGTCACCGCGGTCGGACACCTGACGTTGTGGCTGTCGCCAGGCGCAAGCGGACCTCCATCTGACTGGCGCCCAGCGATCCGCTGAGAGCCAGCACACCAAGGCCGTGCTCAGGACCGCCAAGCAGCAGGTCGCTGCCTATGACGCGGCACCCACGACGGAGGTCTTCGCCGAGCTGGTGGACCTCGCTTGGGTCTCGGTGCACAACGGTGACCAGGACTGCCGTGACGACAAGGGCCTGCGCGCCCTGTATGACTGGTCGCAGGAGCTGGCACACGAGTCACTGAAGCGGTTCATCCTGGCCGGCAGGGAAGCCGAGGTCATGCGCGAGTGGGGCTGGGATCCCGAGATGACCCAGGAGCACCTCAAGCCGCGCAACCGGCGCGGCACGATCGTGCGCTACGGTCGCGAGGGCCGTGAGTCGCTGACGTCGGCCAACCTGCGCCTCGTCGTCTCGATCGCCAAGAAGTACATCGGCCGCGGCATGCCCTTCCTCGACCTCATCCAGGAGGGCAACATCGGGCTCATCCGCGCCGTCGAGAAGTTCGACTACGAGAGGGGCTTCAAGTTCTCGACCTACGCCACGTGGTGGATCCGGCAGGCCATCACCCGCGCCATCGCCGACCAGGCCCGCACCATCCGCGTCCCGGTCCACATGATCGAGACCATCAACCGCCTCACCCGCGTCTCGCGGGGCCTGCTCCAGGAGCTCGGGCGCGAGCCCACCGTCGAGGAGATCGCCTTCGCCATGACGGTGGGGCCGGAGTTCGCCACCGAGATCCTCAAGCGGCTCGGCGGCGCCGACAACCTCGCCCAGGGCGGGGACGGCAACCCTGACATCGAGGTCGGGCGTGAAGCCACGGCCACGATCACGGTGTGGGTGGTCGATCCCTCCAAGGTCAAGACGAAGGCCGATGGCGACTACGCCATCACCGGCTCCGGTCCGAGCTACGACGTGCGGCTGCCCAAGAAGAAGGACAAGGAGATCGATGACGTCATCCTCATCACGCCGGACAAGGTGCGCGAGATCATCAAGGTGAGCCAGCAGCCGATCTCGCTCGAGACGCCCATCGGCGAGGAGGAGGACTCCCACCTCGGCGACTTCATCGAGGACCGCGCCGCGCTGGCCCCGGCCGATGCCGCCTCGCACCAGCTCCTCAAGGAGCAGGTGGAGGCCGTGCTCGACTCGCTGTCGGGTCGCGAGCGTCGCGTGCTCCAGCTGCGCTTCGGGCTGGAGGACGGTCGCTCCCGCACCCTCGAAGAGGTCGGCAAGGAGTTCAACGTCACCCGCGAGCGCATCCGCCAGATCGAGGCCAAGGCGCTGCGCAAGCTGCGCCACCCCTCGCGCAGCCGCAAGCTCAAGGACTACCTCGACTAGCATCGCCCAGCAGGGACGACTGCGGTAGCGGCAGGTATCCCTGCCAGACGCTCACCGCGGGCACGTGCCTTCGACCTCGACAGCGGCGACGTGGAGCTGGCCGGCCGGGTCAGCGACCGACGCGAAAGGCAGCGCACTACTCAGGAGTCACACGCGTGTTCCTGGCGACGGCGAGGTCGCACCCGCGGCGCACCGGACCCGCAACGATGAGTGCGAGGACCTGCTGCGCATGGTGGCCGTCGGATGTCGTGGCCGAGGCTTGGGTGACCGGCGACGATGATGGGATGGTGTGAGCCCGGACCGCCGCGCTAGAGGAGGTTCTGGGCGATCAGTCCGCCGGCGACGAGCAGAAGGGTCAGCCCGATGATGGCGAGGGTCATTCGCCTCGTGTCGCCCGCGCGCAGGACGAGCGTACCGACGTAGCCGACGACCACGAATTCGACGACCTGCGTGCTCGCCCAGGCAAGCGCGATCGTCGCGCTGATGGTGGAGATCGAGGCCAGCCCGAGCATGCCCGCGACACTCACGAGGATGCCCAGCTCGGCGCCGAACACCGCCCCGCTGCGAGGCCGCTCGATGTGGAGCCGGGTCACGAGCCACACGACGAGCACGGACCACAGCAGGAGCGCCAGGTAGCCCATCGGGATACGCAGGAACAGGTCAGCGGTGGACAGGAGGAAGGACGAGGGACCTTCCCACACCCTCGTCAGCAATCCGGCGTTGATGAAGAAGTCGATCCCGACGACGAGCAGCCAAGCCAGGACCGCAGCCCGCGCGAAAGGCGCACGCTGGGTGCCAGGGTCCCGTGGCTGCGACTCGGTCTCGTCCAGGACGCTAGCGTCCGCCCTGCCTCGACCGTGTCAAGGGCCGAACGGTGCTGGCCGGACTCGGAGTGCCGTCGAAAGGGGATCTCGACCTGTACGGGTCGTCGGGCCGACTCGGGCGACCGTCCCGGTAAGAGCGCTTGGTCGGATCCCCCTGTCAGGAGGCGGGCGGCGGCATCTGAGCGGCGAACACCTGCGTCAGGTCCGGAGAGGTGATGGGGTCGTCCTCGACGATCCTGCCATCGGCGAGACGGTAGAAGGTGAGGCCCCGGGCCGCGATCTCCTCCCCGCTCGGGAGGGTGATCGCATAGCTGAAGCGAGCGACCACCGCATCTCCCTCGGCGACGAGGTCCTCGATCTCCATCCGGCCCCCGGGGCCAGCCGAGGCGACGGACAGCCACGCCTTGAAGGCGGCGCGGTCCATGTCCCCCATCCCGCGGTTCACGTAGTCGGCGGCCAGCAGGTCGTCGACCAGGTCGACATCGCCACCGACCAGCACCTCCGTGATGAACCGACGGACGACGGCTTTGTTCTGCTCGGTCGACATCTCGCACTCTCCGTGGTGACGTGGGCTGCGGAGCCAGTATGGGCACCTCTCGATATGACCAGCGCCAGCGAACACCATCTCGCCATCGCGCCTAACCGACTCCGTGGCCCTGCAGCAGACTCACGAGTTCATCGTCGCCGCGCTCGACGGCCAGATCGTGGGTGCCCCGTTGGCAAGACGGCAATACGGTCAGCACGTCCGGCGCCGCCGCCACGCTCATGCTCGACTAGCGCCGAGCGGCCAGGCGTCGATGCGCTCGGATTCCACGGACGTAGCAGTCCACGTCTTGCCAGAATCGCTCCTCGGGGACGATCTGGATATGGTTGCGCCGGGCAGACCGGAGCTCGGTCGAGACGCCCGTGATGTGCCCGGTGACACAGACCTGGACCGTCGGCCCCACGTACGGTTCGACGCTACATCCAGCACGAGCCGCAAGGAATGCCTGGGACTGTCGGTCCAGTCGGATATCTCCGATGGAGTGCAGGCTGCTTCCCACGAACACGACGGTCATGCCCGACCACTTGTGATCGGTAGACAGCGGCCGTCGGTGGTAGTACCACTCGGCGGCCATCTCGGCGGGAGAGCCAAGGTTGAGTACCGCACCGAAGTTCGAGCGCTCGGTGGGCCCCCGATCCCACCCACCCTCGAGCGTGACCAGCGACATCGGGATCGCGGGACTCACGAGGTCCAGGATAGGCGCGTACGCGACGGCGTCGTCGTGCGATAGGTAGCCGATCTGGTCGGTCTCACCCAGCTCGTCGCAGATGCGGACGCTGATGGCCTCGTGGTCGTAGCGGTTGTAGGGCTCGGATATCAGCACCGCCGCGTGGTGTCGGAAGATCGCCCCGTCCTCGTCGCGACCACCGCTGAACCGCTCAAGGACTGCCTGGAAGTTGGCTTCGCCAACCACCGCCAGCTCAGCCTCGGGCCGCTGCAGCGTGAAGGTGACGACGGGCACCTCTCGCTCCGCCGTCCGCCTGGCCTCTTCCAGATGTCGAAGATCGTTCGTCATGTGTCAGCGAGTCGGGGTCGCTGTGCAACCAGGATTCTCACCGCTCGGGCTCATTGAGCGAGACCGGGGTCAGCATAGACGACGCCACGCCTCACTATCTCAAGCGTCGTGACCCGCGCGAGAGCGCGGTCCAAGATCGGGTCGAGAGGTCGCGCGGCGAGTCCCGCTCCTGCCCAGCCGGTCGATACCTCTGGTTGGGGAGGAGCGCATCCGTGCTCGCTCGACCTTGTCGAGGCCAGCCGCGATGCGGAACGGCACTTGACCCGCTGGCGGGCGGGATGGTATCCACGACCATGGGGAGGCGCCGATGCATCGGTCGACCGTCGGGGGGCAGGGGTTGCGTGGGAGACATCCTCACGTACGACGGGTTCGAGGGCTTGGGAGGGCCGGATCGCCGAGCCACATGTCGATCGCGCTGTACCCCACGCGGTCGTGATGACTGTGCGTGGCCTCGGTGTCCCCGCCCGGTGTCTTCAGGCCTAGCTGACTTGAACCTCCTCTCGGCCTCCTCGAGCGACTCCCGATCGGAGAAGTCTGGTGCCTGAGCCGCTCGTCCGAATCATCGACCTCGTCAAGACCTATCAGACACCGGCCGGACCCCTCGGCGTGCTGCAGGGCATCGACATGGAGATCGCGAGAGGGGACTTCATCGCTTTGGTCGGCCCCTCGGGCGGTGGCAAGTCGACGTTCCTGAACATGCTCACCGGCATCGACAGGCCGACCTCGGGCATGGTCGTCGTCGACGGCGTGGATGTCTCGACCACGAGCGAGCGCAAGCTCACACGCTGGCGCGCACGCAACATCGGCATCGTCTTCCAGTTCTTCCAGCTGCTGCCGACGCTGACCGTCCTAGAGAACGTCATGATGCCCATGGACTTCGCCCGCGTCCACGAGCCGCGGGATCGAGCCGACAAGGCCATGATGCTGCTGGAGAGGTTCGATGTCGCGAGCCAGGCGCACAAGACGCCGGACCTGCTTTCGGGTGGGCAGCAGCAGCGTGTCGCCATCGCCCGTGCCCTGGCGAACGACCCCGTGCTGCTGGTCGGCGACGAGCCGACCGGCAACCTGGACCACATGAGTGCCGCCGTCGTCTTCGAGACCTTCTACGAGCTGATGGACCAAGGTCAGACGGTGGTCATCGTGACCCACGACCGAGAGGTCGTGCAGGACGTGCCCACCGTGCTGAAGATCAGTGATGGACTCATCGAGTCCACGCCGCTCGAGGCGGCCGCCAGGCGTCGGGCGCGAGAGCGGCAAGCCGCCCGACTGGCGAGTCTGTAGGCGGGGGCCAGAGGCATGATCGGGGCTCGACTGCGCAAGATCTTCCGGGATGTATGGGCGAGGAAGAGTCGCGCGGCCATGGCCTCCGCGGCCATCTTCGTCGGAGTCCTGGGTGTGGTGACCCTCTTGGCGGCGGGCGACCTGCTCACAAGCCAGCTGAAGCGAGACCTCAGCGAAGAGGACCTGGCGATGCAGGCAGTCTTCGTCTCGGCGCCAAGTGGGGCCGAGCTGGACAACGAGGCATACCTGCGCTCGCTCGAGGAGGTTCCCGGTGTCACCCGAGTCGAGGGGCGCGCCGTGCAGCCGTTGTCGTGGAAGCTGCCCGGGGAAGCGGAGTTCGGCGATGGCTTCATCCTTGCGGCCTGGGAGCCGTTCGAGGAGATCGCGATCCAGCCCATGCGCGTCGTGGGCGATGGCCGATACCCACTCGCGGGCCAGCATGAGATCGCCGTCGAGAAACGCATGGCGGACAGGCACGGGCTGAGTGTCGGCGACGAGATCCTGCTGCGCGCCGCCGGTGGCGATCCTGCTGGAGAGCCGTGGTCCATCACCGGCCTGGTGTTCATGCCCTATGCGTCGATCGGCGGCATGGGCATGCCGGTCCCCAGCGACGCCAGCATGTTCGCCACGTTCGACGATGCGCAGATGCTGGGCGGGTTCGCGGGCTTCAGCACGCTGTACGCCCGCTATACCGACTACCCCACCGCGCAGGCAGAAGCAGACAGCTTGTACGCGGCCATCGCCGAGGAGACCCCGTACATCGCGGTGTTCGGCTACACCGACGATCCCGCTGAGAGCTTCTACATCACCCAGACCGAGCAGATGACCAGCATGCTCAGCATGCTCGGGATCATCGCCATGATCGTTGCCGGTCTGCTGGTGGTGAATGTCATCAACAGCATCGTGGGCGAGGACAAGCGGCAGATCGGGGTGATGAAGTCGCTGGGCGCCACGCGCTGGGACAACTTCGTCATCTACGCCGGCATCGCTGTCACATTCGGTGTGATCGGCGCAGTTCCGGGCGTTCTCCTTGGATCCTATCTCGGGGTCCTGATGGCCCAGGCCATCGATGAGCCTCTACTGACCTTCATCGATGGGTTCGCCCTGTCTGGCAGTGCCATCCTGGTCGGACTCGTGATGGGGCTGGCCATCCCCTTCCTGGCAGCGATCGTCCCCGTACTCCTCGGCACCCGCGTCACCATCCTGCAAGCGATGACCGACGTGGGGATCTCGGCCGACTACGGCAAGAGTCGCTGGTCTCGGGCGATGAGAGCCGTGCCCTTGCCAACGAACACCAAGCAAGCCGTCACCAACGTGCTTCGCAAGAAGAGTCGCCTGGCGCTGACATGGCTGACGCTTACGCTGGCCGCCGCGGCATTCATGGGCATCTTCGGCATGTTCGTCTCGATCAACGACAAGATCGGCGACGTGTTCGATACGTTCAACGCCCAGATCACCGTCGTTCCCAATGAGCGGCAGGACTTCGACCACGTGCGCACGCTCGCCCTCGACGGAGTCGCGGAGATCGAGGCGGTGGACCCGGGGATCGGCCTATCCCTCGAGGTCGAGGGATATGTCTCTCCAGAGACCGGCACGAGCCAGCTTCAGATGACCGGGCTGGCCCCCGCGGCCGACTCGATGAAGCTCGATATCAAGGCCGGCAGGGCATGGCTGGATGACCCCACGCGCGAAGGTCTCGTATTGACCCAAGGTGTCGCGAGCAGCCTGGGAAAGGGCGTCGGGGACACCGCCACCCTTGTCGCCCAGGGACAGCGCGTGGATGTCGAGATCATCGGCATCGCGTCGTTCCTCGTCGACCAGGGCTTCATGGAGTGGCAGGAGTTGGCCAGGCTGGTCGGGTCCGTCGACTCGCAGGGCCAACCAGCTCCCACGTCGATGATGGTCCGACTGTCACACCCGGATCCCACGGTGGCGGAGGTAGACGACGTCATCGACAAGCTCGATGAGGTCCTGCTGGCCGATGGTATCGCTGCCAGCCAGGTCAACCAGGTCAAGTTCGCGGCAGACATCGCCCAGATGATCACGATGTTCGGCTCGATCTTCCAGATCGCCGCGATCGTGATGGCGGTCATCGGCGCGATCGGTCTGCTCTCGACGCTGTCGATGAGCGTATTCGAACGACTGAGGGAGATCGGGATCATGCGCTCCATCGGCGCCGGTTCGGTCACCATCGCGAGCCAGTTCCTGACGGAGGGCATGCTGGTAGGCCTGTCGGCCTGGCTCGTCGCAGTGCCCTTGGCCTATCTGATAGCCCAGGGCCTGCTCGCGAGCATGGAGATCGGGATGGAAGGCGTGGGCTTCGACCCGAGCGCCCTGTGGATCGGCTTGGTCGGCATGATCGTGATCACCGTCCTCGCCAGCCTTGGGCCCTCCCTGAGCGCCGCGCGCAAGACCGTGTCAGAGATCCTCAGGTACCAGTGACCACGGGGAAGGACGGGAGATGAGCGACACCCTTGTCGACCTCGAAGCGGTGTCCAAGGTCTTCAAGACGAAGGCTGGCCCCTTCACTGCGCTTCAGGGCATCGACCTGCAGATCGAGCCTCGTGAGTTCGTAGCGGTGGTGGGACCATCGGGCAGCGGGAAGAGCACCCTCATCAACATGATGACCGGTATCGATCGCCCGACCTCGGGTGAGGTCCGCGTGGCGGGCGAGCGCCTGACCGGACTCAGCGAGAACAAGGTCGCAAGGTGGCGGGGCAAGAACGTGGGCGTCGTGTTCCAGTTCTTCCAGCTCCTGCCGACCCTCACCGTCCTCGAGAACGTGATGTTGCCCATGCACTACTGCGGCACCTACAAGGGGCAGCGGCGCGAGCGCGCCATGGAGGTGCTGAAGCTCGTCGAGGTGCCCGAGACCGCGGACAAGTACCCGAGCCAGATCTCGGGCGGCCAGCAGCAGCGGTCGGCCATCGCCCGAGCGTTGGTCAACGACCCGGACCTTATCGTCGGGGATGAACCCACGGGCAACCTGGACACCGTCTCGGCCGGCCTGGTCTTCGAGCTCTTCGAGGAGTTGGTGCGGCAGGGCAAGACCATCGTCATGGTCACGCACGACCGCGAGCTTGCCGGACGCATCCCCCGGCTGGAAGAGGTACGCGACGGACGTCTCGTGGCCGCCGGACAGATCGACGCCCGGTTGACGAGCAGACACTAGGAGGCGTTAGGCGATGGAGATCACACAACGAGTCGAAGACGGCATCACCGTGGTCCAGCCGGATGGTCGGATCGACACGGAGGCCGCCGAACAGCTGGACCAGGTCCTTCAAGCTGCCCTGGCGAGCAGCCACAAGATCGTCGTGGACATGTCCAAGGTGGAGTACATCAGCAGCGCCGGACTCCGTTCTCTCGCCGCTGTGCTCGTCAAGTGTCGGGACGAGGGCGGCGACATGAAGCTCGCCGGACTGAACGAGCGGGTGACCCGCGTCTTCAAGATCATCGGTTTCGACCTTCTGATGTCCGTCAGTGATACGGTCGAGACGGCCATCATCGAGTTCTCGAGTGTGCCTGCGTCCTAGTCCTGATCGCGAGTCGCGCCTGACGGCGGAGGACGGGGTCCGCGTCGCGGCCACCATCGAGAACATCCGCCTGATCTCAGGCTTCGTTCGCGACGCGGTGCGGCGACTCCCGCTCACCGATGACGTGCTGTTCGACATCGATCTCGCCGTCGAAGAGGCCTGCGCCAATATCGTGCAGCACGCGTATGGTCCCGATCGGGCAGGGGAGATGGAGGTGCGCGTCGAGGCCACGGACGCGGCGATACGCATCATGCTCACGGACTGGGGCCAGCCCTTCGACGCTGACGTCGCCCATCTGGCGCGGGACGTGCCGGCGGAGGTGCGTGCCAAGGGCGGCATGGGGGTGCTCTTGATCCACGAGATGATGGATGCGGTGACGCGCAATCCAGCGTCGGCGCTCGGTGGGCCGAACGTGCTGACGCTGGTCAAGCACATCGAGCGTTGACGTGCCTGCCTCGGATGATGGTGGCTGGGCCGGCGGCAGGTCGAAGTCGGCCCGTGCGTCCGGCCTGCGATTTCATCGATGGGTGAGTCTGCTCCTCGCGCTGACCCTGCCGGGCGTCCTGGCTGGTTGCAGCAGCGACGACCAGCCCACGTCGAACCAGCCGGTCACCCTCTCCTACCAGGACTGGAGCACCGACTGGTTCCCGCCGATGGCCCGGGAGATGCTGGACCGGTTCTACGCGTTCAACCCGGACATCATGGTCTTCTACACCCCCGATCCTGACGACCTGGCCGAGACCATGCTGGAGGAGATGCGCGCGGGCACGGCCCCGGACGTGTTCCAGGGCTGCTGCACGTACTTCCCGATCTGGGCGCAAGAGGGCCACGTGCTCGATCTTCAGCCCTACATCCAACGCGACCTCGATGAAGACGTTCTGGGTGACTGGGATGCGGCGCAGTACGCGGCGTTCGGGACCCCGGAGGGTGCCCGATACGGGGTGCCCAAGTACCACGGCGCACTGGCCCTCTACTTCAACAGGGACCTATTCGACGCCCAGGGCGTCGCGTACCCGGATGCATCATGGACGCAAGACGAGTATCTAGACGCGATGCGCCGGCTGACGCTGGATCGCGATGGCGACGGAGCCACGGATGTCTGGGGCGGCATGATCGACGTCTCGTGGGACCGGGTGCAGGTGCATCTGAACGCCTGGGGAGGGAACATCGTCGATCCCGCGAACCCCACATCATGTGCCATGGACGACCCGCCCGCGGTCGCGGCCCTGGAATGGCTGCGGGCCCGGATGTGGGACGACAAGGTGATGGCGACACTGCTGGACGTCCAGAACCTCTCGACGCGAGACGCGTTCATCGAGGGCAGGGTGGCCACCGTCGAGGACGGCTCGTGGGCATTGAAGGACATCCTCGCCAAGGCTCCGTTCCGGGTGGGCGTGGCACCGCTGCCGGCGGGCCCGGCCGGTCGGGTCACCCTGGCCACGACGGATGGGTTCGGGATCTACGCCGGGACCGAGCACCCGGAGGAGTCCTGGAGGCTGCTGAAGTACCTCATCAGCGACGACTACGTCCTGGCCATGGCCCGCGCCAACTTCCTCCAGCCGGCGAAGGCGTCCCTGGTCGAGGACTGGGTGGACATCATCCGCCGAGAGTTCCCCGATGCGGCCGCGGACGTGGATATCGCCGCGTTCGCTGACGGCCAGCTCAACGGTTACTCCGTCACCGCAGAGGTGTTCCCGAACATGGCGGACGCGACGACCCTGGCCTACGCGGCGTGGGACAGCATCCTCACATTGGGACAGGGAAGCGTCGATCAGATGGGAGACGTATGCGCCCAGATCGAGGCGACCCAGCCATCGGGTTGACCTCGCCGGCAAGGCCAGCCAGGCTCTCCGGCTGGTGGTGGCGGCGCTCGCTACGGGTCAAGATCATCGCCTGGTTCTTCGTGCCCACGGTGCTGCTGTTCATCGCGGTGGCAGCCACCAACTACTTCGCCTACCAGGACGTCACGGCCGACCTGGTGGTCGAGCGGAACCAGGACCTGACGCGGCGTTCGGCCAGCCAGCTCTCGTCGTCGCTCGCAGAGTTCACCGCAGCCCTGGAAGAGGTGGGCCGGACCATGGACGCGTCGCAGCCACTGGGACCTACCAGGTTCCCCGCGCTGCAGACGTCGGGGGCGCTGTCGATGTTCGACGGGGGGGTCGTGGTGCTCGACACGTTCGGCATGCCCGTGGCCTCGTACCCGCCGGACGTGGACGCATCGTTCGAGGACTGGTCGTCGCTGCAGGTGTCCCCCGAGCAAGTCAACGCCTTCCTCCTACGGCTGGTCCGCTCCGACACGCCGGTCTTCTCCGACGTCCTGGGTGGTCGGACCGAGGACGACCTGACTGTGGCGGTGGGCGTACCCATCCTCGGTCCTGGCGGAGAGCTGCTTGGGGCGACGGTCGGCATGTTCGATGTCGGACCCACTTCGGTCAGCGCATTGTACGCACGCATCGTCCGCCTCCGGCTGAGCCAGGGCGGGGCTGTCTACCTGGTTGACGAGAACGGACGGGCCATCTACCACAGCGACGTCAGGTTCACCGGTTCAGATCTGTCCGGCACAGATGCGGTGCAGCGAGTCCTCACCTCCGGAGTGGGCGCGCTTCGCACCATCAGCGGGGCGGGCGAGGACGTCGTGGCTGCCTACGCGCCGGTGCCGGGGACCCCGTGGAGCCTCGTCTCCGAGGTGTCCTGGTCATCGCTCACGAAGGCCAGCCGCGATTACCAGCAGTTCCTGCTCGCGCTGCTTGCCCTCGGCATCCTCGTCCCCGTCGTCATCGTCGGCATCGGCATCCGCCGTCTCATGCGCCCCGTCGACGAGCTGATCGCGGCCGCCCGGGCCGTCGGGGCGGGCGACCTTTCCCGGAGGATCGAGTCCCCGGCTGGCGATGAGATCGGCGTGCTGGCCACCTCGTTCAACCAGATGACCGGACAGGTCGCCGATCGGACCCGGGAGCTGAGGGTCCTGGAGGAGCTCGGGCGGGCCATCGTCAACGCTCCCTCGGATGCGTCGACGTTGCCCGAGGTGCTCGCCGACTACATCCCGGCGATGTTCCCGGATGGCTCGATCGAGGTACGAATCTACCCCGATCGGACGCTCTACCGTGGCAACGAGGCCATCCCCGAGGCCACCGCGTCGACCTGGGCCTGGTTGTCCGGACAGCCTGCGGCACGGCATGTCCTGGCGGGACATGTGCCCCCCTGGGGCACGACAGCGGCGAAGCACGCCATCGTGGTGGCGCCGATCCTGGACATGGAGACGAAGGAGCCGATCGGCGGCATCCATCTCTCGTTCGATCGCGATCCCGAGGCGGTCCCCAGCGTCCTGCCGGCCGTCCAGTCACTCGCGGCTCAGATCGCCTCAGCGCTCCATGGAGCCGAGGTCTACGCACATGAGCTGACGCACCAGAGCGTCAATCGAGAGATGGCGCTGGCGGGTGAGATCCAGGCGAACTTCCTGCCGAGCACGTTGCCCGACGTGTCCGGCTGGCAGCTGGCTGCGATGCTCGAGCCTGCGCGGACGACGTCGGGCGATTTCTATGACGCGATGACGCTTCCAGACGGGCGCCTTGGTCTCGTGATCGCGGATGTCACCGGGAAGGGGATGGGCGCGGCGCTCTTCATGGCGCTCAGTCGTACCCTCATCCGGACGTACGCGCTCGAGCACGAGGCCCAGCCGGCGACCGTCCTCGCCGCAGCTAATAGCCGGATCCTGGCGGACACGCATGCCGGCCTGTTCGTGACCGTGTTCTACGGCGTCCTCGACACGAGCTCAGGGGAGCTGTCGTACGCCAATGCCGGACACAATCCGCCGTATCTTGCCAGGGCCCGAGACGGAGGGGCGATCCAGGAGCTCGATCGGACGGGCGTGCCGTTGGGGATCCTCGACGGTGCCACATGGCAGCAACAGACCGTCCGACTCGCCGTCGGTGATGTCCTGCTCCTCTACACCGACGGCATCACGGAGGCACAGGACGCCGAGGAGAGCTTCTTCGACGAAGAGCGGCTGCAGGAGGTCGTTCGTGCAAACACGGGGCGTTCGGCCGTGGAGATGCGCGAGGCCGTGGTGGCTCGGGTCGGCACCTTCGTCGGTGCCGCGCCCCAGTCCGACGACATGGCGTTGATGGTGGTGGTTCGTAGCTCTGATGGTGGTACGGACGGGTGAGGTGGAGGGCTCACTGAGCACAGAGGTCCCGGCGCAGCGTGTCCGCGCTTCGAGACGCTACCGTCCGTAGCCGAGCTTCTCCACCGCGTCGCGGATGATCTGGAGCGAACCGAGGTCCGGCTCCGCGAAGGCGTTGATGTTGTAGATCGTGTCGAGGACCCTGGCACCCTCCTGGGTCGCCGCGTAGTCGAGCAATGCCTGCTTGATCCGGTCTCTGAGGCCGTCAGACAGGTCACCCGAGACGGCGATGCCGTCATTGGGGATCTCCGGACCGTAAGCGAAGACAACGACAGTTCCGGAGACATCGCAATCGGAAGTGGCGTCGGGGCGGGCGTCGTCGAAGCTAACGCCGACTTCTGCCTCTCCCATGCAGACGGTGATGACCGAGCGGTCATGCTCCTCTGCGAAGATGACGTCGAGGTCCCGCACCGGGTCGATGCCCAGGTTGGCCAGGACGGTGGCCGGGAAGATGTATCCGGACGAGGAGCCTGCGCGAGTGAAGGCGACGGTCGTGCCAGACTCAAGCCGCTCGAGTGCATCCAGCCCGATGGGTCCGACCACAGTCTCGTCGAAGCGTCGGTCGGTCCCGTTGCAGTTCAGGAAGGGGAGCATCGTCTCGGCCTCGCTGCGTTCGTTGACGACCGGTTCGTCGCTGCAGTACTTGGCCGGGTCATTGGTGAAGAACTGCGTGTGGTAGGTGGGGCTTCCGAAGCGCACGGACTGGAGGATGAACTCCGCACCTGCCATGTCGACCGCTTGGACCATCCCGAGCGGCGGAAGGGCGCCGACGTGCGTCTGTCCGATCTGCATGGCTGTCACCAGCGCCGGGTATGAGGACGCCACCTTGCCGGTGACGGGCATCCCGAGCGCTTCGCTCAGGTAGTCGGCAAGCGGCTGGATGTCCTCCACGAGAGAGCTCGTCTCGACCGATGGGACGAACCCGATCTCGAGTTCAGCCGGGTCCTGGCCGAGCACCGGCCCCGAAGGGACTGCGGTCGCGGCCAGTGCCACCACCGGCACGAGCAAGAGGCTGCGGCTCCGGTGCATCGCTCCTCCGATGTCTGTGGCTGGGCAGGATCGGGGTACTCGCGTCCATACCCCGCTGACCCAGTTTCATCTGCTGCCGACCGGCTGCCTCTGAAGACATCAAGTCTAGGGGCCTCGGCAATCCCCGGAGAGCGCATCGCGACGGCTCGGGTCCGCCTGCGATACGGTCCGACGCGCGCAGAGGGTCACTGGCACGTCTGCACTCCTGAGCTCACCAGCGCGTGCCCATAAGAGCCTGGCCCGTCTGATCTGCTCGCGCCGCTAGCGGGGACCACTCAAACCCCATCGGTGTGCCCTGCCGCCATGCGGAGCCGCGGTCCTGGTCAGGGGAGGGATACTGAGGGTCGTCCCGAGTCGGACTTCGGAGGTGGACATGGACACTCCACGGCCACGAGCGGTCCGCCCGGCCGAGCGGACGGTGGCAGCGGGACCGGTCACCCCGGGCATGGTCCGGGAGGTGGCGTTCGCGGGCGACGACCGGTGGGTCGGCTTCGTCCGCAGCGAGGCGGGGGTCAGGAGCGGCTGGCACCACCACGGCGAGACGGACACGTACTTCTACGTGCTCCGGGGAACGATCGAACTGGAGTTCGGACCGGGTGGCCGCGAGCGACTGCGGGTCGAGGCCGGCGACTTCGCGCACGTGCCCCGCGGTGTCATCCACCGGGAGGGGACGACGGCCGAAGAGCCAGGCGAGCTGGCCCTCGTGCGGATCGGATCGGGCCCGCCCGTCGTCAACGTCGAGGGCCCGGAACCCGAGTAGGCATCGCTCAGCCATCACCCACCACCCGGAGGCGTGGTGGCGGGCCGAGCTCGGCGTCGATGTCGGGCAGGTCCGCGCCCGGCAGGAGCTGCAGGCTCGCGCGGGCCGCCGGGCGAGAGGCCCAGCTCGCGGGCCAGGCAGCCGGACGTGGTCGCGTTGTCACGGACGACCTGGTGGAGCGGGTTCTTCGTGAGGTGCCCGCGGTCATTGAGGAGCGGCGCTGAGTTGCCGAGCATGTCGGCGGCCTGCCGATAGCGCGACCAGGCCTCGCAGTACAGCCGGAGGATGTGGGCGTCGGCGGCCGTGATGAGCCCCGAGGTCCCCATCTCGCGCACCGCATGCCGCCAGGCCGCCCGCGCCACCGGGTCGAGGTCCTTGGGCATCGACGGCGGACGATGGCGGGGCAGGGGCTCGAGGCCGTTGAGCCGCGACGGGCGCGTCTCGCCCCGGCGGAGCTTGGCGGCGTCGGGCGCGCGGGTCGGTCCTCGCCGGCCCATCTCAGGCCACTCGCCTCGCGCAGGGCCGTCGCAGACCGTCGGATGGGTCCGGATACCACTCCGGCCCGTTGCGGCGGCTCCTGGCGTCGGAGGCAACGAGGCCGCGCGGGAGCAGCGTGGTTGTGTCGAGCCCGGCGCCTGCGCGAAGTCCGGCCACCACGCGGCGACCATCACGCCAGCCGCCTCCGCTGCTCGAGCTGGCCGGGACTCGGCGCCTCACGGACCGCTCGCTGTCCCGGTGAACCGGCCGTCCGAACCTGGCGACCACGACGTCGCAGTAGAGCGGGTCGATCTCCATGAGGTACGCCCGCCGCCCGGTCTGCTCGGCGGCGACGAGCGTCGAGCCCTGACCCGCGAAGGGGTCGAGGACGGCCTCGCCCGGGAGCGAGCTGTACTCGATCGCCCGCCGCGCCAGCTCGACCGGCTTCTCGGTGAGGTGGACCATCGCGTTCGGGCTGACCTTCTTGACCGGCCAGAGGTCGGGCACGTTGGGCGGCCCGAAGAAGCGGTGGGCGGCGCCTTCCTTCCAGCCGTAGAAGCACCACTCGTGGTTGCCCATGAAGTCCTTGCGCGTGAGGACCGGGTGCTCCTTGTCCCAGATGATCGCCTGGCTGAAGTAGAGCCCCGCGCCTCGCAGGGCGGGCGGGTAGTTGGCGACGTTCGCGTAGCCGCCCCAGATGTAGAAGGAGCCGCCGGGGCGCAGGACCCGCGACGGCGTTCCCGAACCAGGCCGCGAGGCGCTCCGCGAACTCGGCGTCGCTGACGAAGTCGTTGTCGAGCGGGCGGTCCTTGGCGCGCAGCTTGCGGTGGGTCGCCTGGGCCTTCTCGGGGTGGCGCTCGAGATCGAGCTTCTGGTGGTGGCGGATGCCGCTCTTGCCGCGGGCGACGTCGAAGCCGCTGTGGTGGAGGCCCTGGGCGTCGAGCGCCTTGACGTGCCGCGCTTGCGGCTCGATGCCGACGCGAGGGCGGCCTGGTAGGACTCGTCGTAGCTCGCGGCCATGCCCGCGGCGATGGCGTTGTTGCTGCGCGGCTCGACCTGGACGTTGTAGGGCGGGTCGGTGAGGAGGAGGTCGACCGTCACCCCGTCGAGGAGCCGGTCGAGGTCGGCCTCGCTGCCGGCGTCGCCGCAGAGGAGGCGATGCTCGCCGAGGAGCCAGAGGTCGCCGGGCTTGGTCACCGCCTCGTCGGGCGGCTCGGGGACGTCGTCGGGGTCGGTCAGCCCGTCCTTCGGCTCGGCCGGCGCGAGCGCCGCGAGCATCGCCGCGAGCGCCTCGGAGTCGACGCGAGACCTCGGCGAGGAGCTCGCGCAGCTTCGCCTCGTCGGTCGTGGCCATCGCCGCGAGCGGGTCGAGGCTGGCGAGGACGAGCCGCTCCTCCTCCTCGGAGAGGTCGACGTAGAGGACCGGGACGGACGGCTCGCCGCGGCTGATAGCGCCAGCGCGACGCGGAGGTGGCCGTCCACGACGTGGCCCGGTGCGCTGGTTGACGAGGACCTGGGCCACCCAGCCGACCTGGTCGAGGACGCCCGCCAGGGCCTCGCTGCTGGGCCTTCGGATGGATGCGCCAGTTCGATCGGGTTGGCGAGCAGCTGGTCGGGCGCCTCCTCGCCGGAGCCGACGATGCGCGAGCGCCACGCAGGGGCGGCGGACACGGCAGGGCTCGACACGTCCAGGTTGTCGCACCGCGCCATGTCACCCGGTCAATCGCGACACCGCACGCCTGTTCGGGAAGCCGAACAGAAAGACTGGTGGCGGCCCGGCCCTCGGTGTCATCTCGGTGTCATCGCGCCCCGACGCCTTGCATCACGGCGCATCCCGAGCGACTCATGGCTCGCATCACGCCAGATGCGCGTGAGCGACCGGACAGGAGACCGCCGATGGCCGAACCGACGATGGGCGAGATGGCCCGCTGGACCTTCTACCAGCGCTTCATCGCCGAGCACGTCCGCGACACCGACCCGCGCCACGTCGAGGCCTGGATGCGCACGGAGCACCCGACGCTCGACGGCCTCTCGCGCAGCGAGTTCGTCGCCGCGATGTACGAGGCGCTCGGGCAGGTCCAGGACGCCGGACCCGACGAGTCGCGAGGCCCTGGCGGCCTCGTTCGGCCTGTAGACCCAGGAAGGAGATCACGACCATGACCACGAGACACGACCACCGAGCTGCGCCGCTGCATCGGCTCCACCCGCTTCGGCATCGAGGCCCACGAGGCCCCCGCCGACGAGTTCCCCGTCCAGCCCAGCCAGAAGGACGGTCTCGGGCGGATGTGCAAGCCCCACTGGCGCGCAGTACACGAACGCGCTGCGCAAGGCTGCGGTGGCGCGGAAGGCGGCCGAGGGCGGAGCGGCCAGCACAGCGCCGCTGGAGCCGAGCCCGGCGCAGGGCAAGCGCGAGCGCAAGGCGGCCGTGCCGGAGGCCGGCTCCCAGGGCGACGCCGGATAACGCCACCGCGACCACTCGACCCTCTGGCCCCGGGCGCCAACCCCGGGGCTCTCTCCACGTTCGGTGGCGTGAGGGGCAACGGTCGGGCCGCACGTCCACCACGTGATTCCGCCGTGGCTGGCAGCGTGCCGGGCAGGCAGCCAAGCGATGGAGCGATCCGCTGGCGGCCCACTCGCTCGCCCTATCGCGCACACTCGCTCACCGCGCGGGGTCTAGTGTTTGGCTCTGGCTCTAACCGGATCCAGGATCGTGGTCCGATCGCGACGATGACTCGTGGATCGAGCCTTTCCGAGGGGGAACCCTTAGACGATGCCACTGCTCCAGTCCAAGCTCTATGCCCCCAGGCCCCGGCCGAGTCTGGTGCATCGTCCGCGACTGAGCGAGCGGCTGAGCCGAGGGGTCGAGTCGAAGCTCACGCTCGTCTCGGCACCGGCCGGCTTCGGCAAGTCGACGTTGCTCGCTGAGTGGCTGGCATCCGTTCCGGCTGACGGACGGTCGACGGCTTGGCTGTCCCTCGACCAGGGCGACAACGAGCCCGCGTCCTTCTGGACCTACCTGATCGCTGCGCTCCAGACGGTGAGACCCAGGATCGGCGTGAGCGCGCTCGCCATGCTCCAGACGCCACAGCCGCCGTCGATCGAAGCGGGTCTCGCCGATCTGCTCAACGAGCTGAGCGCCCTGCCGGACGACATCGTGCTGGTGCTCGATGACTACCACGCGATCGAGGCGCACGACATCGGGGCCGGGATGGCGTACCTCCTGGAGCACCTCCCCCACCAGGTCCACCTGGTGATCGCCACCCGCGCCGACCCGGTGCTGCCCCTGGGCCGCCTGCGAGGCCGAGGCGAGTTGGTCGAGATCCGCGCTGCGGACCTGCGCTTCACGCCCGACGAGGCCGCGGCGTACCTGAACGGGATGATGGGGCTGGATCTGGCCGCGCCGGACATCGCGGCGCTGGAGGCGCGCACCGAGGGCTGGATCGCCGCGCTCCAGCTCGCGGCGCTCTCCATGCAGGGGCGCGAAGACATCGCCGGCTTCATCGCTGGCTTCTCCGGGGACGACCGCTACATCGTCGACTACCTGGTCGACGAGGTCCTCCAGCGCCAGCCCGACCGCGTCCGGAGCTTCCTGCTCGAGACGTCGATCCTGGACCGGCTGAGCGGCCCGCTGTGCGATGCCGTCACCGGCCAGGGCGGCGGCAAGGCGATGCTCGAGGCGCTGGACCGGGCGAACCTGTTCCTGGTCCCGCTCGACGATCGTCGCCGGTGGTATCGGTACCACCATCTCTTCGCAGATGTCCTGCGTGCGCACCTGCTGGACGAGCGACCCGACCAGGTGCCCGAGCTGCACCGGCGGGCGAGCGAATGGTACGAGCAGAACGACGAACGATCCGAGGCCATCCGCCACGCGATGGCCGGCGAGGACTTCGACCGAGCGGCGGACCTGGTCGAGCTTGCGATCCCGGCCATGCGTCAGCGTCGACAGGAGGCCGCGCTTCTCGGCGTGGCTCGATGGCACTGCCCGACGAGTCCGTCCGCGCGAGGCCCGTCCTCAGCGTTGGTTACGCTTGGGCGCTACTGGTCGAGCGGCGAGTTCGAGGGCGTCGAGGCGCCGCCTGCAGGATGCCGAACGGTGGCTCGAGGCCGCGGGTCACCAGGATGACGGAACCGAGCGCGGGCCAGCCGGGATGGTCGTCGTGGACGAGCAGGAGTTCGCGGTCCCCTGCGGCGACGATCGCGATCTACCGGGCGGTGCTGGCCCAGTTCCGAGGCGATGTCGCCGGCACCGTCCGACACGCTCGACAGGTGCTTGACCTCGCACCGGAGGACGACGATCTCCGCCGCGGTGCGGCGGCCGCGCTCCTGGGACTAGCGTTGCTGGACGACCGGGGACCTCGAGGCGGCCCACCGGATCGTATGCCGAGGGCATGGCCCGGGTCGCAGCGGGCCGGCAACCTCTCTGACGCCATCGGTGCTGCGATCGCGTTGGCGGACATCCGCATCGCGCAGGGTCGTCTTCGCGATGCGATGCGCACCTACGAGCAGGCGTTGCAGCTCGCGACCGGGCCGGGCTGCGCCCGCGCTCCGAGCGGCGGCGGACATGCACGTCGGGATGAGCGAGCGTCCTCCGCGAGCGGGCGAACTCGCACGCGGCCATGCAGCACCTGCTGACGAGCAAGGAACTGGGCGAGCACAACGGGTTCCCGCAGAACCGCGTATCGCTGGCATGTCGTCGATGGCTCGCATCCAGGAGGCCGATGGGGATCTCGACGGCGCGCTCGATGCTGCTCGACGAGGCAGAGCGCCTGTACGTGCGCTGACTTCTACCCCGACGTGCATCCCCTGTCGGCGCTGGTGGCGCGGGTGTGGGTCAGGCAGGGCAGGTTGGACGATGCCCTCGGCTGGGCGCGCGAGCGGGGCCTCTCGGCGGAGGACGACCTGAGCTACCTGCGCGAGTTCGAGCACATCACGCTCGCGAGGGTGCTCCTGGCCCGTCCCACGCGCGACGAAGCCGACCGCTCGATGCGACAGGCACTGGACCTTCTGGAGCGCCTCCTGCAGGCCGCGGAGGACGGTGCGCGGACGGGGAGCGTCATCGAGATCCTGGTGCTGCAGGCGCTCGGCTCACCACGCGCAGGGCGACGTCGCGCGCCGCCCTCGTGCCGCTTGGAACGCGCGCTCGCGCTCGCCGAGCCGGAGGGCTATGTCCGCATCTTCGTCGACGAGGGCGCGCCGATGACGGCCCTGCTCGAAGCGACCGCCGAGCCGGGATGGCGCCGACCTACGTCCGCCGCCTGTTGACAGCCTTCGGGCACGCCGAGCCCCGAACCGCGGCGAACCAGGCGTTGCTCGAACCGCTGAGCGAGCGCGAGCTCGACGTGCTTCGGCTGCTCGGAACCGACCTCGGACGGCCCGGACATCGCCCGCGAGCTCGTGGTGTCGCTCAACACCGTGCGGAGTCACACCAAGAACATCTACGCCAAGCTCGGCGTGAACGACCGTCGGGCAGCCGTCCGCCGGGCCGCGGAGCTCGACCTGCTGTCGCCAAGCAGCGACCGCCGACCCCGGACCTAGGCGCCTGGGGCCGGGACGGGACCGAGAAGGCCACGTAGCCGGCACTCGAGCCAAGGCTTCTCGCGTGGGTCGAGAAATCACCACATCACTCACCACATGTGGTGATGCCCGCTCACCACATCCGCTCCTAGCTTCGTCTCACGCCGGCAACCCGATCGCAATGCCGGCGGAAAGGAGCGGATGAGCGGAACGACAGGCATCGACGGCGACCGCCACGAGGGCGGTCGCTACGAGATCCGCCTCAAGGGGCACCTCGATGCCCGATGGGCCGCCTGGTTCGACGGGCTGAGCCTCACCCACGAGAGCGACGGCACCACCGTCATCCATGGCCCCGTCGCCGACCAGGCCGCGCTGCATGGCCTGCTCCAGAAGGTTCGAGACGTCGGCCTGCCGCTCGTCTCGGTCATCTGCGTCGAGCCCGACCAGCCCGGCGATCCCACCCGCGAGCCTCGATAGGCGCCCACCAACGCCACGAAAAGGAGACCGACATGACCAACGCCGTTCGAACCACGGCAACGAACGAGTCCCGATGGACCCGATGAGGAAGACCGCGCTCGTCGCGGGCCTGTTCTACCTGATCACCTTCATCTCCATCCCCACGCTGGCCCTCTACAGCACCCTGAAGAGCGATCCGGCCTGGATCCTGGGCTCCGGCAGCGACACCGGCGTGCTCCTGGGCACCGTCCTCGAGCTCATCGTCGCCCTCGCCGGCATCGGCACCGCGGTCGCGCTGTTCCCGGTGGTCAGACGGCAGAGCGAGGGCTTCGCACTCGGCTTCGTCACCACTCGCATCGTCGAGGCCGCCATGATCTTCACCGGTGTCGTGAGCCTCCTCTCGCTCGTGACCCTGCAACAGGACCTGGGCGCAGCGGCCGGAGCGGCGGATGCTCCCTCGCTCGTCACCACGGGCGCGTCGCTCACCGCGACCTACAACTGGACGTTCACGGTCGGACAGAGCCTCATGCCGGGCTTCAACGCCCTGCTGCTGGGCACCCTGCTGTACCGATCGGGCCTCGTGCCACGTGCCCTCCCCGTGCTGGGACTCATCGGGGCCCCCCTGCTCATCACCGCCACGGTCCTGACGATCTTCGGCGTCGTCGAGCAGTACTCCGCGCTGGGCGGGCTCGCGGCACTCCCCATCGCCGTGTGGGAGTTCTCGCTCGGCCTCTACCTGACCTTCAAGGGCTTCAAGGCCTCCGCGCCGATCATGGTGGCGGCCGCTGCCCAGGTCGGGCGGCCCGCGATCGCGATCCGGCAACGGCGGGTGCGGCATGACCGCCGACCGGGAGCGGACGCGCGACGATCCCTCCGCGAGTGTTCGTGCGGACCGCCTGGGTGCTGCACCGCGCCCTCCTTCGGTTCAGCGGAGGGCGGATCGGCCTCACGCCGACCCAAGGCTGGCGACAAGTTCGGGATGCTGCGCCTCACGACGGTCGGGCGACGGTCGGGCCAGCCACGGGTCGCGATCGTCGGCTACTACGAGGACGGCCCGAACCTGGTCACGCTGGCCATGAACGGCTGGGCCGATGCGGAGCCCGCGTGGTGGCTGAACCTCCAGGCGCAGCCGGACACGGTCGTGGAGCTGAAGGATGGCCCGCGTGCCGTTCGCGGTCGTGCGGCGGAAGGCGAGGAACGTGATCGGCTCTGGGCGCGGTGGGGCGAGTTCAGCGACAAGTACGACGCCTGGGCGGCGATGCGCTCCGGGAAGACCGCGGTCGTCGTGCTCGAGCCTCGCATCGCCACCAGCATCAGCACGTAGCCCGCCGGAGAGGCCTCCCGAGCGTGGGCCACGCTCGCCGCTCGGCGTATTTCCGCGAAACTCGGCCGCGCGCGTAAGCGGCCACGTGGTCCACGGGCGCCGATGTCCTACATATGTGGGTACCCCGGGTCTCAGGGGTCTACGATCCCCTCTGCCAGGCCGCTCTCGATCAGGACATCGCGGATGAGGTCGTTGCCAGCCTGTGACGGGTGCGAGTAGTCGGCCGCCAGGAGCGAGCCAGAGAGCGTGCGTCCGTCCGGACCGTTGAAGGCGCGGTAGATGCCGACACAGACCGCGTCGACCTTCGGAGTCTCCTCGCAGAGCGCGGTGCTCCAGCCGCCGAGCCAGTAGCCGATGGTCGCCGCGACGTCGTCGATGAGCTCCTGGTCGTCTGTGGCGGTCAGCCCGGCCCAGCCGTTCCACGAGTCATACGCATCGAGGGCACCGATCCGCGCCTCGGGCGCCAGCTCGCGGACGCGAGCCAGGACGGTGGAAAGGGTGTTCGCGAGTGCCGGGAGCGCCTCGTCCATGCACTCGGGCGTGACCTGTCGGACGGCCGCGAAGTACTCATCGTTCGTCTCGTTCGGGGTCGCCATGTAGCACGGGGCGTCCTGGTCGACGAAGGGGGGCCCGTCGTTCAGGCCGGCCGAGATGATGACGACGTCCGCGGTCCCCAGGAGCGCGATGAGCTCCTGGTCCCTCTCGAGCTGGCTGGCGATGTCGCGCGCCCGCGCTCCGTCGTGGCGGGAGCGGTTGTGGGCCTCCACCGGACGACCGGTCGCCTCCTCCAGCCAGGCGGCGTAGCTGTCGACGAATCCGGTGCAGCCGGGGCAATCGTTCGGGAGGTTGAAGGGGACCGAGTCTCCGATGGCGACGAGGACGAGGGGGTCGGGCGAGTCGATGCCGGATGACGGGGACGGGCTGCTCGCCAACGTGGACATCCCGAGCGAGGTGATCGCGGTGAGCACCGCGATCAGCGTCGAAGTCAGCCGCCGCCCCATAGCGTTGTCCCTCTTCGGTGCCGGACGGGCCGTAGTGTAAGTGGAAGGGCGGTGGGTGACAATTCCAGAGGTGGGCGAATGCCAGTGGCGCCCCCGGAACGGCTCACCGCCGCCGCTGGCTCAGTCCCTTCCGGGCGTTGCAGCTCGCGCAGAGGACGCCGGGCCGTGCCGGCAGCGGCTCGCCGCCGAGGACGAGCGGCTCGGGATGGTCGGCCGCGAGCTCGCCGGGTCGGACCGCGTGCGGCTCGCGATGCCAGCCCGGGCAGGTCCAGCCGTGGCCGCGCCACGTGAGCCTCGACGGTCCGCTTCGCCAGCCGTCGCCAGGCGCTCGTGCGTCGGATCGGGTGGTCGGGCGTGCGCAGGAAGCGGTTAGCGAAGCCCGGGCGACCGCAGCGGTCGCAGCGACGCTCGTTCGTCGTGGGCCAGCCACACGGGCCCGCGTGGGCGGCACAGTCCCGACAGGCGCAGACGCGGGAACGGACCATCCACGACCGTCATGCCCTCACGACCGACGCCGCGCTCCCGTCGGGCAGCCGAACCGCCTGGCCCTCGGGCAGCGCCGGCCTCATCGTGGGCGTCACCTGTCGACGGGCGACCCAGGCCGTGATGGCCTCGATGAACGCGACCATCAACGCGACCTGCTCGCCCGTCCAGCCGAGGCCGAAGCCGACGAGCATCGTGACCGCCGCGCGGAAGAGGCCGACCGTCAGGACCGGCTCCTCGCGGACCCGCTGCGATACGCCGACGCCGAAGCCCTGCAGGCCGCGCTGGATCCAGGCGAGGAGGGCCCCCGTGACGCTCACGCCACCCTCCTCGCCTCGACGAGGTCCCGGATGGCCTCCCGCTCGTCGTCGAGCGCCTGAGCGACGACCGGCTCGCAGTCGACCGGGCTGCCCGCCTCCAGCTGCGCGATGCGGTCCCGCAAGCGTTCCTCGGTCCGCGCCGCCTCCCTGGCAGCCACGGCTGCCGCCTCCTCGATGCGGTCGATGCGGCGGTCCTTGTGGCCGGCCATCAGGCGCTCCGCCGTCCAGGCGCCGTAGCGCTCGACCCAGACGGCCGTGAGCGTGCTCGTCCCTATCGCGGAAGGCGAACTGGCGCACCTGCTTGGCGGCGATCCACTCGCCGCGGAGGTGCTTGCCACCCGGACGGAACGGGTCGTCGACGAGGATCTCGAAGCCGTCTGTGCGCTCCCGAGCGCGGAGGAGCGCGATGGCGTGGCCGACGTCGCCGACGCGCTTCAGCGGAGATGGGCCTTCGATGTGGGTGGGGTTGCCGGCCAGGACGGCGATGTGCCCGTCGAGGAGGAGCGCGACGAGTGCCTTGAAGTCGAGGTCGTCGGTCCGGAGCGTCGGGTAGGCCGGCCACCTCAAGGCCACCATCCGGCCGGCTGCCGAGGCCGGGAGGGGACCGCGCTGCTGCTCGTGGGTCGACGTGTCCGGGTCGTCGAGTTTGTCCCGCATCCGCACGCCGGTCCGGACGAGCGCGGCCGTCGTCGGCTCGTGGCCCTGTGGTGTCCGGGTCGCCTCGCCGAGGCTGGCGCCGTTGACGAGCGCGAGGATGCTGGCGACCAGGCAGTCATCGACGCCATCGGCCGAGAGCTTGGTCGCCAGCTGGGAGGTGTGAGGGGGCAGGTACCGCGCTGGGTCCGTCCCGTAGGCGGTCATCAGTGGCGCACCTTCGGCAGGTCCACCGACAGCAGCCCGGCGGACGTCAGCAGCAGCGGCACGAGCACCGATGCTCTCACCTCGTACTCGTCGGCGATGACGTCGAGCACGACGATGACGACGACGACCGTGATGAGGAGCAGGGCTGAGACCTGACGGGCCCAGCGGTAGTCGTTGGGCGCACGCCGCTCATCACTCACACGGACCATGCCGGCGGACCGGGAAGATGCCCCGGTCCACGAGCCAGGGGATGTGAACCGTCCTGACTTCGATGGAGACTCCAGCAGTTGGAGGACCATGGAGTCATGGCAGACACGAACACCGGTGCCACCGGGCGAGCCAGCCCGCGGCAGTACCCACCCGAGCTCAAGCGACGAGCCATCCGGCTGGTCCTCGAATCGCTCGACCGGGGCGACCAGCGCCAGGGCCTCGTGACCCGCATCGCCCGCCAGCTCGACATCGGCCCCGAGTCGCTGCGCCGCTGGGTCGTCCAGGCCGAGATCGACCGGGGTCAGCGCGCCGGCACCACGAGCGAGGAGGCCCAGCGCATCGGCGAGCTCGAACGGGAGAACCGCGAGCTGCGGCGGGCCAACGAGATCCTCAAGTCGGCATCGGCTTTCTTCGCGGCGGAGCTCGACCGCCCCTCGAAGCGATGACCCGCTACATCGATGAGCACCGTGACACCTTCGGGGTCGAGCCGATCTGCCAGGTCCTGGCGATCGCCCCATCCACCTACTACGCGGCCCGCTCCCGGCCGCCGTCCGCCCGGGCGGTCCGTGACGAGGAGCTGAAGGTCGAGATCAGCCCGCGTCCATGCCGGCGAACTTCGGGGTCTACGGCGTCGCGCAAGGTGTGGCGCCAGCTGCGCCGGGAGGGCGTCGAGGTCGGGCGTGACCGGGTCGGCCGCCTCATGGACGAGCTCGGCCTCGCGGGCGCGACCCGCAGCAAGCGGGTGCGCACGACGGTCTCCGCACCGGTCGCCGAACGACCCGCGGACCTCGTCGACCGCGTCTTCAGCGCCGCCGCCCCGGACCGCCTCTGGGTGGCCGACCTCACCTATGTCTGGACGCGCGCCGGCTTCTGCTACGCGGCCTTCGTCATCGACGCCTTCAGCCGCCGCATCGTGGGCTGGCGGGTCTCGCCATCGCTGCGCACCGACCTCGCCCTCGACGCCCTCGAGATGGCCATCTTCACCAGGGGTGACCGAGCGCTCGCCGGCCTCGTCCATCACTCCGACCGCGGGCATCCAGTACCTCTCCATCCGCTACACCGAGCGCCTCGCCGACGCCGGGCGTCGTGAACTCCGTGGGCTCCCGGGGTGACAGCTATCGACAACGCCCTCGCCGAGACCGTCAACGGCCTCTACAAGGCCGAGCTCATCCACCGGCAGGGTCCCTGGCGCAGCGTCGAGCAGGTCGAGCTCGAGACCGCCGCCTGGGTCCACTGGTGGAACACCGGGCGGCTCCACTCCGCCTGCGACGACGTGCCGCCGGCCGAGTACGAGGCCGCATACCATCAGCGCCTCGAGGCGACCACCCTGGCCGCCTGAACCCTATCGTCGGAGTCTCCACGAAACCCAGTGCGGTTCAGGAGGCCGAGTCTCGATGACGATCAAACTTCGACCTCCTCGACATCCATCTCGAACGTGTTGATCCCACCCAGCGCCGGTCGCGACGATCAGCACGCCCTGGCTGGAGCAGCGACGCCATCGAGACCACGTCGACGCGGATGCCGCTTCCTCATGATCTCGACGGTGGCCGACTCGGTCGGATCGTCTGGAGGTCGAGGCAGACCCAGCGCACGTGCAGGTTCTCCGGAAAAGTCCACGTCGGCCCGGAGACCGCGCTCGCGTTCTCGGAAGAACAGATCGACCCTGGAGGCGGCGGCCAGGTCGGCGACAGCCTGGAGCGCCACCTCGCCCGCCGGTCGAGCAAGCAGGCGCCGCTCGTCGTCGCCGCCGCTCCAACAGGTCGAGGACGGATCCAGTCGTAGCCACCGCCCAGTAGGCCACAGCGACGACGTCCACGGCACGACGAGGTGCGCTTGTAGCCGTTCGCCGTCGGCGCGGACAGCGCGATCAGGTCGTTGGCGCAGCCCACCGGCACCGTCCATAGTCCTCCGTCCGTACCGTGACCGCCTGGGCTTCCGTTGGCCGCTTCACGGTCAGGTCGGACCAACAGCTCATCGCCCGCCCGGCCGACCTGGAGGACAGCTCGCTGATCGCCATGTCGAGCAGCTTGGCGCAGGTCGCCCGGGGCCGTCGGTGTAGCCCTCGAGATCGCTCGGCCAGTTGCGCGTGGCTTGAGTACCAGGCGCCGAAGCGTACAGCAACTCGCGCTCTCCCCCATCGACCGCGTCGAGGACCGCGAGAGCAGGTCGTTGGACAGTTCGCAGTGGCCGAACGTGGCCGAGCCGGCCACCATCGGCTCGTCGAGGACAAGGCAGGCGTCGTCCTCAGCTCTCGCGCGTCTGCGCCTGCGTGACGCTCAGCACATCGATGGCTTCGAAGCCGCCGGTACGGCTCGCGAGGGTGGCACGCGGTTGGCGCGCTTCCAGGCGTCCGTCACCGGCACCGGTGCTGCTCGGGAAGTACGACGGCGCCGGCGTCGACGAGCGGGCCTGATCGACAGCGGTACAACGAGGCATGGGCGCGCTTCGTGACCGATGCCGACGTCGTCGTAAATCGTACATCATCAGGATCATGGTAGCGGAGCCGTTCGTCGCGCGTCGCAGCTATGAAGCATCCACTCGTTCACCTCGTCGCGGCTTCCACGAGCGCCCGTCCAGGCCACGGACCACCAGTCCGCAATCGGCCATGTCGCCGGGAAGTCTTCATCAGCACCACCACATCGGGGTTGACGATGAACACCACCATCGAGACGACATCACCGCCGTCGCCGCGCACCCCTCGAAGTCATGCGCGGCCATACGCCAGGCCTCCTCGGCCGACCCGGAGCCACCTGGTCCCCGCCATTCGGCACCCGCGCCGCTTGCCGGTTCCCGCTTCAGTTCGACGGCGTCGAACAGCGCCGGCGTCCGCCGGCGACCACCAGGACAGACGGTCAGCACCGCCGCTCGCTCGACCTCTTCCTCGCGTCCAGCCTTCAGCAGGACGCCCCAGTCAGGCCCCGGCGGCGGCTCCGCCACCGAGCAGGCGGGTCAGATGATCAGCCGCGAGGTTGGCCAGGTCGCACCGGATGCGCCGGCGATCCCCGTGCCGGACAGGTCCACCGTGGAGCGCCACGTCGAGCTGAGCCGTCCCGCTTCGCGAGCCGTCGCCAGGCGCTACATCCACCAGAAGCGTGCGCGGAAATTGCCGGACGCCACAGCAGTTGAGCCACGCCGCTCGTTCATTGTCGGCCAACCGCGAGCCATCGGTCTCGCCGACCCCAGCAGCGCGGCCCGCGTACGGTTTCCTGCTCGACGCCATCGACGACCGGTCGAAGTAAGAACCTCGCCGATCAGATTGCCAAGGTCGGAAGTTTCCAGTTCATGACGAGGAACCTGGTCGCCGCGTCGCGACCGCCGCGGTAGATGCCCGTGAAGAACCTGCCCGCTTGAGCACCCTTTCGTAGGTCATTCTTCAGCGACCAGCGGCCGGAGACCATCATGTTGTACGCCGCTATAAACCTATCGCCGAGGCTGGATGTTGCCATCTGCCGTGGATAAGAACGGCTCGACGGTCGAGGTGACCCTGGTGCATCCCGACGCCGATGCCCTCCGGACGCTCGCCTCGGTCATCTTGGCGCGCCACGGGCAAGCCGGTCACCGGCGTCGATCAGTCGATGAACGGTGCCGGCTCGTCCACGACCAGTTGGCCTGGGGCTGGGATCAAGGTCCTGGCATCATCGGCCAAGGGCCACACACCCTGGCGGCGAAGACCGACAAGGTGGACCGCCGATCCTGCACGAGCTGGCCCGACGACCTGCATTGCCCGCGCGGTCGCCGGACCCTCGGTCCGCGGCCCGCGGCAAGCCGCTCCAGCTACCACCTCGTGCCGCATCAGGTCGCGCTCAAGAAAACCGTCCACGCCACGCTGCATGGCCTTCGGCCATCCGGTGCCGGTGTCGACCTCTCGCGAGGCGGCCAAGAGCTGCTCGAGCGGATGGCGATCGCCGGACCCTGGTCGACAACGCCTGACGTCACCAGCTCCATGATCAACGAGGTCGAGCAGGAGATCGAGGTATAAAGCCGCTGCGGCAAGCTGGCGCCGACCATCCTGGTGCAGCGGCTGATGACCATGCGGATCAACGCGTATCGCCTGCGCGAATGACTGCCGGTGGACATCGATCAACCTGGTCTCCGAAGAAGCTGACCGGCGCGGCTATGCCGAGGTCCTCCAGTGGGGTCAGCGAGTGGTTCGTGGCGCGCTTCACCGCGGACGCGGCCCAGAGCGCCTGCCGCTCGGCGCTCATCGGCGCGACAGCGGCCTGGCGTCCGCTCTACGACCGCTGGCGGCGCGACCGCGCCCTGGCTGGCAGCGCACCATCCCTGGTCGCGCCGGTCGCTGGCCCGCGACCTCGCGACCGCCATCTGGCGCATGCTCACCGAGGGCGACCCTGATCGCGGCCAGCCGCATCACCGACTGGTGGCGTGACAGCCCACGATGAATCGGCCCGGCTACCAACAGCTCCAGGCCCGACCTGGTCCTCGCCGGCGATCGCGGATCAGCGATGAAGGTGGCGCCAGCTGGAGCGCGCCTGGCCACCATCCGACCGCGCCAGCCCCTGCACGATGGCCTTCTTCGTGGGGATCTGATGGTCCGAGGAACCTGACCGCCAAGGTCAGGGCCTGCGCTCGGCTGGATCGGGACTCGGTTCCACCTCGACCGGGTCGTAAGGCGGCGTCCAGGCGGTGACGTCCGAGCACCTGGTTTCGACCAGCCAGTACACGGAACTCGACCTCCAGTCCCCCACCGACTCGTCCACCGCCTCCTGGCTGACGGGCACGCTCGATCAGCACGTACTCGGCGATCCATGAAGGCGACGTAGACCGCTGTCCGTGGTCGTCGCCCTCCTCGAAGTGGCCGGCCCCAGCGTGCAGGCCGACGTTGCGCACAGCGGCCGGCCTCGACCACCGCCACCATCAGCGCGGCCACGACACCGGGCCCGTGTCGAAGAACATGACGCCGTCGCCAGCCATTCCGCCGCCACAGTGCTTGACCGATGCGCTCCACGGCAGCAGCAGTTCGGCAGGCTGGCCGCAGCCGCGTCGCCGCGCTCCTGGGTGAGGCGCGTGTCGCCGGTGATGTCGAGGCGCATGGCAAGGTGCTGTTCGTCGATGCAGAACAGCTCCAGCAGCGCCATGTCGAGCTGCCATCATGATCGTGGTCCACGTTTGCATCCTTGAACATGGTGCATGCCGATGAACCGCTCGCCAGAACAGCCGATGGATTCCAGAGTCCACCTTCGAGGCCTGGTCAGCAGCTTGCCAGCCGCTGCGGCCAGCAGCATCACCTTCGAGCGCCCGCGGCTACCATGTAGCCAGTACGGCGCAGGCTTTCACCCTGGACCGCAGCAGCTACTGGTCGAGCGGCCGGGCCCGCCTCGACCTGGGCTGCGATGGACTCAGCATCAGCAGTTCCTCGTCACGGTGATGTTCATCCAGTAGGCGGAGCGAGCCGGCCGCCTCGCG
>CAVOIR010000002.1:0-184395 GCA_963696045.1 uncultured Chloroflexia bacterium | reverse complement strand
CAAGGGCGGCAACCAGGCCATGGCGGCCGCGCGCCACGGCGCGAGCGTCCGGATGGTCGGATGTCTCGGGGACGATGGCTTCGGCGAGCGCCTGCGCGAGCGGCTGGCGGACGCCGGCGTCGACGACACGGCATGTCCGCCACGGTCGCGCAGGGCTCTGGCATGAGCGTCGCCATCCAGCAGGCGGACGGTGACTACGCCGCCATCGTCGTCTCGGGCGCCAACCTCGACCTCGACGAGGCGCAAGTCGCTGGCCATGCGGTCATGCCATCCGCGACAGCCGCGTGCTGGTCCTGCAGAACGAGATCGCCCCGGAGGCCGACCGGGCCGCCGCCCTGATCGCCCGTGCCGCCGGGGCCACGGTCCTTCTGAACGCAGCCCCTGCGCGACCGATGGACGAGCTCGGCGGGCTGGTCGATCACCTCATCGTCAACGGGGTCGAGGCGGAGATGCTGGGTGGTGGCCCGGTCGAGAGCCTGGCCGGCGCGCTCGAGGCGGCCGCTGCCCTCCGAACGCTCGCTACGACCGTCGTCGTCACCGCTGGGGCAGCAGGTGTGGCTGCCGTGTCCGGCAAGACGAGCCTGGACGGTCCCTGCTCACGAGGTAGTCCGTGCCGAGACCCATGGCGCCGGCGACGTCTTCGTGGGCGCCCTCGCGGCCCGGCTCGCGGAGGACCAGCCGATGGAGGCGGCGCTGCGCTACGCCAACGCCGCCGCCGCGCTCCACGTCGGCGCGGCCGGGCACGGACGGGACTGCACAGGGCCCCGCCGCGGTGCAACGTCTGCTCAACGGGGCGTAGCAGCGCACCGAAGCCAGGATCAGGTCGATCGCGTGGGCAGCCAGCGGCGGTCCGAGTCAGCCGTTCATCGACGGTGAGCAGCGTCAGGCCGTGAACGAGTGCCGTCGCGGCGAGCAGGTGGTCCACAGGATCGCGATGGCCCAGGTCGAGCTCGGTGCTTCGCAGGGCGACCTCGCGGGTCAGCGCGGCCTCGGTCGAGTGGGAAGCGCGCCAGGGCCGTCTGCAGCCAGGCGCGTGGGCCGCCCTCCAGGTCGGATCCTTCCGCGGACGCAGAGCAGCCCGATCTCCCAGACCGAGATCGGCGAGTACCAGATCCGGCCAGCCGCCTCGTCGATAGCCATGCGCAGGCCAGGCGGCAGCCGCTCGGAGCCAGCGACATGCCACAGCCACACATGGGTATCGAGAAGGTACGACGGGTCGGCTCCATCGGAGTCCCTCGACCGTCAGCGCAGTGCCTCCCAATCCGCCTCATCGAGCGGCGCGAGGATGTCCCCCAGCTCCTTCACCGTGCCGGCCATGACACCGAAGCCGCTCGGCGGAGGCTCCGGGGAAGGTGGCGGCAGGATCTGGGCGATGGGCACGCCTCGCTTCGTCACGAGCAACGGTCGGCCGGTGCGACGGACCCGCTCCAGTCGCTCCAGGCATGTGGCCTTGAACTTGGAGACCGCGATCGTGTCCACGCCAGAACATGATATCCATGGTCATGGACCATGGTCAGACAAGCGGCCGCGCGGCCGCGCCGCTGGCCGGGAGGAGGGACGCGTGGGAGCGGTGACGGTGTCGGTCCCTTCCTGACCATCGTGGGCAGCACGATGATCGATCAGATCGCCTACGTGGCGAGGGTGCCCGAGCGGGGGAGACCGTCATCGGCGACCGATTCGCCCAGGGCTTCGGCGGCAAGGGCGCCAACCAGGCCGTCATGGCCCGGCTCATGGGTGCTCGCGTGGTGATGGTCAACGCGGTCGGCGACGACAGCTACGGCGAGCAGATCCTGGCCAACTTCGCCAGCTACGGCATCGACACCAGCCACATGCGACGTGTCCCGGGCTCCAGCGGCGTGGCACCCATCTGGGTCGAGCCCGACGGCAGCAACCGCATCATCGTCGTCCCGGGAGCGAACGGCGGGCTCCTGCCGGAGCACGGCGCAGCGGCCGTGGCTGCGCAGGAACGCGTGGACGCCGTCATCGGCCAGTTCGAGATCGACCAGGCCGTGACCACGGCCGCCTTCGCAGCGGCCCGCGACCGGGGCGCCGTCACGATCCTCAACCCGGCGCCGGGCGCGGCGATCTCGCCGGACCTCGCGGCCGTCGCGGACTGGGTCATCCCCAACGAGACGGAGTTCGCGATCATCGCCCGCGCCGCGGGACTGGGCGTACGACGTCGACGACCCGTCGGTCCTCCGCGCCGTCGCCGGGGCGCTCGGGACCCGCCTGCTCGTCACCCTCGGCGAGCGCGGTGCGGCGCTGGTGGGCGACGACGGCGATGTCCGCCTCATCCCGAGCCCGCGGGTCGAGGCCGTCGACACGACCGGCGCTGGCGACGCCTTCGTCGGCGCCTTCGCCTTCGGGCTGGCGTCGCGGCTGGACCGAGGTCGACGCCGTGCGTCTCGGCTGTGCCATCGCCGCCGACTCGGTCCTTCGCCCGGGGACGCAGACCTCGTTCCCGCGTCCCGAGCGCTGTCGCGCCATCATCGAGGCGGTGCGCGCCGGCTGACCGGACCGTACGATCGGCAGGGGCTGGAGCGGCCCTCGAGCCGGCTTCAGGCACCCCGAGGGAGGAACGGTCGTGACGCGGTACGGACAGCTGTTCGGAGACACCAAGCCCGTCATCGCGATGGTCCACATCAAGGCCACGCCGGGCACGCCCCTGTACGACGAGGCCCGGGGACTCGAGGGCATGGTGACCGATGCGCGGGCCGACCTGCGAGCGCTCCAGGCCGCCGGCTTCGACGCCGTGATGTTCGGCAACGAGCACGACCGGCCGTACGAGCTGCAGGTGGACGTGGCCGCCACCGCGACGATGGCCTACGTCATCGGCCGGCTGCACGACGAGATCACGCGTCCCCTTCGGTGTCAACGTGCTGTGGGACCCACGCTCCACGATGGCCCTCGCGGCCGCCACGGGCGCGCGATTCGTGCGCGAGATCTTCACCGGGACCTACGCCTCGGACATGGGCCCCTGGAACCCCGACGCGGGAGCCGCCGCTCCGCTACGCCCGACGCCTCGGTGTCGCGCGACGTCGTGAAGCTCTACAACGTCTCGGCCGAGTTCGCCTACTCCCTCGATGGCCGCAGCCTGCCGGACCGGGCGCGCTCGGCGGTCGTGTCGTCGGTCCCTGATGCCGTGCTCGTCTCGGGCGCCATCACCGGCGAGGCGGCGGCCATGAGCGACCTCGAAGCCGTGAAGCGCGTCCTGCCCACGACCCCGGTGCTGGCCAACACCGGGGTGCGGCACGAGACCGTGGCGGACACCCTGGCCGTGGCCGACGGGGTCATCGTGGGCTCGGCCCTCAAGTTCGGCGGCGACACGTGGGCGGCGGTCGACCCCGACCGGGCCCGGGACTTCATGGACCGTGTGCGTGGACCCGGGACCGAGCGTGACCGGACCTGGAGCGCATGATCCGCGACCTCCTCGTCGAGCTCATGGCGCATCCCCGGGCTGGCCGGGTACGAGGACCGCGTCGCCGAGCGCCGTCGCCGCGCATCTCGACCACATCGGCCTCGCGCATCGCTCCGACCGTCTCGGCAACCTCGTGTGCAGCCTGCCCGGGCGATGCGGACCTGCCCTCGGTCATGGTCTTCGCCCACATGGACCAGCTGGGCTTCATCGTCCGCAAGATCGAGGACTCCGGGCTCGATCCGCGCTCGAGCGACAGGGAGGCGTGCCTGAGCGCGCGCTGCCCGCGCAGGCCGTGGTGCTCTGCACCGAGCAGGGCGACCTGACCGGCGTCATCTCCCACAAGAGCCATCACGCCACCCCGCCCGAGGAGCGCTACCAGGTCGTGCCCTACGCGAGCTGGCGGTCGATGCGGGATTCGGCTCACGAGAGGAGGCCGAGGCAGCCGGTGTCCGGATCGGCACGCCCGTGGTGTACCTGCCGCGGGTGCTCGAGCTGGCTGGCGGGCGCCTCGCCGGCACGTCCGTCGACGACCGCGCCGGCTGCGCCGCCCTCATCGCCCTGGCCCAGGCCCGAAAGGACAAGCCCGGCCCGACGGTCCACCTCGTCTGGTCGGTCCAGGAGGAGCACAACCTGCGGGGCGTCCTGCCGGCGGCCACCGCGCTGGCGCCGGACATCGCCATCGCCATCGACACGATGCTCGCCTGCGACACGCCCGAAGTGGCCGACCGAGGCGACGTCGCCCTCGGCGGCGGGCCGGCCATGTCGATGTTCTCGTTCCACGGGCGCGGCACCCTCAACGGCGTCATCCCGCATCCGGCCCTCGTGGGCCTCATGGAGGGCGGCGGCGGCGGCGGCAGGTCGGCCGCTGCAGCGCTCGGCCCACATCGGCCTGCTGACCGACCTCAGCTACATCCAGTTCATGGGTCCGCTCGGGGTGGCCTGCGTGGATGTCGGCGTGCCGGTCCGCTACTCGCACTCCGCGCTCGAGGTCGTCGATCCGGAGGACGTCGCGGGCCTCGTGGCGCGTGCTCGACGCCGCGCTCGACCGCATCACGCCGGACCTGGAGCTCGTCCGCGCTCCGTGAGCCACACGCTCGGCATCGACATCGGCACGTTCGAGTCGAAGGGCGTCATCGTCGATGCCGAGGGACAGGTCGTCGCCATGGCCACTCGGGCCCACGAGATGCTGGTGCCGCAGGCCGGGCTGGGCCGAGCATCGGCCGCGACGAGGACTGGTGGGCCGACCTCGTCGCCATCACGCCACGAGCTCCTGACCGGCTCCGGCCTCGACGCCGCGAGCCATCGACGCCCTGGCCGTGAGCGCCATCGGCCCCTGCATGCTGCCCGTGGACGCGCACGGCGAGCCCCTCATGAACGCCGTCCTCTACGGAGTCGACACGCGTGCCAGCGCCCAGATCGAGGCGCTCAACGAGCGCATCGGCGAGGACGACCATCCTGGCGACCTGCGGCAACGCGCTGACCTCGCAGTCGGTGGGTCCCAAGATCCTCTGGCTCAAGGAGACGCATCCCGAGCTGTACGCGCGGACCGCCCGCGTCCTGACCTCGACGAGCTACCTCGTCTGGCGCCTCACCGGCGAGACCGTCATCGACCACTACACCGCGGCCAACTTCTCGCCGCTGTACGACGTCGACACGCTAGGACTGGACGGCCGACCTCGCGCCGGACATCCTGCCGCTCGAGCGCCTGCCTCGGCTGCGCCTGGTCGACCGAGATCGCGGGCACCGTGACCGCGAGCGGCGGCCGAGGAGACCGGCCTCGCGGAGGGCACGCCCGTCGCCGTGGGCACGGTCGACGCCGCCGCCGAGGCACGTGAGCGTGGGCGTCCAGCGACCCGGCGAGATGATGCTCATGTACGGCTCGACCGATCTTCGTCATCGAGGTCACCGACCGGCCGGTGCGCGACCCCCGGCTCTGGTACGCGCCCTGGCTGTTCCCGGGCGCCCACGCCTCGATGGCGGGCCTGGCGACCTCGGGCACGCTGACCCGCTGGTTCCGCGACCAGCTCGCGCCAGGCGCCGAGCTTCGACGCAGCTCATCGGCGAGGCCGCAGGCGAGCCCCAAGGGGGCCAAGGGCCTGCTCTGCCTGCCCTACTTCTCGGGCGAGCGGACGCCCATCCATGATCCGCGAGCGAAGGGCGTCTTCTTCGGCCTCGACCTGACGCACACGCGCGGGGACCTCTTCCGCGCCGTGCTCGAGGGCATCGCCGCGGGCACCGCGCACGTGCTGGAGACCTATCGCGAGCTCGATGCCGCCCCCCGGACGGTGTATCGCGGTGGGTGGCGGGACGCAGAACGCGGTCTGGATGCAGGCCACCTCGGACCTCGGCCAGGTGCCGCAGGTCGTCCGCGAGCGGACGCATCGGTGCCAGCTACGGCGACGCCTTCCTGGCCGCGGTCGCGGTGGGGGCCGCCGACGCCGACGCGGATCGCCGCATGGAACCCGGTCGCGCGCACGGTGATGCCGGAGCGCGTGCCGGCCTACGAGCGACAGTACCCGCTGTGGAAGGCGCTCTACACCGAGACCCGCGAGCATCGCGCACGCGCTGGGCGACGGCCGACATGACCATCCGCGAGGTCGCGACGGAGCTCGCCGAGCTCGCCGCTCGCATGGACGAGGCCAGCCTGGAGCCGGCGGTGCAGGCCATCGCCGGCGCACGTCGCGTGATGCTCTTCGGCTGCGGACGCGAGGGCCTGATGATGCGGGCGCTGGCGATGCGCCTCCATCACCTCGGCCTCGAGGTCTGCATGCAGGGCGACATGACCGCCTTCCCGCTGGGACCCGGCGACCTCTTCCTGTGTGCCGCGGGGCCCGGAGTCGCTGCCCACGGCCTCGGCCCTCTGCGGCGTCGCGCATGGCGCCGGCGCGCGGGTGCTCGTGGTGACCGCCGAGCCGGAAGGCGCGACAGCGGCCCTGGCGGACGAACTCCTCGTCATCCCGGCCCAGACGATGGCACGGGACATCGGCGGGTCTTCGATCCTGCCCATGGGCTCGCTCTTCGAAGGGGCCATGTTCCTCGTCTTCGAGGTCCTCGTCCTGCGGCTTGCGCGATGTCCTCGGCGAGACGGCGGAGTCGATGCGAGCCCGTCACACCAACATGGAGTGACCGGCCGCCGACCCACCGGCGCGACCTACTTCACGGCGCCCGCCGACATGCCGCGGACGATGAACCGCTCGAGCAGGACGCCGACGACGATGAGCGGCAGGATCGCCGCGAACGAGATGGCAGCCATGGTCCACCAGTTGATGCCCTGGCTGCCCGTCTGGCTGGCCACCATGCACCGGCAGGGTGATCGTGTCGGTCGAGGTCAGCAGCACGGCGAAGAAGTACTCGTTCCAGGTCAGCACCAGCGACAGCACGAAGGCCGCGATCATGCCCGGCAGCGCGATGGGCAGGATGATCCGCGACGAACGCGCCCCAGACGCCCTGGCCGTCGACCAGGGCCGCCTCCTCCAGCTCCGGCGGGATGGACATGAACTGGTCGCGCATGATCCAGATGACGATGGGCAGCACCGTCAGCGTGTACAGAGGATCAGCCCGATGTGCGTGTCGATCAGCGCGAGCTCCTGTAGAGGACGAGGAACGGCAGGGCCAGGACGACCGGCGGCAGGATGAGCTGGCTGATGAAGAAGAACGAGATGTCCGCGTTCTTCATGTACCCGAACTGGTAGCCGAAGCGCGACAGCCCGTAGCCGGTGAGCGAGCCCAGGAAGACCGCCAGGGCGGAGGCCGAGAGCGACACGATCGGCCGAGTTGGAGAAGCGGGTCAGGAACTGGTCGCGCACCGTGCTGTCGAACCCGATCGTGTCGGGCGACAGGCCGAGCGACCTCCATCCCAGCCACGCCGGCTCGAAGTCCAGGAACGGGATGATCTGGCCCTGCATGACATCCGGGGCCGTCTTGAAGCTCGTCGTGATCGATCCAGTAGATCGGGAAGATGCAGATGATCGTCCACAGGATGAGCAAGCCGTAGATCACCGCACGGCTGGTCCACCACTTGGCCTTGTAAGCTGAGGTCGGTCTCGCTGTCGCGAAAGATGGCCTGGTCACGAGTAGGGCCTCATCCAGCGCTGCAGGCCGCGCATCAGCAGGGTCAGGCCGATGACGATGACGACCAGGTAGAAGATGCGCCAGGAGCGTGCCGTAGCCGACGTTCGAGCGGTCCCTGTACTCACGGAAGATGAAGCTCGTCACCGTGTCGGTGGCGCCGCCCGGCCCGCCCGCGGTGATGGTGATGACGATGTCGGCGAGCTTCAGCTTGAAGATGATGCGCACGACGATGGCCGTGAGCGACACCGGCAGCATCAGCGGGAAGATGACCTTGCGGAACGTCTGCCAGGCCGACGCGCCGTCGACGCGCGCGGCCTCGATGACCTCGGTCGGCAGCGCCTGGAGGCCGGCCAGGAGCATGATCATCATGAACGGGATGAAGATCCAGGCGTCGAGGACCGCCATCGTGACCGTCGCGCCAGCTCGGGGCTGGCGAAGAAGGCGGGATCCTCCCAGCCCAGCGCGCGCGCCAGCTTCGACACCGGGCCGAAGCGGAACTCCAGCATCGACTTGCCGATCATCCAGCACACGGCCACCGGCGACAGCATCAGCGGCAGCAGGAACGCGACGCGGAAGAACCGCCGCGCGCGGATCTGGGCGCTGAGCAGCAGCGCCAGACCGAAGGCGATGGCGTACTCGACGAACACGCCAGCGTGTACCACACCATGTTGCGGAGCGCGTTCCAGTAGAACGGGTCGCTCAGCATCCGCTCGATGTTGCCCAGGCCGGCGAACTTCGGGCCGGTCGAACGACGAGAGGTTCCAGTCCGTGAAGGCGATGGCCGATGCCGAGCAGCAGCGGGATGACCGTCAGCGAGACGACGAAGAGCGCGGTGGGCAGCACGAACAGGATGCGCTTGCCCTGCTCGCCCCGGATGAGCACCTGGCCCACGCACAGGCAGACGCACCAGACGACCCAGGCGATGAGCGGTCGGCTGCCAGTTCTCGAAGCCGAGGTCCACGGATGCCGACGCTCTGAAGGACCTGAGCTCCGAGACGACCAGCAGGAGCAGCAGGAACGACCCTCGGATGAGGAAGTGGCCGAGACGACGTCGCCTGCTCCGTGATCTCCTCGTAGGAGACGACGTGGATGAGATCGCCGTTGCTCACGTCATGACCTGCATACTCGCCCGTGCGTCAACGGATGCCCGCGGATGAGTAGAACGACGGAGCGCACGGTAGACCCGCGCGCCCCGTCGGCCGTTCACCGCAGGGATCCGATCGACGTCGGATCCGCGACGTGGCTCTACTCCAGTGGCGGAAGACCCAGCGACGCCCGGTAGAGCGCGAGCTGCTGCTCACGACCGATCTGGTCGGTCAGCTCCTCCCAGGCCGCGTAGATGGTGTCAGCGATCTCCTGCGCCGATGCGCCGGTGCTGAGCCCCTTGACGAGCTCGTCCTCGGCGCGTGAGTAGTACTGGAAGATGCCCGGGATGCGCGGCTCGTTGGCCGCGTTCGGGTGGTTGTAGCTGTCGGCGTTCGAGGAGAGGTAGTCCTCGATGAACGCCTGGTCGTACCCGGCGTTCACCCACTCGTCGATGATGAAGTGCGAGTTGCGGTAGGGCTGGAAGCCGGACGGATAGGCCGCCATCCAGAGCGAGATGTCCTTGCCGCCAAGGTGTGCCGCGGCCGACCAGGCGCACTTGCGCTTCAGCTCGTCGTCCTGGACCCGGTTGGTGACGTAGATGCCCCAGCCGATGTAGGCGTTGTTCGGGGACCGGTTGGGAGTCTCTTCCCACGCGTCGGTCTGCCAGTTGTAGACGCGCTTCGCGCCGGGGTTGACATCGAAGCCGATGAGGTCACCCACGACCGACGTGTCCGACGTACGGGCGTTCGAGCCCACGTCACCCCACCACAGGATGCTCGAGCCGGTCCCCGGCAGGAACTGGAAGGTCCAGAGGTTGGGGTCCTGGTTGAACTGATCGGGCGGATAGGCATCGGGGGTGTTGATCAGGTCGATGACGTCCTGGATCGCCTGCACCCACCCGGGGTTGTTGACGAGCGGCTCCATGGTCTCGGGATCGAACAGGTAAGCCGCGCTGTCGGGGTGCTTGGAGTAGGCCACGGCGCGGTCTTCCAGGAAGTAGAAGCCGAAGCCACCCCAGATGTAGTTGAGCGGGTCGAGGACGCCGTAGGCGGGCCCGCCGAACGTCGGATCCGTCTTGCCGGCCAGGAACTTCGACTGTGCGTTGAGCTCCTCCCAGGTCTCGGGCACGGCCCACTCGGTGCCGTCGGTGTTGTACTCGGACTCTGCCCAGGCCGGCCGCGAAGTCCGCGTTCTCGTAGTAGTCCTTGCGGTAGGCGAGCGTGTGCGTGTCGCCATCGATGGAGATGCGATACGTCTCGCCATCCCAGGTGCCGATCGGCGGCTTCAGGTAGTCGACGTAGTCGTCCATGTCGATCGACTCGGCCACCCAGTCGGGCATCGGGTCGAGCAGGCCACGTCCGGCGGTGTCGCCCTCGAACGGCGCGCCCATCTCCATGATGTCCCAGTCCACCTGGTCGGTCGCGATGGCCAGCTGCAGGAAGCCGTTGTAGTCGCGCTGGGAGAGGTCGATCCAGTCGATGCTTGGCGCCCGTGTAATCCTCCCACGGCTTCAGCAAGCCGCGGAACACGACGTTGTGCAGGTTCACGTTGTTGAGGCCCATGAAGGACAGCTCGACGCCAGCGCACTCGCCCTCGGCGATGACTCTCCTTCGTCGGACCCAACGCCAGCTCGCCGACCTGCTGCCAGTCGGCATCGGTGGGCTGGCCACGCGCCGACGCCCGGGATGGCCAGCATCTGTTGGCGCAGTTCGGTATCGACGTCGTCCTGTGCCAGTGCAGGCAAGGCCCCGACCAGCAGCGTCGCCGCAGCTCCGAGGGCCACCGCCCTGTGCAGCAGCCGGCGCCGAGGGACTCCCGCGCGCATCGTTGCCTCGTGAAGATCGACCTTCATGTCCGTCCTCCTCCATGACAGAGCACGTTGCCTCCTCCGCCCACCTTGACCTGGTGGTCGCGAGGATCGCAGCGCAAGAGTAGCGCGGTCAAGGTCGCGGATGGCGTCGATTCGCGAGGTCGTGATCTGGCGCAGCTGGGCGTATCCTGCCGGGTCACAAGGGGGCCTCGAAGCATCCTCAAGGGAGGGCGCGACGTGCAGCGGTCCTTCACCGTCCTTCTGGCGATCGTCCTCCTGACGACCTTGCTCGCGTCGCCGGTCGCTGCCCAGGAACCCAGCCCGTCGCCGTCGTCCAGCCCGCCGCCGGCGAGCCTCTCGCCCGAGGCCAGCGCCCTCGCGGTGGAGGCCCAGTCGATCCTGGCCGAGGTCTTCGCCCAGGCCGCCGAGTCACCCGAGGAGGCCGCCGCGGCCGCCCGAGCCGCCGAGATCGAGCGCAGCGGCCTGGCCGAGATCGATCCCGAGCTGCCGGCCATCCTCGCCGAGCTCGAGGCCCAGGCGGCCGAGGAGTTCGGCACCTTCCTCGCCGAGGCACCGCCGCTCTTCGAACCGTCAGGCGAGCCATCGGCCGAAGGGTCCCCCGGCGCTTCTGCCTCACCCGACCCAGCTGCCGACACTTCCCCCGAGCCCTCGCCCGAGGCCGGCTCGTCGGCCTTCCTCGCTGCCGTGGCTCCTGGGCCGCGCGACGACGACCTCCGCTTCGCCCAGGGCGGCTCGTACATCAGCTCCATCGGGCAGGTCCTCGGGTACGCGAGTCGCCTGATCGGCGCCTTCCAACCGAGCAAGGGCAGCGGGAGTGGCACGGCCGAACCGCTCAGGAGTGGCGGTGGCAGCTACCGCATCGACGTGGCCTTCGATCGCGACACCCTGACCCTGATCATCGCGACCACCGAGCGCTACACCGTCCCGGGGACCTCGCCGGACTCCCCGCCCTTCGAGGTCACCGACACCGGCAGCACCACCCTCCAGGTCGACACCTGCCCCGACGAGGACGGCACGATCGTCGTCACCGCCAACGCGTCGGGCACGTACGACGTCGCAGGCGAGGGGCTCTCCTATCACGCCAGCCTCGACACGAACGACCATGCCACCGTCACCGTCAACGACGAGGCCGAGATCGCCGGCCGTGAGCACGCCCTGACGGTCCGCGGCAGCGCCGTCGGGGATCGCCCCGCGTTCGCGGGCGGTGAGGGGGCGGTCGATTCCCAGCTCCAGGGCACCCTGACCTGGTCGGGCGAGGCGTCGGCACCCGGGTCGCCATCGGTCGACCTGACCACGGCCGAGGGGGTCGATGCGCGCGATCTCCGCTCGGCGTTCACGGGCGCGCCTTCACGGCGGCGCTCGTCGATGCTGCCATCGACGCCGCGGCGACGGTTTGGCAGGACGGCCGCTGCCTCGAGCTCAAGGTCGAGCCCCCGGGCAAGGCAGTCGACCCAGGCTCGGAGACCGAGATCACCGTGACGATCGAGCACAAGGCCTTCGACGAGGAGGTCGAGCGCGATGTCGAGGCTACGCTCGAAGGCACCGAGGAGCTCGACCCGCTCGACACGCCCGTGCGGGCACCTGACACGTTCACGTACACGGCCACAGACGCGCAGCAGGGCCAGGGCACGATCACCTTCCGCTCGGTCTCCAACCGCGGTATCGCCGAGGAGCGCAGCGAGACCTACACGGTGGACCTGCGCCTCTTGCTGGACACCGATGGGACGGTCAGGTACTCCACGAGCGGCGTCAGCGCTCGAGGCAAGCTCAAGGGCCGGGGCCTGCGTGGTCAAGCTGATCCCGGGCGAGACGCCGGAGGAGATCCCCGGGGTCACGGTCACCGGAGACCTGCAGGTCTCACTTCAGGCGAGGTCCCCGGGCTGCGCAGGTGATGGCACCAAGAATTACGCCGTGGACAGCGCCGTCGATGCCAGCGCGAAGATCGTCGGCGAGGGCGAGGAGCGACAGCTCTCGGTCCTGATCCGACCGGCGCAGCCGTCAGCGCAGTTCAGGGTCCGAGTGCAGTGCGAGGGAGGAGGGGTCACCCTGGCGTTCCCGCTCCGCATCCTGTTCCCGCACTTCGAGGAGGGCGGCGAGCTGCTCATCCCCATCGGCGGCGGCGAGGCCAGCCGCAGCGGGAACCTCCAGGGCGCGCGTTTGGAAGTTCACGTTCACCCTTCGGCGTGAGCAGTAGCTCGCAAGGACGATGAAGCGCACGGCTGCCCTGGCGGCATCGGTTGTCGCGGCGCTCAGCCTGGTCACGGTCCCTCCGCCCAGCGTCCGGGCCCAGGGCGGCTCCACCATCAGCTCCATCGGTGGGATCCTGGGCTGGGTCGAAGAGCGCGATCGACGAGTTCGAGCCGAGCAAGGAGACCGGCCGCACCGTGTCCGACCCCTACGTGAGCCCGAACGGCCGATACAACATCGTCGCGGCCAGCCAACAGGACACCCTCACCTCATCATCGAGGTCACGGAGCGCTACAGCGTCCCAGGCGCCACGCCGGGGTCAGCCGCGTACGAGGTCACCGACACCGGGGGCACGACGCTCCAGGTGGACACCTGCCCCGACGACGGCGGCACCGTCACCATCAGCGCCAACGCCTCGGGCACGCTACGACGTCGTGGGCGAGGAGCTCGGCTATCACGCCACGCTCGATACGCGCGACGAGGCCACCGTGACGGTCGGCACCGATGCCGAGATCTCCGGCCGCGACCATATCCTCACGGTCCGTGGCAGTGCGACCGGGGATCGACCCGCCTTCCTGGGCGGTGAAGGCGCGGGCGACTCGCAGCTCGATGCCAGCCTGACCTGGTCGGGCGCCCTGAGCGACGCCGCGCCCCGAGGTGAGCGTGACCACGGCCGAGGGCGTGGATGCGCGCGACCTGCGCTCGGCGTTCACCAGTGGGGCCTTCACGGCGGCGCTCGTCGATGCCGCCATCGATGCCGCCGCGAGGGTCTGGAAGGACGGTCGCTGCCTCGAGCTCGTGGTCGAGCCGCCGGGCAAGGAGGTGGACCCGGGTTCCGAGACCGAGATCACGGTGACGATCGAGCACAAGGCCTTCGAGGACGAGATCAAGCGTGACATCCGGGCCACCGCCCTCGAGGGCACCGAGAAGGTCGAGCCCTTCGACCAGCCCGTCCCGGCTGAGGCGACGTTCACGTACACGGCCACGAGCGAGTCGCAGGGCGAGGGCACGATCACGTTCCGCTCGGTGTCGAACCGCGGCATCGCCGAGCGCACGGAGACCTACACGGTCAGCCAGCGGCTGCTGCTGGACGCCGAAGGGTCGCTGACCATGGAGGCCGGCGGCATGACGATACCGGATGGACGTATCGGGGCCGTGGCCTCAAGGTCGTCACTCGTGCCCGGCGAGACTCCCGACGCTCCACCTCGCGTGAGCGTCGAAGGGGAGCTCGCCCTTCGCGGCCGAGATCAGGGGCCTCCTTGGGAAGTTCAACTGCACCGGGCAACTTCCGGACGTCCGGCTCCGGTCGACGCGGCGGCAGACGTCAGCGCTCAGATCTTCGGGGAGGGGGAAGACCGACGACTTTCGGTGCACCTGACGCCCCGCGATCCGAACGCGACGATCGACTTCCCGATGCGATGCCGGTTCCCGACCGGTCCCACGACCGTGCCGCACAGCATCCGGGTGGCGAGACGCGTTTCCCATCTGGTCGGGCCAGGGGACGGCCGTCGAGCTGCCGCTCACGGGCGGCACGGCGACCCATCGCCAGAGCGTCGGGTCGGCGCGATACGACTCGAGCCTCACGCTGCGCCAGGAGGAGTCAGCGCCCCGCGCCGTAGTCGCGCGACCGAGGCAGAGCGCCACGACGTTGCCGCCATCGTCGATCCCGACGGCGATGCCGATGCCGCCGGACGACAGGTCGGCGCTCAACTCGGCGGCGGCGCTGGCGGCGAGCGCCTCAGCGCTGTCGCCTGGCGATGGCGAGCCCGCGAGCACGCACGGCCGCTCCGTGAGGGCCAAGAGCGCGTCGCGCGAACGCTGCGAGGACATCCTCCGCGATGGGTTCCGTCGCCGCGACGACCAGACCGCTGACGTCCGTGGCGCGCCGACCCGCGGCGGCCAGCGCACGGCGGACGGCACGAGCGGCGGTCACCGGGTCATCGACGCCAAGCGGCAGCACCTGGCCGTGTGTGACCGCGCGGCCCAGGACGACGGGGCTGGCCCGGCCCGCAGTCACACCCGCGAGATGATGCGGTCGCCGCCGAAGATGTTGCGTCGCTTGAAGGCAGCCGGCGTGTCCACCAGCTGGTGCATGCGTAGGCGCCATCCCGGCAGCAGGAACCATGGCTCGCGCAGGATGTATCGGGCATCTCGGACCCAATCGGGAGGCTCGATGCGCGGCTGGCTCTCCCAGGCCAGCTGGTCGACCGCGGCCGCGATGAAGGCCGCCCAGCGAAGCTCGTCATCCGACGTCGCCTCCGCCATCGGCTCCTCGATCATCCGGCTCCGCGTCGAGGGGTCGGCGCGGCGCCAGTCGTCGAGGAGATCCCCGATCGCGATCCACGCATCGACGCCCGAATGGACCCTGGCCAGCGTCTGCCGGGCGGTCTGCGGCCGGTACGCGGTCACGGCTGATCCTCATCGGCCGCCGTGAACTGATCCTCGAGCCTGTAACGGACACGCGGCGTCAGCAGGCGCTCCGGCACGTGGGTGTTCACGATCGAGAGAGCCTCTTCGGCTGTCGTAAGCCCGAGATGAGCGGCCAGCGTCTTGACATCGGACGCGTCCTGCGGCCGCCCGGCGAGGCTCTTCATGGCCAGCATGTACTCGGCCGTCACCGCGTTCACTCGGAGGCCCGGATACTCGGCCCACAGGGTCGTCGTCGGGCTGGTCGCGAAGAAGCCCTTGACGGCATCGTTCAGCCAGTCAGGGGCAAGGCCCTCCCGCGCGGCGACCGTCGCTGCGGCTGTGCGCACCGCAGGAGCCGTCGAGGGATCGAAGTAGGCATCGACGTCCTTCGTCGCCTCGCGAGCTCGCAGGACGAGCGTCATGAACGCTCCGCCGACGATGACGATGTCCGCGGTGAGGCCCTGAGCTGCCAGCTCTGTCCCGACCTCGCGCAGGTAGCGCTCCATCTCATCTCGGTCCACGTTCGCGACTGTGACGCAGCACCCACCACGATGCAAATCTGGCCGGGATCGGATCGACTCACGCGGGCCGGCGGCGCGCTGCCGGGGCGTTCAGACAGGCCCGTCGCTCCCGACTTCGACGGCGTCCACGATGCCGACCACCACCGTTCGGATGGGTGCGCCAGGAGCGCGGAGGACCTGCCGGGCCGAGTTGCCCTCGTCGAGCAGGAGGACCGTCTCGCCAGCTCCGGCGCCGACGGTGTCGACGGCGATGAGGTAGCCGCCCGATGCCCGACCCGAGGGGTCCACCAGGTCGCAGAGCAGGAGGGTCCGGTCGTCAAGGGCCGGGCTGTTGATCGTCGAGACGACGTTACCGACGACGCGCGCCAGCTTCATGGTTCCACCGCGTCAGCCGACGCACCCGGCAGCTCCGTGACCGCGTCGACGATGCCGACGATGGCGTGATCGACGGGCACGAAGGTGTCCGCCATGGCCTGGGCCGCCTCGCGGGCGGCCACGATGTAGACCAGCTCTCCCGGACCGGCCATGTGGACGGCGTCTGCAGCCACGACCTGTCCGCCGGCCGGCCGCAGGTCACGGTCGAGCGGCTGGACGAGCAGCAGCTTGACGCCGACCAGGCCCGGCGCCTTGACCGTGGCGACCACGGTGCCCGTCACGCGCGCCAGCTGCATGTCGCTAGCCTCGCACCCGTGCCCCGAAGCTGCCATCCGCGGCGAGGTTCTCGGCCATCTCCTCGTGGAGCCGCGGGATGACGCGCCAGGTGGACCCCGGCCTGCCGGCGATGCGCCCGGTACCCGCCTCCACGGCGGCCTCCACCTCGGCCACCGGTCCGTCGAAGAGCAGGTAGCCCTTGCCGCCGAGGTCGTCAGCCAGCCGCAGCTCCAGGAGCTGGACACGAGCACCCTTGAGCCCGGCGTCGGCGGCCTCGATGGCGGCCGCGACGGTCTCGGTCTCGATGACGCCGAGCGCCTCACCGGTGGCGGCGGGCCGCGACCCGCGCATGCCGGCCAGCACGCCCGGGTGGACGTTGGGCAGGAAGACCACGTCGCGCACGGCCGCAGCGGCCTCGACGCGACCGGCCTCGAGGGCCTCCTCCACGTCGGCCACGGCCCCGCCCACCAGGACGAGGTACTTGCCCGGATGGACCGTCCCGGCCCGGATGACCTCGATGGGCGCGCGCTTGGCCATGGCGTCGCCCGCGGCGATGCCGACGGCGATCGAATCGAGCTCGATGAGCCCGAGCGCGGGCTCGATCGCGGACAGGTCGCCTGGCACTACACGATCCTCAGGGCGCCCACGACGGTGACCCGCCGCTCCCGCGAGAAGGTCCGCGGTCGGGTCATGCCATCACCGGTCGGGCTGGCGATCGAGAACGAGGCGAACCCCTCGCCGCCCTCGCCCAGGCCCGCGAAGTTCGGGCCGTTGGCGACGAAGATGCTGCAGTTCATGGCCCGCGCCATCTTCGTGATGGTCTCGACGTTCGTGGAATGGATGGAGGCGGTGTGGTGGAAGCCGTGCTCCATGCGCACGGCCAGGTCGATGGCCTGGTCCACGTTGGTCACGCGGACCACCGGCAGCACCGGCATCATCTGCTCCGTCCAGGCCAGGCTGTGATCGCGCGGCACGTCAGCGACGAGCAGTCGCGGGGCCGGCTCGGCACGGACCCCGATCTCGCCCAGGATCCTGCCAGCGTCCTTGCCGATCCAGGCCGGGTTCATGACACCGGGCTTGCCCGGCTGGCCGAGCTCCTTGAAGATGACCCGCTCGAGCCGGCGCAGCTCGTGCTCCTTGAGCAGATAGGCGCCGCTCTGGACCATGGCCCGCAGGAGATGGTCCGCCACCGAGTCCACGACCAGGACGACCTTCTCATCGGTGCAGACGAGGTTGTTGTCGAACGACGCGCCGCGCACGATATCCCGGCCCGCGCGCTCGACATCCGCCGTCTGGTCCACGACGGCTGGCGGGTTGCCAGGCCCCGCGGTGATGGCGCGCTTGTCGGTCCGGAGGGCCTCGCGCACGACGGCGGGGCCACCGGTCACGAGCAGCACCCGGACACCAGGGTGGGCCATGAGGGTGCGAGCCGAGTCGATGGTCGGCGTCGCCACGCCGGTCACGAGATCGGGCGGTCCACCCGCGGCCACGATGGCCCGGTTGATGCAGGCGGATCGTCTCGGCGGAGCAGGCCCTGGCACTCGGGTGGGCATTGAAGACGACCGCGTTGCCAGCCGAGACGATGCTGATGGTGTTGTTGATGATGGTCGAGGTCGGGTTGGTCACCGGTGTGATGGCCGCGACCACGCCGAAGGGTGCCCACTCGGTGACCATCATCCCGGCGTCACCGCTGACCGCCTGGACCTCCAGGTCCTCGGGACCCGGGGCCTTGGAGGCGACGACGCGGTTCTTGACGACCTTATCCTCGTAGCGGCCCAGGCCGGTCTCCCGATGGGCCATCCGCGCCAGGTGCTCGCTGTGCTCGAGCATGGAGCGCCGGACCGCTTCGACGATGACCTTGCGTGACGCCAGTCCGTGGTCCCGAAAGGCGCGGAACGCGCGCGTGGCGGCCGCCACCGCCTCGTCCACCGAGGCGTGGATACCCTCGCCCAGCTCCGCGGTCCCGGCCGCGGCCAGGTCCGCTGTCGCCTGCAGGCCAGCGGCCGCGGGTCCGTCGCCGACCGTGGCCACGCGACCGCGCACCCGCTCGATGATCTCCGCGATCTCGCGCTCGTCCATCGTCTTCATCCGCTCGACCGCCCGCCAGGGCGGCTACTTGCGGTAGACCTCCCTCCCTCCGACCTCCCAGGTGTCCACGATGGCCATGATCACCGCGTCGCAGGGCCGGTCGCGGGTGACCTCCGTGTTCCGCGCAGAGCTCCCGCTCGCGTAGAGGACCACCTCACCGACCCCGGCCCCCACGGCGTCAGCGGCGACGACGTATGCGCCGGTCTCCCGGTCATCCGCGTCGAGCTGGCGCACCACGAGGAGCTTCCAGCCCTCGATGAGCGGCTCCTTGCGGCTGGCCACCACCGTTCCGGCCACTCGTCCGAGCAACATGCCTGCACCGTCCTGCGTGGAGGTCAGGCGCGCCGATCCCGCTGGGCTCGACGCGCCCGCACCGTGGCTACTTCTTGCCGGTCTCGGACTTCGCCTCGGCGAGCCGGCCCAGCGGCAGGACGAGGTCGACGTTGACGTGCGGCCGGGCGATGACGTGGCTGGTGACCACCTCGCCGACCTTCTCGGCGTTGCGCACGCCCGCTTCGACCGCGGCCTTCACCGCGGCCACGTCGCCGCGGACGACGGCGGTCACGTACCCGCCGCCGGTCTTCTCGTAGCTGACCAGCTCGACCTTGGCGGCCTTCACCATCGCGTCGGCGGCCTCGACCATGGCGGCGAACCCGCGGGCCTCGATCATGCCCAGTGCTTCTGCCATCGCTCTGTACTCCTGTGCTTCCTGCGCTCGTCTGCTTCTACGCTCGTCGTTCGACCGGTCCTGGGATGGCCTGACGGCCGCTACGCCTTCGCTTCGCGACCCTCCAGCCCTTCGATGGCGGCCAGCGCCGCCCGCCAGCCGACGTCGATATCGCGCTCCTCGCCGCCCAGGTAGATGCGGCCCATGGAGCCGAAGGCCCGCACCTCGAGGATGTTGATGTGCGCCGCCTTCTCGGCCTCGTTGGCGGCCAGCGCGGCGTAGGCTGCCGGCTCCAGCTCCAGGACGTAGAGGGTCTGGCCGGGGATGAGCATCTGGCCGTGGCGCGTCCGGTTGATGAGCTGGGCCTGGTGGTCGTCGATGCGCCGGATGATCTGCGAGGAGAGGACGCGCGGCTTGATGCGATCGGTCTCGGTCAGGCCGATCTCGGCGAGGATGGCCGCACCGGCGGCGCGCACCTCCGCCTGGGATGGCGAATGGACCTCCAGCATGCCGTAGTAGCGCTCGATGATCTGCATGCCCGGCTTCACGGTCGTGGACTTCAGGGCCACGTCGGTGAGCCGGTTGATCTCGATGCCGGGGGACACCTCGATCGACAGCGAGGCATCGCCGGCGAGCGGCAGGAAGCCCTGCGCGACGGTCCCGAGGAAGGCTGCGTACTGGGCCTGGAGGCTGTCCAGGAAGACGTAGGCCCGGAGGTCAATACTGCCCATGTGCCCCCTTCTTCTCTCCGCTCACGATGCTGACGCCGGCTGAGGCCCCGATGCGGGTGGCCCCGGCGGCGATCATGTCCTGGACATCCTCGGCCGTGCGGATGCCGCCGGCTGCCTTGACGCCCATCCTGGGGCCGACCGTCTCGCGCATGAGCGCGACATCGAAGATCGTGGCGCCGCCCTTCGCGTAACCGGTCGATGTCTTGACCATGTCGGCCTTGGCGAGCTGCGCCAGGCGGCAGGCCACCACCTTCTCCTCGTCCGAGAGGAGGGCCGCCTCGATGATGACCTTGTTGATGGCGCCGGACTCGTGGCAGGCGTCCGAGACCCGCGCGATGTCCTCCCGGACGAGATCGTGCGCACCGCTCTTGAGGGCCCCGATGTTGACGACCATGTCGATCTCGCGGGCACCGTCGCGGATGGCTCGGCGCGTCTCGAAGGCCTTGACATCGGCGGGCGTGGCTCCGAACGGGAAGCCCACCACGGACGCCACGGCCACCGGCGTCCCGTGCAGGCGTTCCGCGCAGCGGCGGACCCAGGTGGGGTTGACGCAGACCGACGCGAAGCGATTCTCGATGGCCTCGTCGCAGAGCCTGTCGATGTCCGCCGCGCTGGCATCCGGCCGGAGCAGGGTGTGATCGATGTAGCGGGCCAGGTCGCGCGGGACCTCCGACGCCGGCCCCTGGTACTCGACGCGAGATGCGCCGCCGGCCACGATCTCGCGGACCTTCACGGCGCACTGGGCGGCGCAGCCCCGCACGCAGCTCGCGCACGGGTCAGCGGCCGTGCCTGCCTGGCCGCCCTGGCCCAGGGCGGCGAGCACCTCGCGCGTGATGGCCTCGACGAGAACTGACCGCTGGTCGATGGTATCGGTCATCCTGCACTCCTCCCAGGCGCTCCCGCCATGTAGGTGCGCTCCATCTGGGTGATCTTCTCGACCCGGTCGGCGTGCCGCCCGGGTCCCCACGGTGTGCCCAGCCAGGTTCGCACGACCTCCAGCGCCAGGCCCTCGCCCAGGAACCGGGCGCCCAGGGTCAGGACGTTGGCATGGTTGTGCTCTCGGCTGTTGCGGGCCGACGAGAGGTCGTGACAGTTGGCCGCGCGGACCCCGGGCACCTTGTTGGCGGCCATGGCGGAGTCCGATGCCGGCTCCGTCGAGGACGATGCCCCAGCGGCACGTCCCGTCAGCGACGAGCCGGGCCACGGCATGGGCGATGTCCGGGTAGTCGACGGCCTCGGGCCCGTTCGTGCCGCAGTCGTGGATGGCGAACCCGGCTTCGGCCAGGTGCTTGCCGATGCGGTCCTTGAGCTCCCAGCCTCCGTGGTCCGCGCCGATGGCGACGGCCACGCGGCGATCGTCCGCGCCGGAGGCAGGCCCGCTGCTGGACGACGCGTTTTCGGCGGGACCGCCCGCCGTGGACGCGCTGGCCGGAACCCCGTCGAGCGTGGCGTCCACGATCCTGCGGACCAGGGCCCGGATCTCGTCGGGGCTGGGCGTGCGTGGCTCAACCATGGCCGAGCACCCACTCGGCGGTCGCCTCGTCCGTGACGAGGTGACGCAGGCATCCCGCGTGGAGGGCGGCCAGGGCGACGGGGCCCTTCCCGGGTCCGGCTGCCACACCGACCGTGAGGGCCTTGGAGGCGAGATCGCCGATGGGCAGGCCCACGGTCCGCCTGTCCAGGGCTGGCAGGGCGATGCCGCCATCGAGCCTGAGGAAGCGGCCGAGCACGTCCCCTACCGCACCGGCCCGATGGAGGTCCGCCAGGTCGTCGCCATCGAGGTAGCCCGAGGCGACGTGGACGCTGTCCGGGCCCAGGAAGCCCATGCCGAAGACCGCGCTGGGTGCCTGGCGCGCTGCCTTGAGCGTCTCGCCGACCGACGGGTCCGCCTCCAGGGCGCGACGCAGCTTCGCCGTGCCCACGATGGCCGGGGCGGCCATGAGGCGGATGGCGGCATCGCTCGTGGTCCCGAAGCGCTCCACGACCTCCTGGTAGCGCGTCGGCTGCGCCGACCGGGAGATGGCCCCGTTGAGCTGCACGATCTCGGTCGCCTCCGTCCAGCCGGGGCGGAGCCGAGCTGCCACCTCGAGCATGGTTCGACCCCACGACACGCCGATGGCCCCGGAGGGTCGCAGGTCGGCCAGGTGGCTGGCCGCCGCGGTCGCGACCCGCTCACGGGCCAGCAGCTCGTCACCCGAGGCCGATCCGGTCCTCGGCACATCCACGACGACCGCCCCTGCAAGGCCGAAGCGCCCGACGAGGGCGTCCTCGAGCACCACCAGCCGGGCGGCCGGATGGACGATCTCGATGCGCACGGCATCCTCGCGGAGCGCGCGGTCCAGGAGTCGTCCGACCTTGAACCGGCTGATGCCGAGCCGCTTGCCGACCTCGTCCTGGGTGAGGTTCAAGCGGTAGTAGAGCTGCGCGGCGCGAAGCATGAGGCGCGTGTCACCCGCCAGGGGATCCTCGACGCTGTGCGTCTGCGTGGCCAGGGTCATGCTCGAAAGTGCACCGGGCCGCTCATCTGTGCGCAGCGTAGGACGACCATCGGTACGGCGTCAAGAGGCCGAAGGTCACGTCGCCGGTGCGCGCTGGTCGCCAGCCCGTCGCGGTCGATGCGCCGATGCTCCGAGTCGAGCGCTCCAGCTGCGCGCGGAGCATCCAGGCCTGCTTCTCGAGCTCGTCCGATGCCTCGATGAGGGTGTCCTGGCTGACCGGGTCGGTCTCGCCGACGCGCAGGATGCGCTCGCGCATGCGCGCGGCCATCGTGTCGATGAGCTCGTCGACGCGCTTGACGGTCTCCTCGACGTGGACAAGGCCGTCCGGGAAGTCGGGCAGCTTGCTCGTCGCGGCCACGGCTGCCGGGCGGCCCTCCGGCGCAGCTGCCGAGGGTGGCGATGCGCTCAGCGACGCGGTCGGAGCTCAGGCGCGCGGCATCGACGATCTCGTCGAGCTGCAGGTGGATGCTGCGGAAGTTGGGACCGACGACGTTCCAGTGGGCCTGCTTGCCGAGGAGCGCGAGATCGATGAGCTCCGCGAGCGTGGCCTGCAGGTCCTTGACGACGACGGCGCTGCCGTCCTTGGCCATGGCTGCCTCCTCAGGGCTGCGGCGTGTCGAAGCGGGAGGGCCTCTATCCTACGCCGCCGTCCGCCCCGTCCCGGACCTCGCGCCAGCGCTCGAGGAAGGCCTCTGCGCGCACGCGCCGACTCGCCGTCGCGGTCGTGTCGGAAGAAGACGTAGGCGTCCAGCCCGTCGGCCAGGAAGGGCGCCAGACGGTCCACCCAGCGCGCCAGGTCCGCGGCCGAGTAGGTCGCTCGTCGCAGGCGCAGGTAGAGGAATGGGCCGATGCGGCGCAGGTCGGGCTCGTCACGGCCATCCCGGTCGCTGGCCACGAGCGCGACGTCATGGCTGGCCAGCAGTGCGTGCACCTCGTCGGCCGCCCAGGAGGGATGCGGCAGCTCGAGGGCCAGCGGCAGGCCGGTCGGGCGCGCGGCCGCCAGCAACCGCGCCAGCGCCTCGTCGTCACGCTGCCGCGTGCCCGGGCGGCCAGCAGCACGGCAGCCGAGTCGGTCGCCGAAGACGCCCATGCGACTCGGCCAGCCAGGTCATCGGCTCGGTCGCCGGCGGGCGTCCAGGCCCGCCAGGTGGCGCTGCGCTGGGCCTTGGGGCAGAAGCGGAAGTCGCGCCGGTGTCTGCGCCAGCCAGCTGGCGACGGCTTCCGCGGAGGGTCGCCGGTAGAAGGTGTTGTTGAGCTCCACAGCGGGAAGCCGAGCGGCGTAGGCGACCAGCAGCTTCCGACTGGCCCGGCCCGGTGCGTAGAAGCGGGGGATCCACGACGGATAGGCGAAGCCGCTCGTGCCCGCGTAGAGCTGTCCGGGCCGCGTGCCGCCCCCAGGCCCGCCGGCCCCGGCCGCCCGCCGGCTCGAGGCCCGCCCAGTGCCCGCTCACGGCTCGAGGCGCGGTGCCGCCCGGGATGACCGCAGGAGCGGCCGTTGTCCGACCGACCCGTTCACGAGCACGACCCCGCCGATGATGAGGACCGCCCCGACCAGCTCGAGCGGTTGCAGGCGCTCGCCCAGGACGACGAATCCGAGCGTCACCGCGACGACCGGCAGGACGTACGTGACGAGCGTCGTGCGCGTGGCGCCCCAGCGTTCCAGGATGCCGAAGAAGAGCAGGTAGCCGACGCCGGTCCCGAGGAACCCGAGCCAGAGGACGGCGAACCAGCCGGTGCCGGTCTGCGGCAGGGCAGCGAGGCCCTCGACCGGGCGCTCGACCACGAGGGCGAGGGCCGCCGATGATCGGCAGCGCCGCGAGGGTGCTGCCGAGCGCGATCTCCAGCGAGCGTGGCCGGCCGCGAGGCTGCCGTCGCTCGGCCTCGATGAGCGGCTGGCCGGTGAGGCGGTGCCGGGTGTACACAGCGGCGATGGCATAGAAGACCGTCGCGATGGCCACCGCCAGCATGCGCCAGCAGGGCCAGCACGCGGGTCGTCGTCGAAGTCGGCGCCTCAGGCTCGGGCAGCGCCAGGAGGACGACGCCGGCGAAGCCGATGACCAGGCCGCCCAGCCGCGCCGGCGTGAGCGCCTCGTCGTGGAGGACGACGGCGGCGAGCACGATCGTGAAGAGCGGCACCATGGCGTTGAGGATGCTGGCGAGGCCCGACGGGATGTACTGCTGGCCCCAGGAGATGAGCGCGAAGGGCACCACGATGTTCGTGAGACGCCAGCACGAGCATCCGACGCCAGGCCTCACGGCTCCGCGGCAGCGCGAGCGCCGATGAGACGCGCGGCCACGGCCAGGAAGAGGCTCCCGAAGAGGGCGCGGAGGGCGACGATCGTGAAGCGGCGGGATGCCCTCGTCGAGGCCGATCTGGATGAACAGGAACGAGCTGCCCCAGATGGCCGACAGGGCGAGAAACCAGGCCCAGGTCCGGGCGTCGGAGGCGCGTTCGTCGAGGGGCTCGGAGGGCGGGGACACAGCCGCATGCTAGATCAGGCTGGGGATGCGCGACCAGGCCGGCGTACCATCGGCTGCGTGCCTGCCTACGACCAGACCACGGCGCTCATCGTCGTCGACGTCCAGAACGACTTCGCCGACCCGGCGGGGTCGCTGCTACGTCCGCGGTGGCGAGATCGGTCGTCCCGTTCGTCAACGCCGAGGTCGCGGCCGCCCGCGCGGCCGGCGCGCGCGTCTTCTACACGCAGGACTGGCACCCGCCGAGCACGCCGCACTTCGCCAAGGACGGCGGCATCTGGCCGGTCCACTGCGTCGCGGACACGTGGGGCGCGCGCCTCCACCCCGACCTCGTCGTCAGCGGGCCGGTCGTGCGCAAGGGCACCGGCGGCGAGGACGGCTACAGCGGCTTCACGATGCGCGACCCCGAGACGGGCGACACCGTCGGACACCGAGCTCGACGGCCTGCTCCGCGAGGCCGGCGTCGAGCGCGTCGTCATCGTCGGCCTGGCCACCGACTACTGCGTCCAGGCGACCGTGCTCGACGCCCGCGCGCGCGGCTACCCGACGACCGTGCTCCTGGAGGGCATCCGCGCCGTCGACCTGGCGGCCGGGCGACGGCGAGCGGGCCATCGAGCGGATGCGCGCAGGCCGGCGTGGAGGTGGATCGCCGGCGCCGACGCGGGTGCCACGACGCGCGACGCCGGGCGACTAGACTGGCGCGCATGACGAGCCTGGACGACCGACCGTACTCGCCCGGCCTCCAGGGCGTCGCTCGCGGGGGAGACCGACCTCTCCCTCGTCGACGGCGCCAACGGCCGGCTGCTCTACCGCGGCTACCCCATCGGCGAGCTCGTGCGCGAAGGGCACCTATCGCCAAGGTCGCGGAGCTGCTCTGGACCGGCGACTGGCCCGCCGCAGGCCCACCTGCGCCTGCGCGCCGCTCGACGATCGCGTCCTGGCCGGCCTGCGCGACCTGCCCACCGACGCGCACCCCATGGACGCCCTGCGCACGGCCGTCTCGGCCTGGGGCGCCGGCCACCGCATCGACCTGGCCGCCGACCGTCGAGCAGGCGCGCAGCCATCACGGCCTGGCGCCCTCCGCGCTGGCGGCCTTCGGCCGGCTGCGCCAGGGCCTGGAGCCCATCGAGCCCGATCCCGGCGCTGGACCTCGCGGCCGGCTTCCTCTACCAGCTCAACGGGCGGCGTCCCGGACGAGGCCTCGGCCCGCGCCCTCGACGCCTACTTCATCGTCGGCGCCGAGCACGGCTTCAACGCCTCGACCTTCACCGCGCGCGTCATCACCTCGACCCGCTCGGACATCGCCAGCGCGGTCGTGGGCGCCATCGGTGCGCTCAAGGGCCCGCTCCACGGCGGCGCGCCATCGGAGGTCGTCAGCCAGCTCCACGAGATCGGCTCGCCCGAGCACGCCGAGGAGTGGATCGACGGCGCCTTCGACCGCGGCGAGCGCCTCATGGGCTTCGGCCACCGCGTCTACCGGGCCTACGACCCGCGCGCGGCGGCGCTGCGCGAGGTGGCCGAGCAGATGGGCTCCATCGCCGAATGGCTGAACCTGGCCGTGGCCGTCGAGGACGTCGCCCTGCGCATGCTCGAGGAGCGCTACCCCGACCGCCCGCTCAAGACCAACGTGGAGTACTACACCGCCGCCGTGCTCCAGGGCGTCGGCCTGCCGCCGGACCTCTTCCCGGCCACGTTCGCCATGGCGCGCACCGCGGGCTGGACGGCGCACGTGCTCGAGCAGGCCGCGGTCGACAAGCTCATCCGGCCCGACGTGCGCTACACGGGCCCGGCCGAGCGCAGCCTGCCCGCGTCCTGAGCCCGCTCGACCGCTGAGCCGCTGACGTGGCCGTCCTCATCTCCGGCCTCATCAACACCTGGAACGAGGCCGAGACCATCCGCTACGCGGTCGAGTCGCTGCGGTCCTGGTGCGACGAGGTCCTCGTCGTGGACCAGCAGAGCACCGACGGCACCGCGGACATCGCGCGTCGCTGCGGGGCGCGCGTCGTGGAGGTCGAGGCCACCGGCTACGTCGAGATCATCCGCGAGATGTCGGTCGGCCTGACGACGCACGACTGGGTCATGGTCCTCGACTCCGACGAGATCGTGCTCCCCGCCCTGGGCCGCCGGCTGCGCCAGATCGCCGAGAGCGGCGAGGCGAACGTCGTCCGCATCCCGCGCCGCAACGTCATCCTGGGCCGGGAGATGGAGCACGGCCAGTGGTGGCCCAACGCCAAGCGGCGCTTCTTCCACAAGGACCACATCGACATCCGCGTCGAGATGCACGGCGGCTTCCACGCCGCGCCCGGTGCCACGCGAGATCATGCTGCCCATGGACCGCGACTGCTGCCTGTGGCACTTCAGCTACCACAACATCGCGGACGTGGTCTGGAAGTCGCAGCGCTACACGACCGTGCAGGCCTGGCAGCGCGCCCGCTCCGGCCGTCGCCCCGGCCCGCGGCGCTGGTTCGCGGTGGCGGCGCGGCAGGCCTGGAAGGAGTTCGTCAAGGGCCGCGCCTGGAAGGACGGGCCGGCCGGCATCGCCGACCTCGACCATCCGGGTCATGGACCGCTTCCTGGTGCAGGCCAAGCAGTGGGACGAGATGGCCTCGCACGAGCGCGCCGCAGCCTATCAGCGCATGAAGGAGGCCGATGCTGGGCCTCGAGCACGACCCGGATCTGGCGCCCATCGACCGCAGCGAGCAGGAGCGCCTCGAGCAAGGCGCCCCGAGGCCGTCGGCGAGGTGGAGTTCTAGCCATGGCTCGCATCAGCGGCGTCGTCATCGCCCTCAACGAGGCGCACCAGCTCCACTACGCGCTGGGCACGCTGCTGCCCTGGTGCGACGAGGTCATCGTCGTCGACCAGCACAGCGAGGACGAGACGGCCGCCATCGCCGAGCGCATGGGCGCCACCGTCTACCAGCACGAGCGCACCGGCGGCATCGCCGACCCGGCGCGCCGCTTCGCGGTCTGCAAGGCCAGCGGGGACTGGATCTTCATCCTCGACGCCGACGAGATGGTGCCGCCCACGCTGGCCGCGCCACCTGCGCGACCTGGCCGATCCGGAGCCCGGCCATACGACGTCGTCCTGGTGCCGCGCGCCAACGTCATCCTCGGTCGCTGGCTGCGCTACGGCAACAACTGGCCCAGCCGGCACGCGCGCTTCTTCCGGCCGGGCTCGCTGCTCATGACCGACCGCATCCACAAGTCCATCGCGCCGGCGCCGGGCACCCGCAAGCAGCGAGCTGCGCGGCCGACGCCGGCCTCGCCATCTGGCACTTCCCGGGCGGCAACCTCTCGGACCTCGTGCGCAAGGTGGACCGCTACACGGACATCGAGGCGCGCCAGGCCTACGCGCGCGGCAAGCGCACCCGTGGACCCGGCGACCTGCTCTCGGAGGCCGGCCTGCTACTTCTGGCGCCAGTACGTCCGCGGCCGCGGCTACCGCGACGGGACGATGGGCCTCGCCGTCGCCCTCACGCGCACCTACTACCGCGTGCTGACGGCGGCCAAGCTCTGGGAGCTGCCGCGCCAGCAGGCGCGCGCCGCCGAGGTCCGGGCCGTCCGCGAGCGCCTCCTCGCCCGCTGGGAGAAGCCACTCGGCCGACCGAGCCGACCGACGACGCCGTCGGGCGTCCCTGACCGGCCAGAGCTCCGGCTCGTCAGCGGCGGCTCGACGGCGTCCTCGTAGTGCGAGAGGCCCTTGCCCTTGGGGCCGATGGTCAGGCAGTCGCAGATGCGCTCGCCGTTCTCGTCCGTGATGCGGACCTGGTGGTTGATGGACGTGTCGCCGGAGGCGAGGTTGGCGCCGACGACGCAGTACTTGCGCGCCGAGAGCTCGACCGCCCGATGCACCGCCGCGTCGTCGATGGCGGTGCCCTCGATGACGTGCGTCACGACGATCGAGGTGAAGATCCGGGGGTGCTCGTCGCGCTGCTGGCCGACGGCCTCGATCTCGTAGCGCTCGATCTCGCTGGCGCTTCTTGGTCATGATCGAGATGGCGTCCATGCCGGTGCAGCCGGCCAGACCGGCCAGGACGAGCGCCGCGGGACGGAACTGCAGCGGACTCGAGGCTCGCCCATGGCGATCCTGGCACCCGCCTCGTTCGTGGCCTCGAAGTCCATGTCCGTGCCCGCGATCCAGCGCGCGCTGACTCTCTTCTCCATGCCGCAAGGGTAGGCCTCGGCGGGCGCGCGCCGGCCTGCCGGTCGGACATCGACGGACCTGGGGCCGAGTGGCGTGTGCCGAGATGGTCGGCTGTCGGCTGCCAGCGTGCAGCAGCGTGTCGGAGGAGGCGTGCCCGTTCACCGTGCCCGAACGAATCTCGGCCGACGGTACCGGTCTCGCGACGACTGGATCGCGCCCAGCTGCAGCGCGGAAGCGTTCGCGCGGGATCCGATCAACGGAGCCGTGGTAGCTGCCTGCGCGACCACGGCCAGTGAGCGCTTCGGCAGCGGTTCGTCCACGGAGCCCGAGCGACCGCTGACGGCGGTGCCCCGAGCGGCTCGTGACCGGGAGCGCGGCGGCCTATGCCGGGACAGGCTCGCCCGGTTGCGACGCCGTCTCGAACTGCTCGTGGTAGAGCCGCGCGTAGGCGCCGCCCTGCGCCAGCAGCTCGGCGTGCGTGCCGCGCTCCACGATGCGGCCGCGCTCGTAGACGAGGATGAGGTCGGCGCGCAGGATCGTCGACAGCCGGTGGGCGATGGCCAGCGTCGTGCGGCCCTGCATCGTCGTCTCGATGGCCCGCTGGATGAGCCGCTCGCTGACCGTGTCGAGGGCGCTGGTGGCCTCGTCGAGGATGAGGATGCGCGGGTCCTTGAGCAGCACGCGGGCCAGCGCGATGCGCTGCTTCTCGCCGCCCGACAGCTTGTAGCCGCGCTCGCCGACGACCGTGTCGTAGCCCTCGGGCAGCTCCCGGATGCGGTCGTGGATGGCGGCCAGCCGCGCCGCCGCCCGCAGCTCCCGGTCGGTCGCGCCCGGGCTTCGCGTAGGCCAGGTTCTCGCGCACCGAGGCGTGGAACAGGTAGGTCTCCTGGGTCACGAAGCCGATGACGCTCGCCGAGGCTGGCGAGGCGCGATGCCGCCGCACGTCGCGGCCGTCGATCTCGATGGCGCCCGCAGTCCACGTCGTACAGCCGGGGCACGAGGTAGGTGGTCGTCGTCTTGCCCGATCCCGACGGGCCCGACGAGGGCCACCAGCTGGCCCGGCTCGACCTCGAAGTCGATGTCCTCGAGCGCGAAGGGTGGACCGGCGTCGGGGCCGCGTCGGCCGCCTCGGCCGACCGTCGCCGATCCCCGGCGTGCGTGCCCGATGTCGCCGATCGGCGGCGCCCTCGGCCCGCGGAGCAGCCCGCCGCGCCGCTCAGCACCGCGTCGCCCCGTGGCTCGGCGGCGTCCGTGGCCAGCTCGGCCTCGCCCATCGCCAGCGGCCGGCGCGCGCTCGCCGGGATAGCGGAACGAGACGTGGCGGAAGCGGAGGCGGCCGCGGACCTCCGACGGTCGCAGGCGCGACCGCGTCGGGCGCATCGGCGATCTCCGGCTCCATGTCGAGGTACTCGAAGATGCGGTCGAAGAGCGCCAGCGCGCCCTGGACCTCGACCTGCACGTTGAGCAGCTGGCCGAGCGGGAAGAAGAGCCGGCTCTGGAGCGTCGTGAAGGCCACGATGTCGCCGATCGGTCGGGGCGTTCGGGTCGCCCTGGATGACGAGCATGCCCGCCAGCCAGTACACGAACGCGGGCATGATGCTGAAGATCGTGCCCACGATCATGAAGAACCAGCGCCCGACCATGCGCTGGCGGAGCTGCAGCGGCGCCAGGCGCGCGTTGGCGACGCGGAAGCGGCGCACCGACTCCTCCTGCTGCCCGAACGTCTTGGCCAGCAGGATGCCGCTCACGATGAGCGTCTCCTCGGTGATGGCCGAGACGTCCGCCAGCGACTTCTGGGTCTCCGTGCTGAGCTCGCGCGGCGCACCTTGCCCACGCGGTAGGTGAGGCACAGGAAGAAGGGCAGCGCCAACAGCGAGATGACGCGTCAGCCGCCAGTCGAGCAGGACCATGGCCGCCAGCGTCGTGACGACGATGATGAGGTTGGCGAACACCGAGCTCGCCGTGTCGGTGACGACCGCCTGGACGCCGCCGACGTCGTTGGCGAGGCGGCTCTGGATCTCGCCGGTGCGCGTCTCGGTGAAGAAGCGCAGCGGCATCGGCTGGAGGTGCGCGTAGAGCGCGTTGCGCAGGTCCTGCATGACGCGCTGGCCGACGACGTTGTTGAGGTACGTCTGGCCGACGCCGATGAGCCCGCTGATGATGGGCAGCGCGATCATAGCCGACCACGAGCAGGTTGAGCAGGGAGAGGTCCTGCTCGGGGATGGCCTCGTCGATGAGCAGCTTGAGCAGGTACGGGTTGACGACGCCCAGGAGGCTGGTGACGACGATCGACGACCATGCACCACCAGCGACCTGCCAGCCGGTAGGGCCGGAAGAAGCCGCGCGATGCGGCGGACGGTCTGCGCCCGCCGCTCGCGCGGGCACCGGCGGTGAAGTCGCGCGCCAGGCCCGCCGCCGGACGGCATCGCCGCCGCCGACCGCCGCGGGCGCCTCGTCCCATCCGCGTCCAGACGATAGGCGCACCGCGCCGATCAGGCCGAGGACGGCGATCAGGCCGATGACGGGGCCAGCGACGGCTCGCTCGAGCCAGTCTCCGCCCTCAGCGACGCAGCTCCCGGTCCGCGAGGAGGCGCAAGCGGGTCGCGAAGAGCCAGGCCAGCCCGTAGAGCACCGCCACGAGGAGCAGCAGCGCCTGGTAGCCGGTGATGAGCGCCAGGTACTCGAGCGCCCCGCCGACCATCGCGCCCAGCAGGTTGCTGGCGAAGGCCATGTCCGCCGTCCGCGTGTCCCGGAACGAGTGGCTGAACACGAGGTTGGCGAAGAACACCGGGCGCGAAGGCGAGCGTCGCGGCCAGCGGCGTAGCGCAGCCAGGGCGGGTCGATGAGCAGCGACTCGGGCGGCATCAGCCAGGCGACCGCGATGGCAGACGAAGCAGCACCACGTAGTAGGGCCCGGACGGCGGATGGGGAAGCGCGCAGTTGACGAAGATGGCCAGCAGCACGCTGACGAGGACGCCGAAGAAGGCCAGCGCGTTGACCAGCCAGGTCGTGCCGAACAGGAGGCTGAAGCTGACCAGGCTGCGCGTCTCGAGCAGCAGGAAGGCGATGCCCAGGACGAAGAAGTGGGGGCTGAAGCGGCGGAGCGTGGTGCCCGTGACGCGTGCCGCGAGCGCCACCGCGAGGAGCGCGCCCACGCGAGCAGGACGCCGAGGGCCACGAGGTAGTAGGGCGCGACGAACGGCGTCCGCAGGTACAGGAACGGCCAGTCGTCCGTGGCCGGCGGTCGGTGCCGGCCCATCCGCGATCGGCACCGGATCGACCCGGTCGCCGGGGGCTGGCCGTCCGTGAGGCCCGCCACGGCGGGGCCCGCCGCCAGGGCCGCCATGACGTTCTCGTAGGTCCGCGACCAGGGGCTCGTGGCCCGAAGGCCGCCTCGAGCATGGCGGCGAGCTTCGCCACCAGCCACGGCTCGCGGTAGTAGTTGTAGAGCACGAAGACGCCGTCGTCGGAGAGGTGGTCGCGCGACGCTCTCGAAGGCCTCCTCGCGTGAACAGGAACGACTCGAGGCGCACGTTGGCCTGGTTGCTCACGAGGGTCAGCGAGTCCGGCAGCGCGAAGACGACCAGGTCGTACTTGCTTGTCGGTGTTGGCGCAGGAAGGCGCGGCCGTCGTTGATGTATGGGTCGACGCGTGGTCGCTGTCGTAGGGCTGGTCGGGGTGCTGCTCGACGCCGATCCGCTGGATGCCCGGGTCGATCTCGACCGCGTCGACGTGCTCGGCGCCCGCGCTCGAGGGCCAGCGCCACGTCCGAGCCGCTGCCGGCGCCGACGACGAGCACGTCGCCGATAGGTCCGATCGGGGAACCACTTGTAGACCTGGTGGTAGAAGGGCTCCTTGCCGGGCGCGCGACCGGATGGAGGGCCTGGTGCGGGATGCCGTTGACGTTGATGGTGCTCCTGGCCGTCCGAGTAGCGCGTCAGGCTGATGCGGTAGTAGGGGGAGTACGGTCGAATCGTGCGTCGATGGGCCCAGGCTGCGTTGACGAGGAAGAGGACGGCCGCCGAGGGCGACGATGCTGACCAGCGACCAGGCCGAGAACCCGCGCGCCCAGCTCCATGAGCAGCACGAGGAAGACCGCGACGCCGAACCAGACGAGCGGGTCGGTCCCGGAGGCGCTCAGCGTCACGAAGAGGGCGATGCCGCAGAGCGAGCCGATGATGTCGATGGCGTAGGCGCGCAGCGGCGGCATCGACCGAAGGAGCGGACCGAGCGGCATCGCCAGGGCGGCCAGAAGACCGCGTGACGAGGACGATCACCAGGGGCAGGACGAGGAAGTTCACATCGGCTGACTGGCTCTCGGCCAGGCCGAAGAAGAGCTCGTCGGTCGACTCGACCTGGACGTTCAGCTGGGCCCCGTAGACGAGGAGGACGACCGCGAGCAGGAGCAGCGGCGAAGGGCAGGATGGGGATGCGCCGTCCGCCCCGGCCGAGCAGGATGCCGACGCCGATGCCGAGGAAGCTCGCCATCAGCAGGAAGTTGCTGAAGAACCCGATGTAGACGACGTTGGCGGTGATCCAGCGGATGAGCACGAGCTCGACGAAGAGGATCGTGGCGCTGGTCAACAGGAGCCGGGTGGCGTTGCCGCTCAACGGCGGCACGGTAGCTCGCCAGGCCCGCGGCGCGGTCATCGGGGCGAAGCGGCTCGTGCGCGGGCTAGACTGGCCGGCGCGTGGAAGCAGGGACAGGGGATCGGACCGGCCAGACTCGGCCCGGGATGGGCCGTCGTGGTTCGCAGGGTGGGGACACTCCCGAGGCGATCTTCATCGTCGGCGTCAGCCGGAGCGGCACGACGCTGGCGCGCAGGCATACTGGACCGCCACAGCCGCATCGCCATCGCCACCGAGAACCACTACCTCGGGCACCTGCTGCCCTGGGAGGGCGCGCGCCACTACTTCCGCCGGGTGGGGGACCTGCGCGACGACGCGGCGGTCCGTCGGCTGGTCGAGCTCATCTACTCGGGCGAGATGCAGCGGCGCTCGCGCCTCCGCGAGCTGTCGCCCTACTGGCGCTGGCTGACCGGGAAGGTCCCTCGCGCGGACCTCGAGGCGCGCCTGCTGGCCTCGGACCGGACCGAGCGCGGCCTGTTCGAGGCCTTCCTGCGCATCTATGCCGACCGGCGGGGCAAGACCATCATGGGCGAGAAGACGCCTGCCCACCTCGCCTATGTCGAGACGCTGCTCGAGTGGTTCCCCGATGCCCGCGTCATCCACTGCATGCGGGATCCGCGTGCCGTCTACGTCTCCGAGCTGCGCCGGCGCCGCGAGCAGGCGGTCAGCTTCCCGTATCGCCAGCTTGCCCGCGTGCCCGCGCTCATGGCGCCGTTCGTGCTGGCGCAGGTGACCTGGGCCTGGGCGCGGGCCGTGCATCGGCACCGCGCGCTGGCGACGGCGATACCCCGGGCGCTACCGGCTGCTCCGCTTCGAGGACCTCGTCACGGCGCCGCGGGAGACGGTGGCTGAGCTCTGCGCGTTCCTCGGCGTCGAGCTCGAGCCGCGCATGCTGGAGCAGAGGGTGACCTCGCGAGGGGCGCATGGTCGGCGAGCTCGGCTTCGACGCTGGCGCCGCCGACCGCTGGCGCTCGGAGATCGGTCCGCTCGCAAAGCGGGCGATCGAGTCACTCCTCGGCCGGCGGCTCGGCGGAGATGGGCTACCGCTAGAGCCGTGCCTGACGGAGCGCCTCGGCGGGCGGCGCGAGGCCCGTCGTCTCGCACCGAGACGCGTCAGCGAGGCCGCTCGGCCGACGCTCGGTCCGGCCTGGCCGCACGCGGCCGCGCGGCTGCGACACCTCTGCCGCCTCCGCCTGCTCCTCGAGCCAGCGTTCGGCATCGATGGCCGCCTTGCAGCCGTCGCCCGCGGCCGTGACCGCCTGGCGGTAGCGGTGGTCGTGCACGTCGCCGGCCACGAAGACGCCCTCGATGGCCGTGCGCGTGTGGTCGTGGACGACGAGATAGCCCTTCGCGTCCGTCTCCAGCCAGCTCGTCGAAGACGCCCGTGTTGGGCCGATGCCCGATGGCCACGAAGAGCCCCTCGAAGGGCATCTCCCGCTCTTCGCCGGTCTGCGTGTCGCGCAGGCGCAGGCCGTCGATGCGCTCCTCGCCGAGGACGTCGACGACCTGCGTGTTCCACTCGAAGCTGATCTTGGGGTGGTTCAGGGCGCGGTTCTGCATGATGCGGCTGCCGCGCAGCTCGTCGCGCCGATGGATGATGCACGACCTCACGGGCGAACTTGGTCAGGAAGAGCGCCTCCTCGAGCGCGCTGTCGCCGCCGCCCACGACCGCGACCCGCATGTCGCGGAAGAAGAAGCCGTCACAGGTCGCGCAGGCGGAGACGCCCCGGCCGCGCAGGCGGGTCTCGTTGGGCAGGTCGAGCCAGATGGCCGATGCACCCGTGGCGATGATGACGGCATCGGCGCGTGTACTGGCGGCCGCCGGCGGTCACCGCGGAAGGGTCGCGCGGAGAGGTCCACGGCCTCGACGTCGACGTCGCGCATGCGGGCCCCGAAGCGCTCGGCCTGGGCGCGCATCTTGGCCATCAGCTCCGGACCGTCGATGCCGTCGGGGAAGCCCGGGTAGTTCTCGACCTCCGAGGTGATCATCAGCTGGCCGCCCGGGACGAAGCCGGCGATGACGAGCGGCGCGAGGTCCGCGCGGGCCGCGTAGATGGCCGCCGTCAGGCCGGCCGGTCCGCTGCCGATGATGAGGACGCGGACGTGCGAGCCCCCGGCCCCGTCCGCTGCCGATCGAGGGGGCCTCGGCCTGCTCGAAGGACGATCGGCGCGAAGCCGGAGATCGGTGCGCTGGGCGAGGCGGCCGCGAGCGGGGTCGGAAGTGAGCGGCACGCTGGCGGTGCCCGGTCTGGTGACGTCGTCCATCGAGCTCATCCTAGCAGAGAACTGATACTCCCCCCCAGTATCCGCGCGTCGCCCGCAGCTCGATCGGCCGAGGTCGACCTCAGGGCACCGGCGATGGCGTGCCCAGGCCGCGGAGCTGGGGGATGACGTCGGCTGCCGATGAGCTCGAGCTTGCTGAGGTCCTGGACGTCGCGGACGCTGAAGATGGCGTGCTGGGCCCCGACCTCGGCCGTGCGGCCCAGGCGCTCGACGAGCGAGGTCGGGCGTGAGGGAACGGCGGGCGCCGTCGGGCGTGACGGAGACCTGCGTGAGGAACGTCTTCTCGATGCTGTCGTAGTCGCGACCGACCGTCTCGCAGTGCCGCCGCAGCACGCCGTACTTGTGGCGCAGCTGATCGGGGTCGGTGCCGAAGACGTTGCAGGCGTCGCGCGTACTGCGCCACCAGGCGTGAGCGTCCGCCGCTCGCCGCCGCCGCCGATGAGGATGGGCGGGTGGGGCCTGCGTCAGGGCCTGCGGGCTGTTGAGGATGTGGCATGGCCTGGTAGTGCCGACCCTGGAAGGCCGTCTCGGCTGCCGAGCTCGTCCTGCCAGCCGAGACGCACGATGCGCAGCGTCTCCTCGAGCATCTCGAAGCGCTCGCGCAGCGGGGGCATCGGGAATGCCCAGAGCCCGTGATTCCTGCTCGTTCCAGGCGGCCCCGATGCCGAACCAGGCCCGGCCGCCGGACAGGACATCGAGCGTCGTGGCGGCCTTCAGCCAGAGGCCCGCCTGGCGGTAGTGGATGCCGCCGACCATGAGGCCGAGGCGGGCGCGCTTCGAGTGCGCGGCCATGAAGCCGAGCGCGGTCATGCCCTCGAGCATGGGCTCCTCCGGCCGGCCCACCGACCCGATCTGGAAGAAGTGGTCCATGACCCAGATGGAGTCGAAGCCGGCATCGTCCGCGGTGCGCACGATGGCGGCCAGCGTCTCCCCGAGCTGGGCGTCCCCGCCCGGCCACGTGAACGAGCTGATCTGGAGGCCGACCTTCACAAGCGCGAGTGTAGCCAGCCGCGCGGGAGCCAGGTCGTGGCGACGAGGGCTTGGCTCTCTATCGACGCGGGTCCGGCTCCCTTTCGACGCGGGTCGGTCAGGGGGCGGGCGAGACCGTGGCGACGGGTGATGACGCGGGCGGTGGCACGACCGGTTGCCAGGATGCGCCGCCGGTGTCCAGGAGGTGGACGGGCGGCTCGCTGCCGTCGACCGTCACGACCGAGAGGTAGAACGGGTACGGGTCCGTGTTCGAGGGATCGGTGTCGACCCCCACGCCGAGGACCCGAGTCCCGTCCGGCGACCAGGCTGGCCCGAAGTCGCAGCCGTCACCAAGCTCCCCGAGCTCCCGCTCGTTCGAGCCGTCCGCGTCGACCAGCCACGTGCGCATCGTGCACGGCCGGTTGTCGAACCGCTCCGACGGCTCCACCGGCCGCTGGAACGCGAGCTGTCGTCCGTCGGGTGACCAGGATGGGTTGATCGCGTTCTCGATGGTCAGGGGCTGTCCCGAGCCATCGGCCGCCACCACGTGGCTGCGGGGCGCGCCGGAGAGCTGCCAGCCGGTGGCCACGAGCAGCGCCGATCCATCGGGGGACCAACGCGGCGCTGTGAGCACAGCGCCGAGATCTCGTGCCCAGATCCGGGCCGATCCGTCGACCGCTCGTGGGTTCCTCGATCGCCTGCGTCGGGTTCGTCGCGGCGGTGTACAGGCCGACGCTGGGCCCGTCAGCGGTTCGACCGAGGAATGCGATGTGAAGGCCGTCCGGGGACCATGTCGCGAAACGGCTGTCGAACGACTCCGCAAGCAGCGGTTTCGCGCTCGATGATCCATCGGCCGCGACGATCTGGAGGTCGTATGGACCGGTGCACGAGGTCCTCGTGGGGAAGATGATGCTCGACGCGTCGGGCGCCCATTCGAGCCTGGTGCGCGCCAGACAGTCCTGGCTGGACTGCTCGCTGGAGGCCAGGGTCATGCGGTTGCCCCCGTCGGCGTCCATGACGACGACACCGTCCGTGCCTGAGTCCCAGGAGCGGAAAGCGATGCGCGTGCCGTCCGGGGACCAGGCGGGATCCGCCTCCCACTCCGGGCCATCGGTGAGTTGGCGCAGCTCGGTCCCGTCGGCGCGAACGGTGTAGATGTCGCCGGCCTTCTGGCCGTCGGGGCCGTCGTCGAGCGTGCCGAAGGCGATGAGCGCCTCGCTGCCCTGGGGGATGACGGCGGTGCTGCGCCGCGCGTCGTCGGTGCGTGTGGACGTCAGGAGCGCGGACCCCACCAGGGCTGCGCCGGAGCCCAGGGCCACGATCAGCAGACCGGCCAGGAGAAGCCAGGCGAGCCGCAGCGCAGGCGACGTGCCGGGGATGGAGATGACGGTCATAGGGAGCCACCTTTCGAGGCTGGCCCAGGCTGGCCGCTGCCGCATGTGCCGCGGTCCGCTCGAGCACCATCTCGAGGTTCCGCGGCGTCGAGACGCGAGCCGACGTCGTCGAGCCAGGTCAGGAGCTCGCGGTCGAGGTCGTCGTCGGGGAGTCATGTCGGTCATCCCTCCGCGACCTCTCGTCGTGATCGCGCATCGGCGTCGAGCGCCGCTCGGAGCGCCCGGATGGCCCGGTGGAGCCGCGACTTGGCGGTCCCCGAGGGGGATCCGGAGCACATCGGCGGCCTCTGGCAGCGGCAAGCCCAGGTAGTAGTGAAGGACGATGATCGTGCGTTGCTCGGGATCCAGGTGACGCATGCCACGCGCCAGGTGGTCCCGGTCAGCCGTGAGCGACTGGCTATCGCCCACGGCGAGAGGGGTGATCTCGGGGAGCGTGACCTCGATGCGTCGCCGCCTCGCCTTGCGCAGCTCATCGCGGCAGGCGTTCAGGAAGAGCCGGTGGAGCCAGGCTTCGAAGCGATCGGGGTCGCGAAGGGTAGGGAGGTCCCGCCAGCAGCGGACCATCGTCTCCTGGACGGCCTCGTCCGCACGGTCGGGATCGCGCAGGATGAGCGTGGCTGCCGCCTCCAGCCGGCCCATCGTGGCGCCTGCGAGTACGGCGAAGGCGTCATGATCGCCCTTCCGCGCTCGTTCCACGAGGTCCCGCTGCACGTTCCGCCTCGACTCCGGCGCGCCGATCTGGTCGCGCTGGGACTATATGGCGACCGGGCCGCCGGAATCGTTCCCAAATCGGCCGTTAGGGGAAGAGGTCGTCTTCGGTCGGCATCACGACGTCGCGGCTGACGGAGCCCTCGCCGCGTGGCACGTGGACGCCGCGGATGAGCACGAGCGGGCGGCGGCTCGTCTTGCCCGAGGCCAGCTCGGCGACCGAGGCGAGCTCGTCGGCCACGGCCACGACGGTGGCGTGCATGAGCCGGCCGTCCGCGTCGGGCGTGCCCCGCAGGTCGTCGAGGGGAAGGAAGCCGGCCACGCCGAGGGCGACGTCGGTGATGCCCAGCCGCCATGGCCGCCCGAACGAGTCGCTGATGATGACGTTGACGAGCGACGCCAAGCTCGTCATGGATGCGCTCCCGGATGGCTGCCGCCGAGCGGTCAGGGTCCTCGGGCAGCAGCGTGACCACGTCGTCCCCGCCGACGTTGGAGGCGTCGACGCCGGCGTTGGCGCAGACGAAGCCGTGCGGTGTCCGGCTGATGATGAGGCCACGCTCCATGCGCAGCACGTGCGCGGACTCGCGAAGCACGACCTCGATGTGCCGAGGGTCCTTGTCATGCCGTCGGGCGAAGTCGATGGCCGCCGGGCGCGGCTCGACATCGGCCAGACGGACGATCCGACCCTCGGCCTTCGAGACGACCTTCTGGGTGACCACGAGGACGTCATCGGGCTGCGGCGCGAGGGTCGAATCATCGAGCGTCAGGCGCCACCAGGCCTCGGCGGCGAGTCGGCCCAGGTCGTCGCCCGGCTTGACCTCGGGAAGCTCGGGGAGGGGCACCGCGAGGAGTCGGCCGTTCACGCCTCGACGTGCTCGGCGAGGGCGCGCCCAGACGCCATGAGCTCGCGCAGGAGCGCGGGGTCGAGGCGCTCGAGGTCCTCCGGCGTGTCCAGGTCGAAGCCGAGGACGGCGTCGCTGACGACCTGCACCGACGCGTCGGCAGCCTCGGCCGCCCGCAGGTGAGCCTCGAAGCTGTCGCTGCCGAAGACAGGTTCGATGACGTCGGGCGGGCGCAGGAGGAGCGCGTTCGTGCCGCTGCGCGCGTCCGACGGCGCGATGGCCACCACGGGTCCACCCGCTGCCGCCGCGAGGGCGGCATCGGCGGCCAATGCCAGCTCGTCGAGCGCCTCGGCCGAAACGTGCGGGAGGTCTCCCGGAAGGACGAGCACGCTCCTCGCGCCCGCCGCCTGCGCGGCCGCGACGCCGATCCCGATGCCCTCGTTGAGACCCTCGTCGGCCTGTCGATGGATCGTCACGGGCAGCGCCAGGTCGCGAGTCACCGCCGCGAGGACGGGGTCTGGGCTGACGAGGTGGACGTGGCCGCATCGCTCCCAGCCGGCCAGGACGGCCAGGGTGTGGACCAGGAGACCGAGCACCAGCTCCTCGCGCTCCTCGGCATCGAGCGCCTCGCCCAGGCGCGCCTTGCCGCCGGAGACCGTCCGCATCGGCAGCACGACATGGATCGGCTCAAGGGCGGTGGGCGCGTCGGGACCTGAGTGGCTGGACATCGTCGGCTCGAATGGTAGTGCCGGTCCAGCCACGCGCGAGGCCCTCAGGTGGGCAGGTGGGCGTCCAGGATCTCCTCGGCGAGGCGTGCGCGGTCGGCGTCGCTGCGCATGACGGTGTCCAGGAGGTCGACCCTGGCGCCCTGCGCGCGGAGTGCCGCTGCTTCGCCGGCATCGACCAGGTCGACGACGAAGACATCGAGCAGCCCGGGATACGTGGCCGTGTAGTGCTCGAAGACGCCGCTCGCCGAGGCTCGACCGCCGAGGGACTCGAGCATCCGGTCGGCCGGTCCTCGCAGGGCTCGCCCGCCGACCACCGGGCTGACCGCGACGACCGGGGCAGGGGCACCGAGCAGCGCCTCGAGGATGCCCGGCACGGCCAGGATGGTGCCCACCGAGACGAAGGGGTTGGAGGGCGCGATGACGATGAGATCCGCCCGCTCGATGGCCTCGAGCACCTCGGGCGTGGGTCGTGCGGCCTCCACCCCCCGCCTCCGGATCCCGGTGACGGTGTCCTGCTGGCCGCGTCGGACGAAGTAGTCCTGGAACTCCAGCCACCCATCAGGGGTCTCGATCTCGGTGCGTACCGGGTCGTCGGTCATCGGCAGCAGCTTCGCCGCGACCCCGAGGGACGCGGCAAGCTCAGCGGTCACCTCGGTGGGTCGATGGCCCTCGCGGAGGAGCTGCGTCCGGCGGATGTGGGTGGCCAGGTCGCGGTCGCCGAGCTGGAACCACGTCTCCGCGCCGTAGCGCCCGAGCATCCCGGCCGCCGACCACGTCTCGTCGCGGAGGCCCCAGCCGGTCTCTTCGTTGGCGAGGCCGGCCAGCGTGTACATGACCGTGTCGAGGTCGGGCCAGACGGCCAGGCCATGGAGCTCGAGGTCGTCCCCGGTGTTGACGATGATGGAGAGATCGAAGGGCGGAGTCCCGCGGGCGATGCGGGCGGACGAGGCGAGGGCGAGCCCGTGGCTGAGCTTCGCGCCGCCGTATCCGCCGGCGAGGACGGTGACCGCGCCGCTCAATCGTCCGGGCGCTGCGTGATGGCCTGGACGTGGAGCAGGAAGCTGATGCGCTCCTGGCGCTCGAAGCCCTCGCGGATGAGCCGCTCGGCCTTCTCCGGGTCGGCGGCGTGGTAGCGGCGGGCCATGGCGGCGATATCGGCCTGCGCCTGGGCCGGGTCGGAGAGCGCCTCGGCCCTGCCGCGGATCCCCACCCACTCGTAACCCTGCTCGACCACGAAGCTGAAGCGCGGGTCTCGCAGCAGGTTCGTGGGCCAGCGCCGGCCCACCTTCGAGTTCACGAGGATCGTGTCGTTGCCGAGGGTGTACCACACGACCGCCTGGAAGGGCGAGCCGTCCGGCTCCAGCGTCGCCAGCGTGCCGAACAGCACCGGCCGCTCGAGGAGCTGACGCGCCCAGCCCGAGATCCGTACCTCCACATCGCCTCCTCGCGACTGTCCTAGACTCTTGGCGCCCAACCAGCCACGGGTGCGCCGCCTCCGCCGGGTGGAGACCAGCCCACCCCTGCCACGGCCACGGCCGGGGGAGTGACCACCATGCCACAGATCCACATCCGGGCCGAGGTCGGCGACTACGCCCCACTCGTGCTTCTGCCCGGGGACCCCAACCGCGCGACCCGCATCGCCGAGTCCTTCGACGGCGGCCTGGAGGCGAGCCGGCTCGTCAATGAGCACCGCGGCATGCTCGGCTACACGGGGACGTTCCGTGGCACGCCGGTGAGCGTCCAGACCTCGGGTATGGGTACGCCGTCGCTCTCGATCATGGTCGAGGAGCTGCTGCGCCTCGGCGCCCGGCGGCTTGTCCGCGTGGGCACGACCGGGGGCATCGGCCGAGGTATCCGGACCGGCGATCTCATCGTGGCCACCTCCGCGGCCCCCGTGGACGGTGCCACGCGCACGTACCTCCACGGCGACCCCTACGCGCCGGTGGCCGACTTCGAGCTGACCCGCGCCCTGGTCGACGCCGCCCGAGCGAAGGGCGTCGAGCCGCATATCGGCCAGATCGCCACGGTCGACGTCTTCTACAACCCCGACGACGATTACGTGAGCAAGTGGCGCGCCCGCCACGTCCTGGGCTTCGAGATGGAGGCCGCGGCCCTCTTCCTGCTGGCCTCGCGCGCGGCAGCGGCGGGGGACGACGTGCGCGCCGCCTGCATCCTGACGGTCAGCGACACGCTCTCCGAGGAGGAGACGTCCGAGGGCACGTACCTGTCCCTGGAGGAGCTGGAGCGCGCCACGGACCGCATGATCGAGATCGCCCTGGAGGCCGGGACGTCGCTCTGAGCCTGGGTCGGTCGATCGGGCCGTGACCGCGCCGATGGCCATCCCGGTCGGCCTCAACCTGACCTCGGTCGGCGTCTCGACGGGCTGGTGGCTGGACGCCGCACGGCGCGCCGAGGCAGCGGGCTTCGACTCGGTCTGGATCTGGGACCACTTCGTGAGTCGCGGGCGCCTGACCGACCCGCTCCTCGAGTGCTGGTCGATCCTGGCGGCCGCGGCTACCGTCACGAGCCGAGTCCGGCTGGGGTCGTTCGTGACGAACGTGATGAACCGCCACCCGGCGGTCCTGGCACGCATCGTGGCGACGGTGGCCGAGCTGTCGGGGGGGCGGCTCGAGCTGGGCATCGGCGCGGGCGGGCACCCGGCTGAGCATCGGGCGTACGGCATCCCCTTTCCGGAGCGACCCGTGCGCGCCGAGCACCTCCACGAGGCCATCGACGTGATCCGACTGCTGCTGGCCGGCGGGCCGGCCGACTACGAGGGGTCGTTCTACCACCTCGAGGCCGCCTACGCCTTCCCGGCGCCGATGCCCCGGCCCCGCATCATCGTCGGCGGCGAGACGGCAGCCGGCGCCCGATTCGCCGCCCGTCACGCGGATGCCTGGACCTGCCCCGGCGGGCGCTTCGACGAGCTCCTTCCAGCCTTCGAGGCGGAGCTGGCGGCGGCCGGACGTGCCCGAGCGGACGTGCCGGTGCTCGTCTCGATCGAGGTGGAGGAGCTGGGGGCGACCTGGCTGAGCTGACCTCGCGGTGGGCCGAGCGGGGGGCCGCCGAGCTCATCGTCCACGACGTGAAGGCAGCCGAGCTGGACGCCGTGCTGGGGCTTGCGAGCGTGGTTGCTGCCCCTCCAGCACGATGAGCGCCCCGACGCTAGTCTCGGAATGATGTCCGATCGACCAGAGCCCGGCACGAGTGCACCCGGCGGGTTCCTGGCGCCCCGACCGGAGGGCCAGCCGGTCGATCGCTGCTTCCGATGCGGCAAGCCGACGCCGGCCGGGGAGGGCCTCTGCGACGAGCACAACCCGAAGCACCTGCGGGGCCCGAGCCCCACGCAGATGCACGCAACCGTCTTCGGCGGGCTCGTCCTCGGCGTGGTCGGCTTCTTCATCGTGGCCCGGCTGGCGACCGGTTCGTCAGGTCCCTTTACGACTGAAGTCCTGACTGCGGCGGCGGATGGCGCCGGCGGAGCGGTCGTCAGTTTCGCCATCACCAACGACGGCGCGGCCGAAGGTGTCGCCGATTGCCGCTTCACGCGCGACGGCGTCCCGCGGCCCGACGACGTGGCCTTTCGCTCTCCGACCCTGGCATCAGGCGAGCGCGTGACCCTCGAACGCGCGCTCGTGCGCGAGCCCGGCAGCCCGGTCGCCTATGCGGCCGATACGATGAGCGTCATCTGCACGTAGCCTGGACGCGCGGACCGCGTAGCATCAGGACGTGCCCGACCATGACCTTGACCGCGAGCTGCAGGTGGCCACCGAGGCCGCTCGAGCCGCTGGCGCGATCATCATGGAGCGGTACGAACGGCTGGAGCGGATCGTCCACAAGAGCGAGAAGGACGTCGTCACCGAGGTCGACCATCTCAGCGAGGCGGCCATCATCGAGCTCATCCGGTCGGCCTTCCCGGGCGACTCCGTCCTGGCCGAGGAATCGGGCGTCTCGGGTCCCCAGGCGCAGCGGTTGTGGGTCATCGACCCGCTCGACGGCACGGTCAACTACGCGAATGGCATCCCGTACTTCGCGGTCAGCATCGGCCTTGTCCTTGACGGCGAGCCGGTCATGGGCGTCGTCCTCGACCCGGCCCGCGGCGAGCTCTTCCACGCCATCTCTGGCAGCGGCGCGTTCCTGGACGGCAGGCCCATCCACAACCCGGGCAAGGCGCTCATCAGCGATGCCGTCGTGTCACTGGGCCTCCCCCGTTCGGGCTTTGCCCGCCAGAGCACACGCTACCGGCGGGCGGTGCGCATCACGCGCCAGATGGGCAGCGCGACGCTGGGCCTGACGTACGTCGGGAACGGCCGATTCGATGCCTACGTGCAGTGGCAGGGCCTCTCGACGTGGGACGTCTGCGCCGCCGGTGTCATCGCCATCGAGGGTGGCGCCCACGTGACCACGGCCCTCGGCAACCACTGGTGGGATCTCGGCATGCCGAGCCGCTCGATGGGCATCGTGGCGGCCATGCCCGAGCACCATCCGACCTATCTCGAGATGCTCCGCTGACCTGGCTGCTCGCAGGCGGCAGCTCCAGGTCCTTCAGGCGGGCAGGCGCTCCAGCAGGCGCGGTGCCCGCAATCGCACGGCCATGGCCTCGAATGCGGGCCGGTCGACACCATGCCAGCGCAGCTCCTCGGTATCGGTCTGCGGGATCGGCGCGTCGAGCCGCAAGGTCGCGAGCTCGCGGTAGAGCATGGCCTCGGCGCGGCGCTCCTTGAGCATCCGGGCCAGGCTCGCCGCGCCGCGCAGCGAGAGGTCCCAGGCGCCGACCGAGTCCGGGATCTCCTCGATGTGCGGGTAGCGCTGCAGCACGGCCGCCGCCGATCGCGCACCCCATCCGGGTAGCCCCGGATAGCCGTCCGCGCTGTCGCCGACGAGCGCGAGGTAGTCGGGGATCGACGCCGGTGGCACGCCGAACTTCTCCTCGACCGCCTCCGCGTCGAAGAAGCGGCCCGCGCGCCGATCGAAGGTCATCACGCGCCCGTCGGTCCGGACGCACTGGGCCATGTCCTTGTCCGGCGAGAGGATGACGACGCGCTCCACTTCCGGATGATCGGCGAAGCGCGCCGCGGCCGCCGCAAGCGCGTCGTCGGCCTCGAACTCGACCATCGGCCACACGACGACGCCGAGGGCCCGGAGGGCATCCTCAGCGAGCCCGAACTGGGCCAGCAGTTCGGGAGGCATGCCGGCCTCTGTCTTGTAGCCCGCGAAGCGCTCGTTGCGCCAGGAGCGGATGACGTGGTCGGTGGCGCAGCCGAGGTGCGTGACGCCGCCGTCGCGCAGAAGTGAGAGGGTCGATTTCGACGACCCCCAGCGTGGCGCCCACCGGCATCCCATCGGCACCGGCATGGGGAGGCCGGCCGAAGTGCGCCCGGAACAGCTCGTAGGTCGCGTCGAGAAGGTGGATCTGCACGGCAGGTGGGGAGGGGTCTGATCCGCCGGGGGTCTCAGCTGCCCTTGTCTGAGCGGTCGGCAGGCGTTTCCACGGGCGATCTCGCGGGGTCCTTCCCGGCGGGCCTCGCGGCCTTCGATCCTGCCGATCGAGTCGCCCCATCCGCCTTGCCGGGCGAGGCGTCGCCTTCGCTCGTGGCGTGCGCCGCGAGAGCCGCGGCGTAGGCGGCCCCGATGATGCCCGACGTGTTCAGGTACCTGGCCTTCACGAGCTCGGCCTGGGTCTTGAGGTAGGGCCAGTAGCGCTGCGACTCCTTGGAGAGGCCGCCGCCGATGATGATGCGGTCAGGCCAGAAGAAGAACTCGATCATGGCCAGGTACTGGTTGAACTCGCGCGCCCAGGTCTTCCAGCCGAGACCCCGCCGGACGCGCGCCGCGCCGCTGACGAGGGCCTCGGAGATCTTCGTCCGCATGATGAGGTGGCCGAGCTCGGTGTTGGGCACGAGCCGTCCGTCGCTGATGAGTGCGCTCCCGATCCCAGTGCCCACCGTCAGCAGGATGACCGTGCCAGGCTGGTCCCTGGCCTCCCCGAAGGCGAGCTCCGCCATGCCTGCAGCATCGGCGTCGTTGATGACGAGGACCGGCCGGCCGAGGCGCTCGCTGATGTGCGTCGTGGCGTCGTACTCGATCCAGCCCGCATCGACGTTGGCGGCCGTCTTCATGACGCCGTGCATGATGGCGCCGGGCAGCCCGCAGCCGATGGGAAGGTCGCTGACCGGGCCGTGCTCGGCGAGGACGCGCTCGACCACCAGGGCGATCGTCTCAAGGACGTTGGCCGGGGTCGAGGGCTGCGGGGTCTTCTCGCGGACCCGGGAGGTCACGAGCTCGGCGGTGGCGAGGTCGACCATGGCGGCCTTGACGCCGGTCCCGCCCACGTCGATGCCGAGCGCCACGCCTGACAGCGGGACGGCCTTGTGATGCCCGGCCAGGACGCCGGCGCCCGCCCTGCTCATCGTCGTGCTCACGGCGGCAGGATACGCCGCCGAGCCCTGCCCGTGACCCGGCTCGGCGCAGAGGAGCCGCGCACGTCGGGCACCGGCATCGCCTACGATGCGCCCGACATGCTCGACCCCTACGGTGACTTCAAGCTCCTTCCCCCTGACCCCGATCCGGACGAGACGGCCGACTGGGTCGCCTCGCTCGATGCGCTCACCGAGGAGCTCGGCCGCGAACGCGCCCAGTTCGTCCTCTACAAGCTCTTGAAGCGCGCCCGGCAGCTCCACATCGGCCTGCCCCCGCTGACCCAGACCCGCTACATCAACACCATCAGCCCCGAGCAGGAAGCGCCCTTCCCCGGCGACGAGCGCATGGAGCTGCGCATCCGGCGCATGGTGCGCTGGAACGCGGCGGCCATGGTCCTGCGCGCCAACATGGCCTCACCCGGCATCGGCGGCCACCTCGCCACGTTCGCCTCCGCGACGAGCCTGTACGAGGTCGGCTTCAACCACTTCTTCCGGGGCAAGGACGCCGAGGGCATGGGCGACCAGGTCTTCTTCCAGGGCCATGCCGCGCCCGGTGTCTACGCCCGCGCGTTCCTCGAAGGCCGGCTCAGCGAGTCACAGCTCGATCATTTCCGTCGCGAGGTCGAGCCGGGCGCTGGCCTGTCCTCGTACCCACACCCCCGCCTCATGCCCGACTTCTGGGAGTTCCCATCGGTGTCCATGGGACTCGCACCCCTGGCTGCCATCTACCAGGCGCGGTTCAATCGGTACCTCCATCACCGCGGCATCAAGGACACTTCGAAGAACCGGGTCTGGGCCTTCATCGGCGACGGGGAGACGGACGAGCCCGAGTCGCTGGGCTCGCTCTCGATCGCTGCCCGCGAGGGCCTCGACAACCTCGTCTTCGTCGTCAACTGCAACCTGCAGCGGCTCGACGGGCCGGTGCGCGGCAACGGCAAGATCATCCAGGAGCTCGAGGCCGTCTTCCGCGGCGCCGGCTGGAACGTCATCAAGGTCATCTGGGGCCGCGAGTGGGACGAGCTGCTGGCCCGCGACCCCAACGGCGTCCTCGTGCAGCGCATGGCCGACGTCCTCGACGGCGAGTGGCAGAAGTACTCGGTGGAGCCGGGCTCCTACATGCGCGAGCACTTCTTCGGCGCTGACCCCCGCCTGGAGGCCCTTGCGGCCGACAAGACGGACGATGAGCTCAAGGCCCTGCGACGTGGCGGGCACGACTATCGGAAGCTCTATGCGGCGTACCACGCGGCCACCCAGCAGAACGGCGCGCCCACCGTGATCCTGGCCAAGACGGTGAAGGGCTGGACGCTGGGCTCGTCGGTCGAGGCCCGCAACATCACCCACCAGGCCAAGAAGATGAACGAGCTCGAGCTGCGCGTCTTCCGCGACCGGCTGGAGCTGCCCATCCCCGACGAGGAGCTCAAGGACGCCCCCTACTACCACCCCGGCCCCGACGCGCCCGAGATCCGCTATCTCCAGGAGCGGCGGGCGGTCCTTGGGGGACCGCTGCCTCGCCGTGTCGTCCTCAGCAAGGCGCTGCCCACGCCGGGCGACCCGGTCTTCGGCGAATTCGACCAGGGTTCGGGAGGCCAGGAGGTCTCGACGACGATGGCCTTCGCCAAGCTGCTGCGCAACCTCCTGCGCGACGAGGCCATCGGCAAGCGCATCGTGCCCATCATCCCTGACGAGGCGCGCACCTTCGGGCTGGACTCCCTCTTCAAGGAAGCGGGCATCTACTCGGCCCTGGGCCAGCTGTACGACCCGGTCGATTCGAAGCTCGTGTTCTCCTACCGCGAGGACAAGGCCGGCCAGATCCTCGAGGAGGGGCTCACGGAGGCTGGCTCCACGGCCTCGATGCAGGCTGCCGGCACCTCCTACGCCACGCACGCCGAGCCGATGATCCCCTTCTACATCTTCTACTCGATGTTCGGCTTCCAGCGCACCGGTGACGAGCTGTGGGCCTTCGGGGACGCGCGCGGCCGGGGCTTCATGCTGGGCGCCACGGCCGGACGGACGACGCTCAACGGCGAAGGCCTTCAGCACGAGGACGGGCACAGCCTCGTCCAGGCCTCGCATTACCCATCCTGCCGCGTCTACGACCCGGCCTTCGCCTACGAGACGGCAGCCATCATCAAGGACGGCCTGGCCCGCCTCTACGGGGCGGAGCCGCACGACGACTTCTACTACATCACCCTCTACAACGAGAACCACGTCATGCCGGCGCGGCCCTCCGGGATCAGCGATGAAGACATCGTGCGCGGGCTGTACCGCTTCTCGGCCGCGCCGAAGCTGGGCTCGAAGGCGCCCCGGGCGACCATCCTCGCCTCGGGGGTCATCATGCAGCAGGCGTTGGAGGCACAGCAGCGACTAGCTGAAACGTACGGTGTCCGGGCCGACGTCTACAGCGCACCATCGTTCCAGCTGCTTCGCAAGGAAGCCCTGGAGGTCGAGCACTGGAACCTGCACAACCCCGGCCAGGAGCGGCGTGTCCCGTACGTCACGCAGATCCTCGCCGAGCCTGCCGCAGCGGGTCCCGTGGTGGCCGTGTCCGACTGGATCACCGCCTGGCCGGACATGATCTCGCGCTGGGTCCCCACGGCCGCATGGCGCAGCCTGGGCACCGACGGCTACGGCCGGAGCGACACCCGTGACGCCCTGCGGCGGTTCTTCGACATCGATGCGGCCCATATCGCGACGGCCGTCCTCGTGGAGCTGTCCGCGAACGGGGGCCTGCCGGTCGAGCAGGTCTCCGCGTGGGTCGCTGAGCTCGACATCCTGCCCGAGGCCCCCTTCGCTCTTGCGCGCTGATCGCGTCGACCCGGTCGCGGCCTCGCCGCCTCGCGCTACCATCGAGCCCACATGACCGGGAGCTCCAGGGCTGCGGGGGAGATCGCGGACGCCGTGCTCGTGGAGGCGGCCCGTCATGGTGACCTGTATGCCTGGGAGCGCATCGTGCGGCGCTACCAGGAGCCCGTGTACCGGGTGACCTTCCTCATCGTCCGCGATTCGGCGCTCGCGGAGGGCGCCACGCAGACGGCCTTCGTGCGCGCCTACCGGGCCCTGCCGTCCTACCAGGAAGACGTCGGCCTGCTGCCCTGGCTCTTCCGGATCGCCGCCGGCGAAGCCCGCCAGCAGCGCCGCGAATTGGGGCGCCCGCGTCGAAGCTCGCGTCCGCCGGAGAAGACCACTGGGCCGCACTATCCCGCGAGCGCCGTGTCCGGGCTTGAGGCTGCGAATGGCCTGAACCCGGCCGAACGCGAGGTGATCGGCGTGGCCTTCGACCGCCTCGGCGAGGAGGACCGCCTGACCCTCGCCTCCCGCTACCTCTTCGGGCTCTCGGCACCGGATGCCGCCAAGGCGCTGTCGGTCGCATCCGGCCTCGTGGAAGATCACCTGCACACCGCGCTGCAACACCTGCGCACGCGCATGGCGGACGCCTGATGCGGGGGCGACGGCCGGGCGCCCTCGAGGCGCTGAGCGACGACCAGCTGGGCACCATCGCCGTCTCGCTCGTCGTCTCCGAGCTTCGCTGGACCCCCGACGTCGCGCCGGCGGTCATGGACCGCATCTCGCGCGATGCGGTCGCCTATCCGGAACAGTTCGACCGCCGTCCGGTCCCCGCCGGGTCGCGTCCGGCCCCGCGACCGGATGAGCCGTCGATCGGTCGGTCCATCCTCCGGGTGGTCGTCATGGCCACCGTCGTCGTCCTGGTCGCTACGCTCGTGATGGTGGCCGCGACGACGAACGCCGCCTCCATCGATGCGGCCTCGATTCCCTCGATCCATACCGCCTCGCTCGAGGCCGCGCCGGGCGGCACTCTGGCGGTCATCCCGCTCGTCCCGGAGGTCGCATGAACAGCACCCAGTCCCGTCGTCCGGCCGGCCGGCTGGCAGCGCTCGTGGCGACCGGCCTCCTGCTCGTCGCCGGCCCCGCCGCCGATACGTTCGCGGCCGACGCGTCCGAGGCGCCCGCTGCATCCCCTGACGCGGCGGGCTCGCCGGTCCCAGCCGGCCCCGTCGAGGCCTTCGATCCGGCCACTGTCCAGCTGCGAGCGGACCTCTTCGTGGATGGGCTCGAGGCGCCGGTCTACATCACGTCTGACGGGACCGGCTCGAGCTGCCTCTACGTCGTCGAGCGGGCAGGAAGGGTGCGCGTCGTCGGACTCGACGGCATCCCGCGCGTCCGCCCCTTCCTCGACATCAGCGCCCTCGTGACCGAGAGCGCCGAGCAGGGCCTGCATGCCATCGCCTTCCATCCCGACTTCGCCGCCAACGGCCGCTTCTTCGTGCACTACAACGACAAGGAGGGCCGGACGCAGATCGCGGAGTACCGCGGCACGCCCTGCCGCGCGGCCGGCAAGAAGGCCGTCAAGTCGCTGCTGCGCGAAGAACAGCCCTTCATCAACAACAACGGCGGCTGGATCGGGTTCGGCCCCGACGGCTACCTCTACATCCCGCTCGGGGATGGCGGCGGGTCGTCACCCGGCGACCCCAACGGCATCGGGCAGTCGAAGACCACTCGTCTCTCGAAGGTGCTTCGCATCGATGTGGATGTTCGCTCCGACAAGCTCTACGCCATCCCGAAGTCGAACCCCTACCGCAAGGGCCGAGCGTACCCGCCCGAGACGTGGGCCCTCGGGCTGCGCGATCCGCGCCGCTCGAGCTTCGATCCCGAGACCGGTGACCTCTGGATCGGCGATGTCGGGCAGGACCGCTTCGAGGAGGTCAACCGCATCCCGGCCGGTGAGGCGGGCCTGAACTTCGGCTGGTCGGACATGGAGGGCGAGGCCTGCCACAACCTGCCCGATTGCGACCCGACCGCGTACGAGCTTCCGGTCCATACCTACGACCAGGTCACGCCGCAGTGCGGCATCGTGGGCGGCTACGTCTATCGAGGGCAGGCCATCCCGGCGCTTGACGGCGTGTACCTCTTCAGCGATTTCTGCAGCGGCTTCATCTGGGGGCTCGACACGCGCGCCGTCGCCGCCGGCGAACCCGGCCTGGCCTATCAGCTCTTCGACGCGCCGCAGGGCTTCGTCTCGTTCGGCGAGGACGCCGACGGCGAGCTCTACGTTGTCGCCCTGGACGGGAGCATCTACCGGCTCGGGGCCGAGCAGGCCTGAGCGGTCGCCTCGTCGGGCGTCGTCGAGCGAACACCAGCCCGAGCCCGGCGTGACGCCAGCCCGAGCCCTGTCGTGACGCCGACCTCACCGGACCCTGACAGCCTCCTCTATGCGGAGCACTGGGAGCCCGTGTTGACGGCTCCCTCGGGCCGCCTTCTCGACCGCGTCGGCGAGCGTCTCGGGGGCGGCGCACCGAAGTCGGTCCTCGACGTCGGGTCCGGTACCGGCTCGCTGGCCCTCGCCGCGGCCGAACGCTGGCCGGACGCGTCGATCGTGGGCCTGGACGCGTCGGCCGGGATGCTCTCCGTCGCCCGGCATCGCGTCGGGGCGAGATGGCCCGGGCGAGATGGTGACCGATTCCGATGGCATGCCGCGGACGCGGCGGAGATGCCGCTCGGTGAGGCGGGCATCGATCTCGCCGTCTCCTCGTTCGTCCTGCAGCTGGTGGACGACCGACGCGCAGTCCTGCTCGAGATCGGCCGCGTCCTACGGCAGGACGGCCTGCTCGGCTTCGTCACCTGGCTGCGCGATGACACCTGGATGGCGCCCGATGTGGAGTTCGACGAGGCTGTCTACGACCTCGAGCTCGAGGATCCCGAGGCGGACGCCCGCGGTCCGGAGCAGGAATATGAGAGCCCAGACGAGGCGGCAGCAGACCTCGTGGCTACGGGCTTCACGGCCGTCGAGGTCCGGCTGGACACGCTCGAATTCAGCTGGCAGCGCAGCGAGTACCGCGCCTTCAAGGAGCAGTACGACGAGCGCGACCTCCTCGACTCGCTCTCAGCCGCGGACCGGGCACGGCTGCTGGCACGCGTCGACGAGCGCTGGGCGGCGCTGCCGGACGATGCCTTCGTCCTTCGCGCCCCGCTCGTCTCGGCGACGGCCCGCCGGGCCTGACGTGGGCCGGGCAGACCGTACATCGCCGGCTGTTGCACGGGACGGGACAGTGGGCTGTCGGCGCCCTGAATGGCCCCGATGGCTGGCCGATCGCGCTCGCCCTGGGCTCCCATCGTGCCGCCCGGCGGCACCGGCAGCGACCGGGGGATGCGGTGGTGGCGGCGGACGAGCTTGACGCGGGTGCCCGAGGGTCCACTGTCCCGTGTCGCGGCACGCGCGGCCGGGCTGTTCGCGCTCCTGCCAGCCATCCATGGACGGGATGGAAGCCACTGGCTCCGCGGTCTTGGACCGCGCGACTGCCCCTCGATGAGCTGACCCGGACGGTGCTACGCGGCGAAGGGCGCGCTCTCGAGGGGACGGCAGACGCGGCAGGGCCGATAGCCCGCCGCTCGGGCATCCTCGGCGCTGCGGAAGCGGACCTCGTGGCGCGCCTGTGTCCGGCGCGCGTGCCGGCACGAGGGATAGCAGTAGATCCGTGTGCTGTCGCTGCCGGTGTAGCGCACGCCTCCACCTGCCAGGCGCTCCAGCGCGCTCGTGTCGATGCCCTCGGCTCCGAGCACCTGGCGCTTGGCCTCCGGGCCGCCGGCACCGTACTCGCCGATGTGCCCGTCGGTCCGGACGACCCGGTGGCAGGGGATGACGAAGGGCACCGGGTTGCCGGCAAGGGCGCTGCCCACCGCGCGGACCGCCCGGGGACGGGAGATCTCGCGGGCCACCCAGGCGTAGGGGCGCACCTCGCCGAAGGGGATCTCCATCGTCTTGCGCAGGACGGCCTGCTCGAACGCGGTGAGCTGACCGAGGTCGAGGGGCGGCCCGCTCGTGCGCTCGCCGTGCAGTCGCTTCGTGACCTGGCTCGCAAGGCGGGCAGGCATGGCCTGGACCCGCAGGACCACCTTGCCGTGGCGGAGCTCGTAGGCTGTCTCGAAGCCCGCCGCGTCTCCGGCGCGCTCGACGGCCGTGATGCCGCCCGCGCTCCAGGCCACGATGAGCGGGCCGATGGGACCGTCGATCTCGGTCCAGGCATCGGCCAGGCCGACGCTCGTCAGGACGTTGGCAGAAAGTGACTCGGGCGCGTCGGTCGGGGTGGCGCGCAGGGCCTGCAGCATGGCTCGTGCCTCCTGTCGTGTCATGGGGCGGTTCCTGGTCGCGGGCTTCATCACCGCTGATCCTCCATCTCTCGCAGGTACGCCTCGCGCAGGAGACCGACGCCGCGATGCACATCGGACTTCACCGTCCCGACCGGGCGACCGAGGGCCGCTGCCAGCTCCGGGTAGCCGAGGCCCTCGACGTGTCGGAGCTCCACCGCCTGCCGGTAGCGTGGGGGCAGCCCGGCGAGCCGAGCCCGCCAGGCGACGGCCGACTCACGGCCGGAGACGACGCGGTCCGGTCCTGGATCGGGGTCGGCCGCCTGGAGGACGGCCTCGTCGAGCGGCGTGCTCATCGGGCGGTGCCGGCGGGCGCGATCGCGAGCCAGGTTCCTGACGATGGCGGCCAGCCAACCTCGCAGCCTGAGGGCCTCGATGCGCGCCCGGTCGTAGCCCTGGAGGGCTCGGTAGGCGCGGATGAAGGCCTCCTGCGCGACGTCCTCGGCGTCGGCAGACTGGCTGGCCGTCCGCACCGCGAGACCGAAGACGAAGCCCTGGTGGTGGGCCAGGAACTCGGGGAACGCCCCGTCCAGGTCTCGGGCCAGCCGGGTCGGGCAGTCAGCGCACACGCGAACAGGAACGCATCACGTCGCAGGATCGGTTGCAGGCGGGCCTGCCGGTCGGCCGGATCAGCGCAGCAGGAAGCCGTCGGCAAGGGGGTCGCGCTCGTCGACGACGAAGCGATGGTGTCCCGTCACGAAGCCGCGGCCCTCGATGCTGGTGATGACGGCCTCCCGGTCGCCGAGCGTCGTGCGGGCCTCGATGCGGCCGACGAAGGCCTCCCCGGTGAGCCCGGCGTTGACGATCTCGTCGCCGATGTCCGATGCGCCCAGGGCGTATCGGGCGGCCAGCAGGGCTGACGTGCCGGAGCCGCAGGGCGAGCGGTCGACCTCGGACGCTGCGAAGACCGTGATGTTGCGGATGGTGGCTCCTCGGGCCAGGCCGTCGGGCGAGGTCGCCGGGTCGCTGTCCACGATGACGGTGCCGTAGACGAAGCCGAGCGAGTCGTCGGTGGGGTGGCTCGGCGGGTACTCGCGCTGGAGCATCTCGGTGATGGCGGCCCCGGCCCGCGCCAGGGGCTCGACCTGCTCGGGCACGACGCGCATGCCCAGCTCGGCCACGTCCACGATGCCGTAGTAGGCGCCGCCGAAGGCGAGCTGGACGCTGAGGCCCTTGCGCTCCGCCGCTGTACCGAACGAGCCGCACACCCCGGGGGCGCATGAGCAGCCGGTCGGCGTGCAGGTAGGCCGGCACGTTCGTGAAGCGGACGGCCTCGACGAGCGGCTCGCCCATGCTGCCCACCGTCAGCGCGGCGGTCGCGGTCACGAGGCCCGCCGGGGTCTCCCAGCGGATGACGGTCTCGGGTGCCGTGGCCGGATAGAGGCCCTCCTCGATGAGGCCCTGCGTGAGCGCGATGATGCCGTGGCCGCACATCGTGCTGTAACCCTCGTTGTGCATGAAGAGGACCGCGATGTCGGCGTCGGACCGGTGCGGCGGCAGCAGGACCGCGCCGTACATGTCGCGATGGCCGCGCGGTTCGTAGACGAGCGCCCGACGGACATGGTCGGCATGCTCGCGGACCCAGGTGCGCCGCTCCCCGATGGGCAGGTGCGGCACGGCGGGGTAGCCGCTTCTGATGAGGCGCAGGGGCTCACCGGCGCAGTGGAGGTCGAGCGTCTCGAGGACGAGGCGCGACCCGTCCCGCTCGCGCGCCTGACCGACGCTCCAGGGGATGGGGCGGAGGGCCGGCGCAGCCTCGACGCTCACTCGGCCGGCCCCGGACGGGCGATCCCCGACCCGGCCGTCGGCGGTGGCGTCCCCTTCGGTCTCGTAGACCACGGTCAGCACGTGCTCCCGTCCATCGCGAGCGCCACTGCCGCGAGATGGGACGCCAGCCCACGTGGGCGGCCTGCTGTCGCTCGCGCAGGTAGGTGCGCTCGGCCGAGGCCCGGTCGCGCGCCGAGTAGGTCCGAACGACCGGCCCGGATGCCTTCATCGCGACTGCCTACGCCGGCCGGCCCGAGCGTGCGTAGACGAGCACGCTCCGGTCGTACTCGAGGACAGTCACGCCATCCTGGTTGAAGCCTCGCGTATGCACGCGAACGATGCCCTGACCGGGGCGCGATCTCGACTCCCGGACCTCCAGGACCTCCGACTCCGCGTAGAGCGTGTCACCCGCGAAGACCGGGGCGCGGAGCTCGACGCTCTCCCAGCCCAGGTTGGCCACCGCGTTCCGGCTCACATCCTCGACGGACAGGCCGGTCACGATGGCGAGCGTCAGCGTGCTGACGACGAGAGGTCGCCCGAACTCGGTCCGAGAGGCGTAGTCAGCATTGGAGTGGATGTCATGGCCGTTGTTGGTGAGCAACGCGAACCAGGTGTTGTCCGCCTCGCTGATGGTCCGGCCATGCCCGTGTCGGTAGCGGTCGCCGACGTGGAAGTCCTCGAGGAAGCGTCCCTCCCAGCCCGCGACGGCATGTCCGTCGTCGCCCATCAGCGCGCCTCCGACACGGAGCTGGCCGCGACCGTCATCTCGCGCAGCTCGTGCTCATCGATGACCCCCAGGTCCCATGCCCGTCGGGCATCGAAGCGACCCATCGCCACGGCGCGCCGCAACACCATGCGGGCGTGACGATCGGTGGCCCGGTCCGACATGACACCGTCGATCATGGTCGCGCCCTTGCCGGCGTCATGTACAGAAGCGGCATAGGCTGCCAGCTTGGCGGCCTCCATCTCGAGCGTCTCGGGCGTCACGCCTGCATCGTATGCGAGCAGCACCGCGAAGAGCTGGGCCGGGTGGCCTACCCACTTGCCCTGCATGCCCATCTCGCGGGCGCGGATGGCTTCGTGATGCACGAGCGTCATGCGCTCCAGGAACCGCTCCCGGTCGGCGACAGCATCGAGCCGCGGATCCGGCACCGGGTAGGCGAGGGTCATGCCATCGATGGCCGGGACACCGACGCCCGCCGCCACGGCGACGATGCGGGAGCGCGCCCAGTCCGCCGCGAGGTGGTCCGAAATCGATGGCAGGCAGGCCCAGGTCCGCGCTGTAGTCGGCGAGGCCGAAGATGAGCGCGCAGAGCCGGTCGGCGGCGCGCAGGGCGATCTCGTCCAGCCGGCTCACGGCCCAGCCGGACTCGACGAGATAGGCGGTCCGGATCGTGCGCGCTCGTCAGTCCCAATGACGCTTCGGCCTGGTCGAGCATCTCGTGGATGAGGTCCACCTCCTCGGGCTGGCCGATCTTCGGGACGACGATGCCGTCAAGGGGGAAAGCCTCCGGGCCGGTCCGCTCCACGATGCCCCACAGGACCGGCAGCATCTCCCGGGCCGTGGCTCCCAGCTCCAGGCTGGGCGGTCGGTAGAAGCGGAGGCCGCCACCGGCCGAGCGCGGCCGTGACAACACCTCGATGGCGTCCTCGCGGCCCCGTCTGACCGCGGCATCGGTCAGGGCCAGCGCGTCCTCGGCATCGACCACGACGAGCGGGGCCGGGCGCGGCTGGTCGAGGAGTTCCTGGACGGAGACCCGATCGGCGCCCAGCCGGTCGGCGAGCTCGGAAGCCGGGATGCCCAGACGCTCGAGGATCCTTGTCATCGGCGCCGTGCCACGGCTCAGCGCCTTGAGGGCGACGTCGCGCTCGGCCGGCGCCGTGAGATGCGCCTGCTGGCGCCAGAAGCGGATCGGCAGCTGCGCGCGCCGCCCCGCCAGCTCATGGCGGAGGGCGGCCTGTCTCGACTCCGCGCTCGCCACCGCTGCCTCCAGCCCCGGGGGCGAGGAGCGAGAGTCAGTCATCTCGGGCCGATGCCGCGCCGATCCCGGTCGCCGTGGTCAGCCTTCCTCGATGTATCCGATCACGGTCCCGACGGGGACGTCCTGGCCGGCTGCCACTGTCTGCTCCACGAGCTGGCCGGAGGTCGTGGCCTCCATCTCCACCGAGGACTTCTCCGTCTCGATCTCCGCGATCGGGTCGCCCCGAGCGACCATGTCGCCGACCTGCTTCAACCACGTGCCGATGCTGCCGCTCTCCATGTCATACCCGAGCTTGGGCATCTCGATCGGGATCCGAGCCATCTTCCCTCCATCGGATAGGACGACATCGGTGCAGCCCGCGGCCCCGCGAGCGAGCGACCCAGCCATGATACTGACGGTCTGGTCATGCCACGGGTGCATGCCACGGACGAGGGAGGATGGACGTGCAGTTCCTTGTCCACATCGAGGTCACCTGGCCCGCCGATGGCGACGCCGCCGAGCGGGACCGGCGCGTCCAGGGCGAGCGCGTGCGGGCTCGCGAGCTCGCCGACGCCGGCGTCATCCGGCGGCTCTGGCGTGTCCCCGGGCGCTGGGCGAACTGGGGTCTCTGGGAGGCTCCGGATGCCACGGCCATCCATGAAGCCGTCGTCTCGTTGCCGATGTGGCCCTACCTCGACGTCGAGGTCATCCCCCTGGCCGATCATCCCAGCGACCCCGGCGCCACCTCGGGCTGAGCGTCCCCGCGCCCCGAGCGCCCCGCTACCATCCGCAGACGACAACGCCGCATGGAGGGCTGCAGTGGCCCGGCTCCCGTTCGTCGACACCCACGTCCACTTCAACGACCTGCGCGATCCGCGCCTGCGGTACTCGTGGCTGCAGCCGGAGTTCGTGCACCCGGTCATGGGAGACATCGGCGCCATCCAGGCGCAGCGCTACTGGGCCGATGACTTCGTCCGTGAGACGCGCTTCACCACTCTCAGCAAGTCGATCCACGTCCAGTCCGCGCTGGGCATCGATGACCCGGTGGAGGAGACGCGTTGGCTCCAGGCGTTCGCGGACCGACTGGGTCATCCCCACGGCATCGTCGGCGAGGTCCACCTGGCGCGGGATGACGCGGGCGACGTCATCGATCGGCACCTTGCCTTCCCGAACTTCCGCGGCGTGCGGGACTTCGGAGAAGGCGACTACCCGCGCGACCCGAGGTGGCGCGCGGGCTTTGCCCACCTCGAGCGGCACGACCTGGTGGCCTGCCTCGACTCGTCTCCCGAGACGTACGCCAGCATCAAGTCGCTGGCCGCGGCCTTCCCGAACATCGTCATCTCGCTCGACCATGCCGGCTTCCCGCGCCGGCGTGACGCCGAGTACTTCGCGATGTGGAAGCGCGAGCTCACGAGCCTCGCCGAGGTCGCCCAACGTCGTCGTCAAGATCTCCGGCCTCGGGATGGCCGATCCGGACTGGACGGTCGACTCCTTCCGGCCCTGGGTCATGACCTGCATCGAGACGTTCGGCGTGGAGCGCAGCTTCTTCGGCACCAACTGGCCCGTCGACCGCCTCTTCTCGTCCTACGTCGATGTGCTCGATGCCTACGAGGCCATCGTGGCTGCGCTTCAGCCACGAGGAGCAGATAGCGCTCCTGGCGGGCAATGCCGAGCGTATCTTCAGGATCTGAGCGGCGGCCTCACTTCATCCAGGGTCGCTCGTCGCTGGGCGGGTCCCAGCTGGGGATGGGCGCCTGGAGCGGGTCATCGATCCAGCAGAACTTGCCGTTCGTGTCGCCACCGGCATCGGAGGTGAGCCGCAGGACCAGGTCGACGGCCTTCTCGGGCGGGTCGCCGCCGGTCTCCTCGACCCAGTCGGCCCAGGAGACGTAGTCCTCGGCCACCGGGCCCATGGCCGGCGACGCGCTCCCGGATGTCCGCCCACATGTCCGTCTTGACGTCGCCGGGGTGGATGACGTTGGCCGTCACGCCTGATGCCGGCGATCTCGGCGGCGAGGTGCCGCGTGAGCTGGTTGAGGGCCGACCTTCGCGGTGCCGTAGGCGCTGTTGAGCGGGCCCGGCGGGTGGAGCGAGGCCGCCGAGGTGATGTTGACGATGCGGCCCCAGCCGGCCTCGAGCATGCCCCCCAGGAAGGCGTTCGCCGTGTAGGAACGCGGCCACCGCATCGATCATGATCGGTCTGCACGCCAGGCCGTCCGGATCGGCATCCTTCACGATGAGCGCGATGGGCCCGAAGACGCCGGCGGCGTTGACCAGGATGCGTGGGCGGTCCGAAGCGCTCGGTCGACCTCGGCGCGCGAGGCGCGCGACCGCAGCGTGGTCGGCGACGTCGCAGACGATGCGTCTCGATCCGGTCGCCCGCTTCACGGCCCAGCCGCTCGGTCTCGCGTAGCTGCGCCTCGTCCGCGCGCGACCGCGACGACGATGGCGCCCCGCCGCGCCAGCGCCGAGCGCGATGGCCTGGCCGAGCCCGCGTCCGCCGCCGGTGACGACGGCGACGCGGCCGCTCCTGGTCGGCCATTCAGGCGCCTCCCTTCGCCCGGCCTTCGTCTCGAGGTGGAAGACCTCGCGCACCGTGGTCGAGTCGACGATGCCCTCGGCGTTGTACTCCATGAGCTGGTTCATGATCTCGCCCCACCTGTCGTGGATGGCCGTGTGCCAGAGGCGGTCCCAGGCCTCCTCGTCGGGATCTCCGAGTAGAGGAAGAGCACCGGGTCGTTCTCGAAGATGGTGATCTGGCCGATGCCCTGGCGCTCGATCTCGGCCACCAGCTCGGGCCAGATGGCATCGTGATGGCGCCGGTACTCGGCCAGGCCGCCCGGCTTGAGTCGCATCGTGAACGCGCGTCGGATCATGGACCGGCCTCCCTCCTCTGTGCGTCGTCGAGTCCGCTGCAGTCACGGTCCCCGAGAGCCCCGGTGTTGATGGCGTGGAGCACCTCGTGGTCGTCGACGCTGCCGGCGCCTCGAGGTCCAGGGCCAGGCGTGCCACGATAGAAGACGAGGATGCGGTCGGCCAGTCCGACCAGCTCGGGCAGCTCGGTGGAGCGGAAGAGCACGATGCGTCCTTCGTCGGCAAGCTGCCGGATGAGCAGGTAGATCTCGCGCTTGGCGCCCACGTCCACGCCGCGCGTCGGATCGTCCAGCAGCAGGAGGCGTGGCTCCGCCTCCAGCCACCGGCCCAGCACGACCTTCTGCTGGTTGCCGCCCGACAGGCTGCCCACCGGCGCCTGCGGATCGGCCGACCTTGATGCGCAGGCGCTCGATCTGTCGCCGCGTGGCGTCGAGCATCGTCGCGCACGCTGCAGCCAGGGGGAACGGGAGTCGATGGCGCCGACCGACACCAGCGTGATGTTGCGGACGACGCTGCGGTCGAGCATGAGGCCCTGGTTGCGCCGGTCGGCAGGCACCAGGCTGATGCCTCGAGCGCGCCGCGCTGCGTCGGGGAGCGCGGGCAGGCCGCGACCGTCCGGGATAGCGTGACGCTCCCGGCCGTGGCTCGACGGGTGCCGAAGAGCACGCCGAGCAGGGTCGCGACGCCCGAGCCCTCGAGCCCGGCCAGGCCGATGACCTCGCCGGGCCTGGCCGTGAAGGAGACGTCCCGGAGCTCGTCGCCGCGCGCTGAGCCCCTCGACGCGAGAGGCTGCCGTCGCTCGGACGGCTGCGCTTCGCGGTCGCGTGTCCGGCGCGGCGGGAAGAGCTCCGCCTGCGCCGCGCCGACCATGCCCTCGACGACCTCGGGCATGGTCAGCTCGGCGCGATCCCGCGTCAACACCAGGGCGCCGTTGCGCATGACCGTGATGCGGTCGGAGATGGCGAACACCTCCTCGAGGCGGTGTGAGACGTAGAGGATCGGTCACGCCGGTCGTCGCGCAGGCTCGCGCAGGACCGCGAAGAGCCGCTCGGTCTCGCGCTCGTTGAGCGCGGAGTTCGGCTCATCGAGGATGAGCAGGTGCGGCCGCTCGACGAGGACGCGGCAGATCTCGACGAGCTGCCGCTCATCGAGGTCGAGCTCGCCCGACGAGCGTGTCGCGGGTCGACCGCAAGGCCGATGCCGGCCAGAGTACGGGCGCGGCGCGCCGGAGCATCGCCCGGCTGTCCACGAGGCCGAAGCGAGTGGGCTGCTCGTCGGGGAAGAGGTTGGCCAGGATGGAGCGCTCGGGGAAGAGGCTCAGCTCCTGGTAGACGATGCCGATGCCGCGCGGCGGGCGTCCTGCGGCGTCGCGAACGCCACCGTCCGGCCATCGACCGTGATGGTGTCCGCTGTCGGGTCGCACCGCGCCGGCGAGGATCTTCATGAGCGTGGACTTGCCGGCACCGTTCTCGCCGACGACGGCGTGGATGGTGCCGGGCTGCACCTCGAGGTCCATGTCGATGAGCGCCCGGATGCCGCCGTAGGACTTGGACAGCCCGGAGACCGCGACCGCAGGGGTCACGGTCTCCGGGCTGCTGCGGGCAGCGCGGGTCGGCGTCGCCGTGCTCATCGACGGCCGACCCGGCTGCCCTCGGGTCGCGATCCAGGGAGGCTACTGGGACTCGTTCTCGATGGGCTCGAGCGCGTCGGGCCAGTCGGCGATGATGCCGTCGACGCAGTGGCTGGTAGTACGCTCGCGCCGCCGCAGGGTCGGCCGCCAGCGCCTGGAGCTCCGCGAACGTGAGGGCCGGGAGGTCGTACGGCTCGGTGACGCTCGTCTGGCTGTCACGATCTCGGTGCCGGCGTCGATGAAGCCGCCCTGCGGAGAGGTCCACGTCTGCGGCGCCGGTGATCGTGTCGTACAGCATCTTGACGGGCAGGTAGCCCTGCACGAACGGTGTCTGGCCGATGGCTGACATCGGCGGTCCCGGCTTCGAGGGCCGCCAGGTTGTCGGCCGTGAGGTCATAGCCGCCGGCCACGAAATCGATGTCAGGGTTGGCGGCCTGGAGCTGGTCCGAGGCTGGCGAGGTCGGGCGCGCACAGCCCGATCAGGGCGACGGCGTCCGGGTTGGCCGTCAGGAGGGCCTCCCAGGCCGCGTAGTTCGTGACCGGGTCGACCGTGACGTCGTTGTCGGCGTCGACCTCGATGCCGGGGGCCGTCGGCGAGCGCCTCCTGGACGCCCTTCGAGCGGTTCTCGAGGACCGGGAAGCCGGGGAAGCAGTTGCCGATGATGACCATGCCGGTCGCCTCGTCGCCGCCCAGGAGTCGAGCACGGCGCGCCCAGGATGCGGCCGCTCTCCACGGAGCGCTCGCCCACATAGGGCGCCTTCACGCCCGTGTCGAGCAGGTTGAACTGGACGACGGGCGTCCCCGCGGCCACGATCTCGTTGATCGGTGTCGGCCAGCGTGGAGCCCGGGACCGACGTCGCGATGCCGTCGACGCCGGCATTCTGGAAGCCCTGGATGAGCGCGATCTGCTCCTCTGGCGGAGCCGCCAGCGGGTCCCTGGACCTCGAGCTCGACGCCCAGGTCCGTCGGCCGCGAACTGGGCCGCGTCGATGATCTGCTGGATGAACGGGTTGCCCAGGACGTGGGTCACGAAGCCGATCTTGACCGGCTCCTCGTCCTGGGCGCTCGCGGCACGGCGCCGCGACCGCGGTCGAGGCTGAGCGCGATGGCGGCGCCGAGCGCCGCCGACCGGGTCCTCGGCATGTGACATCCGTCTCCTCCTCTGCGTGGATCGGCCCCGGACGTCCAGGGCCCCTGATGGCGCGGGCGGATCGTCACGGGGTCCTCGCTGGCGTCCCTCCTTTCGGTCGCGGTCGCGTGCATGGTCAGCCGGCGTCCACCACGTCGCGCATCCTGCGGGTGCGCTGGCGGCGGACGATCTGGTCGACGGCGACCGCGATGACGATGACGGCGCCGGTCACGAAGATCGACCACTTGGCGTCGATGCCCAGGAACAGGATGCCGCTCTGGATGACCTGGATGATGAGCGCGCCCAGGACGGCGCCGAAGATGGTGCCGCGACCGCCCGACAGGGGCGTGCCGCCGATGATCACGGCGGCGACGACGGGCAGCAGGAAGGCGTCGCCGCTGGTGGGGTCGATGGCGCCGCGGAAGCCCAGGAAGATGACGCCGGCGAGCCCGGCGATGAGGCCCATCAGCACGAGGACCATGACCCGCGTCCGATCGACGGGGATGCCGGCCAGGCGTGCGGCGTCCGGGTTGCTGCCCATGGCCTGGGCGCGGTACCCGAAGCGCGAGCGCGTGCAGGACGACGTGCATGACGACGGCCAGCCCGAGGAACGCGAGGGCCGGCGCTGGGCAGCACGTCGAAGACCTTGTGGCTCCACATCGTGAAGAAGAGGCCCATCCTTGTCGGGCGGCACCACGGCCTGGGAGTCGTTGACGACGAGCGAGAGCCCGCGATAGGCCGACAGCGTGCCCAGCGTGATGATGATCACCGGGATGCGCAGCCTGACCGCGAGGACGCCGTTGATGAGGCCGAGCAGGCCGCCGAAGAGGATGCCCGCGCCCGCAGCCAGGAAGGGCTCGACGCCCGCGACCATGAGCGTGCCCGCGACGACGGCCGAGAAGTTGAAGCATCCAGCCGATGGACAGGTCGATGTCGCGGATGACGACGACGAAGACCATCCCGATGGCGAGCATCCCCGTGAAGGCTGGCGCTCGAGAGGAGCTGGCCGAGGGACCGCGGCACCAGGAAGTTGGGGTTGGCGAGCCCGATGAGGACGACCAGGGCCACCAGTGCCACGATGACGCCGGCCTCTTCCGGCACCCGCGAGCGCCACGAGCGCGCGACGGAGCTGCCCCCCAGGACCGCCACGTGGTCGGCTGATCCCCCCGGTGCGGAGCGAGTCAGTCCCGTCCCTCCCGGCGCAGGCCGATCGACATGCCCCGCACCCTGCGTGGCGAAGCGATCCTGCGCCGCGCCATGCTACAGCTAGTACATCAGGAAGCCGCCGGAGACATTGAGGGTCGCCCCGGTGATGTAGCGGGCGTGGTCCGAGGCGAGGAAGACGACCGGACCGGCCAGCTCCTCGGGCTCGGCGACGTAGCCCAGCGGGGTCTGTCGGGTCATCGTCTCGAGGACCTCCGCGACAGCCCCGTCATCAGCATCGGCGTCCTGACCTGGCCCGGTGCGACCGCGTTGACCGTGATCCGGTGCGGCGCCGTAGGTGCGAGCCAGGCCGCGGCACATCGAGGTCACGCCGCCCTTGGTCGAGGCGTACACGACCGAGCCGCCGTAGCCGCCGGTCCACCAGCCCTGCGAGCTGAAGACGATGATCCGTCCCCCCTGGCCCTGCTCGACCATGGCGTTGCCGGCGGCCCGGCAGAGGAAGAAGCAGGCCTTCAGGTTCACATCGTGCTGGAAGTCCCAGTCGGCCTCGGTGATGTCGTCGATGCTGGCGCGGCGACGCAGGACGGCGGCCAGGTTGGCCAGTACGTGGAGGTTTCCCAGCTGCGTACGGGCCCGCTCGATGAGGGCCGCGTGGCCCGCCAGGTCGGCCAGGTCGAGGGCGACGCCGACGTGGCCGCTGCCCTCGAGGCCGTCCACCACGTCGTCAACGGGCCCCTGCTCCAGGTCCACGGCCATGACCCTGGCGCCGGTCGTCGCGAAGGCTTCCGCCACGGCCCGTCCGATGCCGCCGGCAGCACCGCTGACGATGACGCCGCGACCCTCCAGGCCCGCCCCGACGCTCCATGCCATGTCGTCCCCTTCAGCTGCGGTACCGGTCGACGACCTCATCGATGACCTCGATGCCGAGGCCCGGCCTGGTGGGCGGATAGACCCAGCCATCGACGTGCTCGAAGGGCTCCGCCACGAGGTCGTGCTGCATGGGGTTGCGGAGGGGCTTGAACTCGAACAGCTTGGCCGACGGGGTGCTGAAGCTGACGGCAAGGCTGGCCGCCGTGCAGATGGCGCTCGACCATGCGTGGGCGTTCGACTGACGACGGACGTGCTCGATGCGCTCGGTGGCCTTCTTGAAGCCCGTGATGCCCTCGGCTCGCCCGGGATCGATGCCCACGACATCCACGGTGCCTGTAGCCAGCACCCGCTCGATGCCGGCCAGGTCCCATTCCTTCTCTCCGTAGGCGATGAGCGTGGTCGTCTTGCTGCGGAGGTTGGCGTAGCCCTCGGGGTCCCACTCGAGGAGCGGCTCCTCGATCCAGTGGAGCCCGTGCTCCTCGAAGGCCTGGACGCGACGAACGGCGGTCGAGACGTCCCACTTCACGTTCCAGCCGCAGTCGATCATGATCAGCTGGTCAGGGCCCAGGCCCTCGCGCATGCGACGCATGTACTCGACATCGCGCGTCGTGCTCGTAGCCGAGGCGCGCATCGCCACGCTTGCCGAAGCCGACCTTGACCCCGTGGAGCCCCGGGGCCACCCACTCCTGCGCCTCCTCGACCATGCGCCCGATGTCGGCGTAGTGGGCGTGACAGGAGGCGACGACGGGCAGTCGCTCGTGGACCGGTCCGCCCAGCAGGTTCAGGACGCTCGTCCCGAGCAGCTTGCCCTTGATGTCCCAGAGGGCCATGTCGATGGCGGCGACCGCATACGAGGCGATCCCGCCGTTGTAGCCGTACCACCACTTCTGGTCGCGCAGCGCGTACCAGATGGCGATGTTCTCGAGCGGGTCCCTGCCCACGCACCCGCTCGGCCATGCCCTCGATGATCGACCGGGTCGCGAACGATGGCCTCCGGGAACTGGGTGATCGATTCCCCCCAGCCCACGACCCCGTCGGCGGTCGTGATCTTCGCCAGGCAGAGATGCCGCAGCGCGTCGAAGTCGTTGGGCTCGGGGTAGGAGACCGGGATGGCCTCCACGCGGGCGATCCTGTCCATCAGCGGTCCTCCTCGCGCGCCGAGTCTAACGGTATCGGCTCCGTCCGAAGCAGATGTCAGCGTTGCTATCATCTGCCGCCATGGCCAAGCTGCGGGTCGGCCTCATCGGTGCAGGATCCTGGACCGTCGCCTCCCACCTGCCCAACCTCGTCCGGCGTCGCGACCAGGGGGAGCTGGAGCTCACCATCGTTAGCCGGCGCAACGAGATGCTGCTGGCCCGGATCAGGGACCGGTTCGGCATCGAGAAGGCCACGACCGACTGGCGCGAGGTCCTGGCCGAGGACCTGGACATCGTCATCGTCGGCAGCCCGCCCGGCCAGCACCACGAGCATGCCAAGGCTGCGCTCGAGGCAGGCGCGCACGTCATGTGCGAGAAGCCCTTCACGATCGACCCGGCGGATGCCTGGGACCTCGACCGCACCGCGAAGCGCACGGGCAAGGAGCTCTTCGTCGCCTACGGCTGGAACTACCGGCCCATGATCATCGATGCCCACCGCCTGATGCACGAGGACGGGGGCGTCGGCGAGATCGAGCATGTCTCGATGCACATGGACTCCCAAACGCGTGAGCTGCTCAGTGAGACGGGCGCCTATCCGCTGGCGGATCCCGACATGGTCCCCCAGGTCGAGACCTGGTCGCGTCCGGAGACCTCCGGAGGCGGCTATGGGCAGGCCCAGCTCACCCATCTGCTGGGGCTGGCGCTCTGGGTGACCGATCTGCGGGGCGAGTCCGCGTTCGCGCTGATGAGCGCCCCCCTCGGGGCCAAGGTCGAGCTGCACGACGCGGTCACGCTGCGATTCACCAATGGGGCCATCGGCACGATGAGCGGCGCCTCCTCGCACCGCGGACCTGCCGACGAGAGGCAAGCCGTCGGGCTTCGCGTGCTCGGCGCGAGAGGCATGTTCCACCTCGAGCTACGCGACAACCTGATCTGGCGGTTCCGCGGTCCGGACGACGAGGTCCGTCTCGACCTGGAACCCGACGCTGGGGCGTACGACTGTGTCGGGCCCATCGACGCGGTCGTCGATGCTGGGCTGGGCCGGCATCCGGCCAACAACTCCCCGGCCGAGCTCGGCGCACGGACGGTGGAGATCCTCCACGCCGCGTACCGCTCCGCGGACAGCGGTGCCCTGGAGCGAGTGGCGACGCTGGACCGCCAGCCGGCCTAGCGATCGGTGCGGTGTCGCTCGATGAAGTCGGCGTCGAGCTCCCACCCGAGACCGGGACCGCTCGGGCAGCGGGAACAGCCCGTCCTCGAGCGCTGGGCGGTTGACGATGAGGTTCCAGAAGATCGGGTCGCGGGTCGGCGTGAAGGCCTCCACGAACGTGCCGCCCGGGACCGAGGCCAGGAGATGGCACCCCAGGTGGGCCTCTTCGTGATGCGCCAGCTCGACGTCGAAGGCGGCCGCCAGCGCAGCGACCCGTCGCCACTCGGTGGGTCCGCCACCCCAGGAAGCATCGTAGTTCGAGACGTCGATGGCGCCCATCGCCATCAGCTCCCGCATGCCCACGCGGGAATGCTCGCTCTGGCCGGCCGCGACGGCCACGTTGCCGCGCATGCGGACATCGCGCAGCGATCGGGCATCTCCGTGCCAGCGGGTCGGCTCCTCGAACCAGCGCAGCTCGATGCCCTCGGCACGGGCCATGCCCAGGAACGCCAGTGCCTCGGGCACGGTGTAGCCCTGGTTGGCGTCCACGATGAACAGGAATCCCTCGCCGGCGTGGCGACGTGCGCGCACCAGCCGCGCCACGTCCTCCTCGGGCGGCTTGCCCCCGATCTTGAACTTCATGCCCACCATGCCGTGCTGGCCGCGGAAGAAGTCGATCTCGTCCTCGACTTCCCCCGCCGTCGCCGGAACCATCGGCTGGCACGTAGTAGCCACCGATGCCGATCATCGGCAAGCGGTCGCGGTAGCCGCCCCAGAGGCGCCAGAGCGGCTGGCCCACGGCCTTGCCGAAGGCATCCCAGATGGCGGTGTCGACGCAGGCCATGGCCTGCATGGCGTACCAGCGCGGCCGCAGCTGGTCGAACGTGACCGGCAGCATCTGCTCCCAGCAGCGCTCCACGGCCATGGCGTCCTGGCCCTGGAGCAGCGGCGCGATCTCCTCGTGGATGATGGCGCGGATCTCGGACTGGAGCGGCTCGTCCTCATCGGCGTTGTAGGCCTCGCCGACGATGCCCTCCGCCGTGCGGATCCTGGTCACGATGGTGCACCGGTTGCGCATCTTGTAGTAGCTGCCCTTGTAGGTGAAGGGCAGCGGGATGCGGAGGGGGATCGTCTCGATGGAGTCGATGGTCAGCACGTTGGTCCCTCTGGGCGCCGAGGGCGTCGCGGTTTGACGCGCCTGCGCCCCTGATGCGACGATACCGTCTCTCATCGGGACGTTAGCAGCGGACCGTCACGCTCCGCTCGGCAAGGAGTCGACCCATGCCCGACGGCACCGACCGCCGAGTCGGCTGGTTCCAGCGGATGCTCCAGATCAGGCTCTTCGAAGAGAAGGTCCAGGAGCTCTTCATGTCCGGCCTGATCTCCGGCACGACGCATCTCTGCCAGGGCCAGGAGGCCGTGTCGGTCGGCGCCATCTCGGCCATGTCGCCCGGGGATGTCCAGACCAACACCTACCGGGGGCACGGCGAGGCGCTCTCCCTGGGCATGGATCCAGAGGTGGCCTTCGCCGAGCTGATGGGCCGCCTGACGGGATCCTCGAAGGGACTCGGGGGGTCGATGCACCTCATCGACACGAGCCAGGGCAACATCGGCGCCAACGCGATCGTGGGTGCCGGGCTGCCCATCGCCGTCGGAGCCGCGATGGCCTTCAAGCTGCGCAAGGAGCCGCATGTCGCGCTCACCTTCGTGGGCGACGGGGCGACCAACATCGGGACGTTCCATGAGACCTTGAACATGGCCGCCGTCTGGCAGGCCCCGGTGATCTTCATCATCGCCAACAACCTGTACGGGGAGTTCTCGCCGCTCCGTCACACCACGCCTCTCGACGACCTGGCCCGGCGCGCGGACCCCTTCGGTATCCCTGGCGTCATCGTGGACGGGCAGGACGTCGAGGCCGTCGAGCGCGCCACGTCAGAGGCCGTCGCGCGGGCCCGGTCGGGCGATGGCCCCAGCCTCCTGGAGATGAAGACGTACCGCTACAGGGGCCACTCGCGCTCCGACCCTGCGAAGTACCGCCCGGACGGTGAGCTCGACGCCTGGAAGGCCCGGGACCCCATCCTCATCCTGGGAACCCGCCTGGCCGACGAGGGACTCCTGAGCCCCACGGACCAGGCAGCCGCTCGCGAGCGAGCGCAGGCCGACATCGACGCGGCTGCCGAACGGGCTGCCGCGGCGCCCTTCCCGACCCTCGACGACGCGCGGCAGCATGTCTACGCAGGCTGAGGTGGCACAGGCTGCCGCGGCGCCGGCATCCGCGGTCGCGGAGGTCGTCGAGCTCACGTACCGGGAGGCCATCAACGCAGCGATGCACGACGCCTTCGCCGAGGACGACGCCGTGGTCCTCCTGGGTGAGGATGTGGGCAGCGACGGAGGCGTCTTCAAGACGAACGCCGGCCTCCGCGAAACCTATGGCGACCGCGTCCTGGACACGCCCATCTGCGAGAACGGCTTCACCGGCGTTGCGCTGGGCATGGCCATCATGGGCCTGCGACCCGTGGTCGAGTTCATGTTCGCGGACTTCATGCCCACGGCCGGTGACGCCATCGTCAACCAGCTCCCCAAGTACCGCTTCATGTCCGGCGGACAGTTCGCGGTGCCGGTGACGCTGCGGGTCATCTCCGGCGCCGGTGGCCGGTTCGGCACCCAGCACAGCGCCACCGGCGAGTCCTGGTTCATGGCCCAGCCGGGGTTGCGCGTGGCCGTCGCGGGCACGCCTCGCGGACGCCTACGAGCTCCTGCGAGCTGCCATCCGTGCCAACGACCCGGTCATCGTCCATGAGCACAAGCTGCTCTACGGACGCAAGGGCCCGGTCAGCCGCGGGGCCGTCGCGGAGGTCGGTCGCGCCAGCGTGGAGCGAGCCGGGCAGGATGTCACCATCGTGGCCAGCCTGCTCATGGTCGGGCGCGCCCTCGAAGCTGCCGAGGCGCTGGCGCGGGATGGCATCGACGCGGAGGTCATCGACCTGCGCTGGGTACGGCCCCTGGACATGGAGACCATCGGCGCGTCCGTGGCGCGGACGGGTCGCCTCGTCCTCGCGGAGGAGCAGTGGCACGAGGCAGGCTGGGGCGCCACCATCCTCAGTCACCTGGCCCAGGCAGGCACGGAGATGTCCTCGCTCCCGCGCGTGGTCAGCCTGCCGCACGACGTCCTCGTGCCCTATAGCCCGCCGCTCGAGGACGCGGTCATCCCATCGGCCGAACGGATCGTCGAGGCGGTTCGAGCCAGCGTCCGCCAGTGATCGGGACAGCCCTGCCGGTCATCGACCGCGGGGCCCTGCTCATCGACCGCGTCGAGACGCTCGCCCTTCGAACCCCGCTGACGAGGCGCTTCGCGGGAAGCGCCTATTCGATGGTCAACCGGGCCACGATCGTCACGCGGCTGCACACGCGGGACGGGCTCGTCAGCGAGGTGTACAACGGCGATACGGATGCCGAGCAGCCCGCCGTGCTCGACATCATCCACGACGAGCTGGCGCCCCGGATCCTGGGCCGCTCGGCCTCCGACCCCGAGGGCGCCTGGCTGGCCATGGCCCCGTCGACCGCCGACATCCTCCGTGACCGGGGTCTCGCCCTCCAGGCCATCGCCTGCCTCGACACCGCGATCTGGGACCTCCTGGCCCGGGCCGTCGGCCTCCCGCTGCACCGCTTCTGGGGCTCGGTGACGGATTCGCTCCCGATGAGCGTCATCGGTGGCTACTACCACCTCGATGCCGACGCCATCGGGCGGGTGGTGGCTGGGTATGCCTCGCGCTACAGTGGCATGAAGTTCAAGGTCGGCGGCGCCACGCCAGCCGCTGACGCCGAGCGAGTGCGTCTCGCCCGCGAGGCCGCCGGGCCGGACTTCGTCCTCATGGTCGACGCCAACCAGGGCTACGACCGTGCCGCCGCCATCACCTTCGCCCGACTCGTCGCAGACCTCGACATCCACTGGTTCGAGGAGCCCTGCCACTGGAGCAACGACCGCCGGTGGATGCGGGACGTGCGCCTGCAGACTGGCCTGCGGGTCACCGCGGGCCAGAGCGAGGTGACCCTCAGCGGGCTTCGCGACCTCATCGTCGACGCGGCCATCGACGTGAGCAACTTCGACGCGTCCTGGGCCGGTGGTCCTACGGTCTGGCGCCGCGCCGCCGGTCTGTGCGCCGCCTTCGGGATCGAGATCGGCCATCACGAGGAGCCACAGGTCGCCGCGCACCTCCTCGCCACAGTGCCCGGTCACACGTTCGTGGAGTGCTTCGACGAGGAGCGCGACCCGTTCTTCTGGCGCCTGTCGGACCTCCCGACGTACCTCCGGGACGGTCGCCTCCATCTTCCCGAGCGGCCCGGCTTCGGCCTCGTCCTGGACGCCGACTACGTCGAACACTGCACCGTCGACCGGCGCATCACCGGCCGCTGAGATGGCGGACCCGCAGCCCAGCGCCGGCGCACGACGCCGTCCGCCGGGCATCGAGCCCCACCATTGGCCGGCCTGCGCGTCGTCGCCGTCGAGCAGTTCGGGGCCGGGCCGTTCGGGACGCTCCTGCTCGCTGACCTCGGGGCCGACGTCATCAAGGTCGAGGATCCCGCCGCAGGTGGCGACGTCAGTCGCTATGTCCCGCCGGTCCAGCAGGGCACCGACAGCCTCTACTTCGAGGCCGTCAATCGGAACAAGCGAAGTATCGTGCTGGACCTCAAGAACTCGGCCGGTCGCGAGGTGTTCGAGCGGCTGGTCAGCAGCGCCGACGCCGTGTTCAGCAACCTGCGCGGCGACCAGGCGGAGAAGCTGCGCCTGACCTGGCGACACCTTCGGCACGTCAACGAGCGCATCGTCTGCGTCGCGTTGACGGGCTACGGTCGCACCGGGGCTGATGCCCATCTCCCGGGATACGACGCCCTCGTCCAGGCGGGTGCAGGATGGGCGGCGCTGACCGGCGGCCCGTCGGACCCGCCCACCAGGAGCGGCCTTCCGCTGGCCGACTACGCCACCGGCCTGGCGGCGATGGTGGGGCTCCTCGCGGCGGTGCTCGATGCCCGCACCACGGGCATCGGTCGAGACGTGGATACCGACCTGTACGACGTGGCGCTCTCGATGCTGACGCACCACGCCACGTGGCACCTGTCAGCAGGCATCGACACGGTCCGCCAGCCGATGTCCGGCCACGCCTCGGTCGTGCCCTTCCAGTTCTTCGCCACGTCGGACGGTCACATCGCCATCGCGGCCGCGAAGGAGCGCTTCTTCCGGGACCTGGTGTCGGCCATCGGCCTGCCCGAGCTCGCCGACGACGAGCGATTCGTTGGCATGCAGGCCCGGTCGACCCACCGACACGAGCTCCTGCCGCTGCTCGCGGCCCGGTTCGCGGAGCTGACGACGGCGGAATGGATGGCACGGCTCGAAGGCGTCGTGCCCATCTCGCCGGTCCGGTCGATGGAGGAGGCGCTCGAGGTCGACGAGCTGCGGCGGCGCTCGATGCTGGCGGAGTACGAGCATCCGCGCCTCGGCACGGTCCGCTCCGTGGGGACAGCCGTCTTCATGTCCGACCACAGCACCTGGGCACCGAGCTGGACCGGCGCTCGGCGGTGACGGCCCGGCCATCCTCGCGGAGCTCGCCTATGAGCCGGAGGAGGTCGAGCACCTCCGAGCCGAGGGGGCGTTCGGCGGCGAGCGGTGCGATGGCCGGGCGACCGGCTGGCGACGAGGCATAGCCTGCTCGTTCCCGCGGCCCCGGCCTGGTAGGGTCTTCCCCGTCGAGTTCCGCTACCGTGCCGCCCATGAGCATCCAGTCAGGCTCCGACCTCCACGAGCTGCGGCGACGGGTCGGCGACGTCTCGCAGCTCGTCTCGACGCGCGCAGCCCGTCTGGCCGACGGCAGCGAGGACGGTGTCCGCATCATCGACGCGCGCGCGAGCGGCGGGCTCTCCGCGGTCATCCTCGCGGACCGCGGCCTCGACCTCGGGTCCGTATGGGCGGGAGGCCACCAGGTGGGCTGGCAATCCACGACCGGCGCCGTGCACCCCGCCTACTTCCAGGAGCGTGACTGGCTGCGCTCGTTTCATGGCGGCCTTCTGACCACCTGCGGGCTGCAGAACGTCGGCCTGCCGTCCGAGGACGAGGGCACCAGCCACGGCTTGCACGGGCGCATCTCGAACATCCCGGCGCGCAACGTGGTCCATCGCGTCGTCGAGGAGGACAGCCGTCTCGTGGCCGAGATCAGCGGGGAACTGCGGGAGACCGACGTCTTCGGCGCCGACCTGCTGCTTCGCCGGCGCATCCGGCTGCCCATGGGCGAGAACACGGTCCTCATCCGGGACGAGGTCGTCAACCAGGGCTTCGCGCCGACCCCGTTGCTCATCCTCTACCACATCAACGTCGGGTATCCGGTGGTGGCAGATGATGCCCGGCTCGTGGGGCCGCCCGCCGAGATCGTCGGCAGGGACGAGGCCGCCCAAGCCGTGGTCGCCGACCACGCCTCGTTCGGTCCACCGCGGGACGGCGCTCGGGAGCACGTCTTCGAGCATCGCCTGCGCGACCCCGATGCCCCCGAGGCGAGCATCTCGGTGGCGAACCCCACGTACACGCCCACGGGCGGCATCGCGGTGACGGTCACCTTCGACCCGCGTCAGCTGCCGCGGCTGTGGCAGTGGCGGATGCTCCGCGCCGGGATGTACGTGACGGGCCTGGAGCCCGCCAACTGCGGGCTCGCCGGGCGCGCAGCCGAGCGGGCAGCAGGCACGATGCAGGTGCTCGAGCCGGGCGAGACGAGGCGTTTCGACCTGGCCATCCACGTTCGGCTTGGCGACGAGGTCAGTGCGCTCCTGGACGACGGCTTCTCAGTCAGCTGAGGTGGCCATACCGCGGATCGACTCCGTGCGGCACGTGCCGCCCACGCTCGGGTATCGTTAGCGCCACGAACGTCGCGCGACGGTCACGCGCGGCATCGTTACACGACGGGATGCTCGGCGCAGGAGGGTACGACCTTGGACGGAAAGCGGATGCGTGTCACTCGGCTGGCCAGGTGGTCAGCGCTCCTCGTGGTCGGAGCCTTCATCGTGTTGGCATGCCGATCCGAAGAGGCGACGCCGGAGCCGACCGAGGCCGCGGCCACGCCCGCCGCCACCGCTGAGGTCTCGACCGCGCCGGTCCTGGCCACCATCGAGCCCTCGGCCGCGGCCACCGTCGCGCCGACCCCTGAGCCGACCCCTGAGCCCACGCCTGAGCCGACCCCCGAGCCCACCCCCGAGCCGACCCCCGAGCCGACCCCCGTGGTGACCGAGGCCCCCGTGGTGACCGAGGCCCCCGTGGTGACCGAGGCCCCCGTGGTGACCGAGGCCCCCGTGGTGACCGAGGCCCCCGTGGTGACCGAGGCCCCCGTGGTGACCGAGGCCCCCGTGGTGACCGAGGCCCCCGTGGTGACCGAGGCCCCCGTGGTGACCGAGGCCCCCGTGGTGACCGAGGCCCCCGTGGTGACCGAGGCCCCCGTGGTGACCGAGGCCCCCGTGGTGACCGAGGCCCCCGTGGTGACCGAGGCCCCCGTGGTGACCGAGGCCCCCGTGGTGACCGAGGCCCCCGTGGTGACCGAGGCCCCCGTGGTGACCGAGGCCCCCGTGGTGACCGAGGCCCCCGTGGTGACCGAGGCCCCCGTGGTGACCGAGGCCCCCGTGGTGACCGAGGCCCCCGTGGTGACCGAGGCCCCCGTGGTGACCGAGGCCCCCGTGGTGACCGAGGCCCCCGTGGTGACCGAGGCCCCCGTGGTGACCGAGGCCCCCGTGGTGACCGAGGCCCCCGTGGTGACCGAGGCCCCCGTGGTGACCGAGGCCCCCGTGGTGACCGAGGCCCCCGTGGTGACCGAGGCCCCCGTGGTGACCGAGGCCCCCGTGGTGACCGAGGCCCCCGTGGTGACCGAGGCCCCCGTGGTGACCGAGGCCCCCGTGGTGACCGAGGCCCCCGTAGAGGGCGTCGTCACTGGCACGATCGAACTCCCGCTGGGCGTGACCCTGCCCGAGGACGCGGTCGCGACCGTGGTCATCGAGGACGTGTCCATCGCCGATGCGCCAGCCGAGGTCATCGCGGTGGCGCAACCAGCCATCGTGGATCCGGCGGCCGCTGAGATTCCCTACGAGATAGCCTACGACCCCGCCGTCATCGTGGAGACAGAGAGCTACGCCGTACGGGCGACCATCGAGGATGCAGCCGGCATCCTGCTGTACACGAGCGACACCGTCACGCCGGTCATCACCTACGACGCGCCGGCGACCGATGTGGCCGTCGCTCTCGTCCCAGCGCCCGCGGCGACTCCGGTGGCCTCTGCCGCTGCACTCGTGGCCAGCCCGGACCCGTCGTAACCAGCTCCTCGGCCGACACCGGCCCGCGAGGGCGGGCTCCCGAAGGACCGCGAGGTAGGGCTCGACGCGGTGGCGCGGGCGGCACGGTCGTGCCCTCGTCTGCGGGTTCGGATCCGCCTTCCGTGGGACCCTATTCCTCCGCGGGCTCGAAGCGGATCGCCTCTGGTGCCGCGATCGTCGATGCCTCATCCAACTGGATGGCCGCGGAGTTGATGCAGTAGCGCTGACCGGTGGGCCCCGGCCCATCGGGAAAGACATGGCCGAGATGCCCGCCGCAGGCGGCGCACAGGACCTCGGTCCGCGTCATGAACATCGACCGGTCCGTCTCGGTGGCGACAGCCGCTCCTGCGGCAGGTTCGGTGAAGCTCGGCCAGCCACTGCCCGAGTCGTACTTGGTGGCGGCGTCGAAGAGTTCGGCGCCGCAGCCTGCGCAGTGGTACACGCCGGGTCGATGATCGTCCCAGTACTCGCCCGTGAAGGCCCTCTCGGTGCCCTTCTCGCGAAGGATGTGGTACTGCTCGGGGCTGAGGCGCTCGCGCCACTGCTGCTCGGTCATGGGCATGTCGCTCGAAGGTCGCTCTGGCATGCCGGGCAGGATAGGCCCCGGGCGTGACAGCGGCGTGACGTGCGATGATTCGTGACCTCCCCGTGATTTCCAGCCGTCTCGCCGCGCCAGGAGGCCGCCTCGTGAAACCCGCCCGACTGTTCGCCCTTGCCCTCGCGACCTGCCTCATCACCGTCCGTCGGAGTGGCCCCGGGAGCGCTGGGCCAGGTGGACGCGGACATCGAGCGCCGGCCGGTCGAGGACCCCAACTTCGGGGTCTCCTCGGTCGTCCCTGCGGAGTGGAGCGACCTCGGGAACGGCACCTACGCCCGGGGCGCCCCGCCTGATGATCTCGCCATCATCGTCATCCAGTCGGCCCCTGCCACGATCGAGCAAGTCTGGCCGGCACTGCTGCCGCAGCTCACGCTGGACGAGATCCCGGAGGTCACGGGCACGATGGCGAGCCAGACGCTCGATTGGGACCTCCACCAGTTCCCCATCGACGGCGGGCGAGCTGGAGATGACCATCGAGGTGGCCATGGCCGAGCACGCCGGCACGACCTACCTCGTCATGCTGCAGTGCGAGTCCGACGAGTTCGACGTGCTCCGCGAGCAGGTCCTCGTGCCCGCCATCGAAGGCTTCGAGATCCTGGCGCCAGAGCCGACGCCCGACCCCGCGACGCTTCCGTACGTCGTCGAGGAGGTGACCTTCCCGGGCGGCGGTGAAGGCATCGAGCTGGCCGGCACGCTCACCGTGCCCGAGGGGCCGGGCCCGCACCCGGCCATCGTGCTCATGAGCGGCAGCGGTGCCCAGGACCGCGACGAGTCACTGCGCCCGGTGTCCACCCTCAAGCCCTTCGCCATCATCGCCGACGCGCTCACCCGCGCCGGCGTCGCCGTGCTGCGCTACGACGACCGGGGCGTGGGCGGCAGCACGGGCGACTACGCCTCTGCCACGGTCGAGGAGCTGGCGGCCGACGGCGCGGCCGCGCTCGAATACCTGCGCGACCGTCCCGAGACATCGACGACGAGCGCATCGGGGTCCTCGGCCACAGCGAGGGCGGCCTGTACGCGGCGATGCTCGCGGCCCGCGACCCTGGCATCGCGTTCGTGGTGGGCATGGCCGCCCCGGCCGTCGATGGGGTCTCGCTGCTCGTCGAGCAGCAGGCAGCCATCCTCGCGTGCTGCGGGCGGCTCGGAAGAGGAGGTCGCGCTGGCCCGCGAGTGGGCCGCCAGGGCCATGCCGCTGGCTCGCGATGGCGATCGAGAGGGCTTCAGCGAGGCTGGGCGCGACTACTTCTCAGCCCTGTGGGACCGCCTGTCCGACGATGAGAAGGTCCTCGCCGGCGACCGGGAGGCGTTCCTGGAGCGGCAGGTCCAGGCGCTCGAGCCACTCCTCTCCGACTGGTCCCGCTCGCTGCTGGCCTACGATCCGGCGCCTGACTGGGCCGATGTGGAGGCGCCCGTCCTGGGCCTCTTCGGCGCCAGGGACGTCCAGGTCGTCGCCGACCAGAACGAGCCGGCCCTCCGAGAAGCGCTCGAGCGTGGCGGCGGCACGAACCTCACCGTGGTCGTCTTCCCCGATGCGAATCACCTGTTCCAGGCATCCGAGACGGGCTCGGTCACCGAGTACTCGACGCTCGCCCCCGAGTTCACGGCGGACTTCCTGCCCACCCTGGTCGACTGGGTCAGCGATCAGGTCGGCGTGGTACGCCGAGGGCTGACCTCGCGAATGGAAGGCCTCGAGCGCCTCACGCTCCTCCTCCACGGCTTGCCGGTCCCGTCGCGAGAGCGGTTCGAAGGGGTCGAGGACGATCCGGCCGTCGCGCAGGGACCAGGCTCCCACGACGCGCCCGTCCACGAGATAGGTGCCCACCGAGAACGGGTTGCGTGAGCTGAACACCCGCGGTCGATGCTCCTCCGGCAGCAGCCCCGTCCGACGGGCGTGGACGAGGAGGTTGGCATCCCAGTGCGGCAGGAATCGCACCGGGGCGGGCGTATCCGGATCGGGCAGGGGAGCGCCGGGCAGGTCGACCAGCTCACCGCCCCGCTCGTCGCGATAGCGCACCAGCTCGAGGTTCGCGCCGGCCGCCTTCACGTCCGCGACGCCGACACCGGCCCAGGACGCGATATCGCGCCAGGGCGCTGGCCCGAAGGCGCGCAGGTAGGCTCGGACGAGGTGGGCCTGACCCTCGGTGACCGAGCAGTCGCTCGGGCCCAGCCACTGATCCGCGAGTGCCAGCCGGTCGGCCCGTCGACGTTCCCACGTGCCTGACGGCGGGACGCGGACGAGGTCGACCCAGACGCCGAGCCGGCCGAGGAATCCCGATCCGAGGCCGCCGAGGTCGCGCGCATCACGCGGACCATCGGCCAGGGCCTCGCGCAGGCGCGCGCGGCTTCGTCCATGCCGGGTCGGTCCATGTTCCGGTCGACCCGCTCGAGCCAGGCCCGGCGGGCCTCGCGAACGCCCTCCGTATAGCGCCAGTACTCGGCCGCCGAGACGACGTGGATGGTCACTCGCATCAGCGTCGCCTGGACGACCGAGCGGTCCTCGAGCGCACGGGTGAGGTCGTCGCGCGCGAATCCCGCGAGGCGGGTCCAGAGGCCCACGTAACCCGACGGCGCGTACTGCGTCTGGAGGCCGCCGACCTGCTCCACGGCGTCCGAGATCGGGATAGGTGACCGCTCCACGAGCAGCTGACGCGCGAGGAGGGCCCGGTTCAGATGGCGCGTCGTGAGCACCCGGTCGCTCATCGCCTAGACGTGCTCCACGTCCATCCGACCGTCGCAGGCACCGACGATGTCGCCGAGCGGGTCGAGGAGATGACGCCGCATCCTCCAGGCGTGGGCCGGGCGCCGGGAGACCGTCAGCATCGTCCGGTCAGGGCCCGGCCCGAAACGGAGAGCGCACGACCGTGTGGCGCGTGAGACGCCGCGTCAGCCGGTCGTGACTTCCCGGCACGCGCGGCAGACCCCGACGACGCTGAGATGACCCAGGTCGACTCGGAAGCCGCGCACCCGATCGAGATCCGAGACGAGCGTCGCGACGTCCTCCGCATCGATCTCCCACGCACCGTGACAGACCGTACAGTGAAGGTGGCCGTGCTCCCGAGCCGGACGCACGTGGAACTCCTCTCGGCCATCGAGCCCGTGGGCGTGGCGGATGAGGCCGATGTCCTCGAGAACGTCGAGCGTGCGGTAGACGGTCGACGGGGTCGTCTGTGGATCGGCGGCCCGGCAGCGCTCCACCAGCTCGGCGCCCGTGATATGACCGTCGGTCTGGGCGAGGACGTCCACGAGCAGCCGACGCTGCGGCGTCCAGCGCAGCCCGCGCTCATGGAGCCGCTCCCGGACGTCGTCCCAGGCCGCGTCCCTGACAGGGGAGTCGCTCATCGCTGGCATCGGCCAAGGATACTGCCCGCCGTTTCGCCGTCGCGTTATCACAACGACTTGCAACAACGTGCGATGGCGACTAGCATCTCCCCGTGCTCGCGACCCTTGATCCCGGGAGCCCCTGGTTCGTTCCCGTCTTCGCGCTTCACGCCCCGGACGGCTTCCTGACGGTCCCCATCGCGGCGCTCATGTGGGGCATCACCATCGTCGTGCTGGCCGTCTCGGTGCAGCGCGGCAGCCGCGAGTCTGGACGAGCGCGCCGTGCCGCTCATGGGCGTCACGGCCGCCTTCATCTTCGCCGCCCAGATGGTCAACTTCCCGGTCGCGGGCGGGACCAGCGGCCACATGGTCGGCGGTGTCCTGGCGGCCATCCTCCTGGGTCCATGGGTGGGCACGCTGGTGATGACCAGCGTGGTGGCGGTCCAGGCCCTCGTCTTCCAGGACGGCGGTCTGGTCGTCCTGGGCGCCAACATCTTCAACATGGGCATCGTCGGGACCCTCGGTGGCTATGCCATCTACGTGACCCTCTGCCGCCTCCTCGGGCGGCGAGGCCCGAGGCAGGTATCCCGCGGCCGCGCTGGCGGCGTGGTCGGCCGTCATGCTCGGCGCTCTGGCCATGAGCGCTCGAGCTCGCGGCGAGCGGCACGAGCCCGCTCGAGGTCGCACTGCCCGCCATGCTCGGGGTCCATGCCTTCATCGGCATCGGCGAGGCGCTCATCACGGTCGCTGCGCTGGCCCTCATCCACGGCGTGCGCCCGGACCTCCTGGACGCTGCGCGAATAGCGGGTCGGGTGCGGGCCATCGCACTGCGCCAGCGCCGCAGGGAGCAGCCTAGACATGCGCCGGCCCTGGTGGCTGGCCGGACTGGCGGCTGGCGGCGCTCATCGTCATCCTCCTCGCCCCCCTCGCGTCGCCTGACCCGGATGGGCTGGAGCGGGTGGCCGAGGACCGAGGGCTTCCTCGACTTCCGCGCAGGACGCCCTCGTACTCAGATCCTGCCCGACTACACCGTGCCTGGCGTCGAGCCGATGCCACGATGACCACGATGGCCTGGCCGGGCTCATCGGCGTGGCCGTCGTCTTCGCCCTCATGTGGGGCCTTGGCAGCCTCCTGGCGCGCCGACGGCAGCGTCAGGACCGGGAGCGTTCCTGAGCGACACTGCGCCGCGTCTCAGGCCGGCCTCCGCCGGCACGAAGGGCAGTCAGACATGGACCTTGACCGGCACATCCCGCGCGACAGCCCCGTCCATCGCTTCGACGCCCGCCTCAAGCTGATCCTGCCCTGGCCGGCCATCGTGGCCATCACGCTGCTGCCGGCCGGCTCCGTCGTCGCCTACGGCATCGTGTTCGTCGTGCTGTCGGCAGCGTCGCTGCTGGCCCGCCTCGGTCCAGGCCGGCTGGTGCGCGGGTCCTGGATCGTGCTGCCCTTCGCCCTCGTCGTCGCTGCCGCTCGTCTTCACGCGCCCGGGAGAGCCGCTCTTCTCGACCGACCTCGGGCCCTTCGGCCTGACGGCGACGCGCGAGGGGCTTCGCGACGCGCTGTCGATCGTCATCAAGAGCTGGCTCTCCGTCCAGGTGGCGCTGCTCCTGGCCTACACGACGCCGTTCCCCGACCTCATCGACGGCCTGCGCTCGATGCGCCTGCCGGCCATCCTCGTCAGCATCGTCAGCTTCATGTACCGCTACCTCGCCGTCATCGGCGACGAGGCGGGTCGGATGCGGCGAGCCAGGGACTCCCGCTCGCGCCTCCGAGGGTCGGTCGCGGCGGGGAGCGTGGCCTGGCGCGCCAGGGTCGACGGGGTCCATGGTCGGCTCGCTCTTCGTGCGCTCGTACGAGCGCTCCGAGCGCATCTACGCCGCCATGCTGGCGCGCGGCTTCGAGGGCACCCTGCGCGGCACCGTGCTGGCGCGTCCTCGATCCATGCGCGACCTGCATCGTCTTCGGCGTCCTGATGGCGGTCGATCGCCGCTCTTACCGACGCTGGCAGATCCTGTGGGGTCCCGCGGCTGTGAGCGCATCAGCAGCCCAGGCCAGCCACCGGAGTCGAGTCAGAGCGACCGCGGCGCACGGTCGCGGCCGGATCGTCATCGAGCACCTCCACTTCACCTACCCCGATGGCACCGAGGCGCTGCGCGGCATCGACCTCGAGGTCGCGCCCGGCGAGAAGGTCGCCATCGTGGGACCCAACGGCGCCGGCAAGTCGACGCTGCTCCTGCACCTCAACGGCATCCTCGGCGGCGGCCATGGCCAGGTGAGCGTCGACGGCGTCGTCGTCGGAGCCGGCCTCGGTGAAGCGGATCCGGGCGGCCATCGGCCTCGTCTTCCAGGACCCCGACGACCAGCTCTTCAGCCCGACGATCGGCGAGGACGTCGCCTTCGGGCCGATGCACCTGGGCCTGCCGCACGACGAGGTCCACCATCGCGTCGAGCGCGCCCTGGCGGCCGTGGGCATGAGCGGCACGGAGCGCCGAGTGCCTCACCATCTCTCCCTCGGCCAGCGCAAGCGCGTCTCGCTGGCCACGGTGCTGTCGATGGACCCGTCCATCCTCGTCTTCGACGAGCCCACGGCCGGTCTCGACCCACGCGGGCGCCGCGAGATCATGGGCGTCCTGGCGCAGCGGTCAGGAGACGCTCCTCGTGAGCACGCACGACCTGGCCATGGTGGCCGAGGTCATGCCGCGGATGGTCATCCTCGACGAGGGCCGAGTCGTCGCGGACGGGCCGACGGCCGCGCTCCTCGAGGACGATGCCCTGCTCGAGGCGCACGGTCTCGAACGCCCCTGCCGGTAGCGGTCTGAGCACCCCTGCCGATGGTCAGGGTCGCGGGCCCTGGAACCGCACGAGGAAGATCCTGCCGGCTCGTGAGGTCGGCCGCGTAGATGCGCCCGGCGGCATCCTCTCCGAAGGAGGAGATCGAGCGTCCCGAGTTCCGCGCCAGCCGCACGCTGCCATCCGGTCCCAGGACGAAGAGCCGACCGCAGTAGTCGCCTGCCACGTAGAGACCGCGCCAGGCGGGTGCCGCCGGCCCGCGGTGCACGTGGCCGCCCGTCACCGAGCAGCTGTCCGCGCCATGCGCGATACGCGTGGACGGGGCGCGTGCCGAAGCGGCAGATGCTGCCCGTGTTCGGGTAACGCCGATCGCCCTCGCAGCGGTTCCAGCCGTAGTTGCGGCCCCTGCCCGCGCCGGTCCCGTTGCCGTCCGCCCGAGACCGGTCGATCTCCTCCCAGGCGTTCTGGCCGACGTCGCCGATCCACAGGTCGCCGGTCTGGCGATCGAAGGAGAAGCGCCACGGGTTGCGCAGGCCCCAGGCCCAGATCTCGTCGAGCCCGGACCGCCCCACCCGTGGGTTCGACGCCGGCACGCCGAAGCGGCGCCCACCGGGTCCGTCCGGGTCGAGCGGGTCGATGCGCAGGAGCTTGCCGAGGCGCGTGTCGAGGCGCTGGCCGTTGCCATGGGGATCGCCGCCGCTGCCGCCGTCGCCCGAGGCGATGTACAGGAAGCCGTCAGGCCCGAACGCGAGGTGGCCGCCGTTGTGGTTGGCGTAGGGCTGGTCGATGGTCATGACCAGCCGACGTGACGACGGGTCCGCGCGCCCGGCCTCGGCACGACGGTACTCGGCGATGACGGTGTCACCGTCCGCCGCGCCTCTCCCGGCGCGCGTGTAGTCGACGTAGAAGAGGCCGTTGCGCTGGTAGTCGGGATGGAAGGCCAGGCCCAGGAGGCCTCGCTCGCCGCCGCGGTGTCGGGTCGCTGACCCGCGAACGCAGGTCGAGGAAGGTTCCCAGCTTGCGCCACCGTCCGCCCTCGAAGGTGGCGCGCTCGATGGCCCCGGTCTGCTCGACGATGTAGATGACGCGACCCTCGCCCGGGGCATGGGTGATGAGGACGGGACGCGTGTAGCCGGACAGCACGGGCTCGAGCGCCACGCGGCTCGCGGCGGCGGCCGGAGGTCGCGCGGTCGCAGCTGGCGCTGGCCCCCGGCGCGGCCACAGCGCCACGCTATGAGCGGCCACAGGACCGTGCGTCGACCAGACGGCACTCGACGTCGGCCATCACCGCCTCGACCGTGGCGGCCAGCAGTGCGTCACTCGCCCGGAGCCTGCTGACATCGTCCACCGCCGGCTGCACGAGTCGCTAGGACCGAGCAACGAGCCGGCGGGCCTGGCGGGCGAACCGCTGGGCGACGAGCGGTGTGAGTCGGACGCGGAGGATGTCCGGTCCCGCGGGGTCGTCATCGGGGAGTCTCGGTCGCGTCGGGCTCTCCCATGGGTTCGGCCCACAGACCGGCTCCGGCGGCTGGCGGTGCGGCGGCGGCCTCGATGACGAGCCTCTCGCCGTCGTCATCCCACTCCACGGCGAGCGTCTCGGCACGGACATCTGCCCACGGTGGACCTCCGGGCGGCGGGGTCGTCGTCCGGCCCGTCCACGACCTCGATGGCCACCAGGCCGCGGCGCTCGAGCTCGTCGATGATGAGCAGGACGCGGTCGGCGAGCATCGCGAGCTGCTTCCGATCGATGGAGCCGCGCTGGCGCCCCGCGAGCCCTTCACGGCCAGCAGCCGGAACGCATCGGGCTGGCCCCTCTCGCTCGAGGCGAGAACCGTGAAACGGTCGGGAGCGTCGAGGTCGACGATCCGGCGCCGCCGTCTCATCCGCCCGGAGTCGATGATGGCCTCGGCCTCCATCTCGACCTTCCAGCGCGTATCGAGCAGGCCCTTGACCACGACCATCGTGGCCGCCGGGCGGACGCTGCCGAAGACGCGACCATGGGCGCGACCGACGGCCTCCCAGTCGGCCGCGTCGACGAGGTAGACGCGCGTCCGGACGACGTGCTCCGGTCCGGCTCCGGCCTCGCGCAGTGCCGCCAGGATGATCTCGAGGCAGCGGTCGGCCTGGCGCTCGGTGTCCGGGTCGACGCCTCCATCCGGTCGGATCGGAGCCGTGCCCGCGACGATGACCCGATCGCCCACGCGGAGCGCACGACTGAAGCCGATGACAGGCTCGTAGGGCGAGCCCGAGCTGATGCGCCGGCGTGATCATCGGTCGACTCATCGGATGAAGAGGTTGAGCCCGGTGGAGACGACGCTGATGATGAAGGCGCCCATCAGCGCGGCCACGAGAGCGGGCAGCCCGAGGTCGGGCGGGAAGCCGCCGATGACGATGAGCGGGTCGGTGACGAGGTCGACGAGGCAGGCCATCGCCAGGAGCAGCAGGGCGTTGAGGACGAGCGAGAACGTCCCCAGCGTGAGGATGTCGAGCGGCAGCCGCACCAGTCGGGCGATGGGCCGGACGGCGGCGTTGACGAGGCCGAAGACGACGGCCAGGACGACGAGGCTGATGACGACCCCGGACGCCTCATCGCTCCAGGCGACCTCGATGTCCGGCACGAGCAGGGCGGCCAGGAGCAGGGCCACGGCGTTGATGACGATGCGGACCCCGAACACCGCCGGACCGCCGGGCTACAGCAGCGCGACGAGCGAGTCGACCACGGCGTCGGCCTCGTGGAGCGGGAAGCGCGCGTCGCTGGGCACGCCGATGCAGCTCAGCCCGGCGCTCTTGGCGGCCGTCACTCCGGTCGGTGAATCCTCGAGTGCCACGGCCGTCGCGGGATCGACGTCCAGGCGCCGGCAGGCCAGGAGGTAGAGGTCAGGGGCCGGCTTGGGGCGGGCCTCGTCGCCGCTGACGATGGCGTCGAACCGCTCGCCCACCGAGATCGCCCGGAGGATCTTGTCCACGAGCGACCGCCGGGTGTTGGTGGCGAGGGCCAGGGGCACGGCGCCGGACAGGCGAGACAGCAGCTCGCCCGCCCCATCGGTCAGCTCGACCCCACGGTCGAACAGGTCGCCCACGATCTCGAGGTACTCGTCCCGGAGGCTGTCGACCTGCTCGGTCGCCAGGCCGAAACGGCCCACGAAGTAGCGCGCGCTGTCGAGCTCCGAGGTCCCGAAGACCGCTGCCAGGTCTCGATCGGTCAGCTCGACGCCGTAACGGCCGAAGAGCACGACCTTGGCCTGCAGCCAGTGGCGCTCCGTGTGGACGAGCAGCCCGTCCATGTCGGCCACGACCGCGGCGTACGGTCCGGGAAGCTCGAGTGAGATGGAGGCGAGACCTGGGCTGCATGGTGCTCCTGCGGCGAGGGGAGGCGATCCCAGGGGAACGGGACGAACCACCTCATCCTAGGGCAGACCCGTTCCGGCGATCGGGTTCGGGCCGTGGAGCGCATAGACTTCTGGCCGATGGATGCGCTGATGAGCCCCCGACCGACCGCGCCCCGCGATGCGCCCGAGGGCGACCCGACGCCGGCCGATGCTGCCGGGCGGCCAGCGGATGAGCTGCCCGACGAGCCCTACGATCCCGGACGTCTCACGATGCGCTTCCGGGAGAGCAGCCAGCGACTCCTCGAGCTGCCCTGGGACGAGCCGCTGGCGGGTTGGGCGCGGCACGACATCCAATTCGTCGACCTGCCCGTCGGCGCCAGCCGTCACATCGTCCGCTTCCTGGTCGTGGAGCGACGGCATCGTGGCCCTCAAGGAGCTGCCCCTCGAGGTCGGCCAGCGTGAGTACGACGTCATGCACGAGCTCGAGGCCCGCGGCGCTCCCGCCGTGCGTGCCTCCGGCCTGGTGACCCGGACGGGCGACCAGTCGTCCATCCTCGCCACGCGCTACCTGGCCCGCTCGTTCCAGTTCCGGCGCCTCTTCATGCGCCTGCCGGAGGGCGAGCGGCGCTACCGCGACCAGCTCCTCGATGCCATGACCGGCCTCCTCGTGGAGCTTCATCGGACGGGGCTCTTCTGGGGCGATTGCTCGCTCGCCAACACGCTGCTCATGCGCGACGGACAGCGGCTGCAGGCCTATCTCGTGGACGCCGAGACCAGCGAGATCCACGAGCGGCTCTCGGACGGGCAGCGGGAGGCCGACCTCGAGATCGCGGTCGAGAACGTGGCCGGCGACCTGGCCGACCTGGCGGTCATGAACGGTCGCTCCATCGAGGACATCGACGAGGACTTCGAGGCCGCGCTGAGCCTTCGCGACCGCTACGAGGGCCTCTGGGACGTCCTCCACAAGGACGTCTCGATCCGCCACGACCAGCGCTACCGCGTGGACCGTCGGCTGCACGCCATCAACCAGCTCGGCTACGTCGTCGACGAGGTCATCCTCGAGCCGGGCGACGACGATTCCGATGAGCTGCGCCTGCGCGTCTCGGTGGCCGGGCGCGACTACCACTCCCGTCGCCTGCGGCAGCTCACCGGCATCGAGGCCGGCGAGGGTCAGTCGGCCATCCTGCTCAACGACCTGACCGCCTGGGCGGGCATGGGCTGGGCGGGCAGCTGGGACTCCAAGGAGGGCAGACAGCGAGCGTGTGCTGACGCACCTCGATGGGGCTCGCTGGATGCTCGAGATCTTCGAGCCCGTGGTCGGGCCAACTCACCGAGACGCTGGGCGAGGACATCGACCCGGTCCAGGCCTACTGCGACCTCCTCGAGGTGCGCTGGCTGCTCTCCGAGCAGGCCGGCCACGATGTCGGCAACGAGGCCACGCTCGCGCGGATGGCCGCCCACAAGGCGCCCACCGGGTCGTCCGCGCAGATGGCCGCGGTGGAGGAGCCGGCAGGCCCGGAGGTCCCGGCCAGCCACCGCCGCCTGGGCTGGAACAGGCCGTGATGTCGCGCGACGGCCTGCATCGACTCCGCCTTTGATGCGCAGGAGCGGCCTCGGGCGCGTCATCCGGCGCGTCTCGCGCATCCGACCGCGCAGCGCTGCGGCTCTCGAGGGCGGCGCGGTCCGCTCGCGCTACGACCAGCTGCCGCCCCCTCCCGACCATCCGCCCGAGTGGCGGACCGGTCCCCCGGACTTCGTCATCATCGGGGCCCAGAAATCGGGCACCACCTGGTGGCAGGGCCTCATCGAGGGCCATCTCCAGGTCGTGCGTCCCGGGGGCGGGCGGCGTGAGCTCCACTACTTCGACCACTTCTGGGACCGCTGGCCATCCGACGAGCAGCTCGAGCGCTACCACCGCTACTTCCCGAGACCCGACGGCAGCCTCGTCGGGGAGAAGACGCCGGGCTACCTCTACCAGCCCTGGGTGGCGCCCATGCTCGCGCGCGCAGCCCCCGATGCCCGCCTCATCGTCCTCATGCGAGACCCGGTCGAGCGCTACGTCTCCGGACTCGGGCTGCTGCAGCGCTCGGGAGCCATGAAGGGCCAGGTCGGCGCCGGGGACGTCGGCGCCAGGGAGCATCGCATCGTCGAGGCCATGGAGCGCGGTCGCTACGCAGCGCAGCTCGCCTGGTGGCTGGAGCACTTCGCCCGCGAGCGCTTCCTGCTCCTCCAGTACGAGCGCTGCGTGGCCGACCCGCAGGGTCAGCTCTCCCGGACGTTCGAGTTCCTCGGCCTGCCCGACCAGCGCGCCTCGGCCGCTGAGATCAGCACGGGCGCGCAAGAAGGCCGCCAGCCATGTCGAGCTGACGGCCGACATGCGCCGCCTCCTGGCCGACTACTACGCGGCGGACGTGGCTCGGCTCGGCGAGCTCATGCCCGACCTCGACGCATCGCTGTGGAGCAGCCTCGTGACCACCACCGTCGCCGCGGGACTGATGCCGCTCCACGACCGCGCGCCGCCGCATCCCGCGCCGCCCGCCACTCTCATCCATGCCTGCGGGGACTGGTAGCGCGACGCCGGCCGCCCGTAGCGGGTGCCACGCCTGGATTCGGCCGCCGAGACGGACCAGCCGCGCTCGCGCTGAGCGTGACGGGGCATGATCGGCGCTGTCTTGGGCACGTGCGCCGGGCGCATCCGCGAGGCCAAGAGTCCGCGGGTGCATGAGTGCGCGTCCGCGGGCGTTCCGTCGGCTTCGGGCGTTCCGGTGAGGCTACCAGACCGGCCGCAGGGCGGCCTTCGCGACGGGACCGCGGCTCGGGTCTAGACAGCCGCTGGAGCGACCTCCTGCTTGCGCGCCGCACCGCCGGTGCGGACGTCACCCTCGGACCGCTCCTTGTCGAGCGCGAGCGTCGACTCGGGGTCGAAGAGGTGGACCTTCTCCAGCGGGATCTTGAGCGAGAGGTCGTCACCCGGCCTGACGCGGTGCTCGCTGTCGATGAGTGCGACGATGTCGTGCGTACCGACCTCGAGGTGGATGAGCTCCTCGTTGCCGAGGTACTCGACCACGTCGGCGTTGCCGCTGAGCGTGCCGGCGGGGCCCGCCGTGTTGACGTCGAGATGCTCCGGCCGAACGCCCACGGCGAGCTTGTCGCCGGAGAAGCTCTTGATCGAACCCTTGTACCGCTCAGGCAGCGGGATGTCGATGCCATCGCCCACCAGCCTGATATCGCCGCCATCGCGACGTACGTCGACATCGAGGAAGTTCATGGCCGGGCTGCCGATGAAGCCGGCCACGAAGCGGTTGTCCGGGTGGTCGTAGAGCTCCTGCGGCGAGCCGACCTGCTGGAGGCGGGCCTCGCTCATGACGGCGATGCGCTGGCCCATCGTCATGGCCTCGACCTGGTCGTGGGTGACGTAGACGGTCGTGGTGCCCAGGCGCTGGTGGAGACGGGCGATCTCGGCGCGCGTCTGGACGCGCAGCTTGGCGTCGAGGTTGGAGAGCGGCTCGTCCATGAGGAACACGGCCGGCTCGCGGACGATGGCGCGGCCGAGGGCCACGCGCTGGCGCTGGCCGCCGGAGAGCTCGCGCGGCTTGCGGTCGAGGAGGTTCTGGCAGGAGAGCATCGCCGCCGCCTCGTTGACGCGCCGCTCGATGTCCGCCTTGGGCGTCTTGCGCAGCTTCAGCCCGAAGGCCATGTTGTCGCGCACGGTCATGTGCGGGTAGAGCGCGTACGACTGGAAGACCATGGCGATGTCGCGGTCCTTGGGCGCCACGTGGTTGACGACCTTGTCGCCGATGAGAAGCGTGCCCTGCGTGATCTCCTCGAGCCCCGCGATCATGCGCAGCGACGTCGTCTTGCCGCAGCCCGAGGGACCGACGAGGACCATGAACTCGCCGTCGTTGATCTTGAGGTTGAGGTCGTTGACCGCGACGACCTCCCCGAAGCGCTTCCAGACCCCGTCGAACGTGACAGTCGCCATCCCGCGATACCTCCTCCTCCGACCGGTCGCGGGTCCCTGCATCTGCTGGCCATCATGGCCCGCTGGACGGACCCCGTACGCCGGGCGGCGGATGGCGCCATCGTAGCAAACGGCCGCGACCGTGCCGATGTGCCTCCACGGCTTGGGAGCGCTCTCACGCCTCGTGGCCTCGAGCGAGCTGTCACGACCGGCTTGCGCACGCTTGACGGATGGGGCATAGTGGGAGCGCTCCCAAACTGAACGGCGCGAGGAGGCGCACACCGGGAGCAGCACGAGGGAGCGTGCGAGGCGTTGGTAGGGACCTTGGATGACGTCGCCGCGGTCAGCGGTGTGTCGCGCTCGACGGTCTCGCGCGCCATCAACGGCGGCTCGGTCTCGGACGCGACGCGGCGGCGGGTGCTGGCGGCCATGGAGGAGACCGGCTACCGGCCCAACCTGGCCGCCCGCACGCTGGCCTCGGGACGCTCCGGGGTCGTGGGCGTCGTCATCCACGTGCCGCCCGACCTGCTCTTCCAGGACGTCTTCTTCTCCGGCCTCTTCCACGGCATCGCCGAGGCCCTGGCCCAGCGCAACGCCGGCATGATGCTCTGGCTGGCCAACCTCTCCAAGGAGCAGACGCTCGAGCGCATCCTGGGCATGCGCCTGTTCGACGGGCTCATCGTCACCGCCGACATGCTCGACGACCCGCTCGTCGACGGCCTCGTCCGCTCGAGCCTGCCCACCGTGCTCGTCGGCCACCGTCACAAGGACCGCTCGGCGAGCTACGTGGACATCGACAACGAGCGCGCCGCCGAGCAGGTGACCGACCACCTCATCTCGCTGGGTCGCCGCCGCATCGGGCACATCACCGGCCGGCGCGGCGGCGTCTCCGCCGAGGAGCGCCTGACCGGCTACCGCCGCGCCATGGAACGGGCGCGGCTGCCGGTCGACGGCCTCGTGGCCGAGGGTGACTACCTGCCGCGCTCGGGGGAGCTGGGAGCGGCACGCCTGCTCGAGGCCGGCGTCGACGCCATCTTCTGCGCCAGCGACGCCATGGCCCTCGGCGCGCTGCGGGAGCTCCAGCGCCGCAGCGTGCGCGTACCCGAGGACGTGGCCGTGGCCGGCTTCGACGACCTGCCCGAGGCCGCCACCTCGAGCCCGCCCCTGACCACGATGCGCCAGGACACCGGCCAGCTCGGGGCGGAGGCCGCCGACGCGCTCTTCCGCCTGCTCAACGACAAGGCCGCCTCTCCGCAGCGGGTGATCCTGCCCACCGAGCTCGTCATCCGCCAGTCGACCGTCGGCGCCGTGAGAGGCCGTCGCGCCAGCCACAGCGACTCGAGAGCCACAGTGAGAAGGAGGGCCGCCGGCAGGAAAGACGACCAGCACGCCAGCTTCGATCAGGAAGCGATCAGGAGGAGTGATCACGCACATGAAGAACCGTCACCCGGTTCGCGGGACTCATGGCCGGCCTCGGCGCTCGCCGTCATGACGGTGATGCCGACGGTGGCGCAGGCCCCCGAGGAGTTCCCTCGCGAGGAGACGCTCTACTCGAGCGGCAAGCAGTGGGGCCCGATCTCGAGCTGGAACCCCATCGCCAACTGGGCCTACGCCATGGGCGCGCTCGGCCTCGTCTACGAGCCGCTCTTCAACTACGACCCCATGACCAACGAGTACATCCCCTGGCTCGCCGAGAGCGGGGAGTGGACCGCCGACGACGAGTACACCATCAAGCTCCGCGAGGGCGTCACCTGGGCCGACGGCGAGCCCCTCACGGCCGATGACGTCGTCTACACCATCGAGCTGGGCAAGAACCCGGTCATCCCGTACAGCAACATCTGGACCTTCATCGAGTCGGTCGAGAAGGTCGACGACCTGACCGTCCTCGTGAAGTTCTCGGACCCGCGGCACCACCAGTGGGCCAACTTCCTGTACGACCGCGCCATCCTGCCGGCGCACCTCTGGGGCGACCTGCCCACGGAGCAGCCCGAGGACCAGGCGGCCATGTGGATCATGGGCTCCAACCTGAACGCCGACGCCGGCTGGTTCCCCATCGGCACGGGCCCCTACCAGTACCTCTCGCACGACCAGACCCGCCAGGTCTGGGAGAAGCGTGACGGCTGGTGGGGCATCGAGGCCCTCGGCCTCGATCCCAAGCCCAGGTACATCATCGACCTCGTCAACACCAACAACGCCACCGCCATGGGCCTCGTGCTCCAGGGCGGCATGGACCTCTCCAACAACTTCCTGCCCGGCGTGGCCGGACCGCTGTCAGGCGGCTACGGCCTGACCACCTACTACGCCGAGCCGCCCTACATGCATCCCGGCCAACACGGCCTGGATGGTCGCCGACCTCACGCAGCCACCGCTCGACGACCCGGCCTTCCGCCGGGCGCTGGCGACGTCCGTGAACGTCGGGGACATCGTCGAGAAGGTCTTCGGCAACATCGTCGCGGCCGCCAGCCCGACCGGCCTGCTGCCGGTCTGGGAGCAGTGCGTCGATCAGGCCGTCGTGGACGAGCTGGGCTTCAGCTACGACCCCGAGGCCGCCAAGCAGATGCTCGCCGATGCCGGCTACGCCGACAGCGACGGCGACGGCTTCGTCGAGAACAAGGACGGCTCGCCCATCGCGCTCGAGCTCATCGTGCCCAACGGCTGGACCGACTGGATGGAGTCCATCCGCGTCGTGGCCACGAGCGCCGCAGGCCGCGGGCATCAACGTGCAGCCGGCCTTCCCGGACTACGCCGGCCTACCTGGAGCAGCTCCAGACGCGGCGACTTCGACCTCGCCATCGACAACCGCAAGAACCTCAGCAACACCCCCTGGACCTTCTACAACTACCTCTTCCGGCTGCCCATCTCGGAGCGGCAGCTGGACGAGAACTTCGGCCGCTACGAGAACGAGGCGGCCTGGGAGCTCGTCAACCAGCTGGACCGCACGCCGGTCGACGACACCGAGGGCCTGAAGGCCGTCATGTCCGAGCTTCAGCGCATCCAGCCTGACCGACCTGCCGGCCATCCCGCTCTGGTACAACGGTGCCTGGGCGCAGATGAGCAACCTGGTCTGGACCAACTGGCCGTCTGACGCCGGCAACCACTTCCTGCCGGTGACCTGGAACGGCTACTGGCAGATGGGCGGCATCCGCATGCTCGACGCCCTGGAGCATCCCGAGCCTGCCGCCTGAGGCGCTCCTTCCTCCGACTGCCCCTCCCCCGGCCTGAGCCAGGGGAGGGGCAGCCTCACCACTCACCAGCCGGGGACTCGGTGCGCAAGTACTTCGGACGCAAGCTGCTCTTCTACGCCGTGACCTTCGTCGTCGCCGTGACCATCGACTGGCTCATCCCGCGGCTCGCGCCGGGCGACCCCGTGCGCACGATGATCAGCCGCATGGGCTGTCACGAGCGAATCGGCCCAGGCCATGACGGGTCCCTTCATGCGCGCCTTCGGCCTGGACGTGCCCGTCTGGGAGCAGTACCTGAACTTCTGGGCGGCGCTGCTCCAGGGCGACCTGGGCGTCTCGGTCTGGCTCTTCCCGCAGCCGGTGACCGAGCATCATCTGGCCGCGCTGCCCTACACCCTGGCGCCTGCTCATCCCGGCCATCCTGCTGGCCTTCTGGGCGGGCAACAAGTTCGGCGCCTACGCTGCGCGCAAGAAGTGGCTCGACGGCATCGTCCTGCCCGTGGGCTACATCCTCACGGCCACGCCCTACATGTGGCTGGCCATCCTGCTGGCCTGGCTGCTGGCGTCGACCCTGCACATCTTCCCCATCTCCGGGGCCTACGGGCTGAACCTCTCGCCGGCTCTCACGCCGCGCTTCGCCGAGAGCCTCTTCATGCACTGGTTCCTGCCCTTCCTGTCGCTCTTCCTGGTGGGCTTCGGGGGCTGGGCCATCGGCATGCGCAACCTCATCATCTACGAGCTCGACGCCGACTACAGCCGCTACCTCCAGTCGCTGGGGGCGCCGGGCAAGCTCGTGCGCAAGTACGCCTACCGCAACGCGCTCCTGCCGCAGCTCACGGGCCTGGCCCTCTCGCTGGGCGTCATCGTCGCCGGCGCGCTCGTGACCGAGGTCGTCTTCTCCTACCCGGGCCTCGGCTACCTGGCCCTCCAGGCCATCAACAACCGCGACTACTTCCTGCTCCAGGGCATCTTCCTGTTCGTCATCGTCGGCGTGCTGGTTGCCAACTTCCTCATCGACATCGTCTACGTCATCGTCGACCCGCGGGTGCGCCTGGGCATGGAGACCGACTGAGCGATGGCCGGACCACTGCCCATCGGGCCCCTGGAGCGTGAGCCGCAGCCCGTCGTCGGCCTGGCCCCGGCGGCGGCCGTGCCCGCGCGGCGCATCGGTCGCGTCCGCGAGCTCCTCTACTTCGCGGTGCGCGACCGCAAGATCTTCATCAGCCTGGCCATCCTCGCGACGATGCTCGTCATCGCCTTCGTGGGGCCGGCCCTGCGCGACTACGGGCCCCAGGACTACGTCGGTCCATCTGCGCAGCCGCCCTCGTCCGAGTACTGGTTCGGGACGACGGCCTTCGGCCAGGACGTCTTCGTCCAGTTCGTCCACGGCGTGGGTGCCACGTTCTTCGTGGGCTTCGTGGGCGGCGGGCTGGCCGCGCTCGTGGGCATGACCGTCGGCTTCGTGGCCGGCTACCGCGGCGGCCTCGTCGACGAGGTCCTCAACATGCTCACGAACGTCGTCCTCGTGCTCCCCACGCTGATCGTGCTCATCATCGTCGTCGCCTACGTGGACGCGCGCGGCCTGCTCGTGGAGGCGGTCTTCATCGGTCTCACGTCCTGGCCCTGGGCCGCCCGCGCCATCCGCGCCCAGACGCTCTCCCTGCGCAGCCGTGAGTTCGTGGACCTGGCGCGCCTTTCCGGCCAGTCCACGCGTCAGATCATCGTCGGGCGAGATCGCCCCGAACATGAGCTCCTACCTGATGCTCACGTTCATCCTGCTCTTCGGTGGTGCCGTGCTCATCGCGGCCACCCTGGACTTCATCGGCCTGGGCCCCACCGACGGCATGTCGCTGGGGCTGATGATGAACAACGCCGTGCTCTGGTCGGCCCTCCAGCTGGGCACGTGGTGGTGGTTCATCCCGCCGGGCGTGGGCATCGTCCTCATCGTCGGCTCGCTCTACATCCTCAACGTGGGCCTCGACGAGGTCTTCAACCCCCGCCTGCGGAAGCTGTAGCGATGACGCTCACGGTCAGCGACCTGCGGGTCTACTACACCACCCTGGCCGGGGACGTCCACGCCCTCGATGGCGTGACCTTCGAGGTCGCCGACGGCGAGATCATGGGCCTCGCCGGCGAGTCGGGCTGCGGCAAGTCGACCCTCGGCAACAGCCTCATCCGCCTCGACGGCCGCATGCGCCACGTGGGCGGCACGGTCGAGCTCGACGGCGTCGAGCTGCCCATCGGCGACAGCCGGGCCATGGACCGCCACCGCTTCCACGACGTCTCGATCATCCCCCAGTACGCCATGAGCGCCCTCAACCCGACCCGCAAGATCGGGCGCATGGCCAGTGAGGTCATCGGCTCGCGAGGCATCAGCTTCTCCTCGCTCGACGAGGAGTTCGAGCGGCGCCTGGCCCTCGTGGGCCTCGCCGAGCACGTCCTCGATCGCTACCCGATGGAGCTCTCGGGGGGCATGAAGCAGCGCGTCGTCATGGTCCTCTCCACCCTGCTCGACCCGTCGCTGCTCATCGCCGACGAGATCACCTCGGCCCTCGACGTCTCCACCCAGAAGGCCGTGGCCGGGGCGCTCGTAGGCCTGCGCGACAACGGCTTCGTGAAGTCGATGATCGTCATCACCCACGACCTCGCCATCCTCCACGAGATGGCCGACACGATCCTCGTCATGTACGCCGGGCCACCTCGCCGAGAAGGCGCCCACCAGCGTCATCATCGAGGCGCCCCGCCACCCCTACACGAAGCTGCTCATCTCGTCCCTGCCGGAGGTGGGCGTGCGCATCGCGGAGCGGCGGCTGGTGGGCATCCCCGGGCGGCCGCCGTCGCTGCTGGACCCGCCGCAGGGCTGCCGCTTCCGGGCGCGCTGCCCGCTGGCCGATGAGCAGTGCCTCGAGCAGCCGCCCTTCGTCGAGATCGAGCCAGGCCACCAGGTGGCCTGCTGGAAGGTGGCCTGATGGGCACGCTGCGCCTGGAAGGCGTCGACAAGGTCTACCGGGTGGGCACCTTCGGCGGTCAGACACTGCACGCCGTCAAGGACGTCTCCTTCGAGGCAAGCCCGGGCCAGATCATCTCGCTCATCGGTGAGTCCGGGAGCGGCAAGTCGACCATCGGCCGGATGATCCTGGGCCTGACCTCGGTGAGCGGCGGGCGCATCCTCTACGACGGCCAGGACATCGGCCGCCTTCGATCGGACGCTGCTCAAGGACTACCGGCGCAAGGTGCAGGGCGTCTTCCAGGACCCCTTCAGCTCCTACAACCCCATCTTCAAGGCCGACCGCGTCTTCGGCCTCGTCCACGGCGCCTTCTTCCCGGAGGTGAAGGGCGACGAATGGGAGGTCCGCGTCCTCGACGCACTGCGAAGCGTCAGCCTCGATCCGGACGGCGTGCTGGGCAAGTACCCTCATCAGCTGTCCGGCGGGCAGCTGCAGCGGATGCTCGTGGCACGCGCCCTGCTGCTCGACATCGAGTTCCTGGTGGCCGACGAGATCATCAGCATGCTCGACGCCTCGACGCGCGTGGACGTCCTCAACCTGCTCGCCGACTTCAAGGCAGGCGGGCTGGGCGTCCTCTTCGTCACGCACGACCTCTCGCTGGGCAACTACATCAGCGACCAGGCCATCATCCTGCGCCGTGGTCGCATCGTGGAGCGGGGACCCACGGCCGAGGTCTTCGCGCGGCCGGCCCACCCCTACACGCAGATGCTCCTGGCCTCGGTGCCGACCCTCCATGACCCGGGCCGGACGGTCGATGGTCGCGCTTCGCGCGAGACGACGGTCGATGAGCGCCCTGCGGGCGAACCGGGCGCCTGCCTCTACCACGAGCGCTATCCGCACGGCGACGCTGCCGCACGTGCCAGCGACGACAACCCCACCATGGTCGAGGTCTCGGCTGGTCACCTGGTGACCTGTGCCGCGATCGATGAGCGAAGGCGGATGCCGGGTCGCAGCGGCTCGTCCCGCCGCGATCGGATCGGCGACGGCGACATGAACGAAGGAGTGGCACAAGGGATGGCGAACGACGGACCGGTCACGTTCCCGGAGGGGTTCCTGTGGGGCGCGGCGACGGCCGCCTACCAGATCGAGGGGGCCGTGGCGGAGGACGGCCGCTCGCCGTCGATCTGGGACGCGCTCTGCCGTGTGCCCGGCGCCATCCGGAACGGCGACACCGGCGACGTCGCCGACGACCACTACCACCGCTATCGCGAGGACGTGGCCCTCATGGCCTCGCTGGGGCTGAACGCCTACCGCTTCAGCGTGGCCTGGTCGCGCGTCCTGCCCCAGGGCACCGGGCGGTGAACGAGGCCGGCCTGGACTTCTACCGGCGTCTCGTTGACGAGCTGCTGGCCGCGGGCATCGAGCCCCACCTGACGCATCTACCACTGGGACCTGCCCCGGATCCTCCAGGACGCCGGTGGCTGGCCATCCCGCGACACGGCGCACCGGTTCGCCGACTACGCGGCCGTGGTGTTCGATGCGCTCCACGACCGCGTGCGGATGTGGACCACCCTGAACGAGCCCTGGTGCTCCTCGCTGCTGGGCTACGTGATGGGCGTCCATGCGCCGGGCATCCGAGACCCGCGGCAGGGCACCGCAGCCATCCACCACCTGCTCCTCGGTCACGGCCTGGCCATCGAGGCCATGCGCGCCATCGACCCGTCCCGCGAGGTCGGCATCGTTCTCAATCTGCAGCCCATCCGGGCGGGCGAGGACCGAGCCGAGCGCGGGGCTGCTCGATGCCGTGCGGCGCGTGGACGGGCTGCGCAACCGCGTCTGGACGGAGCCGCTCCTGCGGGGCCGCTACCCCGACGACGTGGCCGCCGACCTCGAGGCCTTCGGCGGCCTGCCCGTTCGTGACGGCGACCTGGAGCTCATCCGCGCGCCGCTCGACTTCCTGGGCGTCAACTACTACAACGACGACTTCCTCGTCTCGGCGCCCGGCGGCTCCATCCCGCACACCCCCGGGACCCGGGACGTGACGGGGCGAGACCCTGGTCCCGCCCCCACGGACATGGGCTGGCCGGTCACGCCGGACGGCCTGCGCGACCTGCTCGTGACGCTCAAGGCGGACTACCCGGACCTGCCACCCGTCCACATCACCGAGAACGGCGTGGCCTACGACGACGCCGTGGTGGATGGCGCGCGTCCACGACGAGCGCCGCATCGCCTACCTCGACGGCCACCTGCGGGCGCTGCACGCGGCCATCGCCGCCGGCGTGGACGTGCGTGCCTACTTCCAGTGGTCGCTGCTCGACAACTTCGAGTGGTCGCACGGCTACCGGATGCGCTTCGGCCTCGTCCACGTGGACTACGAGCACGCAGGCCCGGACGCCGCGCGACAGCGCCTTCTGGTACCGCGACGTCATCGCCCGCAACGGGCTGCAGGCGCCGGCGTAGGCCGCGTCGCGGCGGGGGAGGAGGGGCAAGACGTGCGCTATGGCCACTTCGACGACGAGCGCCGGGAGTACGTCATCACCCGGCCGGACACGCCGCTGCCCTGGATCAACTACCTGGGCAGCGAGGAATACATCGCGCTCCTGTCGAATACCGCGGGCGGCTACTCGTTCGTCCGTGACGCACGGCTGCGGCGGCTGATCCGCTACCGCTACAACAACGCCCCGCTCGACGTGGGCGGCCGTTTCCTCTACGTCCGCGACGACGCCAGCGGCGACTACTGGAACCCGGGCTGGCAGCCCACGCAGCGCGACCTGGACGGCTACTCATGCCGCCACGGGCTCGGCTACTCGGTCATCGCCGGGCAGCGCGGGGGCATCCGCGCCGAGACCACGTACCTGGTGCCTGCGGGGCAGACGCTCGAGGTGTGGCGGGTGACGGTCACCAACGAGCGGCCGGAGCCCGCGCGTCTCTCGCTCTTCGGCGCCGTCGAGTTCTGCCTCTGGGACGCGCAGGACGACGCCACGAACTTCCAGCGCAACCTGTCCGTCGGCGAGGTCCTGGTCGAGGACGAGGTCATCTACCACCTCACCGAGTACCGCGAGCGCCGCGACCACTTCGCCTGGTTCGCCTGCTCGCGACCGATCGGCGGCTTCGACACGTCGCGCGAGCGCTTCCTGGGTGCCTATCGCGGTTGGGACCGGCCGCTGGCCGTGGAGCGGGGCGAGATGAGCGGCTCAGTCGCGCACGGCTGGCAGCCCATCGGCGCGCTCCAGGCTGCTTTGGACGCTGGAGCCCGGGCAGTCGCAGGACGTGACGTTCGTGCTCGGCTACACGGAGAACCCGCCAGCGCTCAAGTTCGACCCGCCGGGCTCCGGGCATCCGGATACGGCGCGCGCCCGCGAGGCGCTCGAGCCCTACCGACACGAAGGACAGGTCGAGCGCGACCTTGCCGCAGCTGCGCGAGACCTGGGAAGCGCGGCTCGCCACGTTCCAGGTGGCCACGGGCGACATCCACGTCGACCGCATGGTCGACACCTGGAACCCCTACCAGTGCATGGTGACCTTCAACCTCTCCCGCTCGGCGTCGATGTTCGAGTCGGGCATCGGGCGGGGCATGGGCTTCCGGGATTCGAACCAGGACCTGCTCGGCTTCGTGCACCTCGTGCCCGAGCGCGCCCGGGAGCGCATCCTGGACATCGCGGCCACGCAGCTTCCGGACGGCGGGGCGTACCACCAGTACCAGCCCCTGACGAAGCGTGGCAACGACGCGGTCGGTTCGGGCTTCAACGACGACCCGCTGTGGCTCGTGCTCGCGGTGGCGGCCTACACGAAGGAGACCGGCGACCTCGCCGTCCTCGACGAGCTCGTGCCCTGGGACAACGCCGAGGGTTCGGAGACGCCACTCCACGATCACCTGCGGCGCTGCATCTCGTTCACGCTGGATCGCCTGGGCCCACACGGCCTGCCGCTCATCGGACGGGCCGACTGGAACGACTGCCTCAACCTCAACGTGTTCTCGGATCGGCCAGGCGACTCCTTCCAGACGGCACCCAATCGTCCCGGCGGCGTGGCCGAGTCCGTGTTCATCGCGGCGCTCTTCGTGCTTGCTGCACGCGAGGAGGCGGCACTGGCGCGCCTGCGCGGTGACGACGCTGAGGCCGCTCGATGTGAGGCCGCGGTCGAGTCGATGACGGCGGCCATCGAGGCGCACGCCTGGGACGGGGCCTGGTACCGGCGCGCCTACGACCACGTCGGGCGGCCGGTCGGGTCGGCCGGGAACGCGGAGGGACAGATCTTCATCGAGCCGCAGGGCCTCATGGCCATGGCCGGCGTGGGCCTCGAGGATGGCCGCACCGCGACGGCCATCGCCTCGGTGCGCGAGCGATTGGCGACGGACCACGGCATCGTGCTGCATCAGCCGGCGTACACCCGGTACTACCTCGAGCTCGGCGAGATCTCCTCGTACCCGCCCGGCTACAAGGAGAACGGCGGCGTCTTCTGCCATACCAACCCATGGCTCATGATCGGTGAGGCCATCACCGGGAACGCCGACGGGGCGCTCGACTACTACCTGCGCATCAACCCCTCGGCGCGCGAGGCGATCTCGGATGTGCACCGCTGCGAGCCGTACGTCTACGCGCAGATGATCGCCGGCCGCGACGCACCGACGCACGGCGAGGCCAAGAACTCGTGGCTGACCGGGACGGCGGCATGGAACATGGTCGCCATCAGCCAGTGGATCCTGGGCATCCGCCCCGAGCACGACGGTCTTCGGGTCTCACCCGTGATCCCGACCTCATGGGCGGGCTTCCGCGCCACCCGCCGCTTCCGCGGCACGACCTACGAGATCGAGGTCCGGCGCGACGCGGCGAGGGCACGCTGACGCGGCCACCGCACGCGCGGCGCCGGCTTGCCGTCGACGGCGCGCTCATCGAGGGCACCGTCATCCCGCTGCCGACCGGCACGTCGCTCGTCAGGGTCGAGGCCGGCATCGACGGCGAGCCGTCATCCCGCTGCTGTCCGGCCACGCCCACGTGAGGTCCGACGCCGCTGGCCTCGACGCGGTCCGAGAGGGTCCGGCGGCGTCCGGCGGCTTTCAGTCGACACGGCCCGGCGGCCACGGTCGAAGGCCGCAGTACCGCGCTGGCTCGGTCGGGAGGCCGGTCGATCGCGGCCGGCCGTCGGTCAGGACCGCCTCGGGTCGCCGCGGCCCGACCTCGACGCCGTGAAGAACCGGTCCGCGCCGCGAGCTCGCGCGGCTCGCCGACGACCTCCAGCTCGCCTGCAGCGGCAGGTCAGCCGAGGAGGTGCCCACCATGACCCGATGGCGGCCGGGCTCGATGACCAAGCCGGCCATCGACGCCGGTGAAGGCGAGCTGCTCGACGCCAGCGTGAAGGTGACCGTGCGTCGCTCGCCGGGCGCCAGGGTGATCCGGGCGAATCCCGCAGCTCCTTCATCGGCCGCGTCACGCTGGCAGCCAGATCGCGAACGTAGAGCTGCACGACCTCGTCGCCCGTGCGGTCGCCGACGTTGGCGACGTCCACGCTGACGACGACTTCGCCATCCGATCGCCACCGGCGGCGCTCGACGAGCCGCAGGTCCGCGAGCTCGAAGCGCGAGTACGAGAGCCCGAAGCCGAACGGCCAGAGGGGCAGGTGCGAGCCGTCCACGTAGTCCTGGTGCCAGTAGGAGTGGCCGCCCGTCGGCTTGTGGCTGTAATGGAGGGGCACCTGGCCGACATGCCGCGGCACCGTCACCGGCAGCTTGCCTCCTGGGCTGACGTCGCCGAAGAGGACGTCCGCGATGGCCTGCGGGCCGGCCTCGCCGGGGACCCAGGCGTGCAGGACGGCGTTGGCCCGCAGCGGCCTCGCGTGGGATGGCGAGCGGGCGGCCCGAGACGAGCACGAGCACGATGGGGGTGCCCGTGGCGGCCACGGCCTCGAAGAGCTCCGCCTGGCGTCCGGGCAGGCCCAGCTCGAGCCGGTCGCGCGTCTCGCCGCTGGTGCACTGCGCGGTCAGCCCGGAGCGCTCGCCCAGCACGAGGATGGCGACGTCGGCGCCACGGGCGACTCGAAACGGCAGCTGCGATGTCGCCGTCTGCCCCGTCGAGGATGCCGCTGCCGCGCGCGTAGGCGGATCTCGGTGCCGGCGGGGACGCGATCCCTGATGCCCTGCAGCACGGTCGGCCAGGACGCCAGCTCGTCGGCGAGCTGCAGGTCGAGCGGCGCCGCGGACCCCGCGACTCCCTCCCGGCCACGGTTCTCGAGCAGGGTCTCGATGTGGACGATGTGGCCGTAGTCACCCACGAGGTTGCGTGCCTCGTCCGCGTTGGGGCCGATGACGGCGATGCGGCCGAGGTCCGGCCGAAGCGGCAGGATGCCGTCGTTCTCGAGCAGCACGATGGACCGCCGAGCGAGCTCGAGGGCCACCACGCGGTCCTCCTCCGCGGCGCGCTCCGCGTCCCAGGCGCCGTCGGCCGCGGCGGCCTGGCCCCGCAGGGCCTCGGCATACGGCTGCTCGAAGAGCCCGAGGCGAAGCTTGGTGCGCAGGACACGCTCCACGGCACGGTCGACGAGCGCCTCGTCCACCCGTCCATCGGCCAGCGCCGCGCGCAGTGGCTCGCCGTAGGCGGCGGTCCCGGGCAGCTCCATGTCGACGCCCGCCGCCAGGGCCAGGGCGGCCGCGTCGGAGAGGTCGGCCACGAGCTCGTGCAGGGTCACCAGGTGTTCGATGCCGAGGTAGTCCGCCACCACGATGCCGTCGAAGCCCCAGCGCTCGCGCAGGATGGTCGGTCAGCAGCTCACGTGATGCCGCGCAGGGCACGCCGTCGATCTCGACGTACGCGTGCATGACCGAGCCGATGCCCGCCGCCCGCACGGCGGCCTCGAAGGGGAAGAGGTGGATGTCAGCCAGCTCGCGCGCACCGACGTGCGGGGGCGCCAGGTTGAGGCCGCCCTCCGACATGGCGTAGCCGACCATGTGCTTGCCGGTGGCGATGACCGGGCGCTCGCCATCGGCCGTGGACTGGATGCCCCGGACGTAGGCGCAGCCGAGGCGGGCCGCCAGGTAGGGATCCTCCCCGTAGGTCTCCTCGAGGCGTCCCCAGCGCGGGTCACGGGCGATGTCCAGCACGGGCGCCAGGCCCTGGCTGGCGCCGGTCGCCCGGAGGTGCCGCCCGATGCGCCGGGCGACCCGCTCCACCAGCTCCGGGTCCCAGGTGGCGGCCTGCCCGATGGACTGGGCGAAGCAGGTCGCGTCGCGGGCCATCACGCCGTGCAGGCACTCCTCGTGGATGATGGCCGGGATGCCCAGGCGTGTCTCCTCGACCAGGAAGCGCTGGATCTGGTCGCCGAAGCGCGGCCACCTCGCGCGGCGGCAGGTTCGTGGCGCCGGCGACCCGCGTGACCTGGCCGATGCCGTCGCGCAGGCGCTCGCGAGCCCGCTCGCGGTCCAGGCCGACGCCGTCGAAGACCTCGAACGACCAGAGCGCGCCGAGCTGGGCGAGCTTCTCGTCGAGCGTCATCCGCGACCGGAGGTCCCGAGCCCGTTCCTCGTCGGCGAGCGATCGCATCGCGGTATGGCACGCGCCCGAGCTGTCGTCCGTCGTGGCCCCGATGGCCGGCGCGGCGGTCACGATGCTCACCGGACATGGGCGTCCTCCCCCTCGTGTCATCCCTTGACGGCTCCGCGCGTCAGACCGCCGATGAGCTGCCGCTCCGCGAACACGTAGAAGACGAGCGCCGGGATCATCGACAGCGCGGTGTAGGCGAGGACGGCCGCCACGTCCTGGGAGTACTGCGTGGAGAAGTTGAGGACGCCGAGCGGGCAGCGTCCACTGCTCCTGCCCGCCCAGGATGAGCAGCGGCAGCAGGAACGAGTTCCAGGCACCGACGAGGGCGAGGATGGCCACGGTCGCGAGGGCCGGTCGCGAGAGCGGCAGGAGGACCCGCCAGAAGAACCCGAAGCGGCCGCAGCCGTCGATCGCGGCCGCATCCTCGAGCTCCGCCGGGATGCTCTTGAAGAACGGCCGCAGGATGATGATCGTGAGCGGGATCCCGAAGGCGGCCAACGGCAGCGCCACGCCTAGCGGGTTGTCCAGCAGGCCGATGGCCCGCAGCAGGATGTAGAGCGGCAGGATGGCCACGGCGGCCGGGAAGAGCAGTCCCAGCGCGAAGAGCGTGAACAGCGCCTCGCGGCCCGGGAACTGGAAGCGCGCGAAGACGTAGGCGGCCAGTCGCGGACACCGTCACCACGACGACGACCGTGATGGCGGCGATGACGATGCTGTTGAAGAGCTGCTGCCAGTACATCGCCCCCGGTGAGGGCCGTCGCGTAATGGTCGAGGATCCATGGGTCCGGGAAGCCGGCCGGTTCGTTGCGGATCGCGCCGGTGGTCCGGAAGCCGCCCAGGAACGCATAGCCGATGGGCACGACGATCGCGACCGCCACGCCCAGCAGCACGGCCCAGCGGATGAGCTCACCCAGCGAGGGCACGGACCCGGAGCGTGTGGCAGCTGTCGGGTCATCGACGCCGCGGCCGAGGTCGATCCCGATGTCGTGGCCATCGCTCAGCCGCCTCCCAGGGTCACGGCGCCCTCGGTGTCGCGGCGCATGACGAAGCGCAGGTAGAGCGAGGGCGACGACCAGGGCCATGACGAAGAGGATGACCGCGATGGCGCTGCCGTAGCCCATCTGTGTGCGCTTGATGCCGTAGTCGACCAGGTAGACGGCCATCGTGTCCGAAGCGTGGAACGGCCCACCTCTCGTCGTCGCCCAGACGAGGTCGAAGAGCTGGATGGCCCCGATGATCGACAGGAAGACGGACACCCGGATGGTGGGCCCCAGCAGCGGCAGGATGATGCTGCGCACCGTCTGCCTGCGGCTCGCGCCATCGATGGCGGCTGCCTCCTCCAGCTCACGCGGGATGCCCTGGAGGCCGGCCAGCATGAGGATCATGTGGAAGCCGAAGTACTTCCACGAGATGACCACGAACATCGTCAGCATGACGATGGAGCGGTCGGCCAGCCACTCGTGGACGAGGAAGCCCAGGCCGGCCGTCTCGAGACTCCGGTCGACGCAGGCCGTCCGGGTAGAGGAGCAGCTGGAAGACGATGCCGGTGATGGCCTCGGAGAGCACGAATGGCGCGAAGAAGAGGATGCGCAGGATCGTCCGGCCCGGGAAGCGCCGGTTGAGCTGCAGCGCCAGCCAGAGCGCGAACGGGATCTGGACGGTCAGGGACAGGAAGACGATGAGGACGTTGTGCCAGACCGCGTCCTGGAAGACCGAGTCGTTCAGCGCCTTCGTGTAGTTGTCGAGCCCGACGAAGTCGGTGAGCGGCGTGAGCCCGTTCCAGTCGAACAGGCTGTACCAGGCTGCCTGGACGATGGGCAGCAGCACGAAGAGCCCGTACACGACGAGCGCGGGCAGCAGGAAGAGCGCGATGGTCAGCCAGCGCCGGTAGCGGGGTCTGCCCGGGCCGGCGGTCGCGGTCGTCACAGCGTCGTCGAGGCAGCGAGCGGGCCGGCGCGAACGCCGACCCGCTCATCGATCGCTGGAGCGCCAGGACTCACGCTTCGGCGGCTGCCGCCTCCGTGATGGCCTGGGCGACCTCCTCCGGGGACAGGACGCCGGCCACCAGGCCGCCGACAGCCTCGTTGATGGCGGCGCCCAGCGCCGGGCTCGTGACCTGGTCGAGGTAGCCCTGTGCGAACGTGGCCGCGGACCGGGCCTCGAGGACCGACTGCAGGTTCGGGTCGGTGACGAAGGCCTCGGCGCCTGCCACGGTCGGGCAGGGTGCCGTCGCCGATCGCCACCCATCGCTCGGCGACGCCCAGGTCGCGTGGTCAGGTACTTGAGGAACTCGACGGCCTCCGGCGGTGCGTCGCGACCGACGGCGAAGTTGTCGCCACCGCCGAAGACGTCCGTCGCCAGGCCAGCGCCGCCATCGACCAACGGGAACGGGAACCAGCCGAGCGCATCACCGATGCCCTCGCCGGACTCGCTCTTCGAGGCCTGCGCGCCCGCGGCCCACTGGCCCTGCAGCATCATGGCCGCCTTGCCGTTGCCGAACTCGCCCTCCTGGGCGTCGTGCGTGGCAGCGAGGAAGCGGCCTGGAAGGGCTCCATGCTCGACGAGCCGCTGGAGCTCCTGGCCGGCCTTGACGAAGCACTCCCCGCTCCAGTCGCCGGTGGTGATGGCGGTGTTCATGCCCTCCTGGCCGCAGATGCGCGTGGCGAGATAGGCCCACCAGAACATCGCCGTCCAGGTGTTGGCGGCCTCGGCCGCGAGGCTGATGGGCACGATGCCCGCGTCCTTGAAGCGTCTGGACGTCGGCCAGGAACTCTTCCCACGTCGCGGGCGGCGCATCGATGCCCGCCTGGGCGAAGAGGTCCTTGTTGTACCAGATGCCCACGGCGCCGAGGTTGTAGGGCAGGCCGTACTGCGCGCCGTCGACCTGGGTCATGCGAGAGGCCAGCGGGGGCGATGCTGTCCTTGACGTCGGCGATCTCATCGTCGATGGGTCGGACCAGGCCCGCCTCGACCTGCTGTGCGAGGGTGCCGCCGCCCCACGACTGGAAGAGGTCGGGCGGGTTGCCGGACTGCATCTCCGCGGCGATCTTGTCCTTGAGGGCGGTGTTCTCGAGGACCGTGAGGTTGATCTTGACGTTCGGGTGCGCTGCCATATAGGCGTCCACCTCGCTCTGGATGAACGTCTTCCCGGGATCGACGTGGTGGAGGTCGTAGAGGTCGAACTCCACCTGGTCCTGGGCGACCGCGCCCCCTGTCCCCACGGCTCCGGCCAGCAGGGCTGCGGCCGTGGCCAGCCGCTCCGGTGCGTAGATATCGCGACATCCGTCTCCTCCTTGGTTGCTGCGAAGCTGGCCGGAGCGATCCAAGTCCCTCCTGGCCCCTACGGACGGCGTATTGGTACCACGTCCTGCAAGCGCTTGCAAGGCGAGCGCGCTCCGCTATGCTGGCGCTCCGTGGACGCCCAGCTCCGATCTCACCGAGAACGCCGCGCCGGACGCGCCGGCAAGATCGCGGCGGCCCACGATCTTCGACGTGGCGCGACGGTCGGGCGTCTCGTACTCGACCGTCTCGCGTGTCGTGAACGGCCACGTGAACGTCAAGACGGCGACCCGCGAGCGCGTCCAGTCGGCCATGGCGGAGCTCGGTTACGTGCCCCACCTCACCGCCAGAGCGCTGGCTAGCGGCCGGACCGGGACCATCGGCCTGCTGGCCCAGGAGATCGACAACCCCTTCTTCTCGGTCGTCATCAAGGGCGTCGACCAGGAGGTCTCCCTGGCCGACTACGACCTCCTGCTGTGCACGACCCACAGCCGCCGCGAGCATGAGGCGCAGTACGTCGCGCGACTCTCGCACGGCATGGTCGACGGCCTGCTCATCGTGCTGCCCACCGGGCTGCCCGAGTACGTCGCCCAGCTGCGCGCGGAACGCTACCCGTTCGTGCTCATCGACCACGACAGCGACGCGCCTGGCTGCACCGTGGTGAACGCCGCCAACCGGACGGGCACCCGAGAAGGCATCGCCTATCTCATCGAGCCTGGGCCACCGGCGCATCGGCTTCATCACCGGGCGGGAGGAGGTCGGGGCAGCCCGCGAGCGACTGCTCGGCTACGAGGATGCGCTGAAGGCGGCGGGCATCCCCCGCGACGAGCAGCTCGTGGTGCGCGGCGACTTCCTCGAGGCGCGGGGACGAGAGGCGGCACGCGAGCTCCTGGCCCTGCCTCGGCCTCCGACGGCCATCTTCGCCTCGAGTGATGCGGCCGCCTTCGGCGTGCTCGCTGCCGCTCGCGAGGCCCGGACTCCGGGTGCCCGAGGACCTGTCAGTGCTCGGCTTCGATGACATCGTCGAAGCCTCGTACGTGGGCGTCGGGCTCTCGAGCGGGGTGGGCCTCTCGACCGTGCGCCAGCCGCTGCGCGAGATGGGCCGTGTCGCCGTCCAGCGCCTGGTGCGCCTCCTGGCCGACCCGACCGACCCGGCTGTCCGCGTCATCCTCGAGACCGAGCTCGTGGTGCGGCAGACCACGGCGCGGCCGCGGGCTCCCGGCCGACCGAAGGCGCGCGCTGCGCCCACGAGGCAGCTCCCCGCTCGCTAGCATCGGGCTGATGCAGACGAGGGGAGGGACGGGCGCGATGCCGCTGACGACGACACGCTACGCAGGCCACGAGGCCATCGAGATCGAGGCGGGTGCCGTGCGCCTCGTGATCACCACGTCCGTGGGGCCGCGGGTCCTGGCGCTCCTCGCCGGAGACGGCCGGAACGCTTTCGCGGAGCTGCCGGACATGACGCTGGCCTGTCCGGGCTCGGGCCCCTTCCACCTGTACGGCGGCCATCGGCTGTGGGCCGCGCCGGAGGATCCACGGGTGACCTATCGGCCGGACGATGTCTCCGGTGGAGGTCGAGGACCTGTCCGACGGGGTGGGCCTGCGCACGCCGCCCGACCCGGTATCCGGGACGAGCCGCGAGACGACGATCCGGGTGGCAGGACCGGAGCGCTTCACGTTCGACTACCGCGTCGTGAACACGTCCGACCAACCCCAGCGCCTGGCCTGTTGGGCCATCACGATGATGGCCCCCGGCGGGCGCGCGTGGATGCCGCTGCTCACCGAGCCCTTCGACGCGGGCGGCTTCCTGGCCCAGCGCAACATCGTGCTCTGGCCGTACGCCCGCATGGACGACCCGCGCCTCGTGCTCACGGACTCGGCCCTCGAGGTCCGTGCGGACCGAGGGGCGCAGGCGGGCGTCGGGGGCAACTTCAAGGTCGGCACGAGCCTCCGCCGTGGCTGGGTGGCCCACTGGGGAGGAGGTGTCCTGCTGGTCAAGCGGGCGGGCCACGACGAGGAGCGCGAGTACGCCGACATGGGTGCCTCGGCGCAGGTCTACACGCAGCCCGAGTTCACCGAGCTCGAGACCCTCGGACCGCTCGCGGACCTGGCCCCCGGAGAGGCTGCCGAGCATCGCGAGGAGTGGGAGGTCCACCTCGTCGATGAGGCTGAAGCCGAGCGTCTCGTGACCTCGGGTGCGCTCGATCGGAAGAAGGAAGCAGCGACCGCATGAACGGGACCCCCGGCACGCCCCTCGTCCTCGGCCTGGACGTCTCCACCACGGCCACCAAGGCCATCCTCATCGCGCCCGACGGGACGGTCGTGGGTGTCGCCGCCTCGGGCTACGACTTCGAATCGCCCAAGCCCCTCTGGGCCGAGCAGGACCCCGGGCTGTGGTGGACAGCCGCCAAGGAGGCCATCGGGACGGTCCTGCACGAGACGGGCACCTCGGCCGATTCGATCGCCGCCATCGGCGCGGCGGGTCAGATGCACGGCCTCGTCCTCCTCGACGCCGGCGGGGAGGTGGTGCGCCCCGCCATCCTCTGGAACGACCAGCGCACGGCCGCCGAGTGCGACGAGATCCGCGCTCGGGTCGGTCGCGAGCGCTTCATCGCCATCACCGGCAACGAGCCGCTCACCGGGTTCACCGCGCCCAAGCTGCTCTGGGTGCGCAACCATGAGCCCGAGGCCTGGGCGCGCGCCCGCCACATGCTGCTGCCCAAGGACTACGTGCGCTTCAAGCTCACCGGAGAGCACGCCCTCGATGTGGCCGATGGGGCCGGCACGGTCCTCTTCGACCTCGCCGCGCGCACATGGTCGGATGAGGTCGTCGAGGCCCTTGGGCTCGACCCTGCGATGCTGCCTCGGACGGTCGAGGGGCCCGACGTCGTGGGCGTCGTCTCGGCCGAGGCCGCGGCGGCGACCGGGTTGCGGGCGGGGACGCCGGTCGTCGGCGGGGCGGGCGATCAAGCCGCCAACGCCGTGGGCGTCGGTGCCGTGGTGCCCGGTGTGGGCGCCATGTCGGTGGGGACCTCGGGCGTCGTCTTCGTGCCGACCGCGGGTCCGGCCATCGAGCCCGAGGGACGGCTGCATGCCTTCTGCCATGCCGTGCCGGGGACCTGGCACCTCATGGGCGTGACGCTATCCGCGGCGGGCTCGCTGAAGTGGCTCCACGACGAGCTGGCGCCCGAGCGGTCGTGGGACGAGCTGACCGCGCTGGCCGCCGAGGTGCCGCCCGGGTCGGACGGGCTCGTCTTCCTGCCCTACCTCTCGGGCGAGCGGACGCCCTATCCCGACCCGCTGGCGCGCGGCGCCTTCGTGGGCCTCACCGTGCGGCACGGCCTGGGCCACCTGGTGCGCGCCGTGCTCGAGGGCGTCGCCTTCAGCCTGCGCGACGTGTTCGAGCTCGTGCGCGAGACCTCGCCCGAGCCGCTGCGCGACCTGCGCGCGTCCGGAGGTGGCACGAACAGCCCGCTGTGGCGCCAGATCATCGCCGACGTGCTGGGCGTGCCGCTCTCGTCCACGCGCACGGCCGAGGGGGTCGCCAGCGGCGCGGCCATCCTGGCCGCGGTGGCGGCCGGCTGGTACCCGACGGTCGCGGCGGCCTGCGAGGCCATGGTCGAGGTCACCGGCACGACGCAGCCAGGCGAGCACGCCGGGCGCGTACGAGGCGGCGTACGGCGTCTATCGGGACCTCTACCCGGCGCTGCGGCCCGTCGTTCGTGGCCCTCGCCGAGGTGTAGTCCAGTTCTTCGGACGGGTCGTCGGATGCCCGACGGCGGACCACCCGGACCGCTCGTCCGCTTGTCGCGGAGGCCTTCGCCTCGGAGTCGCCGGGCGTTGACAGGCGATCGCGCACCGGCCCACCGATCGCCGTCGCCCACGTGAGCGCCCGCTCCGCGTCCTCCCACGTCGGCTCCGGCTCATCGGGGAAGTCCGAGAACGCATAGCGCGGTCCCGAGGCGTACGTCGTAAGCGTCGCCAGATCGACTTCGGCGGGCAGCATGATCGACGCAGACAGGCGAGCATGCAGTGCGACGAGGTTATGGACGTACGGCGGCTCGGTGCCGCTCGCGGCCAACAAGGCCTTCAGGTACTTCTCCGCGGCCTGCTGAGCGTGGAAGCAGACGACCCAGGGAGCGGTCTCGTCACGGTCCCGCAGGAGCGTCCGGGCCGTACCCAGGTCGATATCGGCCTTCGAGAGCCAGGCTTCCACGACGTGGACCGCCTCAGGCCGAGGCATAGAGCAGCCTGCCATCCTCCAGCGCAGGACCGAGCGATCGTGCCGGCCACGCCGCGGTAGCGGTCGACGTCATCAGCCGTGACGACGATGATGTCCGTCCCGACGGGGATGCCCGCGAGTGCAGCGTAGATCTGAGCCTCCAGACGGCGTCGACCCTCGGTCTCATCAACGACGACCATCAGATCGATGTCGCTTCCCGGCCCTGCGGACCCACGCGCCTGCGACCCGAACAGCACGATGCGCCGGGGATGAAAGCCACGCACGATCCGTCGCTTGATGACCGGCAGCCAACGCGATGCTTCGTCGCTGAGCACCAGCCTTCGCATCGCATCAGCGCGCTTCGCATGGAGGTTCCGGCGATATGCGCCCACGGCCCGCCGATCCCAGAGCCGCCGCCGGCCGAGTGAGACGATGGGCTCCGGAAAGTCCGGTCGCCTTGACCAGTCACGCACGAAGTTCGTTGGCCGCACTCCGAGTGATCTCGGCGGCCTCCTTGGTCCCGACGACGTCAAGCGTGCTGTGGTCAACCATGACGCAATGATATCGCAATAATCATATCGTCACCAGCGTACGTGGGAGCGGAGTGAGCCGGTCTGCCTGGCTGGTCGGGCTACAACCCCTCGTCCTCGGCGCGGTCGGCGAAGGTGCGGACGAGATTGGCGAGGCTGACCGACATCGACGCGCCGGGCGCCAGGTCGAGCGGCCAGACCCAGAGGAGGCAGCCGCCCTGGTGGTTGCCCTCGAAGCCGCTCTCGGACACCGAGATCGTCTCGATCGACGACCACCATGCCGCCGCCGCGGGCTGCGGCCGCGATTCCAGTTCGATGCCGATGTAGGTGTTGCCCATGCTGACGTGATGCGCCACGGGCGCCACTCGCGCGGCGTCGAAGCGCGCGCGATCGCCGCCCACGGCGTACCAGGCCGACGGATTCCCGCCGCCTCCCAGCATGTTCAGCGCCCACTCGATGCCGAGGAGGGCCTCGACCGGCCGCTCGCCCGTGTTGGTGACCTCGACCTCGAGGTCGAGCGTGGGCACCCGGCGATCGGTGCCGAAGACCAGCGTCTTGCGCACGCGAAGCGGGCTTCGCGTGCCATCGGCCGTGGATAGCCAGCCGTCGCGCTCGAGGACGACCCGCGACGCAGCTGCCTCGCGCACGCTGAACGCCCCGCTCACGAAATCGCCCGACTCGCGGAAGTCGGCCTGCTCGAAGTCCTCCGGAGTCGTGCCCACCGGCAGGATGTGGATGAGCCCCGAGCGACGCTCGTAGGCGTCGTACCAGAGGCGCTTCGAGATGCCCGGCTCGTTGACCTTGATGAGGTCGTGGATGGACACGGCGCCCTCGCCGGCCTCCTGCTGCTCGACCTCGCCGGTGTCGGCCGCGACGAGCATGTCGTGGTAGGCCTCGGGGCGTCGACGCATCACCGACGTGAGGGCGTGGCGCACGGCCCGGATGTCCCAGCTGCCGATGCCGCCGCCCTCGTTCGGCTTGACGGTCACGACCTGGCCGGGTGCGGTCACCAGGAGTTCGTCGTAGCCGTCGATGTCCGAGATCGGCCGTCTCGATGCGAAGCTCGGTCGCCCCGGCTGCCCGGTCGGCCGCATCCTCCGCCGCGATGAGGTGCTCGAGGGTGGCCAGGCGCATGTGCGAGAGGTAGATGCCGCCGAAGAGGCCGTGCCAGTAGCAGTCGTTCGACTGGCCCTGGTAGAGGTGGTCGGTCATGCGGGCCAGGGCTGCGCTGGACCGGTCCGCGCGCGCGCAGCCTCATCGCGCAGCGCATCGACCTTCCGTGAGACCCGCAGCATCTGCTTGTGGAGGTCGTTGATCTCGCGGTAGTTGATCTGGAAGCTGCGCCAGAAGCCGCCCCGCATCCAGCGGGCCTCGGGCTTCCCGGCTTCGACCGCATCGTGGAGCAGCTGCGTGAACTCCCGACGAGCCTCCACCGGCAGCGACCACTCGCCCATCTCGGCGTAGGACCCGGTGGGCAGGTAGACGCGGCCGATGGGTGGGTGCTCGCGCAGCGCCTCGGACGGCTGGAGCATGCGCAACCAGCCTGCATTCTCCTCGAGGGCCGTGAAGAAGCGCTCCACCCAGCCGCCCTTGCCGTAGCAGAGCTCCCAGGTGCCCGGCCAGGTGCCGAACTTCTCGCCGTCGTCGCCCATCATGCCGACCAGCTCGCCATCCACGGTGGCGTGCTCGCGGAGATAGGAGATGACCTCCTTCACGGGCCGGAAGGGGATGCGGTAGCGCAGGCCCTGCTCGGAGCCGAAGACGATGACGCGATGGCCCTGGTCGTCGGTCGAGTAGCTGCCCCAGTGGCGCTCGGCGGGGATGGCAGCCGCCCGGAAGTGGGCATCGTCGACGATGGTGTAGGCATAGCCGGCCTTGACCAGCGAGGTGGGCACGTCGGGCTCCCAGACCCGCTCGGCCAGCCATGCCCCGTTCGGACGGCGGCCGAAGAGCGACTCGACCTCGTCCGCCATGCGGGTCAGCTGGCCGACCCGGTCGACCTCGCGCAGCGACGCCAGGACAGGCTCGTAGTAGCCGCCGCCGAGGATCTCCACCTGGCCGCGATCGACGAGAGCCCGGAGCCCATCGAGGAACTCGGGCTTCTGCGCCTTGAACCAGTCGAGGAGCGGGCCGGTGTAGTGAAGACCCAGGCGGACGCCGGGGTGGCGCCGGAGGGCGGCCAGCATGGGCTCGTAGGCGGCCCGGTAGTTGTCCTCGAAGACGAAGCCGAAGTTGCCCACCGGCTGGTGGTTGTGCAGAACCAGCGTGAGCGAGATGCGTCGGTCGGTCATGGCGCACCATGCTAGTCGGCCGGCGATGTGTCGGACACACCGTTCGGGGAAGCGCCGACGTCGCTGGTCCGCGCCCGGATGGACGGCGTATCATCGCGCGCGCTGATCGCTGCCAGGGGAGGTTGCCCGCGAGTCGGACGCCTGGAGGCCCGAAGCCCTTCCGCGCCGTGAGCCGCGGAGCCATCCCTCCTGGACCGAGAGCATCATCCGCGCCGCCGTCGACGGCGGTCGAAGCGAGGAGGAGACATCTCAAGATGTCCAACAGGTTCAAGGCCGCGGTCATCGCTGCGGCGATCGCCGTCGTGGGCGCCGTCGTCCCGGCGGCTGCTCAGGATGGAGTCTCGTTCGAGATCTGGACCAAGGAAGGCGAGGCGGACGGTTCGCTGCAGTGGGTCGAGAAGCTGGCCGACGACTACATGGCAGCCAACCCCGACGTCACCATCTCGGTCGTCCAGAAGGAGGTCGGTGGCAGCGAGTCCCTCGCGCATCGACTTCCAGAACCAGTCCTTCGCCGGCAATCCACCCGCGCTGCTCTGGACCGTGGCCGACCATCTCGGCCCGTTCACGGCGGCCGACCTGCTCCTGCAGACGGACGACCTCATCGACAACAGCTTGTATGTCGAGGGCGGCGTCGCGGCCATGCAGACGCCCGACGGGAGCACGTACGGAGTCCCCATCAACGTGGGCAACCACCTGATGCTCTACTACAACAAGGACCTCGTCCCCGAGTGCCCGGCCGACAGCGATGCCCTGATCGAGGCCGCCAAGGCCAACACGGATGCCGAGGCCGGCAACGTACGGCATCGTCTATCGCCAGGACGAGTCCTTCTGGCTGGTGCCCTTCCTGGGTGGCTACGGCGGCCGCGTGTTCGCCGAGGATGGCATCACGCCGACCCTGGACACCGAGGCCATGGCGAACGCCCTCAAGTTCATGAACGACCTCAAGTTCGTCCACGGCGTCATGCCGGTCGAGGCCGACTACAAGATCGCCGACGACCTCTTCAAGTCGGGCAGCGCGGCCATGACCATCAACGGTGACTGGACGCTGGGCGCGTACGCCGAGCTCGACTTCCCGGTCGGTGTCTGCCCCATCCCGCCGATCGTGGGCTTCGAGGACCCCAAGCCGTACGTGGCCGGCAACTTCTTCATGGTCTCGAAGGCGGTCGCGGACGATCCGGCGCTGCAGGACGCGGTCATCGACTTCATCAAGTACGCCACCAGCACCGACGAGCAGCTCGAGCAGCTCGCGACGCTGAAGCGCCTGCCCAGCAATCTCGAGGCCCTGGGCGACCCGAGCATCACCGAGGACCCATTCCTGGCCGGCTCAGCTGCCGCGATGCAGAACGGTGTCCCTCAACCGACCAACCTCGAGATGCGCTGCGTGTTCGATGCCATGAACGCCGGCGTTCGTGCCAACGCAGCGAGTGCTGACGCCGACCAGGCTCCAGCGGCGGCCGACATGCAGTCCGCAGCGGACGCCGGCGTTGCCCCGGGCGGCGAGTGCGGCCCGGCATAGCCCACCTCACCATCATCCGGGCCCCGACGCAAGCCGGGGCCCGGATGACCGCTGCCCCGGGTACGTAGGAGAGGTCAGCCAGCTCGATGTTCGACTTCGAAGCTGCGAAGACCGCGCTGCTCGACGTGGGCACGACGCTCGTCGTGCTCCTGGTCGCGACGCTTCTCATCGAGGCGTTCCTGTACGTCGTCCTCGTTCGCTGGCGCAGGTCCCGACTGGCCCTGCCGATGATGCTGCTGGCGCCGGCCGTCGTCGCCGTGCTCGTCCTGTACGTCTATCCGCTGCTCTACGAGCTCAACATCTCGTTCACGAAGATGAACATCCGCAACTTCGTGGAGCCGGGCCTCCTGGGGCTGACGTGGGAAGGGCACTGTCCTTGAGGGCACGCCCCTGGCCGCCGAGAAGGACATCTTCGTGGGCTTCCAGAACTACATCGACGTCTTCACCGAGCCCGTGCTCAAGCAGACGCGCTTCTACCAGCTCTTCGCCCAGACGCTCATCTGGACCGTCGTCAACATCTTCTTCCACGTCGTCCTGGGCATCGGCCTGGCGCTGATGCTCAACCGGAGACTGCGCGGGCGGACCGTCTACCGCGCGCTGCTCATCCTGCCCTGGGCCATCCCGGCGGTCGCGTCGCTGCAGATCTGGCGCACCGAGTACAACTTCGAGTACGGCGCCGTCAACCAGGTCCTCGGCCTCATCGGTCTCGGCCCCATCCCGTGGCTGTCCGACCCGTTCTGGAACTTCGCGGCCATGATCATCACCAACATCTGGCTGGGCGTGCCGTTCATGATGGTCATCACGCTCGGCGGCCTGCAGAGCATCTCGCAGCGAGTACTACGAGGCTGCCGACATCGACGGCGCCACCAGCCGGCAGTCGTTCCGCACCATCACGCTGCCGCTGCTGCGCCCGGTCCTCGTCCCGGCCGTCCTGCTGGGCACGTTCCTGACCTTCAACAACATCCTGGTGCCGTTCTTCATCAACGCACAGCGAGCTGGAGACGAGCGACATCCTCGTGACCGGCGCTCTACCGCGCGGCCTTCCAGTTCAGCCGCTTCGGGTTCGCGGCCGCGTTCGCGTTCGTCATCTTCGCCATCCTGCTGGTCTTCACCATCTTCTACGTGCGCCAGACCAACGTGCTGAAGGGAGCCTACGAATGAGCATCCAGGTCCAGGAGATGCTGGACGTCCGGCGCGAGCCGCGCGGGATGGGCTCGCGCAGCGGGTCACGACGCGCGCCCGGCCGGGCGAGGACTCGCCGCTCAAGCGGGCGCTCATCCACGCTCGTCCTCATCGTCGCCTCGTCATCGTCGTCGTCTTCCCGGTCATCCGCGTCTTCAGCACGGCCCTGCGACCCGGCGACAAGCATGCTTGAGCCCGTCGCTGGCCATCATCCCCGAGGGCGCCACGCTCGACGCCTTCCACCAGGTGCTCTTCGACTCGAGCTTCCCCAACTGGATCTTCAACAGCCTGGTGGTGACGCTCGGGACGGCCGCCGTCGGAGTCCTGCTCGTCGGCCACGTCCGCCTACGCCTTCTCGCGCCACAGGTTCCGGGGTCGCGGCTTCGGCCTGACGTTCCTGTTCGCGACCCAGCTCATCCCGGGCATCATGCTGCTCGTCCCGATCTTCATCCTCATCGTGTTCAGCTGGGCCTCGTCGGCTCCTACCAGGGCCTCGTCATCGCCTACGCGGTGACGGCGGTCCCGTTCAGCATCTGGATCCTCAAGGGCTACTACGACACGGTCCCGATCGACCTCGAGGAGGCGGCCCGCATCGACGGCTGCTCGGAGTTCCAGGCGTTCTACAAGGTCCTCCTGCCGCTGTCGCTGCCGGCCCTCGCGATCGTCTTCCTCTTCAACTTCCTGGCCGCCTGGGGCGAGTACTTCTTCGCCACGTCGATCATCGGCACGAACGAGGCGCTGCTGACCTGGCCGGTCGGGCATCCAGCGCTTCCAGGGGCAGTTCCAGACGCAGTGGGCGGACCTCTCGGCCGCCGCCGATCATCGTCAGCGTGCCGATCGTCATCCTCTTCGTCTACATCTCCAAGTACCTCGTCTCCGGCCTCACGCTGGGAGGCGTGAAGGGCTGAGGGTGACCGTCGCGAGTCCGTCGCTCGCCGTCGCGGCGGCGCCGCCTGGCGATCCTGCTGGCCACTGGCTCGCCCGCACTCGTCACGGTCGCCGGACCGCCTCGCCGCCGCACCTGGCGCTCGCACCGGCCCGGCCGGTCGTCGACGGAACCATCCGCGAGCCGGACCTCCAGCACGACAGCCGGGACGACCGCTACCGGGCGCCGACCGGCGCCGTGCCCGCCGGGACCGCCGGTCCGCTGCCGGCTGCGCGCCGCCGCCGGAGACCTGTCGGCTGCGGAGCTGCGGCTCACCGAGCGCCTGACTGGCGAGCCGCGTAGTCGCCCATGGAGCGGGTGGCGACCGATCCGGACGGTGGCGAGTTCGGCCACGACTACTGGGAGGCGGTCGTCGAGACCGGGCCGGAACCCGCCATCCTCGACTACACCATTCGTGGCCAGCGACGGGGTGGCCACGACGGTACTCAGCCGACGACCGGCCGGCTCGACGGCGGCACCGGCCAGATCTCGGTCGCGAGGCCGGACCGAGCGCTGGCAGATCACGGCCTACGATCCCGGCTTCGAGACGCCGGCCTGGGCGCCGGGCTCGGTCGTCTACCAGGTCTTCCCCGACCGTTTCGCCAACGGCGACCCCTGCGAACGACCCGTCGCCCGACGCCACGCCCGGGCCGTCCGGCGCGGACGCGCTATCGCCACGGCGACGTGCACGGCGAGCCCATCATCACGAAGGCCTGGGACGAGCTGCCCGAGGGCCACTGCCGCGCCTACCAGCCCGTGCCCTGCGACGAGCAGGCCCTCAACCGCGACTTCTTCGGCGGCGACCTGGCCGGCCTCACCGCCGCCCTCGACGGCCTGGCCGACCTGGGCGTCACGGTCCTCTACCTCAACCCCATCTTCGCGGCGCCCTCCAACCACCGCTACGACACGTCCGACTATCGATACGTCGACCCGGACCTCGGAACGCAGGCGGACTTCGACCGCCTCATCGCCGAGGCCGGCGAGCGTGGCATCCGCGTCGTCCTCGACGGCGTCTTCAACCACGTCTCGGCCGACTCGCCGTGGTTCGACCGCTTCGGGCGCTACGACGAGCTCGGTGCCTGCGAGTCCGCCGACTCACCCTATCGCGACTGGTTCACCTTCCGGCCGCCGGGGCCCGGGCAGCCGGAGCCCTGCGCCCCGACCGACGCTGGTCGGCGACGACACCTACTACGTCGGGTGGGCGAACTTCGACTCGATCCCCGAGCTGCACGAGCTGCCCGACGTGCTCGATGGTGTTCGTGGGCGCCGGAGGGCGTCGTGCCGCTCTGGATCGAGCGAGGCACCGCCGGCTGGCGCCTCGACGTGGCCGACAGCATGAGCCACGAGTTCCAGGCCAGCATCCGCGATGCCGCGAAGGCGGCCATCCCGAAGACGCCATCGTCATCGCCGAGCAGTGGCACGACTCGACGCCGTGGCTGCTCGGCGACCAGGCCGACTCGACGATGAACTACCGCTTCCGGCGAGCGGTCATCGGCCTCGTCAACGGCGCGACGCCGGACCCGGACGGCTCGCTCGAGGCGCTCACCCCGAGCGCCTTCGCGTCGGCCATGCTGGGCGTGCGCGAGGACTACCCGCCGCCGGCTTGGCAGGCCCTCTGAACCTGGTCGACAGCCACGACACGGCCCGCATCCTCTGGACGCTGACGCCCGGGGCCGACAACGAGGCAGGCCAAGTCCGACCCCGCGGCCCTGGCCGAGGGCAAGGCGAAGCTGCGACTCGTCTCGGCCATCCAGCTGACCTTCCCGGGCATGGCCTCGATCTACTACGGCGACGAGGTCGGCCTCACCGGCTTCGACGACCCCGACGACCGCCGGCCCTACCCCTGGGGTGCCGAGGACCTGCGAGCTCCGTGACCACTACCGGACGCTGGCGCGGCTGCGTGCCGAGCACGAGGCGCTCCGCGAGGGAGACCTGGCCTTCCTCCATGCCGATGATGCCGCCGGGACGCTCGCCTACCTGCGTCGCAGCAAGGGTGCGGCGGCGGTCGTGGCACTCAACCTGGGCGATCGATCCCGCGAGATCGCCATCGACGTCAGCGACCGTGTCCCGGACGGCGTAGTGCTCACCGATGCGCTTGGCGCGCATGACCCGGTGGCCGTGGCCGACGGCATCGCCGCGGTCACGTTGGAGCCGCTCTCGGTCGCCGTGCTCCTGAGCCCGGCGGGAGCTGACCTCCGGCCGCCCGATGCCCCGGGCGACCTGACCGCCGAGGCCGGCGCGAGCCGCGTCGAGCTGGCCTGGGGCGCGGTCGAGGGCGCCGAGCGCTACCGCGTCCTTCGCTCGATCCTCAGCGGAGGCGGCTACGAGGCGGTCGGGGAGACCGCAGACACGGCCCATGTCGACTCGGGCGTCCGGGATGGGGTGCTCTATCACTACGTCGTCGTGGCGCTGGACGCCGCCGGCAATGTCTCGCCCCGCTCGGACGAGGTCCAGGCGGTGCCACAGCTGACCCTCACCGAGGCCCAGCTGCGCGGCCTGCTTGACGACGATGGGCGCGCGGTCAGCAGGCTGGAGGTCGTCCTCTCGGCGGTCGACGGCACCGTCACGGGAGAAGCCGTCGTGGAGGCTGACGCGCCTGGCAAGCGCGTGGCGGAGGGTGTCCGCCTGGAGGTCGGCCTCGGGCCCGTGGGGTCCGACCCGCTCGCGGATCCGGCCTGGGCGTGGTCGGCCGCGGGACCTGTATCCAGCAGCGAGCCCGGGACGGTCTTCCAGGGGGCGCTGCAGCCCGAGACGCTCGGCGAGCATGCCGTGACTGCCCGCGTCTCCACCGACGGCGGTCGGAGCTGGCAGCCCGTGCCCGGGTCCGCGCGGATCGTCGCCCGACCCGGCCCGGACGTAGAGCCGCCTCCTGCGCCAGGCCCCCTCGAGCTGCTCGACGTCTCCGGCGAGGGCGTGCGCTTCCGCTGGCCACCCGTCGAGGCCCCTGACCTGCACCGCTACCTTGTCCTCCGGGCGGACGGGCCCGATGCACCGCCCAGCCCCATCGGGACCACCGACGTCGAGGTCTTCCTCGACACCTCGGTCGTGGCCGGGCACGGACTACAGCTACACGGTGCTGGCCCAGGACACCGGCTTCAACGCCTCTGCGCCCTCCGCACCGCTCGAGGTCGCCGCCAGCGAGCGCATCGTCAGCGTCGAGCTCCGAGTGAGCGTGCCGGCGAACACGGGGGCCGAGGACACCATCTACATCGCGGGCGACTTCCAGGGCTGGGACCCCGGCAGCACGCCGATGACCCGGCAGGACGACGGCACCTGGACCATCACCCTCGACTTCGAGGACGGCACGGCCATCGAGTACAAGTACACGCGCGGATCCTGGGAGGCGGTCGAGAAGGACGCCGGCTGCGGGGAGATCCCCAACCGCACGCTGACCGTGGCTCATCAGGGCGAGGGCCGACAGCCGGTCGCCGACAGGGTCGAGAAGTGGCGCGACCTGGACGACTGCGGCTGACGGTAGCCACGTAGCGGCTGACGACTTCGCGTCAGCTCGGCAGCCCGACGGCCTCGTGGGCGGCGTAGAGCTCGTCGCGGTGGACCGCGGCGCGCGAACGGATGTAGGGCACGTAGGCGGGGTGCCACATAGCCTCGTCGACAGCGGCGGGCAGGTCCACGTGCGGCCCGATGCCGGCCACGCCTGACCGTGTCGCCTCCGAGGCCACAGCGATCGCCACCTCACGGGAGATGGCGGCCAGCGCCTCTACCGGAGGGTACAGGGCACCGCCCGTGAGGCGCTCATCGGTGACCTGGGCGGTCAGCGCGCGGGCGGCCTCCAGGAACATGCGCTCGGTGATCGTGCGCGCCTCGGCCACCACCGCTCCGAGGCCGACGCCCGGGAAGATGAAGACGTTGTTGGCCTGACCCACGAGGCGATCCCGGCCCTCCCAGGAAGCGCTCGGGAAAGGGGCTGCCCGTGGCGACGATGGCGCGCCCGTCGCTCCAGGCCAGGACGTCGTCGGGCGTCGCCTCGACCCGGCTCGACGGGTTCGAGAGCGCGAAGACGACGGGGCGCTCAGTGCCCTCGGCCATGGCCCGGATGACCGGCTCGTCGAACGACCCCGGCTGGCCGGTCGTGCCGATGAGGATGTCTGGCCGCACCGCGGCCACGACCTCCCGGAGACGCCGATGGTCGTCGCCCTCGAGCGTCAGGCCCAGGCGCCCGACCGTCTCCTCCGGGACCGCCAGCGAGCGTTTGAACTCGTCGAGGTCGGTCCGGCCACCGTGGACGAGCCCGTGCGAGTCGAGGAGCGCGATCTGGCCGTGGGCGTGCTCGGTCGACACGCCGGCCTCGGCCAGCGCAAGGTGCAGGAGGCGAGCGATGCCGACCCCGCCGCGCCTGCGCCCGCCAGCACGAAGCGCAGGTCGCCGAGCTCGCGACCGAGGAGGCGAGCCGCGCCATGGATGCCGGCCAGGGCGACCGCAGCCGTGCCCTGCACGTCGTCGTTGAAGCTGGGCGTTCGGTCGCGGAAGTGGTCGAGGATGCGCAGCGCGTTGGGGCCCTTGAAGTCCTCCCACTGGATGATGCAGCCGGGCCACGTCTCGTTCACGCCCCGCACGAAGGCCTCGACGAGCTCCTGGTAGGCGGGTCCTCGGAGGCGCCGCGAGCGGTAGCCGATGTAGAGCGGGTCTCCGAGCAGCTGGCGGTTGTCCGTGCCGACGTCGAGCGACACGGGAAGCGTCAGCGATGGATGGAGGCCACTCGTGGCCGAGTAGAGCGCCAGCTTGCCGATGGGGATGCCCATGCCCCCGGCGCCCTGGTCACCGAGGCCGAGGATGCGCTCGTTGTCGGTCACGACGATGAGCCGTACGTCCGCGAACGGGGAGTTGCGCAGGATCTGCGGGATGCGGTCGATGTCGGCCGGTGTGATCCAGATGCCGCGCGTGCGCCGGATGATGTGGCTGAACTGCTGGCAGGCCTGGCCAACCGTCGGCGTGTAGACGATGGGCATGAGGTCTTCGAGATGGTCGGCCAGGAGCCGGTAGAAGAGCGTCGCGTTGCGGTCCTGGAGCGCCGCCAGGCCGATGTACTTCTCGAGAGCATCGTCCTTGCGCCCGACGTGCTCCCATTCGAGCTGCACCTGCTCCTCGATGCTCTGGACCCGGTCGGGCAGCAATCCGCGCAGCCCGAAGGCCTCGCGCTCGTCCTGACGGAAGGCCATGTCCTTGGTGAAGAGCCGCGCGCTGAGAAGGCGCACGCCACGCAGGTCGATCTCGGCCGGACGACCAGCGACGATCGACGCGAAGGGCTCTTCCAGCGGCTTCATCCGGAGCCCCGCCGGGCAGGCGAGCCGTACATGACTACACGGTAGGCGACTCGCAGGCCTTCTGCCAGAGCACAGCGGTCGTGGCCACCGATGCCGTTCGGCCTATGCCGGTCTCGCTCGCCGATGAGCGTCCCGGTGCAACCAGATCGCTCGGTCGGGAGGCTGGCGCACGGACCCGCTGGCTCGCTCGTGACCGGGTGAAGGTGACGAAAGTACACGATCATCGAACACTCGGGCCGTCGAAGGGCACTTCGGCGCGGGTGGACCCGACTGGACGCTGGCTCGACGTTCCGCTCCGGGTCCTGCTGAGCGTGGCCCGAGGGCTGCCCAGCCGCGTCCCGGTCGACGACGAACGACTAGATGCCGTCGAACGGCTTCGATCGTTCAGTGATCGTGAACATCCGACGGGATCCTCGTGCCCAGATGGCTGCTCTGGGACCTGAGCCATCCAGGCGCCAGAGTGTGCTATCGTGTGTGCAAGCATCGCACACTTCGGAGGACGGTCGACGATGGGCATGGTCCGCACGAATGTGACGCTGCCGTCCGAGGTCATCGGCGAGATCGATGCGTTGGCCGGCCCGCGTGGTCGGTCGGCCTACGTGGCCGAGGCCGTCCGGGCCCGGCTCAAGCGCGACCGCATGCGCACGGTCTTCGAGGAGACGTTGGCGCGGCGGTCGGGCGGTCCCAGTGGAAGGACCCGGACGAGGCCTATCGGTGGCTCCGGGCGCTCCGTGAGGACCAGGCTCGCGAGGATCGGATCCGGGGTCGACGCCGGTGAGCTTCCTGTTCGACACGACCGTCGCCATCGACTGGTCGCTCGAGTATCCGGGCATCAAGGACGTCGTCGAAGCGTGCTTCGAGGAGACAGGCCTGCTCTACACCTGCGACGTGGTCACCTGCGAGGCTCTGTCTGGTGGCACGGACGAGGAGCGCGACGTCATCCGCCGGTTCCTGACGGCGCTCGAGTACGTCGCGACTGGACCCGGACGGAGCCGCGAGCGCCGGCGAGCTGCGTCGCCAGGCCGGTAGGTCCGCGGGCCGCAGCCTGGGTGACGCCCTCATCGCGGCTCTCGCGCAGCGCCTGGGCGCCACGGTCGTCACGCGGAACGCGGCCGACTACGCTGCCTATGAGATTCCCGTCGTGGGGTACGGCTCGGCCTGAGCAGGGCTTCTCACTCCGCGCCGGGCACCGCCCACGAAGTCGAAGCCGAAGCGGCCCTTGATGCAGAGGTGCCCGCCCGTGACCGATGAATCGAGCGGTGAGCTGACCTTCACGACGGCGCCGTCCTGGACGTGCACGTCGAGCTGGCAGCCCACGCCGCAGTATGGGCAGATGGTGTTCGTCACCGACTGGGCGGCCTCGTCCCAGGTGCCTGCCGCACGCATCTCGTGCTCGCGGCGCGACATCAGCGCGCCGGTGGGGCAGACGCCGATGCAGTTGCCGCAGTACACGCAGGCGGACGCCGGGAGGGGGACCTCGTACTCGGTCGCGATGTGGGCCTCGAAGCCGCGACCGGCGACCGCGATGGCGAAGGTGTTCTGAGCGTCCACTCCGCAGGCCTCGACGCACTTGTAGCAGAGGATGCAGCGCGCGTAGTCGCGCACGTAGAGCTCGTTGTCGACGATGACGGGCTGGGCCACCGTCGCCACGTCCGGGCCGAAGCGGCCGGGGTCGGCGCCGTAGCGCTCCATCCAGGCGGCGATCGTCCCGTCAGGTGTGCGCGGTCCGGCCAGCGTGACATCGACCGACGAGGCCAGCAGCTCCAGGACGAGGCGGCGCGAGTGGCGCACCCGCGGGCTGTCCGTGGCGATCTCCATGCCCGCCTCGACGCGCCGCGAGCAGGCCGGCACGAGGGCGCGGGAGCCGGCCACCTCCACGACGCACAGGCGGCAGGCGTTCACCGGACGGAGGGTCTCGAGCGTGCACAGCGTGGGCGTGTCGATGCCCTGCTCGCGGCAGGCCTCGAGGATCGTCGAACCCTCGGGGACGGACAGCGGCGACGCCATCGATCGTGATCGGCAGGATGCGGCGTCCGTGTCTTCATCGGGCGCGCCGCGGGATGACGCTCGAGCGCGCCGGCGGCGCGTAGTACACGGGCCCCGGATCCCATGCTGGCGCAGGATCGCCGGCTGGCCCAAGGCCCCGGGCCGACTCGGTCACGGGGCCACCATCCCGGGCTGCCGCAGGGCGGACTCGATGGCCGCCGAGGCGGTCTGGCCGAGGCCGCAGATCGACGCGTCGCGCATGCCCTGGCCGAGGTCGGTGATGAGCGCGGCGAGGCCCCCGCGGATGGGCGAGCCCGGATCCGTGAGGGCGAGGCGGTCGAGGACCTCCATCTGGCGCTGGGTGCCGATCCGGCAGGGCACGCACTGGCCGCACGACTCGTCACGGAAGAAGGTGGCGATGCGGCGCAGCGTGCCGAGCAGGTCGACCGTCTCGTCGAAGACCATGACGACGCCCGAGCCCAGGGAGGCGCCGATGGCACGCGTGCCCTCGAAGGTGAGCGGCGTCTCGAGCGCCTCCGGCCCGACGAACGTGCCGGCCACACCGCCGAGCAGCACGGCCCGGATGGCTCGGTCGCCGGGCACGCCGCCGGCCAGGTCGATGAGCTCGCGCAACGTGGTCCCGAAGGGCACCTCGTAGACGCCCGGTCGCGCCACGTGCCCGGACAGGCAGAACAGCTTGGGGCCGCTCGACTCGGCCGTGCCGATGGCGCGGTAGGCCGCTGCCCCGCCCTCTTCGCCCAGGATGAGCAGCACGTTGGCGAGCGTCTCGACGTTGTTGACCGCGGTCGGCTTGCCGAAGAGGCCCGACTGAACGGGATAGGGCGGCTTGTTGCGGGGCTCGCCGCGGTGACCCTCGATCGAGGCGAAGAGGGCCGTCTCCTCGCCGCAGATGTAGGCCCCGGCGCCGCGCCGCAGCTCGATGTCGAAGACCAGGCCGGAGCCCAGGATGTCCGGACCGAGCAGGCCCGCCGCGCGCGCAGCTGCGATGGCGCGGGACACGGAAGCCTCCGCCTCGGGATACTCGCCGCGAACGTAGAGGTAGCCCTGCGCGGCGCCGACGGCGAAGGCCTCGATGGTCATGGCCTCCACGACCGCGAACGGGTCTCCCTCGAGGAGGACCCGGTCCTTGAAGGTGCCGGGCTCCGATTCGTCGGCGTTGCAGACGACGTAGTGGGGCTGCGCGGGCTGGGCAGCCACGGCGGTCCACTTGCGGCCCGTGGGGAAGGCCGCTCCGCCGCGCCCGAGGAGGCCCGCGGCCGTGACCTCGGCGATGGCTGCCTCGCGCCCGATGGCGAGCGTCCGCGGCAGGGCCCGATAGCCGCCGTGTACCTGGTAGTCGTCGAGCGACCCGGGATCCACGATGCCGACCCTCGCGAGGAGCCGAAGCTCGGCCTGGCCGGACTGGGGCACGGGGGCCAGGCGTCGAGCCCCTGCCGGCGCCGGTGTCCAGCCGTCCCGTCAGGGAGCTCCGGATGCTTGCCTCGTCGGCTGGCGCCAGGCTCACCGCGCGCTCGGTGCCCGCCGCGAAGGTCACGAGGGCCGCGGGCGCTGCCTCACAGCGTCCCAGGCATGGGCTCCTCGACCAGGCCTCACCCTCGGGCCCGACGTCACGCTCGAGGCGGCCGCAGAGCTCCTCCGCGCCGGCGAGGCGGCAGGCGATGTCGTCGCAGACGTGCGCCACGGCCGGCGGACGTGGCCGCGTCGAGAAGAGCGCGTAGAAGGCGGCCACGCCGTAGGCCTCCGCGGGTGGCACCGACAGGCGCCGGCAGATGTGGTTCAGGCCGGGCTGGCTGATCCAGCCGGCCTGCGCCTGGAGCGCGTGCAGGGCCGGCAGCAGGAGGTCCCGGCGGGAGCGAGCCCGAGCCCCGCCCCGCGTGGCGTGGGCCTCAGGCCCGGCGTCTCGCCGTCCGCCGGTCCAGGCGCCTGGAGGGCCGATCTCCGGATCGAGGACGGCATCGATGGCCGCCCGCTCGGCAGGGGAGGCGAGCGGCCCGACGATGTGCAGGTCCAAGCCGGTCGGTCAGCGTCCCTACGCGCCGGGCGTGCGGTACTGCACCGTCCGACCGCGCGCCGCATCGACATCCGCGGCCGTGAGCAGCACGGTCGTGGTGATCGAGGCGGCGCCGGACGCCGTGACCGTGGAGGCCGCCGCAGCAGCGGCCGCGTTGTCGGGCAGCTCCATGATGGTGATGAAGTCATCCTCGCCGAAGGCCCAGTAGGTCACCTCCATCGTGCCGCCGAGGCTCTCGGCCAGCTTGCGCACGACGTCGAGCCGCGAGGCAGCGCCCTCCTTGAGGATGCCCTGCAGGCCCTCCCTGGTGTACGAGGCCTTGAACATGTAGTGCGGCATGGGGCGTCCTCCGGCTTGCCATGGGCTGCAGCGCTCGGCGGGGTCGTCCGCTGCTTCGCGATATCGTGGCCCGCCCGGCGCGCTTGTCAAGCGCGCGCCGGCGGTCGCCAACGAGGCTGGTGGCGACCCTCCTGACCATGGTCGTCGCAGCCGCTCGCTGCGGCGCTCGCTCGGCGAGCGCGTCAGGCCGAGCCGCTCGACGCGGATGGCCGTGGCCTTGAACTCGGCCGTGCCGGACTTGGGGTCGGTGGCGTCGATGGTCAGCAGGTTCGTGGCCACGTCGTCCTGGAAGTGGAGGGTCATGAAGGTCGAGCCCGGCCGCAGCCCGGGGTCGATGCGGACCGGCACCTCCACCGAGCCGCGCCGCGACACGACGCGCACGACCGCTCCCCGTCCGCGAGCCCCGAGGCGCTCGATGTCCTCCGGGCTCATGTCGAGCGCTCTCGCCGCGGCGCAGCGGCGAGCGATAGCCGGCCGTCTGGACGCCGGTGTTGTAGGAGTCGAGGCGCCGGCCGGTCGTCAGCCGGATGGGGTAGTCGTCGTCCAGGCGGTCCACCGGCGGGTCGTGGACGACCGGCACGAAGGGCGCGCGCTGCCCGGGCACCGGGTCCTCCCAGAGCCGCGAGTGGAGGAAGAGCTCGCCCGGATGCGACTCGTCGTAGCAGGGCCACTGGAGGCCGCCCAGGGCCTCGAGCCGCGCGTAGCTCATGCCGGCGTGGACCGGCGAGAGCGAGCGCAGCTCGTCCCAGACGGCCTCGGCGTCCGGCGGCCCCCAGTCGTGGCCCATGCGGCGCGCCAGCTCGAAGATGATCCAGAGGTCGTCGCGGGCCTCGCCGGGCGGCTCCAGCGCCTTGCGCACCCGCTGCACGCGCCGCTCGGAGTTGGTGACCGTGCCCTCGGACTCGGCCCAGGCCGCGGCCGCCGGCAGCACCACGTCGGCCAGCTCGGCCGTCTTCGTCAGGAAGAGGTCCTGGACGACGAGGAGCTCGCGGCTCTCGAGCAGGTGCCGAGCGCGGGCCTGGTCGGCCTCCGACTGGACCGGGTTCTCGCCGATGACGTAGAGCGCCTGGAGCTCGTCGCGCTCCATGGCGTCGAACATCTCGCGAGAGGTGGCGGCCGCGGTGGGGCGGGATGGCCACGCCCCAGGCCGCCTCGAAGCGCCGCCGCAGCTCGTCGTTCTCGACGTGCTGGAAGCCCGGCAGCCGGTCGGGCAGGGCGCCCATGTCGCCGCCGCCCTGGACGTTGTTCTGGCCGCGCAGCGGGTTGAGCCCGCTGCCGTAGCGGCCGACGTGCCCGGTCAGGAGGGCCAGGGAGATGAGCGCCAGGACGTTGTCGACCGCGTTGTGGTGCTCGGTGATGCCGAGGGTCCAGCAGAGGATGGCCCGGTCGGCCGTGGCGTAGGCGTGGGCCAGCTCGCGGATGGCCTCGGCCGGGACGCCGGTCTCCCGCTCGGCCCACTCGAGCGTGCAGGGCTCGACGGCCTCGCGGTAGGCCTCGAAGCCGCTCGTGGCGCGCTCGATGAAGGCCTCGTTCGCCAGGCCGGCGTGGATGATCTCGCGGCCGACGGCGTTGGCCAGCGCGATGTCCGAGCCCACGTCGAGGCCCGAGCCAGAGGTCGGCCCACTCGGCCGAGCTGGTGCGTCGCGGGTCGACGACGATGACGCGGGCGCCGTTCCGGACGCCGCGCAGGAGGTGATGGAAGAAGATCGGATGCGTCTCCCGGGCGTTGCTGCCCCAGAGGAGCACGAGGTCCGTCTCCTCGACCTCACGATATGAGCTGGTCCCCCCACCGGCACCGAACACGGTCGCCAGACCGGCGACACTCGGGGCGTGTCAGGTGCGGTTGCAGCTGTCGATGTAGTTGCTGCCCAGGACCGTGCGGGCGAACTTCTGGGCCGCGAAGTTGACCTCGTTGGTCGCCTTGCTGCAGCTGAAGATCCCGAACGTGTCGGCTCCGTGCGCCGCGGCTGCGGCACGGAAGCCGGCGACGGTCCGGTCGAGCGCCTCGTCCCAGGTCGCGGTCCGAAGCGCTCCGCCCCGCGTGTCGCGCACGAGGGGCTGGGTCAGCCGGCGGTATGGCTTCACGCTGGCGTGAACCTCCTGCGGTGGCGTCCCCGGACGAACGCCGGGTCCCGCCTGCCCTGTCCGCGAGTCTACCCGGCGGCGTCAGGCGAGGGCGATGCCCGAACCGCTGACGACCTCACCGATGATCCAGGCCTCATCGCCGCACGGCGCGGAGGTCCGCGAGGACGTCGGGCGCCGTCTCACGCGGCACGGCCGCAAGCAGGCCACCGCTCGTCTGCGGGTCGTGCGCCAGGGTGACGAGCTCGGCCGCGACCCCATCGGCGATCGACAGCTCGGTCGGCGACGAAGCGGCGGTTGTGCCGTGGCGCCGCCGGTCTCCAGGCCGGCGCGTGCGAGCTCGAGCGCGCCATCGAGCGCGGGCAGCGCCGCCGCATCGAAGACGAGGCGGACCCCGGATGCCCGCGCCATCTCGAGGCCGTGACCGAGGAGGCCGAAGCCCGTGACGTCGGTCGCGCCATGCACCCGATGGCTCGGCGAGGACCTCGGCCGCCGTGCGGTTCAGGCGCCGCATCTGCTCGATGGCCGCCTCCAGGTGTGCCGCAGCGGTCCGGCCCTGGCGCTGGCCGCTGATGAGCGAGCCCGGTCCCAAGGGGCTTCGTGAGGAGGAGCACGTCCCCCTCCCGGGCGCCGCCCTTTCGGAAGAGCCGGTCCGGGTGCGCGACGCCCACCACGGCGAGGCCGTACTTGGGCTCCGTGTCACGGATGGTGTGCCCTCCGGCGAGGGTGCCGCCTGCCTCCCGGACCTTGGTCGCGGCGCCCTCGAAGATGGCCGCCATGGCGTCGCGCGGCAGGTCCTCAGGGAGTGCTGCGATGGCCATCGCGAAGAGCACGCGGCCGCCCATGGCGAAGACGTCGGAGAGCGCGTTGGCGGCCGCGATCTCGCCGAACGTGCGCGGGTCATCGACCAGCGGCGGGAAGAAGTCGAGCGTCCCGATGACCGCCAGGTCGTCAGTCAGGCGGTACACGGCGGCGTCATCGGGATGATCGAGGCCGACGAGGAGCCCCGGGTCGACTGCGCCGGCGCCCAGGCCCGCGAGGGCTTCCGCGAGCACGTCGGCACCGAGCTTCGCGGCGCAGCCACCGCAGGCGGTCAGGTCGGTCAGCCGCAGCGACGGCATCGTTCGCGTCAGGAGGCGGAGGCCGCGCTCGGGACGACAGCGGATGGCGCCTGCGAGGTGGACGCTGTGCGCGGCTCCCCCGGTCCGCGTCCCAGGGCCTCGTCGAGGCGATCGAGCCAGGCCCGAGCACCCAGCCGCTTGAAGATGGTGCGAGCCTCGTCGGCCGCGGCCACCACCTCCGCGGTCGGACGGGTCGAGGAGCGTGCACATCACCAGTCCCGTCATGGCGATCGGAAGCGCGATGTCCAGCCTGTGCAGATCTTCGAGGACCTCGCGAAAGCCGTTCAAGGCCTCCGACTGGTGACCGCCGAGGGCGGCGAGTGCCGCGCGTGCCCGCTTTCGATCGAGCTTCACGATCCTGCCATGCGAACCCGTCGCCTCGAGCCGGCGAGCGCCGCTTCCGTCCCGGCGGCGTCCCGGCCGAGCATCGAGGCCAGGGACGCCGAGGCGAAGAGGTTGGTGGCATTGAAGGCATCCCGACGGCCGGCCGACAGGAACCCGACGGCGGCCTCTCGGTACCTGCCGGCAGGGAGTGCCAGGTTGGCGCGAAAGACGTCAAGCCTCGTCTGCCAAACGGGCTCGCCGAGAGCGACACGCGATTCAGCGTTCGCGATCAGGGCTGCCGCTGCCGCGGAGCGATCCTCCCCGCGCTCGGTCTCGAGCAGCACCAGACCCTCCTCGACCATCCTGAGCTCGTCGCCGGCGCCGACCTCGACCTCCGACGCAGCTCGGCGAGAGCCAGGTCCCAATCGCCGGTGGTGCGCGCCGCCTCCGCCACGTTGCTGGCGGCCAGGGCCGCAGCGGGTCTGGAGCCCTCTCGACGAGCCAGGTCGAGCGACGCGCGAGAGGCTTCCAGGAAGGCACGTGGATCGCGGTCGGCGAGCGACCCGGACATGTTGAGCAGCGCTCGATGCTCGACGTCGAGCAGGCCCTCAGCAGCCGCCAGTCGTCGTCCGGCCTCGATCGTCCCGAGTCCCTCGAGGGCCCGGCCGAGGCTGCTCAGAGCGGTCCCTCGGGTGACGAGGAGGTCTGCCACGACCGGGACGAGGTCGAGCTGCTCGGCCATCGCCAACGCGCGGTCAGCCGTGGCGATGGCGAGTGGCAGGTCCACCTGGCGCAGCATCTCGATGCGAGCCAGCTGCGCGAGGATCTTCACGAGGCCCTCGTCGAGACCCAGATCCGCGAACTGATCGGCTGCCGTATGCGCCTTGGCCACGGCCGCCTCGAGCTGCCAGCCCTCATGGAGCAGCGTACTCAGCTGGCTCGCCGTCGCGCGCGCCGCGTCGCTGCGACGACCCGCTGCCTCGTAGATGGAGATGGCGCGATCGAGCAGGTCCAGCGCGTCGGTGCTGCCAGCCATCGAGGCAGCCTTGCCGGCCGACTCCAGGAGATCGGCCTGCTCGCCCGGGTCCGTCGCCAGTCCGCAGGCATCTTCGAAGAGCCGTTTTGCCTGTTCGGTGGAGCCCAGGTTCATGGCCCGGTCCGCGGCCGCCTTGAGGGCCAGCCGGGCCTGGATCGCGAGGGCGTCGGTCTCGGGCCCCGGTCGCGAGTTGCGATGCGCGGCCTGGTACTGGGCGGCGAGCGCGCCGGCCAGCTCGTCCGTGTCAAGGCTCTCGAAGTAGCGAGCGGCGGCGAGGTGCAGCGTCCGTCGGTCGTCGCGGGCCAGCGTCTCGTAGGCGACCTCGCGGAGGATCTCCTGCGCGAAGGCGTACTGGCCGCGCTCCGGTGAGCGTGGGTCTGCACGGTGCGTGAGCATCTCGCGCCGGATGAGGGCCCTCAGAGACGCGACTCGAGCTCTTCGGCGCTGCTGCCGGTGACCGCGACGAGACCCTCGGTGGCGAAGCTGTGCCCCAGCACGGCCGCGCTCTGGAGCAGCTGGCGGTCCGGTGGGTCGAGGGCATCCAGGCGGGAGCCGACGAGGGAGCGGAGGCTCTCCGGCGCCTCCAGCGCCGACAGGTCTGCGGTGGGGTGGTAGACGCCGTCCTCGAGCACGAGGCGGCCGTCGGCGACGAGCATGCGCACGGTCTCGACGGCGTAGAGCGGGATGCCGTCGGCGCGCTCGATGATGCGGTCGGTGGTGGCCCGCGGCAGGCCGGGCACGAGGCCCGCCAGCAGACTCACCATGCTCTCCCGGTCGAGCGGCTCGAGGGACATGCTGGTGAAGCCGCGCACGGAGGCGCCCCAGCCGGGGTGGACCTCGAGGAGCTCCGGTCGGGCCAGGGTCACGATGCAGATGGGCAGGTCGTGGCTCCAGCCCATGAGATGGTCGAGAAAGGCGAGGAGGCCGGGATCCGCCCATTGGAGGTCTTCGAAGACGAGGATCGTCGCGCCCTGCCGGGCGATGTGCTCGAAGAACGATCGCCAGGCCGGGAAGAGCTGCTCCGGGGTGGCGGCGGCATCTCCCACGCCGAGGAGCGTCAGCAACGCTGACTCGATCCAGGCTCGCTCGGAGCCCTCGGGGACGAAGCGGATCACGGTCTCGCCGACTCGCGCTCGGGTGGTGGGCTCGTCATCACTCTCGGCGAGACCGCAGCGCCAGCGCACCATCTCGCCCAGGGCCCAGAAGGTGATGCCGCTGCCGTAGGCCGGCGAGCGGCCGTGGTGCCACCAGACGGTCTCGACGACGCCATCGAGGTACTTCTCCAGCTCCCAGGCGAGGCGGCTCTTGCCGATGCCGGCCTGCCCAGTGATGGAGATGAGTCGCACGCGCTTCTCGCGGCCGGAGGCGTGGAAGAGCTCCTTGAGCAGACGGAACTCGATGTCCCGTCCCACGAACGGTGCCTCGAGCCCGTCGCTGCGGCCGCGGCCTCCGCGCTCCGCGACGACGCGCAGAGCGCGCCAGACCGGGACGGGCGAGGCCTTGCCCTTCAGGTCGCGATCGCCGGCCGCCTCGAAGGCCACCGCCCCCGAGGCGCTGCGCATGGTCGCCTCCCCGACCAGCACGGTGCCCGGCTCCGCGACGCCCTGCACACGTGCCGCCGTGTTGACGAGGTCGCCGGCCACCATGCCCTGGCCGCTGGCTCCGAGCGTGACCGCGGCATCGCCGGTCAGCACGCCGGCGCGGGCCTGCAGGCCCTCGCCCATGCCGCGCACTGCGTCGAGCAGGTCGAGCGCGGCGCGCACGGCGCGCTCGGCGTCGTCCTCGTGGGTGACCGGCGTGCCCCAGACCGCCATCACCGCGTCCCCGATGAACTTCTCGACACTGCCTCCGTAGACCTCGACCACGTCGCGCGCCAAGTCGAAGTAGCGTGTCAGGGTCTCGCGGACCTCCTCGGGATCGCGCGCCTCGGAGAACGGGGTGAAGCCCACGAGGTCGGCGAAGAGGATCGTGACCAGCCTTCGCTCCGCCGTCGGCGGCGCGGCGAGGCCGAGCCGTTCAGGAGGTCCGGGTGTCCCACTGGTGGCCGGGGCGGCGGCCTGGCCGGACCCTGCCAGGGGCGTACCGCACTCCCCGCAGAACTTCGCAGCCGGGGGATTCTGCGCGCCGCACTGTGGACAGCCAGGGGCGAGACGTGTCCCGCACTCCACGCAGAAGCGCCGGCCCGCATCGTTCTGGGTGCCGCAGTTCCCGCAGCGCAACGTCCTGACCTCCTCCGCGTGGGGAGCACAGCGTACTGGACCACGACTGCCCCTACCATGGACGTCGGGGAGTGGAGGGGCCCCGGTGGGTCCCCTGGTCTTCAACACCAGTGGTGGCGTACTCGGTACGGCACGGTGGGTTCGACTCCCATGCACTCCCGCCACGCAGCGTGGATGGCACGGTCGAACGGCCGGGAAAGGGGCTTGCGCGTGCCTGTATCCTGTGCCGACCGCTCGGGTGAGCGGCGTCTGCCCCGTGCCCGGTCAGACCCCAGTCAGGTGCGCTTGGCGAAGGGAGATGGCAGTGGCACAGAACACCCCGGCCCCACCGCGGTTCCAGCGCGTGCCGATCATGGACGGTGGCCTGCTCGACGACCGCACGCGTCCGCTCGGCAAGGACGCCACACCGATCTGGCTCAGGCACAGGATGGAGCGTCGCTCGAGAGGGCGAGCTCCATCCGCTGTGGGTCGTGCGCGAGGTTGGCTGGCGCGTCAGCTCGCAGGCCCCTCAAGCAGCTGATCGCCCTTCTCGCCCGAGCGCGGCTGCCCTACGCCCGAGCGTAGGCCTGTCGCAGCCAGCCTTCCAGCTCGGGTCATCATGGGCCGCCGCCGGCCGACCGTCCAGCGCTACGATCGGCCGAGATGGCTCCCCAGCAGGCACGACCACCGAGCGTCGATTCGGTCCTGACCCTCGTCCGTCGCCGCGTGGACGCGGCGGTCGATGCAGATGCGCTGCTGGCCTGTGCGCGCGATGTCGTGACCGAGGAGCGCCGGCGCCTCCGGGCCGGTGAGGCGGCACAGTCGCCCGCGGATCTGGCCGACGATGTCGTCGAGCGACTGGCGGGCTTCGCGAGTGCAGACGGCGCGGGCCTGGTCGCGGTCATCAACGCCAGCGGCGTCATCGTCCACACCAACCTGGGTCGTGCGGCGTGGCCGCGGGCCGCGGTCGAGGCAGCGTCGCGGGCGGCCGCCGGGACAGTCCTTCTCGAGCTCGACCGCGCGACCGGCCGCCGTGGTCGTCGCTACCCGACGGCGGAGGAGCACCTCGTCGCGCTCACCGGTGCCGAGGATGCGCTCGTCACCAACAACAACGCCGCTGCGCTCGCGCTCTCCGTCGGCCTCGCCGGGCGGAAAGGCGTCGTCGTCTCGCGCGGCGAGCTCGTCGAGATCGGCGGCGGCGTCCGCATCCCGGAGATCATCCGTCGGGCCGGGGCACGCCTCGTCGAGGTCGGGACGACGAATCGGACGCGCGCCTCCGACTACGAAGCGCCCCTGGTCGAAGGTCGGGCCGCCCTCGTCCTTCGGGTCCACCACTCGAACTTCCGCCAGGAAGGCTTCGTCGAATTGCCCGACCCGGCCGAGCTCGCCGCCCTGGCCCACCGCCACGGCGTGGCGCTCATCGAGGACCTCGGCTCCGGGGCACTCCTGGATACCACTCGCTTCGGCCTCGAGCACGAGCCCACGCCGCAGGAGCGCCTGGCCGCAGGAGCCGACATCGTGACCTTCTCGGGAGACAAGCTCGTGGGCGGTCCGCAGGCGGGGCTCATCGTCGGCCGCGCCGACCTCGTGACACGGATGCGCCGCGACCCGCTGGCACGCGCCACGCGCCCCGACAAGGCCACGCTGGCCGCGATGGCGGCCACGCTGGCCATCTACCGCGCCGGGCGGGCGGTCACCGACATCCCCGTCTGGCAGTCCATCGGCGTCGACGTGGGCAGCCTCCGAGCGCGCGCGGAGCGGCTCGTGAATGGCTTGGACGCGCTGGGCGCGGCCGGCGTCGAGGTCGTCGAGGCTCGGTCGGCGGTGGGCGGCGGTGCATTGCCGGGCCAGACCCTGCCTTCGGTGGCGCTCCGGCTCGGGCTCGGCCGCGCACCGGGGCTCGCCAGGGCGCTGCGCACCGGGGACCCGTGCGTGGTGGCCCGGATCGAGGACGGCGCCGTGCTGGTGGACCTGCGCACCGTCGACCCGGGTGCCGATGAGGCACTCGCGGGCGCCATCCTGAGGGTCCTCGGGTCGAAGAGGACGTGACCGTCGTCATCGGGACGGCCGGCCACATCGACCATGGCAAGACGACGCTGCTGCGGGCCCTGACCGGCATCGACGCCGACCGCCTGCCCGAGGAACGCCGTCGCGGCCTCACCATCGACGTCGGCTATGCCCACGGGTCGCCCGATGGAGGCCCGGAGATCGACTACGTGGACGTGCCGGGCCACGACCGGCTGGTGGGCAACATGCTCGTCGGGGTCGGCGAGATCGACGCCGCCCTCCTTGTCGTCGCTGCCGACGATGGCCCGATGGCGCAGACCTTCGAGCACCTCGGTCTCCTCCACGCCATGGGCATCATGCGCGGTCTGGTGGCCATCACGAAGGTCGACCTCGTGACGGAGACCAGGCGCGCGGAGGTCGCCTCGGCCGTGGCCGACCTGCTCTCCGCCACGTCCCTGGCTGGAGCACCGGTCGTGCCCGTCTCGGCCAACAGCGGCGCCGGGCTCGAAGCCCTTCGCACGGCGCTGGCGGCTCTGCGCGATGACGTCGAGCGCGACGGCTCGCGCCGGTCTCGGCCGGAGCGCGCCTGGGTGGCCATCGACCGCGTCTTCTCCGTTCGGGGTCGCGGGGTCGTCGTCACGGGCAGCGCCCGCGGCACGCCACTCGTGGCGGGCCAGAGTGTCCGGATCGAGCCCGGCGACCTGGGTGCGCGCGTGCGCGGCATCGAGGTCCACGACGTCGAGGTGATGGAGAGCCCAGCCGGGGGCCGCGTCGCCTTGAACCTGGCAGGCATCGCACAGCGGTCCCTGCGACGCGGCCTCGTGGTGACCAGCGCCGATGGGGCGCACGACCCGCTCGCGGTCGTCGGCAGCGACCGCCTCCTGGTCGTGCTCGACGCGCCGGCAGCGCTGCCGGGCCGGCGTCCCGACGATGCCTGGCCTCCTCCGGATGGTTCGACGACTCGGATCCACATCGGCACCGATCAGGCTGGCGCCATCCTGGGACGGAGCGGGCGGGATGCGGTGACGCTTCCCGACGGCCGAGCTCTGGCGCTCCTTCGTCTCGATCGGCCGGTCGCCACGGCCATCGGCGAGCGCTTCGTCCTGCGTCGGCCACGACCCGCCGCGCTGCTGGCCGGCGGGATCGTCCTGGACCCCGATCCGCGCGCGCGGGCGATCGCGGCGGCGCCAGTCCGCGCTTTGCCTCACCCGCCTCGTGGCGGCCGTGGAGGAGGGCGATCGAGATGCCATCCTGGCCGCTCTCATCGAGCTCCACGGGTACCTGATCTCGACCTGCTGGGGCCCAGCTGGCCGCGGACGTCCAGAGGGATGCCGCCGCCGCGATCCTGGCGGCCGTCGAGGCTGGAGGCCGGGAGCGTCCCGGAACGGCGGGCCTGCCCCTCAGCGCCGCCCGCGGCACCGGAAGCACGCTCATCCGGCGGTCGGTGTCCATCGACCGGCCGGCGGCGGACGAGGCAGCCACCACGCTGCTGGCCGGCATGCTCACGGACGGGCGGCTGGAGCGGAGCGGCGAGACCGTCCACCTGCCGGGACGTGGCGCCCTGCCTCCCGATCCCGCTCGCGAGGAGGCCATGAGACGACTGTTGCAGGCGCTCGATGACCCAGCCCCGCCTGCCCTGGGCAGCGCCGCAGCGGCGGCCTCCTGTCCTCCGGACGCCGTCCGCGAGCTCGAACGCAGCGGTCGCATCGTCGTCGTCGGCGGTGACCTGGCCTGGTCGGCTACCGCGTTCGAACGCCTCAGCGATCAGGCACTCGGGCTTGCGACGGTTGCGCCACTGACTCCGGCGGCGCTCCGGGATGCCACGGGCACCAGCCGCAAGTACGTCATGGCGCTGCTGGAAGAGCTTGACCGGCGCGGCCTGCTGCGGCGCACGCCGGAAGGCCACGTCCCGGGCCCGCGCGCCTGAGCCCCTGCGCCTGGATCCCTACTCCAGAGCCTGGCGCCCAGGCGAGCGGCGCTCAGCCCAGCATGTCAGTCAGCGACGGACGCCCGACATCTCCTGTTGGCGGAGGAGGTAGCTGTAGCCGCCCAGGCCGAGCCCGGCCACGATGAGGAGGATGCCCAGCAGGTTGAAGATGCCGCTCACCGCGCCCGGCCCGGCTGCCCCGGCGAGCATCAGCACCACTCCTGCCAGGGCGAGGCCGGCGTTGATGACCAGGGCGATCGCGGGCAGCGGTGCAGCGCCCTGGCGGCGGACGAAGCTCGTGGCCACGCCCGTGAGGCCGAAGACGATGAAGCCGATCCCGACCACCACCGCGAGGGCCGCCGAGACCGCGTCGGTGACGGCCGTAAGGAAGGTCGCGACGATGACGACCAGCCCGACCGTGATGCCCGACCCGGCTCGGAAGGCGGCCAGCGTCTCGAGGTCCGGGCGGACCATGTGGCGCCACAGCTGGAAGGCGGAGATGAGCGCACCGATGAGCAGGACGATGCCCACGAGCTGGAGCGTCGTGCTCGATCCGCCCAGGGGCTTGAACAGGAAGATGAGCCCCAGGACGCCGACCACGATGGCCTCGGCGAGGACGATGGTCCAGGTCGTCCGGGCGCTCCAGGGGGCACCGCGGTCGATGAGGTCCTCGGTGATGGCGGTCGCTCGGTCGACGTTGGCCTGGGTGCTCGATCTGGCCGATTGTGTTGCGGACGATGGCGGCGCCGGGGCCTGCGGCGCGGGTGCAGGCGGCTGCTGACCCGGCCACGGAGCCTGGACTGGCGGCAACCCCAGGGCCGATCGTGCGTCGTCGGCGGGCGGTGGCGTGGCGGTCAAGCGTGGTCCTCCCGTGCGAGCCCCAAGTGCTGGCATCGTAGCGCCTGCGCTTGGCGACGCAAGGTGACTATGCGTGGAGCCGTCGACAGCCCCGCTCCGCGAGGGATGTCACTCGTCAGCGCCGGCCGCCTCGTCGGTCGGAACCGCGGTGCTCGGGGACAGGGAGGCCGCGGTGTTCGCGAGGGCTGCCTCGACGGCTGCCGAGACCGTCTCGAAGTCCGGTGACTGGAGCGGCACCCCGTCCACGGTCACGGTCGGCGTGGCGGAGATGCCGAGGGCGCTCGCGTCGCGGCGGGCCTCGGCTCTCGATCTCGGTGAACCGCGCGCGTGCCTGGTCGAGCACCAGGCCCGCCTTGAAGGCCTCCATGTCAAGACCGGCCGCCTCGCCCATCGCCAGCAGGCGCTCGAGGCCGTAGCTGCCGACGTTCTCACCGAGCAGGTTCGCGAACAGGTAGTCGTGGAACGGCCAGAAGCGATCCTGCTCCGCGGCGAGGCTCGCCGCCACGGCCGCCCAGTGCGATTCGTCCCCCAGGAAGGGCAGCTGGCGGAAGGTGAGGCTGGCCTGGCCCGTGTCCACGTACCGGGCCACGAGCTCGGGCTTGATCTCGAAGGCTGAAGCGCTGGCAGAACGGACACTGGAAGTCCTCCCAGACCTCGATGGCCACGGGTGCGTCCGCCGCACCCAGCCTGAAGCCGTCCGCAGTCCCGACCGGCGTCATGAACGGCGGCTCAGCGATGGGCGGCAACGTCACGAGGGGCGCCCACGTCAGCTCTGGCTCCGCCGGTCTCCTGGGCGGCAGCCGTACCGCCAGCCGCCACGACGAGCGACAGGGTGAGCGCCAGGGTCGCGACCGCTGAGCCCAGTCGAGCGACCGGTCGTCCCGGCGCGCCTGACAGTCGAGGACTAGTAGTCATCATCGTCTCGTCTCATCATCGGCCCCGTCGTCATCCCCGGCTTCGTCATCGTCCATGGCTCCCATGGGGCCCATGGCCTGCACGGGGACCGTCACCGTCAGGGGCGCGGCCGACTGGAACTCGAGCTCGACCTCGATGGCCTGCCCCACCTCGAGCGGCGCGACGAGGTCGATGAGCATGACGTGGTAGCCGCCGGGCTCGAGGACGGCGTCACCGCCGGCCGGGATGGGCACCTCCGCCACCGGCGCCATGCCCATCGTGCCGTCCTCCGCCATCGTCGTCTCGTGGATCTCCACGACTGCAGCCGCGGAGCTCGACGCGCCTACGAGTGCGTCGTCGAAGCCCGTGGAGTTGTGGATGACCATGAACGCAGCCCCGGCCAGCTCGGCCATCATCGATTCGCGTGCCCAGGGGTCGTGGACGGACAGCCCTGGTGCCATCGACTCCATCGGCGCAACGGATGCCATCGGTGCCATGGACTCGATCGGTGCCATCGAGGCCATGGGCGCGATCGATGCGCCTTCGTCGTCCTGGGCGAGGGCCGCTCCGCCGGCCAGCGTGACGCTGACGAGGGCGGACAGCGACACGAGCAGCAGTCGCCGGGATGGGATCACTGGACCTTCCTCCTCAAGCTGCCGGGAGCCCGGCGATGGCGGCCGCGATGTCGGCGGCCGGGGTAGCGAATGGGAAGCTGCGCACGAGTCGGCCCTCGCCGTCGATGAGGAACAGGTCAGCCGTGTGGGACATCGTGTACCCCGCCGTCGACGTGGTCTCGACCCGGGCATAGCGCACGCCGTACCCGTCCGCTGCGCGCCGGATGGCGCCGGGACTGCCGGTCACGGCATCGAAGCTCTCAGGCAGGTACTCCGTCCACTTCGCAAGCCACTCCGGCGTGTCCCGCTCGGGGTCCACCGAAACGAAGACGGCCTTCGTCTGTGGCGCGGCCTCGAAGACGCCGAAGATCTCACCGATGGTCGCGGGGCAGACATCCGGGCAGTGGGTGTAGCCGAAGAACAGCAGTGTCGGGGTGCCCGCATACGCGGCCAGGTCGAACGCGGAGCCGTCCGCGTTGACGAGGTCCGCCAGCGGCGGCGCAGGGCGCGGCTCCGTCACGGGACCCTCGAGCGACCCGGTCAGGCCACCGGACAGGGCGGCCGCCGTGGTCGCAGGCGCCACAGGCGAAGAGGTCACGGCGGGCGCTGAGGGCGAAGCCGCCACGGCAGGCGCCGCGGGCGATGCAGGTAACACCTGAGCCGCCGGAGAGGCGGGCGTGGTGGTCTCGGCTGGCACCGGGGTCGAGGCAAGGGACGCCGAGGCAGGCGACGAGGCCGCCTCGTCCTGGGCGCAGGCGGTGACGAGGACGAGCGCGACCATCACGAGGCCGGTCGATGCGATGCGTCGGTCGTTCAAGGGTGATCCATCGGTGGCGAGACGCCAGGCTGGTGACGCCAGGCGTGGGTCAGTCGGGGAGAGGACCAGTGTAGACGACGAAAGCGCCCGACCCTCCGAAGATCGTCAGCGGCCTCGGCCTCCCCGGCGGTTTCAGGACAGATGTCCGTCTCGGTGACGTAAGGCGCCGAAGAGGCCACGTCAAGACGACCCTGCGCCCGCTCGAGGCTGGGGAGAACGCCGGACCGAGCGTGGCGCTGCCTCGCCCAGGTGCCTCAGGCAACCTGGTGGCGGCAGGCACGGTGGCTAGCGGCGCCTACGCCGACATCTGGCAGGCAGGCGTCGGTCGCAGGGGCGCGCCGCGCCGCGATGACCGCGTCCGGATGACAGGGATCCGGCGACTGTGGTGAGATTCTGTCTCGATAACGCGCCCGGGGGAATCCTTGGAAGTCCTGCTCGATCCGTTCCTCGACAACGCGTTCATGCTGCGAGCCCTCGCGGCGGGCGTGCTCGTCGCCGTGGCCTGTGCCGTCATCGGGACGTTCGTCGTCCTCCGCGGATTGGCCTTCATCGGGGATGCGCTGGCACACGGCGTCCTGCCGGGCATCGCGGCAGCCATCCTCCTGGGCCTGCCCGGGATGCTCGGGGCCGCCATCGGGGCCGTGGTCATGATCGGTGGCGTGACGCTCGTCACGAGCCGGTCGCGCCTCTCCTCGGACACCGCCATCGGCCTGCTGTTCGTGGCCATGCTCGCCCTCGGCGTCGTCATCGTCTCTGCCTCCGGCACGTTCCAGGGGGACCTGCTGGCCATCCTGTTCGGGCAGATCCTGGGCACCAGCCTCGAGCAGCTCCTGGTCATGGCGGTCGCCACCGTCCTGGTCATCACGGTCGCGGCCGTTGCCGCTCGCCCCTTCCTGCTCCTGAGCTTCGAGCCCGAGCAGGCCGACGTGGCGGGCTTTCCCTCGCGCCGCTACCACACGCTGATGATGCTGCTCGTGGCGCTCACCGTGGTGGTCGCCTTCCAGACCGTCGGGACCCTGCTCGTCTTCGGGATGCTCCTGGCGCCTGCCGCCACCGGTGCGCTGCTGGCCAACCGCATCGCTTCGATGATGGTCATCGGGGCCATGGCGGGCTCGCTGAGCACCTACCTCGGGCTCCTCGCGAGCTACTGGCTCGACGTCGCGGCGAGCGCGACCGTCGTCCTCGTCGCCGTGACGCTCTTCTTCGTCGCCCTCCTCTGGACGAATCTGCGGGCCCCGCGGGCGCACGGCGAGATGACCGACCCGACGACCGGGGAGACGGTCGCATGAGCGCGATGACGACCGATGGACGAGCCACGCGCACCATCGCCCGGAGCGCCATCGAAGCGAGCGCCTTGGCCATCGGCTATCGCGATGAGGTCGTCGTGCCCGCCATCGACCTGGCCGTGCCGGCCGGCGGGTCGCTCGCCCTCGTGGGCACGAACGGATCGGGCAAGTCGACCCTCATCCGGACGCTCGTGGGCCTGCTGCCCAGCCTCGCGGGCAGTCTGAGCTGTCCTGGGCACGACGCCAGGCCGGGCACCGGCGCGGCTGGCGTATCTCTCGCAGTTCCACGTCTCCGGCACCGTGCTGCCCATCCGGGCGGTCGATGTCGTACGCATGGCGCGCTATCCGTCGCTCGGCCTGGTCGGACGACCGGGCCCCATCGACCGCGAGCTCGTCGACTGGGCCATGGAGACGATGGACGTCACGGCGTTCCGCGGGCGGCCCATGCGGGACCTCTCGGGCGGGCAGCGGCAGCGCGTCTACCTGGCCAAGGTGCTGGCCCACCGGGCCGACCTCATCGTCCTCGACGAGCCCACGGCCGGGCTCGATGCAGGCGGGCGCGAGCGCTACCTCGACGCCTTCGCAGCCGAGCTGCGGCGCGGAGCAGCCCTCGTCACGGCGACCCACGACATCGGGGAAGCCGTCGAGTACCACCAGGTGCTCCTGCTGGCGCGGCGTGTCGTGGCCCTGGGAGCGGGCGCCGAGGTCCTGACGCCGGATCGCCTCATGGAGACGTTCGGCATCCTCATCTCCGACCCCCACGCCGAGCACGAGGGGCGCTTCACCATCGCGGAGCGGACGCACGGATCGCCGCAGACCATCGAGACGCGACCGCCCGATAGCTCGGCCGGCTGAGCGAGGCGGATGGCCAGCCCTTCCGCCGCTTCGCCGGACGGGTACCCTTGGCTCGGCAGTCACCTCAGGCAGTCAGGAAGCGCACGATGGTCGTGCCTCGCAAGCAGATGGGAGCGCGCGCATGCCCAAGACCGTGAGCGAGCTGGCCCGCGAGATCGTCGCTCGCCTCGACCGCGGTGATGCCCTGGACGAAGCGCTCTCGATGGCCCTCGAGAGCGGCGAGCTCGAAGCCTCGGCACGCGCAGAGCTCGAGCTGGCCGGCCTTCGCGACGCCGTCGTGCACGAAGCGTTTCACAAGCTCCTCGACTGGCATGCCGGCTTCGGAGGCCTGGCCGAGTTCCTCGAGATCGACGAGGCCATCCATCGAACCGCGGAGCGCATCGGCCACGATTTCGAGCAGGACTCCCCCGAGCACGGCGTGGACGCGGGGTCCCGGCTCCTCCACTGAGTCGCGCAAGCGGTGCGCCAGGGCGCCATGAAGCGCCCGTGGATACGCAAAGCTGCGTAGCTCCTGGGTACTGGTACTGATGGACGTTCGGTTAGGCTACGCACGCCGATGGTCCCGGCTACGCTGCCGGGGCCTTCAGAGACGAGCCCGCGTGCCGCCCGTGCCCACGGCCACGGTCGTCTCGATCCGGCGAAGCGGGAGTGGAGATCGGTGCCTCGAGGGAGCCAGCGGGTCTGGTCGCGCCTGACCACCCATGCGGTGGTGTCGCTCTGTGTCCTTGCGCTCGTCATCGGCAGCCTCGAGACGCACACCGCCGAAGCCGCCACTGAGCTGGGCAGCCAGATCTCGTCCAGCCGGCGGGGTCAGTCGTACTTCGAATCAGCCATGCTCTCGGCCGACGCAGCGGTGGCCGCCATCAAGGCCCAGGCGAAGGTCAGCAGCCGCGCGCTCCGGGAGGCCAAGCAGGCCATCACCCGAAACAAGCGCGCCCACCGCCTGGCGACGGCCGTGGTCCAGCAGCGGGCGGCGCGGCTCGCCGAGCTCGAGGCCATGCATGCCGCGACACCTCCCGAGCAGATCCCGCCCGGGTTCGCCGACCGTGTCCAGAGCGTCCGCGCCGAGCTCAGGAAGGCACAGGCTCGTCGTCAGTCCATCGGCCAGCACTTCCGCACCGCCATCCGCTACCGGAGCGCCCGCCAGCATCGCCTGAACAGCCTGAAGCGCTCGCTGCGCGGCGCGGTGGCGCGCCGCGAATCGGCAGAGGGTGGGCTGGGCTCCTACATCGTGCAGCTGACCTCCCTGGCAGCCCAGCGCGCAGAGATCCAGTCGAGCGTGCAGCTCAGCGTCAGCGGCCCGGGTTTCACCTGGCCGAGCGTCGGCCGCATCGCCCAGACCTACGGCTGCACCGGCTTCTACCTGAACCCGCCTCGTGGTTCGTGCCGGCACTTCCACGATGGCCTGGACATCGTGTCCGGATACGGCTCGAGGATCCATGCGGCCGCCGACGGGGTGGTCGCCTACGCCGGCTGGAACCCCTGGGACGAAGGTGGCCGAGCGTGGATCATGGTCGTGAGCCACCCTGACGGTTACGTGACGCGCTACGGGCACCTCATCCCGGGGAGCATCGCGCGCGTCGGCCAGTTCGTACGCCAGGGTGAGGCCATCGGCAGGATGGGCAACACCGGGAACAGCACTGGGACGCACCTCCACTTCGAGCTCCTGCAGGGCAGCACCCCACTCAACCCCTTCGCCTACCTGCCGTCGGGCATGGTCACGATGAAGGTCGCCAAGCACGGCGGCAAGAAGGCCGACCGGAAGCACAAGCGGGGCGGCAAGGGGTCACGGGGGAGGGCCGGCGAAGGCCGGCGAGGTGGGCGCGCCGCCGCTCGCGGAGCGGACCGGGGCGAGGCCGCGGCTCCATCCGGCAGCGGGTTCGACGTGGCGCCGGCATGGATGCCCTATCTCCAGGGGCCTTCCACACGCGGTGCGGCGAGAACGAACGCGCGGAGGATTCCGCCGGCGCCACGGTCAGGGGACGGGCGCGGCGCACGGCTCCTGACACAACCCTGGCGATAGGTCACGATGAGGGTGTCTCGCTGACGCGACGCGGCACCTCGCCGACGCCCGCCTGAGAGCTCACGGGAGGTCCGCGTCGTTGCCTCATCTGCGTCCTGCACCGCGTCCTGCGCCGGCGCTCGGGTCCCTCGCTGGGGCTCACGGCCGCCTTCGTCTCCATGCTGGCCTTCGCCCTGCCGGCTGTCTCCCTTGCCCAGGCATCCCCGAGCCCTGCTCCCTCGGCGGCACAGCCCGGTCTGCCGGCCTTCCCGACGACGCTCGCGGGCGCCGAGCTCGACGTCCGCACCTATACCGGCTCCGAATGGCTCGCCGCGTCCGGTGATGGCGCTCCCGAGGACGCCGCCTATGCCGATGCGACCCGGGCACTCCTCGAGTCGCTGGGGAAGGACATCGACGACCTGATCGTGCGATCCGCCCTGGCCGAGCCGACCGAGGGCAACCAGGCCGTCATCGTGGGCCTGCGCATCGCCGGCGTCGAGGCGGGCGAGTTCGTGGAGCAGGCCGTGCGGCTGCTGCTCAGCGACGTGGAGGAGCCCGGGTTCGTATTGCGCCCCCTGGGCAGCCGCTGGGTGCTTCGGGTGACGGATGAAGCCATCCCCGGCGTCTATCCACGGACCGTGTACATCGACGGGGACACCGCCTGGATCATCGGTGCCGATGAGCCCGCTGTGCTCGAGCTCCTCGAGCAGCTGCCACTGGGCACTCCGAGCGCGGTCACGACCGACGAGATGGTCTCGAGGCGAATGCCGGTCGAGCTGGACGGCCGCCGCCGCGCGGGCCTCTACGAGGCGGTCGAGCCGCTGTTCTTCCCGACGCTCTCGGAGCGCCTTGGCCCGGCCTTCGAGGACTGGATGCTGGACCTCTACCTCGACGAGGGCATCTCGCCGACGGACATCATCGGGGCCGTCGCGTGGTGGGGGCTCGAGTCCAGCGACCAGAGCGTCGAGGTCGAGGGCTACCAGCTGCCCGAGGCTTCGGCAGAGATGGTCGAGCGGCTGCGCTCCGAGGTCCTGCTCGGGTCCGGCGAGCCGCTGGCCGGCGAGGTCGGCCGCAGCGAGACTGAGCTTGGCGGGCGCCAGGTCACGACGATCGACCTGGGCACCGTGAAGAAGCACATCCTGGCGAGCGGCGATACCGTCTGGGTCGTCACCGACCATGTCGGGGAGCCCGGAGCTGGCCGAGGCTGCCGTCGCCGCCCTGCCCTGAGCGGGCGCTCGGTCGGTCAGATCCAGCGGCGCCAGCGGGCGAATGCCAGTGTCAGGACCGCCAGGGCGATCATGGCGCCGACGACGACGTAGAAGAGACGAGGCTCATCGAAGAGCTCGGGCCTGGAAGTTCATGCCCATGATCCCGGCGATGACGACCGACGGCAGGAGCACGGCCGAGATGACCGTCAGGATGCGCACCACGTCGTTGGTGCGCTGGTTGGTTCGGGTCATGACGATGTCGAACGAGCCGAGGAGCTGATTCCGGCATCGCTCGATGCTGTCGAGCGTGCGGTCGAGATGCGCGACCAGCTCCACGGACGGCGCCCCGATGGGCGATGGCTCATCGTCGATGGGTCTCGTCAGGGCGGCGAAGACGGCGCGGCTCGGGGCCAGCCACCGGCGCATCGCGGCGATGCGGCGTCGCAGCTCCACCATCGTTCCGAGCACGTCCTCGCGCTGCTCGCTACGCAGCGCCAGATCGTCGAGGCGGTCGATGTCCCGTTCCAGCTCCTCGATGGCCGCGTCGTATCCGTCCAGGATGCCGTCGAGCAGCAGCCCGCCGAAACGACCCGCGTCGAGGCGCCCGAATCGCGGATCCTCCGCGACCGTATCGATGGGGTCGGTCAGCCCGCGGACCGGATCGGCGTGGATGGAGACGACGACGTTCCGAGCGAGCAGGATGTCGAGCCTGACCGCCGTTGCGTCGCCAGGCGTGTCGCGCAGGCACGTGACCGAGAGACGGATGTCGTGGCCTCGCAGGGCAAGGCCCTCACGCGGCCTCGAGACCAGGCTGCGGATGCCATCACCCAGGCCGAGCCGTTCCTCGATCTCGACCAGCGAGGTCTCTTCGCGGTCGGCGTCCACCCAGAGGATGGAGCCCTCATCGAGTCGCTCGGCCGCGGCCTCGAGAGACAGTTCCTCCTCCTGGTCCGACCCCACCGAATAGACCCGCACCGTGATGCCCATGCACGACATGATGCCCGCGCTGCGTCGAGGGTCACGCGCATGCCTGCAGCGCAGTCGCTGCTACCGTTGTGCTAGCATTCGTGCTGCTACGTGCTAGCATGCAGCGATGGCATCTCCGCAGCAGCTTCACCATGGACCGGCACTCGCTGGGCGCGCACGTCGCCTCAGGGTCAACGTCTCAGCGGCGGCTCGCGACGGCGTGGAGGCGGCGGTTCGAGCGGCGACGGCGCGGGCTGACCGGGAGGCCTATCAGCGTCGTCCCGAACAACCCGACCCGTTCTGGTCCGAGTGTCGAGGCCTGGACCGAGGAGTGAACCGCGGCGAGATCTGGTACGCCGAGGTCGGGCGCAAGCGCCGGCCCGTCCTGGTGCTGACGCGACCCGAGGTCATCGATGTGCGCGCGCTCGTCACCGTCGCGGAGGTCACATCGTCCATCCGCGGCATCGCTGCAGAGGTCGACTTCGACCACGAGCAGGCCGGTCTCCACCGGCCATCGGTCATCAACTGCGATGGCCTTCACACCATCACGAAGGCTTCGCTGACGACGTACGCCGGGACGGTGAGCGATGACACGATGGAGCGGGTCTGCGCCGCCGTCAGCTACGCACTCGGCTGCTGACGCCGCCGGGGGCCAACGTTCGGGCGCCCTGCAGGGACGCGTCGCGCACGAAGGTGAAATGTGCTTGCCAGAAGGGACGGAGCCCTCGGTAGACCGGTCCCTCTGCCACCTCCCATGAGCCGAAGCGGCAGCGCTGCTCGCCGACGGGCTCCATCCAGTAGGTGTGCAGCGCCCACATGCCCGGGATGACGGTGACCTCCCAGGAGACGCGGCTGCTGCGCCACCACCTCGACGAGGCGGGCGACGACCGGGAGGCGATAGAGGAGGAACGGCCGGATGGGGTTGAAGGCCCAGATGAGCTGGCGCCCCTGGGCCAGTGGACCGCCCTCGGCGAGTGTCCGACCTCCGGAGACGGTCGCCGTCCACATGCAGGGGTTCCATTCCGGCCACGAGCGCACCCGCGAGAAGACCGACCACAGCTGCTCGACGCTCATCCCGAGCTCGATGGCGCCCGCGACTGGGAGCTCGGGGTCAGCCTGCCAGCTGGTCCGATGACCGGAGCCGAGCGGCGGGCCGGTCTCGGGGAGCACGGAGATCGTCAGATGGGGCCATAGTCGAGGATCCTCCGCGCGTAGACGTCCCAGAGCTTGCCCATGAAGGAGCGCCCGAACGCGGCAGCAGGACCTCGGCCTGCTCGGCGCGGCTCGCGGCATCCACCTCGAACGTCGTGAGCTGGTCGCAGGAAGTCGTCCAGGTGGACGTTGATGACGCCGGCGCCCAGGACCTCGGCCTGGTCCTCCTCGGCGAGCGTGACGTGGCCGCGGAAGACGCGCGTGAAGAGCGTCGAGGTATCCGACCAGAGGTCGAACCCGGGGTCGTCGCGGACGTGCTTGAAGCCGCTGATCGTGGCGGGCCGCCCCGTCGGGATCGCGCGACGAAGAGGCGGTAGCGCATCCACTTGACCGTGGGGTCGCCGGCGTCGACGAAGAGGTTGAAGGTGCCCCGTTCGACCGGCCGACGCCCTGGCCAGGCCGACCACTCGACCCAGCCCTCCGCCGTGCCTTCACGCTCCGGGTCGGCGATGAAGCGGCGGACGCCGTCGAGCGAGATGGTGAGGTGGACCATCAGCCGCTCGCCGCGGGCCTCGGCCGCTGCCCGGCCCTTGCCAGTGTCTCGTCTCCCCGGCGGCCACGAAGCCCTTCATCTCCTCGGTGAAGCGCAGACGGGTGGTGTCCGTGGCGGCCGCGACGGCCTCCGGGTCGCGGAGCGGGATGCCCTGCTCGCGGCACCACGCGCGGGCGGCCAGGACGCCCGCGTTCGACGCCTCGCGCACGCGGTCGCCCGACAGGACGACGAGGTAGTGCATGGGCACCTCCGCCGCGGATGAGCTTGACCTCGATGTGCCGCCCGAACTCGCCGCTGCCCCCGGCCGCCAGCGCGGCGTTGCTGCGCTCGATGCGTCGCAGGACGCGGCGGAGGTTGCCGTTGGCGACGGTCTCGATGATGCCGAAGTAGATGCCGACGAAGCCGGCCCACCACTCGCTCCGCTCGCTGACCGTCCAGATGACCCAGAGCTCGTCGGCGCCGCGGTCGATGGCCTCCTCGAGGTTGGCATCGGAGAGGAACACGGCGTCGAGGTAGGTCGTGGCCGTCCCGGCGCACCGGCGGGAACCACATCGGGATGGAGATCGAGGCCATCAGGAGGTCCTCGTCCATCTGCGAGCGCGGGCAGCGGGACGAGCTCGTGCTCGGTGAAGTCGTAGAGGTTGAAGCTGGCCTCGCGCTCGGTGGCGCGGATGCGCCGCCAGTCGAGGCCCCAGCGCGGCAGGAGGTTGCGGCGGAAGCGGTCCAGCGTGAGCAGTGAATCGGCCCAGATGAGCTTCCACCAGGAGCGCCAGTTGAGCCCGATGCCGTCGCACCGGCCGCGTGCGCGCGCCAGTTGTCGGCGATCTGGCTGCCCGCTCATGCCCTGGCACCACATGGCCAGGTTGAGGTTGCCGCCGCTGGCGCCATCGGCGTGGTCGAACTCGAGGCCCAGCCTCGTCGAGCCAGACCTGCAGCACGCCCGCCTGGAAGGCGACCTTGTAGCCGCCGCCGGCGAGGATGAGCGACCGGCGCGTCATGGCGCCCGCCGGGTCATGGCCGACCCGCGCGACGCCGCGACGCGGCTCGCCGCGCGGCTCGTCGAGGATGGCCGTCCGCGAAGCGCTCGGCCAGGGCGGCGATGGTGAGGCTCGGGTTGGGCCCCACCGTGCCCGGGCATCACCGAGCCGTCCGCGACGTAGAGCCCGGGATGCCCGAACACCGTCCCCACGCGTCGACGACGCCCTCCGCGGCGTGAGCGACCCATCGGCGCGCCACCCAGCGGGTGGACGGTGATGACCCGGCGGCCGAGGTGCCACACCGGGTTGTCCTGGAGCTTCGGCGCCGCAGCTCGTGCGCGAGCTCCTTCTGCGCGGCTCCGCACCGCATCGAAGTAGGCGCGCGAGCGGTCGATCGACCAGTCTGCCGTGGAGCCGGCCGTCGCGCAGGCCGAGCACGCCGACCGGCACCTCGCGGCCCATGCCCGAGCAGCGGCAGGAGCCCCGCCGACAGCTCGGCGTCGCCGAGCAGGCGCGACAGCTCGGCGCTCATGTCGGTGTCCGCGCCGCGGCCCGAGCAGCCGCAGCAGCAGGCGCCTTGACGTGTGGGCCTGCGCGGGCGAGCCAGAACGGCAGCGCGGCCGAGTGCACGAGCCAGTTGAGCAGGTCCGGATAGCCGGCGTCCTCGATGTAGAAGCCGCGGCCCGGCGACGCCCGCAGCGGCGTCCGGGTCGGGCTCGCCCGCGAACCGCACGGCGACCGTGATCGACGGCCCGACGCCGCCCTCGATGGGCATCGGCCTGCCCTGACGGGTCCCGCGGCTCGCAGGGCCAGCGTCAGCAGGTCGCCGTTGCCCGAGAAGCGCGTGCCCAGGGCCGGCCAGCCGACCACCCAGGCGCTGCTGGTTGCGCAGCAGCAGGTACGTCGTGCCGAGCGTGCCGGCCGCGAGGACGACGCGCGTCGGCGCTGACCTCCTGGAGCGGCAGCCGCCCGGTGTCGTGCGGCCTGCCCTCCCAGGCCAGGTCGTGCTCGACGTAGCGGACGACGTAGCCGCCGCCGTCACGATGCTCGAACTCGCGCACCTCGCAGCGGTCGCGGATCTCGGCGCCGGCGTGCGCGGCCTCTGACAGGTAGTTGAAGTCGAGCGTGTTCTTGGCCCCGTAGTTGCAGCCGATGTCGCACTCGCCGCAGAGCCGGCACGTCGTGCGCGCCATGCCATGGAGGTTGGGGCGTCCGGCGGGCTCGGGGATGGGCTCGCCGATGGCCGGCGGGCGACCATCCGCCGCGAAGGTGACGGCCAGCGGAGGGAAGAAGGGCTGCCAGCCCAGCCGGGTCGCGGCCGTCATGGAAGGCGCGCGTCCGCGGCGTGCTGGCGTACGGCTCCGCGTCGAAGGGGAAGCGCTGGGCGCCGAGCATCGCGCTCGGCTTCGTCGTAGTGGGGCTCCAGGTCCTCGCGGGTCACGGGCCATCGCTCGGGGCTGTCCCCGGCGCCGTCCTCGTTGACGAACCACTCGGGGTCCTTGCGCAGCAGCACGTTGGCGTAGATGAGCGAGCCGCCGCCGAGCCCGCTCGACGACGATGGCGCCGAGGTTGTCGAAGGACCACACCGAGAACATGCCGTAGAGCCCTTCGCTCGGGTCCCACAGCGCGCGGGCCATGCGGTACGGGCTGCGCGGGAAGCTCCCTGGCGGGTAGCGGCGGCCGCGCTCGAGGAGCAGCACGCGCTGCCCGCCGGCCGCGAGGCGAAGGGTCATGACCGAGCCACCGAAGCCCGAGCCGATGACGACCGCGTCGTAGTGCGGGATCGGCGTCCATCGCGCTCAGCTCCCACTCCCGCCGGCCTGGGCCTTGGGCTGGCGGATGGCGTAGCGGCCCTGCGGCGGCATGGGTCCCGCGCTGTGCGTTCCGATGGCGATCGTGGGCGCCTCCTCGTAGTACTCGTGCCACCACTTGGCTGCCTGCCAGATGGCCTCCGGGCAGCTCGTCGCGGAGGCCAGTCCCGGCGTCAGCTCGACGCCGGCCAGGGCATGCGCGGTCTCGACGAAGACCGCGGAGGGGATGCCCTGCGACTCGGTCAGCGGGTTGTGCTGGCCGGTGACCCCCCAGGCGAAGCCGAGCCAGGCCAGGACCAGGGCAGGCAGCTCGACGACCGTGCGCCGCGAGGCCACTTCGCGTGCCTGCGCCACCACGACGTCCATGTCGGTGGCGAAGCGGACGACGCCGATGTTGGGCCATCTCACCGGGTCGTCGTAGTCGGCCATGGCGCACTCGCGGATGGCGTTGGTGCTCGGCACGGTCGAGGGCTCGGGCACGGCGAGCGGCACGGAGAGGAACCGCGTGCCGTCGTCGACGAGCAGGCCGCAGAGCGACCAGTACGACGGCGTCAGGTCGCCGCGCAGGCCCGACTGCGCGACACGCTGACGGAAGTCGACCAGCGAGGCGCCGCCCAGGAGCAGCACGCCCTCGCGCAGGCCGTGCTCGGCGAGCCACGCGCTGTTGGTCTGCCGGAAGGCGGACGCGTGTCTTGCGCAGGTCGGCGTTGGGCCGGGAGGCGGACGATTCGCGGTTCGGGATCATGGCGACCTCACGACAGGTATGTCCCCCACTGTGGCCCCGCGACCAGGGGCTGGCCGAGCTGCGGGATGGGCCAGGCGGTCACGCGCATGACGAGGCGGCCGCCGGCATCCTGGAAGGCCACGGTCGCGAAATGGTCGACCGCGACTTTGTAGTCGTCCCGGTACCACACAGGGCTCCCCACGGTGCCGGGCAGCGGGCGCTCCGGGAATCGCCCGGGCGGCGCTCCCCACTCCTGGGGCAGGAGCGAGCTGACGAGCGCGAACGGCGATGCGATGACCTCGTAGAGGTTGGCGCCGCCCGGCAGGGGAGCGCCGGCCACGCGGCCGAAGTGGACGTCGCCGGTGAGCACGACGACGTCGTGGCGGGAGCGCTGCATCGCCGCCACCAGCGGCCCGTACTGGCGGTAGTCGGGCAGGCCCCAGTCGGCGATGTTGCCCTTCCAGCCCGCCTCGGCCGCCAGCACGGGCTGGCCGAGCACGAGCACGCCCGGCCCGGACAGGCCATCGATCCAATCGATGACGCGCTGGTGGTCCGGATCGCGCTGCAGGCGGGAGCGGTCGGCGGCGCGATCGAGGCGCAGGTCGGCCACGAGGAACGAGAGCCGTCCGACCGAGAAGCCCATCACCCGCGCCGGCGCCTGGAAGGCGTCGTACAGCTCCGAGGCCGTGTCGTACCACTCCTGGCGCCACGGCCCGAACCAGGTCTTGACCACGACCGGTGTCTTGTTGGGGGCGTTGTTCCAGAGCTCGTGGTCGTCCGAGGTGAAGTACGTCGCTCCCTGGCGCAGGACCTCCGAATAGCCAGGGCCCTGGTCAGTCGATGCCCAGTTGGCGCGGTACTTCTCGAAGAACTCGAGGCGCATGCCCTCGCCGCCGGGGAGGTGGTGCAGGTAGCGCGGGAACGGCGCGTCGAGGTAGACCTGGTCGCCGCAGAGGAACGTGACGTCGGGCCGATGGGTCACCGGCAGCTGGCGGATGGCGGCGCCGACCTCTCGCCCGAAGGGGTCGCCGTCCCAGCCGAAGCAGGAGCCGAGCAGGCACGTGAAGGGACGCTCGTCGAGCAGCGGCAGCCGTTCCGGTAGCGTCGAGGTCACGGCGGTCGCGACCTCCGTGGTGCCATCGAGCAGGCGCACCACGTGGCGCTCGCCGGCGGCCAGACCGGTGACCAGATGGCGCTGCCACCACATCCGGACGACGCCGTCGATGGTGTGCGCCTGCCAGGCGTCAGGCACCGGCATCGCAGCGCCGCTGCCCACGGCGAGACGCAGGCCCTGCGGCCGCGCGCCGCCGAACCGCCCCACCCAGACCTGCGCCGTGGTCGTGCTCGCTTCGTGCGGGACCAGTAGGTGGTCCACTGGTGCTTCCTCGCTGGCGGCGGGTATCCTCGCCGCGCCATGGTAGACGGCCGGTCCAGCCCCAGGATCACCCCGGTCGCCCTGGCCCCGTGGGGCTTCCTCAACGCCTACCTCATCCGGGATGAGCGCACCATCGTCGTCGACGCCGGCTACCCGCGCATGGCCGGCGGCGTGCTGCGAGCGCTCCGGGACAGCGGGATCAGGCCGGCCGACGTGTCGCTCATCCTGCTGACGCACGGCCACCTCGACCACCTCGGGAGGCGTGAGCCGGCTGCGCGAAGCCCTCGATGCGCCGGTGGCCCTCCATGCGGCCGATGCCGAGATCGCGCGCTCCGGGCGGGATCGCCCGCTCCACGGCACGGACCTCTTCGGTCGCGTCTTCGCGCTCTTCGCACCCAGGACGGCCCCGGCCTTCGAGCCCGAGATCGTCCACGACGGAGACGTTCGACCTGGCGCCCTACGGCGTGGCCGGCCGCACCGTCGCCACGCCGGGCCACACCCCAGGCTCGGTCAGCGTCATCCTCGGCGAGCGACGCCATCTGCGGGGACCTGCTGGCGGGACGGGCGCTGCGTGGCGGTTCCCCGCGCCTGCCGTACTTCGCGGACGACCTCGCGGCCATCGAGCAGAGCGTCCGGGAGCTCCTGGCCGAGGCCCCCGGTCGCTGGCATATCGGTCACCGCGGTCCCCTGCGGGCCGAGCAGGTCGAGACGTGGATCAGGGGGCGTGCGAAGCGCGGCTGAGGCGCCGATGGGCTACTTCTGGTTGCCGGCGCGGCTCGAGACGATGGCGCTCTTCGTCCCGCTCAGCGAGGCTCCCAGCCGATCGAGCACGAGGCCCGGGGTGAGCCCGAAGATGAGCGCGATGACCACCCCCAGCGGGTAGGTCTCCAGGTCGAAGGCCTCGCCGAGCCGTGCGCTGGTGGCCTGCTCGGACGGCCCGGCGCCATCGTTTGGCGCTGCGGCGCCATCGTCTGGGGCTGCGGCACCATCCGTCTGGCGGCACCTCGGCCCCGTCGTCGCTGGTGGCCTCGGGTCAGTCCTCGGCCTCGAAGGTGTCGGTGGCCTGGGCCTCGGCGGCCAGGGTCGGCGGGGTCTCCTGGACGAGGATGTCGCCGAGCGTCGCGCCCGAGATCGAGGCCATGATGACGACCCCGATGACGGCGGCCATCCCCGAGAGCAGCGGCGTCTGGTACAGGCGGGCGTACTCCAGGCCGTAGTCGTCGCTGACCGACGTCTCCGTCCCCGCCCGCCGCAGCCGCAGGAACAGACCGGCGACCGCGCCCGTGAGGAAGTACGCCCAGGCCGTCCCGAGGTGACGCTCCGAGACGCCCACGACGAGGGCCAGCGCCAGCACGAGGTAGGCCACCAGGCCCGCGGTCGCGGTCGTGCGCAGGAGCAGCCAGCGCGCATAGGCCAGTTCGGACCACAGGCCGCTGCGGTAGGACGTGATGCTGTCGTGCACGGCACGGATGACCGCCCGGGCGCGTGCTTCCACCCTGGCGTCAGGCGTCGGTCCGACCGTGCCGGCGCCCGGGGAGTCCTCCGCGTCCGGGGCGGCCACATCGACCGTGCGGAAGAAGGCGTCGCTGCCGGGGTCGATGACCGACGCTGCGAGCCGCAGGCGTCGCTCCAGCGATTCCGCATCGGGGATGTTCGAGCCGTGCACCCGCAGCACGTCGGTCATGGCCAGCCGCACGAGGTCCGCCGGCGGGCTGACGTCGACGAGAAGCTGCTCGACGCGATGGACATCGGCCCAGGCAGCCATGTACGCGTCGCGGGTGACCCAGCCCATGCCTCCCTTGCGCAGGTCGGCCTTCAGCTGTTCCAGGCTACTCCGGGCGATGGCCAGGATGCGCTCATCGGCGGGCGTCTCCGAGCGCACCTGTGTCCCGTCAGCCACCGTCTCAGTGCAGCCACTGGACGCGGTCGCGCAATGCCGCCGACCAGCCGGGGCTCTGGGTGTCGGCCGTCGCATAGCGGCGATCGGCGAGCGGATACGCGAGCCACAGGAGCATGGCTGCGAGGACGCCGAAGGCGACCGCGTTGTCCCGGAAGAGCTCACGATCGCCGATGGGCGCGAGATACAGCGCCGTGGAGAGGATGGCCGCGGTCCAGGGCACCCACGGAAGCGTGCCCGCGATCGTGGCGCGGTACTCGCCGTTGGGCCGGGCTCGTGCCTCCAGCGTCACCACGACGCCCACCGCCACGGCGAGCGCGAGCAACAGGATGATCAGCTCGCGATCGTCGAAGACGCCCAGGAACGGCAGCTCGACATCGGCGACCACGGCCACGACGGCGACCGCCATGAGGGCCACGATCACCCCCACCGTGATCCAGGTCCGTGAGGCTGCGATGGCTCTGCCCTCCCAGAGGTCCCCCCAGGGCTCGGCATGGTAGTGCCGAGTCGGGACCTGTCAATGACCCGACCGGCCTACCCGAGGCGTGCCCCTGCGGTCCCCGGACCCCCTGCTTGACCGGCTGGCTACCATCGACGGCGCAGGCCAGGATGACGACGGACGCGACCCCTCTTCCCCGGGACGCGGATGTGACCGAGGCACAGCAGCCCGCGGTCCCGCCGCCTGGGGACGACCTGTCCGGGCTCAGCGGGTCAGCCGGTCGAGCATTCCGAGCCCTGGCCGTCAGCAGACGCGCGGCGACGCTGGGCCCTTCGGGCGGCCATCGTCTCCGGCGTCTGCCTGCTCACCCTCGTGGTGGTCGTCGTCAACGAGCTGCTGGGCCTGGTGGGCCGGCCCGAGGAGGCCGACCGGGCGCGCGCCCTGGCCGGCACCGCCATCGCGGTCGCAGCGCTCTCCTTCACCGCGACGCGCGCCCTTCGAGCCGCCGGCCCCGTCGAGGGCGTCCGTCGCATCCTGGCCATCTGGGGCCTCATCCTCATCGGCTTCTGGCTCCTGGCCGTCCTGTGGCAGCTGCCGCTCCGCCCCAAGGGCATGCTCGAGGCCTACGCGGTGGTCGGCGTCCTGATGGTCATCGCCGCGCTCGTCCTGCAGTCGAAGGCCCCCATGGTGTGGGCCTACGGCATCGTGGTCAGTGGCGCCTTCTGGGTGTGCACCGCGACGATCGCGCTGGGACTGCTCTTCGCCGAGACCGTGGACATCACCCGGGTCGTGTACCTCGTCAGCGCGGTCCTCGTGCTGGTCACCGCGACATGGGCCCTCGCCACCCTCTTCCGCGCCGGACCGGCCTACGGCATCAGCTTCGATGGCTCGCTATCGAAGCTCTCCGGGCTTCACGATCGCCGCGGTGCTCGGCCTCGCCATGACGTTCTACGGGGTGTGGTACTCGCTGGTCGTCGACCCGACGGACCAGCCCGCCTCCATCAACGTCCTCGTCTCGGTGGACCCGGTGGAGGGCGAGGACGAACGGGGACGCTTCGGGCTCGTCATCCGGGCCGAGAACCCCACCGACGCACCGATCACCATCCTGCACAGCCCCTACGAGGTCCAGGTGGGCTATCGGAACGAGACGCCGACGGGCCCGTCCCCAGCCCCGAGCTCCGAGGCCGCCGCGCCGATCCCGAGACCAGGCGGGCGAATCTGACCAACTCCTGCGTCCTGAACTTCCGCGACAACAACCCCGATTCGAGAAAGACGCAGCAGCAGATCATCGACCGAGTGCAACCGTGCCGCGTTCGAACAGACCCTGCCCACCGGGATCCTGAGCCAGCAGCCGTCGGCGAGCCTGGCCCCGACCGCGCAGCTGTGCGTCGACTGGCGCGATCGTCGATCCCATCCCGAGCCGGAGTCTCTGGGAACGGCACGACGAGTACGAAGCCCTCTATCCCCGTCTCTGCGAGCTCGAATCGGGGCTGGCGTGGCAGCGACCGGTGCGCATCCCCGCTCGCTCCGCGGTCGAGACCCACATCATCGTGCCCACGCCCGCGCGGACGGACGTCATCCAGGTGTTCACCTCGTTCGCCTTCGGATACGAGGGCCGCCTCCAGGAGATCGCCGTGTCCACCCCGGCCCCCGGCACCACGACGACCGACACCGGCCGCACGTTCACGGGGGCCTGCCCGGCCAACTCCCAGCTCTTCCGGGTGGTGGCCTTCGACCCCATCACCGGGCTCATCGGCGCCTGGGACCCCATGGTCGTGGAGGTGTCCCGTGGCTCGCTCGCCAGCAGCGCCGAGGCGCGGGACGTGCGCACCTCGACCCGGCCGCGGTCCGTCATCTGCATCAACCGCAACGGTGCCACCAGCAGCGGCACGAACCTGTCATCGCTGGTCGGTGTCCACGAGACCCTGGACCAGTTCTTCCATGACCCGAGCTAGCGTGGTCAGGCTGGGCAGGCGACCGGCAGCGCCGGGATGGCGGCCATGATCTCCGGGACCGCTGGCTCCGAGGCGTCGATGAGCCAGACCACGTTGCTCTTGGCCATGGCCCGGATCTGGAGCACGTCCGTGAACGCCGTGCCGGTCGTCACCGCATCACCGTTCGCCGCCGTCACCGTGGACGGCAGCTCGCCGGGCTGTCCGTACAGCAACAGCGTGTTCTCCACGAGCGAGACCGGGTCCGAAGGGCAGACCGCGATGGCGGTGAGGGCGGTGCTGGCTCCGAGGCTGTTGATGAAGACGCCCGAGGCCAGCGCCACCTGGCTGTCCAATGACTCTGGCCCGACGCCGAGTGCGAAGAGGTAGTCGGTGAACTGCGTGCCGGTGCCCGAGGCATCGAAGCCGGCCAGCCATTCCGCGCCGCTGAAGGTGATGATCTCGAGGCTGCTCCCGGCGACCGTGGGCGGGAACTGCCCCACGAGGCTCGTGATGACCGTCGGCTCGGGGATCGGGAGGCGGCTCCGTCGCCTGTGCCGAGGCGCTGCCTGTGACGAGGCCCATGGTCAGGATGGACGACGTCAGCGCGACGATCCATGAGGCCCTGCCGGGAGGCTTCATGGGATCGAGTCTAGCAGCGGCTCCAACGCATCCCGGGCATACACTCGACCAGGGTGGGGGGCTGCGCCGGCGTGCGCCATCGCTGCCGGCGCGGAGGCAGCTGTCCAGAGGGAGGTGACCAGGATGGGGATCAAGCTTGAGCCGCAGCTCGATGGCTCCAGCACCGAATCGGTGGACTGCGGCGTGGCCTCGACGGTCATGGCCATCGACTACGCCACCATCGGGAAGGTGCGCACGACGACCGAGCGCGTCCGCGCCAAGATCAAGGACGACGGGCCCACCAACCCGTGGGATTGGCATCGCGCCATCGTGGACTTCAGGGACGCCGCCAAGAAGTCGGGCCTGAAGCCATTGCGCGCCTCGATCGCCGATGGGTCGGAGTTCGAGAGACTGCGGGAGCTGCTCTTCGAGCGCAAGCGCCCGGTCGTGGTGGCGCTCGACTACGGCACCATCTCGAGGAAGAGCCCCCGGCATTGGGCGAGCACGTCGTTCACGGGCGCTCACGCGGTACTCCTGCGCGTGGGGAAGGACCGCGGCGGCAGCCTCAAGGTGAAGGTCTTCGATCCCCTGGCCGACGGTCGGACCGTCGGCGGCAGGAAGATGCCCAAGGGTCCGCGCTGGTGGGAGTGGTCGGTCGTCAAAGAGGCCTGTGCCAACGTCCGCGACGCCAGCGGCGCCCTGGTCTTCCCCGGCCGTGACCGCTGGCTGGGCCTCGTCGTCTGGCGCTCGCGACCCATCGTGCCCAAGGAGCCGCCCGAGCCCGACCTCGACCCACCCCTCGACGACCCGAACCCCGAGCCGGACGAGCCGGCTGACACGGCCGATGCGCTCGCCGATGCGGCGAGCGATATCGAGGATGCCCTCGACCTGCTCAGGACATCGCCGGATGCCAAGGGCATCGCGTCCGCCATCAAGGCGCTCCGCGCTGCGCGTGAGTCCATCGAGCCCTTCCTGCCGGCGGACAGTGACAGCACGAGCGACGCGAGGGCGGGCCTGCGCGACCGCAAGAAGAAGGACCGCTGAGATCCGGATGGAACACCGCTTCGTGGGCCTCGGCCCCGACGGCGCGTCGGCCTACCTCTACCGCGCGGACCGAAGGACCAAGGCCCGGCAGGTCCGATGAGCGGGACCATCGTCTATGTCCACGGCGCCAGCGACCGGGGCGCTGGCGTGGCGGACCACGTTCGGCGCATCCGGGAGAGCCTGGCCGCCCGCGGCAGCGACATGGCCGTGGTGGCGGCCGACTGGGGTGATGCCGTCGGGCCGACGCTCGAGCGGGTCCTCGTGGCCACGCCACCCGACGAGCTGCGGACCGGTCGCCCGCGGGCGGGTCGCCCGAAGCCCGCGACTCGTGAGCGCGGCCTCGGCCGCCTCGTCCAGGGGGTGGCTGGCGGCATCATCGCGCTCCAGTATCTCAACGTGAAGGCCCCCGCCCGCGTGCGCCTCTGGGCCACGGACGTGCTCCTCGAGCGACGGGATGCCCTCATGCAGGAGATCCTCGGCGTGGCTGACGTGCTCGTCTATCAGCGCGCGGGGGACGCCATCCGTGAGCACGTGAGCGGTGTCCTGGGGGCGGTCACGGACGCGGCGCGCCCGCTGATCGCGCTGGGAAACAGCCTCGGCGGCATCGTCCTGTTCGACCTGCTGCGCGACCCGGCCAGCCCGCGGCCGGACCTCTTCGTGACGGTGGGCTCCCAGGCGCCGGTCCTGGAGACCTTCGGGGGCCTGGGGGTCGATGCGCGACCGCCCTTCCAGCCCTGGCTCAACATCTACGACCGGCGTGACGTCCTCGCGTTCATCGCCCGTCCGGTCTGGCCGGACCAGCCGGGCATCGAGGACCTGCGCGTGGACCTGGGCCTCGGGTTCCCGGAGGTCCACGGCCCCGCGTACCTGTCGGACCGGAGCGTCTTCGACGCCATCTTCGCGCGTCCCGAGGTGGCTGCCGGACGGGGCTGAGGGACCCGGGCGGGGGCTGAGGCACACCGCTCCTCCCTCGTGCGCCGACCGGGGAGGTCACGGAAGTACGCATTCCCTCAGTGATCGCGGTGCGGGTACGATGCCGCCGCTGGGGGGTGCACGGTCCCGCGCGAGAGACGCGCATAGAGAAGGACGAGCGGGAAGGGTCCCCGATACGGCGGTGGCAGCCGGAGCCCGTGCTCCAGGCGCCGAGCGAACCGCGCCGACGGGTCGCCCCTGCACATGTCATCGAGTCCCCTGCCGCGGCTGGTCGTGCCCGCGTGACGGCAGGTGGACCGGCAGGAGATCAGGATGCTGAATGTCCTTTCATCGCTGAAGCAGCCGGCGGGCATGCACGTCGATGAGAAGCGGGGTTGCGCCTGGATCGTGCTGGCGGGAGGAGCGCTCGGAAGCGTGAGCCTTGGTGGCGGCGCGCTCGCCATCGCCCAGTCCACGCGGATCCGTGCCGCCGACATCACCGGCAATGGGTCGACGCTCGTCCTCGCCGCCCGGAACGGTGGCCTCTGGACCGTCGACCCCGACGATCCGGGACTCGGCCGCCAAGCGCGCCGGCAACGTCCGGGCCGCGCCGCTCCAGGTCGCCGCGAGCCGGCGCCTGCGCCCGGTCGTGCTGACCGTCGCACGGACCGCCAGGGACACGCGGCTGACGAGCACCGATCTGGACAGCGGCGACCAGGACGAGCTGCCCGTCCGCGGTGCCAGCGGCGTGCTCATCCTCGGTCGCGAGACCTACGTCGGCCTCAACGACCGTGCCACCGGCGCCGGCACGATCGCCCGCCTCCGGGCCGGCCGTACCCGGGCCGTCTCACCGGCCCTGCCCGCGGTCGAGCGCATCGGCAGCGCCAAGGACTCCCTGGTTGCCTGCCATCCGGCCATCGGCGCGCTGTCAGCGGTCGACCCGTCGACGGGGACCGTGACGACCGGCTCGATCGCCGACCTGCCCGGCACGCTCATCGCCGCCCAGGGCCTGGCGGATGGCCGCATCGTCGTGCTCACGTCCGAGGTCCTCGCGGTGGCGGACAGCGTCACCGACTTCGCCCAGCGACCCTACATCGTGCCGCCTCTCGGGCCGCTCTTCGTCGGCTCGTGGACGCCGGTGCGGTTCTCGCTCGCGGGAACCGGTCTGGGGCCCGACGATGTCCGTCTCGAGGTGCCCGACGGCCCGGATGCCGGCCTCGTCTCCTACGCCCGCACTGACGCCGGCGGCGACCCCGAGCCGCTGCTCGTCGCCGGCGGTGCGGTGGGTCGCTATCCGCTGGCCCTCGTCGAGGCCGCCACCGGCAGCTTCGTGGCGGAGACCGCCTTCGAGGTGACCGACCACTGGTACGACGCCGACACCGGTCCGTCGCGGATGATCGCCGGCGCCACGGCCATGGAGGGTGGCGGCGGCTGGGGTGGCGGGCCCAACACGCCGCAGAACCTCGGCGACCTCACCCACACCGGTACCTGGAACACACTCCTGCTCCTGGTGGACACCTCGACCGCCCGCTGGCCGACGACACCTGCCGCGACCGTGACCGCCAACCGGACGGCCGTGCTCGGCCACGCCGTCAACGGCGTCACCTTCAACTCTCAGACCCGGTCCGCGCGCCACTACTACGAGGAGAACTCGGGCTTCGTCGCGGCGTCCGGCGGCAACCCGGGTCGGGGGCTCACGCATCGCGGCGCGCAACAACCAGGTCTTCGGACCCGTCAACCTGCCCGATCCCTGGACGACCTACTTCGCCCAGAAGAAGGACGCCAACGGGAACGTCATCGACGCGCGCTGGTCCTCGGTCGGGACGACCATCCAGACCATCATCAGCCGTGCCCTCAGCGCCGGCGTCGTGACCCGGGCGGACCTGACAGCGGTCGACGCCCTGGTCATCGTGCCCCGCTCACCGGACGCCAACAGCACGGCGGGCAACCGCTTCGTCTGGCCGCATGCGAGCCTGGGCAAGCGAGCACCTGCTCCTGGGCACCAACGTCATGACCGAGCAGGGCGACATCGCCTACACCTACGTCCCCCTCGACTTCGCGGCCCACGACGGTCGCCAGATGCACACCACCCTGTCGCACGAGGTCGGCCACAACCTGGGCCTGCTCGACGTCTACGACATCGAGGAGTACAGCGCTGACGTCACGGCCCGCATCACCTCCGACTGGGAGATGATGGCGGGCTCCCGCGACCGGCTGCCGCACTACAGCATCTCGAACAAGATGCGCATGGGCTGGGTGCCCGCGAACCAGCTGCGCCTCTACAACTTCCAGGGCTCGGGCGGCGTCAACGACACCATCACGCTCCATCCCGCCGAACGGGCAGACCCGCCCGCGGGCCGATTCCGCGGCATCGAGATCCGCCTCGGCGACGGCCTCAACTACTACGTCGAGTACCGCAGCGAGCAGTCAGGCCTGGTCAGCGACGACCTCGTCACCGACCGCCGTGTCGTCGTGACCGACGTGACGTCGGAGGACTACGTGGCCCCGCTGGCGCGGCCGCGCATCATGTTCGTGGCCCAGGATGTCGATGGCGACGGACCCATCATCGGCAGCGGGGCGGACTTCGAGGACAAGGACCCGGGCACGCAGATGGACCTCGCCGTGACCGTCGTCTCGACGGCCGTGGACCAGGCCTCGGTCCGCATCACCTATGGCTCGCAGGGCAAGCCCGAGCCCGGCATCCGTCCCTGGCAGGGCGGGCCCGGATGGCAGAGCCCCGATATCGAGGTCCGCAACGCGCGCGCCACGGCCGAGCCCGCCAAGTGGTTCAACACGCCCTGGCTGGGGCACGACAACACCATCGTGGCCAAGGTCCGCAATGCCGGTGACCTCATCGCCACCGGGGTCGTGGTCGACTTCTTCGTGACCGAGTACACCACCGGCGACGGACCGTGGGTCTCGCTCGGCTTCGACCGGAAGGACATCGGTCCGGGCGCGACCGTCGAGTTCAGCCGTCCGTGGAACCCGAGCTCCGCGGACGGCCGGCACTACTGCGTCATCGTCCGCATCCGGCTCTACCAGGCACCGGGCAACCCGGCCATCGTCGACCAGAACATCTACAACAACGAGGCGCGCTCGAACTACACGAGCTTCATCAGCGCCTCGGCCTCGCCATCCACGCGCGTGGGCACCAGCGTGCTGCTGGCCAATCCCTTCAGCCGAAGCACGCACGTCTTCGCCGAGGTCAAGCAGACGCACCCGCAGCACCGGGTCTTCCTGGAGCACCAGTGGCTCCGCGTCGACGGCAAGGCCTCACGCCCGGTCGTCGTCTTCGACGAGGCCCTCTGGGGGACGGCCGAATGGAAGTACGTGGGGGAGCGGGGCCAGGAGAGGCCCGAGCTTCCTCTGGGAGGTCCCCAACCGGGTCAGCATCGAAGGCGTGGCGGTCCGTCCCTACCAGACCGACTGCGGCGCACGGATCCTGACCGGCGGCGTCGGGATCCAGGTCGGCGCCGGGCGCATGACCGACATCAGGATCGAGCGGCGCAAGCTCACCTACACGACCGGCATCGTCCGCTTCGTCGACGACGGCAGCCCGGTGTCCTCGGGGACCGTCCTCATCGAGGTCAGCGACGGGCAGCGGTCCTTCACGGTCGAGACCGAGGTCGGTCAGGACGGCCGATTCGGGCGCGACTACGGCAACCCGTTCGGCGAGGCCACGAAGTGGGCGCAGGCCCACTACCTGGGCACCTACTCGGCTGCCGCGTCCGAGAGCGAGCAGTTCGAGCCCGAGCGGTAGGACATGGGCGCCCGTCCGTGCCGGGCGCCCGCCATCCAGACGAAGGAGGAACGATCATGGCACTCACGGTCCACGGACTCACGATGGGATGGCATCCGGACCTTCCCGACTTCCGTGATTACACCGGCGAGACAGACGCTGTCCAGGCGGTGCTCGCCGAATCGCCGCAACTGCGGAAGGCCGCAAGGTCGCTGCCCAAGTCGGTCGACCTGCGGCCCTGGTGCTCGCCCATCGAGGATCAGGGTCGCCTCGGGTCGTGCACGGCCAACGCCGGCGTCGGCCTCTACGAGTATTTCGAGCGTCGGGCGCACAACAAGCACGTGGATGGCTCGCGGCTGTTCCTGTACAAGGTCACGCGCAAGCTCATGGGCCTCACCGGCGACACCGGCGCGTACCTGCGCGACACGATGAAGGGGCTCGTCGTCTTCGGCGTGCCGCCCGAGCGCTACTGGCCGTACCGGGTCGACCAGTACGACACCGAGCCGACGGCATTCCTGTACACCTTCGCGCAGAGCTTCCAGGCCATCAAGTACTACCGGCTTGACCCACCGGCCGCCCGTCCCGACGAGATCCTGCTCAACGTCCGTCGCAGCCTTGCCGGGCAGCTGCCCAGCATGTTCGGCTTCACCGTCTACGAGTCCATCCCGCCCTCGGGTGACGGCAAGGGCGAGATCCCGATGCCCGCGCCGACCGACGCGGTGGCTGGTGGCCATGCCATCCTCGCCGTCGGCTACGACGACGACAAGCGCATCGGCACCAGCAAGGGCGCGCTCCTCATCCGCAACTCGTGGGGCACGGGCTGGGGCATGGGCGGCTACGGCTGGCTGCCCTACGACTACATCCTGGCCAGCCTGGCCGACGACTTCTGGACCCTCGTCTCAGGCGAGTTCGTGGACAGCGACATCTTCAGGTAGTGGCGACACCGTCAAGTGGCGGCGGCGGTGGCGGTCGAAGCAGCCCGGAGCTCCTGAGGCCTCTGCGCGCGTCCATCGCTCTCATCGGACGGCACAAGGGAGCGTTCCTAGCCCTCCTGGGCACCGCCGCCGCGGCCACCACATTCCTGTGGCCCTTCGTCAGGTACATCGACGAGACCACGCTGGCTCCCGGGCGTCTGCCACCGTCGATGGGCTTCGAGGTCGCCCTCACCACCGCCGACCGAGACGCCGCCGGCGACCTCGACGACCTCGTGCCTGTGCAGGCGGAGATCCGTGCCACCAACTACGGCACACAACGCGTCGTCGTCCTTGCCGCCTGGTACGCGCTCGAGGGCATCCACGTGGCTCCCCTGGAGGGAGGGAGCCCCGAAGGGGCCGACCTCGGGGCGATGGTCCGATGCGGTCCCGTGATCCAGACGACCCACGCTCAGGAGGACCCCGCAGGCAGCGTCCTGCTCTCGACTGGTCGGATCCTCGACGGCTGGAGCCTGGACCCCGATGAACCGAGCAGGACCCAACGCGTCCTCTGGATCCGCCCGCAGTTCGACATGGTTCGCATCACCGTGAATGCGATCATCGCGCGAGCTACGGCGCTGGAGGTGATCCAGGAGTCATCGGCCCGCTGGACCGCTGACGCACTGGCCGCCGAATTCGGCGCGCGGCTGCGAGCTCGACGTGGGAGGGACGCTATCGGCAGATCCCATCTACGTGACCTCGTGGCAGACGCGGCCGCAGCTGCCCCAGGCGGTCCTGCCTGGATGGTGGGACGGTTTGCCCGGCTCGTGGGACCGTCGCTATCTGGCCGTCGAATGGCGCCCTTACACCTTTGCGTGGCGACGGGCCTCGTTCTCGGACATGGAGGCCGAACGGTGTCAAGGGTCCGCGCTCGAGACGTGCTTCGTGCCCTATGTGGAGATCGGGAACGCGGGCCCTGTCTCGTGGATCGCGCCGTGGATCGGCGCGTGCGAGGAGCGCGTGTCAGTAGCTGGGCTGTTCCGCGGTGCCACCGATCTCCTGGAGGACTGCCGGTTCCTCGACGACCTCGGACTGGAGGACAGGATCCGGGAGTGGGAACACTTCGCCATGACGACCACGGTCGCCAGCGCCGAGCTGGTGATGCCGGACGAGTAGACAGGTTCGACGGAGCTTCCGCGGTCGCCCCAACCAGTTGTTCAGGCCGGGTCGAGCTTCCGGTCCTCGATCTCCCAGGCGTGGACGAGGGTGTGCCAGGCCACATAGCGTACGTCGAAGCGCGGGTTCCACACCTTGGTGACGCGGTTCGGATCTCTGACTTGGCGGCCTGCGGCGCGATCGTGGTACGCCTCGAGCGCGCGCTCGCGGATGGCGGCCTGGGAGGCCTTCCAGCCGCCGTCGGCCAGCTTGGGTGTCCGCGATTCCAGGTTTCGCAGATAGGCCAGGTCCGACTCCAGACAGTGCCGCACGAGCGCGTCGAGGTCGCGTCCCCCGCCCCTCGGCCCTTTGCGCAGCTCGAGGCCCTGCGCCGCATCGACGGCCCGGTCGAAGGTCAGCCAGGTCGCCTGGAGGACGGCCGCCAGCCGATCGATCGAGGCCCCATCGAGCGGGCGCTCGTCTGCAGCTTGCACCACGGAAGGGACGCCCCATTCGGTACCGCTATTGCCCTTCAGGACCTCTATGACCTCGAGTTCCGCCGGCCCGCTCGGCGGGTGGAAGGGGATGTCGCTCATGGCCAGCGCCACCTGGTACCGCGGCCCCACCGCGAGGAGCTCCGCGACCGGATCGCCGTCGCCCTTGGCGAGACGGCACCAACCGGGCCACTCGAGCGCGACCGCGTAGCTCCACCGCTTTCCCGAAATCGATGGGTTGGAATCTCGTCCGAGTTCACCGATACTCAGGATGGCGCGGGAGCACGGACGCGTCACCGCGTCGTGCATCGACGTGGACGGGCGTCGAGGAGGGGTGCACAGTCACCGTCCCATCACTCATCAGAAGGAGGGTGAGGATGGGATTCGTGCATCGGCGTGCGCGGACTGGGCTCGCGCTCGTCACACTCATGGTGATCGCCCTGGCCCCCGTGGCCCGGGCGCAGCAGGCCGACGATTCCGGTCAGACCGTGGTCGACTGGAACGCCAACACGATGGCGGCCATCGGGGGCGCGGACCCGCCGCTGGCGCCGACCACGGCGATCCTCGCGATGGGGATGGTCCAGGCAGCCGTCTACGACGCCGTGGTCTCGATCGCGGGCGGCTACACCCCGTATATCGGCGCTGTCGAGGCCGACTCGGGTGCCTCGCAGGCGGCGGCGGTCGCGAGCGCCGCGCATGATGTGCTTGCGAACCTCTTCCCGGAGCAGGAGGCGGACCTCCAGGCCAAGCTCGATGCCTCGCTTGGCGCCATCGAGGACGGCCAGGCGAAGGACGATGGCATCGCCGTCGGGCAGGCGGCGGCCGCGGCCCTGCTGGCGGCCCGCGAGGGCGACGGGCGCGGGGTCGAGAACCCCATCGCCCATCTTGAGGAGCCGGGCGGCTGGCGGCCCACGCCTCCGGACAACCTGGACTACGGGGGCTCCTGGGTCGCGAAGGTCAAGCCCTTCCTGTTGGACGACATCACGGTGCTCCGCACGGCCGGCCCGAATGCGCTCGACAGCGCCGAGTACGCCGCGGACTACAACGAGGTGAAGGACCTTGGCTCGGCCGACCCGGCGAGCCGGACGGACGAGCAGAACGCCATCGCGTCCTTCTGGCTCGGCGCGCTTCCCCAGTGGCAGGGCGCCGAGCGCGCGCTCGCCGTCGAGCAGGGCCTGAGCGCGGTCGAGGCAGCCAGGCTCTTCGCGTTGACGGGCCTGGGGGCGGCTGACGCGATCATCGGCTGCTTCGACGACAAGTACCACTGGATGTTCTGGCGACCCATCACGGCCATCGTGGAGGCGGACTCGGACGGCAACGACGCCACGGAGCCCGACCCTGACTGGACTCCGCTCGTCGTGACACCGCCGTATCCGGACCACCCGTCCGGGTTCAACTGCTACTCCGGGTCCCAGGTGGGAGCACTCCGGGGCTTCTTCGGCTCCGATGATGTGGCCATGACGTTCAACGGCATCGGGGAGACGCCGCCCCCACCACGCAGCTTCACCACGCTCACCGACGTGATGAACGAGATCATCGATGCCCGCGTGCTCGAGGGACTCCACTTCCGGACTGCCGATGTCCAGGCGGCCGAGCTGGGCCAGAAGGCCGGGCAGATGGCAGTCGACCGGCTGGCCGCCACCGAGTAAGCGTCTGGGGGATGCGGCCTCCGCCTGGCCCACTGACCGACCGCGTCGGCCAGGAGGGCATGACGGAGGCCGCTTCAGCGGCGAGACGCTGAACGTCTCGGTGCCACCATCGCAGGGGACGACCGACGTCGCCGCGAAGGAGAGAGGTGACCACGAGGGCGAACCCGCTCGACCCTCCGCGGTTCGAGACCCTGGACGGTTGCCCCGTCACGAGACGCATGCGGGTGAACAGCCGCAAGCCCACCGTCCGGCTGTCGACCACCGAGGCCATCGACCGGTACGACTGGGACCTCTCCCAGGACGATGCGCTCGTGGAGTCGGCCCGGAGCGTCACGACCGGCATCACCCATGGGACGTGCATCCAGTTCACGCCGACCGAGCCGCTGCGTCGCGGACCGGTCGAGGGTGTGAGGCTGCCCGATGGCTACTTCTTCCCGCCCTTCGGGACCCGCTGGTCGTACAGGACGTCGACGTACGCCGGGCACAGCGACTTCGCGGTCGACTTCAACCGCGGCGGACCCGGTGCCGACGAGGGTGACTGGGTATCGGCACCGGCGCCCGGGATCGTCGTTCATCTCGACTTCCGCGCCCCCGGGACGGATGGTCCGGACGACCCGGGCGTGAGCGACCTCCTCATCGACCACGCTGGTGGCTTCCGGACGCTCTACTCCCACATGAAGGACATCGCCCAGGAGGGTGCGGGTGGGTGCGCCCATCGAGCTACGGCAGCACCTGGGTCGCATCTCCGACATCGGCACCACGACCGGCTCCCATCTGCACCACGGCCACTATCGGAAGGTTTCGCGTGGTGGGAGCGGCTTCGGCAAGCCGATCAAGATGCGGTTTCAGGATGTGCCCATGGACGCAAGCGTTGGGGACTCCGAGACGGGCCACGAGGACGGCTGGGTCGTGCAGGGCCAGCGGGTCCGTGGCCCGGTCCTGCGCGCCGTGTTCAGGGTCCGCGTGTGGCGACGGCACGGAGCCGGTCGAGGTGGCGCGAGCTCCGCTTCACCGTCACCACCGAGGGCCAGCAGGTGCCGGACTGCGTCGATCCCGGCTGTCCGCCCGCCACCATGAGGCTCGGGAACTCAGGGTCTCGAAGCTGACTGCTACTCCGTCCGCGGCTCGAGCACGACGATCGCGGTCCCGCGCGGGCGCATTGCCGCGTTCGCGTCGGTGTACGCCGACGTCCCGAGCTCGACGAGCTGCCGCCAGATTCGGTCGCGCTCCTCGCCCACCGCGGCCCGGGCGCGCACATCGCGCCGCTCGCGGCCGGGCAGCTCGACGGTCGCATCGGGATGTGCCTGGAGGTTGAGCCACCATGCCGGCTCCGGCTCCATCCAGCCGTTCATCGCTGGCGTGGCGAGGTTCGGGCCGTCCTCGATGTAGCCGAGGATCGCGATGCGCTCCTGGCCTGTTCGTCGGCCGGTCGAGTGGAGTCGGAGCATCCCCCATCTCGCCGCGTTCGGGCGCCGGAGGCCGAGCCGTCCGCCGGTCAAGGCGTAGAGCGCGCGATGCATGCGCCAGATCGAGCGGATGATCCAGCCCGGGATCCGCTGGCGCGGTCCGGCGTCCTCGGACATGACGTGCGACATGTAGCGTTTCCTCCTCGTGGTCCAGCCCCCCGCTGCGAATCTACTATGTAGTCTACGCCGTAGACAGTAGCGCTACGGCGTAGACTCCGTCAAGACCCGATATGACCACTCAGGACGACGCCACGATCGCTGACCGACGCGCACCCCTCTCTCGGAAGCGCGTGCTCGGGGCCGCCGTCGACCTCGCCGACCGCGGCGGCACCGACGCCATCAGCATGCGCAAGCTCGGTCAGGAGCTCGGCGTGGACCCGATGGCCATCTATCGCCACGTCCGCAGCAAGGATGACCTGCTCGACGGCATGCTCGATGTCGTGGTCGGCGGCATCGGGCCGGCATCGGCGGGTCTGACGTGGAAGTCCGCCCTTCGCGAGCAGGCGATGGCCGCGCGGGCGACGATGCTCCGCCATCCCTGGGCGCGGCGCGTGCTCGAGGAGCGCGGCACGGGCGGGCCGGCAGCCATCGCCCAGATCGAGCGCGTCCTCGCGAGCCTGCTCGGCGCCGGCTTTCCACTCGAGCTCGCCCACCACGCCCTCCATGTCCTCGACAGCCGGGTCTTCGGCTTCAGCCCGGCCCTGTTCGACGAGACCGGCCGAGCGCAGCCGTCGCCCGAGGAGATGGCCGAACTCGCCTCGGTCATGGCCGTGCGGTTCCCGAACGTCGCCCGGTTGGCCGGGTCGGTCAGCCACGAGGGCACCCTCGGGGCGTGTGACGACGACGTCGAGTTCGTTTTCGGTCTCGACCTCATCCTCGATGGCCTGGAGCGCCTTTCGACCTTGTGACGGCGTGATGAGGACTCATGACCGATCCCGTCGGCCCTACCGCGCGAGCCAAGGGCTACCCGGAGAAAGGCGAGGTCAGGCGGCGGGCGAAGGCGAGGGCGATCGGTCTGCGCCGCCGCTACCGCCATTTGCGAGCTCCGGGAGGGCCTCGCCTGCCTGGTGCTCGGCCGGTCGGCGATGGTCGGCGACGAGGTCGCCGTGGCCTCGGTCGTCCCGCTGCATCCACCGTTCCCCATCGTGATGAACCCGGCGCTCGTCAGCGGCGAGTGGTTCTGCCTATCCAATGGCTACTGGAACGGCGAACCGGCCCAGGTGGGCGGGGTTATCTACCGTGGCCGCGCTCCCGATTTCGACGAGCTGCGGCCGGGACCCATCGCTTGAGCAGCATGACGGACCGCTCCCGTCCGTGCTCTCCACCACGACCCGGACGCCCAGCCGCCCGCGCCGGCCTTCTGGCCGCTGCCTGCCTCGCGATCGCGGCCGCCGGCTGTAGCCAGTTCGAGCCGCTCCTCGAGACGCCGTCCCCACCCGTGAGCCCGAGCCCCGCCCCGGTCCGCCTCGACGTGCCCTCTCGACCGGTGCGCATCCGCATCCCGAGCCTGGGCATCGACCTGCCAGTCGTTTCGACCGCGCGACGCGTCCCGGGTGCCACCCCCGGCTACCCCGCCTGCGACGTGGCGCTCTACTGGACCCGCTTCGGCCTGCCTGGGGAGCCCGGCACGACCTGGATCCTCGCCCACGCTCAGGCGGGCATGTTCCTGCCGCTCCTCGCCACGTCGGACGCGACGGACGGGCGCGGCCTCCTCGGTCAGCGCGTCGAGCTCCAGTTGCGGGACGGACGGCTTCTCGTCTACCGCACCTTCCGCGTCCGTCGGCGCGCCGCGACGCCGGACATCCGCATCGCCCGGCAGGGCCGACGCGACGACGAGCAGCGGCTCGTGCTCCAGACGAGCACTGGTCAGGGCGACGCGCCCAAGCTGCAGGTCGCGGCCCGGCTCGTCGAAACCACGCTGACGGACGCGAAACCACCGCGCGCACGTCCTCGCGCGTGCGGCTAGGGGCGGTCTCGGCGTCCCCTACCGCGTCCTCGCGTCCCCCTACCGCGTCCTCGCGTCCCCTACCGCGTCCCGCGGCCCCTTTCGGCCTCGTGGGTCAGGACCAGGGGCCGGATGGGACGGACCCGCGCCCCCACGGTTTCGCGATCGGGACGAGACCCCACCTCGCACTTGCCCTCGGGACCGGAATTCAGTCAGTGCCGGCGAGCGCGGGCGCCGAACGCCGCCCCGAGCGCCCCGACCACGGCGGCGCCCAAAACCACGCCGAGGATGATCTGATCCAGCAGGAGGCCGAAGAGCATGCCCAGGGCGGCACCTGTCGCGGACCCTAAGGCCGGGGTTCGGAGCATGGGCTCATCCATGCTCGAATGTGCCGGCCGTGACCTTCGTCGGTCTCGAGGGTCCCAACAGCACTGTGACGCTGGCGGTGCTGGCCGGACGCTGAGGCGGAGCTATTCTCGCCTTGAGGTCCTCGCCGGTGGGGCGCTGCGCGTCGCCGTGAGAAGCGGCTGGAACGAGATCGAGTTGAACGGTGCCCGCCAGTGGGTCTCACTGCGGGGGGACCCTGATGGCCCCGTCCTGCTTTTCCTGCATGGCGGTCCGGGTGGAGCCGAGTACGGACCACGTCGCCACTATCTCGGGAAGCTCGAGGACCGCTGGCAGGTGGTCGATTGGGAGCAGCGCGGAGCGGGCCGCTCGTTCCACGGCGACGAGTCAGCAGCCACGCTCTCGCTCGACGCCTTGGTCGCTGATGGATCGACTCTCATCGACCGTCTCCGAGAGGAGGCGGGCGGGCGGCCCGTGGTGCTGACGGGGCATTCGTTCGGGACGGTCCTCGGTGTCCTCCTCGCCTCGAAAGTGCCCGAGCAGCTGGCCGCATACGTGGGTGCCGCGCAGGTCGTCTGCTGGAGCCTCCAGGAGACCCGATCCTACGATTGGGCCCTGGCGGAAGCGAGACGTCGCGGCAATGCCAAGGCCATCGCGGCGCTCGAGGGGATCGGCCCGCCGGAACGGGGTCAGTATGCCGGCGGCACCTCCGCCGTCGAGGTCCAGCGGCGCTGGCTGGGGAGCCTGGGAGGGGTCTCGGGCGATCCTGGCTTCATGACCCGCTGGCTGCTCTCGATCTCCTGCGGCCCGACTACCCCATCAGGACCAAGCTCCGCTTCAGGAAGGGGATGTCGCGCTCGATGGACCTGATCTGGCCCGAGCTCGGCGAACGGATCGACTTCGCTCGTGACGTGGCGGGACTCGATGTCCCGGTGCACCTGTTCGCCGGCGACCGCGATCGGATCACCGACCTCGGACAGATCGAAGGCTGGTACGGGGCGCTCCGAGCGCCGTCGAAACGGCTCGAGGTCGTGTCGGGCGTCGGGCACCTCAACCTCTACGAGGCTCCGGCCCGCTTCATCGCCTTCATGGACGGTGTCCGCGACACGATCGGCAAGTAGGCCCGTCCCTCGTCGACCCGCGACAGACCCGTGGCCTTCGCTCACCACGGTATCAGGACTGTCGGTCGAGGCTCCTGAGTAGCTTATAGACCAGCACGGCCGGCCAGACGACGGCCTTGGGGAAGGCCAGGACGTAGTCCCAGCTGGACTCGGCCGCCTGGAGGAAGTAGACCAGCGCACCGATCATCCCGATGCCGTAGACAGCACCTCCCCCGGCTGGCGGACCACCCTGTCGCGACCGTCGGGCCTTCCGCCACCGTCCCCGGTGCTCGGGTCCCATATCACCGCCAGCGAGTGCGCCCATCGTCATCACCTTTCCGGGCTTGTCCCTGTGACGTTGTGCCGCCCGTCGCCACTACCATAGCCCGGCGCAGGCGCGACGGGACCGCCGCCTATCACGTCCCTCAGGTGAGTCGACCGTCACAGTGGCGGCATCCTGCGGCTCCTCTGACTCGCATCCGGAAGAGAGCGAAGAAACCTTGGACCGGATGGGCGGAACACTCGTCCGCGGTGTCCGTGGGTGGAGGTCTCCCCTGATCGGGACAGGATGGCTGGCGAGGAAGTGTCTGAGTGCAGGACATAGGTGACAGGTGATAGGCGACAGGTGAGTCGGGACATGCGTGACAGTCGAGCGCATGTCGAAGCATCGGGTCGCCGTCCTGAAGGTCGTCTCCGCACAGCTGTCCGTGACCGCCGCCGCGGCCGAGTCCGGGTTCAGTCGTCAGCATCTCCAGCGCCTCCTCCGCCGCTACCGTGAGGGCGGCCTCGAGGCCCTCGAGCCGCGCTCGAGCCGACCACGCAGCAGTCCCGGGCGGACGCCGGAGGCGGTCCGCGAGCGGATCGTGGCCGTGCGCACCGAGCTCACCGCCCGGGGGCTCGATGCCGGCCCGGTGACGATCGCCTGGCACCTCGAGCGGGAGGGCCTGCACGCGCCCTCGAGCTCGACCATCCGGCGCATCCTCCACACCGCGGGCCTGATCGTGCCCGAACCGCACGAGCGTCCGCGCAGCTCGTGGCTCCGTTTCGAGGCCGCGGCACCCAACGAGCTCTGGCAGTCCGACGTCACCCACTGGCGCCTGGCCGACGGGACCGAGGTCGAGATCTGCTCGTGGCTCGACGACCACTCCCGCTACCTGCTCGGCTGCACGGCTTTCGGGCGGGTCTCGGGGGACGACGTGGTGGCCACGTTCACGACCGCCGGGGACGAGCATGGCTGGCCAGCCGCCACGCTCACCGACAACGGCGCGGTCTACACGTCGCGCTTCACGGGCGGACGCAACAGCTTCGAGTACCTGCTCGCCTACCTCGGCATCCGCCAGAAGAACGGAGCGCCGGGTCATCCCCAGACCCAGGGCAAGATCGAGCGCTTCCACCAGACGCTGAAGCGCTGGCTCGGGCAGCAGCCCGCACCGCGCACCCCCGCCGAGCTGCAGGCGCAGCTCGATGCCTTCGCGATCGCCTACGACGAGGACCGACCCCACCGGGCCATCGGGCGGATCACGCCCGGCGAGGCCTACCGGGCGAGACCGAAGGCACACCCGGCCGGCCGCGGCGCCCCGGGCCACCTCCGCCTCCGCTACGACGTGGCCGACTCGAAGGGCGCCATCACCCTGCGCCGGGCCGGCCGCCTGCACCACCTCAAGATCGGCGCGGCCCATGCTCGCCGGCGCGTCCTGGCCATCGTCGACGAACGCGAGGTCACGGTCGCCGACCTCGCGACCGGCGAGGTCCTCTCGAGCCATCTCATCGAGCCCGACCGCGGCTACTGGCGCAACCGACGACGAGACCCCGGCCGATGGCCGGGGTCTCACGCGATCGGGTGACCTCTGGGCTGGTCCATCGGTTGTCACCGATGTCCCGACTCATGTGTCACCCATGTCGCGACTCATCACATGGCGCGCCCGGAAGGATTCGAACCTTCAATCCCCTGATCCAGAGTCAGCCGGGGCCTACCGGCGTGCTCACGAGCGTGGGTGATGGACCGACGAGTGCTGAGTTAGGGGATGGACGGCCACAGGTCATAACCCCAAACCTGCCAAGTGTGTCAAGTAGGGCCGGCCAGCTCCGCGCCGCGGTCGAGCTCGCGTCCGACGCGGAGGGGCTGCGCCTTGTCCTGGCCTGGGGCGCGGAGATCGACGCTCCCAAGGGGGACAAACCTCTGACCCGGGTCAACTGGCTTCTCCGCCAAACGAAGGACAGGCCGGCACGGCTGCGGCTCGAGGCCCGCTACCCGAACATCCGAGGGCCGGTCGCCGTGCTTCTGGAAGACACCCGTGAGCATCCGGTGGGAAGGGCGCTCGACAGACCTGATCACGAGCCGGTCAGGCCACTCCCTCACGCCCCGCCGTCGACGCGCGGCCCTTCCTCATCGAGGGCGATGGTGGCTCCGTCGTCCTCGGGGCGCGCCCGGTCGGCGGCCTCCTCGGCGCTCACGTCGGCGCCGACGCCGGCCCAGAACTCGATGGCTGCCCGCTCCTGGAGCACCCCCATCGGGAGGGTCACCCCGCGCCACTGCTGGATGCTCCGTTCGCCGGACCCCCGTGGCGCAGCGTCGATGCCCTGCTCGGCTTCGTAGCCGGCCAGCCGGGCACGGTGCAGGGCGAGCTGCTCGGTGGCGATGGCGAGCCGCACCGTCGCAGGCTCGAGGTCGGCGAAGAAGAGCTGCAGGAGGCCGGGGTCGCGCAGCTCCGGGCCCTGGCGGGCCGGACGGGCGAGCCACCCGCGCAGGGCCTCGCGCCCCGCCGCGCTGATCGTGAAGCGCCGCCGCCGCCGGCCCTCGGGCTCGCGCTCCTCGGTCACGAGGCCGAGCGCGAGGAGGCGTGGCGGCTCCTTGTAGAGGACGGCGTGTCGGAAGGACCAGAAGTGGCCGATGGTGGCGGCCACGTGGCGCTTCAGGTCATAGGGCGTCGAGGTGCCCTCGCGGGCGAGGAGCCCGAGCACGAGGTACGAGGTCGCCGTCAGCTCTCCGGGATCGGGGCCGGGTCGCTCGTTTGACATAGTCCAGAACGTGGACAGTTCCATGGATGCGGGACGCCGGCGCGAAGCACGATGATGTGATAGTGACGGTGACTGTCCGAGCGGGGCGGGACCATCTGCTGCCACCAGCGTCCTGCATCGGGGAACGCCTATGCATCAAGAACGGCGACCTCTCCATTGGTGTGGGAGGGCTGGTCGGACTCCGGTCGCGAATCGAGGCTGTCGACATTGACGCCGAGTTTGGCCAGCCAAGGGCTAGCCTCGCGCAAGTGGCGGCATCAGAATGGCCGTCTCATCCCCAGGCACTGAGGTGACCCGTGGGCGACAAGGGACCAGGCAGCAAGAGTGGCGCGAAGAAGCCCAAGGGCGGCCCCTCTGCGGGCGACAAGAAGAAACGGTGACTCGGCGGCACCACTTGGCGGGCGGTAACGATGCACGCGCTGCCAGCCAGTGCTCGCGAGGTCCACGACGGCGGAGGCACGCGAGGCCGGCGGCCCAAACTGGGCATCGTGGGTGCGAAGGGAGAAGTTGACGACGGCAAGACCAGTAGCGCGACCTGGGGCCACCCTCGTGGGTCCCGTCACTCTCGTGGGCGGCGAAGATCACCCATACGCGTCCAGCCGCCTCAAGTCCGGCATGGGCTCTATCGCGTGGGTCGAGCATGCGCGCAAAGGCTCCCCTGGTGGAACGATTAGGCTGTCCGAAGATAGGACGCTGAGCGAGGGCAGCTACCGCATCGAGGTCAGCTCGGGCACCGCCGGAGAGGTCAGCGTTGCGGGCGGGCCGTTCTCGGGTGTGATTTGGGGAGTAGAGGCGCTCATTCGGAAAGCGGAGGTTGGCAACAACGCGGTCACCCTGCCGGCGGGCAGCGTCGAAGTGACTCCGGCACTGACGTATCGGTCGTTCTGGACCTCGGATCACTCCACTCACTGGGACGTCGACTCCTTCGGCCATCAAGAGACGGGCGCGTTCAACCCCTACGGGAAACAGCCCGAAGCGTTCATCTCGGACTACCAGCGGATGATCGACTTCATGAGTCGACACGGCATCGGAGCCGTCGCCATCTACGGTCTACTGCGTGATGGCCACGGAGGCGTCGAGGCTGCGAACCGGGTCTGCCGATACGCCAGGGAGCGCGGCGTCCGGGTTCTGGCCGGCCTTGCGGTGAACTCGTACGGCGGCATCTACTACGAGGGCCAGCACCAGTTCAATCTGGCCAACTGGCTCAGGCAGCATCCAGAGCTCGCTGTGGACACGTCGTCGTTGCCAGGATTCCAAATCGACGACTACGGGTACCTGGGCTTCCCGCACGGGGACTACACCCTAGCGGCACGCTCGGACCGGCCTGAGATGGAGCTGTGGCACATCGATGGTCTTGGGTGGCTCCTCGACACGGTCGACGTCGATGGTGTCAACTTCGAGTTCGGCGACTACGCCGGCAACGACGCGCTCGATGACATGCGGCGTCTCCTGCCCGCCCTCATCGATCGGGCGCGCAGCAAGCGAGATGATCTCTGGTTGATCACCGAGTTGGGCTGGGACTTTCTCGGCGAACCGGACGCTGCTCAGCGAGTGTCCAAGCTGCCCGAGGGGTGCGCCTACCAGTTCACCTACAACCGGAGCTACTGGCCCTCGCTGCTGTCCAGTCTCACGCGAGAGGCGGTCGACAGGCTGCCCACGGCCACAAACCTCATCCGTCCACATGCTGGCAGCCAATGGAACAGACAGCGTTACGCCTACATGGCACCCCAGTACGCCGAGCTGGCGCGTCTGGCCAATCGTACGGGCCTCGATGGCGCGACGATCTTCGGTGAGGTCTCCGACTATAGCCCGCCGAATGAGCTGAACTACCTGGCCTTCGCTCGCTTTTCGATCGAGGAGGGTCTGACTTGGGACGACTTCCTGAGCGAGGAGATCGAGCCTCGACTCGGTGGAGCGGACGTGGCACAGCGGTTCATCTCGTTGCTGGAAGGGTTGGACGCGGACGAGCTCGATGCGGGGGCCCTGTTGTCCGCGCGCGACGAGGTACGGACCACGGCGGCCCTACTAGCGGATCCCGGACGGCGTCGCTGGGCCTGGCTGGAGGAGCGGCTCTCACGCAGGATCCATGCACGACTGGGCCGATGAGCTGCGACCATCGCGGCATCTCGGCGTGTCTATCGCAGGTATAGGTGAAGGAGGTCATCCATGTCGAAGCTTCGCAGATCCCCATCACGAGCTCTGCTCGCAGTGCTCGCGCTTGGCGGCGCCATCGTGGCCTACGGATCCGCCGCAGTGGCACAAGAGAGCCCCGACCCGACCGAGTTCGAGGGGGTGCGCGTCGGACAGATCCTGTTCAGCAATAACCCGTCCCAACTCGCCTATGGGCGCGGGGTCGAGGAGTACCTCGGGCAGTACGGCATCGAGGTGACCACCGTAAACGGTGACATCAACCCCCAGACCCAGGCGGACCAGGTCTCGGACTTCATCGCCGCCGGCGTGGACGTGATCCTCCTGCAGCCCGTGGATCCGGCAGCAGCCGTCACGCCGATCCAAGAGGCCCAGGCGGCCGGGGTACCCATCCTGACTTGGGGAATCAAACCTGACGAGTCGGTGACCACCCCGTTCGTCGAGTTGAACGAATACGATGCCACGTTCGAGGCGGGCGTCATCGCCGCCCAGACCGCGCAGGAACTGTGGCCAGATGACCCGCTGGGTATGGTCCTGGTCGACATCCCCACGTTGCCCTTGTGCCACGACCTGCGCGTGGGCGGCTTCCGTGATGGGGTCCTGAGCGTCGATCCCGACGCGGAGATCGTGGCGGAGGTGGACGGCAAGGGCGACCAGCTGAGCTCCACCACGGTGATGGAGGACGTCATCTCGTCGGGCAGGCCATTCAACCTGGTCATCGGCTGTAACGGACCCATGACGCTCGGCGCCCTTGGCGCGCTCGAGGCCGCCGGCCGTGGGCAGGCCGTCGACAAGGTCCCGGTGTCGGAGTTCGTCGTGTCCATCGACGGCTCGCTGCCCGAGGTCACGGAGCTTCTCGACCCTGAGTCGGCGTTGGCTCTGACCGTCCTCCTGACGCCAGTGGACAACGCCGCCAAGGTTGGCGACATGACCATCAAGTTGCTGCGGGGCGAGATCGGACCGACCGATCCATACCTCGACACGACCGGGTCCTCGGTCCTCGGCCCGGATTGCGAGGCCGTCAACACGGCCCTTCGCGAGCAGTACTACCAGGAGGAAGAGGTCCCCTGCCCGTAGCCATCGACCGGCCGTACTACGCGCAGCCGATGCTGCCGTGAGCGGGCCAGCACGGCTCGAGGCGACATGACCGGGACCGCCGTCGGCGACCACCCCCCGGGCGAGCACGAGCCCGCCCGGGGGGTCTCCCTGCTAGAGATGGAAGGCATCTCGAAGCAGTTCGACGGTGTCCGAGCTCTTCATGAGGCGCACTTCAGCGTGGTCACCGGCGAGGTGCATGCCCTGCTCGGGGAGAATGGCGCCGGAAAGTCCACGCTCGTCAGGATCGTGTGCGGTGCCCTTGAGCGGGACGCTGGGTCCATTCGCTGGGGCGGCAGGCCGGTCGAGTTGCGTAAGCCCGCGGACGCCACGTCGCTGGGGATCCGGGTCATCCACCAGCATCTGAGCACCATCGACCACCTGAGCGTGCGTGAGAACCTCACGCTCGGCACCGAGCGGCACAACATCCTCGGCTTCATCGACCGGCGCGAGAGCCAGGAACGGGCATCTCGAGCACTCGAGCAGCTCGGCGCCGACCTGGATCTCGACGGCAGCGTCGGAAGCCTCCGCATCGCCGAGAAGCAGCTGGTCGAGATCGCTCGGGCGATCTCTCTCGAGGCCCGTCTGCTGATCATGGACGAGCCGACGGCTTCGCTCGGCGATCGCGAGGCCGACGCGCTGTTCAACGTCATCAGTGTCTTGCGCCAGAAGGGCGTAGCCGTCATCTACATCTCGCATCGGCTGGAGGAGGTTCTCCGCCTCGCCGACCGGATCACGGTCTTGCGCGACGGCCATACCGTGGGGACCGTTGATGCCGCAGGCACCGATCGCGAGCGATTGGTGCAGATGATGGTGGGGAAGCCGCCTAGCCATGCGAGCCGCACGCCTGTGGAGGTCGGGCCCATCATCTTGAAGGTCGACAAGCTCTTCACGGATACCGGCCTGTCCGACGTGTCCCTGGAGCTCCAAGCCGGAGAGATCCTCGGCGTCTACGGTCTACTCGGGTCGGGACGGACCGAGCTGGCCCGCGCCCTTTGCGGGGCCGACCCTGTTCGCTCTGGAGTCATGGAAATCGATGGGAGGGTCGTGGCCTTCCGCTCCCCCAGGGACGGTCGACACGCCGGTGTCGGACTGGTGCCCGAGGATCGCACAGCCCAGGCGATATTCCCCCAGTCATCGGTGCGCGAGAACGTGACGTCCGCTTCGGAGGACCTGATCTCGCGTTGGGGATGGCTGCGCTCGTCGCGGGAACGGAGACTCGTCGAGGGCGTGGTCCGCCAACTAAATATTCGCACGCCCTCCATCGAGCAGCGAGTGGCGTATCTGAGCGGTGGCAACCAACAGAAGGTGGTCCTTGGACGCTGGCTCATGCGAAACCCCCACGTCCTGATCCTCGATGACCCGACGGCCGGCGTGGACGTGGGCGCCAAGGACGAGATCTATCGGATCATCGGCGAGATGACGAGCGCGGGGACGGGCGTGCTGTTCATCTCCTCGGACCTGCCTGAGCTTCTCGCGCTCTCCGATCGTCTCATCGTCCTGCGTCAGGGCCACGTGTCCGGCTCGCTCCGCGGGCGGGATATCAGCCAGGCCGACGTCCTCCGTCTCGCGGCAGGCTGACGCACAGTGCGAGTTCGTTGGTCAATGCGCTCGCTAATCCAGAGCGGGGTCGTCAATGTCCTCATCCTGATGGTGCTGGTGGTCGTCGTGTCCATGCTGAGCGACCGGTTCTACCAGCCAGGGAACATCGCCAACGTCCTACGCCAGATCTCGATCGTCGCGATCGTGGGCTCAGCGGTGACGCTTGTCATGGTGTCAGGCGGCCTAGACCTCTCGATTGGCGGCGTGCTCGCCCTCGCGGGCGTAGTGGCAGCGATCACCGCCGCGGATGGCTATCCGCTCCACTTGGCCTTCACGCTCGGCGTGGTGGCCGGGGCTGTCATTGGCCTCCTCAACGGGGTCCTTGTGGTCTGGCTGCGCATCAACGCGGTTATCGCCACGCTCGGGACCCTTTTCATCTCGCGCGGCATCGCGAACCTGATCACAGACGGCGTGCCCGTGCATGAGGTCCCGCCTGGATACAACACCCTTGGCGTCGGTTTCCTTGGCCCGATCCCGTACCCCGTGGTCGTGATGGCCGTCGTCGTGGTGATCTTCACGATTATCGGTCGCTACAACGTCCTTGGCCGCCATGCGATCGCGATCGGTAGCAATCAGGAGGCCGCCCGGCTGTCGGGTATCGCCGTCGATCGGATGCGCGTCACGCTCTATGTGCTGGTAGGTGTGACCGCTGGCCTGGGCGGTGTCATCTTGTCCTCACGCCTCAACTCCGGTCAGCCCACCGTCGGGGCGGGGTTCGAATTCGAGGTGATCGTCGCCGCGGTCCTGGGAGGCACGAGTCTCGCCGGCGGAGTTGGCTCCGTGCCTAAGACCCTTATCGGTGCCCTCATCATCGGCGTGCTTGCGAATGCCATGAACCTCCTCGGGGTCGGCATCTTCTGGCAGCCTGTCGTACAAGGTGGCGTTCTCATCGTCGCCGTCGCAGTCGACATGGCACTTCGCGATGGCTATCACGGATGGACGCGTCCGGCATGGCTTCGGACGGGCTTCCGACCGAGCGGTTCACCCTAGCCTGACGACAGCGCCGGCCCGAATCCAAGAGGAGGCGCATTTCTGTGTTAGGCGCCCCCACACGATCTCGCCATAGCGTTCGGCCTACGGCTTCCTCCTCAGTTGCTGGCGGAAACCAGATATGGCCCGGCGCCGGCCGGCTTGGACCGCAAGCCGGTGCAACGGCTGCTTTCTCGATGGCCCGGGCTGGCCGCGCCTCGCCGACCGGGACAACCGTCAAACCCGATACTGGTCCGGGCCATCGGAAGATGAGTGATGGAGGAGCGAGATGACTGACCGCAGGGAAATCGGACACGCAGAGGCTCGTGACCTCGTCGCCAAGGTCGGCGACCGGCTCGCGGCCCAGGCACAAGGAGCTGCGGTGGCCGTCGTGGACGCGCACGGTGAGCTGGTCGCCTTCCTCCGTACCGACGGGTGCGGACTGCCGTCGATCACAATCGCCATCCACAAGGCCTTCACAGCGGCTCGCGAGGGCGTCGAATCAGGCGTCCTGGGCGAGCGGTCCCGGACGGAGGGCTTCCCCCTCTCCAACTTCGGTGATCCCCGCTACGTGGGCTGGGGTGGCGGCGTCCCGATCATCATGGACGGTGCGGTGGTCGGGGCCGTGGGGATCAGTGGCCTGCCAGAGGCGGACGACGTCGAACTGGCCCGCTGGGCTACGACGGAGAACGCTGCGACCAGTTGACTGTCACCATCACCGGAGGGTGTAGTCGTTATGGATGCTCGACTCGCTGCCCAGCACAACCCCGGAGTTGCCTTGGCTTCGCAACGGCGCTCGACGGCCGCCACCCGGCGTCAGGGTGGAGTGCTGATCGCCGCGGGCGAAACGTCGTAGCGATCGAGGATGGCGAGGTACGTCCCATCGGCGATCATCGCGCGAAGGGCGCCCCTGATGCCACCGTCCAGCGACGACGCGCCCTTGCGGAGGCCGATGCCGTTCCGGATCGGAGGCAGTGCGATCGAGAGAGCGAACTCCCGTGGCCGATCGACCGCGACGAAGTCGTTGCCCGAGTAGGCGTCGACATCGCCCTGCGTGAGGGCGTCCTCGGCCTGCTCTTGGCTCGGGTACTCGCGAAGGTCGACCGTGGGATGGCCGGCCGCACGGCAGTCATCGTCGATCCCGTGACCGGCATAGTCGCCGACGCCCAGCACGATCTCGACGTGGATCGTCCCTGACACGACAGCCATGGATCGACCGCACAGGTCGGCGAGCTCGTCGATGCCGAGCGGGTCGCCCGCTTGGACGATGACGTGGGGGGTCCCCTCTCGGTAGGGGATCATGTCGATGACGACGAGCCGGCCGGCGGTGATGAATTGTCCCGCGATGCTCACATCACAACCCCTTGCGACGACGGCATCGATCAGGGTGTCGAAGGGCAGATCACGCACCTCTGCGTCGAGCCCGAGCCTGGCCGCGATCTCCAGGCCGATGTCGATGTCCACCCCGAACGGTTCGCCGTCGGCGTCCATCTCCGCGAAGCGCACCCTGGGGAAGGAGGAGCAGATGGTGAGTCGGCCGGGTTGGATGAGGTCCGCGCCGACCTCTGCAGCGACCACCGACGGAGGCGGGCTGAGCGCAGCCGCGGCGCCCGCTTCGGTCATGCCGACGTCGATCGGCGCGCCGTCCGATGTCGCGGTGGACGCTCCCCCGGCCGCGGCGAGTGCGCCCGCGGCGGTGAGCCACGCAACTGCCGCGACACGGGGGTTCGGCCGGGTCGTCCTCATCGCCACACCTGTCAGCTGGCCTTCATCCGTGCTGAGCATATCCTCCCCCGAGCTTCGGGCACCGGTCGTGCTCAGTCGGTGGCAGCTCGTATCTCACCCCCGTGGGCAGGTTCCCGACGCTCGGGGTAGGCGCGTCGCGAGAGGTTGCCATCAGCGCCTGACACTATCGCGGCATCGTGAGAGCCGTCGGTCTTCAATTGGCTCGGTC
>CAVOIR010000001.1:0-204672 GCA_963696045.1 uncultured Chloroflexia bacterium | reverse complement strand
CCAGGCCGCCGAAGCAGGGCCGGGATGGTGCGGAACATGATGGACAGGTCGAGCCAGATGGACCAGCGCTCGATGTAGGCCATGTCCAGCTCGGCGCGCTGGTCGAAGTCCTCGTCGATGCGGGAGGTGATCTGCCAGAGGCCCGTGATGCCGGGCTTCATCGACAGCCGGCGGCGGTGCCAGAGGTCGTAGCCCTCGACCTCGCGAGGCGGCGCCGGCCGCGGTCCCACGATGCTCATGTCGCCCCTGATGACGTTCCAGAGCTGGGGCAGCTCGTCGAGGCTGTAGCGGCGCAGCCACCGCCCGACGGGCGTGACGCGGGGATCGTCCTTCATCTTGAAGGCCGGTCCGCGCGTGTCGCTCTGGTCGGCCAGCTCCGCGAAGCGGGCCTCCGCATCGGGCGTCATCGTGCGCAGCTTGTAGATCGTGAAGATGCGCCCGTGCATGCCGACGCGGTCCTGCCGGAAGATGATCCCGGGGCCCTGCGTCACGCGCATGACGAGCGCGATGACGGCCAGAAGCGGCGCCAGTGAGGATGACCGCCGGGATGGCCACCGCCAGGTCGACGAAGCGCTTCAGGGCGTGGCTCGTCATCTCGTCAGGTCCGTTGGCGTAGGACAGGACGGCCGTCCCGTCGAGGTCCTCGAGGAACCGCTCGGACGTGCGCATCTGCGGCACGCCGAGAGGGATGCGCACGATCTTGCCCTGGTCGTGCGCCAGCTGCGCGAGCGCCTCGACCTGGTGCCACTCGTCGTGCGGCACGCACACGGCGACCTCGTCGACGACCTGGTCGATGAGCACGTGGGGCAGCTCCGACATGGGTCCCCAGTACGGCGCCCTCGACCGGCGTCGCTGGTGAACTCGGCGGCTCGTCGCCGAGGTAGCCGACCACCTGCACGCCGAGGACGCTGTGATCCTGGACCATCCGTGCGAAGGCGACCGCCTCCGGACCGGTGCCCAGGACGAGCATGTAGCGGACGTTGTGGCCCCACTTGCGGAACTGCGTGAAGAGCGAAGCGGACGAACGCGCGCAGGCCGATGGCGAGGATGCCCTGGATGGGGAAGAGCAGCAGCGCCCAGCCGCTGCCACGCACGTCGCTGGCCGAGAGGAAGAGGGCGCTGATGCCGAGCAGCGAGAGCCAGACCGAGGCGCGGGCGACGGCCGAGACCTCGCCCATGAGCGTCCAGTGGGCGCGCAGGCGGTAGGCGCCGTGGACGTAGAGCAGCGCCACCCATCCCGCGCCGTAGAGGACTGCCCGCGATCCAGAACGAGTTCAGGAAGTCCGCCGTCGGCACGGTCGGGTGGGCCGACATCTGGTACAGGATGAGGCTGAGGACGGCGGCCAGGCTGCCGTCGACGAGCATGAGCGTCAGGCGCAGAGCCTTGCCGTGGCGCCGGATCATCGGCCCATCACGGGGTGTCCATCCATCCCGAGGGGTTCTCCCTACTCCTCTGTGCCGGTGCACGGCGACACCGGAGCACGTCACCCCCCGCCGAGTGGCACGTATCTTCGGCATGCGGGTAGGCGTCGTCAAGCATATCCCACGCTTATCGGACGCTTCATCAGGCCTGATCGCCTACACGGCCACCGGCGGAGGTCAGGGTGCGCCGCGTCGGTGCACCACGAGCGCTCGAGTAGCCGAGCGCCAGGCCCCGCCATGCGGGATTCATGCCAGTCGGCTGGCGCGCACAAGGGCTCGGAGCGCACGGCGCTTGCGGAAGGCCGATGGGGCGAGCCGAACGAGGGGCAGCACGGCGCTGAGCCGACGGGGGTCGAGGAAGAGCATGTAGACGAGCGAAAGGGCCTCCCGCGCGGCGATCCAGGGCAGGTCGCGCAGCAGCGTCCCCGCGTCCTCGTTCTTGATGACCATGAGGCGCTGGTTCACCCACGAGCGCTTCCGTGCTGCGTAGGGGAGACCGCGGTTCGTGCGGGCGATGTCCAGCATCGCGGTGGCCCCGGTGACACCGGTGCCGCGTGCATGCCAGCCGAGCGCTGCTGGCTCGTACCAGGCCGTCCATCCCAGGAGGCGCAGTCGCCAGGCCAGGTCGACATCCTCCTTGTACATGAAGAAGTCCTCGTCGAGGATCTCGGGAGAGCCGTCCTCGCGAGGGAGCGCGGCCTCACGGAGCGCTCGCGTCCGATAGGCCGGCAGCGGCCCATCAGCCCCCCAGACCTCGCCCGGGCGCTGATGGTCGGGGCCGTCACGGAGGCCCTGCGCCCGACTGACCGCGCGGCGGTCGCGGCCCATGACGAGGCCCGTGGTGTCCAGCGTCTCGAGACGCTCCCCGGTCGTCGACAGCTGTCGAAGCCGGGGCTGGACCGAAGCTGCCTCCGGGTGCTGTTCGAACGCGGAGACGATCGCGTTGAGGAACCCGGGGTCCAGCTCGGCGTCCTGGTTCACGAGGACGACGAACTCGCCGCGGGCGGCCAGGATGGCGCGGTCGTGGGCGGCCGCGTACCCCAGGTTGACGGTCGATTCGTGAAGGCTCGCGCGCTCATCCCGCTCGACCCACTCCCGCAGCATCTGCTGGCTGCCATCGGACGAGGCGTTGTCGCAGATCAGCAGCTCGAAGTCGGCCAGATCCTGCTCGGCGATGGATGCGAGGCACCCCGGGATCCAGCGGGCGCCGTTGAACGTGACGAGCGAGAGAGTCACCCGCGGGGGCTTGACGTGGCCCTCGGCCGACGGTGCGGCGTCGGTCACGCCGCGACGAGTGGCGTGCGCGGGATCCTCGGCACATCTCCCTCCGGTCGCCGATCAAGGTCGGGGATGACACATCGATGGTACAGGGCAGTCGTGCCGCGGCGGAGGGAGGCGCGGACTGGCGTATACATCGACAATGTGATGTATACTGTGGGCGTGAAGCGACTGCAGATCTACATCGATGACGAGTCTGATGAGCTCCTGACGCGCCGATCGCGACAGGAGGGCCGTTCGAAGGCCGCTCTCATCCGGGATGCCGTACGGCGTGAATATGGCAAGCCCTCCGAGGACCCATTCGACGGCTGGGCAGGCGGGCTCGACGAGGACCCCGGCGACATCGACGAGATCGTCTACCGGCCATGAGGTTCGTCGATACATCGTTCTGGGTCGCGTACAGATACCGGCGCGACGCTCACCACCGCGACGCCGTCGCGCTGTGGTCCGATCGCTCGCATCCGCTGGCGACCACGGACCTGGTCGTGGGAGAGACATGGACGTTCCTGCGCCGAAAGGCAGGCCATGCGGAGGCGGTCGGCTTCCTGGATGCGGTGGAGGCCAGCCCTCGGCTTACGGTCATCGAGGTCGACCCGGCGGCCAGGGCGGCGGCGTGGTCCTGGCTTCGGCGACATGACGAGCGTGACTACTCGTTCGTCGACGGCACGAGCTTCCAGGTGATGCGTCGCCTGCGGATGACCGAGGCGCTCGCCTTCGACGGAGACTTCGCGGCTGCCGGCTTCATCGAGATCCGCCCGATAAGCGATCAGGCAGTGTCACGCCGACCAGGAGCCGGGCGCCCGGCGGCGTCTGGGACTCAGCCGGGGTACCGGAAGTGCTGCGCCTCCGGGCGGGCGAGCCAGTCAGCGAGTGACTGTGCGGCAGCGTCCTTGGTCGACAGGATCGGCTCGGCGATCGGCCAGTCGATGCCGATGTCCGGGTCGTTCCAGGCGATGCCCGATTCGGCCCCGGGGCCGTACGTGCCCGTCGTCAGGTACTCGATGTCGGCGACGTCGGACAGCACGCAGAAGCCGCGCGCGAAGGACGCCGGCGCCCAGAGCTGCAGGTGGTTCTGGTCGCTCGCGACGATCGACTCGTATCGGCCGAGCGTCGGTGACCCAGGGCGGATGTCCACCGCCACGATGAAGGCCTCGCCCCGCGCCACCCGCATGAGCTTGCCCATCGGCGGCTGCCACTGGAAGTGGAGGCCGCGCACGACGCCGCGGACGCTTCGGCTGTGGTTGAGCTGCACGAACCGGCTGGGTAGCGCCAGGTCCGCGTGTTCCTCGAAATGATCGGCCCGATAGACCTCCATGAAGAAGCCCCGCTCATCGTCGAAGGCCTCGTGCTCGACGACGAGCACCTCGGGGAGCGAGGTCCGGCGAACGTCCATCCTCATCCCGCGATCGTCCTCATGGCGGCCATTGTGGCGGCTCCGAGGTTCCGCTGACCATCTCGGCGCGGGTCGGCGGCTCGGCGCCGGCGCGGGTGCAGTTGATGGCGGCGGCGCGGGCGGCGAAGGTCACGGCGTCGCGAGCAGGTCGCGGTCGCCGAGCTGTTCCCGGCCCAGGCCCTGCTCCAGCCACCAGGCCAGGAAGGCGCCGCCGAAGGTGTCGCCGGCACCGACCGTGTCGACGACCTCGACCCGGGCACCGGCACCTCACCTCGCCGCCGGCGCACCAGGCCCGCGCCGGCTCCGAGCCGTGGGTCACGATGACGGCGCCGACGCCGCGCTCGAGCAGGCACCGCGCGGCAGCCTCCGTCGAGTCGGCCAGGGCCAGGATAGGCGAAGTCCTCGTCGCTGCCCTTGACGATGTCGGCGCGACCCAGGACGCGGGTCATGCGCTCGCGGTAGACGGCCACGTCCGGCGTCGCGGTCGGCCGGCAGTTGGGGTCGACCATGACGAGGGTCTCGGTCGGGCACCTCGGCCACGAGGCGGCCAGCGAATCGGCCACCGGCTCCATGGTCAGGCCCAGCGTCCCGACGTGGAGCGCATCCGGCGCAGGAGCGAGGGCGCGGCGCGCGTCCGTCGAGCTCGAGGCCCGGGCACCGTCGTCCGCTCGATGTACCAGTGGTAGTGCGCCACGCCCCGGCGTCGATCTCGGCCAGGACGAGCGTCGTCGGGTCGGCCGTCTCGACGACGAGGTCGGTGCCCACGCCGTCGGCCTCCAGCCGGCCGCGCAGCAGGCGCCCGAACCAGTCGTCCGAGATGCGCCCGAGGAAGTGCGCGTCGCCCCCGAGTCGGGCGATGGCGCGGGCCGTGTTGTACTGGCCGCCGCCGGGCGCCGGGCGTGACGCGGCCGGACTGGTCGATGATGAGGTCGATGAGGGCCTCGCCGCCGACGACGACGCGGGGTCGGTCGACGGGCACGGTCAGCCGCCCTGCCGCGCACGAGGTCCGTGCCGCGCAGGTACTCGGCCATGGCGCGGGCGGCCTTGCCGCGATGCGACAGCTCGTGCTTCTCCGCGGCGCTCATCTGGCCCACGGTACGCCCTCCGGGCGGCTCGGATGCGGGCTCGAAGACGGGGTCGTAGCCGAAGCCGCCGTCGCCACGCGGACCGGCCGCGATGCGGCCCTCGAACGTGCCGTCGCGGAAGACCGGCGCGGGACGCCGGGCGCGCCGGGGTCGAGGTAGGCGAGCACGCAGTGGTAGCGGGCCGCCGCGCCGCTCGGGCGGCACGCCGTCGAGCTCGGCCAGGAGCCGCGCGTTGTTCTGCGCGTCGGTGGCATCGGGTCCCGCGTAGCGCCGCGTGTAGACGCCGGGCCGTCCATCGAGCGCGTCCACCTCGAGGCCCGAATCATCGGCCAGGGTGGGCAGCCCGGAGCGCGCGGCGTAGTAGCGGACCTTGATCTCGGCGTTGCCGCGGAACGAGTCGGCGTCCTCGACCGGCTCACCTTCGACGCCGACCTCGTCCGGGCGTGACGCAGCGTGACCCCGGGCAGGTCGAGCAGCTCGGCCAGCTCGGCGCACCTTGTGGCGCGCCCGCGTGGCCAGCAGGAGGCGCCGCTCCGGAACCGCTCCGGACGGCCGCCGACGGATCCGTCACCGCTGCGCGAGCACCTCGGCCTGCATGGCGAAGAGCTTCTGCGAGGCCGCCGTCGGCGAGCGCCAGGAGGCGGTCCATCTGGGCGCGGTCGAAGGGCTTGCCCTCCGCGGTGCCCTGGATCTCGACGTACGTGCCGGCGTCCGTGCCCACGACGTTGAAGTCGACCTCGGCGCTCGAGTCCTCGCGGTACTCGAGGTCGAGCAGCGGCGTGCCGGCCACGATGCCCACGCTGATGGCGGCGATCTTGCTGGTGATGGCGCGCTCGAGGCCCGACCTTGCGCAGCGCCAGCACGAGCGCGATGTAGCCGCCGGTGATCGAGGCGCAGCGCGTCCCGCCGTCGGCCTGGAGCACGTCGCAGTCGATGGTCACGGTGCGCTCGCCCATGACCGAGGTGTCCACGACGCCGCGCAGGGCGCGGCCGATGAGGCGCTGGATCTCGTAGGTCCGGCCGCCCGGCCGGCCCTTGACCGATTCGCGCTGCATGCGCTCCGAGGTGGCCGCCGGCAGCATGGCGTACTCGGCGGTGACCCAGCCGCGTGCCCTTGCCGCGCAGGTGCGGCGGGATGCGGTCCTCGACGGTGGCCGAGCAGACGACGTGCGTGTCGCCCTGCCGGAAGATGAGCGAGGCCGCGGCCCACTTCTGCACGTCGAGGTCGATGGAGACCGGGCGCATCTGGCCCGGCGTCCGGCCATCGGCCCGGTAGCGCATGCCTCCGCCGATGCTCATCGTCCGTCCTCCGTGGCGTCGGCCGGGCTCCCGGCCGCCGCTTCTTCTCGCTTGGCTTCCTGCCACAGCTCGTCGAGCGCGTCGAGGCCGAGGGCCCGCAGCTGCAGGCCCTGCTCGTCGGCGAGGCGCTCGACGCGGGCGAAGCGGGCGGCGAACTTGCGGCTCGCGGCCGCAGCGAGGCCTCCGGGTCGATGCCCAGCTTGCGGCCCATGTTGACGATGACGAAGAGCAGGTCGCCGTACTCCTCGTGGCGCTGCTCGGCGTCGTCGGCCGCCAGCAGCTCGGAGGCCTCCTCGGCGATCTTGTCGATGACGCCCTCGAGGTCGGGCCAGTCGTAGCCCGAGGCTCGCGGCGCGGGCCTGCATCTCGTCCGCGTAGGCGAGCGCGGGCAGGGAGCGCGAGAGGCCGGCGAAGGCGGCGGGCATGTCCGGGTCGCGCGGCGGCGCGCCGGTCGGTCGCGGCGGCGCTCGCGCCGGCGGCCTCGGCGTCGCTCGGCCGCGTCCGCGCGCTCGGCGGCCTTGAGCTGCTCCCAGTTGCGCATCGACCTCGCCGGCCGTCTCGGCCTTCACGTCGCCGAAGACGTGGGGGTGGCGGCGGATGATCTTCGTCGTGATGGAGCGCTGCACATCGGCCAGGTCGAAGACGCCCGCCTCGGCCGCGTACTGCGCGTGCAGGACGATCTGCAGGAGCAGGTCGCCGAGCTCCTCGGCCAGGCCGGGGCGTGGAGCCGTCCTCGAGCGCGTCGTAGACCTCGTAGGTCTCCTCGAGCAGGAACGGCTTCAGCGTCTCGTGGTCCTGCTCGCGGTCCCAGGGGCAGCCGTCGGGCTGCCGCAGCCGATGCACGAGCCAGGGCAGGCCGAAGGGGCCGGCGACGTTGGCATCGTCGGCGAGGGGCGGCAGCAGGTGCGGGGCCGCGGCCAGCGCGCCGGCGTCCAGCCGTGCCCGACCGTCAGGTCGCCCGTGGTCCCGAGGACCGGGTGGTCGGCGGGGTAGAGGCGGCGCAGGAGCGCCAGTGGGTCGGCGCCGTGGCCGTGGCGGCCGGGCAGCGGCGGAGGAGAGGCTGACCGCAGGTCCGCCGCCCGACGCGTCGCCGGCGGGCAGGAGCAGCAGGGCGACACCGGGGTCGAAGGGGCGGCCGCCAGGCGGTCGAAGGCCACGACCTGCAGGCCGGCGGCCGGGTCGACGCCGGCGCGCGCCAGGAGATCGCGACAGCGCGGGGTCGGCGAGGAGGGTCGGCGTGTCGGGCATCGTGGCAGGTCGGTCGGCCGGGCGGTCAGGCCCGGTCCAGGCAGCCGTGCTCCTCGAGGTAGTCGACGACGAGCCGCGCGTTGGCCTCGGGCGTCGTGTCCGTCGTGTGCAGCGTCAGCTCCGGGCGCCAGCGGGTGGCTCGTAGGGGTCGTCCACGCCGGTGAACTCGGTGACCTCGCCGGCGCGCGCCCGGGCGTACCAGCCCTTGACGTCACGCGCCTCGACGACCGGCGAGCGGCGTGTCCACGAAGACCTCCACGAAGCGCGCCGCCCGCCGCGGTGACCATGGCGCGGACCTCGGCCCGCGTCTCGCGGTACGGGCTCACCAGGGCGGCCACGACGAGCCCGCCGTGGCGGACGACCTCGCTGGCCACGTAGCCGACGCGGCGGACGTTCGTGTCGCGGTCGGCGCGGGAGAAGCCGAGGCCCGCCGAGAGATGCGTCCGCACGACGTCGCCGTCGAGGACCGTCACCTCGCGGCCGCGGGCCTGCAGGAGCGGCACGAGGGCCTCCGCGGTCGTCGACTTGCCCGACCCGGAGAGGCCCGTGAACCAGATGCAGGCGCCGCGCGGCCAGCGCATCGCGCCGGCCCCGCCATCAGGCGCCCAGCGCGGCGGCGCCGCTGTCCGTGAGACCGAGTCGTCGATGCTGATGTCGCCGGCATCCTCGGCCTCGAAGCGGCTGCTCCTGGTACCAGTCGTCGAAGGCGGTGGCGGCCTTGCGCAGCGCCGGCGGCGCCCTCGAGCGGTCGCGTGGCCTCCTCGAGCTTCTGGTAGATGACCCAGCCGCGCTCGCTCGCGATGGGCTCCGTCGCTGCACCGACGTCGATGACCTCGAGGGCCAGCTGGGACGCGGCGTCGAGGTCCTCGATGACCTGCCAGCCGGTCTCGCCGCCCTCGGCGGCCTCGGCGCCATCGGAGAGCTCGGCGGCCACGGTCGCGAAGTCGGCGCCGTCCGCGGCCAGGGCCTCCTGCACCGCGGCCAGGCGCTCGGCGAGCGGGCCGCGGGCCTCGTCGAACATGATGACGTGCCAGCCGAACTCGCTGCGCACGGGGCCGATGATGTCGCCCTGCTGCGGGTCCTCGGCATCGAAGAGGGCGTCGGCGAACTCGGGCACCATGTCGCCGCGGGCGAAGAAGCCGAGGTCGCCGCCGGTCTGGGCGGTCGAGTCGGTGCCGTCCTCGGCGGCACGGGCGGCGAAGGCCTCCATGCGCGCCGGCGACGTCCGCGATGGCGCGCAGCTCGGCGGCGGTGGCCTCGGCCTTCACGCGGGCGGCGTCCCAGGCGGGATCGTCCGCCGGGATGTCGCGCTGGCGGCCGGGCTGGCGGCGGCGATCCGCTGGGCGCCGGGCTGGCGGCGGGCGCGGCGCTGGCGGCCGGGCTGGCGGCGGGCGCGGCGCTGGCTGCGCGCTGGCGGGGCTGGCGGCTGCGCGCTGGCGGCGCGGCGCTGGACGCTGGCGGCCGGGCTGGCGCGGGCGCAGCGGCTGCGGCGGCCGCGGGCTGGCGCTGGCGGCCGGGCTGGCGGCGGCGCGCTGGGCGCCGGGCTGCCTCGGCGCGGGCTGCCGGTGCCGGCGAGTCGCCGGGCTGGCCTCGGCATCGGCCTCCTCGGGCCGGTAGAGGATGTGGCTCGCGCGGATGGTGCCCTCGTCGTCCTCCGGGGCCGCGCAGCGTGTCGCCGGCGACGAGGATCTCGGCCAGCCGGACCTGCTCGTACTCGGCTGCCAGGGCGTCCGCGCGTGACCTTCTCCTCGAGCTTGGCGCGCGGTGGCCTCCAGCTCGACGTTGCGCCGATGGACGGCCTCGCCGACCTCCTCGTTGACGGCCGCCAGGAAGCCGGCGTCGGGCGTCTCCGGGACGATGCTCGTGACGACCCCGATGAGCAGGTCGCCGGCCGTGCTCTCGACGATGTCGGTGATGCCGCCCTCCTCGAGCGCGAAGAGCGCCTCGGCCCAGACCGGGTCGATGCCCTGGAGGTCCTCGAGCGTTCCGATAGCCGAGGTCGCCGTCGTTGGCGGCCGTGGCCGGCGAGTACTCCGTCGACCAGGTCCACGAGCGGGGTGCCCGACCGGAGCTCGGCGAGCGCCGCCTCGGCCGCTGGCGCGCGCGTCGGCTCGGTCATCGGCCGTGGCCTGGCCGGTGGCCGCACCCGTGGGCTGGATGACCAGCGCCGAGATGCGGCGCATCTCGGGGAAGGTGCCGTCAGCCTCGATGGCGGCCGTCAGCTCGTCCTCGGACAGCGTGATGCCCTGCTCCTCGGCGAGCTGGCGCTGGAAGATGCAGGTCGACGAGCGTGCTCCATGGCCGCGGCCGGGCCGGCGCTGCGCGCGTTGGAGGTGTCCGTCAGGCGGCGGTTGGCGAGGTCCTCGTCGATCTCCCCGGCCAGCAGCGCCGCGCGCGTGGCGACGTCTGCGCGGTCGGCCCGGAAGGTCTCCAGCCGCTGGCGATCGTCCCACTCCGCGCGGCTGACCTCGACGCCGCCGACGCTGGCGAGCGGCTTCAGGTTGGCCTCCCAGAAGCCGTAGGCCAGCGCGACGATGAGGATGAGCGCGGTGACCGCGATGAGCACGACGAAGGCGATCGTCACGTTGCGGGTGAAGCGCGCATCGGGGTCGTTGGCACGACGGCTGCCGCCGGTGGCGAAGGTGCGGGACAGGCGGCCGCTGACGGACTTGCGTGGGCGGCTCGTTTCGGCGAGGTCATGCGGTGACTGGTCTCCGGTTGGTGGATGTGGGGCGCTTCGGGTCGTCTGGCGGCGCCTGGGCCGGACGACGTCTCGGTCGCAGGGGCCAGCGCCGGGCTGGCGCGCGTCCCTGCGGCGCCACGAGGGACTGACGGTCGCGAGCGCGCGCCGCCGAAGTCTAGCGCGTCGGCGCCGACCGTCGTGACCGCGTGGGCCGGCGGTCGTGAGGGGCCCGTGCGTCAGGCGGCCGAGCCGGCTCAGGCCTCGACCGACTGCTCGAGGCGCCAGGCGTACTGGGCGCGGTAGTAGTCGGCCCAATCGCCGCGCTTGATGGGCTCCCACCAGTCGCGGTGCTCGGCGTACCAGGCGATGGTGCGGGCGATGCCCTCCTCGAACGAGACGCGCGGCTGCCAGCCGAGGGCCGCGGAGGCGCGACCCGTCGAGAGCGTAGCGGCGGTCGTGGCCGGGTCGGTCGGGCACGCGTGCGGACGAGCGACCAGGGCTTGCCGAGCGCCTCGAGGATGGCCTCGGTGACCGCGCGGTTGGGCCGCTCCACACCGTCGCCGGGCAGGTTGTAGGCGGCGCCGCTGGCGCCGCGATCGAGGGCCACGGCGATGCCGTCGGCATGGTCGTCCACGAAGAGCCAGTCGCGGCGCTGCATGCCGTCGCCGTACATCGGCAGCGGCTCGTCGTCGAGCGCGTTGGTGATGAAGAGCGGGATGAGCTTCTCGGGATACTGGTGGGGGCCGTAGGTGTTGGCGCCGCGCGTGACGACGGTGTCGAGGCCGTGGGTCTCGTGGTAGGCGGCCACGAGATGCTCGCCGGCCGCCTTGGCGGCGCTGTAGGGGCTGGTCGGGCCGGATGGGGTCGCTCTCGACGCTGAGGCCGACCGGCACGGAGCCGTAGACCTCGTCGGTCGAGACCTGGAGGAAGCGGAAGCCGCTGGTCGGCGTCAAGGCCTGACGTCGCACCCTCGTCGCCGCGGCGGCCTGACCCGCCGCGCTTCTCGTGCTCGGCGCGCGCGGCCTCGAGCAGCGAGTAGACGCCCATGACGCCGGTGTGCAGGAAGGCGGCCGGCTCGAGGATGGAGCGGTCGACGTGCGATTCGGCGGCGAAGTTGACGATGGCGTCGTGCTCGGCGGCGAGCTCCCGCATGAGCGGCTCGTCGGCGATGTCGGCCTGGACGAAGCGGTAGCGCTCGCGGGTGGCGGGGTCGTCGGCGAGGCCGTCCAGGTTGGCAGGGTTGCCCGCGTAGGTGAGCTTGTCGACGACCGTGACGTGGTCAGAGCGTGGCGGCGAGGCGCCGATGCACGAACGTGGAGCCGATGAAGCCGGCGCCGCCGGTGACGATGATGCGCATCGGCCACGCCGAGTCTAGCGGGCACGCCGGCTGCGGGCGCGCGACTGGCGCTCGGGATCACGCCGCGTCGAGCGCGGAGGCGGCAGGCGGCTGCCAGACCTCCTCGGGTTCGACCTGGCGAGCCAGCAGGCGCAGCAGCGGCCACGAGGCAGAGCTCCAGCGGGATCGCGTGGGCGTCGCGGCTCGCAGCGTGGCGCGGCGGACCCAGAGGACCGGACGGCGCTGCAGCCGCCGGACGAGCAGCCCGGCCCCGATGCCGAGGCCACGAGATGAGCGCGCCTGGCGATGGGCCGCCCGCGGCTCGGGTCGAGCTGGCCGCGCACGCCGAGGAAGACGAGGTCGCGCCTGGGCGTGGAGCTCCGCGAGGCTCGTCGGGAGCGGGTCGCACGCACGACCGCGGAGCGGCGCGCCAGCTCGAGGAGGAGCCGCTCGTTGTGCGGACCCGACACGCGTCCGCGACCGGGCACGATGGCCACCTCGTGCGCGGCGTCGCGGGCGCCCTCGTAGCCGTGCTCGCGCAGGAAGTCGGCGAGGTGGAGCGCCGCGAAGCGCTGCGCATCGGCCGACATCTCGCGCCGCCAGCGTCCCACGCTGGCGGTGGTGAGCGGTCCCGCCACCGCGGCCTTCCACCACTCGTGGTCGGCTGCGACGGCCGCCGCCGAGCGTCCGCGAATCGAGCATGGCGGGCTCGTAGCGCCTCGCCGACGAACGTCGCAGATCCGCCGCAGCTCCCGCTCCGGCTCCGTGACCAGGTCCTCGTAGCGCAGGGTCATGGCCAGCGGGTCCGCGGCGATGCGGTCGCGCGAGGCGCGATCGTCCTGGTCGACGCGGACGAGGTTCCCGACGACCGACTCCTTGGCGAAGGGCAGGCCCGCCAGCGAGAGGGCCACGTCGCGCGGGTCGCGCACGATGCGCACGATGCGGGCCTCCGGCCAGAGCCGCCGCAGCAGCGTCGGTCATGAGCAGGTGGCGGGGCGTCTTCTCGAGCCAGCGCGCCTTGCCCGCCCGGCGGGCGTGGAGGACGGTGAGCGACTCGAGCATCGCCGCCAGCGACGGCGGCCGGCCCGCGAGGTACTCGCGCACGTCGCGCAGCCGGAGCCCGAAGAGCTCCGACGACCGGGTGGCCCTGGTTGCGCAGCGAGGCGATGAAGTCGACCGCGGGGCCCGGGCCAGGTCGGCCGGTGTCGAGCGTGGCGCGACGCGCGCTGCGCGTCGAGGTGGCGGAAGCGGGCGAAGAAGCGCGACTCCGGGCCGCAGTCGAGGCGCGAGTGCGCCGACAGCATGGCCGACAGGAGCGTCGTGCCCGAGCGAGCCACGCCGACGACGAAGATGGGCGCCGCGGCCGATGCGACGCCGGAGGCGGCGAGGCGACCTCAGCCTCGGTCGTCACGAGCGACGCGGTCGAGGCGTCTCGGCCGTCCGCGCCGACGAGGGCCGGCAGGTCGTCGGCCTCCGCGCGACCGCGAGCACCTGCAGCAGGCGCGCGATGAACGCGCTCGCCGCCGTCGCGGGGATGGCGGCGGATGAGGCTCAGGCGCCGCACCCAGACCACCGGGCGGCCCTGCAGCCGCCGCGTCAGGAGCAGCGCGCCGAGCCTGGCGATGGCCACGACGCGCTCGGCGCGCCGGCTGCCCGCGGTCCGGGTCGAGCTGGCCGACGACGCCGAAGAACACGAGCGGCTCCTGGAGGTGCAGCTGCTCGATGGTGGCCGGGACCGGCCGGCGGACGGCCACGTCGGACGCGGCGAGCCGGAGCAGGACGTCGTCGTACCTCGAGCTCAGGGCGTCCCCGGCCGGCACGATGGCCAGCTGGCGGGCGGCCGGCACCGCCGTGCCGTAGCCGTGCTCCTCGAGCAGGTCGCCCATGTTGAGCGCGACGTAGTGCTGCACCTCGGCGGGCATCTCCTCGCGCCAGCGCCCGGAGCGGCCGCGGTCGAGTGGGCCCGGTGGCATCGCCCTTCCACCACTCGTGCGCGGCGGCGACGCCGCTGACCGCGCTGCGGTCCTCGAGCATGCGCGCGTCGTACGGCTCGTCCACGAAGTCGCAGATGCGCCGCAGCTCCCGCTCCGGCTCGGCCACGAGGTCCTCGTAGCGCACGGTGAGGGCCTGCGGCGAGGTCGCGATAGAAGTCGGCCGCCGCCTCGTTCATGCGCGCCAGCACCGAGAGGTTGGTGAGCAGCGACGGCGTCCCGAAGGGCACCCTCGTGAGCGACACGGCCGCGTCGCGCGGATCGCGCACGATGCGCAGCGAGGCGCGCCCCCGGCCAGGTCTCGACGATGAGCTCCGGCACCTCGAGGTGGCGCGGCGTCTTCTCCACCCAGCGCGGCGCGCCCGTCGCGCAGCGCGCGCTGCTCGGTGAGCGACTCGAGCATGGCGGCCAGCGACGGCGGCCGGGCGGCCAGCCAGGCGCGGACGTCCTCGCGCGTCAGGCCGTACATCGGGTGGATGGGCTGCTTGCCGAGCGAGAGGCTGGTCACGTAGGCGGTGGCGCGGCGCGGGCCAGTCGGCCGGGTCGAGGATGCGCGCCCGCTCGCGGCGCCCGAGGCGCGCCCAGCGCGACAGGCAATGCGTCTCCGGACCGCAGTCGAAGGCCGGATGCGCGGCCAGCATGGCCGAGAGCAGCGTCGTGCCCGAGCGCGGACCGCCGACGACGAACACGGGCTGCGGGCTGGGGCGCGTCACCGGCCCGACTCTAGCGCCGGGCGCGACTGCGGTCCGGCAGGCGAGCCGGCGCGGCTCCCGGCCGTCCCGAGCGGGCCGGTCGCGGCGGCCGCGCGGTCCGCTACCATCTAGGCCGTCCATGGGAGTCGTCAACGAGGCACCTGCTGCCTTCCGCAGCAGCGCCGACCGGCCTGGTCCGGTCGCCCTCATCCGCAACGCCATCACCGACGTCTGGTCGCGCCGTCGGCTCATCGGCTACATGGTCCGCGCCGACATCAAGAAGCGCGGCGCCAACACCGTGCTCGGGCAACGTCTGGTGGGTGCTCGACCCGCTCATCACGATGCTCATCTACGTGCTCGTCATGACCGTCATCTTCCAGCGCGCGACGCCCGACTTCCCGCTCTTCCTGCTCTCCGCCATGGTGCCCTTCAAGTGGTTCACCTCGACCATCGGCAGCTCGACCCACGCGGTCACGGGCAGACAGGGCCTCATCAAGCAGATCATGTTCCCCAAGATCATCCTGCCCGTGACGAGCGACCTCTCCCAGGTCGTGAGCTTCCTCTTCGGCATGCTCGTGCTGTTCCTGGTCCTGCTCGTGGCCTACACCAGCCCACCTCACGGTCGCAGGTCGTCTGGGTGCCGCTCATCGCGGTCGTGCAGTTCGTCTTCGTGCTGGGCTTCACGTTCATGGTCGCGGCCGTCACGGTCTTCTACCGCGACGTGGGCATCGTCATCGGGCACTTCATGCGCCTGCTCTTCTGGGTCTCGCCCATCCTCTGGTCGTTCAACGCGGTGGCCGGCCGCGGCCAGGCGCTCGAGGAGGCCATGGCCGATGCCGACCAGGCCCTCGGGCCTGCCCATCGGGACCCTCTTCAACGTGCTCCACTACAACCCCATGGCCATCCTGCTGGAGTCGTACCGCAAGGTCATCTACGGCGACCTCGGTGCCACCCCGACGGCCGATGGCGGGCGCGAGCTCATCTGGACGCCCGCCACGCATCCCGACCTCCCGATGCTGGCCGTCATCTTCGTCTCGGGCGTCGTCTTCATCGTCATCGGCACGCATCGTCTTCAAGCGGCTCGAGCCGGCCTTCGCGAAGCTCCTGTGAGCGACCCGACCACGGGCGGCCGGGAGGAACCGCCACGACAGCCGCCTCGACGAGGCCGCCCTGGCCCAGCTCGACGACGTCCGCCGTGGAGGCCGACGACGAGGCGCCCGAGCCCGGCACGTTCGGCCTGCGCGTGCCCGGTGCCCACGGGGGAGATGGCGCTGCGGGCCACGAACCTGGGCGTCCGCTACAACCTCAACCTCACCAAGAAGACCAAGCTGCAGACGACCTTCGCCAACCTCCTCGACCCGCGGCGACGACGGAAGGGCCACTTCTGGGCGCTGCGCGGCGTCGACCTGACGGTCAGCCGCGGCGAGGCGGTCGGGCGTCATCGGGCCCAACGGCTCGGGCAAGTCCACGCTCCTGCTGGCGCTGGCCGGCATCATCCAGCCCTCGGAGGGCGTGGTCGAGGCGCACGGTCACGTCTCCACCCTGCTGAGCCTGCAGGCCGGCCTCGACGAGGAGCTCTCGGGCCGCGAGAACATCGCCCTGGCCGGTGCGCTCATGGGCATCGACCACAAGCTCATGGAGGAGATCACGCCCGGGCATCATCTCCTTCGCCAACATCGGGGCCTTCATCGATGCGCCCATGAAGACGTACTCGTCGGGCATGCGGGCCCGGGTCGGGTTCTCCATCGCCACCGCCGTGGACCCGGACATCCTGCTGCTCGACGAGGTCCTCCAGACCGGCGACAACAAGTTCAAGGAGAAGAGCCGGCGCCGCATCGCCGAGGTGCTGCAGACGGCCAAGGCCGTCGTCATGGTCACCCACGACATGAGCTGGATCACGGCCTTCTGCACGCGCGCCATCCTCCTCGACAAGGGCCAGATCGTGGCCGAGGGCGATCCCGAGGAGATCGCCGACATGCACGAGGACGACGCCGAGCGGCGCATGAAGCAGAAGCGCAAGGCCAAGCAGCTCATCAAGCACGGCAAGGTCGACCTCGTGGACATCCGCACGGCCCGCAAGGAGGGCACGGCTGGCCGAGGTCGCCGAGGGCGAGCCGACCTCGACGAAGCCGAGCTCGACGACGAGGACCTCGCCGAGCTCGAGGAGATCGAAGGCGGCCGCCGCGGCGCGGAAGGCGGATCGGACACGAGCGGGCTGAGCGAAGCCGGGGCGCGGCAAGAGGCTCGGGCTAGGGGCGCGATGGCCTTCTGAGCGCCCTCGGGCGCGGCTCAGTCGCCCCGGTAGAGCCGCGCCGTGGCCGCCGCGATGGGTCCCCAGTCGAGGTGTCCGCGAACGCCCGGGCACGCAGCCCCATGGCGGCCAGGTCGGCGCGGGCGGCATCGCGCAGGGCCGCCGCCAGGGCATCCGGGTGCGGCCGGGTCGTAGAGGATGGTGGCGTCCGCCGGCAGCGTCTCGGGCAGGCAGCCCAGGGCCGGGGCGATGACCGGGCGACCGTGGCTCAGGGCCAGGATGGCGCTGCCCGAGGTGAGGATGTCGCGGAAGGGCAGCACGACCGCATCGGCCGCGCGGAGGACGCGCGAGAGGTCCGCCTCGGGGATGCGCTCGAGGCGCAGCCTGATGCGCGGGTCGGCCGCGGCGCGCTCCTCGAGCTCGCGGCCGAGCCGGCTCGGCAGCGGCTTGCCGCAGACGAGCAGCCGGGCGTCCGGCCCGAGGTCGGCCTGCGCCGCTGAAGGCCTCGAGGAGCTCGCCGACGCCCTTGTAGCCGCGGATGGAGCCCACGAAGGCGAAGACGGGTCCGGCCGAGGCGAGGTCGAGGTCCGCCCGGGCCTGCGTCGCGGTCGAGGTCGACGGCGTACTGGCGGCACGTAGTTGCCGTGGGGCAGCACGTGCATCCGCCGCCGGGCGGCCGTCGCTGGGCCGGTAGCGATCGATGAGCCCGTCGCGGGCGGCGGCGCAGTGGAGGATGATGGCGTCAGCGCGCTCGATGATGGCTGCGGTGCGGCCGTCGGCGTCGCGCTGGGCCCCTCGGCATCGCGGTCGGCGCCGCCGCCTCGTGGCCCTCCAGGTTGTGGACCGTCCAGACGATGCGCACGCCGCGCGCCTTGAGGATGCGCAGCTGCCAGTCGAACCAGCGCACGGTGCGGCGCGGATGGCGGGCCCCGGCTGCCGCCCAGGAACTCGTGGATCCAGTGGAGGTGCACGACGTCCGGCCGGCCGTTGGCCCACCAGGCGCCCAGGATGGGGGCGCGGCGCGGCCACTGGCCGAGCGCGCGCGCGCCGACGCCCTGTTCCGTCGAGCGCAGCGGCGAGCAGGCGCTGGTACGGGTTCCAGGCGTACGAGGGCAGGAGGATGGCGCGCGTCCGCGGGCGCGTCGGACGGCGCGGCGGCCTGCTCACCCGGCTGGCCGGTGCGCTCGGTCGCGACGACGCGTCCCGGCCAGCCGTCCCCAGCGCTCCACGAGGACCGCGGCGATGCGCTCGCCGGCGTGGCCGTCCCAGCCCGGTGGCCCGTCGCCGGGCCGCGCCTGGGCGCCGGCCAGGGCGGCATCGAGCGCATCGGCCAGCGTCTCCGGCGTGACCAGCCGGTTCGTGCCGGCGCGTCAGCGTGATGGGCCGCTCCGTGTTGGGGCGCAGCGTCAGGCAGGGCACGTCGAGGATCGTGGTCTCCTCCTGGATGCCGCCCGAATCGGTGATGACGACGGCCGCGCCGCGGACGAGCGAGAGGAAGTCGAGGTAGCCGAGCGGGTCGACGACGATGCAGGCCGGGCACCTCCGTCAGGCCGGCCGCGGCGAGCGTGCGCGCGGCCGCGGGGATGGAGCGGCAGGACGATGGGCAGGCGCCGCGTGGCCGCGCGCAGCGCCTCCACGAGCGCGCGCGGCGCGCCTCGGCGTGTCCACGTTGGCCGGCCGATGCAGCGTCGCGACCCCGATACGGCGCCGTCAGCCCCAGGCGCGCCATGACCGGCCCCGGCTGGAGACGGTCGAGGTGCGCCAGCAGCGTGTCGATCATGGGGTTGCCCACGAAGACGACGCGCTCGCCGCTGATGCCCTCGGCGGCGAGGTTGACCTCGCCCTTCGGGCGCCGTCACGAAGAGCGGGTCGCAGAGCAGGTCGGTGACGCGCCGGTTGACCTCCTCGGGCATCGTCGCGTCGAAGGAGCGCAGGCCGGCCTCCACGTGCGCCACCGGGATGAGCAGCTTGGCGCAGACGAGCGCCGCCGCCAGCGTGGAGTTGACGTCGCCGTAGACGACGACGCCGTCCGGCGCTCAGGTCCAGGAAGGCTCTGCCTCGAGCGCCACAGCAGCGCCGCCGTCTGGGCCGCGTGGCTGCCGGAGCCGACGCCCGAGGTTCAGGTCCGGCTCGGGCAGGCCGAGCTCCTCGAAGAAGACGTCGGACAGGCCGCGGTCGTAGTGCTGGCCGGTGTGGACGAGGCGCTGCTCGACGCCCGCCGCCCGGAGCGCGGCGATGACGGGCGCGGCCTTGATGAAGTTCGGCCGCGCGCCGACGACGTGGATGAGCCCGGGCATGCCGGCAAGGATGCCACGAGTGCTAGAGTCGGCGAGCCGTGAGCGTCGACGTCCTCTAGCTGACCGTGCCGGCTGGCCCCGCGAAGGTCTGGATCGACCTCACCAACTCGCCGCACGTCCTCTTCTTCCGGCCCATCCTGCGGCGGCTCGACGAGGCCGGCGTCGAGTGGACGTCACGGCGCGCGACTTCGCCCAGACGCTCGGCCTGCTCGAGCGCTTCGGCATCCCGCACACCGTCATCGGCCGCCACGGCGGCGCGTCCCTGCGCGGCAAGGGCCTCGGGCTCGTGCGGCGCTCGGGGGCGCTCGTGCGCTTCGGGCGCGGGCGCGGCTTCAGCCAGGCGGTGAGCCACGGCTCCAACGACCTCGCCGTGGCGGCGCGCCTGCTGCGCATCCACAGCACGGTCCTGCACGACTTCGAGGGCGCCGCAGGGCATGCACCGCATCAACTTCCGCCTGGCCGACAAGGTCATGCTGCCCGAGGTCATCCCCTTCGAGTCGCTGGCCGCGCCTGGGCCTCGACCGTCGCCGCTACCGGCCCTACGCCGGGCCTCAAGGAGCAGGTCGACCCTGGCCGACTTCGTGCCCGACGAGAGCGTGGCTCGACGAGCTCGGCCTGGACCGCTCAGCGTCCCATCGCCGTGCTGCGCCCGCCGGCCACGATGAGCCTCTACCACCGGGGCCTCCACAACACCGTCTTCGACGACGGTGCTCGAGCGGCTCCTCGACGGCGGCGTCCAGGTCGTGCTGCTGCCGCGCACGACCGAGCAGGGCGCCGCGCTTCGCGGGCACGCCCGGGCGTCATCGTGCCCGCCGCGCCCGTGGATGGGCCCTCGCTGCGTCTGGATGGCCGACGCCGTCATCAGCGCCGGCGGCACCATGAACCGCGAGGCGGCCGTCCTCGGCGTGCCCACCTGGACGACGTTCGCGGGCGAGCTCGGGGCCGTCGACCGCTGGCTCGTGGCCGAGGGTCGCCTGCGGATCCTGGAGCGCGCCGAGGACGTCGTCGTCGTCAAGCGGCAGCCCGCGACGCCGGACCTCGAGGCGCTCGCGGACGCGGTGACCGAGGAGATCCTGCCGCACGCTGAGGCGGCCGTCGGCGGCCGGCGCCGGCGGCCTCAGCGCCGCTGGATGGCGGCCTTGACCGTGGGCGTGATGCGGATGGCGCGGCGCAGGCTGTCGCCGAGCCGGCACTGGCCCTGGCCGTTCACGGCGCACTCGGTGAGGATGCCGACGACGCACTGCGCGCGGCCGCACGGGGAGTCCGCGCCGAACGAGCCCCACACCGGGCCGCCGCTCATGCCCTGGGCCACGAAGCCCGTCGTGTCGATGAGGCGCGGGTCGCCGTCGGGCGGCCGCACCTCGCCCTGGCTGCGCCAGAGGTTCAGGCCGTTCATGCCCTCGAAGCGCCCGTCGGCCGGGTAGCCGGACAGGAAGATGGCGCGTCCCGGCGGGGAGCTCGTCCGTCCGCCTCGTCGGTCGGCCACATGCGGATGACCGCGCTGTTCGGGTAGGCGCACTCCTCGGGGACGGTGAGGACGGCGTAGTCGTGAGCGCGGCTGCCGAACGCCGGGTCGTCCGGGTCGCCCTTGATGAACCGCGGATGCGCCCAGACGCTCGACACCGCGCAGCTGCCGAACGTCTCGCCGCCGGCCGCCTGGCTGAAGGCGCGGTAGAGGCGCACGCTCGCCGGGCAGGTCGCGCCGGAAGCGGAAGTCACCGCCGGACGCGTCGCGCGCCAGGCAGTGGGCCGCCGTCACGACCTTGCGCGGAGCCACGACGAAGCCGGTGCAGACGACGCGCTCGCCGACGGCCACCAGCACGACGCTGCGGAACGGGCCGCCGGCGCAGCTGCGCCTCGGAGACGAGGCGGCGCGCGTCGCTGGCGCCGCACGCGGGCTCGACGGCCCGCAGCGACCGCGTGTGGCCAGGACGCCCGTGAGGACGCAGCGAGCGCGATGGCGACCAGCGCGGACGCCCAGGACGGCCGCCGCCGGATCAGCGTCCGGGCGAGGCCTCACGGCCGCCCCGTCCCGGGCCAGCCGCCGATAGAGCTCCACGAGGCCCGACCGAGGTGTGCTCCCACGTGTAGCGCGCGAGGGCCACGGCGCGGCAGTGGGCGCGCAGGGCGCGCCGCTCGGCGACGGGCGCCGACAGGAGCTCCGCGCAGGCGGCCGCGATGGCCGCCGGGTCGTCGATGTCGGCGCAGACGCCCGACGCCCTCGGCCGTCGTCAGGCGGCACTGTTCGTTAGCCTTGCTAACGACCACCGGGACGCCGGCCATCAGCGACTCGAAGAGCTTGTTGGGGAGGTTCATGCGCTGGTTCAGGGTGCGCGGCGGCTGTCCCACGAAGCTGACGTCCGCGCTCGCCGTCCAGGGCATGCAGGTCGTCCGGGCGCACGGCGGGCAGCAGGTAGATGCGTCCCGGGTGCGCCGCCACGGCCTCGGCGATGATGCGTCTCCAGCCGGCCGTAGCCCATGAACACGATGGCCGCACCGAGCTCCATGAGGCGCGGCGAGGTGGCCGCCGCCACGAGCTCCTCCACGCCGCGGTCGACGGAGAAGCCGCCCTGGTAGAGGACGATGGGCCGCTCGGGCTCGATGCCGGTCGCGGCGCGGATGCGGTCCGAGGCGATGGGCCCCGGCTCGTCCGGGACGCCAGGCCGGCGGGCAGTTCCAGAGCACGGTCGGCCGCGGGACGCCCCAGCGCCGCACGAGCAGGTCGGCCACCGGGTCGCTGACGGCCAGGAAGGCCGAGGCATCGCGGGCCCAGTCGCGCTCCCGACGGCGCACGACCTCGCGGACGAGCCAGGGCATGCGTGCCAGGCGGGCGGCCTCGGTGTGGTAGTCGGCCACGTCGTAGACGAAGCGTCCGCCGAGGCGGCGGGCGGCGCGTGCGCACGACGGGCAGGACGATGAGCGACTGGGCGTGGAAGACGTCGGTCTCCGGGCGCGGTGGCCACGACGACGTCCGCCCAGGGACCGGCGCGGCGCGCATTGGCGATGACCTCGAGCGTGCGCCGCAGGGGGTGACGGAGGCGGTCGAGGCCGCGTGGCGCGTCCGGCGGCAGGACCCGGGCCTCGGGGTCGAGCCCGACGAGCCGGCTGAGCCAGCCGCGGACGCGTCCGCGGCAGGGGACGCAGCGCCGAGCTGATGCGCCGGTCGATGTCCAGGCGCGTGAGCCGCACCCCGGGCGCCAGCTCCTCCTCGGCGGGCAGGCCCGGCGCCGACCAGCCGAGGATGCGCAGCCGGTGGCCGTCCGCCGCCAGCGAGGTCGCGGAGCGCAGGAAGCGCGAATCGAACTCGAAGGGGTTGGCGGCCACGATCGTGACAGTGCGAGGCGCGGGTCGCGGCTAGCCGCCTCGTGGGTCGGCCGCTCGGATGCTCACGGTCTCGCAGTCTCCTCGGTCGCGCGTCCACGGCCGCGGTGCGACGCGCTGGGGACGCCCAGCCTAACCCGGACCGCGGACTTCGGCAGGACGGCGCTCAGGCGCGCCGCGGACCGCGTCCGCGCAGCTCGTCCCAGCGCAGCTGCAGGACCACCACGAGCGCCTCGAGGATGATCGACTTGGACATCTTGCTGCGTGCCCACCTCGCGGTCCTTGAAGACGATGGGCACCTCCACGACGCGCGCGCCGGCACGGCTCGCGAGGTACGTCGTCTCGATCTGGAAGACGTAGCCGCCCGAGTGGACGCGGCCCCAGTCGATGGCCTCGAGGGTCGTCGCGCGCCAGGCCTTGAAGCCGCCCGTCAGGTCGTGGGGCGACAGGCCCAGCACGACCCGCGCGAACATCGAGCCGCCGCGCGACACGATGCGCCGCAGCGAGGCCCCAGTCGCGCACGCCGCCACCGCGCGCGTAGCGCGAGCCGATGACGAGGTCGGCGCCGCCGTCGAGGGCGGCCATGAGCGCCGGCAGGTCGTCGGGCGAATGCGACCAGTCGGCGTCCATCTGGACGACGCGCCCGGCGCCGCGCGCGAGCACGTCGGCGAAGCCGTCGACGTAGGCCCGGCCGAGGCCCTCCTTGCCGGCGCGATGGAGGACCTCGACGCGCGGGTCCGCGGCGGCCAGGCCGTCGGCCAGCGTCCCGGTGCCGTCGGGCGAGGCGTCGTCGACGACGAGCAGGTGCGCGCCGGGCAGCGCGTCGAGGATGGCGCTCGCTGATGCCGGCGCAGGTTCTGGGCCTCGTTGTAGGTGGGCAGCACGACCCAGGTCATCGGCGAAGCGGCGGCTGGCGGCGGGCTGCGCTCATCGGCAGATGGCCTCAGCGCAGCCTCGGAGCGCGTAGGCTCTGCGACTGCTGACCCGCCGCCCGTGTCCGATCGCGGTGACCTCGATGCGCAGCTTGCCCTTGCGGGCCGCCGGCGCGGACCGCGTAGCCGGGTCTTGAAGCCGTCCCGGGATCGACCTTGGTGACCTTGCAGCCGGACGCTGTCGCGCCCGGGCTGGCGGGCGGTGATGACCGGCTTGCCCCTGCAGGGGCTCGGCCGACTGGAAGGCCAGGCGGACGCTCGCGCCGCGCTCGCACGCGCCACGCCGAGGGCGTCAGCCGGAAGGGCATCTTGAGGACCGGCGACCTGGTGGCCGTAGGTCCCGGCCGGACGCGCTCACCCGGATGCGGCCGAGGTAGCGGCCGTCGGGCAGCATGGCGCCGGCGTCGTCCCTGCCGTCCCACGCGAAGCGCGCGAAGCCCGGCTGCTCGGCGTGACCCGGTCCGGGCCGTGGCGGACGACCGCGCCGGAGGCATCCTTGACGACCCAGCTGACCGTGGCGGGCCGCAGCAGGCGTGCCGTCATGTCCGTCGTGGCCGCCAGGGCGTCGCCGTCCGCCGGGTTGAAGAGCGCCGGCCTGCGCGTGCGGCACACGGACCGACGAGAGCACCGTGACCGCGGCCCCGGCCGGAGCCCCCGCTGTTGCCGGCCCGGTCCATGGGCGTGATCTCGATGCTGAAGGGCCCCTCACCGACGTACTCGCCGTCGGTCTTCGGCGCCCGTCCCAGGTGGTCGCTGCCCCGGCCGGCCATGGCCCAGATGGTCATGCTCGCGGACGAGCTTGTCGCCCGCGGCGGACGCGGATGTGCAGGAAGGCGTCCTCGGAGAGCAGGTGGCTGATCCTGACCGTGTCGCTGACGCCGTCGCCGTTGGGCGTGAACACGGGGGGCGCATCCGTCGGTGGCGAGCGTCGAGGCGGCCTGGCTGACGGCCACCTCGCTGATCGACGGGCGGCTCCGTGTCGGGCGGCGGCGGCGCCCGGCGGTGCGCCACGCGGTCGTCGTGAACGCCGAGGTCGCCGGTGATGCCGCGCAGGTACCCGCGCGCGGGGTCCGGGTCGATGTGGATGCGGGCGCCGGGGATGCGGCTCGAGTCGTAGTAGCCGGGGTCGGCACCGATCCAGCCGATCGTTGGGGCCGACGCCCTCGCGGTAGCGGGTCAGGAAGACGGCGTCCATCGTGGCGTCCTCGCTGAAGAGCGCGTCGATGACGTCGGCGCCGGGCTGCCAGCCGAGCGCCCAGACGACCCTGGCACCGGCGGCCAGGAAGCCGTTGGCGTAGTTGTCGATGCGCTGGACGGCCACGTCCCGGCTGGGGATGGTCATGCCCGACGAGGCGTTGCCCGAGGCGTAGGAGAGGTGCGAGAGGATGACGACGGCATTCGGCGCGAAGACGATGTTCTCCCGGAGCCAGTCGGCGCCCTTGTAGAGCACGTTGCTCGGTGGTGCGCTCCTTGGGGTCGTCCGGGTTCGAGGCCGAGGCCGTTCTTGGATGACTCCTGGAACGAGCCGAAGGAGCTGGGCCAGCCGTTGCCGTGGCCCGACGTAGATGAAGAGGTCGGCGCCGTTGGCGTGCTCGATGACGCGCTCCTTGGTGGCGTTGGGGTGGAAGATGCGGTGGACCTCCATGCCCTTCGCCTCGGCGGCCTTGGCCATGGCCTCGGCATAGTCGCGGTAGCGGTCCGTCAGGCTGTGGACCGGCCCGGCCACGATGACGGCCTGCTTCGGCGGGGGCGTCTGGACCTGCGCCCGTGGCGCTGCTGACCAGCCCGAGTGCCGAGCGTCGAGGCGAACAGGGCCACGAGCGAGAGCAGGAGCACGACGATGCGGACGAGCTCGCCTGGCGCGTGGGTCGCCGGCGCGCCGCGCGCCGGGCAGGCCGCCTGGGCGGTGCGGGTCGAGCATGTGCGGTCCAAGGGTGGACGGCGAGCCGGTGCACCGGCCATGCCGAGATGGTCAGGGTCCTGCGCTCCCCGGAAGGTCCCAGCCCGCAGCCCCGGTGCACGCGCGGCCGCGTGCGCGGCCTCATCGCCGCGCCGGCCAGCCGGATGCGCGCTCACGGGACCTCTGCCTCGTCCGCGCCGTCCGCCACGCGGGTTCGTGGGCTCCGGCACGCCCGGTCGCTGCGGCAGGCGCACGTCGGTGAGCACGAGGACGTCCTCGATGTGCTCGAGGTCGGCCGCCGGCTGCACGAGCGCGGTCTGCACGATCGACCCGGGCTCCTGCTCCACGTCGACGACCCGGCCGATGGGGATGTTCTTGGGGAAGAAGGAGCGGAAGCGCTTGCCCAGGTCGATGCCGGCTGTCACGACGCGGTCGTTGACGGCGATCTTGTCGGTGACCGGGATGTTGGACATGGCCAGCGGCGCGGCGAGCCGGCCGGTGACCTCGCCCGTGGCCCGCGTGCGGGTGTCGAGCCCGGTGACCAGCGAGCGCGTGTCGCTGATGAGCATGACCGAGGCCCAGCCGTCGCCCACCTCGATGACCTTGCCGGCCAGGGCGCCACCCTCGGAGAGCGACCGGCGCCCCGACGACGATGCCCGACTCGGTCCCGCGGTCGATGGTGAGGACCCGCTCGAACTGCGTGGCGTGGCGGCTGGTGACGCCGGCCACGGTCGTCTCGAACTCCAGGCGGTCGCGGATCTCGAGGAGCCGGGCCAGGCGCCGGTTCTCCTCGGTCGACGGCGTCGAGCGCGGCGAGCTGGTCCTCGAGCTGCTGGACGGTGGACCGCAGGTCGAGGTTCTCGCGCCGCAGCGATCTCGATCTCGCCGAAGGCGCCCAGGACGTCGGTGACCGCGTGCGTCCCGTCGGTGAGCGTCTCCTGCACCGGCGCGACGGCGAAGTTGCACGCCGCGGCGCAGCTCCTGGACCGCGGCCGAGCCGCTGACCAGGAGCATGGCCAGGCAGAGCCCCACGAGCACGACGAAGACGACGAGGCGGCGACGCGGCCAGCCGGTCGCTCAGCACGACGGCGTGGCCGATGGCGGACCGCCGACGGCTGGCCCGCGTGCGACCGGATGCCGGCAGCGTGCCGGCTCACCGCGGCGGCCTCGAGTACGTCTCGGCCACGAGCGCGCGCTCCATGTACGGGTCGTCGATGGACTCGAGCACGATGCCCGTGCCGCGCACGACGCAGGTCAGCGGGTCGTCGGCCACGTGGACGGGCATCTGGGTGGCCTCGGCGATGCGCCGGTCGAGGCCCTGCAGCAGGGCGCCGCCGCCGGCCAGCACGATGCCCTGGTCGACGATGTCGGCCACGAGCTCCGGCGGCGTCTCCTCGATGGTGTCCTTGATGGTGCTGACGATCTGGGCCAGCGAGGCGTCGATGGCCTCGCGCACCTGGTCGGCGGTGATCTCGACGAAGCGCGGCAGGCCGGTCAGCAGGTCGCGTCCGCGCATGCTGACGTGCTGCGTGTCGTGCGGGCCCGGGATAGGCCGAGCCGATGGCGATCTTGATGTCCTCGGCGGTGCGCTCGCCGATGAGCAGGTTGTACTCGCGCCGGGCGTAGGCGATGACGTCCTGGTCCAGCTCGTCGCCGCCGACCCGGACGCTGCGGCTGACGACGATGCCGCCGAGGCTGATGACGGCCACCTCCGTGGTGCCGCCGCCGATGTCCACGATGAGGTTGCCGGATGGGCTCGCTGATGGGCAGCCCGGCCCCGATGGCGGCGGCCATGGGCTCCTCGATGAGCCGCGCCCAGCGCGCGCCGGCGTTGAGCGCCGCGTCACGGACGGCGCGTCGCTCCACCTCCGTGACGCCCGAGGGGATGCCCAGCAGCATGCGCGGCCGCGGCACGAGGCCGACGCGGTCGTGCACCCGCTGCACGAAGTACTTGATCATCTGCTCGGTGACGTCGAAGTCGCTGATGACGCCGTCGCGCAGCGGGCGCACCGGCGTGATGCTCGCCGGCGTGCGGCCCAGCATCCGCTTGGCCGCCGCGCCGATCTCGATGACCTTGCGCGTCTTCGTGTCGACCGCGACGATGCTGGGCTCGCTGATGACGATGCCGCGGCCGCGCACGTGGACGAGCGTGTTGGCGGTGCCCAGGTCCATCCCGATGTCGCGGGAGAACGCGCCGAAGAATGCGTCGATCATCGTGCGACGGGCGTCCTCCCTGGGTGGCCAGGCGGCGGCCACGAGCGATGCGGCACCGGCGGCCCGGCGGCGCCCTCAGGCAAGGACGGCCCGGTGCCCCGGAGCGGGCCACGGCGACCCTGCTCGGCCGCCCTCCACGACGGCCGATCGCTGTGCCGCGCAGTATACGCGGGGCCTGCCGTCGAGCCGGCCGTCGTCGGGCCCAGCGGCTCAGGCCCGGCTCAGGTCCGCTCGAAGGCGACGCCCCGGTCGCGCAGGCTGATGAACGAGCCGTGGCCGATGACGAGATGGTCGAGCACGGCGATGTCCAGCAGCCGGCCGGCGGCCACGGCCTCCGCCGTCATGTGCAGGTCGTCCGGGCTGGGCGTGGGGTCGCCGGAGGGGTGGTTGTGGACGAGGATGAGGCGCGCCGCGTGGAGGCGCACGGCGTCCCGGAAGAGCTCGCCGATGCGCACCAGCGCGACCGACACGTTGCCCACGTAGACGGTGGGCATGGCCAGGACGCCGTTGCGCGTGTCGAGCAGCACGACCCGCAGCTCCTCGCGCTCGAGGTGGCCGAGCTCGGCGATGAGCCGCTCCGCCAGGTCCGCGGGGCCCGCGGATGGACCAGCGGCCGGCCGGCCAGTCGACGACCGCGCGACGCCCCAGCTCGAAGGCCGCCGTGAGCTGCGCCGCCCGGGCCGGGCCGACGCCCGGGACGCGCTCCAGCTCCTGGGGCGAGGCGGCCGCCAGTCCCGCCAGCCCGTCGCAGCGGACGAGCGCCTCCTCCGCGATGCGCCGCCGCCGAGGCCTGCCGCGAGCCCGGTGGCCCAGAGGAGGCCGATGAGCTCCGCGGCCGAGAGCCCGCCGGGCCCGCGCGCGGCGAGGCGCTCGCGGGGCCGCTCGGTGGCCGGCAGCTCCCGGACCGACCGGCGCGCTGGGTGCCGTGGTGACGCTCGTCATGCTGCTCCTCGTCGCTGTGCATGCTGGTGCCTCCGGGTCCGAACGACGGAGCCCGCCAATTCCCCCGCCGTCCGATCCCGAAGGCGACGCGCAGCCTAGCGAGCGGCACTTCACGCGACCTTCGCGCCGGCATTGCCCGTGCGCTTGCGGCGCGGCGGCAGCGTGGACGTCGCGTCAGCCAGGTCGCTCGGGCAGGGACGAGCGCCACGCAGCGACAGGAACAGGAGCGTGGAGTTGTAGGTGACGTGCCCGGCGATGGCGCCGCTCATGCCGCGGCGCAGGAAGAGCCAGCCGAGGACGAGACCGACCGGCAGGATGACGGCCGTCTGGAGCAGGGCCTGGGCGGCGCCCTCGGCGAACGAGTCGGTGCGTGATGTTGGCGATGTGGATGAGCGCGAAGAACACGCGCGCTGCGGACGAGGGCGCGAGCGCGGCCCGAGGTCGCGCAGCCAGGCCGTCAGGGCGAAGCCGCGGAAGAAGAGCTCCTCGCCGATGGGGATGATGAGCGCGGCGGCGAGCCGCGATGGCCAGCGCCTCGAGCGAGCTGCTCCGGCGTCGGGCAGCACGTCGGGCGCCTCGACGCCGAGGAGGAGCGCCAGGAGGCCGCCCAGGATGAGCATGACGAAGGTCGTGGGCAGCATGACCGCCGACCGCCGTCGCCGATCGCGCCGAGCACGTCCCGGCGCCGGCCGCGCCCTGCCAGGTCGGCCAGCCCATCTGCGCGCCAGGACAGGGCGCCCGTGCGGACCACGAAGAGCCAGACGACGACCGCGTAGCCGAGCGCCTGGAGCGAGCCGATGAGCAGGAAGCCGAGGGGCTGCGCGGGGTCGACGAGGCCGCCGATGACGACGGCGAGCCCGACGCAGCGCGAACGCGAAGAAGTAGGCGCGCGAAGACGAGCAGCGGCGCGGGCCCCCGGTAGCGGTCCGGATGGCGGTCGCGGCGCTGCACGACCTGGTAGCCGCAGCCCGCGGCCAGGCCGAGGGTGAGCAGGACGGCCCCGGCGCCGACGAGCAGCGACGCGGCCGACCTCGGAGCTGGCCAGCGGCCCGATGAGGAGGACAGCACGCAGGCCGCCGACCGAGAGCACCCAGGAGACGAGGTAGAGGCCCGGCGCCCGACGGCCCTCCAGCGTGAAGATGCCGCCGCCCGGTGGGCCCGGAGCGGCGCTGCCAGCCGGAGCCGTCGTCCGTCGTCCGGCACGTGGGCTGCGCCTGCCGTCGGCGGAGTCGATCGCCCGGCTCGCGTCGAGGCCGTGCCCGATCAGCACGGGCTGGTCCGGGCGCGGGCCGGTCAGGGCGTCGGTCGGCGAGCGCCAGACGACGGCTGCGCGGCTGGCGCCGGACGCTGGCGGGCTGAGCCGCTGCCGTCGAGGCCGCCCGCGGTCGCCCGAGCTGCGCGGATGCCGGCGCCGGCGCTGCGCGGCGAGGGCGACCTGGGCGCCGGTCGGGCTCGGCGGGCCGGCGCTGGCGCCGGCGGTGGCGCGACCGGGCGCGGTGGCCGGCGGCCGGGCGGCGGGAGCGCACCGGGGCCGGCGGCTGCGGGCGCGGCGCGGGCCGCGCGGAGGGCATGTAGGCCGCCAGGCCGGGCGCCTCGGCGCGCTCGAAGTCCTTGCCGCACCAGGCGCAGAGCGTCCAGTCGAGCTCGATGAGGTGCTCGCAGTTGGGACAGACGCGGCGCAGCCGGTTGCGGCAGGTGGGGCAGATGATCCAGTCCTCGTGGACGGGCCGCGAGCAGTTGGCGCAGTGCGCGTGCGAGGCGATCTCGGCCAGCATGGCCTCCTCGGCGAGCGTCCGCTCGTTGACCTCGGCGATGGTCTCCTTGGGTCGCACGATGCGGTAGAGCAGCAGGCCGAAGAGGAAGAAGACGGGCGTGAAGACGATGATGGCGGCCGCCGCGACGTAGGGCGTGAAGGCGCTCGCCGAGCGCAGGCGCATGTCGCGGTAGGCCCAGAAGGCGCTGGCCAGCCAGATGAGGACGATGTAGGCCACGAGGACGCGGATGCCCACCTGGAAGACGTCGCTCTCGACGAAACCGGAGAGCGCGGCGTCGACTTCCGCGAACAGGTCCTCGAACATGGACAGGTGGCCTCAGTGGTGCGAAGGGAGATGCGGCGGCGTCCAGGCCGCCCACGGCGCGCCGAGTGTAGCAGCGGACCGTCGAGCCGGCCCGGGTGCTCCTCAGGCAGCCCGCGGTCGGCCGCGTGGTCAGCCGAGGCGGCCTGGGGCGCCGGCGACGTCGATGGCGTTGCGGAAGGCGCGCATGAGCTCGCCGGCCAGCTGCGTTCGTCGCGCATCGTGCTGGCGCGCACGGGGTCCCAGCGCACCGCCACCAGGATGAGCAGCGGCCGGCGCCAGGGCTGCGCCTCGTCGTCGGCCGGGGGCATGCGCAGCCGGATGAGCTGGCGGCCGTCCTCCTGGTCGAGCAGGCCCATGAGCGCGCTCGAGAGCGTGGGGCCGATGACCTGCAGCGGCGGCCCCGGCGGCGGTCCCGGCGAGCGGCGCCACGGCGCCGCGCCTCGACGACGCCCTCGTCGTCCTCGACCCACAGCGTCGTCAGCCACCAGCCGTCGTCCATGACCGACGGCTTGAGCATCCCCAGGCGGACGCGCGGCCCGGGCTCGCCGGCGGGCGCGCGCAGCCGCAGCGGCTCGGCCCGGGCGAAGGAGGGGCCGGGCGAGGGCATCCGGGCGGGCTCGTGAGCGCCACGGCGGCCGCCGATCGCGCGGGCCCGGCGGCCGGCGCTCACTCCCACTCGATGGTGGCCGGCGGCTTGCTGCTGATGTCGTAGACGACGCGGTTCACGCCGGGCACCTCGTTGACGATGCGGGCGCTGATCCTGCCCAGCACGTCGTAGGGCAGCTTCGCCCAGTCGGCCGTCATGCCGTCCTCGCTCGTGACCGCCCGGATGGCCACGACGTTGGCGTAGGTCCGCCCGTCGCCCATGACGCCCGACGCTGCGCACCGGGGTGAGGATGGCGAACGACTGCCAGACGGTGCGGTAGAGCCCGGCCGCCTTGATCTCGTCGATGACGATCCAGTCGGCCTCGCGCAGCGTGTCGAGGCGCTCGCGGGTGACCTCGCCGATGATGCGGATGGCGAGGCCCGGGCCCCGGGAAGGGCTGGCGCAGGACCATCTGCTCGGGCAGGCCGAGCTCCAGGCCGACCTTGCGGACCTCGTCCTTGAAGAGGTAGCGCAGCGGCTCGATGAGCTCGAAGCGCAGGTCGGACGGCAGGCCGCCGACGTTGTGGTGGGTCTTGATCTTCTGGGCCGCCTTCGTCTCCGGGGCGGTCGATTCGATGACGTCGGGGTAGAGCGTGCCCTGGGTCAGGAAGTCGATGCGGCCGAGCCGTGGCGGCCTCCTCCTCGAAGACGCGGATGAACTCGTCGCCGATGATGCGTGCGCTTCTGCTCGGGATCCTCGACGCCGGCCAGGCGGGCCAGGAAGCGGTCGCGGGCATCGACCATGACGAGGTTCATGCCCAGGTTGGCCTCGAACGTGTCGCGCAGGAGCTCCGACTCGCGCTTGCGCATGAGCCCGTGGTCGACGTAGATGCAGGTCAGGCGGTCGCCCACGGCCCGGTGGACGAGCGCCGCGGCGACGGCCGAGTCGACGCCGCCCGAGAGCGCGCAGATGACCTTGCCGTCCGAGCCCGTCGCCCGGGCGTGCTCGTCGACGCGCTCGCGGATGCGCTGCCACGGTCGAGTCGATGAAGTTGGCCGACGTCCACTCCGGGCGGGCGCCCGCGATGCCGTAGACGAAGTTGGCGAGCACGTCCCGGCCGCGCGGCGTGTGGACGACCTCGGGATGGAACTGGATGCCGAAGAGGTTGCGCGACGGGTCGGCCAGGCCGGCGAAGGGGGTGGCGTCCGTCTGGGCGGTGGCGGTGAAGCCGGCCGGCAGCCGGGTGATCGAGTCGCCGTGGCTCATCCAGACGGGCTGCTCGGTGCCCAGGCCGGCCAGCAGCCGGTCGCCCTGGGCGATGGAGACGACGGCCGGGCCGTACTCGCGCTTCGGGGTCCGCATGACGTCGCCGCCGAGCTCGATGGCCATGAGCTGTGCGCCGTAGCAGATGCCCAGCACCGGGATGCGGCCGCTCCAGATGGCCGGGTCGGGTCGGGGCGCCGCCGGCGTCGTAGACCGAGTTCGGGCCGCCCGAGAGGATGATGCCCTTGACGCCGCCGCCGCTCGAGCTCCTCGAACGGCGTGTCGTGGGGCAGCAGCTCCGAGTAGACGTCCAGCTCACGGACGCGACGCGCGATGAGCTGCGCGAACTGGCTGCCGAAGTCGAGCACGACGACGCTGTCGGGCGGCTGCGGCGGGCGGCTGATGGTGGGCCGCTCGTCGGCATCCCGGGCCGGGGGCGGGGCGTCGAGCGCGACCTCGAGGTAGGCCTCGACCTCGGCGTCGTCGGGCGCCAGCACGCGATGGCCGGCGTTGGCCTGCTCGCCGTGGACGGTCTTGCCGCGCTGCGCTGCTGTCGCCTGGCACCGTCGATCCGGTCCCCTCCGCTGCGGTCGCTCGGCGACCGCCGTGGTCGCCCCGGCGTGCGGTCGCTGCGCCCGAGTCTACCGAAGCCCGGTGGCCGTGCTCCAGGCTAGGCACCCAGGCCGAAGCCGCCGCGAGGCGCGAAGCCGCCGCGAGGCGCGCCCGGCTCGCCTGGACGACGGGCCACTCCGTCAGGCTCGTCGCGGCGAGCCCAGTCGTTCGGCGGCATCCCGGTAGTCGCGCAGCCGAGGCCGGGCACCCGGCGAGCACGCCATCCAGCCCGACGATGCCCTGGCCGGGCCGCTTGGCGAACGGGTCCAGGAGCACGAGGGACGAGCTCGCGCCGGTCCTCGGCGGAGCACCCGACAGCCAGGCCCGCAGCCGGTCGTCGGAGTCCGGGACAGAGGACGCTGAACGTAGCGCTGCGGAGGCGGATGCTGTGGATGACCTCGGCCGACCAGAGACCCACCATCACGTGCGTCTCCGACTCGAAGCGCGGGATGCCGAGCTGGCGAGCCACGCTGCCAGCGAGGTACTGGCGCTTGGCGTTGTAGCTGCCCGCCACCTGCCTGGAGGTCGGGGAAACGGGTGCGGTTCTCGATGTGGAGGAGCGCAGCCGGCGTCCGCGTCCAGGCCAGCACGTCGGCGCGACCCGCGAACTGGTAGTGCTGGTAGGGATGGTCGATGGCGACCTCGTAGTCGTGGGCGCGCAGCAGCCTCGCCTCCAGCTTCGCCCATCGCCGCGTGCACCATGTCGCTCGCCTCGCGGGTGGCACGTCGCTGTCCGCTCTCGAGCCTGACGTCGAACGAGAGCCCGAGCGCCACCGCGAGGCGCGCATAGACATCCAGCGAGGCGCGGCGTCCAGCCTCCACGTTGGTGACCGTGGCGGCGCAGACGCGAGCACGCGCCGCCAGGCTCTGACCGACCAGCGGCGGCGGCGGCGCTCCTCTCTGCACGGCGCCTCCGATGGCGATTGCGACGTGGCCGGCCAGTGCCACTGCGGCCGGAGCAGGCTCGCGATCGGGTGAAGGTGGCGACATGACACGATCATTGAACGAGCGAGCCCTTTCTCGGCACTTACGCGGCCGGTCGAACGGTCCGGTCGGCGCGGGCGCTCCACGGACATGTCGCAGCGGCTCGAACCGAGCGTGAACCTGGTTCCGACGTGGCGCTCCGGGCTGAGGCGCTGGGCGCGCCCGGGCCCAGCGTTCAGCTCGTGTGACCGCGGGGCGCGGCGGGCCTCGGCCGGTGATGTGGTTCAGCGATCGTGTACGCCTCGAGCGGGTTCGCGAGCTCGGAGCGCGTGGTGCCCGACCTGGCGAGGATCGCTGCTCCGGACCTGCAGTGGCCGGTCAGCGGAGGCGGGAGGTGAAGACGTTGCGCGGCGAGCCGGAGAGCGGACCCGACTGGAGGACGATGCTGACGCCTTGCCCGTCGCTGGCGATGTTGGGCGCCATGCGCAGGCGCCTGGCCTCCCCTGCCACCGTCCGCGGCTCGCGCAGGCTGGCTCCGTCGTCCGGGCTCCAGCGCGACACGACCTTCGTGGCCAGGAGCCTGGCCCTGCGGACCCGCTCGTTGACGTACGTGATCATGGCCTTCCGGTCGGGCAGCAGGACGACGTCGGCGGCGCTGAAGTTGGAGCCCTTGGGCGCCTTGAGCAGCCGGTCGCTCCAGCTCGCGCCGTCGTCGACGGAGCGGGCCACGATGACGTCGCCGCCGGGCGCCTGGACGGTGGCCATGACCGTCCGGCCTCGCGCGTCGAGCTCCGGCCAGCCGTAGCTCCGCCGGCTCGGTGATGGTGCGCGCCGCCTCCCAGGTGCGGCCCTGGTCGCCCGAGCGCCGCGTCCTGGATGCTGCTCGCCTGGCAGCGGCGCGTTCGGGCGCGTCCGACCAGGCCACGTGGATGAAGCGCTGCGATGCCGCAAGGCCGACGAGACCGTCGGTCAGGCGCCCGCGGCAGTCGATGGAGAGGTTCGTGCGGCCGATGGTGCGGGCGTCCCCGAAGGTCCGGCCGCCGTCCCGGCTGGATGCGCAGCAGGACCTTCCGCGCTGTGGCGATCGGTCCAGGCCACGACGACGACCCGGCCCCCGGATCGACGGCCACGGCGGGCACGCCGATGCCGTCGTCTCGCTTCGTGGAGAAGACGTCCTTGCGCTTGCCGAAGGTCCGCCCGCCGTCCCGGCTCACCCGCAGGAGCAGGGCGTGGCCCTCTGGCCCGCTCACGCGCCAGGCGACGGCCACCGTGTCGCGGCTGGCGGCGAGGGCCAGGTTGGGGACCACCTGGCGATGTGCGCTCGTGGCCTGGAAGAGGGGCGTCGGATCGCTCCACGTCTCGCCCTGGTCGTCCGAGCGCTGGTAGAAGACGCGGTCGTCGGTCGCGCCCGGCCCGATGCGTGGGTGCACGACGTGGAACATGCCACGGTCGGCAGCCAGCTGGTGCAGCGAGTCGAGGCGAGAGCCGCGCTCGTCGGTCACCCGCTTGAGAGTGCTCCAACCGGCGCCCAGGACCGGTGCCGCGAGCAGGGTCGAGCGACAGGGCGGCGAGCACGGCCAGGGCGATGATGGACGGCACACGGCGGCCGACCCTTCCTCCAGGGGTCATCACGGGCGCAGTCTGACCGGTGCGTCCACGCACCGGAACAGGCTGCCGGTACCGGGCCTCACCAGGACCTTCGGCGTGCGCGCCAGCGACGACCCACGATCGCACCGCGGCATCGCCGTGGCTCGCGTGACCATCGCAGCAGGGGCGTCAGCGTCCCTGCTGCCAGGACTTGCCCTCGACGCGCGACGGCCGGCGCGTAGACCATCTCGACCTGCTGCATGGCGCGGATGTCCGCCGCGCCGAGGGCGGCCATCGACTGGCGCAGCGCGCCGACGAGGTTCTCGCTGCCGTCGGTGACGCGCGAGGGCCCGAGCAGGATGCGCTCCAGCGAGCCCGACCGTGCCGACCCGGATGCGCGTGCCACGCGGCAGCGTCGGCGAGGGCGCCGCCATGCCCCAGTTGGTGCCGTGGCCGGGCGCCTCGCTGGCGCGCGCCAGCGGCGAGCCGAGCATCAGCGCATCGGCGCCGGCGGCGATGGCCTTGGCCAGCTCCCCTCCCCGGCGCATGCCGCCGTCGGCGACGACGGGCACGTAGCGGCCGGTCGCGCTCGAAGTGGTCGTCACGCGCCGCGGCGACGTCGGCGATGGCCGTCACCTGGGGCACGCCGATGCCCAGCACCTCGCGCGTCGTGCAGGCCGCGCCGGGCCCGACGCCCACGAAGATGGCGGCGATGCCCTGCTCCATGAGCTGGCAGCGCCGCCTCGTACGAGGTCGTGTTGCCGACCGCCACCGGGATGCCCATGAGCTGCGTGAAGTCGAGACAGCTCGAGCGGCTCGTAGCCGGCGGCGAGGTGCTGCGCCGAGGAGACCTGCGACTGGACGAGGAAGACATCGGCGCCCTGCTCGGCGCAGAAGGGACCCCAGCGCTGCGCGCCGAGGCCGGCGTGGCCGAGACGACGGCCGGCGAGCCGGCGGCATGGAGCTCGCGCGATGCGGCGGGCCACGAGCTCCTCGCGGATGGGCGGCTCGTAGGCTCGCCGAGAGGCGCTCCTGGACCTCCTCGGCGGGCGCCTCGGCGATCCGCTCGAGGATCGGCGCCGGTTCCTCGTAGCGGGTCTGGACGCCCTCGAGGTTGAGGACGGCCACGCCGCCGAGGCGGCGCAGCTCGGCCGCCGAGCGGACGTCGACGACGGCGTCCATGGCCGCCGCGAGGATCGGGATGCGCCAGGCGCAGGCCGGCGACCTCGACCGAGGTGTCCACGTCCGCGGGCTCGACGGTGCGGGGCCCGGGCGCCAGCGAGACGTCGTCGAAGCCGTAGGCGCGGCGCAGCCCGTCGACCCGGGACGCGCGTCGGGCCGGGATGCCCCGTTCCGCGGTCGGGCTGCGCGGAGCGGTGATCGACCCCGATGGCCACGATCGAGAGGCTCCTCCGATGCTGCCGGCGTGGCCATCCGACGCGAACGGGGCGGCTTCACGGCGGATCCGCTGCGACAGCACGGCCGCAGCACCGCCGTCCGCGGTGGCGGCAGTATACCGACGTGACTGCCACCCATGACCGCGTCGAGCCCGATGCCCGCGTCACGCTGGCCGACGTCCAGGCGGCCGCCGTCGCCTCCGTGGCGTCGCGCTGCGGACGCCGCTGCTGGCCTTCGGCGGGCTGCCCGCTGGATGGCGGACGCGCCGCGCGCCTGGCTGAAGGCGGAGAACCTCCAGCCCATCGGCGCCTTCAAGATCCGTGGCGCCTACAACGCGCTCAGCCAGCTCACGGATGCGGAGCGCGCCGCCGGTGTCGTCTCGCACTCGAGCGGCAACCATGCCCAGGGGGTGGCGCGAGCGGCGCGCCTGCTGGGCATCCGAGCCGTCATCGTCATGCCCAGCGACGCCCCCGCCATCAAGGTCGCCGGCGTGCGCGCCGACGGCGCCGAGATCGACGTCGTGGGTCCTGACAACGAGGAGCGCATCGCCCGAGCCGACGAGCTCGCGGAGCGCCACGGCATGGCCCTCGTCCCCTCCTTCGACGATGCGCGCATCGTGGCCGGCCAGGGCACCGTCGGGCCTGGAGATCGTCGAGCAGCTGGCCGAGCTGCGGACGCGGCCGATGGGACGCCGAGCCGCTGACCGTGCTCGTGCCCATCGGCGGCGGCGGCCTCTCGGCCGGCGTCTGCGTCGCCGTCAAGGGCCTGCGCCCGGACGCCACGGTCATCGGCGTCGAGCCCGAGCTGGCGGCCGATGCAGCCGATTCGATGCGCGCAGGGGCGCATCGTGCGCTGGGCCCCCGAGCTGCACCGGACGCACCATCGCCGACGGCGTCCGCACGAGCGCCCTGGGCCGCATCCCGTTCGCCCACCTGCACGAGCTGCTCGACGGCGTCCTGACCGTCAGCGAGGACGACATCAAGGTCGCCATGCTCGAGGCCGCCCGTCAGGCTCGCATCGTGGCCGAGCCATCCGGCGCCCTGCCCATCGCGGCCTGGCTGCGGCACCGGGCGAGCCTCGACCGCGAGCGGTGACATCGTCATGGTCGTGAGCGGCGGCAACGTCGATCCAGCCGCGTACCGCCAGATCCTGAGCGAGGCCGCCGTCCTGGCCGGCGAGCCGTAGGCAGGCGCAGCCAACGGCACTATCATCGGGCCACCCATGACGCAGCGCATCGTGCCCTTCAGCCTCCTCGACGCCGCGCGCGTCGTGGCGCGTGGCGGTGGGCTCGACGAGCAAGCTGGAGGCCCTCTCGTCGCAGGCGCTCGCCGTCTCGGACGGCGACGTCGTGGCCGTCCTGCTCCATGACGTCGAGACGGGCACTGCTGCTGTCGCTCGATGGCGAGCGTGACCCTGGCGGTGGCGGACGCTGACGCCGACCTGGCTCGCGCCATCGCCGACCGCATCGCCCTGATGCCTCCCGCGGTACCCGAAGGCCTGGCGCCGCTCCTGCCCGGGGCTCGGTCCTGTCTCCTCCTGCCCCTGGTCGTCGAGGACGAGGACGGCGCCGTTCCTCGAGGGCCTCCTGGTCATCGGCTGGTTCGCCGGTGAGCCGCCCTTCGCGGAGGCGCCCGATACGATCCTGGCCATCTCCGACCTGGCCGCCGTGGCCATCCGCCAGGCTCGACTGCGCAACTCGGCCTGGGAGCGCTCGGATCACGCCGACCGGCTGCTGCACACGGACCGCCTCACCGGCCTCGCCAACCGCGTCACCTTCGAGCGCATGCTCGAGCTGGAGATCGCCCGGGCCACGCGCCAGGGCACGCCGCTCGCGGTCGTCCTGCTCGACGTCGACGGCCTGAGCGACATCAGCGAGCGCAAGGGCGCTCGCGTCGCGGACGAGGTGCTGCGCCACGTGGCGGCGGCCATCGCCGATCGCGTCCGCCTCCTCGACACGGTGGCCCGCTTCGGCGAGGACGAGTTCGTGGTCATCGCGCCCGGCGACGCCGGCGGCATCGTGGCCCTCCGGCTGCGCGACGCCATCGCCGAGCTGCCGCCCATCGGCGAGGTCGACATCAGCGTCTCGGCGGCCGTCGTGCACCACCCCGCCGACGGTGCCACCGGCGCGGACCTCGTGGCCGCCTCGGAGCGGGCCCTCGGCGAGGCCAAGTCGCAGGGTCCGGGCTCCATCCTCGGGAGTCCAGGAGGCCCGGCCAGCCGCTGCTCAGCGGCTCACCGCCGCGGCGACGCCGCAGCGCGGCGTCCACGGCGCGACCGCCTCCACGGCCACCTCATCGACCGGCGCGCGCTGCCGTCGACGATGACCCAGCGACCGGGATCGGCGGCCGCCATCTCCAGGTAGCCCGCGCGGACCCGCTGCGTGGAAGGCCAGGTCGTGGCGTGCGCCGTCCTCGAAGCGGGTCAGCTCGTCGGCGCGACCGGCGTCGCCGACGAGCGAGGCCCGACCTCGACCGGGACGTCGAGGAGGACCACGAGGTCCGGCTCGAGGCCGCCCGTGGCCCAGGCCTGGATGGCTGCGCAGGGCATCGCGGTCGACGCCGCTGCCGTACCCCTGGTAGGCCAGCGTGGAGGTCGCGTAGCGGTCGCAGACGACGATGTCGCCGCGCTCCAGGGCCGGCCGGATGACCTCGGCGACGTGCTGCGAGCGGGCGGCGTTGAAGAGCAGGGCGTCGGCGATCGGTCCGCGCGCGACGTCGGAGGGGTCGAGCACGATGGCGCGGACCTGCTCGCCGAGCCGCGTGCCGCCCGGCTCGCGGGTGAGGCGTCACGGCGTGGCCGGCTGCCGCAGCTGCTCCGCGAGCCGCGTGGCCTGCGCGGACTTGCCGGCGCCGTCGGGCCCTTCGAGCACGATGAAGCGGCCCCGCCGAGGGCCCGGCGTCGACGTCGGTCACGGCGCTCAGCGCCAGGCCCGCGCCTTCTCGGGGTAGACGCGCACGCGACGGAACGGCTCGCGGCCGCGCGAGCGTGAGACGAGGTTGGCGGCCTCGGCGGCGCGGTGCTGGAGCTTGCGCACGAAGGCGTTCTGCGGCGAGAGCTCGACCGGCTTGGACTCCGCGCGCACCAGGCCGATGGCCTCCTCGAGCTCGCGCATGGCCAGCTGTCTGCGGGTCGATCTCGAGCGCGTAGAGGCTCGTCAGGATGGCCTGCATCTGGACCACCGTGTTGGACTTCAGCACGTAGATGGGGATGCCGCGCGCCTCCGCCTCGCGGATGATCGGGCGACTTCTGCTTGTAGATGTTGCGCAGCGTGATGACGAGGTCGGCCTCGTCCGGCTCGCGCACGACGAAGACCGGCAGCTGCAGGTCGCGGATGGCCTGCTCGAGGCGCTTGCGGCTGATGCCGTAGCCGAGCACGCTCGAGCGGCTCCAGCGGCAGCACGCTCGTCGGCTCGCGGTCGGAGAGGCGGATGAGCGATGGCCTCCTCGTCCTCGTCGTCCTCGGCCTCGGCTCGCCAGCCGTCAGGTCGAGGCGTCGCCGACTGGCGCGCCGCCGCCGTGCCGCTGCGGGGCGCACTGCACGGGCGGCGCCGGCGGCGGCTCGAGGCCGACTCCTGCCGCCGGTCAGCTCGACCCGGACCTCGGCCAGCAGCTCGGTCAGGGCCCGGCCGGCCGAGGCGCGCCACTCCGCCTGGCGCTCGTACTCGCGGCTGTCGCGGGCGCGCGGCTCGGGCAGCGGCGGTGCCGCGCTCGAGCGGCCCCCGGTCGGCGATGCCGCCGGAGCGGAAGACCGTGCGCCGGGCGCCTCGGCCGCGACGTCTCCTCGCCGGGCCGAGCCTCGCGTGGCCCGGCTGCGGCTGCGCGGTGCGGCCGCGCGGTCGCGCCGCCGGCACGTCCGACCTCCGGGATCGCCAGGGCCCGACCGGACCGCGCCGCGGCGTCCGGACGCCAGCCCGGCTCGATGGCCCAGCCGCCGAGGCCCGCCGCCGACGAGACCGCCGAAGCGCTCGCCGGGCATGCGCGTGCGCGGGCCCGGGCCGCGGGCGCGCCTGGGTGCGGTGGACGCCGCCCTCGTCGCGCCAGCGCATCTCGGGCGCCAGCGGCGTCGCCGCGCAGCAGGGCGTCGACCGTCTCGGCGACGTCGGCGTGGACGGCGACGCGGTCGCGGTCCTGCGATCTCGACGACGACGTCGAAGGTGGGCGGGGCCTTGCGCTCGAGGACCGACTTCTGGGTCCGCCGCCGGCGCGCCTCGTCGTCGCCGAGGGTCACCGTCTGGATGCCGCCGATGAGGTCCGAGAGCGTCGGGTTGAGCATGAGGTTGTCGAGGTTGTTGCCGTGCGCGGTGCCGATGAGCTGGACGCCGCGCTCGGCGATGGTGCGCGCCGCGAGCGCCTCCAGCTCCGTGCCGATCTCGTCGATGACGATGACCTCGGGCATGTGGTTCTCGACGGCCTCGATCATCACGGCGTGCTGGAGGTCCGGGCGTGCGCACCTGCATGCGCCGGGCGCGGCCGATGCCCGGGTGCGGGATGTCGCCGTCGCCGGCGATCTCGTTGGAGGTGTCGACGATGACGACGCGCTTGTCGAGCTCGTCGGCGAGCACGCGGGCGGCCTCGCGCAGCATCGTCGTCTTGCCGATGCCCGGGCGGCCCATGATGAGGATGGACTGGCCCGATTCGACGAGGTCGTCGATGATCTCGATGGTGCCGAAGACGGCCCGCCCGACGCGGCAGGTGAGGCCCACGATCTTGCGGTTGCGGTTGCGGATGGCGCTGATGCGGTGCAGCGTGCGCTCGATGCCGGCGCGGTTGTCCTCGCCGAAGGAGCCCACGTGGTCGACCACGTACTGGATGTCGTCCTGGCCGATCTCGCGGTCGAGCAGGACCTCCTCGCCGCCGCCGCCGAAGCGCGCCTCCGGCTTGCGCCCGAGGTCCATGACGACCTCGATGACGGTGCTCGACCTGGGGCAGGGCGCGCATGCGCTGCGCCGATCTCGGGGGGCAGCGCATCGAGCAGGGCGTCGAGGTCGTCGCTGGCTGGGTGGGTGTGATGCTCGGCGGACATGGGCTCTCCAGTGGCTGGCGTGGTCATCAGATGGCCGGCACCAGCGCGGGCTCGGCGACCCGCACGAGCGCCTCCTTGATGAGCAGCGAGACCGTCGCGATGGCCTCCATGCCCTGGTCCTCGAGGCGATGGTCGATGGGCGACTCGTAGGTCCGCACGCAGGACATGACGCCGTGCTGGTGGCTCGGCGGTCGGGCGACCGGCCGGCGCCGCTGCGCTTGCCGATGATGGCCAGCCCGAAGCGGATGAGCGCGCTCGGATCGTGCTCGGGCAGGGTGAGGACGCGCATGTAGTGAGGCTGCTGCTCCTTGGCCACGCCGAGCTGGAGCATGGCCGCGAGCCCGCGCCCCCGTCGCCGCTCTCCTGCACGTAGGCCTCCACGTCGGCGAAGCGCAGGATCGGCGTCAGCGACGTGCGAGGCACGCTCGAGCGGCCGGGCAGGTGCTCCCAGTCCGGCAGCCGATAGCCCTCCAGGCGCGCCACCGGAGCGGGCGTGACGCGGCGGTACAGGCGGCTCAGGTCCACGGCGTCCAGGGCCACCGCCGGGCGGATGCCCGAGGCCCTCGGCATCGGCGCCGCGCAGGCCCGGGAAGCGCAGCCCGGGGCGACGGAAGAGGATGGTCTCCTCGCCGTAGCGCGCGAAGCCCGCCTGCATGAAGAGCTCGACGTTGCCGCCGCGGTCGGCACAGGCGACGTGGAAGCGCGACGCGCCCCGTCGGGAGCCGTCGCGCAGGAGGTGCTGGACGAGCCGGAAGCGGATGTCGCCGGCCTCGCCGTGATCGACGGCGTCGAGCTCGACGATGGTCCACTCGTCGCGGTTCGTGTCGCGCTCGACGCGGGCCAGGCCGGCCAGTCGGCCGTCCTCCTCGTAGACGTACAGCTGGTCGTGGGGCTGGAAGGCGCCCAACGGCATGCGGAAGAGGCTGAACACCGAGACGTGGCTGGCCGTGACGGGCAGGCCCAGCGAGCGGGTCGGTCGCTCCGGACGTTCCTGGCCGTCGCGCGAGGCTCGACCGGCCGTGGTGTGACCGTCCGAGCCGGATGGATGGGCCAGCCGTGACAGCTCGCCGACGGCGGCGAGGTCCGTGATGCGCGCCGCTCGCACGCGGCCGGCCCGCGGCATCAGCGGCATGTCCGGTTCCTCGGCATCAGCGGCATGTCCGGCCCCGCGGCCTCGGGCTCGCGTCGCCCTGCACGCCGGCGCGTCGGGTGGTGGCGCCGGCCGGTGCCCTCGGCGGGCTCCTGGTAGGCCTCCGCCATCGTCGCCAGCAGCCGGTGGAAGCGCGGTCTCCCCCGCCAGCTCCGGATGGAAGGCCGTGGCGATGGCGTTGCGCTGCCGGACGGCCACGACGCGCCCGTCCTCGAGCCGCGCCAGGACGTCCACGTCGTCGCCGACGCGCTCCACGACCGGCGCCCGGATGAAGACCCCGTGGACGGGCGCGGTCGCCCAGGACCGGCACCTCGACGTCCGCCTCGAACGAGTCGAGCTGGCGGCCGAAGGCGTTGCGCTTCACGCGTGATGTCGATGAGCGGCAGGACCGGCTCGTCGCCGTCGCTGATGCGGCGGGCCAGCAGGATCATCCCGGCGCAGGTGCCCAGCAGCGGCGCGCCGCGCGCGGCCAGGTCGAGGATGGGCTGGCGCAGCGCCCCAGCGGTCGATGAGCTTGCGCATGGTCGTCGATTCGCCGCCCGGCAGGATGAGGCCGGCGAGGCCTTCGAGGTGCTCGGGCAGGCGCACCGGGACGGCCTCTGACGCCGACCGATCCGAGCACGGCCTCATGCTCGGCGAAGGCGCCCTGGACGCTGAGGACGCCGATCCTCACGCTCGGTCGTCGGACCGCTCGACCGGTGCGCCGCCTACCAGCCGCGTACCGCCAGCCGCTCCTCCTCAGGGACCGAGGCGACGCTCTGGCCGCGCATGGGCGCGCCCAGACCGCGGGAGACCTCGGCGATGATGCGCGGGTCATCGAAGTGCGTGGTGGCCTGGACGATGGCGTTGGCCGTGGTGGCAGGATGCTCGGACTTGAAGATGCCCGAGCCCACGAAGACGCCCTCGGCGCCGAGCTGCATGGCGAGCGCCGCGTCGGCCGGGCGTGGCGATGCCGCCGGCCACGAAGTTGACGACCGGCAGGCGCCCGGTGGCGGCCACCTCGGTCACGAGCGGGTAGGGCGCCCCAAGCTCCTTGGCGGCCACGAAGAGCTCGTCCTGGCGCATGGTCGCGAGGCGCTCGGATGCCAGCGTTCACGGCCCGGATGTGGCGCACCGCCTCGACGATGTCACCGGTGCCGGCCTCACCCTTGGTGCGCATCATGGCGGCGCCCTCGTTGATGCGCCGGAGGGCCTCGCCGAGGTCCCGGGCGCCGCAGACGAAGGGCACCTTGAAGGCGTGCTTGTCGATGTGGTTGGCCTCGTCGGCCGGCGTGAGGACCTCGGACTCGTCGATGTAGTCGACGCCGAGGGCCTCGAGGACCTGGGCCTCCACGAAGTGGCCGATGCGCGCCTTGGCCATGACCGGGATGGTCACCGCGTCCATGATGGCGCTGATGAGGGCCGGGTCGCTCATGCGCGCCACGCCGCCGGTGGCCCGGATGTCCGCCGGCACGCGCTCGAGGGCCATGACCGCGACGGCGCCGGCATCCTCCGCGATGCGCGCCTGGTCGGGCGTGACGACGTCCATGATGACGCCGCCCTTGAGCATCTGGGCCAGACCCTTCTTGGTCGCCCAGGTGGATGTCTCGACGCTCACGTTGACCTCGATCGAATCGTCCGTGGCCCTGGCCGGAGCGGCTCGACAGCGGGGTCCTCGCCCGCACGGAGCCGCACGGCTGCCACGCTTGCGGAGTGGATTATGGCATGCCCCTCTCGAGCGCTCGGCAGGCACTCCTGCCTGCCGGCAGACGCGCTCCACCGCGTCCGGGGATGGTACTGATGGCCCCGGTGCCGGGGGGCACCACCGTCAGGAGGGCCATGGCGCCGCGACGGTGCTACGGTGCCTTCCATGCCAGAGCGCGCGCGGACGCAGCGTCCCACCATCGATCTCGCCGACGAGCTCGAGCAGGCCGTCGAGCGCAGCGAGTTCGGACTCGAGTACCAGCCCATCATCGACCTGGTCTCGGGATCGATCGCCGCGGTGGAGGCCCTGCTGCGCTGGCGCCATCCGCTCATGGGCACCATCCCGCCGGGCGACTACCTGCCGCTGGCCGAGGAGACCGGGCTCATCGTGCCCATCGGCGAGCGCGTCCTCGACGCTGCGACCCGACAGCTGCGCACCTGGCACCTCGGCTTCGCGCGCATGCAGTCGCTGACGCGTGCACGTCAACATCTCGGCGCGGCAGCTCGCCGATCCGGGTCTGCTCGCGCATGTCGAGACCGTCCTGCAGCGCTCGGACCTCGATCCGGCATCCCTGACGCTCGAGCTCGGGCCGGACTGCACCGACCAGGTCGGGCCCATCGACGCGCTGGCGGACCTTGGCGTCGGCCTGGCGCTCGAGGACTTCGGCTACGGCTCCTCGCTCGACGTCGTCCGCGTCCTGCCGCTCTCGATCGTCAAGCTGCACCCCAGCTTCGCGGGCATGGCGGCCGGCGACGAGGAAGACGTCGCCTTCGCCGAGGGCCTCCTCTCGCTGTGCCGGGCGCGCGACCTGCGCACCATCGGCAAGGGCGTGGAGACGCGCGACCAGGCGCGGCGACTGGCCGTCCTCGGCTGCGACATGGCCCAGGGCTACCTCTACTCCAAGCCGCTGGGCTCCGAGGGCATCGGCACGCTCCTGGCGCGCGGCCGCGTCACGGCCCCGGCCCCCGTCCGCTAGGCGACCGTCCAGTTCCGCTGCACCGCGCAGGTTCCGCCGATCCGGCTCCGACGTCGCCTGCCCAGGTCTGTCACGGCCGCCGGCCTGCGAGCCGCCCGCGCTCGACCGCGCGTCGGTGCAGGTCTCCGCGGCGCGGCCTCATCCGCTGCCGATCGTTGCAGGCAGACGGCACGGATGGGCAGTCGGCGCTCTCGGCGGCCATCGCCACCGCTCCACGAAGGGTCTGGCGCGGCGATCGTGCGCCGGCCACGCTCAGCGGTCGGCGCTTCCGCCGCCACCGCGACCGTACTCGGGACGCATGAGGCTGTCTTGATCCCATCGCCGGACGGTCCATCGCACGCGAGCGATCGCGCCGTCAGGCATCGTCCGACGGCGCGCGGAATCGGCGTGAGTCAGCGCGCCCCCGACGCGAGCCGCGGCGCGGTACCGGCGGCGACTCGGTCCGCTGTGCAGGGTCTGCGGATCGCTACCGCGGTCGCGGCGCGACCTCCGGCGCGCACGGAGCGCCGAGCCGGTCTATGAGGGACCCATCATCACCGTCAGGATGACACCGTAGAGCACCACGGCCCCGATGAGGCCGATGATCACGAGGGTGCGCCCGCGGGAGATGCCCTGGCGGGATTCCGCGGCCTCTGAGAGCAGGGAGAAGTCGTACGCGGTGCCTCGGTAACGCTCGGTCAGCGACGTCTCGGGTGCGTGCACCATGCGCGTGACCCGCACGCCCGAGGTCTCGATGACGCCCTGGGGATCCCAGCGGCAGGCCGGGCAGATGCCGGTCGCGGCGTCGAGGTCGGTCTCACACTCCGGGCAGTAGGCGTTCATCATCCAAGTCCCCTGTCTGTGACGATGTCTGCGCTCGGGTCGATGACATATCGGACCCTATGGTCCCCACGGTCATCCCGCCATCACCCGGTCGTCCCATGATCCAGGCGGTGCGGGAGCCTGCGGTGCGGTCCGCTGCGCGCCGGGCGGCTGACCCCGCCTGAGCGTTTGGTACACCGCCCGGAGGGCCGACCGTGGGGTGACGGTGCGGTGCGTTACGATGCCACCGGAGCGTGGGGCCCACGTCGACCCGAGGTGAGCGTTGGATAGCGTCGTCCTTCTCTTGAATGCCGACTACGAGCCGCTCAACGTCTGCGACCTTCGCAGGGCCTTCCGGCTCGTCTTCGGCGAGAAGGCCGAGGTCATCGAGTACGACCACACCGAGGTCCGCACGCCCACCACCGTCCTGCGTGCCCCATCGGTCATCAAGCTGCAGTACCGCATCCGGCGTCCGCGCCCGCGCGTGCGGCTCTCGCGACGCGAGGTGTTCGCCCGGGACGGCCACAGCTGCCAGTACTGCGGCGACCACACCCAGAAGCTCACCCTCGACCACGTCGTGCCCCGCCACCGCGGAGGCGGGCACAGCTGGGACAACCTGGTGGCGGCCTGCAGCTCCTGCAATCACCGCAAGGGCGGCCGGCTCCCCGAGGAGGCGGGCATGCGCCTGCGCAAGTCCCCGCGCGAGCCCTACTGCGACGCCTACTCGATGTACGCCTCCTACCTCACCGATCCCCGCAACGAGGCCTGGCGGGACTACCTTCCGCTCCATCGCTGAGGGCGCCTTGTCCGACCGTGGCCCCGTCGACGTGGAGGGGCCGCCATTCCCCGTCGAGCCCGCCACGATGGCCGCCCTCGATGCGCTGTGGCAGCGTGGTCACGCGGCCTATCTCGTGGGCGGGGGCGTCCGCGACGCCCTCCTCGGACGCTCGGTCACCGACTGGGATGTCGCGACCGACGCACGACCGGAGCGCATCCTGGAGGTCTTTCCAGGCAGCACCTACACGAACCGCTTCGGCACCGTCCAGGCCCGGGGCCTCGAGATCGACCACGTTCCGGCGTGAGCATCGCTACGCGGACCATCGTCGTCCCGACAGCGTCACCTTCAGCGACGACGTCTACGAGGACCTGGCGCGGCGGGACCTGACCATCAACGCCATCGCCTGGGGCAGCCGGAGCCGGGGTTCTCCGACCCGGCTCGTCGACCCTGCCGACGGCCGGGGCGACCTCCGCGCAGGGCTCGTCCGCGCGGTAGGAGACCCCCGCCAGCGTTTCGACGAGGACGCCCTGAGGCTCCTGCGCGCCATCCGTATCGCGGCCCGCCTCGACTTCCGGATCGAGCCGGTCACCCTCGCCGCGATGTGCTCGCATGCCGCGGATCTCCGCTGGGTCTCAGAGGAACGCATCGCCGGCGAGGTGCTGCGCATGCTGGAGGCGGATCGACCGTCGAAGGCCTTCCGCCTGCTGCGGGAGACGGGCATGCTGACGCTCGTCCTGCCCGAGCTCGATACTCTCGCTGGCCGCCACGACGTTCATGCCGCCGAAGGAGAGGACGGTCTCGATCGATCGCTGCGGACGCTCGATGCGGTGACGGCTCAGACACCCGGGCGGACCCGGCTCGCGCTCGCCGCCCTGCTCTGCGAGGCCGGCCCGATGGCGGCCCGGGCGGCCCTCGACCGCCTGCGGGTGGCCGCCCGGGAAGCAGATGCGGTGACGGCGCTCATCGAGGCAGCCGCCGATCATGGAGACGGCCTCCTGGAGCGATGCGGACGTGCGCCGCTACATGGCCGGCGTGGCGCCCGGGCTACTCGATGATCTGCTCGCCCTGCGCGGGGCACGCGTCGCGCCCGGGGATGCCCGCGGCATCGAACGCGAGCAGCTCCTCGCCCGACGCGTGCAGGCCCAGCACGCGGCCGGTGCGCCGCTCTCCCTGGCCGATCTCGAGGTCGACGGGCGCGACGTGCGTGACACGCTCGGGCTCCCAGAGGGCCCGGCCATCGGCCGGGTGCTCGACCGGCTTCTGCGAGACGTCATCGAGGACCCGGCGCTCAACCAGAGGATGACCCTGCTGACGCGCGCGAGCCTCCTGCGTGACGAGCTCCGTGACGAGCTCCGCGCCGAGGCCAACGAGGGCGATCCGGCGCCGCCGCGCATCGGGTAGTCTCGACGGGTGATCGAGCAGCTCCTCCAGGCTGACCGACTGCTCACCGTCGACCAGGTCGAGCAGGCCCGGCGGATGTACGCGCGGGTCGCCGAGGCGGACCCACGCAACGCCATCGCCATCGTCGGCCTGGCGCGCTGCGCGCTCGCGGAGGGCGACGACCGGCGTGCCCAGGCGTTGGCCGCGGACGCACTCCGGGTCGACCCCGAGAACGACATGGCGAGGCGCATGTCGGCGCGCCTGGCGGAGGTCCTCGCTGCCCGCGGAGAGCCGGTGCCGGGGACCCAGGGTCCAGGCACGCCGAAGCCCTCCGATGCGTCGCGGCGATCGTTCCTCGACCGGCTGCGGGGCCGCTGATGCGCATCCTCGTGACGGGCGGCGCCGGATACATCGGCAGTGTCAGCGTCGAGCAGCTCATCCTCTCCGGCCATCAGGTCATCGTCGTCGACTCGCTCGTGACCGGGCATCGCGAGGCAGTCGCCCGCGGGGCTCGAGCTGAGCGTCCACTCGGTCGCCGACCAGCCCGCGCTCGTCGCTCTCCTCAGACAGCACCACGTCGAGGCGGTGCTGCACTGCGCCGCCCGCTCGATCGTCGCGGAGTCGGTCCGGGAGCCCGGTCTCTACTACACCGAGAACGTGGTCGGTGGCATCGCCCTCCTCGATGCCCTCCGCGAGGCCGGCGTCGATCGCCTCGTCTTCAGCTCCACGGCCGCCGTCTACGGCGAACCCGAGAAGGTGCCCATCCGCGAGACGGCACCCACCCGTCCCATGAGCCCCTACGGCGCCTCCAAGCTGGCCTTCGAGGGCGCCATGGCCTGGTATGCCGCCTACGGACTGCGCTCCGTGTCGCTGCGCTACTTCAACGTGGCGGGCGCGAGCGAGCAGTACGGTGAGCGTCACGACCCTGAGACGCACCTGGTGCCGAGCGTCCTGCGGGCCGCACTGGGCGGCCCGGAGCTGATGGTGTTCGGGGACGACTACCCGACGGCCGATGGCACGGCCATCCGCGACTACATCCACGTCCTGGACCTCGCCGATGCCCACCTCGCGGCCCTCGAGCTGACGGCTCGCATGGAACCCGGCCAGGAGGTCTGCAACCTCGGCTCGGGCAGCGGCTTCTCGGTCAAGCAGGTGCTTGACAGCGCCAGCCACATCATCGGCCGGCCCATCCCCCACCGCTTCGGTCCCCGCCGTGTCGGCGACCCGCCCGTGCTGGTGGCCGCCGCCGATCGCGCCCGGACGGTCCTCGACTGGGAGCCGACGCGCGGGTCGCTGGGCGAGATGATCGGGTCGGCCTGGCAGCTCATGGAGCAGGACCGCCCCCGCTGACAGCGGCGGGAGGCCTGGCTCGCCGTGGCCGACCATCGGACGCCGGACGTCGCGGACCCCGACGCGCCGGACTCCGCTGACCCCCGTGACTGGCAGCCGATGCGCCCCTACCGGGGGCGACGGACCTTCGACATCCGCGACCCCATCGTCGAGCCCTTCTGGAGCGGCACACGGGTCATCTGCCATGTCGCCGTCCCGGCACGGGGTGCGGCCGGCCCGGAGGTGGAGCTGATCGAGGCTCTCGGTGCCGACGTGGCCGCCGAGCTGCCGGCCCTGCGCGATGCGGTGGCCGCCAGTGTCGCCGCATCTGACGCGGTCATCGACGGCGTCATCAGCCGGCAGGTCGGCATCGACGGCGTGGGAGCGGCCATCGTGCCGGAGATGCGCGGCCGTCCCGGCCTCTTCCTGAGCCGCCGCGTGGATCTCGAGGTCGTGCCGCGAGGGACGACCTCGGAGCAGGGCACTGCCGCTGAGCAGGGCCGGGCCGGGGAGCCCCTCGAGCGCGACGGCTTCATCGCCGTCGACCTCCTCCGCGTCGACGGCACCTCCCTGCTCGACGTCCCGCTCCTCGAGCGCAAACGACTCCTCGAGAGCGTCATCAGCCCGGGCGACCTGGTGCGAACCTCGGTGCACGTGCGCCCACCCGTCGAGACGTGGATCGCGACCTGGAAGTCGCTGGGCCTGCGAGGCGGCATCCTCAAGGCCGCCAACAGCCGCTACCTGCCGGGCCGGGACACGACGGAGTGGCGCATCGTCGAGCGCGTGGGCCGATAGAGACCAGAGGGCATCTCGGTGTAGTCTGCGGGCCATGCCCGTGAGCTCATTGCCCGAGGCCATCGCCGAGGAGGTGCGGCGGCTGGGCTCGGCCGACATCATGGTCGGCATCCCGAGCTACCGGAACGCGGCCACCATCGGCCACGTCGCGCGCGCCGCGCAGGCCGGCCTCGTGCAGTACTTCCCCGACCTGCGAGCCCGTCCTCGTCAACGCCGACGCCGGCTCGCCCGACGGCACCGGGCGCGTCGTCGTGGAGACCGAGCCGCCCGACTACGTCGAGCGCATCCTCCTGGTCCGGCCGCGCAACCAGCTGCAGCGCATCAGCCTGACGTACCCGGAGGTCGATGGCGTCGGCGGCAAGGGCGCGGCCCTGCGCACGATCTTCCAGATCGCCGAGACGCTCGACGTCGAGGCCCTCGTGGTGGTCGACTCGGACCTGCGCTCCATCGTGCCCGAGTGGATCGAGCTGCTGGCCGGGCCCATCCTCAAGGGCGGCTTCGACTACGTGGCGCCGCTCTACCCGCGCTACAAGTACGACGGCACGATCACGAACACCGTCACCTACCCGCTGACGCGGGCGCTCTACGGGCTGCGCATCCGCCAGCCCATCGGCGGCGACTTCGGGGTCAGCGGCGACCTCGTCCGCCACTACCTGGCCCAGGACGACTGGACGCCGGACGTCTCCCGCTTCGGCATCGACATCTGGATGACGACGACCGCCATCACCGGCGGCTTCGCGGTCTGCCAGACCCGCCTGGGCGCCAAGGTCCACGACCCCAAGGACCCCGGTGCGGACCTCGGGCCGATGTTCAGCCAGGTCGTGGGCACGCTCCTGCGGCTCTGACGGCGCCACGCCGACCGCTGGCTGCCCGTGCGCGGCTCGCACGACGTGCCGGTCTACGGCTTCGAGCGCTTCGCCGACCCGCCGCCGCTCGAGGTCGACCTCGGCGCGTCTGCTGGATTCGTTCGCCCGCGCTCGGGTCACGCTGGCCGACACCTGGCGACTGCTCGTCGCCCCGGCCCGCTGCGAGGCCGTCCTGAGCCTGGCCGATGAGGCCGCGGCCGCCCTGGACGAGTCGGGCCGGGCAGACACCCCGACCGGCATCGACGACGTGGCCTTCCACCTCCCCGACGAGCTCTGGGCGCACGTCGTCTACGACCTGGCCATCGCCGTGCGCGACGGGCGTCGCGGAGGTCGAGCGCGCTCGTCGCCGCGCTGGTGCCGATCTACTTCGGGCGGGTCGCCAGCCTGGTCATCGAGACGCGGGAGCTGACGACGCACCAGGCCGAGGCCCTCGTGGAGCGCCAGGCGCGCGCCTTCGAGCTGGCCAAGCCCGAGCTTCGTCGGAGCGCTGGCTGGGCGACCGGCATCGAGCGACCGCGAGCGGCCGCTGCCCGGCCGCATCCTCATCCCGCTCGCCAACCCGCGCACGGCGGCCGACCTGGTGCGCATCGGTGCGGCGCTCCTGCGCGACGGGGGCACGCTGACCGCGCTCTCCATCGTCGAGGTGCCCGAGGGCGTGCCGCTCTCCGAGGGCGCGACCCGGGCCCGCCAGGCGCGCCGCCTGCTGCAGCGCGTGCTCGAGTTCGCGCCCGAGGGCGTCGACCTGCGCACCGTCGTGCGCATCGGGCGCCGCGCCGCCGAGGGCATCGTCGAGCTCGCGGCGGAGGAGGAGGCCGACCTCATCCTCTTCGGCTGGGGCGGCCCGACCCCGGCCGGCCAGCGGGGCCTCGTCCGATGCCGCCGACCGAGGCCGTCTTCAGCCCGACCATCGACGAGGTCGTGCGCGAACGGCCCTGCGACATCGCGGTCGTCAAGCAGCGCGGCGTCAGCGAGGTGCGGCGCATCGTGGCGCCGGTCCGCGGCGGGCCGCACGCCGAGCTGGCGCTGCGCTTCGCCGCCGCGCTGCGCTCGGCCTTCGACGCCGAGCTCGCCGTGCTGCACGTCGTCCCGCCAGCGCTCGACCCGGCCATCCGTGCGCAGGCCGAGCGGGCCCTGCGCGCGTTCGTGCGCGCGCACGCCGGCGAGCCCGCGTCCGCACGGCTCGTCGAGGGCGACGACGTCAGCGCCACGATCCTGCGCGAGGCCGCCGATGCGCAGCTCGTGGTCATGGGCGCCACCGCCACCGCCGTCGACAGCCCCGGCGCCTCGCTCTTCGGCCAGCTCGCCGAGCACGTCGCCCAGGAGGCGCGCCCGACGGTCATCGTGGTCAAGACCCGCGAGCCGCCCACGACCGCGACCGTTCGAGGAGCGCGCCGAGCAGGCCGAGACCGCTCGAGGCCGCCGAGCGTGCCGTGGCCGGCGTGCGCAGCCTGCCCGCGCGAGTCGACCGCTGGTTCGCCGAGTCGACCTTCCACCACCGCGAGTTCGCGGACCTGCGCCGCCTCGTCGAGCTCAAGGAGCGCCAGGGCCTGACGATCTCGGCGGTCCTGCCCACGCTCAACGAGGCGGCCACCATCGGACCCATCGTGCGGGCCGCGCGCCGCGAGCTGATGGAGAACGTCCCGCTCCTCGACGAGCTGCTGGTCATCGACTCCGACTCGAGCGACGACACGCGTGACATCGCGGCAGGCGGAGGGCGCGCGCGTGGTCCTGCACCCGACGTGCTGCCGCGCTACGGCTCCTACCGGGGCAAGGGCGAGGCGCTCTGGAAGAGCCTCTACGAGACGAGCGGCGACCTCGTCGCCTGGTCGGACACCGACATCAGCGACTGGCATCCGCGCTTCCTCTACGGCACGCTCGGGCCGCTGCTGGTCGAGCCGCGCATCGGCTACGTCAAGGCCTACTACCAGCGGCCCATCGTCGAGGGCGGCGTGCTGAAGGAGGGCGGCGGCGGTCGCGTCACGGAGCTCGTGGCGCGGCCGCTCATCAACCTCTTCTTCCCGGAGCTGTCGGGCTACATCCAGCCGCTCTCGGGCGAGTACGCCGGCCGGCGCGAGCACCTCGAGCAGATCCCCTTCTTCACCGGCTACGCGGTCGAGATCGGCCACCTCATCGACCTCGTCGAGCGGCTCGGCCTCGACGGCCTCGGACAGGTCGACCTGGACGTCCGCATCCATCGCAACCAGGAGCTGGAGGGCCTCTCGAGGATGAGCTTCGTCATCCTCCAGGCGGTCATGAAGCGGCTCGAGGAGCGCCGCCGGGCGCGCGCTCTTCGGCGAGCTCGGCTCGACCATGAAGCTGCCCCGCTCGAGCCCCAACCGGCTCTCGCTGGAGGTCATCGAGCTGGCCGACGCGGAGCGCCCGCCGATGATCGCGCATCCCCGAGTACCGCGAGAGGCGTGGCCTCGATGGCTGAGCCCGGCGGACCCGAAGGGCATCGGCCGGCCGCCTCGCGCGTGCTCGTGGCGCCCGATTCCTTCAAGGGCTCCCTCTCCTCGGTCGTGGTGGCGCGCGCGCTGGCGGATGGCTGGACCGCGGCGCGACCCCGGGACGCGCTGAGGCTTGCGCCCATGGCCGACGGCGGCGAGGGCACGCTCGATGCGGTCGCCGCGAACGGTGGCTGGGCTGCGGCTGCCCGTCGCCGCCAAGGACCCGCTCATGCGGACGCTCGGCGCCAGCTTCCTGCGCGACGGCGACCGGGCCGTCGTCGAGCTGGCCGAGGCCTCCGGGCTGTCGCGGCTGGCGGACGGCGAGCGCGACGCCATGGCCGCCAGCACCTTCGGCACCGGCCAGATCCTGGCCGCGGCCATCGGCCTGGGCTGCCGGCGCATCGTCCTGGGCCTCGGCGGCAGCGCCACGACCGACGGCGGCGCGGGGCTGCTCGAGGCCCTCGGCGCGCGCTTCCTCGACGCCGGCGGCGTGGACCTCGGCGCCAGGCGGCGGCGCGCTCGGGGACCTGGCCACGCATCGACCTCTCGGACATCCCGGCCATCCTCGCCGAGGTCAGCCTCACGGTGGCCTCGGACGTCACGAACCCGCTCCTGGGCGAGCTCGGCGCGGCAGCCACGTACGGCCCGCAGAAGGGCGCCGACGAGGAGCAGGTGGCGGGCCTCGATCGCAATCTGCGCCGCTACGCGGACGTCATGGAGGCGACCGTGGGCCGGACCCTGCGCGACGAGCCGGGCACCGGCGCCGCCGGCGGCACGACGTTCGGCCTGCTGGCCATCGCCGATCGCTTCGCCTCCTTCGAGGTCCGCCCGGGCGTGGAGGTGGTCATGGAGCTGACCGGCTTCGTCGACGAGCTCGCGCGCGCCGACCTCGTGCTCACCGGCGAGGGCAGCGTCGACGCGCAGACCGCCTTCGGCAAGACGGCCATGGGCGTCGCCGAGCGGGCACGGGCGAGCGGGGTCCCGGTCATCTGCTTCGGCGGCGGCGTGACGCCCGAGGGCGCCGCCGTCATGGCCGGGCTCGGCGCGGTCAGCCTGCCGGTCATCGAGCGTCCCATGAGCCTCGACGAGGTGCGGGCCGCGGGCGTGGCGCCCATCGAGCGGGCGGCCGAGCGGGCGGCCCGGCTCCTCGACCTGGCCGGGAGACTGGCGCCGTGAAGTCGCCTCGAGCGAAGGTCGACGCCGCCCGAAAGCCGGCGCGGCGGAGGCGGCGGGCCGATCCGATCCGGCCCTGGGCCAGGCGGCTGCGCATGAGCCGCCCGGGGCTCGTCGAGTACGTGCTCGACCGGCTCGCCGAGACCTACGGCCGACCGGTCTGGCAGCGCGTCCACGACCCGACCTCGGAGCTCGTGCTCACGATCCTGTCCCAGAACTCGGCCGATGTGAACGCCGAGAAGGCCTTCGAGGCGCTGCGGCGGGCCTACCCGGGCGTCGCTGCGGCTGATGAGGGCTCCGGACGCGCGGCAGCCGCAGGCGGCGGCCCGGCCGACAGGGCCAACCGGCCCGGCTGGGGCGGCGCCGGCCTGGCGCTGGCGGCTCCACCCGACTGGATGGCCGTGGAGACCGCGCCGCTCGACGAGCTCATCGAGGTCATCCGTCCGGGCGGCCTGGCGCCCCAGAAGGCCCCTCGCATCCAGGCCTCGCTGGCACGGCTGCGCGAAGCGCATGGCAGCCACTCCCTCGAGTTCCTCGGCGATATGGCGCCCCTGGAGGCACGAGCCTGGCTCACGGCCATCGATGGCGTCGGTGTGAAGACCGCCTCGGTCGTGCTGCTCTTCTCGTTCGGCATGCCGCTCATGCCCGTGGACCGCCACGTCGAGCGGGTCTCCAAGCGCATCGGCCTGCTGCCGGCCAAGGTCACCGCCGAGCAGGCCCATGACCGCTATCTCGGGCTGCTCGCGCCCGAGCAGTCCTACCCGATGCACGTCGGGCTCATCACCCACGGTCGCCAGACCTGCCACGCGCGCGCGCCCGAGTGCGACGACTGCCCCATCGCGCCCCGCTGCCGGTACGTCGACCGCTTCGCTACGTAGCCCGCCGGGGGTCGAATCGCACGCGGCGACGAAAGGTCATCTAGACGTCGCAGCGCTTGGCGGCAAGGTCAGCGGCAGGCCATGCCCCGAAGGGCTCGCTGACGCTGGAGGGCTCGTGCGGTGCCGACTCCTCTCGGTCCAGCAGGCCGGTCGATGCCGTCTGCGTGGCTCGCGAGGACCGATTCGATGCTGACCCGAGTGCCTGTCGAAGTCGCGCTGGATCGGGCTTCGGGACGTCCAGCAGCTCACGCCAGTGCGGGAAGCTCGGTGCTGACGGCACGATGGGTACGGCGACCATGGGCCGGCCGGTGGTGGCGGCGGTGCGCCTGGCACGATGCGCATGGCGACCATGGGCCGGGCCGGTGGTGGCGGCGGTGCGCCTGGCACGATGGGCATGGCGACCATGGGCCGGGCCGGTGGTGGTGGCGGTGCGCCTGGCACGATGGGCATGGCGACCATGGGCCTGGCCGGCAGCGGGACGCTCGCCGGTCGTCGAGGATCCTGGCGGCATCACCTAGCCAGTAGGTGATGCGGGCGCCCTCCGGCGGAGGCGGGGCTACCTCGACGATGCTCCGCGGGACCGGGTCGCGGAGCGGTGGCGGCCGCTTGGCGGCCTCCTGGACGTGAATCTCGGGCGGAGGCGGTCCTGCCTGCTCGAGGCGCACCTTCCCGTCCCAGCTCACGATCACTCGATAGCCGAGGTGCTGGCTGGCTCGCTGAGCGCGCTTCGGCTTGCGTCGGCGACAGGAGTAGCAGCTGACGCGCCGACAGGTTGTTCAGGCTCTGGCACGCTCGCAGAGCCACCAGTCGGCTTCGCTCATGGCCCCCGAAGAGTACGCCTGCTTGCCCGAGAGGGTGTGTCTCAGCGCATGAATGCGAGCACGGCGCTGATGACGAGGACGACCAGGACCGTGGCCGCCATGAGGGCCGTCCCACGATCGGAGACCCGCAGATACTCGATCGCCGTCGTGAGGAGCGCCAGCGCGGGAGTGGCGATGACGACGAGGGTGCCCAGGCTCGCCCAGGCCCATGGATCGGCGGAGGCCAGGCCGGCCACCACGGCGCCGAGGTCGCGAACCGTCCCTGTTCGGGCCGGCGTGCCCAGCAGCTCGGCGACCCCGGCCACGAGGAAGCAGGCCGCGCTGAGCCCCACGCCCGCCGAGAGCATGGCGCTGGTGAGGCGCCGCGGGGCGCTGTGCGCCTGGCGCTGCCGCCGCTCCGGGGCGCTCATGAGGCCAGGAACCGCTGGAACATGCCGAGCGCGAAGATCGCCGCCACCGCCACGAAGGCCAGCCGCAGGAGGGGCTGCGAGACGCGCAGGGCCAGGCGCGCGCCGACCCGAGCCCCGATGATGACGCCGAGGGCGACGGGTGCGGCGAGCACCGGATCGAGCTGCCCCGAGGCGAGGTAGATGACGGCGCTGGCGGTGGCCGTGGCCGCCAGCATGTAGGTGCTCGTGGTCGTGGCCACCCGGATGGGCACGTGCATGACCGTGTTCATGATGGGCACGTTGATGACCCCGCCGCCCACCCCGAGCAGGCCGCTCACATTGCCGGCCACGAACGAGAACGCCGTCCCCACCCCGAGGCGCCGCGCACGGTAGCGAACCACCTCGCCGGTGGTGGGCTCGACGTACTCGGACAGGAACCCGATTCCTCGTCGCTCTCATCGATGGGCGGATGGGCGGTCGGACGCAGGACCTGGCGCAGCATCTGGATGGCGACGAGGGTCAGGAGGAGCCCGAAGAGGAGGGCCAGCAGACGCCCGTCGAGGTACCCGGATGTCATCCCGCCGGTCAGGCCGCCGAGAGTGGCCGCGATGAGCAGCAGGAGCCCGAGGTGGCGGTCGGCCACCCCTGAGCGCAGGAAGCGCGGGCTCGCCGAGAGCGACAGCGCGATGACGCCGATGAGGCTGGCGGCGATGGCTGCCTTGACGTCGTAGCCGAGTCCCACGCTCAGGGCGGGCACGATGATGAGGCCTCCGCCGACGCCCACCAGCGAGCCGAAGCCACCCGCCGCGAGCGAGACGACGAAGGCGACGAGCGCGACGCTCACGGGCGCGCGGCCCTGGCTGCGTCGCGTCGCCCTGCCGTCACGCGCTGGAGCATAGCCCGGCTATCCTCGGGGCCATGGCCATGTTCGCTGATCTGGAGCCCAGGGCGCCGGACGCCATCCTCGGGCTCATGGAGCGCTTCCGCGCCGACCCGCGTCCCGACAAGGTGTCACTCGCGTCGGGGGTGTACGTCGATGAGACGGGCACCACCCCGGTCCTGGCGACGGTGCGCGAGGCCGAGGCAAGGCTCCTGGCGCAGCAGACCACGAAGGTCTACAAGCCCATCGACGGCGATCCCGCGTATCTCGGGCCGGTGCGCGACCTCGTCTTCGGCGCCGACCATCCGGCCGTCGCTGCCGGGCGCATCGCGCTCCTCCACACGCCTGGGGGCACCGGCGCCCTGCGGGTGGCGGCCGACCTCGTGCACGCGCTGCGCCCGGGCGCGGCCGCATGGCTCTCGACGCCCACCTGGCCCAACCATCCCCAGGTCTTCGAAGCCGCCGGCCTGCCCATCCGGACCTACCCGTACCTGGGTGCCGACGGCGAGCTCGACCTCGACGCCATGCTCGGCGTGCTGCGGGCCGTGCCGGCTGGCGACCTCGTCGTCCTCCACGCCTCCTGTCACAACCCCACCGGGATCGATCCGCGGCCCGCCCAGTGGTCGGCCATCGCCTGCGGCCGTCACCGAGGCGGGCGCGCTCGCCCTCCTGGACTTCGCCTACCAGGGCTTCGCGGATGGCCTGCAGGAGGACGCCCGAGGCGTGCTCTCCCTCGTCGAGCGGCGGCCGCACGATGCTCGTCGCCTCGAGCTTCTCGAAGAACTTCGCGCTCTACGACGAGCGCGTCGGGGCGCTCAGCATCGTCGGCGCTGACGCGTCCGAGACCGCCGCCCTGCTGACGCACGCCAAGGGCGTCGTGCGTGCCAACTACTCGAACCCGCCGGCGCACGGTGGCGAGATCGTGGCCACCATCCTCGCTGATGATGCGCTCCGCGCCCGGTGGGTCACGGAGGTCGGCCTCATGCGCGACCGCATCAACACCAACCGGCGCCGTTTCGTGGCCGGCCTTCAGGCGGCCGGTGCAGCCGGCGACCATGAGCGCCTGCTGCGCCAGCGAGGCATGTTCTCGCTGCTGGCCCTGGGCGAGGAGCGAGTCGCCCGGCTGCGCGACGAGTTCGCCATCTACGTCGTGGGCAAAGGCCGCATCAACGTCGCGGGCCTGACCGACGCGAACCTCGAACCGGTCTGCCGGGCCATCGCCGCCGTGACGGCCTCGAGCCAGAGCCGGGGCCGCTGGCGCCTAGCGCCCGCCCTCAGCCGGGGGTACCGGTGACGCGGCGCCTACAGGACCAACGTACGGGGTGGTGCGGTGGGGTCTATGGGGGTAGCCTGTCGCCCCTGGATGGACCGATAGTACCGGCGTGAACGTCGCCGTCGTACCTCCCCCCCGTACCCAAGTCCAGCCCCCGCCGATGCCGGTCAGGTACCCGGCCCCCGTCCCTCGGATGGTGGCTCGACCCCCGGCGCCAGCGCAGCGAAGGAACCGGATGCAGGCCCTGAGCGCGACATTCGCTACTATCTCTGACTGGATGCGCATCAACCTCTTCGCCAACGCCGGGGCGCCTGATCCCGGCCAGAATGCGACGCCGCACCAGCCCATGGCGCAGGTGTCCCAGGCCCCCCAGCCCAGGCCGGGCAAGACCTTCCCGGCCGATGAGGTCGTGTGGGGGATCGTCATCCGCAACGGGTTCGATGAGATCGACGATCCCTGGTACCACCGCGGCACCACGCAGCATGCCTACCTCGAGGGCAACGACACCGTCGCCATCTGCGGCTTCCGCCCTCCGCAGTCGGGCCCGAGGACGCGTCGTCGATCCCGCCTCGGTCTGCCCACCGCGGGCGAGCATCCCATGTGCGGCATGTGCGCGCGCTTGGTCGTGGCGCCCCGGCCGCGCGTCCCGGTGCCGGTCCATCCGCTGAGGCCTGCCGTCGCGGTCCCGGTGGCGGGTCCCATGGGCCAGCCCCTGCCTGGCGGCGTCCCGGTCAGTGCTGCATCAGGCTACCCCGGGCCGGCCCCCAGCCACGACAGCGGCCTCATGGCGCGCGGCGTGCACGCCGAAGCCGAGGACTGATCGCCCGCGCTTGCTCGGTCAGGCGTTCGGCTTGACCACGAGCTTCAGTCCAGAGCGCGCCACGAGGGCATCGAACGCGGTCGCCGCCTGGCTCATCGGATAGGTCCCCGAGATGAGGCCGTCCAGCTGGACGATGCCGTGGTCCACGAGCTCGATGGCCCGCAGCATGTGGATGGCCTTCATCCGCCGCGAGAACGCCAGCGTGAGCCCCTTGCCACGTGCCGGACGCGCCGTGAAGGAGTGACGGTTCGTAGGCGGGATGCCCACGACCACGACGCGGCCCCCGAGCCGCACATGGATGAGGGCCGATTCGAGTGCCGCGTCCTCCCCGGCCGCCTCGAAGGCGACGTCGACCGGGTCCCAGCCTTCGATACCGTCGGGCCGACCACCCACGTTCGTCAGGTGGGCCTCGTCGGCGCCTGACGCGAGGGCGGCCTCGACGCGGTGTGCCAGGGCGTCCGTCGCCACGATGCGCCCAGCGCCCATCGCTCGCAGCGCGCGGATGAGGAGGAGGCCGATGGGCCCCGCGCCGTAGACGCCCGCACTCATGCCCGGGCGGAAGTGGCCGAGGTCGATGGCGTGCAGGCCGACTCCGAGCGGCTCGAGCAGCGCGACCTGGTCGCCCTGGACCGTGTCCGGGATGGCCAGCAGGAGCCGCTGCGGCCAGGCCATCTGCGTCCGCAGACCGCCATCGACCGGAGCGTGGCCGCAGAAGCGGACGTCGGGACAGAGGTTGCCGTCGCCAGCCCGACAGACGACGCAGTGCCCGCACGGGTTGGCAGGCTCGACGACGACGCGCTCGCCGGCTCGCGGACCGGTCACGATGACGCCGCCCATCTCGTGGCCCAGCACGAGCGGCTCCACGACCCGTGCCTCACCGATGCCGCCGTCCTCATACCAGTGGAGGTCGGAGCCGCACAGGCCGACGGCGGTGATGCTGACGAGCTCCTCTCCGGGCGCGGGGACGGGCTCTGGTTCCTGGTGGACACGGACGTCGGAGGCGCCGTGCAGTCGAAGCACTTCCATGCCGAGCCACGATACCCGCTGCCAGGGCCGGTCGCGGCTCCGACGGATCGCAGTGGCGCCAAGAATGGCGGCGGCGATGGTATCGTGCTGCCATGCGAACTACCATCGACGCTGCGGGCCGCATCGTCGTTCCCAAGCCGATGCGCGAGGAGCTCGGCCTGATCGGAGGTCAAGTGCTGGAGATCAACGCCAGGGACGGACGCCTCGAGGTCGATATCCCGCCCACAGAGATGCGCCTCGAGGAGCGCGATGGGGTCCTCGTGGCAGTCCCCGCGCGCGAGCTCCCGCCACTGACGATCGACCAGGTGCGCGTGACGCTCGAGGGGACGCGGCGTTGATCGCTGTCGACACAAGCGTCGTCGTCGCCGCGTTCGCCACCTGGCATGAGGCCCACGACCGCGCCGCGCGCATCGTGGCCCAGCGACCTCGCCTGCCGGCTCCCTGCGCCCTCGAGAGCTACGCCGTGTTGACCCGCCTGCCGCCACCGCATCGCGCCGAGGGCGACCTCGTCAGGCAGTATCTCTCGGCCGCGTTCCCGGCTCCGCTGATGACCCTCTCCATCCGGCGTCATGCCAGGCTGATCGATGACCTGGTGGCCTTGGGGATCTCCGGCGGCGCCTCATATGACGCGGTCGTTGCCATGATCGCGGCGCAGAATGGATCGACGCTCGCCACCCTCGATCGTCGCGCACAGGCGACCTATGACCGAGTCGGGGTCGGGATCCTCGCGCTGCAGTAGGCCTGTGGCGGCCCGGTGCGTCCGCGCACCGGGCGCGGTGTGCTCGTCGCGTATCCTGCCGGCGTGGCTGACGCTGCGTGCCGTTCGCACGTCGGGTCACGCTGAGGGAGTCCCTATCGCCGTATGACCACGGAGCATGCCTCTGTGCCTGCTCGCGCCCCCGGCTGGGCCGCCCTGGCGGAGCCCCAGCCGCCGGCCGACCCCGTCGACGACGGGCTCATCGAGGCTGCCACGGACCTCGTGCCCGGCAAGGCCCTGGAGCTCGGCTGCGGATCCGGGCAGGACAGCGTCTGGCTCGCCGGCCGCGGCTGGAACGTGACCGCCGTGGACCCCAACCCCGAGGCAGTCGAAGAGGCTCGCGCCGCGGCGGCCAGAGCGGGTGTGACGATCGCCTTCCACGTCGCCGACCTGGCATCGTGGCGGCCAGCCTCGCGCTTCGACCTCGTCGTCCTGACCTACGCCCTGCCGGCGCGCGGCCAGGGGCGCAGCCGGACGCTCGAGATGGCCGCCGCGGCCGTGGCCCCGGGCGGGCGCATCCTCGTCACCGACCTCGACATCTCTCTGGGCAGGGAAGGCCGGATGGCCGAGAAGCACCTCGTCTCACGAGACGAGCTCGAGCGGCACCTCGATGCCTTCCGCATCCTGCGCTCGGCGACGCGCCTCGCCAAACGCCCGCACGGCTATGAGGAGCTCGTCCTGCCCGTCGCCAGCGTCGTCGCCTGCCGCAGGACCGACCTCCGCACGCTGTAGGGGCCTGGTTATACTCCGGGTATGAAGACGGCGATTCTGTCCCGGACGACATCTACCTGCGGGCCGAGCGACTGGCACAGCGCAACGGGCGTTCCCGGAGCGATGTCTACAGCACTGCGCTCCGCGAGTATGTCGCCCGCCATGAGATCGATGAGGTCACGCAGGCTGTCGACAGCGTCCTCGCCCGCCTGGGACAGACCCGGATCGTTCGTTGCCACAGCGGCTTCAACGACGTTGCGCGATGTCGAATGGTGATCAGCCAGGGCGACGTCTGGTGGGCGGAGCTGGCTGATCGCACGGCTCGGAGCCCGGCTTCCGCAGGCCGGTCGTCGTCGTCCAGGGCGATGCGTTCAACCACAGCCGCATTTCGACCGTCGTCTGCGTGTCCCTCACGAGCAACCCTCGCTGGGCAGATGCGCCCGGAAACGTGCACCTGAGTGCCCGCGCGACCGGGCTCGATCGTGGATCGGTTGCCAATGTCACCCAGGTCGTGACGCTGGACCGGTCAGCGCTGGTGGAACGGAGCGGCAGGCTGTCTCCGGCTCGTCTCGGGCTCGTGTTGGCCGGGATCGACGTGCTGCTCGGACGCTGACGGCGGAGGCCGCTTCAGGCGGCTCAGCGCCTCCGTCGAGTCACCGATCGGGCGAGCGACCCGGACCCGGCGGCTGAGGCGGCAACACCGGCCCACCAGGCGGCACGGCGTTCGTGGACGGTGGTCCGGGCGCGCGCATGGGCGGAAGGCCGCGACCGACCGGTACGCCGACCATGGCGGGCCGCCCGATGGGCATGCCGACGAGCGGACGGGGGCCAGCGTACGGACCTGCGACGGGCGGGGGCATCGGAGGCGCCATGCCCGGCATGCCCGGTGGGGGCGGCAGCGCGGGTCCCCATGTCACCGGCCGTGGTCCAGGCATCGGGTGTCCTGGCATCGGGTGTCCTGGCATGGGGTGTCCTGGGACAGGCATGGGGGGAGGCGGGGCAAGGGGCGGCATGGGTCGCGGGGGCGGCATCGGCGGCCCGTCGAGGCGGTACACGATGCGTCTGCCGTGCGGGACTCGGGGAGCGACGTCGGTGATGCTGCGCGGGATCGGGTCGCGCAACGGTGGCGCCTGCCTTGTCGCTTCGACCCTCTGAGCTGCAGTCGCCTCTGCCGCGTGTTCGGGGAAGTCGAGCCGGACCTTGCCGTCCCGGGTGACGACGGACTCGTAGCCCAGGAACTCACTGGCCTTCTGCGAGTCCTTGGGCTTGCCGTACCCGCAGGAGTAGCACTTGCGCGCGGACAGGTTGTTCAGGCTTCGGCAGCGGCCGCACATCCACCAGTCGGATTCGCCCATGGCCCTAGCGTAACCGCACCGGGCTACACCTGACCCTGCTCCACCCCACGGCAGCGACCGCTTGCGGTGACCCTGGGCACCGTTGGCTGTCCATGGCGCGCCCGGCCGCGGAGGGGGACCTCGTGGCCAGACGCGCTAGACTTCTGGCTCCACGGGCCGACATAGCTCAGCGGTAGAGCAGCTGTTTCGTAAACAGCAGGTCCTCGGTTCAAATCCGAGTGTCGGCTCCACCCCTACGCGTGGATTCGTCCGTTTCGGGCTGCCCGACGGGGGAGACAGCAGGCCCTGACCCTACGTCGACCCCCGACGAACTGAGATTCCCCCGGGCCAAAGGAGACGCCTGACGGCCGATCGCCTCGCGTTCCCTTCATCCATCCACCGACGGGATACAAGACAGCCTCATGGTCCCGAGTACGGTCACCGGTGGTGGCGGACGGGCCGACCCTGAGCGTGGCGGGGCAGATGATCGCCGCCAACGCCCTTCGCAGCGCCGTCGATGGTCCCGAGAGCCTGCTTCCCATCCCGTCCATGGATGCCCGGCAGGAACGGCGGCGGATGAGTCTCATCTGCCCCGGGGAACTCCAGTCACCACCTCGTCTGGCATCGACTTTGACGGTCTGCGGCTGATAGTGGCGTTCAAGGCGTCAGAGTCAGCAGGAGATGACGGGTTTCGTGCATGGGTGGAGCGGCGCTGGAAGGTGACCCCGGCGCCGTCGCCCGCCGTCCCCTCTCCTGACCCCGGGGGCCGTCAGCCGGCGGCGATGTCCGATGCGCTGCTGGCGCCACCAGCGGCGGCCGTCGAGGCGGCGGTGGCCAGCTGCTCGCGAGCGCGGATCCTGCTGAGCCAGAGATAGCCGACCGCACCGACGACCACGCAGGCTGCCCCTCCGACCGCGAGCGCCGCGGCCACGCCGGATGCGGAGGCGATGGCGCCGATGAGCAGTCCGCCCAGCGGCGTCGAACCCACGAACACGACCGTGTACACGCTCATGACGCGGCCGCGCAGGGCGTCGGGCGCCCGCAGCTGGACCGTGGTGTTGGCCGTGGCCGCCATGCCGATGGCACCGAAGCCGAGCGCCAGCATGGCCAGCAGGGCCACCGGCATGGCGTCCGTGAGCGCGGCCACGATCTCGGCCACACCCATCAGGATGGCCCCGCCAGCGATGAGCCCGACATGCACGCTCGGCAGCGTGGCGATCGACAGCGCCGCGAGCAGGGAGCCGACGCCGGTAGCCGCCATAAGGAGGCCGAACCCCGCGGCATCCACGTGGAGCACCTCGCTGGCCAGGGCTGGCACGACGACCCCGAGGTTCAGGCCCATCATCGAGGCCACCCCGACCACGACCATGGCCAGCAGCACGATCTGGCTGGACCGGATGAAGCGCAGGCCCTCCGCGAGCGACGTGACCACCGCCCGCACGCTGCCCGGCCGCTGGGCCGTGTCGGGTCGCCGAAGCTCCTCGTCCCGCATCAGGCCGTAGCCCACGATGACGGCCAGGAAGCTCAGGCCGTTCACCAGGAACGCGGTGCTGACACCGGTCACGCCGATGAGCAGCCCGGCGAGCGCCGGGCCCACGATGCGGGCTGCGTTGAACGTGGCGGAGTTGATGGCCACCGCGCCAGGCAGGTCCTCGCGTCCCACCATCTCGACCACGAAGGCCTGGCGCGTGGGCATGTCGACGGCGTTGCTGAGGCCGAGCAGGAACGCCAGGAGCAGGATCTGCCAGACCTCCACGCGGCCGCTGGCCGTGAGCGCGAAGAGGCTGAGGGCCAGCAGCATCTGGACGACCTGCGTGACGATGAGCGTGCGGCGCTTCGGCAGCGCATCGGCGATGAGGCCACCGAAGAGCCCGAAGACGAGCACGGGCAGGAACTGCACGGCTGTCAGGAGGCCCAGGACGAATGGGTCGCCGGTCAGCTCCAGGACCAGCCAGGCCTGCGCCACCGTCTGCATCCACGTGCCCACCAGGGAGACCAGCTGGCTGCCGAAGAAGAGCTGGTAGTTGCGGTGGCGGAACACGCGCGAGGCGTAGGACAGTGAGGGCCGGGGCCGCACGGTCGGTGCCTCGTCCGGAAGCGGGATGCGAGGCTCCACCGGCGTCGTCACGGCCGCGTCAATCGGTCAGGACGGGCTCGTCGAGGTCGGGCAGCTCTTCGTGGCGGGCGCGGTACAGGGAGAAGACCACCGCGCCCCCGAGGATCGCGGTGATGACGACGAGCGACGTCCAGGCCGGCGGGTGCAGCCACGGGCTCAGCAGGAGCTTGACGCCCACGAAGGCCAGCACGATCGAGAGGCCATGGGTGAGGTATCGGAAGCGGTCCTTGAGGTCGGCCAGGAAGAAGTACAGCGAGCGCAGGCCGAGGATGGCGAAGGCGTTCGACGTGTAGACGATGAACGGGTCGGTCGTGACCGCGAAGACGGCCGGGATGGAGTCGACGGCGAAGATGAGGTCGCTGACCTCGACCACGAGGAGAGCCAGCAGCATCGGGGTCGCCACGCGCTTGCCGTCGATACGGGTCCAGAAGCGCTGACCGTCGAGGCGCTCGCTGAAGGGCAGGTGGCGGCGCGCGAACCGGACGATGGGGTTGTTCGCAGGGTCGGGCTCCTCATCGCGCCTCGTCGAGAGCCACATGCGCACGGCGGTGAGCACGAGGAATGCCCCGAAGACCAGCAGGATCCACTCGAACTGCGCGATCAGCGCTGCCCCGACGAGGATCATCACGAGGCGCATCACGAGCGCCCCGATGACACCCCAGAAGAGGACGCGGTACTGGAGGTGATTGGGGATGACGAAGGCGGCGAAGACGAGGCTGAAGACGAAGACGTTGTCGACCGACAGGGACTCCTCGATGAGGTAGCCGCTGAAGTACTCGACGGCCTTCTGCGCTCCGAGCCAGAAGTAGACGATGACCCCGAAGCCGAGCCCGAGGCTGACCCAGAAGCCTGCCGTCAGCGCCGCCTTGCGAACGGTGACGTCGCCGGGCTTGCGGTGGAAGACGAAGAGGTCGAGCGCGAGCATCGACCCGATGAAGATGAGGAAGCCGACCCAGAAGACCGGCGGGATGGTGTCGACCATGAGGCTCCAAAAGCCTAAGGCCGCCCACGAATCCTTGCGCGCGGGCGGCCGAACCGCCTAGATCCGTGGCGACCGGAGGCGAGTCGCGCCCCGAGCCCGACAGCGACGCGAGAGTCGGCCGGCCAGCGGTGCTCCCCGGCTGTTGCGCGGGACGGCACAGTGGGCGGACGACGGCCTTAGCGGCCGAGATGGCCGGCCGATCCAGCCCACCCTGGCGGCCGAGCGTGCCGCCCCGCGGGACGGGCGGCCACGGCGAGGTGCTGGCGAGGGCGCGGAAGGGCGCGACTCGGCTGCGCGACGGCCCACTGTCCCTTCCGACGGCACACCCGGCCGGGTCGCGTCCGGAAGCGATGTTCAGTCGTCTCGCTTGGCCCGGCCTCCTCGGGGGCCGCGCTTGGTGCTCGCCGCCCGCAGCGAGGTCGTCCGCTTCCTGACGTTCGAGTCCGCGTCGATCTCGACGTCGAACCGCTTCGCGGCGGCCAGGATCCTCTTGCGGGCTCGTTCCTTGGCCGCCGCGCTCTCGAACTCGGTCTGGTTCCAGCGGGCAGCGGCGTTGCGAACGTGCGAGGCGTCGTTGATGGGCAGGTGCTCACCGCCCTCACGGTCGACATAGGCGAACTGGCTCGTGCGCAGGCGCTCACGAGCCTTCGTATCGAGCTCGGCCATCCTCGACCTCCTGGTTGACGCGTGCCCACATGCTCGGGCACCGGCAGGAGCCCATGCATATGAGGTCGTCGACGCAGGCTTGCAGATGCGTGGCGCGTGAGGGCGGCAGGGTGCGCGCTAGACTGCCGACGTGCCCGACCGGATCAGCAGCGCCGCCCTGGCGATCCTGCTGGGGTCGCTCGCCGTCGCTGGCCTGGCCGGTATCGCTGCGGCGCAGGAGGCGTCACCGGGACCGGGGGCGCCGACGAGGCTCTCTGGCGGCCCTCGAGCGCGTGCCGGACACCGCTCCAGCCCGGGAAGGCACCGTCTCCTGGTTCGACCAGGAGGCGGCCATCGCTTCCCGCCCCGGTGCCGCCACGCCCGCATCGGGCGCTGAGCTCGAGGCTCTGCTGGCGTCCGACGAGCCGGCCGCCCGACTCTGGATGGCGGCCATGATGGGCGCAAGCGGCGGCGACCAGGAGGTGCTCCAGGGGCTCCTGTCCGCCTCCCGTTGGCCGGATGCCGTCGGCTTCGACGTCACAGCGATCGATCACCACCTCACCTTTGGCCTGCCACCGGCCGATGGCTCGGTGCTGATCGGCACCTTCGACCCGGGGTCGGTCGCGGAAGCCTTCGTGGCACGGGGCTACTCGGCCGTCGACACCGATGGTCACACCCTCCTGTGCGGCGCATCGGGATGCGAGGACGGGATGCGGGTCGACCTCGACGCTCTTGACCCCGACGTGCCCTTCGGTGGCCGGCTCGGTCGAAGCGAGCCTCTCGCGGTCTCGTCGACGGACATCCTGAGCTCGGCCGACCTCGGCACCCTCACCGCGATGCTCGAGGCGAGCCATGGGGCGGCCGCCTCGCTCGCCGACGACCCCGCCTACCGGGCCATCGCCTCGGCGGCGGATCCGAACATCCCCCTCATCCAGGCCACCCTCCTCCCGGGCGGCATGGTCGGCCTGGCACCCACGGTGTACGCCCGCTTCAGCGACTCGCCGGAGGAGGCGGGCGAGCTCGTCGTGGCCCTTGACGAGGCCTTCGAGGAGATGCCGGCCGCCGAAGCCGTCGCCATCCTCGATGGCGCGACGCCGGTCGAGCAGGTCGTCACCATCGCCCTGGCCTTCGCGGACGAGGAGGACGCGGCTTTCGCGGCAGACGTCCTGCCGCGGCGACTGGAGACACTCCCGACGCTCTCGGCCAGGGTCCCGGTGGGCGGACCTGCTCGCCGATGAGGGCGTCACGAGCATCACCTCACGGGTCGTCCCGGCCGGGGACGGGGCGCTCGCGGCCGCAGTCGTCGAGATCCGTGCGCCCCTCGCCGGCCCGGAGCCGGCCGAGGGCAGCGATCGCCCCGCGCCGTCCAGCGGCCTGTACCGCATCTTCGTCGGTCTCATCGGCCGAGGCGACCTCCTCTGGCTGGCTCCCGTCCTGCCGCTGGAGTAGCGCCGTGCGGATCCTGTTCGCCAGCCAGCCCATCCGAAGCCATCTCCACTCGCTCATCCCCGTGGCACAGGCGGCGCAACGACGGGGCCACCAGGTCGCCATCGCGAGCGGCCTGAGCATGGAGCCCCTGGCCCGGGACCTCGGCTTCGACTTCGTGCCCTGCGGGCGGGACACGGCCGTGGTCCGGAACCTCGACGAGGTGCTACCGCCCGAGGCCCGCGAAGCGCTGGCCGATGCCCCCATCGTCGTGCGCCACCTCGTGGCGTTCAGCGGCGGCCTGGGGCCCGCATTCGCGCAGGACCTGCTCGATCGTGGGCCAGCATGGGCACCGGACCTCATCGTCCGCGAGCCCGTGGAGTTCGGCAGCGTGGTCGCCGCCGAGCGATGGCGGATACCCTGGGTCAGCGTGATGTGGGGCATCTACATCAACCCCCGTTACCTCATGCGCGAGGCCTTCGCCGGCCTGTGCGCGTCACATGGGCTCGACCCTGAGCGCGTCCTTGACGGATTCGACCGTCACCTCGTCATCCGATACCTGCCGCCGCGCTGGCGGATGCCCGACGCGCCCGAACCGCCCGCCACGGTCTCGTTCCGCGCGCCGCCCTTCGACCGGGTCGGCGCCGTGGAGCCCCCCGAGTGGCTGGCCGCGCTGCCGGCGCGTCCGACGGTGTCCGTGACCCTTGGCCTCAGCTTCAGCAGGGTGCCGGAGCTCTTCCGGGCCATCGTCGAGGCCCTCGGCGGTCTCGACGTGAACGGCGTCGTCACCGTGGGCACCGAGCTCGACCCCGCCGACCTCGGCGCGGCGCCGGCCAACATCCGGGTCGAGCGCTACGTCCCGGGTAGCCTCCTGTTGCCGCACTGTCGGGCCGTCGTCTTCCATGGCGGGCTTCAACTCGCTGCATGCCGTGCTCTGGCACGGCCTGCCCGCCGTCGTCGTGCCGCTCGAGGGCGGGGACCAGGGCTTCACCGCGGAGCGGCTCGCTGAGCTCGGCGCCGGCTTGCACGTGCCGGGGCCCTTGCCCTCGGTCGAGGCACTGCGCTCGGCCATCGAGCGCGTGGTGTCCGAGCCATCGTTCGCGACCGCGGCTCGCGAGCTTGCAGGCCGAGATGCGGGCGCTGCCTCCGCTCGACGAGGCCGTCAAGCGGGTGGAGATGCTGGTCGGGCACTCCTAGCCGTCGAGGCGCGGGCCATCACCTTTCCCCTGCTTTCCCCGCGTTCCAGGCGACGCTACACTGCCGCGGTCGCGGGCCTGGCCTGGGGTCAGGGCCACGTGTCGGCGACGGGCAGGGCAAGAGAGGGAGGCACGGGGGCGCGTGTCGGACGACGCGATCCTACGAGATCATCCAGGGTGACGTCGCCCGGGACGGAGCGGACCCGGGGGACCCCGCAGACCGAGGCGTGACCGGATGACCGACGACGTCAAGCTGGAGCTCGTGACGTGCGGGTCCTGCGGCTCGCTGGTGCCGCCGAGGAACCACTGCAGCGTCTGTGGGCACGCCATCCTCGCGGTCGAGATCTCGCGGCGTTATGCCGCCGACCGAGCAGAGCCCGTGATGGCGCTCCGCCTCGCCACCACGCTCTTTCCGCGCCTGCCACGTGCAGACCTGGACGCCTTCCGCCTGGCCCTTGCGGCGGGCATCGTGGTGGTCGTTGCGCTGGCGGCAGCGGGCTTGCTGCCGGTAGCGCTGCTGGCGAGCGCGCTCCTCGTGCCCCTCCTTCTCACCGTGTACCTCTACTCGACGGATGTCTACGAGGACGAGCCCATCCGCGTCATCCTGGTGACCCTGGCGTGGGGAGCACTCGCTGGGGCTCTCTTCGGGCTGCTGTTGCGCGAGCTCTACCCCGCGCGGGTCGTGCCGCCAGCCGACGAGAGCCTCGAGATCCTGGCGCGGGTCATCGTCCTCCCGAGCGTCGGGATGGGGCTGGCCATGGTCGGCCCGCTCGTCCTTCTCCGCTATCGCAAGTTCGATGACGTCCTCGACGGCGCCACGTTCGGCGCGGTCAGCGGCTCGATGTTCGTCGGCGCCCAGGTCATCGCCCAATCGATCGACCTCGTGATGGCCGGCGCGCAGCCGGGCGGGGACACCTGGTCGTGGGTCATGCGCATCCTCGAGCACGCCGTGGCCGTCCCCCTCATCATCGGCGGGGCGGCGGCAGGCGCCTGCGGCGCGTTCTGGCTGCGATATCGGGCGCCGGTGCGCGACCGCGCGCGCTTGGGGCGCCTGGGGCGGCCTGCCGTGGCCACGCTCCTCGCCTGCTTGTTCAGCGTCTCCACCAGTGCCGCACTCGTCCTTCTCCGCGACCTGCCAAGGCTCATCGCGCTCGGCGCGCTGACGGTCGGGGCGCTGGTGTGGCTGAGGCACCTCATCGACCTCGGTCTCCGCGAGGAGGCGGTCGAAGCCGCCACACACGAGGAGCAGACCTGTCCGAGCTGTCACCGGCCCACGCCGCCGGGATCGTTCTGCACCTGGTGCGGGGTCGCGCTGCGCGCGCTCCCCAAGCGTGCCTCCTCCAGACCGCCGAGCCCTGACACGGACGCCCTGGCAGCCAGCCCGGCTAGCCCTGGCGCCCGGTCCGCCGCCGAATTCACCCAGGCCACCGGACCCACACCGGGTCTGACCAGGGCGCCGCGCCATGCCCAGCCCTCCCGGCTCGCTGGAGTGCGTGCCTTCGTCGCCTTCCTCGTCGGGCTGGCCGTGGTCGTCGCGGGGGCCGTCCTGCTCGTGCAACTGCTGGCACCCGTCGCGCTTCCGCCCTGTCCGGACCCGACGCAGCCATGCCCGGCGGCGGCCGCGATGGCCGCTTCGCCAGCGGGACCACGTCTCGGGCAGCCCGTCGAAGGTGTCCTTCGCTTCGGGCAGACCCATGCCGCCGACGGCTCGGTCTGGCAGCTCGACTTCGACCCGCGTTGGTGGCTCCTCGATACGAGCGAGCCTGGCGCTACCTGGCTGACCACGACCTATGTGGCCACGACCGTGAGGGGCAACATGGCGGAGATCCCCCTCTCCTTGCGACTCGAGATCGTGCCGACGGCGCAGGCGACGCGTGAGCAGATGATGGAACACCTGGGAGCCATGGCCGCCCAGACCCTCGAGGGCACGGCCGAGCGCGACGAGCACGGCACCCGACTCCTGCGACCGCATATCGGCTTCCAGCCAGCCGACGCCCGCTATCTCGTCGGCGACTTCGGGGAGGCGGGCGCCATGACGCCGTTCGGCGCCCATCTCCTGGCGGCATCGGATGGACGCTTCACGGCGGGCATGGTCCTGTATGTCGGCCAGCCGGATGAGTCGTTCCCCTTCTTCGCGGGGTCGGTGCGCACGACGCGGGCGGTCGGTGACCTCCTTGACGACATCGTCAAGCGCTTCTACTGGACGGACACCGGCCCATGAGCGCACCTCACATCCCCCTCGTCACCCGCCGGCGTGCGGCCTCGCGGGCCGTGCTGTTGTCGCTCGCCGCGCTGGTCGTCCTTGGCGCGACTCAGGCGACAGGCCAAGCACGGGCCAGACCGACGACCTCCGGGAGACCGGTTCTCGCGGCCTCCTGCCAGAGGAGATCCGGCGCGCGTACGGCATCGACGAGCTGCATGCCATGGGTCTGCGCGGCCAGGGCCAGGTCGTGGCCATCATGTCCTTCGACACCTTCCTCGACGCCGACCTGACGGCCTGGGATCGGGAGACGGGAACGGTCGGACCACCGGTCGAGCGCCTCCTCGTGGCCGGGCCGGTGCCCCTGGGAGGCGGCTCCGGCGAGGTCAACCTGGACATCCAGATGATCCGTGCCATCGCGCCAGAGGCCACCATCGTCGATGTGGAGGCACCGCTCGGCTCGACCTATGCAGCCGTCGTCGAGGCCATCCTGGCCGATGGCCGGGCTGACATCGCCAGCCTCAGCTGGGGGCACTGCGAGGCGCTTGGCGACGCGTTTCCAGAGCACCGCGCCTGGTTCGAGGACCTCGTGCGCGTGGAGGACGCCGTCTTCCAGCGGGCCTTCGAGGCGGACCTGACGATCTTCGCCATCCCCGGCGACGAGGGCGTCTACGGCTGCGTACGCTCGGCCCCCGAGGAGTTCCACGACCTGCTCGCGGTGTGGTACCCAGGCTCGCATCCGCTCGTCGTCTCGGTCGGGGGAACGTACCAGTGGCGGCAACAGGACGGCAGCTATCACCGCGAGGCCACGTGGGCGGGGCCCATGTCCGGCGAAGCCACTGGCGGCGGCGCCTCCCGGTTCTTCCCGATGCCCGAGTGGCAGCGGGCCATCGGTCTTGCCGCCCGCTCCGAGATGCGGCTCGCGCCCGACGTCTCCGGTCCGGGCGACCCCGACAGCGGGCTCCTGGTCCTCTCCACGCCCATGCTCATCCAGGACGGCGTCTGGCAACCAGCCACGACGTGTGCCGATGGGACGCCGCCACCCTGCTTCTCCTTCGGCGGCGGCACCAGCCAGTCGGCCCCGTTCTGGGCCGGGCTGGCCGCGCTCATCCGTCAGGGCGCCGAGGAGCAGGGCCTGCTGCCGATCGTCGATGGTCGGGCACGCATGCCCCATCTGCTGCCACTCCTGTATCGCGTCGCGACAGAGCGACCGGATGCCTTCCATGACGTGACGCAGGGAAGCAACCTGCTCGACGATGCCGCCTCAGGATGGGACCCGGCGACCGGCCTCGGGACCCCGAACGCTCCGATCCTCGCCGAAGCCATCTGGAACCTGCTGCGAGATGCAGCACCATCGTGAGGTGACATGATGTCGAGTCCTCGACGGTCCGCGGCCATCGCGTTGTGGTGCGTCCTGCTGGCGGCGTTCGCGGGACATGGAGCTGCGCTGGCGCAGGAGGCAGCTCGCGATCCGCTCCTCGTCCAGGTGCAGCCGGTCGGGGAGACCGGCCTCGAGGGCATCGCGCTACTGGCGCCGACGACAGGCGGGACGGCCGTGCAGCTCCTTGTCATGGGCGCACCGACGGGCACATCAGCCGTCATCCACCCGGGAGGCTGCGACGTCCCAGACACGACCCTTGTCGCCCTGCTCGGTGACCTTGGCGCCGGTGGGCAGATCCAGACGACGGTGCCGGTGGCCTTCGAGACGCTGACCGACGGGAGCCATGTCGTCGCCCTGCACCCGGGACTCGACATGACGATGTCGGTGGGCTGCGGCACGATCCCGGCCGTCAGCACGGAGCCGGATGGACCTGTGGCCAGCCCAGCCGCGCCCGCTCCCCAGCCGGTAGAGGTGCCAGCCAGCCAACTCCCCGTACCGGCACCGGCGCCGCCCTCACCGGATCCTGCCTGCCTTGACGTCGTCCCCTGGGTCGAAGCCACCGAGGACCGCTTCACGCGGATCTCGGAGGCACTCTCGGAGCTGAACGCCATCGCCGGCCGATATGACCTGCCCGCCTACCTCGCTGGCCTGGCCTCGTTCGAGGGCGAGGTCGGCGCCATGATCTCCCAGCAGGCCCAGGGACCTGTCCCGTCGGTCGCCGTCGAGGTGAACCAGCGCGCCATCGGAGACCTACGAGACGTACGCGGACGCCGCGCGACAGATCTACGACTCGCTCACGGTCGCGGTCGACGTCAACAGCTACGCTCGGGCGATGGGACGTTACGACGAGGCTGTCAAGCTGGCAGGCGAGGTCCAGCGCAGCCTTGGCGAGCTGAAGGGCCGATGCGGATGACCGCTGATTGGCGGATGACGGTCGCAGCCAGCGAGTGTCGTCTGCGAAGTGGTGCCTGCCATCGTGGTCGCGCGGTCGGGGCGGCGCTACCTCCGGCGATCGTCCAGGCGCAGACCCATCAGCAGTCCGCCTGGCTCCGCGCCAACCTCGCGGAACCCGAGATGACGATAGAAGCCGATCGCGTTGGCGTTGGCATCGTCGACACCAAGGTGGACACCGGCAACGCCGCGAGCACGTAGGTCGGAGAGCAGACGGTCGATGAGCATGCGGCCGAGGCCATGGCGGCGCGCGTGCTCCTGGAGGTCGATGTGCAGGTGCGCCGGGTAGGCCGCGGTGATGTCGGCCGGCGTGCGCTCCGGGCTGTGGATGAGCCGGATGATCTCGGCGTCCCGGGAGGCGTCCTCGATGATCGGGTATCGCTGCCGGAGGGGCGGCCACCACGCCTCTTCCGCCCAGGCCTCGAAGGCCGCCGTGTCGTCGGCGGAAAGCAGGTATCCGGCCACGCCCGCCTCGTCGACGACGACGAGCTGCGTGCCGTCTCCCCGGCTGATGTAGGGGCCGACGTAGGCATGTCCGAGCAGGTCCGGGTCGCGATACAGGGCCGTGGCGTCCTGGCCGGCCTCGCCGGTCAGCAGGCACGTCCGGTAGGCGCCCGCCAGGTCGTGGTGTCCGGCGGCTTCGATGCGAAGCATGTCGACAGCCTACCGTCCACCGCTGCCGAGTTGCGCCGGCCTCCCCGCTTGAGTAGGCTCCCGCGCATGCCGGGCGGGCCTCCTATCCCATGACTCGGACGTTCTCGGAGGCTGGCACTGAGCTCACCGACGAGGCCTGCCAGGTCCTCGCCATCGACGGTGGCCAGTCGCAGATCCGTGTCCGCCATTCGGCATGGGCCTCCGAGATCGAGCTGGATGGCGTGAGCCGGCTCGAGGGCGACACCGTGGCGTCGGTCGCAGGAGCGGTGGGACGCGCCTGGCGGCAGGCTGGCCGTCCAGGTGTGGATCGCTGTGTGCTGGGGCTCACCACCGCGCCGACGGACGAGCCCTCGCAGCGCCGACTGTGCGAGATGGTGGCGGCGGCAGTGAGTGCCAGGCAGGTCTGGCTCGCGGACGATTCCGTGACGGCGCACGCCGGCGCGCTCTCGTCGTCGCTGGGGCGTGAACGTGAGCGCCGGGACCGGCGTCGCCTGCCTCGCAGCCCCACGGGAGGGCAGCCCGCGCATCATCGGGGGCCACGGCTATCTGCTCGGGGACGAGGGCGGAGCCTTCTGGGTCGGTCGTGCCGGGATCGCGGCCGTGCTCCGAGCTCGCGAACGGCGTGGCCCAGCGACGCTCCTGGCGGGTCGAGCGCAAGAGCGCTTCGGGAGCCTGGAGGATCTGGCCGAGAGGATCCACGGCCTGGCGCGTCCGATCGATGCCATCGCGCGCTTCGCGCCTGACGTCCTGGCCGTTGCCGAGCTGGGCGACATCGCAGCGACGACGATCGTGGGGAGCGCCACGGACGAGCTGGTGACGCTCGTGCGGGCGGCCGTCGGGCTCATCGGCCCGGAAGGCGACGACGTCCCCGTCGCACTCGGCGGACGCTTGTTGGAGGCTGGCCTGCTACGCCGGCGTCTCGAGTCGGCCCTCGAGCTGTCCGTCCCAGCCGCCCATCCCCGAAGCGCGGACGGGACGCCGCTCGACGGCGCTCTCCGGCTCGGGCGCGCCTCCGCACGCGGGCCGCTACGAGACCCTCGTCTATCGCTGGGCCTCACCCGTGGGCGTCGGGGCGTAGCCCGTGCCGGAGCCGACCTTGTCCGAGCTGGCGCGCCCGACACCCGAGAGCGCCAGTCCGGCGGCCGACCTCGAAGGCACGGCGGACAAGACCGCTGACGCGGCGACCGAGCGGGACGCGGAGCCGAGGACCGGATCCACGCTGCGACGGCTCCGGCGTCCCGCCCTCGCGGTCGTCTCGCTCTCGTGGGCGCCTCTCGTGGCTTCGGCGCTGGCGCTGGTGCTGTCGCTGGCGAGCATCTACATCTCGACGCGCGAGCCCGAGGTCGTAGCCATCCTGCCCGACGTCGTGCGGCTCGTCGGCGGGCGAGCGTCGGGCAGCTCGTACGTCTACCTCCAGCCCGCCTTCGTGAGCACCGGCGTCAACGATCGGGTCGAGGTCATCTCCGACATGGCCCTGCTCGTCGAGCGCGCCGACGGCTCCGAGGGGACGACGATGTCCTGGCAGGAGCAGGCTTCGCTGACCACCGGCGCTGACGGCGCGCTCTCGTACCGCTACGCGGCGGACGCGGTCCCGTTGCTCGTCGGGCCGCGTACCGCGGCGACGCCGCTGGCGGTCTTCCAGGCCCCGGAGGGCTGGTTCTTCCGAGAAGGTCCATATCGTTTCACGCTCGAAGCGCAACGTGTGGTCGCATCATCGCCTCTGCGCGCCAGCTTCGCGGTCGCGCTCGATGCCGAGGACATGGCCGTCCTGGACGCCACGGGGCCCGAGCGCTTCCTGGCCTTCGACATCGATGAGCAGGCGGGATCGTGACCGATCCATCGGCTGGTCGGCGCTACCTGCGAGCAGCCTCAGGCCTGACCTCGCGGCTCGAGGAGCGGGCCTGGCCCGAGATCGAGGCCGGCGCCACGCTGCTGGCGGACGCCATGGCCAGCGGCGCCACGGTCCACGTCTTCGGGTCGGGGCACTCTCACATGCTCGCGGAGGAGATGTCCTACCGTGCCGGGGGCCTGGCTCGGATCCAGCCCATCCTCTTCGAGGGCCTCATGCTCCACGCCAGCGCTCCCCTCTCCACCGTCCTGGAGCGCCTGCCCGGGCTCGCAGCGGCCCTCCTCGAAGACCATCCACTGGCCGCGGGCGACGTCCTCGTCATCGCCTCCAACTCGGGTGGCAACGCGGTCGTCACCGAGATGGCGCGCCTGGCTCGCGACCACGGCGTCGCCGTCATCGCCATCACGAGCCTGGCGCATGCCACGTCCGAGGCGTGCGCGGGCCCGCGCGGACGTGCATCTCCACGATCTCGCGGACGTGGTCATCGACAACGGGGGCAGCGTCGGAGATGCCGTCGTGCGCATCGACGGCCTGCCGACGGCCGTGGGCCCGACCTCCACCGTGGTCGGGGCGGCCATCGTCAACGCGCTCGTCGCGGAGACGGTCGAGCGCCTCGTGCGAGCCGGGTTCACCCCAGACGTGTTCACCTCCGCCAACCTGGCCGGCGGCGACGACCTGAACGCGCGCATCCTCGCGGACGAGGCGTGAGCAGCGGACGAGGCGCGAGCCCATCCCCGTTCGCGGTGCGTGGCGTCATCGAGGGCTTCTACGGGCATCCCTGGGCGCACGATCAGCGACTGCGCCTCGTCGACGGCATCACGACCGGCAGCGTCAAGTAGGGCTCAGGGCGGGCGCCAGGCCCAGGTCGTGCCGGGTCCCGACCCCGCTACGAAGCGCACACTCCCTCTGGTGCGGGTTCGATCGGCAGCGACTGCGGGCCGGCGCTGGCGCTGATGGCCTCGATCAGCTCCTGTCCCTGGACCTGCTCGTTCGCGGTGCCGCTGATGGTGAGCACCATCGTCGTCCCATCCACCGACACGTCGATGTCGTAATGCACCTCGGATGTGATCCCGGAAGGATCCAGGATCGATCCCACCGGTCGACGTCGTCGCGGTCTGCTCGCCGCCAGAGGCCGGGAACGAGAAGCTGACCGGCAGCTCAGACAACGGTACGGGCCCGATGCCACCGACCCGCAGGAAGCCGGACCAGGGGCCGTAGGGCCCTGAGCATGCGAGCAGCTCCACCACACGAGCTTCCTGGACGGCTTCCCCGATGGCGGCCCGGTCGACGTGGACCCAGACCGCGTCGCTCGGCGACGGCTCAGGCGTCGGGTCGGGAGCCTCGTGCCACGACACCTCGACCCGTGCCGTCGCTCGTGGGTACAGCAGGTCCCGGAGCGCTGGCCGGAGGCGCTCGTACTCAGCCTCGACGGTCGATCCGGCGGCACCGAGGCCCCCGCCGGTGAGCAGGAGGCGGACGGCCTCCTCGATCTCCTCGATCTCGCCTCGACGGACGATGCCGGTGACGTGCGCGAACGCCTGTCGAAGAGTCCCGTCGCGGTGCGCCTCGCCAGTTTCGCCACGCGTCTGGTACTCGAGATTGGCGGCCGCGAACTGGCCGCGGTCCTCGAGCTCGAGGTCGCCAGCGACATCGACGGCGTGGGGCTGGAGCTCCGGAAGCACCCAGCCCACAGGGATGCCCTCCGTGTCTCCCTGACCGGCCAGGTCGGCTCCGGCAAGGTCGGCGCACTCGCCGGCCTCCTCGGCGACGACGCCTTCTCCGACGTTCACGATCAGGCTGAAGACCTTGCTGGGAGCGGTCAGCTCGTCGTCATCGACGATGTAGTGCACCTCGCTGGGAACCGCCGACAAAGTGGCCACCCACGGTCTCGAGATGCTCGTCGCGTAGACGAGGAGTGCCAGCGCCCCGACCGCACGCCGCAGCCCGTCAGCATCGATGGTCGCCCCGGCCTCGCGAGCGATGGCTGCGGCGAGCCACTCGGGCTCGAGCGCGATATCCGGGTCGAGGATGCCTCCGAGCACCGCCGACAGGTACGCGCCGACCTGCCCGCAGAAGTCGCCACCGGCCGCAGCGAGCGGTCCGGCGTCGGCGCCAGCCCCTGCAACGATCGAGGCGACCGGCCCATTGGCAGGACCGACGATGTCGGCGACGAACATGGCCATGGCCAGGCCCGGGACCACGAGCTGTGTCGGATCGTCGGCCGACTGACCCGTGACGAGCCGGGCCGCGGCCCTGGAGGCCGGGGTGTCGGCGCCCGCCAGCCATGCGCTGAACAGGTCAGACAGGGGCGGACTGCCGGTGGCCTCGGCGTACTCGTCGAGTTCGACGCCCAGCGTCCCGCCCCCGGCCGCGGCCTCCAGCGCGAGGTTCCGCGCCTGGAACCGGAGGAGCTCGACGCGCGATGGGTCGGCCACGCCGACGAGGGGCGCGTCCGACGGTCGGATCCGGGTCGTAACGCCGGCTTCGGAGAGCAGTCCAACGGCACGCATGACGTCCGAATTGGTCAGCGCAAGCTCGCCAAGCGGCGCAGGCGCGCTGGTCAGGCGGCTGAGAGCCACCCAACCCAGTGCACGGGACACCAGGCTGGACGGGCGCGCACCGAAGGCCACGTACTGGACTGACACGGCCGTGTCGCCCTGGACCGCCAGGATGGAGCCGATACCGGCCGGGTCGATGGCCTCCTCTCCGACGCCGGCGATCGGGTCGCCGATGTCATCGAAGGGAGCCATCGTGTCGTAGTGTTGCCGTCCGCCCGTGGTCGCCACGCCGAGATAGATCGAGCCCGAGGAAAGGGCGCCCTCGACCTCGACCTCCCAGGCGCATCCGGCGGGCAGGAAGTCCTGGGGCCCCGGCGAGCGGCTGAGGATGGTGCTGCCCTCGGTGGCGCGCACGATCTCCTCGTCAGTCAGCACCGCGCAGGCGTCATCGCCCTGGACGATCGAGGCCGGGTCCTCGGGCAGGACCTGCTGGTAGCCAGGCTCGCGACCCGCTGGCGGCTCCGAGGGAGCGGCCAGTGCGACGGCCGGGGGGAACCCCAGGAGCACGGCCAGCATGACCGCCACACCACGCGCCGGGCCGCCCGGTACCAGACCGCTCGGGGTCACGGCAGTGCTGCCAGGATGGCATCCAGCGTGGCCTCGTCAGCCTGGCGGACGATCCAGAGGAGGTCGCCACTGACGAGCAGCCAGACCTGCATGTCGGGATAAGCCAGCACCTCCTTGCCGGCACGCTGCTGGACCTCGGGCGTGGCATCCGCACCGGCCAGGCGGGCACCGACAGGAGGCACGAGCATGGCAGCGTCGAGGCCAGGGACCTGGAGCGCCAGGAGCTCGGTGTTCTCGCCGATGAAGGCCGAGCCCACCGTGACGTCGGCGAGCGTCATGCCCTGCGCGGCGAGGACCTCCACGATGGCGGCCGTTCCCAGGTCCACGAAGCGCAGGAAGTCCTGGCCGGCCATGATGTCGGCGTAGAGCGGCTGCCCGGCGACTTCCATGGGGAAGCTCGCCGTGAGTCGGTCGGTCGCTCCGAAGGCCGACTCCAGCGCGGGACCGATCCGTGGGACAGCCAGCTCGGCGAGAGGGCCCTGGACGGCGACCGGGTCGGGCGTGGCGGCGGAGAGGAAGAAGAGCGGCTGGACCACGAGGAGTCTCTCGCCGAGATCGACGAACAGCCCATCGTCGCTCGACCAGGCCGGGAGGCCAGCCACCGTGGCGTCGTGACCGCCTCGACCGTAGGTGAACCGCACCAGCTCCAGGTCCGGATCGCTGCGGATACGGAGGTCCAGAGCGAACAGGTCGACCGCGGGATCGCTCGCGTACGAGCAGGCCGTGGGGAGCTCATCCGGATCGTCGCGAAGTCCAGGCCTGTCACGCTCTCGACCTCCTCCAGCGTCAGGGCGCAGAGCCCGGTCGGCGGCTCGTCCTGCGCTCCGGCGGGCACGCCCTGGAGCGTTGCCAGCGCCAGAGCGACGATGACCGACCGACAGGGCGCGATCAGCCTCATGCGTGCCTCCCGCAAGTCTGTCCGTGGTCCACCTTCGGCCGCCCCCGTGGCCGTGACCTTGGCCGGGATGGTCGGCAAGTCTCGCGGGCCACGCCTCCGCGGTCAAGAAGGAGGTGACAGCGCGTCCTGTCGACGATCGCGGCCGATCGACCGACCGCTCAGAGTGCCCGGTGACGGCATCGACGCGCCGTCATGTCGCGAGCCGCTGGAAGCCCGGCCGAAGGTCCCGGCCGGACCATGGTCATGGGCAGGGGGCCGATGGTCCCAACGATTCGGCGGTGCGTCGCGGTACGGGGTGGTTAGTGGGGATTTCCCCGCCCGGGCCTCGCTGGTACAACAGTCCTGTGCCAAGGCACCGTCGCCGACGGCCGCAGCACACGGACCGCTCATCAGGACACAGAGGTTCAGCAGATGAACGCCGCCCGAACCCGCTCTTCCCTCCTCATCCGGGTGCTCGAGATGCAGCGCCGCGCCGCCTCGGCCGAGTACGAGTCCCGCCGCACCCGGCGCTCGGAGGTCTCCTTCACGGAGCGCTACCGGGGCACGGAGTTCGAGACCGTTGACTCGGTCGTGACGATCCGCGAGCCGTCGATGTCACGGGGCAGGGCCTTCGTCATCATGAGCGGCAGCGCCACCCTCGGGCTGGCCGGGATCGTCCTCGCCAGCGGAGTGGTCTGAGTCCTCCACGGGTCGTCCGCTCGACCGGCAGGGAACCCGCCATCGGTGATCGGCGTCCCAGGACCATGAAGACCCTGCTCGTGCCATGCCTCGCGGCCCTCATGACACTCTGCGCCAGCGGCACGATGGCCGCCAGTGCTTCGTCGCCGGACCGCCTCCCGCCCCAGGGCCCGGTCTACGTCGACACCGCGGACATCCTCTACCTCGAGAGCTTCCCGGTCCAGGTGCAGCTCCACGTCAGCGGCTCGCTGCCCACCCCCTGCCATTCACCGGCCTGGCAGGTCACGGCAGGGGTCGATCACATCGACGTGGCGCTCTGGAGCGAGGCCCAGGCGGAGGGTCTGTGCAGCACGGTCCTCGAGCCGTTCGAGGTGTCGATCCCGCTGGGCTCGTTCGAGACGGCCAGCCTGTCGGTCAACCTGAACGGCGAGAACGTCGGACGCGTCGAGGTCGGAGTCCCGCCCGGTCCGGAGAGCGACTCGCTGCTGGGCGCCGGCTGGTCCTTCGGCATGTGCATGGGCTACTGCAACGCCGACCTCGTCGTCGGCAGCGATGGCAGCCTGATCCTCACCGCCAGCGACCGAGCCGGGAACGTCGTGCTGTTCTCGAATCCCGGCTCGCTCACCGACGACGGCCAGGAGCGCATCGCTGCCGAGGTCGCCGGTCTCGTCTGGCGTCCCCCTGCAGGAGGTCTACGGCTGTCCCGACTGTGCTGACGGTGGCGCTGCCTACCTGGCGATCTCACGGGACGGGGTGGTCTCCCATCACGCCATGGAGTTCGGGGAGCCGCCCCCGGAGCTCGCCGATCTCTACGACGTGGCCACGACGATCATCGGTGCTCTCGAAGCCTGCGTCTCGAACGAGCTCGTGACGGTGGCCGATGACTGCGAGGTCTGGCAGCAGGCCGCGTGAGCGACGGCCCGCTGCAGCGTTGCGAGGGCCGGGTTCAGCCGGCGCGCTTGGCGTCGCCCTCGATCTGGCGGGCGATGCCCTTGGCTTCCGTCTCGGCGTCGTCGGTGAGGTCGCCCCAGGTCTCCTGGGCTTTCCCGACGCCCTTGTCGACGAGACCCTCGGTCTCGCGCTGCAGCTTGGCGCGGTCCGCCTCGGCCTGACCTTCGCGCTCCATCTGCTCGTCGTCGATGACGTCGCCGACGGTCTGCTTGACGTTGCCCACCGTTTCGTCGATTCGGGTGCCCATGTGTCCTCCGTGTCCGGTGACGAGGTTGCTGCGGCAGCGCCGCTCGGCAGGGACGGTATCGCCACCCACCCCTCCCGCCATGTCAGCGTTTCGGCAGGAGGCGTCACGCGGGCGTTACAGTGGCCCGACCGTGCCGGGACGCACTGCAACGCTGCTGCCACACCCGCCAAGGCCCCACCAACGGCCCGGACATGCGTCGGTGGGCATCCTCTCTGCGTGGGCAGAGGATCCCCGTGCACCTCTGCCCACACTCCCCATGCCCTTCATCCCCCGGAGGTGCGCATGACCATCGACGCGGTGCTGGTGATCGGTGCGCCAGGTCAGCGAGTACGTCGCCAGCTCGACGGCCTCGCCAAGGCGGTGACCATCCACGAGACGCTCCGCCACGGTGAAGGGGTCGCGGCACGTGCCATCGAGCGGCTGTGGCGAGAGCACGGGGTCCGGGCGACGTCAGTGCTCGTCATCGACCGCTGCGGAGCCTGCCCCCTCCCCGAGGGACCGGTTCGCGCGGCACCAGAGGGGACCCAGGCGGTCCTCACGGCGCTCCGCCGTGACGTCGAGCGCGGCCAGATTCCTGCCGTCCCGGCAGACCCGACATGGGCGATCGAGGTCCACGGCGTCGACCCCACGCTCGAGCACATGCACGACACCTGGCTGGCCATGGTGGATGGCGTCGTGGGCACGTTGGGGAGCCCGCTGGCAGCGTACGCGCCGGCACGGCGTGAGGTCCTCGTGGCGGGCGTGTACTCGGGCACTGGCCCCGACAGCGACCTGGTGCGGTCCCCGGACTGGACGCGCCTGGCCGGGGCACTCGTGGCCGACGGGACCATCCGGCGCGTGCTCGACCTCCGAACCGGCTTCGTCCATCACGAGGCACGCAGCACCATCGGGGCGTTCCAGGCTGTCACCTTCGCCAGCCGGGCGCTCCCCGGCGTCGGCGTCCTGCGGGCGATGGGCCCGGGGGCGCGGCCGCCGCGGGGCCCGCTCCTGGCGCCCGACGATCACGCGCGGCAGGGTCAGGCCCGATGGGGCTCGCGGAGGCGCGGGGCCCGACGGCGAGACCGACGAGACCCGCCTCGTGGCCGGCATCCCCGGGGGCGTGGCCGTCGCGGCGTCACAGGACGCTCGCGGCCGAGCCGCCGCACGACGTCTCGATCGGCTCGCGGCGCACCTGACGCGGGCCGACGCGCGGCCGACCGTCGCCGTGGCGCGCGGGCTGCTCCGTCGCGCGGAGGCCGTCGGGCGTCGATGGGCTCATGCGCCAGCAGCGCGCCACCTGGGCGCGTCGCTGGGAGGAGATGGGCATCCGCGTCGACGGCGACCCGGACCTCCAGCGCGCGGTGAACTTCGCCCTGTTCCATCTCGATGCCTCCATCGCACCCGGTGCGCGCCAGGCCCCGCTCGGCCCGCGCGGCCTCTCAGGCCCCAGCTACAAGGGCCACGTCTTCTGGGACTCCGAGGTCTTCCTGCTGCCCTTCTTCGCCGCGACCCGCCCGGCCGCGTCGCGCGCGATGCTGGCCTATCGGGTGAGCCGCATCGCGGCGGCCCAGGCTGCCGCGCGTGAGGCGGGCCTCCGAGGCGCCTGGTTTCCCTGGGAGTCGGCGGCGGACGGCCGCGACGTGACGCCGCCCTGGGTGACCGGACCGACGGCGCAGCCCCTCCGCGTGTGGACGGGCGAGCGCGAGCTCCACGTCGTGGCGGACATCGCCTGGGCCGCCGCCGAGCACGTCGCCTGGAGCGGCGACGAGACCTTCGCCAGGGGCGGAGGGCGACGCCTGCTCATCGAGACCGCGCGCTTCTGGGCCTCCCGACTCGAGCGCGACGCCGATGGGAGGGTCCACCTGCGGGGCATCATCGGGCCCGACGAGTACCACGAGCTCGTCGACGACAACGCCTTCACGAACGTGATGGCACGCTGGAACCTGCGTGCCGCCGCGGCCGCGGTGGGCGCGGGCCGGGGCGAGCGCGGCCGAGGGCAGCCGCCGAGCGAGCTGATGAGCCGACCCGCGCCGAGGTCGCGGACTGGCTGGACGTCGCCGACCGCATCGTCGATGGCTACGACCCGGGCACGCGCATCTACGAGCAGTTCGCCGGCTTCCACGGCCTCGAGCCCATCCGCATCGCAGACATCGCGCCCCGCCCGGCGTGGGCTGACGTCCTCCTTGGCCGCGAACGGATCTCCCGCTCGCAGGTCGTCAAGCAGACCGATGTCCTGCTCCTCCACCACCTCGTGCCCGACGAGGTGGCGCCGGGCTCGCTGGTGCCGAACCTCGACTACTACGAGCCCCGCACGGCCCACGGCAGCTCCCTCTCGCCGGCGACCCACGCCGGCCTCCTGGCGCGGGCCGGGCGCTTCGTGCCCGCCCTCGAAGCCCTCCGCATCGCGGCCTTCTTCGACCTTGACGACCGCAACGGGACGGCCTCCGAGGGGCTCCATGTCCAGACCATGGGCGGGCTGTGGCAGGCCCTCGTGATGGGCTTCGGGGGCATCCGTCCGGCCGGCGACGCGCTGGCCGTCGACCCCCGCCTGCCGCCCGACTGGACCCGGCTCGAGATCCCCGTGCGCTTCCGTGGCCATCACGTCCGTGTCACGATCGAGCCGGGCGATGCTCCATGTCCGGAGCCGGACGCCCGTGTCCGTCCGGGTCCCGGGGCTGGCGCCGCAGGTGGCCGGCCCGAGCGGCCTTCGCTTCGTGGACCGCGACGGGTCGCTGGTCCCTGCCCTCGGGCTGACCGTCAGGTCGGCAGGAGGAGCTCGCCGAGGTCCTGGACCACGAGTGACGCGCCAGCGGCGAGCAGCTCGGCGCGATAGCCCGCCCGGTCGACGGCCAGGACGAAGGCGAAGCCGCCCCGGACACCGGCCTCCACGCCAGCCAGGGCGTCCTCGACGACGGCGCAGGCTCCGGGCGGCTCACCGAGGCGGCGTGCCGCTTCGAGGAAGATGGCCGGGTCCGGCTTGCCCGGCAGGCGCAGCCGGCGGCTGTCCACGCCATCCACCTTGACGTCGAAGCGGTCGAGCACGCCGGCCGCGGTCGAGGATCTGGGTGGCGTTCTCGCTGGCCGAGATGACGGCCACGCGACGCCCCGCCGCGGTGAGTCGGTCGATGAAGCCGAGGGTCCCTGGAAAGGCGGCCACGCCGCCTCGCGCCACCCGCTCGAGGAAGAGCGCGTTCTTGCGCAGGCCCAGCCCGACGACCGTGTCCCGATCGGGCGGGTCGGCGCGATCGCCCTCCGGCAGGCGGATGCCCCGCGAGGCGAGGAAGTCGCGGACTCCGGCTTCACGGGGCTTGCCGTCCACGAAGCGTCGGTAGTCGTCCTCGTCGAACGGGCGGCGCCGAGCGGCAGCCCGCCGACGCTGGGCCGCGCGGTCGAGCAGGAACGCGTCGAAGAGCTCCTTCCAGGCGGCGCGGTGGACGGCGGCGGTGTCGGTGATGACGCCGTCCATGTCGAAGATCACGGCTCGCAACCGGTCGAGGGGGAAGTCGCCCCGCACGCCGGTGGGGCGCGCTTCGCCGGCCTCGGCTGCCTGGTCGATGGGCTGCATGGGCGCCCGAGCATCGGCCTGGGCCGGCGCGTCGTCAACCCATCTGCGGCGTGCGAGCGAGCAGGTGCAATGCGGACGACATGCGGGCACGCCGTCGGCTGTTGCACCGAGCCATGACCCGGGCGTAGACGATGCCGCGGAGAGAGGGCTGGCCCGACACGCGGTCATCGGGCGGGCTGAGCTCTCGTGGAGGCAGCAGGGCATGAACGGCATCCATCCCCACGCGGCGCGCCAGCCGTCGACGACGCGGTCCGGCAAGGACAGCAGATCGCCTGCGCATCGCGGTCGTCTCGCCGCCCATGCTGCCCGTGCCGCCGGCGACCTACGCCGGGACGGAGCGTGTCGTGGCCGCTCTCGTCGACGAGCTGCACCGTCGCGGGCATCACGTGACCCTGTTCGCGCCGGGCGATTCCGTCACGGAGGCCGAGCTCGTGCCCACCGTGGAGCGGAGCCTCTGGTCGCGCGACTACCACGGGGAGGTCTCCGCCTACATCAACCTCACCCTGGCCCGGGTCTGGGAGCACCGCGCACGCTTCGACGTCATCCACTCCCACGTCGAGACGCTGGGCTTCCTCTTCGCTCGTCTCTGCCCCACGCCCGTGGTCACCACCCTGCACGGTCGGCTCGACCATTCGGGCATGCCCGAGCTGCTCGAGGAGTTCCGCGACATCCCGCTGGTCGCCATCAGCGAGAGCCAGCGCCGCTGGTCGCCACGAGGCCAACTGGATGGCCACCATCCATCACGGCCTGCCGCTCGAACGGCTGCCCTTCAACGACGACCCGGGGTCGTACCTCGCCTTCGTGGGACGGATCACGCCCGAGAAGGGCGTCGCCGACGCCATCGAGCTGGCGCGCCGGACGGGCCTGCCGCTGCGCATCGCGGCCAAGGTCTACGACAGCCACGAGCACGAGCACTTCGCCGAGGTCGTCGAGCCGGCCATCGACGAGGGCATCGTGACCTTCCTCGGCGAGCTCGGTCCGACCGAGCGCGACGCGCTCTACGCGGGAGCCGTGGCCACGGTCATGCTGGGCGCCTGGCCCGAGCCCTTCGGGCTCGTGGCCATCGAGTCGATGGCCACCGGGACCCCGGTCATCGCGCGACGGGCCGGCGGGCCCACCGAGACCATCGAGCACAACGTCACGGGCTTCCTGGTCGACGACCTGACCGAGGCGGAGCTGGCCGTCCAGCATGTCCGGGAGCTGACGCGCGAGCGTCGTGCGCCAGCACGTCATCGAGCACTTCCTGCCCGGCGCGCATGGTCGACGAGTACGAGGCGGTCTACCGGCGGCTCGCGGACCCCGGCCGCGGCGGTCGGTCGTGACGCGCCGCCGGTCGGTAGCCCGCCAGCGCCGCGCGGCGTCGCTCGGGCTGCGAGCCGGGCAGGCCGCCGGCATGCGTCTCTGGCGCGACTACGGGCTCAGCATCGCGCTGGCGCTCCTCTTCACCGCCAGCTGGGCCCTCCAGACCTGGACCGGCTGGCTCGAGTTCATCGCCGCGGCAGCGCCAGGAGGGCGCAGGTCGCCGAGATGTTCGGCCCGGATGGCTACGTCTGGCCGTGGGCGCAGGCGACCTTCGAGAACTGGCAGTCCGAGTTCCTGCAGGTCTTCGTCTTCATCGTCCTGACCGCCTTCCTCGTCCACCGCCGCAGCCACGAGTCGCCCGACACCGACTACGAGACCGAGGCGGCGCTGCGGCGCATCGAGGCCCGGCTCGCCGACCTGGATCGGCGCCTGGAGATGCGCTCATGAGCGAGCGCGACGATCGACGCCCAGGAGGTCCGTCGCGAGCACATGGCCGAGGTGAACGCCACCGCCCATGCGGCCTACCTCCTGCTCGTCCTGGGCGGCGCCACGGTGCTGATGGTGCTGCTGCTCGTGCTGCTAGACTCGGCCACCTGATCCCCGGCGGCGCAGTCCGTGATGGGTCCTGCGCCTCCCGAGTGGCACGCTGCGGGCTCACCGAAGAAAGGGACACGTGGTGCCGGGGACCGCGATCGTGCGACTGTCGCACTTCCGGACGATGCGTCCGGGATTCGATTCCGTCCTCCGAGACAGCGTCCTCCCCGAGCTGCGGGCACATCCGGGTGTCCTGCGCGTCTTCGCCGGCAGGCAGGGGCCCGACGAGATCGGCCTGCGGATCCTCGTGTCGGTGTGGGACGGCGAGGAAGCGATGCAGCGGGCCTTCGGCGGGATCCCCGAAGCCGAGCCGGCGGCCCTGGAGGAGACGAGTGGACGACGGGTCGAGATCCTGCCCGTCGTCGTATCGAGCATCGGCGAGACGCTGAGCACCGGCATCCTGCGCGTCGCTCGCGCAAGCCTCCGCGATGGAGACCTGGAGGGCTACGCGAGACTGGTCGCGCGGGATCTGGAGGGCGGTCGAGCAGGTGGCCGAGCACCGCACGCGGTGGTCCTCGCCGGCTGGGGCGAGCGGGGCTTCGTCATGATCTCGGCCTGGCCCGACTGGGCGAGCATCGAGGCGGCCACGGGCGCCTCGATCGCCGACCCACTGCGGACGAAGCGAGTCGCCGGGTTGGAGGATTTCCACGCCGACCACTACGAGCTGCTCCAGGACGAGCCGGGCCTGGCCGCTCGGCAGCCGGAGGTCGGCCTGGCTCCGGCGGACCGGCCGCGGACCGGCCCGCTCGACCGGCAGAGCCAAGGCCCTCGACCTTACACGCGGCTGTTAGGCCTGCGCGACCGGCTGCAGTCCGGGTGCGCCGGCGTCGAGCCCACAGTGCCTCTCACGACCCGCACGAGGTGGGTCCCAGCCGACCGGTCCGGACGTTGCGCCGGCGCCGGCATGGAGGCAACACAGTGAGCATCATCGCGTGGATCGTGCTCGGCGCCATCGCCGGGTACCTGGCTGGCTTCCTCGTCCGCGGCGACGAGAGCCTCGGCATCATCGGACACATCGTGCTCGGCATCGTGGGCGCCGTCGTGGGCGGCTTCCTCGCCGGCCTCATCTTCGATGTCGATCCCATCGACGGCGCCCTGGACATCAGCTCGATCGTGGTCGCCACCATCGGCGCCATCGTCACCGTGCTGGTGGTCGGCGCCCTGACCGGGCGCCGCTCGGGCCAGGGAGCCGTCTAGCCATCCACGCGACCGACCGGGCCGCGGAGCTGACTCGGAGCTGACGCGGCGCCCCTGTTCGGGGTCAGTCTGGCCCCGGACCTGACAGTGGACGAGCCCGAGGCGACTCGGGCTCGTCCGCACCACCGAAAGGAGTCCTCGACATGGCGACCACCCAGGCGACCGGCACCCGTGCCGGCGTCGATCGGCAGGACGAGGGCCGGGCGACCCGCATCCTCGACACCATCTCAGGTGTCTCCGTCGGACGCCTCGGAGCGCCTGGGCGTCGTCGCCGGGAGCGCCGGCGAGGCGGTGCGCGAGGCCGATCGCACCCTGCGCGACAGCTCCGACCAGACCCTTGGCCTGCTCGGCGGCCTGTCACTCGGCTTCGCCGGCGGCCTGCTCTTCAGTGGCGCCAACCGAGTGCTGATCATCGTGTCGCTCCTGCCCGCCCTCCTCGTCGCCATGGCCGCATGGGAGCGCATCGAGCGATCGGGACGCGGGCGCCGGCCTCGCCCGAGCCAAGAGCACACCCGCTGACGATCCTGAGGGTCGGTCTTGACGGTCTCGCGATGATGGCTGCTCATGGCCCAGCATGGAGGACCAGCACCGAGCGTGAGCGCCGCAACCCCATCCCACCGGTCGGTGTCGCAGAACGCGCTGACGGAGCTCGGCCACGCCCGGGACCTCCGCTTCGAGGGGCCCTGGGCGTACCTCGCCGGTGCGGCGTTCGGGGCTCTGGCGGCCGTGAGCAAGGCGATCATGGTCGTCTACGTCGGGGATCCCGGCTACATCCTCATGCTGACCGCCGTGGTGGCCGCGGCCTGGTTCGGCGGGGTGATGGGTGGCCTGACGGCGCTGATCGTGTCGGCGGTGATCCACGCCAGTCTGCTCATCGTCGACCCGTTCGGCCCGAGCGCCGCGGCGGGTACATCGGAGCCGTTCAAGGAGCTCACCTACGTCCTCGTCGGTGTCGTCACGCGTGCTGCTCGTCGGCATCCCGACGCGCCTCGCGCGACCGTCTCGCGGTCGCGCTTCGCGAGGCAGCCGACCTGGCCCACGCGGTCGAGGTGCGCGACGAGCGACTGGAGCTCGTGCTCGCTGCGTCAGGGACGGGCTTCTGGGATTGGGACATGTCGAGCGGACGGCTTGACTGGTCGGAGGCGATCTACCGCCAGCACGGCATCGACCCGACGGATGACCCGCCCGACTACGAGGCCTATCAGCAGACTCATCCACGAAGAGGATCGAGAGCGCTTCCAGCAAGCCATCGGTGCCGCCATCGGCGACGTGGGGCAGTTCGATCTGGAGTTCCGCATCCGCTGGCCGGACGGCAGCGTCCACTGGACACGGGGCTCCGGCCGTGCGTTCCGTGACAGGGAGGGCCGTCCCGTACGCATGGTGGGCACGGGCCAGGATGTCACGGAGCGCCGACGCCTCGAGGAAGAGCGCGAGCCGCCTGCTCGATGAGGAGCGTCGAGCGCGCCAGTTTCGGGAGGCCTTCGTGGACGTCATCAGCCACGAGCTGCGCACACCGATCACGACCATCCTGGGCCTGACCGCAGATCCTCGCCAAGCCCGGCCGCAACGATGAGCCCGAGGCGCGCGGGGCGCTGCTCTCGGATGTGCGAGCCGAGGCCGAGCGCCTCCACCGACTCATCGAGGACCTCCTCGTCCTCAGTCGCGTCGAGCACGGGCGCCTCGTCGTGGAGACCGAGCCCATCGAGCCGCGGCGGCTCATCGAGCGGGTCGTCACCTGGGAGACGGCCGAGCATCCCAGCATCGTCATCAGCCTCGAAGTCGCGCCCCGTCTGCCGATCGTCGCCGGAGAGGCGACCTACGTCGAGCAGGTCGTGCGGAACCTCCTCGACAATGCCGCGAAGTACTCGCCACCGGGCACACCGGTCCTCGTGAGGGCGGAACCGGACGTCGATGGCGTGGCCATCCGGGTCATCGACGAGGGTCCGGGGATCGCCGAGGCGTCGGCGTCGCGCCTCTTCGAGCTCTTCTACCGAGACCCCGACCAGGCCCGCACGGTCGCTGGCTCGGGCATCGGGCTCTTCGTCTGTGCCAGCCTCGTCGGGGCCATGGGCGGCCGGATCTGGGCCAGTCGGCGTCCGGAGGGTGGCTCGGAGTTCGGCTTCACCCTGTGCACCATCGAGGCCGACGACGACATCCTGACGGCCATCGAGCCGGACGGATCGTCCACAGAGGCGATGTCATAGGCGCCGGCAGCCCGCAACGACCCTGCAAGGCAGGCCCGCTGTCGAGTGGGACCGATGTCATGCCCTGCCTATCAAGGTGGTCATCCGGAGGTCCGCCATGAGCACCCAGCCGCTGGTCCTGGTCGCCGATGACGAGCCGCGCATCACGCGGCTCGTGGCGCTCGCGCTGCGCGAGGATGGGTTCCGCGTCGTCACGGCCGGGGGTGGTCGTGAGGCGCTCGAGAAGGCGGACGAGGTCCGGCCCGACATCGTCCTGCTCGACATCGTCATGCCCGACCTCGACGGCATCGAGGTCATGCGGCAGCTGCGCGACCATCGGCCCGTCCCGGTCATCCTGCTGACCGCCAAGGGCTCCACGGCGGACAAGGCCAAGGGCCTCGATCTTGGCGCGGACGACTACCTGGCCAAGCCCTTCCATCCCGACGAGCTCACGGCTCGGGTGCGGGCCGTCCTTCGACGTGCCTCTGGCGCGTCGCCCGGCACGGGCCTGGTCGCCTTCGATGACGTGGAGATCGACCTCGAACGGCGCCTCGTGCGCCGGAACGGCGAGCTGGTGCCGCTGTCGCGCACCGAGTGGATGCTGCTCCAGCATCTGGCCGCCAACGCCGGCAAGGTCGTGCTCCATACCGAGCTGCTGACCAAGGTCTGGGGGCCCGAGTATCGCGACGACCTTCAGTACCTGCGGGTGTGGGTCAGCCGCGTGCGCCGCAAGCTTGGCGCGGAAGCCGGGCAGCCGGGCCGCATCCGGACGTTCCAGGGCATCGGCTACCTTCTCGACGTGGAGCCGCCTCAGGCGATGTCGGGATCCTCGTCTGCGGGGTCCACAGGCTCGTCCATGCCCTCGTCCGCGGCGCGCTCGAGCTCGTAGCGCTGGAGGCGCGCCGCCTCCGCCTGTCGCAGCGCGTCCTCACTGCCGTCAGGCGTCTGCCCCGTGGCATCGGGATCGTCATCAGGCTGCCGATCCTCGGGCGAGCGGCCCTCCGTCATCGCCTGCAGACGAGACACGTGCGAAGGGGGTGGTCGAAGAGCCATGGAAACTCCCTGGGCTGGGCCTGTGCGCAGGAGGTACCCCCGCCGGCGGTGAGGGAGAGCCCGACACGGCGGGGGTACCGGATGCGCAGGAGAAGTCTCAGGAACGGGTCCCATGGTCGGGGCAGCGGGGCTACGGCCGCGATACGCGGCTCGGCCTCGCGCATTGCAGATGCATGTCGGGCCACCAAGGCCACTGCAAGGTTTCTGCAATGCATGCGCCAAGCCATGCATGGGATGGGAGAGGCGTACCGGCTCGTCGACCCGAGATACTGACCGGATGGCTCAGGTTGCCCCTGCTGGGCGGGAGCGGTCCGCCCAGCGGCCGGATCGGATCGAGCGCCGAGCTCGCCGCCGTGCTCGGGGCGGTCGATGCCGGCATCGTGACCGTGGAGCGAGGTGACCGGGTCCGTTCGCAGAACGAGATCGCGACGGGCATCCTGGGCGGCCGCATCGACGGCCTGGCAGACGCCCTGGGGCCATTCGCTCGGAGCTCACGCCTTGAGGAAGAGGCGTCCGGCGATCCGAGCGAGCGGCAGCATGAGCGGACCGAGCTGCAGCTCGTGGCACGGCCGGATCGCTGGCTGGAGGTCATCCGCCATGTCGACGCGGATGGCGCCCTGGAGGCCATCGTCCTGCGGGATGTCACCGAGGCCCGTCAGAGCCGCGGCCTGAGGGACGCTTTCCTGGGCATGCTCTCCCACGAGCTGCGCACGCCGGTCACGAGCATCTACGCCGCCTCCGGCCTCCTTCGCTCCGCGAGCACCTCTCTCGACGCCGCCGAGCGAAGCGGCCTCGTCGAGGACATCGCCGCCGAAGCCGAGCGCCTGCTACGGCTCGTGGACGATCTCCTCGTCCTGGCCCGCTACGAGGAGGGCGTGGACCTGCTCAAGGAGCCCAGCCTGCTCCAGCGTGTCGTCCCCGCGGTCGTGGACCGGGAGCGCCGGCGATGGCCCGACATCGACATCGAGCTGCGCGTCGGCCCCGAGCTACCCGTCGTCAGCGGCGATGAGACGAGCGTCCAGCAGGTCGTCCGCAACCTCATCTCCAATGCCGCGAAGTACGGCGCAGGCAGCCCCGTCATCGTCGAGCTGCGGTCCAGCGGAGAGGAACGCGGCGCGGTCGTGCGCGTGCTCGACCGCGGCCAGGGACTCGATGGCGAGGAGAGCGAGGCGATCTTCCGGCCGTTCGTCCGGACGCGCCGGGCCGCCGCCGTGGCCAGTGGCGCCGGGGTCGGCCTGTATGTCTGCCGACGCCTCGTCGAGGCCATGGGCGGGCACATGTGGGCGCGACCTCGGGAGGGCGGTGGGAGCGAGTTCGGATTCTGGCTGCCCGAGTACGGATCCGATCCCGACGAGTTCGAGGTCGACCCGTCCGCGTCCCCGCAGGACGCTGCTCCGACCACCGCGCTCCTCGGCGGATGGCGCCGCCGATGCGTCGAGACAGCCGGGGCTTGCATCGCCCGGATACCGTGGTGGGACGCGGATCGCGTCCGGCAGCACGAAGGAGGACCGCTCTTGGCCGTAGAACCGCTCGTCCTTGTCGCCGATGACGAGGTCCGCATCACCAAGCTCGTGTCCCTGGCGCTGCGCGAGCAGGGCTTCCGCGTCGTCACCGCCAACAGCGGCCAGGAGGCCATCCAGAAGGCCGAGGAGTATCGGCCCGACGTGGTCGTCCTCGACATCGTCATGCCCGACCTGGACGGCATCGAGGTCATGCGCGAGCTGCAGGAGCGCCGACCCGTGCCCATCATCCTGCTCACGGCCAAGGGCGCCACGGCCGACAAGGCCCAGGGCCTCGACATGGGCGCGGACGACTACGTGGCCAAGCCCTTCCACCCTGACGAGCTGGCGGCACGCCTGCGCGCGGTCATCCGACGCGCCTCGGGGACCTCTCCGGCGGCCGGCACCCTCGCCTTCGATGACGTGGAGATCGACCTCGAGCGACGCATCGTCCGGCGGGACGACGAGATCGTCCAGTTCAGCCGGACCGAGTGGCTTCTGCTCCAGCACCTCGCCGCCAACGCCGGCAAGGTCGTCCTCCATACGGAGCTGCTGACGAAGGTCTGGGGACCCGAATACCGCGACGACCTCCAGTACCTCCGCGTGTGGGTCAGCCGCGTGCGCCGCAAGCTGGGCGCAGCGCCGGGCGAGCCGGGACGCATCAAGACGTTCCAGGGCATCGGCTACCTGTTGGACGTCGAGCCCCCGCGTGACGAGCGGGGCGCGGTCGAGGCACCCGAGCCACCCGCCGCGACGCTCATCGGCTAGACCTCCTCGTGGGCCCCATCAGCGAGGCCGAGGCCCTGCTCCGCCTCGGCCTGGCCGCGGGCCTTGGCGCCCTGCTCGGCCTGGAGCGAGAGGAGGCCGACAAGCCGGCCGGCGTGCGCACCTTCTCGCTGGTCGCTCTGGGCTCGGCGCTGTTCTCGGTCATCGGCATCATGATGTTCGGCGTCAACGATGCAGGCGCTCGCATCCCGGCCCAGATCGTCACCGGGGTCGGGTTCCTGGGGGCGGGCACGATCATCGTGCAGCGCGGCAACGTCGTGGGCCTGACGACCGCGGCGGGCATCTGGGCGGCCGCCGCGGTCGGCATGGGCTTCGGGTTCGGCCTCTACATCCTGTCTGCCGGGGGCGTCGTTATCATGCTCGTCGTGCTGCGCATCATCGGCCGCTTCGTCGCATCGATCGAGGACGACCGGAATGCGCACGGTGCGGACCGGGAACACGACCACGAGGGAGGGTGATGGCCGAGGAGGTCAAACGGGTCGATGAGACGCTGGCGGCCTGGCGCGATGCCCAGCGCGACGTTGATGCCGCCGTGAGCGAACGCGAGGTCGCCGAACGTCAGGCGAAGTCCGTCGAGCGCGCCGAGGAGGCCGTCGAGCGCACCATCGCGGACGCCGAGGCCACGGCTCGGGCGGCGCAGCAGGTCGAGCGGTCCGCCCGGGACGCCGCGGACGCGATCGCGGAAGTGAGCCAGACGGTCCAGACAGACCTCGATCTCGCGGTCTCGACGGAGGCTGCCGCCCGAGAAGCGCAGGAGGCCGCGCGGAACGAGCATCGGGAGGCCCGCGACGCCGTCCTGGAGCGTTATCGCGGAGACCCGGTCGAAGCTCCGCCGGTCGTGCCGGACGGTTCGGAGTAGCGCGACCGCGATCCGATCGAACAGGTGGCGCCCGCCGGTGACAGGCGTCTGTAACGTGGGCGAGGTCCCGGGATAGCCGTGGGGCACACGGCCACCGCCATCATCGGCACCGGTGTCACCTGCCCCACGATCCAGATCCCCCGGCCATCATCGCCCACGCTACGGCGACGGCGGCAGCCATGCTCCCGGACCGCTTCTTCCTGGGAGTCGGCGCCGGACGCGCGGCGCACCGCGCACGAGTGGTGGCCGACGGCCGGGCTGCACGGCGAGCTCTCCGTCGAGCTGCCGCTCCCGGCGCACTTCGAGCAGGCGACGACCGATGTGACCGAGGAGCAGGTGGCCGCCCAGATCGTCTGCGGTCCCGACCCCGAGCGTCACCTCGAGGCCATCGAGACGTACCGCGCTGCGGGCTTCGACCACGTGTACCTCCACCAGGTCGGTCCCGACCAAGAGGGGTTCCTGCGCTTCTGCGCCGAGCAGCTCCTGCCGGCGCTCGCCTGAGACGCCGGTCGAGCCATCTGAACACAGGAGGACACCATGCGGGGAACTGATCGGCGGCCAGCCGGACCCTCCGGATCCGAGGCAGGATCGCCCGGCGGCAGCGGACCGCTGGCCGGTTCTGATCGTGTCAGCGGAGGACCGATCGACGACCCGGCGATGGCCGACCGCGCCAACCCGCGCTGGGACGATGCCACGGCACCACGACCCGACGCTCAGTCCCCGACCAACCCCGACGGGTCACCGAACGTCATGCCCGGGGAGCATGTGGAGCTGCCGATGCCGGATGCGCCCGAGCGGAAGCTCGGCACCACCCAGGATCAGGCGGCCCGGGCGCTCGAGCCCGAGGTGGGCCGCGACAACATCCGCGAGGGCCGCGGAGGAGGGGCACCCAACCCTGCGCTGGCCGAGGGTGGCGAGGGCGGCTAGCCTGCCGTCGCGATACTGGGCGGCATGCCCGCCGCAGCGGGGGGAGCCCGCCGCATCCGGACGGGAGGAGCCCACCGCGTCCTGCTCGCCCTGCGCGTCGTCCACCCCGTGCCCAGCCTCATCAACGCACTCGTCGTCGCGGCCATCGCACTCGTGGCAAGCGCCGAGGCGGGCGAGGCCGCGCTGCTGGGCCTCGCGATGTTCGGCTTCCAGGCCTCCATCGGGGCGATGAACGACGTGGTCGACCTCGAGCACGACCGAGTGGCGAGACCGGACCGGCCGCTCGTCGTCGGCCTGATCGACAGCCGAGCGGCCATCGCCATCGCCCTGGCAGGGGCCGCCCTCGGCCTCGTCATCTCGGCCGCCTTCGGAGCGCCGGTCCTCGTCGCCGGATCGGCCGGCTATGCCTGTGGGCTGGCCTACGACCTGCGGCTCCGCGACCGGGGCCTGGGCTGGGCCTGCTACGCGGCCGCCTTCCCGCTCCTGCTGTGCTGGACGTGGCTCGCCGCCGCGGGCTCTCTGCCGCCTGGCTCGGCGCTGCTGCTGCCGCTGGCCGCTCTGGCCGGCCCGACCATCCATCTCGCCAACGGCCTGGCCGACCTCGAGGCGGATGCCACCGCCGGGATCGGAGGGGTCGCCGGAGTCCCGGGGTCGCCGGGCTCGCCGGCAGCCTGGGACCACGCCGGGCGCCGATCGTGCTCACCATCCTGACCGCGATCGTCCATGCCCTGGCATGGGGCGCGCTGCTCCTGGGCCCAGTCCGCCCTGACCTCGCGGTCGTGGCCGCCCTCGCGGCCTCCATCCTCGCGGCGCTCGGCGTGGCCGGCTCATGGCAGCAGGACGCTCGGAGCCGAGAGCTGGGCTGGCTGCTCCAGGCAGTGGCCATGGGGGTCCTTGCCGTCGCCTGCCTGGCGACGCTCGCGGCCGCTCCTTCATGACACGCCGCTGATATCGCGACGGCGTCGGTCCGCCGTGCGGATGGAGGGCCAGGACCACATCCTCGGCCGGTGGGAGGGTCGGCTCCCACCCCGGCCCGCCCACGCGATCGACCCGGCTTGCGTCAGGCCTGCGGTGGGGTCACCGGTCCGCATCGAGCGTGATCCGGTCGCCGACCGATCGATGCGCGGCCCAGGCCACGCGCAGGAAGTTGAGGACGTGGGAGACGGGGCGGATATGGCTGCCGCCATCCTCGTAGATCGTCGGGATGGGCACCCAGTCGATGGGCAGCCCGGCCCGGATCGCGAGCGTGATCATCTCGACCTCGAACTCGAAGCCCGGCTCCCCGCTCTCGAGGAGACGCGGCAGGAGCGGCCGGGCGATGAGCCGGTAGCCTGACTGGTTGTCGGCGATGGGCCGGCCCACGGCGCAGGAGAACGTCCAGGTCCCGAGGACGTTGGCGAGGCGACGGCTGAACGGCATGCGCGCGAAGTCGCGGCGGCCGATGATGAGCGGCGCCTCGGCGCTCGTCCCAGGCGGCCAGGAAGACGGGGATGCGCGTCGGGGTCGTGCTGGCCGTCGGCGTCGAGCGTGACGACGGCGCTGGCGCCCTCCTCGAGCGCACGCGCGAAGCCCGTCCGCAGCGCGGCGCCCTTGCCCTGGTTGGGCGACTGGCGGATGACGCTGGCGCCGGCCTCCGCGGCCACATCGGCCGTCGCGTCGGTCGAGCCGTCGTCGACCACGAGGACGGGCAGGTGCCGGCGCGCTCCGTCGACGACCGCGGCGAGCGTGGCGCGCGGCCTGGTAGGCCGGGATGACGGCGATCGATCTCGGAGGTCTGGGGTGGCACGCCAGCCATGGCTACGGGCGCCGGCCCGTAGGGCAGTCAGCCCTTCAGCGATCCGGCCAGCAGGCCGCGCACGAAGTAGCGCCCCAGCAGGATGTAGACGACGAGCGTCGGGCAGCGCCGCGATGAGGGCGCCGGCCAGCTGGACGTTGTACTGGGCTGCGAAGCTGCCGGCGAGGTTCTGGAGCGAGACCGTCACCGGCTGCGTGTCCGGCGAGTTCGTGAGCGTGAGCGCGAACAGGAACTCGTTCCAGATGTTCGTGAACTGCCAGATGCCCACGACCACGAAGGCCGGGCCCGAGAGCGGCAGCACGACGCGGCGGTAGACGCCCCAGAAGCCGGCGCCATCGACCTTCGCGGCGTCCATCAGCTCGTTGGGGATGGCCGCGTAGAAGTTGCGGAAGATGAGCATCGTGATGGGCAGGCCGAAGATGACGTGCACGAACGCGAGCCCGGCCAGCGTGCCGTACAGCTTGCAGCACCTGGAGGGTCGTCAGCAGCGGGATGAGGATCGCCTGATAGGGGATGAAGAGGCCGAAGAGGACGAGCGCGAAGAGCGAGCTCCGATCCCCGGAAGCGCCACATGCTCAGGGCGTAGCCGGTGACGGAGCCCCACAGCGCGGACACGATGACCGCCGGGATCGTCATCGTCAGGCTGTTGACGAGACCCGACGCGATGCCCCCGGAGTTCGCGAGCGGAGGCGTGAGCGAGTCCGTGAACGCATCCGAGGCTGGGCTGACGCGGGCAGGGTCCAGATGCTCGACGAGCTGACCTCGGTGAACGACTTCAGGCTGCCCGCCACGACGACGTAGAGGGGCATGAGGAAGAGCAGCGCGAGAGGATGAGCACGAGTACAGGCCGTACGAGGGCTCGCGTCGCGCGGCGCGACCAGCCGACCCACGTCCCGGCCCGGCGGCGCGATGCGCGCTCATGCCCGGCTCGCTCCGCAGCTGCGCGCGGACGTACGGCACGATGAGCACGGCCGAGACGAGGAACATGACCGTCGCGACGGCGGCGCCCTGGGCGAAGAGCTGTCCCCGGAACGTCGTCTCGAACATGAAGATCGAGGGCAGGTCGCTCGCCAGCGCCGGGCCGCCCCGCGTGAGCACGAAGACGAGGTCGAACATCTTCAGCGAGATGTAGCCGAGCAGCACGATGGCGCTGACCGTGATGGGCCGCAGGAGCGGCAGGACGATGTGGCGGTAGATGCGCGTCTCGGACGCGCCGTCCATCCGCGCGGCCTCCCGCAGCTCGTCGGAGACGCCCCGCAGGCCCGCCAGGTAGAGGGCCATGACGAAGCCCGACATCTGCCAGATCGGCGGCGAGGGCGATGGCGCCGATGACCGAGCGCGGGTCGGCCGTGAGGCCGGGCCGCAGGATGTTGACGCGCAGGTCGTCGAGGACCTTCCAGACCGGCTGGAGCAGGCCGGCCTCGAGGAGCGACGTCGCGCGCGTCGTCGATGACCGTGCCCTCGATGAGCACGTTGAGCCCGTCGGTCGGGTTGAGGATCCAGGCCCAGATCGTGCCCGGTGACGATGAACGAGATGGCCATCGGCAGCAGGAAGATGCCGCGGAAGATCGACTCGCCGCGGATGTGCTGGTCGATGAGGATGGCCAGCAGCAGACCGAGCAGCAGGCAGCCCGTCACGAAGACGAGCGTGAACACGGCGTTGTTGAAGATGTCGTTGGTCCAGAAGCGCGCCGTCGAGAAGATGGCCTCGTAGTTGTCGAGGCCCGACGAAGGAGCCCGGCGGCAGGAAGCCGCTGGACCCGCCGGACCTGGTGCCAGTCGGTCAGCGACGCGAAGCCCGTCCAGGTCACGAAGCCGTAGACGAAGATCGCGGTCGAGACGATCGCGGGCACGAGCACGATGAGCGACCAGGCCTTCTGGCGACGATCCATCGACGTCAGCTCGGCGTGGGCGTCGGCGCGACGAGGCGCACGCCACGGAGGTCGCGTCTTCGGTGCGACGCGCAGGGCCGCCGCCACGATGTCGTCGAGCGAGGTCAGCTCCCGAGCCTCCGGAGCGCCGTCCCGGCGAGGTCATCGACGCTCCGATCGAAGTCCTCGCCATAGAGCTCGCTCGCGACGCTCAGGTGGGCCAGGATGGCCGCCCGCGCCGCGTCGCGATCCCCTCGCTCGATGCGCCTCGAGGGCGACGCGGTGGTAGGGCTGGCTGCGGACCATGACCTCCTGGTCGCCGACGCTGCGGAGCATGAGCGCGACCGTCTGCGGCGCGATCGCCTCGAGCATCATCTCGATGACCGGGTTGTGGGCCGCTGCGGCGATGCCCGAGATGGAAGACGAGGTCGTTCCTGACGTGCTCGATCGACTCGCTCTGCTCGAGCCGTTCGAGCGCCACCGCGAGGCTGGCGAGGTCCTCGGGCGTGGCGCGCGTCGCCGCGAGACTGGCAGCCTCGCATTCGAGCGTCAGGCGAGCCTCGGACAGCTGCTGCGCGGTGACGCCGCGACGCAGGATGGCGACGCCCACGCCGCGATGCATGCCCGTGACGGCCTCCGAGCGGACGAAGGTGCCGCGGCCCGGCCGCGTCTCGATGAGGCCCAGCTCCTCCACCGACCGGAGCGCCTCGCGGATGAGGGGGCGGCTGACGCCATAGCGTGCCGCCAGCGCACGCTCCGGCGGGAGCATGCTCGCCGGGGCGCTGCTCGCCCGCCACGATGTCCGTCGGCGATCGCGCGGGCGATGCGGCGAGCGTTGGGGGCGTCCACTCCACGACCCTCCCGATCCTTGACAGGCGCCGTATCGTACAGACGAGGTCATACCGGTAAGACCGGTCATACCGCTGGTCCACCACAGGAGGAGGAGTGCAGTCGATGAGAGGATCGACGGGGTCCGGCCGCAGGGCGGCATCCCTGCGCAGGCGCGCTGCTGCTCGCCGCGACGTGAGCGGCGCGCCGGTGGCTGCCCAGGACGGCGGCGGCGTGGTCGAGGTCTTCACCTACTGGACCGCCGGCGGCGAGGCGGAAGGCCTGAAGGCCGCCGAGGAGGTCTTCGCGCAGCAGCACCCGGACGTCGCGATCCAGAACACGACGTCATCGCCGGCGGCGCGGGCGTCAACGCCAACGTCGTCCTCGCGAACCGGATGGCCGGCGGCGATCCCGCCGGATACCTTCCAGATCCACGGCGGCGCCGAGCTGCTCGACGACTGGGTCAAGGGCAACGACCTCACGCAGCCCCTGACCGACCTCTACGAGGCCGAGGGCCTCGCCGACAAGTTCCCGGCCGGCATCATCGACCTCGTGAGCTACGAGGGCGTGCCCTACTCGATCCCGCTGGGCGTCCACCGCAACGGCGTGCTCTGGACCAACAAGGCCATCTTCGACGAGCATGGCCTGACCGCGCCGACGACCTGGGACGAGTTCTTCACGGTCGCCGACACGCTCAAGGCCGCTGGCGTGACGCCGCTCGCCCTCGGCGACAAGGATGGCTGGACGGCCCTCAACCTCTTCGAGCAGATCCTGCCTGAGCCAGCTCGGTGCCGAGGACTACCGCGGCATCTGGGCCGGCACCGTGCCCTGGACCGACGAGCGCGTCACGGCGGCCCTCGAGACGTTCGGTCGCGCGCTCGACTACGTCAACGAGGACCACTCGACGCTGAGCTGGGACCAGGCGTCGCAGATGCTCGTGGACGGCAAGGCTGCCATGAACGTCATGGGCGACTGGGCCAAGGGCTACTTCACGAGCAAGGGCTGGATGCCCGGACGTGGAGTTCGGCTGGGCCCCCGTGCCCGGCACCGACGGCACCTTCACGGTGGTGACCGACTCCTTCGCGCAGCCGCGCGAGGCCGCGAACCCGGAGAACGCGCAGCTGTGGCTCGCGACGCTCGCCTCGGTCGAGGCGCAGGATGCCTTCAACCCGCTGAAGGGCTCCATCCCGGCCCGCGTCGATGCGGACCGCTCGAAGTACGACGCGTACTCGACGGCGGCGATGGACGACTTCGCGACGGACGAGCTCGTCCCGAGCCAGGCCAACGGCCCGGCCACCATCCCGGCCTTCCTGCAGCCCATCACCGACGCCATCAGCGTCTTCGTCACGAGTCGCGACGTGGCCGGCACGCAGGCGGCCATCAACGACGCCTGCATCAGCACGGGCGCCTGCCCGAGCTGACCTTCGAGCGTCCCGGACGGGTCCACGCGGCGGCAGTCACGCGTGACCCGCTTCGATGGGCCGACGATGGCCCGTGCACGTCCGGACCGCATCGTCCTCATCGGGATGATGGGCTCAGGCAAGTCCACGCGTGGTCAGCCTCGCTCGCCGCGCGGCTGCGGCTGGCGCTACCTCGACAACGACGAGGACGTGCGCGCCCTGACGGACCGGGAACCCGCCGATGTCATCCGCCTCAGCGGTGAGGACGAGCTGCACGCAGCCGAAGCCTCGGCCTTCCTGCGCGCCCTGACATCGCCGCCGCCCGTCGTCATCGCAGCGGCCGCTGGCGTCGTCCTCGACGAGACCTGCGAGGAGGCGCTGCGCCGTCAGGCCTCTGTCGTGTACCTCGGGCGCGACCGGAGACGCTGCGTCGTCGCATCGGGAGCGGCGCTGGGCCGGCGCAGCGACGCCACCGACCTGCAGTGGCTGGAGGCGCGCATCGCGCGAGCGGGACGAACGCTATCGGAGCCTGGCGACCGCGGTCGTGGACGTCGACGAGCAAACGCCCGAGGAGGTGGTCGAGCGCATCCTCCTGCAGGTTCGTGAGACGACCGGCGGCGACGTGCACCCCGCACCTGGACACCCGGAGGGAGACCCCACGCCCGATGCCGGCCAGGAGAAGGCTGGGCAGGCGGGCGCTCGGCCGCAGCCTGCTCGCCAGGCAGGGCCTCCTTGAACGACGGCCCGCGTCGGCATGGGGCAGACGACGGCGTCGCCGACGTGCTGCGCCACCTCGTGGGCATGCAGGCCCAGCTTGCCGGGCGACCCGTACCTCGGACTCTGGTCACGCATCGCCGACTTCGACCCGGCCTCACTGTCGGACCTCATGGCCGACCGCCGAGTCGTGCGCATCCCGCTCATGCGCTCGACGATCCACGCGGTGACCGCCGACGACGCCTGTCTCCTCCGGCCGCTCGTCCAGCCCGCCATCGAACGAACCTCGGCTGCACTCGAGCGGCGGACGCTCGCCGGTGTCGACATGGCGGAGCTGGCGGGGGTCACGCGGGACCTGGTTGCGGCCTCACCGCGGACTGCCGCCGACCTCGATCGACTGCTCGCGGCGCGTTGGCCGGGTCGCGAGCGTGGCGCGCTCGCCAACGCGGCGCGCACGCACGTCCCGCTCGTGCAGGTGCCGCCCCGGGGACTCTGGGGCGGGCGCGGCGCCCCGACATTGGCCAGCCTCGAAGACTGGGTGGACCAGCCGCTCGCCACACGCCCGGACCTCGGCGAGCTCGTGATGCGGTACCTGCGGGCCTTCGGCCCGGCTAGTCCGTCCGACTTCCGCGCCTGGAGCGGCATCGCCATCCCTCGTACGCTCCTGCGGGACCTCCTGCCGAGGCTGGTCGTCCACGAGGACGAGGACGGCCGCGAGCTCCTCGACGTCCCCGATGGCCTCCTCCCCGATCCCGAAACCCCCGCTCGGATCCGATTCCTGCCCGTGTACGACAACGTCGTGCTCGGACATCGCGACCGCACCCGCATCGTGCCACCCGACGTGGGCTCAGCACTGCCCCTCACGCAGGAGAACATCGGCAGCGTGCTCATCGACGGCACGGTGGGCGCCCGCTGGCAGATGCGGCACGAAAGAGGAGGGGCGTTGCTGCGCGTGGACCTGCTGCGCGAGGTGCCCGCGACGATCCCGGCCGAGGTCGAAGCCGAGGCATCGATGGCCCTGGCCTTCCTGACTCCCGGCAGCGGAGCCCGTGTCGAGGTCCGGTCGGCTGGGTCCGCTACGCTAGCGAGATGAGCGTCTACGGCGAGTTCAGCGACGACGAGCAGCGCCTCCTGCGTGCCAGCCTCGAGGCCGCCGCCGTGGCCGTCTCGGCGGCCAGCCCCGGGCGCCCGGAGGAATCAGCCTCGGAGGGCTTCGCGGCCGCCTCGTACATCCTCGAACGGAAGGCGGACTACGTCGAAGACCGCCTCGTCAGCGCGGTCATCGCGGACCTCGAGGCGCGGCTCAAGGCTGAGCAGGCCTTCCCCGACTTCGTCAAGGTCGCGTCGGCCCCTGGCGCGCGGGACTGGGCCATGGACACGTTGCGCGCCGTCGCCGCGCTCCTCGATGACAAGGCCCCGCCTGAAGACGCGGCCGCCTACAAGGCCTGGCTCATGCGCCTGGCCACGGCAGTCGCGCTGGCCGGCAAGGAGGACCAGGGGTTCCTGGGCCGGGGCGGCGTCAAGGTCAATGACGCCGAGCAGTCAGCCCTGGAGGACATCGCCAAGGCGCTCGGGACCGCCGTGGACGGGCCTCTCCTCAGCTGAGCCCACGGGCCACGCCCAGGAGTCGCTCGCCCCGGCCCGATGGGACGCTGCGGTCAGCCGCCCGCCACCCAGGTCACGAGCTGCTGCCACATCGTCGCGTAGCCCGACCAGTCCACGAACGGCGGCGGACACCAGTGTGGACCGCAGTCCGAGGTGAAGGCCACGCCCCGACCACGGCCGTGCTCGCCGGCCACGATGAGCGGATCATCCCCGACGGACACGACGACGACCGCGTCGTCGCGCGGCCGGACGCGGTTGTAGCCGAGCAGCGCGGGCCACGGCTCGGATAAGCCGGCCACGATGGGGTGGTCAGGCACACGCACCACCGGGCTGACTCCCTCTGGCGCTTCCACTCGATCGTCGGTGAGCTGCATCGTCACCGGGAGCGCGTCCTCGACGGGCGTGCCCGCCCAGCGCGCGCGGCCCTCGATGCCCTGGAAGGTGAGGTATCCGCCGACCATGACGAGGCCGCCGCCGGCTGCGACGTAACTGCGGATGGCGAGCGTCCGGTCCGGCATCGGCACCGATCGGTCGAAGGTATCGGGGTGGAGGACCAGGGTGTTCGAGCCGATGTCGCTGAGGAGCACCGCGGCGTACGGCTCGAGCGCCTCGGGCGTGCCCGGGAAGCCGGCCGCAGCGAGGTGGTTGGGCAGGTAGTCGACCGTGAAGCCGCCCGCCTCGAGGGCCGCGCGGAGTGGGCCGACACCTTCGTGGTACGAGGTCGTGGTGAACGAATCGAAGCCCTTCTGGTGCAGGCTGTGGGTCACCCAGGACTCACCCGCGATGAGGACGTGGCGTGTCCCATCCATGCCCGGCATCCTGACCTCGTCTGACCCCGTGGGCTACGGCTCGGGCAGGCAGCGATCCAGCTCGACGCCCTGCGGGCCGCCCTGGACGACGCGGTAGTAGACGTATCGTTGCTTCGTCGACCCCTGCGACTGCGAGCTGCCGCCGGGCTTGAACCAGACGATCTTCACCAATGCTCGGAAATGGTAGTCCTCCTCGATCGGCACGACCCAGCTCCGCTTGGGGAACTTCGCGGCCGTGTCGTCGTAGGCGATCCGCTTCACCAACTCCGTGGCCTGGCCCTCGACCCAGCCGCCCGAGCCGCCCGCGTTCACGGAGCGCTGGAAGATGACCTTGACGCCGACCGTCTGGCGGTCGCGTTCGGCAGACCGGTCGCGCGCGAAGACCTTGGGTCCGCGGACCTCCATGATGTCGATGTCGTTGCCCTGGTCGCCTGGCCCGCCCGCGTCGTAGATGCACCTGGCGCCGGGAGTGGTGTCGGAATCAGGGATGGTGAACGTGCCGATCTTGCCGTCCTGGCTGATGGGCACGGCCCCGAGACCCGAGGACGCACCGAGTGCGACGGCGAGCGAAGCAGCGACGAGAGCGAAGACGAAACGGGATCGGTGCACGGATGTCCTCCCGGGCCGGGTCGCCCTGCTCTTGCTTCTCGCTGTCGAACCGTCAGCGGCAGGACGGATATTGCCACTGCTGCTGTCGACCGGGGTGCGGTGCGGTCTGCGGCACTAGCCGGGGGCGGACCATCGGACCCCTTGCCGTACGTCCTTGGCGGGACGATGGTCACGGAGCGAGTTACCACTCGGGAGTCATCAGTCAAATGATCATGCAACTCGAATCACCGACCTACATCGTCCACGAGATGACCGATGGGACGGGCACCCGTCAGATGCACGACGTGCCCGGCTACCAGGTGAGGCCGCTCGGCCTGAGCGGATTGTCAGGGCTGCTGCACATGCGCGTCGTCGACCTCGGCGCCGAAGCCACTGCCAGGGCACGCGCCGACACGGCCCGCTGTCCGCTCTGCCGCGGTCAGCACAGCTTCGAGCCCTGACCGGCCGATCGCCCTTGGGCTAGCCGGACTGCGTGAGCAGCACGCTCAGCGCCACCATCACTAGCCCACCACCGGCCAGCCACCGATAGCGCTGCGCGCCGCGGCCGCGCTCGGACCAGACGCCGAGGGCCAGCGCCACGGGCATCGTCGCGAGGGCGGCGACGGCCAGGAGCACGTGAAGCATCGAGGTCGGCCGCAGGCCGGTCATGAGCATCAGCCCGCCGACGAAGAGAGCCGCGAACACGATCGCGGTGGCCGCGACGGCGACCACCTCGGCGAGCCGGCCGAGCACCCGTCCCGCACGGTCACCCCAGGCCATGGACGCGCCGAGCGCCAGCAATGTGACGGCCGCGGCGGTCGCGAGGGTCAGCCAACCGAGCGAACCATGCACACCGCTCATCGGCTTGGTCCTCTCGCTACGCAAACGACCTGCAAGACTTGCAGGTTCTTGCGTAGGATATGCGTATGACACGACGCCTCGCAGAGGTGGCACGCAAGGTCGGGGTGAGCGAGGCCACGGTGAGCCGGGTCCTCAACGAGAAGCCCGGCGTCTCCGAGGCCACCCGGGAGCGCGTCCTGACCGCGCTCGACGTCCTGGGTTACGAGCGCCCCTCCAAGCTGCGTGGCGAGCGTGGTCGGCTGGTGGGACTGGTCCTGCCTGAGCTCGGCAACCCCATCTTTCCGGCCTTCGCCGAGGCCGTCAGCGCCGCGCTCGCCCAGCAGGGATACAGCTCGATCCTGTGCACCCAGACGGTGGGCGGCCTGACCGAAGCCGACTACGTCGACCTGCTCCTCCAGTACCAGGTCTCGGGCGTCGTCTTCGCCGGGGGCCTCTACGCCGAGGCGGACGCACGACACGACCACTACGCGCGGCTCAGCGAGCGCCATCTGCCCACCGTCCTCGTGAACGCCGCCATCGATGGATTGGGCTTCCCGTGCGTGGCCTGCGACGATGGCGTGGCCGTCGCGCAGGCCCTCGGCCACCTCCGATCCCTCGGCCATACGCGCATCGGCCTGCTCCTCGGTCCGGTCGACCACGTGCCCTCGAACCGCAAACTTGCGGCCGCGCGCCGCATCCTCGAGGACGCCGGCCTGGAGCTGCCGCCCGAGCGCGTCGTGCGCTCCATGTACTCCCTCGAGGCGGCCCAGGCGGCGGCGCGACGGCTCCTCGGCCGCGGCGTCAGCGCCATCGTATGCGCCAGCGACCTCATGGCCCTGGGGGCCATCCGGGCTGCCCGTCGACAGGGCATCGACGTGCCCCGCGACGTCTCGGTCGTGGGCTACGACGACAGCTCGCTCATGAACTTCACCGACCCGCCGCTGACCACCGTGCGCCAGCCCATCGAGGCCATGGGGCGCATGGTCGTCGATCTCCTCATGGCCCAGGTGGCAGGCCGCGCCACCAATCTCGGCGAGGTCCACTTCGACCCCGAGCTCGTCGTGCGGGGCTCGACGGCCCCGTGCGATAGACATATTGTTGCGGAGAAGCTGTCGACTTCTTGCATTCCTCTATTCAGTCTGATACGTTTCCCGTAGCCGACCCGGCGGGGGACGGAGCCGGCACTCGAGGACGGAGATGATCGAACAGCGGGTCGATGACGGCGCCGTGGCCACCGCTGCACCGGAGTCACCGACCGACCGCGCTCGGGCATCGGCCTGGTGGCGGCAGGCGGTCATCTACGAGGTCTACCTGCGCAGCTTCGCGGACTCGGACGGCGACGGGACCGGCGACATCGGCGGCCTGCGAGCGCGCCTTCCGTACCTGCGCGACCTCGGGGTGGACGCCATCTGGTTCACGCCCTGGTACGTCTCGCCCATGGCAGACGGCGGCTACGACGTCGTCGACTACCGTGCCATCGATCCGGTCTTCGGCACCCTCGTCGAGGCAGAGGCCCTCATCGCCGAGGCGCTCTCGATGGGCATCCGCACCATCGTCGACATCGTCCCCAACCACGTGTCCGATCGGCATCCCTGGTTCCAGGCGGCCCTGGCCGCGGGGCGTGGCTCGCCCGAGCGCGAACGCTTCTGGTTCCGGCCGGGCCGTGGCCCGGACGGCTCCGTGCCTCCGACGGCCTGGCAGTCGCACTTCTGGGGGCCGACCTGGACGCGCACGACCGAGCCCGACGGCAGCCCCGGGGACTGGTACCTCCACCTCTTCTCGATCGAGCAGCCCGACCTCGACTGGGACCACCCGGACGTGCGGGACGAGCACGAGGACATCCTGCGCTTCTGGTTCGACCGCGGAGCCGCCGGGGTCCGCATCGACTCGGCCGCGCTGCTCCTCAAGGATCGCGGCCTGCCCGAGGTCCCGGACTCGCCGGCGCCGGGGCAGCACCCCAGCCAGGACCGCGACGGCCTGCACGACATCTACCGGCGCTGGCGGGCCATCGCCGACAGCTATCCCGAGCCGCGCCTGCTCGTCGGCGAGGTCTGGCTGCCCGACGTCGAGCGCTTCACCCGCTACCTGCGGCCCGACGAGCTGCACACCGCCTTCAACTTCGACTTCCTGACCCGACCCTGGGAGGCCCACGAGCTGCGAGCCTCGATCGACGGCACGCTGGCGGCCCACGCCCCGGTGGGCGCGCCGGCGACCTGGGTCCTCTCCAACCACGACGTGACCCGCCCGGTCACCCGTTTCGGCCGTCAGGACAGCTCCTTCGCGTTCGATGCCAAGCGGCCTGGCGTGCCCACCGACCTCGAGCTCGGATGGCGCCGCAGCCGCGCGGCAGCGCTCCTCTGTGCCGCGCTGCCCGGCTGCCTCTACATCTACCAGGGTGATGAGCTGGGCCTCGACGAGGTCGCCGACCTGCCCCTCGGCCAGCTCCAGGACCCCATGTACCACCGCTCCGGCGGCCAGGACCCCGGCCGTGACGGCTGCCGGGTGCCGCTGCCCTGGTCGGGGGCGGCGTCGCCCTTCGGCTTCAGCCCGCCGGGTGCGCGCAGGGAGCCCTGGCTCCGCCAGCCCGGCGCGCTGGGCGGCCCTGACGGCCGAGGCGCAGCTCGCCGACCCCGGCTCGATGCTGAACCTCTACCGCGTCGATGCTTCGCCTGCGCCGGTCCGAGCCCGGACTGCGGGACGAGGCGCTGACCTGGCTGCCCGCGCCGGAGGGCGTCATCGCCTTCGCGCGCGGCGCGACGGTTCATGTGCATCTCGAACCTGTCCGCGCAGCCCCTGTCCCTGCCGGCCGGAGCGGAGCTCCTGCTGGCCAGCAGCGAGCTCATCGACGGCCGCCTCCCGGTCGACGCGACGGCGTGGCTCCGGTCTCCCGACCGGGGCCCCTCCGAGCCAGCGGAGGGGGTGGCGGATGAGATGAGCGGCCTCGCCGCAGGTCCGCAGGTCGCGGGCAGGCGGGGCATCGACGGTGCAGGCACCACGTCCCAGGAGGAGTATCAGGAATGAGGCATCACTCGAGCCGACGGCTCGTCACCATCGCAGCGGCGCTCTCACTGACCAGCACCATCGTCGTCGGCCTGGCCGGCCCCGTCGGCGCACAGGATGAGGAGAAGCTCATCCTCGACGTCGTCAGCCTGCGGCCGGGCGACTCCGAGGAGGCCTTCCACGCCTTCGACGCCCAGGTGACGCAGTTCGAAGAGGCCAACCCGGACATCGACATCGTCGCCCACGAGTACAACTGGACGGGCCCGACGTTCGCGGCCATGCTCGCCGGCGGCACGCTGCCGGACGTCTTCACCATCCCCTTCACGGACGGCAAGTCGCTCATCGAGCAGGGCCAGCTGGCCGACATCACCGAGCTCGTCGAGGCGCTGCCCTACGGCGGCTCGTTCAACCCCAACGTCCTGGCCACCGCCCAGGACGACGAGGGGCACATCTATGGCCTGCCCCGCCAGGGCTACGGCATCGGGCTCCAGTACAACCGCCAGCTCTTCGAGCAGGCCGGCCTCGACCCGGACAAGCCGCCCACGACGTGGGACGAGGTGCGCGCCGCGGCCAAGGCCATCGCCGAGGCCACCGGCCAGGCCGGCTACATCCAGATGACCCAGAGCAACACCGGCGGCTGGCAGACCACCGTCGCCACCTACGCCCGCGGCGGGCGCATGGAGGAGGTCGCCGAGGACGGCACCGTCACCTCGACCGTCAACAACCCGGCCACCAAGGAAGCGCTCGAGTTCCTGAAGGCCCTCCGCTGGGAGGACGACAGCATGGGCTCCAACTTCCTGTTCGACTGGGGCACCAGCAACCAGGCCTTCGCGGCCGGCCAGGTCGGCATGTACACGCAGGGCGCCGACGTCTACACGGCCCTCGTGCAGTCCCAGCAGATCGACCCCGCCATCTACGGCCTGACCGTCATCCCGCTGGCGGATGACCCCAACGCCGGCGTCCTGGCCGGCGGCGACATCGCCGCGGTCAACGTCAAGGCCTCACCCGAGGAGCAGGCGGCGGCCGTCCGCTGGATCGACTTCTACTACATGCAGAAGCTGCTCGACCAGGAAGCCGCGGTCCGGGATGCCGAGACCCTGGCGGCCGATGGGCAGCCGGTGGGCGTCCCGCAGATGCCCATCTTCGACCAGGCCACCCTCGAGCAGTCGCAGGAGTGGATCGCCGACTTCATCAACGTCCCGGTGGAGCAGATGACCGGCTTCACCGAGGGCATCTTCGGGCAGCCGCTCGTGCCTGAGCCGAGCAGGCACACCCAGGAGATGTACGCCATCCTCGACACGGTCGTGCAGGCCGTCCTGACCGACGAGAACGCCGACATCGATGCGCTCCTGGCCGACGCCCAGAGCCAGGTCCAGGCGCTCATCGACGCGGACGCAGCAGCGGCCGCGGCGGAGTAGGCTCCAGACACGATCGGCGGGGCTCGTCCTCACGGACGGGCCCCGTCATCTCCTCTTCGGCCGATGGGACTGATGGACGACGCGACAAGACTCCATGAGGCAGCCCACCTCGTGAGCGGCGACGCGACCCGCAGCAGTGGACGGGCGCCCGCCCGCCCGCGAGCCTGGACGCTGGCGCGACTGCGCGAGAGCGCAAGCACCTTCCTCTTCCTCGTGCCGCTGCTGGTCATCTTCGGCGTCTTCTCGTGGCTGCCCATCCTGCGCGCGGTCGTCATGAGCGTCCAGGACACCAACCTCGTCTCCGACCCGACCTTCGTCGGCCTCGACAACTTCGTGCGCGTCTGGAACGACCCGCTCTTCTGGACGGCCGTGAAGAACACCCTCTGGTTCGCGCTGCTGGCGCTCGTCTTCGGGTACCCGTGCCGCTCATCCTGGCCGTGCTCATGAGCACGGTGCGCAAGCGACGCGGGCTGTACAGCGCGCTCGCCTATCTGCCTGTCGTGGTGCCGCCGGTCATCGCCGTGCTGCTCTGGAAGTTCTTCTTCGACGGCAGCCCGACGGGCGTCTTCAACACCATCCTGGGCTGGTTCGGGGTCGAGGCCCAACCCTGGCTGCAGAGCGCCGCGACAGCCATGCCCTCGCTCGTCCTCGAGGCCACCTGGGCCAACATGGGCGCCACCGTCATCATCTACCTGGCGGCGCTCGTGGCCGTCCCGACCGAGCTGTACGACGCGGCCGAGGTGGACGGCGCCGGGCTGCTGCGCAAGGTCTGGCATGTCACCGTGCCGCAGCTTCGGGGCGTCCTCCTCGTGACGCTCATCCTCCAGATCATCGGCACGGCCCAGGTCTTCCTCGAGCCCTTCCTCTTCACCGCCGGCGGCCCGGCCAACGCCACCATGACGGTGCTGCTGCTCATCTACAAGTACGCCTTCCAGAACAGCCTCGGCGGGGACTACGGATCGGCGACCGCGCTCAGCCTCATGCTGGCCGTGTTCCTGGCCATCTTCTCGGCCGTCTACTTCCGGCTGACGCGATCGTGGGCCAGCTGATGAGGCTCCTGCGACGGGGACGAGGGCGAGTCGGCCCGTCCGAGGGCCGCGCGGAGCGCGGCCTTGTCTCCGAATTCCGACTGGCAGCGACCCGGCACGCGCTTCGGCCTGCGCATCGTCCATCTCTTCATGCTCATCATCCTCGTCATCGTCGGCCTGGGACCCCTCGTCTGGCTGGCCAAGTCGGCCGTGACCCCCACACAGGACACGCTGCGCACCCCCATGGCCCTGTGGCCCAACGGCATCGACATCGAGAACCTCGCGACGGCCTGGAACCGGGTCCACATCGACCAGTACTTCCTGAACACGGTCGTCATCGCCCTCGGGGCATGGTTCGTCCAGATCGTCGTCGCCACCACGGCCGGCTATGCCCTGTCCGTCCTGCGTCCGCGCTACGGGCCCATCCTCACCGCGCTCGTGCTCATGACCCTCTTCGTGCCGGCGGTCGTGCTCCTCGTGCCCCTCTACCTGACCATCCTCCACCCGCCCTTCTACGAGCAGTCGCTCATCAACAGCTTCTGGGCGGTCTGGCTGCCGGCGGGCGCTTCCGCCTTCAATGTCATCCTCGTGAAGCGCTTCTTCGACAACCTGCCACGCGAGGTCTTCGAGGCGGCGCGCACCGATGGCGCTGGGCCCTTCCGGCTCTTCTGGTCGATCGTCCTGCCGATGTCGAAGCCGATCCTCGGGGTCGTCTCGGTCTTCGCCATCATCGCCACCTGGAAGGACTACCTCTGGCCGCTCCTGGTGCTGCCCGACCCGGCGGTCCAGCCGCTCTCGGTGCGGCTGCCCAACCTGCAGCGGGCCACCGAGCTCGACGTCTTCATGGCCGCGCTGGCTATCTCGACCCTCATCCCCATCGTCATCTTCGTGCTGCTCCAGCGGCTCTTCCTGAGCGGCGCAGGGGTGGGCGGAGCGGTCAAGGGCTGATCGCCAAGCTCCCCGCCCGGCACGCGGCCCGATGCGCCGAACGTCAGCCCGGATCGTGTGACGACCAGCTGACCGACATGCTGGCACCACCGAGCGATGAGGTGCCCACTCGCCACCGGCCGCCGGTGGCACGGACGACAGCGTCGGCGATGGCAAGGCCCAGCCCGGCGCCACCAGGCTCGTCCGTCTCGCGGTGGAAGCGGTCGAAGATGTGTCCGCGTCGCTCCTCGGGGATGCCCGGACCGCTGTCCTCGACGGCGAGGTCACGCGGCCGATCGCTGCGTGACACGCTGGCCTGCGACCTGCCCACCGTCCGGTGCGTAGCGGCAGGCGTTGTCGAGCAGCACGCCGACGAGCCGGTCGAGCCACTCGGGCGACGCCGAGACGGTCACGCCCGGCGCTTCGATGCGGACCTCGAGCGAGAGCGAGCGGGCCTCGGCGACCGCCGCGAACCGGTCGGCCGCCTGCTCGACGAGCAGCCCCAGGTCCACCGGCTCCTGATCGCCTGGCGAGCGCTGCAGCGCGTCGAAGCGAGCCAGCCAGAGAAGCTCCTCGATGAGGCCGCGCATGCGCCGCGACTCGTCGTGCACGCGCTCGAAGGTTCCGCGATACCAGGCCTCGTCCCGCTCGCGCGGCCAGGGCCAGGCTGGCGTTGGCCTCGATGACCGAGAGCGGCGTGCGCAGCTCGTGCGACGCATCCGCCGTGAAGGCGAGCTGGCGCTGGCGAGCGCGCTCGATGGGCATGGCCACGCGGCGTCCGACGGCGAGCGAGCCGAGGAAGACCGCCAGCAGGAGGACGGGCGCGATGGCCAGCATGCCCAGGATGACCTGGTCCTGACCGCGTCGTCGACCGGTTCCATCGACTCGCCCGACGACGATGTGCCCGTCGTTCGCGTCGACACCCGGCACCCGGAGGCGCGTGCCGGCGATGTCGATGGTCTCCGGGGCGCTGACGTCGATGGTGGCGCTCTGGGCAGCGCCAGGTCGTCGCGCTCCGTTGTCACGGTACCGTCGGCGGCGATCTGCCAGGTGACGCGCTCGCGCCCGAACGGGAAGCTCCCGGAGGCCCGGACTCGGGCAGCGGCGGCTCGTCCGGGAGCGTCGCTCCGGCAGGTCGCGCGGCGGTGCGCAACGCCGCGACATGTCGGCCGCGGTCTCGAAGGCGATGGCTCGCTCGAGACGCGCATCGACCTGGGCCGTGAGGTTCACCGTCATCCAGGCGACGACGGCGATGGGACCACCGCGTACAGAGGCGCCACGAGCCGCGTCGCCCACGAGGGCCACGCGCGTGGCCTGTCGAGCGACCTGCGAGCCGACGCCGGTCATGCCGGCTCGAGGCGATAGCCACTGCCGCGCACGGCCACGATGCGGACCTCGCCGCCCACGAGCTTGGCGCGCAGGCGGCTCATCTGGACGTCGATGGCGTTCGTGCCGATGGGGTCGGTCTCGTCGGCCCAGGCGTGCTCGGCGATGGCCTTGCGCTCCACGACCGCCGGCGCGCGGCGCATGAGCACCTCGAGGACGAGGTACTCCGTGGGCGTCAGGGCGACCTCCCGGCCCGCCACGGTGACGACGCGCCGGGCCGGGTCGAGCGCCACGCGGCCCTGGCTGCAGGACCGGCCCGTCGACGCCCCGCGGGCCGCCGCTGCAGGGCGCGGATGCGAGCCAGCAGCTCGCTGAACTCGAAGGGCTTGACGAGGTAGTCGTCGGCGCCCGCGTCGAGGCCCTCGACCCGGTCGCTCACGGTGTCGCGTGCGGTGAGCATGAGCACGGCCGTGGGCCGGTCGTGGCCGGCGCGCCCAGCGCACCACCTCGACGCCGGTCACGCCCCGGCATGCGCCAGTCGATGACGGCCACGTCGTACTCGTAGCAGCGCAGCTGGTCGATGGCCTCGTCGCCCCGTCCGACCGCATCGACCGGTAGCCCGCGTCGGCCAGCCCGAGGACGATGACGTCGCGGAGCCCCGGCTCATCCTCGGCGACGAGCACCCGCATGTTGATCCTCCTGGAGCGACCGGCTCATCCTGCCACCTTCGACGGCGCCACCGCGGGTCAGGCGCCACCGCGGGTCAGGCGCCGCCGCTCTCCAACACCACGACCTGGGACGCCGCGAGCTCGCCCGCATCGCCGCTCGTGGCAGCGTCGCCCGTGGGCGCCAGCGCGCCGCGGGGCCCCGCCTCCGACGCCACGCGGACGATCCGCACGGATGTCGCCGACCTCGAGAGCGTCGATGCCGCCGACCTCCCGGCGCAGGACCGTCCGTGCCGGCGTCGACGAGGACCGTGCTGCTCGTGCCGTCCGACGACTCGATGGTCAGCTGCCCGTCGTCGACGGCACTGATCCTGCCCTCGCATGCCGCGGCCGAAGCCAGGGAAGCCACCGAGGTCACCGAAGCCTCCGGCCGGCGGCCCATCGCCCGAGGAGGGTCCATCACCTGCGGACGGTGCCTGCTCGACGAGCCCGGGAAGGTCCTCGCCGGCGGCGTCGGCCAGCCGCAGGCTGCGGCGGCGAGCCCGCCGCGACGCCGGGTGTCCGACGCGGCGGTGGTCCGTGGCGTGCCCGCCCGGCGGCGCGGCGTCGGGGAGCGAGTCCGGGATGCCTCCCGCGCCCGCGGCGGCGAACTCGATCGCCGGTCCGGCGGCGATCGCCGGGCTCCCGCTGCCGGCCTCGCCGGTGCTCCAGCGACCGATGGCGAACGACACGCCGCCCGTGGCCACGAGGGTGGCCACGCAGCAGTGCCACCGTGCTCGCCCGTGAGCCCCTGGACCGTCGCTCCGGCGGCGCCTGGACCACGGTCGTGAGCGGAAGCGACGACGGGGCGTACGGGACGCGCACACGGCTCGGGCCCCGCCGGCACCGGCGGGACCGGGGGCGACCAGGGCCCCTGAGAGGTGGGCGGCGCCGTCCAAGGAGCTGGCTGGGCGGCCGGGAGAGCATATGGCGCGTTCTGGTCGGCCGCGGACTGGCGGCCGGACGCCGGCGGGAATGGAAGGCGGGGATCGCTGGGGTAGGTCATGTCGGGTCCTCGTGAGGGTGCAGCCAGGATGCGGTGGTCGGCGGCTGTCATTCGTAGCGCAGGGCGGCGATGGGGTCGAGGCGGGCGGCCTGGCGTGCCGGCCAGACGCCGAAGATGACGCCGATGGCCACGCTGAAGCCGACGGCGATGGCGATGGTGCGCGGGCTCGAGCGAGACGTCCCAGCCGGCGAAGGAGGAGATGGCGAAGGTGGCGACCAGCGCCGAAGACGCACGCCCACGAGGCCGCCGACAAGGCTGAGCGTGACCGACTCGACGAGGAACTGCGACAGGATGTCGCGGCTGCGCGCCCCGATGGACTTGCGGATGCCGATCTCGCGGGTCCGCTCGCGGACCGAGACGAGCATGATGTTCATGATCCCGATGCCGCCCACGATGAGCGAGATCGAGGCGATGCCGGCCAGCATGAGCGTCAGCGTGTCGCTCACCGCGGAGGCCGTCTCGAGCAGCTGGGCCTGGTCGAGGATCTGGAAGTCGTCATCCTCGGTCGCGCCCAGCCGTGCTGCTCGCGCAGGAGCGCGCTGATGGCCGTCTTGGCCTCCTCGATGCCGTCGGCCGAGGCCGCGCTGACGGCGATGGTGCGCACGGCGTCCGAGCCGGAGAAGTGCTTCTGCAGCGTCGTGACCGGGATGAGCACCTGGTCGTCGGGGTCCTGGAATCCCGAGCCGCCCTTGGCCTGGAGGATGCCCGCGACGACGAAGGGCAGGCCCCCGATCTTGATCTGCTCGCCCACGCTCGACGCGTCGAGGCCCAGGTCGTCCGCGGTCGTGGCGCCCAGCACCGCGATGCGCAGCTCGTCGTCGACGGAGAGGTCCGTCAGCCCGGAGCCCTGCCAGAGCGTCGTAGCTGCGCACCGACGGGTAGTCGGCCGTGGTGCCCAGGATCGTCGTCGTGGTGTTGGCATCGCCGGCGACGTACGAGCTGCGAGGTGGAGATCTCGGGGGCCACGCCGGCCAGGGCGGCGAGGCCGTCGAGTGCCTCGGCGTCCTCGAGCGTCAGCGATCTCGGCGGACCCGGCGGCCCCGAAGGTGCCGGCCGTGCTGCGCGGAACCCGGGTTGATGGTGAGCAGGTTGGTGCCCAGGCCGGCCAGGCGGTCGGTGATGTTCGCCGTCGAGCCCTGGCCGACGGCGACGAGCGCCACGACCGAGGCCACGCCGATGATGACGCCGAGCATGGTGAGCGCCGTGCGCAGGCGGCTCGTGCCGAGGCGGCCCAGCGCAGAGCGAGATGAGGTCCCTGGCCTTCATGCCGCGACCCGCCCGTCGCGGATGTGGACCTGGCGCGACGCCTGGCCGGCGACGTCGGCCTCGTGCGTGATGAGGACGATGGTGCGGCCGGCGCGGTGCAGCTCGTGGAAGAGGGCCATGACCTCGGCGCCGGAGTGCGCTGTCGAGGTTGCCGGTGGGCTCGTCGGCGAGGATGAGCGCCGGGTTCGTGACGAGGGCGCGGGCCACGGCCACGCGCTGCTGCTGCCCGCCCGAGAGCTCGGTCGGCTCGTGGTCCAGGCGGTCGCCCAGGCCCAGGCGGGCCAGCGCATCGGCGGCGAGTCTGCGGCGCGTCGCCCGGCGGCGACGCCCTGGTACATGAGCGGGCGTGGCCACGTTCTCGAGGGCCGTCGTCCGCGGCAGCAGGTTGTAGGACTGGAAGACGAAGCCGATGCGCCGGCTGCGCAGCGCGGCCAGGCCGTCGTCGTCGAGACCGCCCACATCGGTGCCGGCCAGGTGGTAGGTGCCGGACGTCGGCCGGTCGAGGCAGCCGAGGACGTTCATGAGCGTCGACTTGCCCGACCCGGAGGGACCGACGATGGCCACGAACTCGCCCTCGGCGCACCTGGATGTCCACGCCCGGCGAGCGCGTGCACCTGGATGCGACCGGTGTCGTAGACGCGGGTGACGCTGCGCAGGTCGATGATGGGAGGCGGCATCATGGCTGCTGCTCTCGCTCGGGGATCACGAATTGTGGTCCACCGCCGCCCGCGAGGCCCTGGAAGCCGCCCGGGCCGAAGCCGCCACGGGGCTCGCCAGCGGCGCTCTCCTCCCCGGAGGCGGTCCGCTCGGCGTTGGTGCCCACGACGACCTCGTCGCCGACCGCCACGCCGGACTGGATCTCGGCCATCGTCTCGCTGGCGAGGCCGACGGTGACGGGGCGTGCCTCGACGCTGCCGTCGCTGCCGAGGACCCTCACGATGACACCGGCCGGGCTCGACGTGACCGCCGTGAGGGGCACCACGACGACATCCGCGGCTTCGGCGATGGTGATCTCCACGTCGCTGCTCATGCCCGGCCGGATGGTCTCCGGCGCGTCGTCGAGCGTGACGGTGACGGGGAACGTGACGACGCTGCCGCTGGCCGCGGTCGCGACCGGCGCCACCGAGGTGACCGTGCCGGGCACCTCGATGTCCAGCGCGTCGATGCTCACCAGGGCCGGCTGGCCCACGGCGAGCGAGCTGATGTCGGCCTCCACGACATCAGCGTCCACCTCCAGGCTGGCACTCTCGAGGACGAGGGCGTCGCTCGCCGGGGCCGCCAGGCCCTCGACGATGCCGATCGAGGAGACGGTGCCATCGACGGGCGCCACGAGCTCGGCGAGCGCGAGCTGCGTATCGAGGTCCGCGATCTGCGATTCGAGGTCGCGCACCTGCGCCTCAGCTTCGCGAAGCGCGATGGTCTGGTCCGGGAAGCCGCCCTTGAGCTGCTCCTCCAGGTCCGAGCGGGTGCGGAGGGCCGAGCGCAGCTGGTCACGAGCGCCGATGAGGGCGATGCGGGCCTGTCGCTTCGGGCTTCCGCTGGAGGCGTCCTGGTACTGCTCCTGGGCGGCCGTCAGGTTCAGCCGCGCGACCTTGACCGCTGAGTCCGCGTCCACGAGCTGGCGACGCGTCTCGGTGGCCGCGTCGGTGAGGGACTCCTTGGCCTGGCTGGCGGAGAGCTGCGCCACCTCCAGGCTGTCCTGGAGATCGGCCTTCTGGTCCTTGAGGTCCGTGGTGTCGGCGCGAGCGAGCACCTGGCCCGCAGCGACCCGGTCCCCCACGGCCACGAGGATCTCGTCGACGACCCACGTGTTGGCGCTGGCGGTGCTGCCGGTGCTGCCCGAGAGACGCGGCTCCACGCCGAAGTCGAGGCTGTAGGAGTCCGCCGCCGCGATCGTGCCGGTGGCCGCGGCGCTGCGCGTCACCGTGCCGAGCGCTGCGGCCTGGGTGAGGTAGGAGTTCGTGGCTGCGGAGGCGCCGCCCTGGCCTGCGGTGGAGACATAGACGGCCCCGACCCCGACGGCCAGGAGCGCGGCCACTACGACCCAGGTGAGGAGCTTGCTCATCGTCCGACTCCGACTGTCAGGCCAGGGCTCGGCGGGCGCCGGCCGAAGGTGAGATGCATGGCGTTTCTCTGTTTGCGTTCGATGTCGGCAGTGAGGCTAGAGGGACCTGGCTTTCGATTCGATTACGGGCGGGCCAGCACGACAGGCCGTCGACTCCTGGGCTCCCCTGGGCTCCGAAGGGGGCCGGATGGCTCCCACCGCGACCCCTCCGATGGCCCTTGGAGTCGCTGACGCCCACGAGGACAGTGGCACAAAGGGCTGGGGGCATGGCCCGCGCACACTGGCCGCACGAGCCGTGGCAGGCCCCGCGAAACCGGCCAGCGCACAGCCACGGAGGGCTGTCCGATGAGAACCATGCGCCTGTCCCTAGTCGGGACCCTGCTGCTCCTGCTGCTCGGAGGCAGCGCCGTCGCTGGCCCAGGAGACCGAGGAGCCCGCCGCCGCGGGCGCCCCGATCGTGGTTACCGGGACGCTCGACTGCGATGCGGACGCCGCCGCCACCGATGCCTTGCCCGTCGTGAGTGTCCATGAGTGGGCGGCCAGCGATCCGCGGCTCTCCGGCGAGGCGACGTACAGCGGCCGCTGGCAGCTCTACGAGGAGCCGCAGGAGGATACCGGTCGATCCGGCCGCCAGCGATGCTGCGCTGTACAGCATCGTCAACGAGGGCGGCAGCTGGCTGTGCGAGGCGTCGCGCGCCGCGGAGCAGCCGATCAGCGACGGCGATCGGCACACCCTGGTGTTCAACGGCGAGGGCGAGTACGAGGGTCTCACCGCGTACCTCACCATCGACTGGAGCCAGGCGCCATACGTCTTCAGCGGCCTCATCCTGCCGGGCGAAGAGCCGCCCTACGCCGAGCCGCAGGGCTGACCCTGCGCCCGGGACCCTGACCGCGGGGGCGGAGCGCTCCCGCGTATCGGCCTGCCGCCGAAGGGCCCGCTGACCCTCGACGTCGTCCCGCAGGTTCCACGTCCGGACTGGCACGGCATCGCCCGAGCGTGCTTCATGGCATGCCATCCAGCCCCACGACAAGGGACGCATGGCATGGATGCGGAAAGTATCAGCCAGAGATAATGCATTCGATCATCGCCCAGGTACTCGTCATCGAGAGGGCGGGCTCGTAGACGCATCAAGAGAGGACAGCACGTATGGCATCACGGCTACGCATCACGGGGGTCGATCCTGCTGGTCATCGGGTTCGTATCGCTCGCCGCCGGCGGGTATGCGTACCTCAAGGTCCAGAACGGGGCGGCGGCTCTGGAAGGGCTTCAGTGCCGCCCAGGCCGTCGCCCTGAGCTACAACGACGAGGGCCAGCTCGTTGATCGCGGCACCACGGAGGGGGCGGATGCCATCATGGCTCTCCTCAAGGACGACTGGAAGTGGCCGGTCGAGCAGGGCGAGCTGGACCCGAATGACCCGATCACGGATACGGCGACCGAGTACATGTACCAGATGGCCACCATCGCCCATCACACCCTCGACGGCACGCAGACCGTCGTGCTGACCGAGCCCGTGCAGTACGACGCCGACGGCGACGACGTCGTGGCTGCCGATGCGCCGGTCTACACCGGCGGCGAATGGGACCCGGCCACCGAGAAGGTCGATGCCGTCTTCCAGCCGGGCACGTACCTGGTCCCGGTCGCCGGCCGCTACTACTCCCAGCTCGACCGCACGCACCCGCTCGAGGGCCCGGTCCGCGATCAGGCCTGGAGCGGCCTGGTGCATGGCCTCTTCGCCGAGCTCGGCGTCGGCGCCACCACCGCGTCGACGTTACAGCTGGGCCTCGGCGTCGCGGGCGGGGCCGCCGCTGTGGGGCTGGCGTTCATCATCCTCGGTGCCGGCCTCCTCTGGGCCGGCATGGCCAAGGAGCCTGAGCGAGTCGCCACAGCCTGACCGCCGGCGCGGTCACGCGCCCGCCCACCCTCGATCGAAGCGCGCCCGGGCGACCCTCGCCCGGGCGTCGCCACGTCCCGATGGGCCGAGTACGGGCATACTGACCACCGCGCCCCTCGACCCCGAAGGAGGACCCTCCCCTGACAGCCCCTGTCCCTGAAGCCACCCTCGAGGAGCTCGATCCCGCGCTGCAGCTCCCACAGCGGCGCAAGATGGAGATCCTCTTCGCGGTCCTGCTCGTCGTCTTCCTGTCGGCCCTCGATCAGACCATCGTGGGCGTGGCGCTGCCGCGGATCGTGGGCGAGCTCGGCGGCACGAACGAGCTCTACACCTGGGTCGTCACGAGCTACCTGCTGACAGCCACCATCACGGGTGTCTTCTACGGCAAGCTCTCGGACATCTACGGCAGGCGGCTCATGCTGCTCTTCGGCGTCAGCGTGTTCCTGCTCGGGTCGGCCCTTTCGGCCATCTCCTGGTCGATGGAGAGCCTCATCGTCTTCCGGGGCGTCCAGGGCGTCGGCGCGGGCGCCATCTTCCCGATCTCACTGGCGATCATCGGCGACCTCTTCACGCCGCGGGAGCGGGGCCGCTACCAGGGGCTCTTCGGGGCCGTCTTCGGCATCGCCTCGGTGGTGGGCCCGCTGCTGGGCGGCTGGCTGACGGACAACGCCAGCTGGCACTGGATCTTCCTCGTCAACCTGCCCATCGGCGCCGTCACCCTCGTCATCGCCTACCGCTACCTGCCCTCGGTCCACGGCGAGCCGCCGACGCGGAACCTCGACTACCTCGGCGCGGTCGTCTTCGCTGTCGCGGTCGTGTTCCTGCTCGTCGGCCTGACCAACAAGCAGTCGGCCGACTGGGATGCCTTCGAGGTGGGCGGCTACCTCATCATCGCGGCCGTCGCGGGAGCCATCTTCCTGCTCATCGAGCGGCGGGCGGCGGAGCCCATCGTTCCCCTGGAGCTGTTCCGCAACCGCAACTACGCGGTCACCATCGCGGCCACCTTCCTGGCCTCCATCGCGTTCTTCGGCGCCATCATCTTCCTGCCCCGCTGGTTCCAGTTCGTACGGAGCATCAGCCCGACCGAATCCGGCCTCGCCATCCTGCCCCTCCTGGCCGGCGTCATCACGAGCTCGATCGTGGCGGGCATCCTGGTGAGCCGCACGGGCCGCTTCCGCTGGATCATCGCTGGCGCGCTGGCCGTCATGGCAGTGGGCCTGTTCCTCTTCACGAACCTGCACGCCGAGACGGACCTGCCCGTGATGTGGGCGTGGATGTTCGTGACCGGCCTGGGTGTCGGACCCACGCTCTCGGTCTTCACCATCGTGGTCCAGGCCTCGGTCCCCTTCAGCCGGCTCGGCGTCGCCACCGGCAACCTGACGTTCTTCCGGCAGATCGGTGGCTCGATCGGGCTGGCCATCGTGGGCACGCTCTTCGCCGAGTCCTTCGCAGCACGGCTGGAGCCCAGCCTCGTCGGGGCCGGGGTCCCCGCCGGTCCGGCCGCGATGGTGGCCGACTTCGCCAACAGCGGCGGCGCGGACATCACCCAGGTGGGCGGCGTCAGCCTGTCCGACCAGCTCTCCGCTGTGCCGCCGCTCCAGGGCATCGTCGACCAGGTCATCATCGGTGTCTACGAGGCCTTCTCGGTCGCCATCGCCGATACGTTCTGGCTGAGCCTCATCGTCACGGTCGTGGCGCTGGCGCTCGCGGCCTTCGGGCTCCGTGACGTGCCGCTCCACGGCCCCGCCGCGGACGACCGTCAGAACCGGGGACGTAGCGCCCCTGAAGGCCCAGACGGAGGGTTGATGTGCCGACGCTCTGCCGCTTTGCCAGGGAGCCCAGCCCCAGGCGGCGGTGTCCCGCCATCGGGCATGATGATGCGCAGATGCTGACCCGTGCTCGCCGCCCCGCGGCGTCCTCGATCGACCCGGCCTGATGGACGTCTCGCGTCGGTCAACTTCCTGTATGGCGTGCTGGCCATCGTCGGCATCGTCACGCTCATCTGGCTCGGCGTCATGGTCCTGGTCTCACGCTTCTCGGACGCAGCGCACTACGGCTTCGAGGGGCTGCGGGAGCGCGCCACGCCGTACGCCCTTGTCATGGCGTTGATCCCCGCGCTGCTGGCCATGGTCGGCAGCCTCTACTACTCAGAGATCGCCCACTACGCCCCTGCCCGCTGTGCTGGTACCAGCGCATCGCCATGTACCCGCTCGTCCTGCTGCTGGGCATCGCGGCCTGCGCGGCGTGACATCGGCATCCGCGTCTATGCCATCCCGCTGGCGTCCATCGGTGCCTTCATCTCGGTCTACCACCTACCTCCTCGAGTGGTTCCGCATCTCGACCACGGGAGCGTGCTCGGTCGACATCCCCTGCAGCTCAGGTGCTGGTTCCGGCAGTTCGGCTTCATCAGCATGCCGTTCCTGGCCCTCATCGCCTTCCTGCTCGTCATCGCCTTCCTCCTGCTGGCGCATCGCGAGGCGGCTGACGAGTCCGATGACGAGGCGGACGCCTCCGGAGGGCTGAGACGCGAGGAGCGCCCGACACGCGGGGCGCACCCGCCTTGACCTCGCCTCTAGACTCGGCCCACGCGGAACGACGCTGACCCCCGGCTGCCGGGTCCGCCGCTCAGGAGGACCCCTCTCGTGAGATCGCGGATGCGCGCTGCCGTTGCTGGCAGCCACCCTCGGCACGCTGCTCGTTCCAACCCTGGCCACGGCGCAGGATCGCCAGGTCGAGGTCCTCGAGGACATCGAGACCGTCCTGGCGGTGGCGCCCATCCCGGACCCGCTCAGCCCCGTCGGCGCGCTCATGCGCGCCGATTGCCCGTACCTCGTCCGCATCGAGGCCGAGGATGGCTCTTCACAGGAATGGGCGTCCTGCATCCTGAGTGAGAGCCCGGTGGAGGTTCCCGAGTTCCAGGGGTCCATCCCCACGGAGCCGTTCGTTGATAGCGCCGGCGAGTGCATCTGGAGCTCGGACTACCACTGGACCACGAGCGACATGCCGGTCTGGGCGAGCGAGTTCGAGATCGTCGCCCTGCCCAGTGGGCGGGTGCACATCTGGGCCGCCTACCCGGCGGAGCCGCTCGAATGCGACGTCGAGGGCCTGCCGGCGGAGTCTCCGCCGCCGAAGCGCGCGGCCGATTCGCCGGCCGCCGAGGAGCCAGAGGGCTCTCCCGAAGCGTAGGGCTGCGGGCCGAGTGCCCGGCACCCTGAACTCGCGCGCCGCAGGCCCCTGAAGGCCCTCCCCGCCACCGGCGCTATCGTGTGGTGGATGAGTGGACGACACGCATGCAGCGCCATTCGCGCTGCGGCGGCGCTCCTGGCTGCGGTCGTCCTGGCCGGGTGCGCCGGGCCCACCGGCGTCGGCGATGAGGTGCCGGATGTGGCCGGAGAAGCCGCCGCGGGGCCTTCGGTCGACACCATCGAGCAGGCCGCGGCAGGTCCCGGCGAGATCGCATGCGCGCCCGGCGGTGGGGCAGCAGTGGACCATCCGGACTGGCCCATCGGGGGCGGCGACGAGGCGCGCATCATCCCGCTGCTCGTGTCGTCGCTCGTCTCGACGGGCCCCAATCGGCTCCTCTTCAACGTCACCGACACCGACTTCAAGGTCCTGGCCGATCCCGAGGTCGAGACGACCATCAGCGTCTATGCCCTCGAGCGCGATCCCGAGTCGCCCGTGGCGACGGTCCCCGGCACCTTCCTGGAGACGACCCCTGGGGCAAGGCATGTACCGGGCGTCGGTCGACCTCGACTGCGCCGGAGAGTGGGGGCTCGAGGTGACGGCGCGCCTGGCCGATGGCTCGATGGCGGCCGAGCGGATGCGCTTCGAGGTCCATGCTTCTGGGACGACGCCCGCGGTCGGACAGCCCGCGCCACGTTCGGACAGCCCCACCGCGAGGTCGCTCGATGAGCTGCGCCTCATCTCCACCGACCCCGATCCGTTCCCGGGCGCCTACGAGCGCACGGTGGCCGAGGTCGTCACCGCCGGGCTGCCGTCACTCGTCTTCTTCGCGACACCCTCCTTCTGCCAGACGGGCTACTGCGGTCCCACCGTCGACCTCGTGAAGTCCGTGGCCATCGACTACGCAGACCGCATCGGCTTCGTCAACGTCGAGCCCTACGAGCTGCACATGACGGCGAACGGGCTCCAGCCCACGCTCGACGCCGACGGCCAGCTCCAGCCCGTCCAGGCAGTCCTCGACTACGGCATCCCGGTGGAGCCGTACCTCTTCGTCGTCGACGCCGCTGGCGACGTATTCGCCAAGTTCGAGGGCGTCGTCGGCGAGGACGAGCTGCGCGCGTCGATCGAGGACGCGCTGGCGCACGCGGCGGGCGGCGGCCTGGACGAGTCAGCCGGCTGAGCGCCGAGGATCTCGCGTGCGCCGAGGTCAGCTCAGCGCGCGGATGGCAGCCTCGAGGTTCTCCGCGGTGGGCAGCGGCGCATCGCCGTGACAGCCCTTGAACTTGCGGCCGCTGCCGCAGGTGCAGGCATCGTTGCGGCCCCGTGCCGCATCCTCGGACGCGTAGACACGCATCATCTCGGCGGCCGGCCGGCCGGCGCGCAGGAAGGCCTCCATCCGGCGCATCGGCGAGGTGACGTGGCCGAAGAAGGACTTGTAGCCGGGACAGAGGTAGTTGAGCCCGGGCTCTCCGTAGGGGTCGGTGCGGAAGCGGTCCTTGGGGCAGCCGCCGTGGCAGGCGAATCGGACGTCGCATTCGCGGCAGAAGCGGGGCAGCCGATCGCGCTTGTCCAGGCCGAAGCGTCGCTGCTGGGGCGAGGCCACCAGGTCAAGCAGGTGCGTCTCGCGGATGTTCCCGAGTCGGTGGGCCGGCTCGACGAAATGGTCACAGCTGTAGAGATCTCCGTTGTGCTCCATGGCCAGTGCACCGCCGCAGGTCTCGCTGTGGATGCAGAGACCCGGGGGCGCGCCCGCGAAGTTCGCCAGGGTGACATCGAACATCTGGACGAAGACGTTGCCCACGTCACGCCGGACCCATTCCTCGAAGACGTCGATGAGGAAGCGGCCCCACTGCTCCGGCGCGATCGACCGGGAGGTCACCAGGTCGCCTGACTGCGTATAGAGCGGGCGGCCTTCGACGTGGCTGCCCCAGCCGGCCTCGGCGATCTCGATGAGCTCCGGCGTGGCGCGCTCGATGATGGGGATGAACTGGATGAAGCGCGCTCCCACCTCGTCGCGGAAGAAGCGGTAGACCTCGCGTCCGCGGTCGCCATTGAGGGCGTGGACGGTGCAGAGGATGTTGAAGTCGGCTCGCGCCGCGTCGAGCAGCTGCGCGGCCCGCATGACCCTGGCGTGGGTGGGCTTGCCGCCCTTGTCGACGCGCTGGGCGTCGTGGATGTCAGGCGGTCCGTCCATCGAGAGCCCGACCAGGAAGCCGTGCTCCGCGAAGAATGCCGCCCACTCCTCGTCGAGCAGGGTGCCGTTCGTCTGGATGGTGTGCTCGATGACCTGGCCTGGCCGGCGATGACGCTCCACGAGCGCCATGAGCTCGTGGAAGAAGTCGAGGCCCATGAGCGTCGGCTCGCCGCCCTGCCAGGCGATGGCCACGCGCTCGGTGAGGTGCGACTCGAGGAGCTGCCGGACGTACTGGTCGAGCAGGTCGCCGTCCATCCGGAATCGGCTGCCCGGATAGAGGGCCTCCTTCGAGAGGAAGAAGCAGTACGTGCAGTCCAGGTTGCAGATGGCGCCGCTGGGCTTGACGAGGACGTGAAAGGCGGGTGGCGCGCCGACGGGTCGGGGGTCCGGAAGCATGGGCAGGGTCCGGGGGTCCGACGGGCCCGGCCGGCTGCGCGCTCACCGAGTTCGGGGGCGCGCCCGTGACGACGTCGTGGCGGCTGAACGTCCGGCTCGGGTCCATGCTCGCCCGAGCGTAGCCCATCAGGTCAGGATCGCCGCCAGACCGTAGGCGGCGATGCCGGCCAGGAGGCAGGCCGGCAACGAACGCAGCGGAGTGACGAGCAGCGCGCCCGCGGCCGCGGCAAGGACCGGGATCGCGGCGATCGCAGGTCCGGGCACGACCAGCGCCTGCATGGCCAGACCCGCGAACAAGGCCGAAGGCATGCGGTCGAGGATCGCCACCACGCGCGGTGGCAGGTCCGGCAGAGCGGCCAGTCCGATGGCGCGGCTCGCGTACGTGATGGCGGCCACGACCAGGATGAGCTCGAGGCTCATCGGGAGACAGGGCCCGGGAGGGCCGCCAGCAGCGCCGCGACGATGGGCAGGAAGGGATGCAGGCCAGGGACCAGGATGGTGCCCACGACGACGATCGCCGCCGCGGTGATGGCCCGGATCGCACCGGTCCTGCCGCTTGCTGTGATGGCCGCCAGGCCGATGAAGAGGACCGGAAAGACGGCCGCCGCGACGTCCGCCAGCCCGAGGGCCTGCGCGCCGCCGACGCCAAGGATCGTGCCGACCTGCCACGCCACGTAGAACAGGGCGCCGCTGATGACGAGGACCCGTGCGGCACGGACGCCCGAGGCGACGGCCAGGCCGAAGCTCTCGTCGGTGAGGAACCAGCCCATCAGGGCGCGGCGGACGCGCGAGCCGCCGAGGCGGGGCCGCAGCGCTGCACCGAGGACGAGGTTGCGCGCGTTGAGTGCCACCACGGTGAGCAGCACGGCGGCCAGCGTGGCGCCGCTGGTCAGCGATCCGACCACGGCGAACTGCACCGCGCCCGAGAACACCAGGAGCGACATGGCCACGGTCAGGAGGGCCCCGTGCTCTGCGCTCGCGGCCGCTCCGAAGACCACGCCGAAGACGCCGATGGCCAGGGCCAGCGGCGCAGCAGCGAGCACGATGCGGCGATCAGAGATGGCGAGCCTCCTCGGGCAGTGTCACGTGCGGGATGGGCGAGAATGAGGGTATGCCGGCACGACGCGCCCAGTCAGACGCCTCTCGGGCCAGCGCCGCGTTCGTCGCGCTGCTTGGCGCCGCCATCTCAGCGGCCCTACCGACGCGGCATGTCCGGCTCGAAGACGTCGGAGCGGCTCGGCCGCAAGCTCAGATCGCACACGGGAACGGCGACCGACCGCAACTGGAACACCGTGGGCAAGCTCGCGGCGATGCTGCGTCAGCCGTAGCGGCGAGCCGGATGATCGTCTGGCGCGCGCTCACAGCACGATCTCGTCGGTCGCATCCGGTCGGGCACCCACCGAGACCGGCTCGCCCGCAACCTCGCCGACCGACTCGCCCGGGCGTGTCCGTGTCCGGCGCATGTTGATCTCGACGACGTCATGGGCGAGGAAGAGCTCCAGGGTCCAGTCGAGCGCGACGCGCAGCCGCCGTTCGATGCTCGGGAGGCGGAGCAGGTAGTAGGTGCGCCACAGGAACCAGGCGATGAAGCCGGAGATCTTGATGCCGCGGATCTCGCCGACCCCGCGAAAGCGGCCGAGCGAGACGAGCATGCCTTGCTGGCTGTAGTCGAACGGTTTCGGACTGGCGCCGGCCAGGACCGCGAGGATGTTCCGCGCCGCGTGCGGACCCTCCCGGACCGCGTGCTGCGCGGTGGCCGGCATCGGTCGACCCGTCCTGGGATCGATGATCGAGGCGCAATCGCCGAGCGCCCACACGCGCTCGAGCCCGGGCACGGCGAACGTGGCATCGGGCTCGATCCAGCCGTGCGCGCCGGAGGCACCACCGAGGCTCGCCAGCACCGGGTTAGGTGCGTTGCCGACGGTGCTGATGACCGTGGCGGTACGAATCACGCTGCCATCGTCGAGCTCCACGCGATCGGCTTCGACCCGCGTCAAACGGCGGCCGAGGAGCAGTCGGACACCAGCGTCGGACAGCTTCCTCGTGGCGTAGCGGCCCAGCCGCTCGCCGAACTCGGGCAGGACGATAGGGCCGGCCATGGACGAGGACGACCTCCGGTCTCGGCAGCGTCGTGAACGTCCGGTGCGCGGTGCGCAGCAGGTTCTCGAGCTCGGCTGCCACCTCGACGCCCGTCGAGCCGCCTCCGACGACGACGAACGTCAACAGAGGACCGCGGCGGTCGTCATCGGGCTCGGCCGCGGCCTCCTCGAGCATCGCCAGGGCTCGATTCCGTAGGTAGAAGGCGTCACCAAGCGTTCGCACGCCGAGGGCGTGCTCAGCCATGCCGGGCACGGCACGGAAGTCGGTGATGCTGCCCAGCGCGACGACGAGCGCGTCGTAGTCGACGTCGAAGGACTGACCGCTCTGCCGCCGGCGCACGGTGACGCGCCTGCGGGCGCGGTCGATGTGTTCGACATGCCCGACCTCCACCTCGACACCGCGCAGCATCCGTCGCAGTGGGACGACGACGTGGGTGGTCTCGATCGCGCCGGAGATGACGTCGGCCAGCAGCGGCTGGAACACGAAGTAGTTGTCGCGGTTGATCAGCGTGATCGAGACGCCCCCATCTCGCGGCCCGCGGGCCAACCTCCCCTCGCGTCGAAGCTCCCTCGCCAGCTCCTGCGCGGTGGACACGCCGGCGAAGCCCCCGCCGAGGATGACGATGCGCTCACTCATCGCAGGCACCTCCAGCCACGCTCGATGGTCAGCGCGGGTCGCCGCCTGCGGCGGGTGGCACGTTCTGGTTCAGCCGGAAGACGTTGTCGGGGTCATAACGGGCCTTCACGGCGGCCAGCCGATCCCAGGTGGCCCCCGGATAGGCAGCCCGGAGGCGCGCTTCGCCCTCGTCTCCGAGGAAGTTCACGTAGGCCCCGTCGTCTCCCTGGTGGAGCGCGCCGGAGAGCTCCTCGACCCATGCCTCCCGGGCCGGCCGATCATCCTCGCCGGCGTAGAACGCGGCCACATTGACCATGATCCTGCTATGCCGATGCGCGTACGCGGTCGCCTCGACCGGCACGCGAGCGATGGCGCCGCCGAGGACGCGCAGCTGGACCACCCGCATCGACGCATCGGAGGCGGCCAGCCGATCGAGGATGAGCCTGGCCTCCTCGATGCCGATGCGATCCGTGAATGAGGTGAGGGATGCCGCGGTGGGGCGGTACTCGGGATCATCGGGCGGGTACATGCCCGGGTAGGGCTGCACCGCGACCATGTCCGCCAGCGGCGGCGCCAGCTCGCGGAAGGGCGCGACAGCACGCTCCCCATCGGCCCGGTCGCCCGCATGGCAGATCATGCCCATGATGACGAGCTCGCCGTGGTGCTCCTCGGGCACGAAGGGCATCGGCGGGCAGTTCATGACGTTGGCGATGGTTCCCAGCTCGTCGCTGGCGGCCTCGGCCGCGGCGATGAAGCCCGCCACCGTCTCCGGCGTCGCGGGCAGGATGAGCATGCCGCCGGTCACCTCGGGCAGAGGATGCAGCCGGAATTGGAAGCGCGTCGCGACGCCGAAGTTGCCGCCACCGCCGCGGATGGCCCAGAAGAGGTCGGGATGCGAGCCTTCGTCGACGCGCAGGGTGCTCCCATCGGCCGTGACCACCTCGGCCGCCAGCAGCGAGTCGATGGTCAGGCCGTGCTTGCGCGAGAGGTAGCCCACACCCCCGCCGAGGGTGATGCCGCCGATGCCCACCGACCCGGTGTCCCCGAACCCCACGGCGAGATCATGCTGGGCTGCCAGCGTCGTGAAGCCACCCGCCGTCTGACCGGTCTGCACCCACGCCGTACGCTGCCCAGGGTCGATCTCCACTGCCGCCAGGTCACGGAGGTCGATGACGAGCCCACCGTCGGTCGTGCTGTGGCCGGCCGCCGAGTGCCCGCCGCTCCTGACAGCGAGCTCGAGCCCGAACGTGCGCGCGACCGTCGATGACCCGGGCGACGTCGTCAGGCCCGCTGACCCGGACGATGGCCGCGGGCCGCCGATCGATGGCCCCGGACAGGACGACCCGGGCCGATCCGTACGTGGCGTCGTCAGGCGTGATGACCCTGCTGTCGAGCGAGGATCGGAGCTTGGCGATGGCATCCGGCGCGGCCCCGGGGTCGAGGTGGTGAGGTGGTCACGGCGTGATTCTCCTTTCGTTCAGGCAGCAAGGTGGCTGCTGATCGCAGTCGCCCGGTCGCCGGGGACAGGCCGATGCTGGGGCATCGGCCGCCTCCCGCGTGATCAGCGGCGGCCGCCGGCGAACTGCGCCTCTCCATCGGCCAGCTGGCGGAAGCGAAGCGCCGACCAGACGTCGTCGATGGCGACCTGGGTGATGGGTCGCAGCCCGAGCTCGGCCACGATCGGCCACAGGGTGTCGCGGTTGATGTCCGCTCGGCCGCCCTTGGGGTAGGCCACCCACAGGGTGGGCACGCGGGCGAGGTCCGCGCCGTTGGCGGCCAGGGCGCCGCGCAGGGACGCTTCGTCGGCCACGAAGAGGACGGCCGCGGTGGCCTCGCTGGGCGTCGCTACGCGCGAGACGCCCTCGGGCAGCGGGCCGAGCCGCGTGAGGTGCTCGTCCGAGGAGATCCAGAGCGTGGCGGTGGGCTTGATGAGGAGCTTCTGCGCGACGGTCTTCTCAGGCATGGCAGCGCAAATGGTAGGCCAGGACGTCATCCGAGCTGGCCCGTGGCGCAGGCCCGCGCTGCGCTAGCCTTGGCTCGAGAGGAGACGACGTGCAGTACCGACGATTGGGTAAGACGGGTTACGAGGTCAGTGCCATCGGGTTCGGGGCCTGGGCCATCGGCGGCAGCTGGGGCCGGATCGATGACGACGAGGCCATGCGCGCCCTGCACGCGGCCGTCGACGCCGGCACCAACCTCATCGACACCGCCGACGTCTACGGCGACGGCCACAGCGAGCAGCTCATCGGCCGGCTCCTGCGCGAGCGGTCGGGCGAGCGGATCATCGTGGCCACGAAGATGGGCCGCCGGGTCGAGCAGACCGTGGCCAACTACCGCCCGGAGGCCTTCGCGCCCTGGATCGACCGCAGCCGCGAGAACCTGGGCGTGGACCGGCTCGACCTCGTCCAGCTGCACTGCCCGCCGACCGACGTGTACTACCACCCCGAGCTCTTCGCGGCCCTCGACGATCTCGTGGCCAGCGGGGCCATCGCCCACTACGGCGTCAGCGTCGAGAAGGTCGAGGAGGCCCTCAAGGCCATCGAGTACCCGGGCGTCGCCAGCGTCCAGCTCATCTTCAACATCGTCCGTCAGCGGCCCGCCGACTCCTTCCTGGCCGAGGCGGCCCGGCGTGACGTCGGCGTCCTGGCCCGGGTGCCGCTGGCGTCCGGCCTGCTTACCGGCAAGCTCAGCCGCGCCTCGACGTTCGAGGCGGACGACCACCGCGCCTTCAATCGTCACGGCGAGTCCTTCGACGTCGGCGAGACCTTCGCAGGTCTCGACTATGAGACCGGCCTCGGCCTCGTCGAGGAGCTGCGCTCGCTCGTCCCCGCGGGCGCCACGATGGCCCAGGTGGCGCTGCGCTGGATCCTCATGTGGGACGGTGTGACGGCGGCCATCCCGGGTGCCCGCTCGCCCGAGCAGGCGCAGGCGAATGCCTTGGCCGCTGATCTGCCGGCTCTTTCACCCGAGACGATGACGCGCATCCGGCGACTCTACGAGGAGCGCGCCATGCCCCTCGTCCACCAGCGCTGGTAACGGAAGGAGTCTCGATGAAGGTCGGTTTGATCGCGCCTCAGGGCTGGAAGCACGAGTACGACGGCTGGGACCCGGCCGCAGCCTGGCAGCGCACGCTGGACCTCGCCGCCCAGGCCGAGGACCTCGGCTTCGAGTCGCTCTGGGTCTTCGACCACTTCACGACGGTCCCGGACCCGACCGATGAGATCACCTTCGAGTCCTTCTCCATCCTGGCCGCGCTGGCGATCGCCACGAGGCGCGTGCGGCTCGGGCACATGGTCATCTGCACCGCCTTCCGCAACCCCGCCCTCACGGCCAAGCTGTGCTCGACGCTCGACGTCCTGAGCGGCGGGCGATTCGAGGTCGGCATCGGGGCCGGCTGGAAGGAGGACGAGTGGCTGGCCTACGGCTACGGCTTCCCGCCCATCGCCGAGCGCATCGACGTCTTCGAAGAGCACCTCGAGGTCATCACGCGGATGCTCGGGCCGGGCCGCGCCTCGTATCGAGGGCCGGCACGTCCACGTCCGCGGCGCCATCAACGAGCCGAAGGGCATCCAGGCGCACATCCCCATCATCGTCGGCGGCAACGGGCCCAAGCGGACGGCAGGCCTGGCCATCCGCTTCGCCGACGAGCTGAACCTCGTCTTCATCGGCCCGGCGGAGGTCGCGAGCAAGATGGCCGATGTGCGAGCCCGCTGCGAGTCCGAGGGCCGTGACCCGGCCACGCTGCGGTTCTCCGTCTACACGCGGGACGAGGACTTCCTCGAGCCGGGGCGCCGCCGCACCGACCTCATCGCCGAGTTCGCGGGCATCGGCATCGACCGCCTCATCTGCTTCCCGACGAAGCGACAGCCCACGCTGGAGGCCCAGCACGCTTCGCGGACGACTGCCTGGCGGCCGGCGTGGTCCTCGGAGCCTGACAACGCCACCAGCGGCCGGGCAGACGATGGTGGCTCCCGACGTGCCGGCCGTCGAGAGCCGGCTCCGCGCATCCTGGGTGACCGCGTCCGCTCGGACCTCGGCACCCGCGCGCTCTACACCTCGGACGCCTCGCTCTACCGGGTCCTGCCCGGCGCTCGTCGTGGAGCCGGTCGACGTGGATGAGCTGCGCGGTGGTCGCCGGATCTGCGGCGACGCCGGGGTGCGCCGCTGACCATGCGCGGCGCCGGCACGAGCATCGCCGGCAACGCCATCGGGACCGGGCGTCGTGGTCTCGACGCGCTCGCTCGACCGCATCGTCGACCTGGACCCCGAGGCCGGCACGGCGACCGTCGAGCCGGGCGTCGTGCTCGACGACCTCAACGCCGCTGGCCATCCCGCACGGCCTGCGCGTCGGCCCCGACCCCTCGACGCACAGCCGCTGCACGCTCGGGGGCATGATCGGCAACAACGCCTGCGGGTCGCACTCGGTCGCCTGGGGCACGACGGCCCAGAACGTCCTCGGCCTGGACGTCATCCGCTCCGACGGCAGCCGGGTGCGCCTGGTCTCCCGCTCGCATGCCGACGACCTGCCGCCCGACCCGGACTGGCCGGCGCCGGACGAGCGACTGGCCGATGACCTGCGGGCCTTCATCGGCCGTCACGAGGAGCTCATCCGTGCGCGAGCTGCCGCCCTGGCCGCGGCGCGTCTCGGGCTACGCCCTCGACTGGCTGCTGCCGGAGCGCGGAGCTGACCTGGCGCGGGCGCTCGTGGGCACGGAGGGCACCTGCGCCCTCGTGGCGCGCGCGACCGTCCGCCTGGTGCGACCGCCGGCCGTCGCGCTGCCTGCTGGTCCTTGGCTTCGCCGACGACGTCGAGGGTGCCGAGGCCGTGCCGGCGCTGCTGGCGGCCGGCCCGTTCACCGTCGAGTCGCTCTCGGCCGAGCTGCTCGCGCTGGCGCGGGTCTCCCGGGAGGCTGTCGACCTGCCGGCCGGCGGTGCCTGGCTGCTGGTCGAGGCCCGGGGCGAGACGCCCTGCCGATGCCCGCGATCACGCCGTCCGGCTGGCGGCCGCCGTCGGCCGCTCGCTCGAGGGTCGCGGACGTCCGGCTCATCGGCGACGAGACCGAGCAGGCGGCGCTGTGGCGCATCCGCGAGGACGGCGCCGGCCACTCCGCGCGGCTCGCCGACGGCTCGGCCGGCTGGCCCGGCTTCGAGGATTCCGTCGTGCCGCCGGAGCGACTCGGCGGCTACCTGCGCGCGCTGCGCGAGCTCCTGCGCGAGCACGACCTGCGTGGGCGTCAGCTACGGCCACTACGGCGAGGGCTGCGTCCACCTGCGGGTCGGCTTCGGCCTGGACCGACCGGTGGCGCGGAGCGCTTCGAGCGGTTCGTGAGGCGGCGGCGGACCTCGTCGTGGCACACGGCGGCTCGCTGTCCGGCGAGCACGGCGACGGCCGGGCGCGGGGCGCGCTGCTGGAGCGCCAGTTCAGCCCGGAGCTGCGCCGAGCGTTCGCCGAGTTCCGGGACCTCTGGGACCCGGCCGGCATGCTCAACCCCGGCATCATCGTGGCGCCGCCGCCGATCACCGAGGCGCTGCGCGCGACGCCGGCCGCTGTCGCTGGACCTGCTGCCCGTCCAGGCCTACCGCCGCGACGGCGGCGACTTCCGATCGGCGGTGGAGCGCTGCATCGGCGTCGGCCGCTGCGTCTCGACCCAGGGCGCCGCAGCTCATGTGCCCGAGCTTCCGGGCCACGCGCGACGAGCAGCACTCGACGCGCGGGCGCGCCCGCCTGCTCCAGGAGATGGTCGCCGGCAGCCTGGCCGCGGAGGGCTGGCGCTCGACGTGAGGTCCGCGAGGCGCTCGACCTCTGCCTCGCCTGCCGCGGCTGCGTCTCGCAGTGCCCGACGAGCGTGGACATGGCCAGCCTACAAGTCCGAGTTCCTCGACCATCACTATCGGCGGCGGCTGCGGCCGCTCTCGCACTACTCGCTGGGCTGGCTGCCGCTCTGGCTGCGGCTGACCGCGCGGCTGCCCCGGCTCGTGAACACCGTCACGCGGTCGCGCCTGACGCGGCGGGCCTTCACGCTGGCGGCCGGCATCGCCGCGGAACGCTCCATCCCGCCCCTGGCGCGGCGATCGTTCACGCCGGGCCGCAGGCGTCAGCGCGCGCGCCCGGCCGACGCCTCCGCGGCATGCGCCGCACGGTCGCGTCGTCCTCTGGCCCGACACCTTCAACGACTACCTGACGCCGGACGGTCGCCCAGGCTGCGGTGCGGGTGCTGGAGGCCGCCGGCTTCGAGGTCGTCCTCCCCGGGCGGACCGTCTGCTGCGGGCTGACCTGGCACACCACGGGCCAGCTGGGCATGGCCCGGCGCGTCCTGCGTCGCTCCCTCGGCGCGCCCGAGCTGGCCGGCGACGGAGCCCATCGTCGTCCTGGAGCCCTCCTGCGCGACGATGCTGCGCGAGGACCTCCGCGAGCTGCTGCCCGACGACCCGCGCGCGGCCTCCGGTCGCGGGCCGGGTGACCACGCTCGCCGAGCTCCTCGACCGCGTCGGGTTCGTGGCGCCGCACGCCGAGCTGCCGCGGACGGACCGGCAGGCGACCGGCCGACGGCGGCCGACCGGTGCCCGAGGTCCGGCCATCTCCCAGCCCCACTGCCACCAGCAGGCCGTCCTTGGTCTCGGCGGCCGATCGGCGGGTCATGGCGCGCAACGGCATCGAGGTCGGCCGCGAGCTGACCGGCTGCTGCGGCCTGGCCGGCAACTTCGGGGCCGAGCGCGGCCACGAGGCCATCTCCCGGGCGGTGGCGGAGCTCGACGCTGCTGCCCGCGCTGGCCGACGACCCGGACGCCCCGCTCCTGGCCGACGGCTTCAGCTGCCGCACCCAGATCGAGGCCCTCTCCGGCCGCCGCGCCCGCCACCTCGCCGAGGTCCTCGCCGAGCGCCGCTAGGTGCGTTGCTTCCGACTCGGCATGGGGCCATCGGCCGCCAGGCTGGGTACCATCGAGTGAGAGTCGCACACCGCCTCCCGAAGCCCGCAGCGGAGATCCGGATGCCGCTCGTCGCCCACAACGCGCTTCCGACGTTCGAGCGCCTGCGCGCCGAGGGCGAGGACGTCCTCTCCGTCGAGCGCGCCCAGCACCAGGACATCCGCGAGCTCCACGTGGGCCTGCTGAACATGATGCCGGACGCCGCGCTGCTGGTGACCGAGAAGCAGTACATGCGGCTCATCGGCGCCTGCAACCGCATCGCCCAGATCTACGTCTACCCCTTCAGCGTGCCCGGCCTGGCCCGCAGCGACGAGGCGCGCGCCCACATCGAGGCCTACTACGCGGACTTCGCGGACCTCCAGGCAGCCGGGCCTCGACGCGCTCATCATCTCCGGCGCCAACGTCACCAACCCGGCCCTCGACCTGGAGCCCTTCTGGGAGCCGCTCGCAGAGGTCGTCGCCTGGGCGACCGAGAACGTCACGAGCATCCTCTGCTCGTGCCTGGCCACCCATGCCCTCGTCAAGCACCTCTACGGCATCGACCGCGTGGGCATGCCCCAGAAGCTGTGGGGCGTCTATCGCCACCGCGTCTCGCGACCGTGACCATCCCCTGACCCAGGACATCAACACCCGCTTCGACGCGCCGCACTCACGCTGGAACGACATCCCGCGGTCGCAGCTGGGACGCGGCCGGCCTGCAGGTGCTCGCGGAGAGCGGCCGTGCCGGCGTCCACCTGGCCACGAGCGCGGACGGCTTCCGCATCGTCTACTTCCAGGGCCACCCGGAGTACGACCGCAACAGCCTGCTCAAGGAGTACAAGCGCGAGGTCGGCCGATTCCTTGCCGGCGACCTCGAGGCTCCGCCGCCCTACCCCGAGCACTACTTCACGGCCGAGGCGGTCGAGCGGGCCGAGGCCTACCTGCACGCTGCCCACTCGGCACGCACGCACGGGGAGCCTGAGCCGGTGTTCCCGGAGGACGCCTTCGACCACGACCTCGAGAACACCTGGGGCGACACGGGGCGAGCCCTCTTCAACAACTGGCTCGGCCTCGTCTACCAGCTCACCGGCCTCGACCGGCACGAGCCCTTCATGCCCGGCGTCGACCCTGCCGATCCGCTCGGCGTCGTCGGGTAGACTCGGCCGCTCGGATCCCCGGAGCCCTCGACCCACTCCCCCCATGAGTCAGGAGCCCCCATGAAGGACGAGACCATCGCCATCCACGCCGGCTACCAGAGCGAGCCGACGACGCACTCGGTGGCCGTGCCCATCTACCAGACGGTCGCCTACGAGTTCGACAGCGCCAAGCACGGGGCCGACCTCTTCAACCTCGAGGTCGCCGGGAACATCTACACGCGGATCATGAACCCCACCGCGGACGTGCTCGAGAAGCGCATGGCCGAGCTCGAGGGCGGCATCGCCGGGCTGGCGCTCTCGGCCGGCTCGGCGGCCATCAACTACGCCATCCTCACCATCGCCAAGGCCGGCAGCAACGTCGTCTCGGTGCCCCAGCTCTACGGCGGCACCTACACGCTCTTCGCCCACATGCTGCCCGGGCTCGGCGTCGAGGTGCGCTTCGCCGAGGACGACAAGCCGGCCAGCCTCGAGAAGCTCATCGACGGCAAGACCGCGGCCGTCTTCCTCGAGACGATGGGCAACCCGGCCGGCAACGTCGCGGACATCGAGGCCATCGCCGAGATGGCGCATCGGCACGGCGTGCCCGTCATCGCCGACGCCACCGTGACGCCGCCGACCATCACGAAGTCCATCGCCTACGGCGTGGACATCGTCGTCCACTCGATGACGAAGTACATCGGCGGCCACGGCAACTCGCTGGGCGGCATGATCGTCGACAGCGGCAACTTCCCCTGGGCCGAGCATCCCGACAAGTACCCCATGCTCACCGAGCCGGAGCCCGCCTATCACGGCGTCGTCTACACCGAGGCCTTCGGCCCGGCGGCCTACATCGCCCGCACGCGGACCGTGCCGCTGCGCAACACCGGCTCGGCCATCAGCCCGCTCAACGCCTTCCTCATCATCCAGGGCCTCGAGACCCTGGCCCTGCGCATGGAGCGGCACACCGCCAACGCGCAGGCCGTGGCCGAGTACCTCAAGGGTCACGATCGGGTGGCCTGGGTGAGCTACGCGGGTCTGCCCGACTCGCCCTACTACGAGCTGGCGCAGAAGTACACCGGCGGCCGGCCCTCGGGTCTCGTGAGCTTCGGCGTCAAGGGCGGCTACGAGCCCGGCGTCCGCCTCTACGACGCCTTCAAGATCTTCAAGCGGCTCGTGAACATCGGCGACGTCCGCTCGCTGGCGGCCCATCCGGCCTCCACGACGCATCGCCAGATGACCGAGGCGGAGCAGGCCTCGGCCAAGGTGTCGCCGGACCTCATCCGCCTGTCGGTCGGCATCGAGCACATCGACGACATCCTCGACGGACCTCGACCAGGCCCTGGCGGCCTCGGCCGGCTGACCGTCGCCGGGGACCCTCGCCGCGCCGGGAGAGCGTCAGCGGAGCGAGCACGCGCCGCCAGGCCCGTGAGCTCGATGCCGCGGGCCTGGTAGTGCCGGATGATGGCCGGCAGGGCCCGCGGCGTCTCCGCGGGGCCGCAGTGCATGAGGATGATCGAGCCCGGCGGCGCGCCGATGGCCCGGTCGACGATGGAGCCGACGGTGGCCGATGATCGCCAGTCGAGCGTGTCGACGTTCCAGAGGACCGTCCGCCGGTAGCCGAGCTGCGCCGGCGATGCGAGCGCACGCGTCCATCCTCGGCGCCGTACGGCGGGCGCAGCACCTTCAGCATCGGCCGTCCCAGGATCCGTTCGTGGACGGTCTCGTTGCGGCGGATCTGGGCCCGGATGGCCGCCTCGCCGAGGTGCGTGAGATCGGCGTGGGACCAGGTGTGGTTCCCGACCGCCTGTCCGCTCAGGATGCGACGCCAGGCCGCCGGCGCGGTCCGGAGGTTGACGCCGTTCAGGAAGAAGGTGCCCGGGCGTCGTGGGCTCGCAGCGTCCGGGCGATGCGCGCGCAGGCGGCGCGGTCGTAGCCGTCGTCGAAGGTGAGGGCCACGGCGCCCGAGGACCGCGCCCCGGCCATGACCCGTGCTGCGGGACCGGCGCCCGCGGCGGGCATCACGCCGAAGCAGCGACGAATGCGGCAACGAGCAGGGCCCCGGCGACGATACGCCGGCTCGCCGGCCCGGCCGATGGTGACGCAGGACCATGCCTGGCGCCCTGTCTGTCGATGGCCGACCCTCCCTGCCCGGCCGGCCCGCCAGGCGACGCGGCCAGGCGGTCCCCGTCCGGCATCGTAGCGGACCGATGCCGACGCTGAGCGGGTGTAGAGTCAGCCACGCGTCATCGTGCACAGGAGGGATCGCGCGCATGATCCGCAACCGATCGCTGGCCACGCTCGTGGCCGTCACGCTCGCTCACCCTGGCGCCGGCGACGACGAGCGCCCAGGTGCCCGCTCATCACGCCCGAGAACATCGAGTGGAAGCTCACCGGCTATGCGCCGGACGGCACCGTCGTCGCCGTCCCCTTCGGGGTCACGGCGACGCTGCTGCTGACGTCCGGCGTGGCCTCAGGCTCTGGCGGCTGCAACACCTTCATCGGCACCTACCAGCTCGACGGGGCAGTCCCTGACGTTCGGCGATGAGATCAGCCAGCACCCTAGGCCCTCTGCGACGAGCCCACGGTCCAGTCGGTCGAGGACGCCTACATGGCCGCGCTGCCGAAGGTCGCCAGCTGGGCCGGGACGTCGACGGAGTCCTGACCGCTCGAACGACGCCCTGGGCCAGACGCTCCTGACCTTCGAGGTGCCCGGGGTCGGTCTCACGAGCAGCGAGCTGACGGGCCTGATGACGACGCTGCAGGGCCTTCAGGCCGGACTCGCATCGCTGCGGGAGGAGGTGCGCGGCCTCAACGTGGACCGGCTGCGCGAACGCGTGCGCAGCTCTCGAGGCGACCGCCGAGGAGCTGCAGGACCAGGTCGCCGGCCTTGGAAGACGTCACGGCAACGCCGGCTCCCAGGGCAACGGCTTCACGCAGGCCGAGGGCATCCTCCTCGAGGGCATCCCGACCCGCATCGCCAGCCGCTGCGTGCCGCTGCGGGCCGCCCTGCCCAAGGGCACCGAGGCCGCCGTCCGCTGCACCCCGGACACGGCCGCCGTGGCCACCCTCGACTACCACCTCATGGACGGCGAGGACGCCGCGACGGCCTTCTCGAGGCACGATGAGCACGTTCAACGTGCCCGAGGCCGTGTCCGACACGCAGACCTGCGAGTTCGGCGTGAAGTCCCAGCGCGTCTTCCTCGGGCAACGGCTGGCAGTCCGAGGGCTGCTTCCGGACCGGCCGGCCACGCCGAGCTGCGCTTCGTGGACAACGCCACCGACTGCCGGCAGCTCAAGGTGGGCCAGCAGCGCCTCGAGAGCCCGGCCCTCTACATGGCGCTCCAGGGCGCGACTGGGGACGTCGAGGCCGTGCACGCCTGGGCGACGCGCAACCTGACCGATGGGTCGTCCCAGGTCACGTCCATCACGCAGCCCATCGAGCGGCCCGGCGAGCGCCGTCTCGCCGAGCTGCCCGACCTGACCGGCAGGCCGAGCCATGGCAGGCATGGCCGCCAAGCCGCCCAGCGGCCCGTCCGAAGACGACGGGCGACAGCACCCGGAGACCGCGCGGTGACCGTCCCGGTGCCCGTCGCCGCGCATGTCCAGCAAGGTCTACGAAGAGGAGCTCGTGAAGCTGCAGGTGGAGCTCGTCAAGCTGCAGGAGTGGATCCGGGTGCGCGGGCCTCAAGGTCGTCATCCTCTTCGAGGGCCGCGACGCGGCCGGCAAGGGCGGCGCCATCAAGCGCATCACGCTGAGCCTCAACCCGCGCGTCGCCCGGGTCGTGGCCCTGCCCGCCCCCACGGAGCGCGAGAAGACGCAGTGGTACTTCCAGCGCTACGTCGCCCACCTGCCGGCGGCCGGCGAGATGGTCCTCTTCGACCGCAGCTGGTACAACCGGGCCGGCGTCGACCGCGTCATGGGCTTCGCCACCGAGGCCGAGGTCGAGGAGTTCTTCCGCTCCTGCCCGGAGTTCGAGCGCATGCTCGTGCGCTCGGGGATCATCCTCATCAAGTACTGGTTCTCGGTCAGCGACGAGGAGCAGGAGCGACGCTTCCAGGACCGCATCGACGACCCCACCAAGCGCTGGAAGCTCAGCCCCATGGACCTGCAGTCACGCGCCCGCTGGGTGGAGTACTCGCAGGCCAAGGACGAGATGTTCCGCCACACCGACATCAAGCAGGCGCCCTGGTACGTCGTCAACGCCGACGACAAGCGCCGCGCCCGGCTCAACGTCATCAGCCACCTGCTCTCGCTCATCCCCTACCAGGACCTGACGCCCGGAGCCGATCGAGCTGCCGCCGCGCGAGCCCGACAAGGGCTACGTGCGTCCGCCCCTGGACGAGCAGTCCTTCATCCCCGAGCCGTACTGACTCGAGCCGCCGGCGCCCTCGTGAGGCGCCGGCGGTCTCGGGTCTGCAGGGTTCGGGCGGACTCGATCACGCCCGGCGGAGCTAGCTCAGACGCGGCGTCCACCTCCGGCCAGACCAGCGTGATCCAGCCGTCGGGGCCGAGGGTGATGACGCGCTCGCCGAGCGCGGCAGCCTCGGCGACCTCGGGAGCCTCGGCGATGAGGGCCAGGAACTCGGCCGAGCCGACCGCGACCTCGGGGGCCTCCGTGCCGGGCTCGTAGTCGTCGCGCGTCCAGGTCTCCGTCGACCAGGTAGTAGGTGTGGGCGCCCAGCGACTGCGCGACCTCGCCGCCCGGCGCCGCCGACGATGCTGGCCCTCGCGGAGTCGTCGAGCGGCCTCGGCACGCTCGACGGCGTCCTTGCCGGCGGCTGGTGCCGCGGCCAGCGCCTCCGACTGCTCGGTGAAGGCGTCCATGGCCGCGTCGTCGCGGAAGGCCATGTCCGGCTCCTCGGCGAGGTACGCGGTGTAGGGGGTGACGATGCCGAACTGGCTGGCGATCTCGACGATCTCCTCGATGAGCGAGTCGCGGACGCCCTCGATGCGCAGCTCGGTGAGCAGGTCGGCCACGCGACGCTGCGCCCAGAGCTGGGCGATGGCCGGGTCGGCGTCGTCCTCCTCGGGGAAGACGACGTCGTAGACGAACTCCTCGGGGCCGGCGGCCGAGTTGCCGGTCACCGTGACGGTGGCCTCGCCGGCGCCCTCGTATCGGCCCGTCAGGAGGGCCTGGTTGCCGGCGAAGATGCCGGGCAGCTCGGCCGGCGCGAGGTCCCAGGTCTCCACGCCGTCGATGCTGATCTGGACGTCGGAGAGGACCGGGGTCGAGACCTCCTCGTAGAGCCGTGGCCACCTCGGTCTCGATGTCCTCCTCGGGAGCGACGTAGTGGCTGCTGCCGACGAAGCTCGCGGCCAGCGCGTCGAGCAGCACGGTGTCCACGTCGTAGCCCACGCCGAAGGCGAAGAGCTGGGTGCGCTCGGGCGCGGTCTCCTCGGCGAGCTCGAGGATGCCATCGGCCTGCTCGATGCCCACCGTGGGCAGCCCGTCGGTCAGGAAGATGACCGTGCCGGGACGCTCGCCGTCGAGGAACTCCATGCCTCGCTCGAGGGCGCCGGAGATGTTCGTGTTGCCGCCGGACTCGATGTCGCGGACGTAGTCGATGCCGGCCTCGGCATCCTCGGCCGGTCGGAGCTTCTCGTCGAAGGTGCGGATGTAGCGCGAGAAGTCGACGACGGCGAATCGGTCGTCAGGCCCCAGGTTGTCCAGGACGTAGTCGGCGGCGTCGATGGCCTGCTCCATCTTCTCGCCCTCCATGGAGCCCGAGCGGTCGATGACGAGGACGATGTCGCGGGCGACCGACTCGTCGAGGTCCACGACGGGAGCGAAGAGCAGGCTGAAGTAGCCATCCTCGCCCTGCTCCCGGTGGGCCAGGAGGCGCGTGTCGATGAGGCCCTCGCCGCCGGAGAGGTAGAGCCGGAAGTTGGCGTCGGGGTTCCAGTCGGCCGTGCGATTCCCAGCCCAGGCCCGAGCTGGCCCGGGCCCTCGCGCTCCTCGTCCAGCTCGAAGCCGGGCGCCAGCGCCGAGCGGACCTCCCAGGGGACGTCCACGTCGACGCTCACCTCGCCGGCTGCGGGCCGCGGCGACATGCGCGACCAGGGCACCTCGACGATGGCCTGCTCACCCTCCGCGAGCAGCGGCGTCGTGACCGTGAAGCTGACCTGGCGCTCCTCGCCGGCGGGCACCGGGAAGGCACGGACCTCGTAGAGGTCGCCCTCGAGCGAGCGCAGCAGCGCCGGGTCGATGAGCCGACGGACGATGTCCTCGTAGATGCGGGTGGCGTCGTCCGCGTCGAGCAGCTTGCCCTCGAGCGTCTCGGGGCCGCCCGACAGCACGAGGTCGGTCACCGAGCTGCCGGCCGGGACCGGGAAGACGATGCGGCCCTCGGCGCCGGGACCGCCCATATCGTGGATCGGCCGGGTTGCTCAGGTCGAAGCGGTAGCGCGCCACGCGACTTGCCGTCGGTGACCTCGATGTCGGCCTCGATGGCGTCGAGCTGCGCGACCTGCCCGGCGGGCCACCAGCACTCGATGTCGCAGGGCGGCGGCAGGGGCGGCTCGATGATGTCCTGGGCGCTGGCGGCCGTCGGCAGGAGCAGCAGCGCCGAGAGCAGCAGAGCGGTGGTCGGGGCCAGTGATCGCATTTCATGTCCTTCTCCGTGCGGTTGCGGGAGTACGACGCTGCGACCCGGCCGACGGTTCCCGAGGCCCGTGCCAGAACTCAACGGGTGTAGACTTCCGACGGGACCGATGACGTCCGACATCACGCCTTCGGCCATCCGGGCCATCCGACCTCGTCAAGGTCTTCGGCGAGGTGCGGGCCGTCGACGGGTGAGCTTCGAGCTCGCGCCGGGCCGCATCTACGGCGTCCTCGGGCCCAACGGCTCGGGCAAGACGACGCTCATCCGACTGCTCATGGGCCTGGCCCGGGCGACGGAGGGTCGCGCCGAGGTCCTGGGCGTGACGATGCCCGACCGCGAGCATCCTCGCGCGCATCGGCTACATGACCCAGAGCGACGGCATCTACCCGACGCTCACGGTGGCCGACAACGCCCGCTTCTTCGCGGCCGCCTACGGTGTCCGCGACCGGGAGTGCGGTGCAGGCCGCGCTGTCGGTCGTCGACCTGGCCGATCGGGCGAGCGCTCGGCCGCCATGGAGCTCTCGGGCGGTCAGCGGCGACGGCTCTCGCTGGCCTGCGCGCTCGTCCACGAGCCGGCGGTCCTGTTCCTCGACGAGCCGACGGTGGGCGTCGATCCCCTGCTCCGCGTGCCAGTTCTGGCAGCACTTCCGGAGCCTCGCCGCGGCGGGCACCACCATCGTCGTCTCGAGCCACGTCATGGACGAGGCCGACCGCTGCGACGAGCTGCTCTTCATGCGATCGGGGTCGGTCATCGCACGGGGCACCGGCGACGAGCTGCGCGAGCGCGCCGGCACGACCGACCTCGAGCAGGCCTTCCTCCACTTCGCCGGGGACGTGCGAGGCGACCCGGTGAGCTGGCATCGCATCCTCGCCATCTTCCGACGGGTCACGCTCGAGATCGTCCGCGACCGGCCCTCGCTGGCGCTGCTCTTCGTGGCGCCGCTGGTCATGTCCGGGCTCATCACGTTCATCATCCGGGAGGGCGACTCGCCGACCGTCGATGCCGTCTTCGTCGGAGCGGGGACGCCGGCCGGGTCCGCTGGTGGCCGGACGGATCGGGGAGGCCATCGAGCCGGGCCGGTGGGACGTTCGAGGTCAACGACGAGGCCGCGGCACGTGCCGCCGTCGAGGATGGCCGCGCCAGCATCGCCATCGTGCTGGCCTCGGAGCCTGCGCCCGGGGAGGCTCCCTCGCTGACGCTCATCACCCGCGGGCTGGACCCGCTCGCCGAGGCGACGCAGGTCGGGCAGCTCCAACGAGCCATCCTGGCCAGCATCTCGGCCATCTCCGCAGGCTCGGTGGCAGCGCCGACGATCACCCACGTCACGGTCTACGGGGTGCCCAGCGCCGACCCCATCGCCCCCTTCGCGCCGGCCATCGTGGGCTTCTTCGCCTACTTCTTCGTCTACCTGCTGACCGGCGTGAGCTTCCTGCGCGAGCGCACCGGCGGGACGCTCGAGCGGCTCATGGCCACGCCGGTGGCGCGCGGCGAGATCGTCATCGGCTACTCGCTCGGCTTCGGGCTCATGGCCACCTTCCAGATGCTCGTCCTCCTGACCTGGGTCCTGGCGACCGTGCGGATCGGGGCGATCGGACCGCTGCCGGCCTTCTCCATCGGCCTCGGCATCGCCTCGGCCGGCAGCGCCGCTCTACGCCTTCCTCGTCGTCCTGCTGCTGGCGCTCGGAGCGGTGAGCCTGGGCATCCTCATCTCGACCTTCGCACGCACGGAGCTGCAGGTCATCCAGTCGCATCCCGCTCGTCCTCGTGCCGCAGTTCCTGCTCTCGGGCGTCCTGTTCCCGACCAGCAGCCTGCCCGAGATCCTCCAGCCGCTCGTCGTCGTCATGCCGCTCCACTATGCGGTGGACGGCCTCCGCCATGTCTTCGTGGCCGGCGCGGACCTGGCATCGACCGCCTTGCTCTTCGACCTCCTTGTCCTCGGCGCCTTCGCCGCCATCTTCGCCATCCTGGCCGCGCTGACCATCCGCCGCGAGGTGGCATGACGCGCGAGAGCGCGGTCGCACCGGGCGACGACCGGGCAACGCGGGGACACGGCAGGCCATCCTGGATGCGGGGCGCGAGGTCTTCGGAGAGCTCGGCTACGACGGTGCGACGGTCCGGCAGGTCGCCGCGCGAGCGGGCGTGGATCCCGCGCTCATCTACCACTACTTCGGATCGAAGCAGCAGCTCTTCGTGACCGCCATCGAGGTCCGCGGGCTCGTCGAACCGCGGATTCCGGGACCTGGGCGTCGGGCCCCGAGACAGCCTCGGCGAGCGACTGGTGCGGGTCATGCTGGGCTTCTGGGAGGACCCCGAGACGCGACCGCTGTTCCTCGGCCTCGTGCGCTCGGCGGTCACGCGACCCCGAGGCCGCCGAGATGCTCCGACGGGTCATGACCGAAGGGCCGCTCGCGGTCATCAGCCGGGCATCCGGCTCGGCGGACGGCGAGCTGCGGGCGATGCTGGCTGGGTCCCATCTCCTGGGCATCGTCCTCATCCGCCACATCCTCCGGGTCGAGCCGGTCGCCTCCGCCGATGTCGAGACGCTGGTCGGGCTGCTCGGGCCGGCCGTGCAGCGCTACCTGGCCGGGCCGCTGGGAGAGCCCTGACCGAGACCCGTGTGGTCCAGACATCGGCATCGAAGTCCGGCGGCAGCTCGGGGAGCAGGTGCGTCGCGCCGGCGGTCCCGCAGGCCGCGCCGAGGACGAGGGCCTCATGTGGCGACTGGCCGCGCTCGATGGCGGCCGCGAGGCCCGCAAGGACCAGGTCCCCCGACCCGGTCGGGTTGACGACCTCGATCGAGGGCACCGCGGCATGGATGACACCCGAGGCGTCCGCGAGCAGCACGCCGTCCGCTCCCAGCGTGACGACGACGACCTCGATGCCTCTGGCACGAAGGGCTGCCATCCGGGCCGCGATCCCTGGGATGGACCGGGCGTCCCGGGCGTCCAGACCCACGGCGTCCATGCGCTCCGCATCGGCCAGGTCCAGGAGCTCTTCCCGATTGACCTTGACCATCCAGGGTCGCGCCTCGATCCCCGGCGCGAAGCGAGGCGCCGTGGATGTCGAGGAGCGTCCGGGCACCTGCCTCCCGGCCCATGCCGATGATGCGGCCGACCACCGACGGATCGACGCTGTCGGGCAGGCTGCCCGCGACGATGAGCAGGTCCGATGGGCTGACGTCCTCCGCGATCGTGGCCAGGAGGCGCTCGGTCTCGGCCTCGCTGACCTGCGGACCTGGCTCGTTGAGGACGGTCGTCCGCGGGCCGACTCGGGCTCGACGACGATGAAGCAGACGCGCGTCTCGGCCGTGATCTCGGTGTGCCGGTCGATGACGCCGTCGGCCACGACGAGATCGCGGAGCGCATCGCCGACGTGGCCGCCCAGGAAGCCGTAGGACGCCGCCTCGCTGCCCAGCCGGACCACGGCGCGCGCGACGTTGAAGCCCTTGCCGCCCGGTGCGACGGTGACGCTCGCGGCGCGGTTGACCTCGCCGAGCCGGATGGGCGGCCAGGTCGAGATGCGGTCGAGAGCGGGGTTGGCACCGACGACGCGGATCATCGTCGGGGAAGGGTAAGGCGCAGGCGGACAGTCTGACGGATGGCGTGTACCGTTGGCGGCCCCATGCCCCCGGCCCAGCCCACGACCAGATGACCGCGACGCAGGTCCAGCGGGTCTACCTGCTGCTGACGCTCCTCACGACGCTGGCGACATCGTTCATCTGGGGCGTCAACACGCTGTTCCTGCTCGACGCCGGCCTCTCGCAACACCGAGGCCTTCGCCGCCAACGCCTTCTTCTCGCTGGGCATGGTCATCTTCGAGGTCCCCACCGGCGTGCTGGCCGATACCCGTGGCCGGCGCTTCTCGTTCATGCTCGGTGCCGCGACGCTGCTCGTCTCGACGCTGCTCTACCTCGCCATGTGGCAGCTCGAGGCTCCGTTCGTGGGCTGGGCCCTGGCCTCCATCCTCCTGGGCCTCGGCTTCACGTTCTTCAGCGGCGCGACCGAGGCCTGGCTGGTCGATGCCCTCGGGGCCACCGGATTCCGGGGCAACCTCGAGACCGTCTTCGGCCGCGGCCAGATGGTGGGCGGCGCGGCCATGCTCATCGGCTCCGTCCTCGGCGGCGTGGTGGCCCAGTTCACGAGCCTGGGCATGCCCTACGTGCTGCGGGCCCTGATGCTCGGTCTCGCGCTCGCGGCGGCGGCCCTCCTGATGCGCGACCTCGGGTTCGTGCCGCAGCGGGGCAAGAGCACCGCGGGTGCCGTCCGGGAGGTGGTCCGCGGGTCCATCGAGGGCGGGCTGCGCAACCGGCCGGTGCGCTGGCTGATGCTCGCCGCCCCCTTCACCGGTGGCGTGGGCATCTTCGCCTTCTATGCCATGCAGCCGTACCTGCTCGAGCTCTACGGGCAGCCTGATGCCTACAGCATCGCCGGCCTCGCGGCCGCCATCGTGGCCGGCGCCCAGATCGCCGGCGGGCTCGCGGTTTCCCGCGTGCGACGATTCTTCCGCCGCCGCACGGACGCCCTGCTACTCGCGGCGGGTCTCGATGTCGCGGTGCTGGTGGGCATCGCGGCCGTGGGCTGGTGGCAGTCCGACGGCCTGGCCCCGTTCTTCGTCGCCGTGCTCCTGCTCGTCGTCTGGGCGCTTGTCTCGGCCCTCCAGCGACCCATCCGGCAGGCCTTCATCAACGGTGTCATCCCATCGGAGCAGCGCGCCACCGTGCTCTCCTTCGACTCCGCTCATGAGCTCGGCCGGCGGCGTCGTCGCGCAGCCGGTCCTGGGTCGCGTGGCGGACGTCTCCGGCTACGCGGCGTCCTACCTCGTGTCCGCCGCCGTCAGCGCGCTGGCGATCCCGTTCGTGTTCCTGGCGCAGACGGGAGCATGCGCCCTCGGACCCCATCGACCCGCGGCCACTGGAGGCCGCGTAGGACGCATCAGTCCACGGCAAGGAGCGGGATCGAGGCGCGGACGATGGTGCGGAAGTCATCGTGCGCCCGGCGGCTGGCGTCCAGGACCGGGCCAAGCTCGATCGGTCGTCCCAGCCCCGCCGACATCGTCGAGACGAAGGTGAACGCCACGACGCGCATGCCCGCGTGGTAGGCGGCCATGACCTCGGGCAGGAACGAGTTCGAGGAGATGGAGCAGCCGGCCAGCTGCGCCAGGCGGATCTCGGCCGGCGTCTCGAAGCTGGGGCCCATCCAGTAGCCGGCCACCCCGGTCGAGAGCGTGATGCCGGCACCGGCCGCCGCCTCGCAGACCCGCGCCGTCAGCGCGGCGTCGTAGAGCTCGGCCATCGACAGGTAGGGTGTCGGCCAGCCCTCGCCCTCACGCTCGGTCGCGAGGGGGTTGAAGCCCGAGAAGTTGATGTGGTCGGTGAACGCCAGGAAGCTGCCGGGCGGCAGGTCGTCTCGCATCGACCCCGAGTTGGCCGAGTAGAGGAGGCTCCGGCAGCCCGCCAGCGCGAGGCTGCGTGCCGGCAGGCCGCTCTCCTGCCACGTGGCGCCGTCACAGGGCAGGACCTTGGCCTTCACGGCAGCCACTGTCACGCCCGACGACTCGCCGACGACGACCTCGTTGATGTGGCCGGGGATCGCGCTGGGCCGGAAGCCGAGCGCTTCGAAGGGGACCGTGACCGGGTCCGAGAGCACGTCCGTGCAGGGCGCGAACCCGGTGCCGCAGATGAGGGCCACCGTCGGCTTCCGACCGGAACGTTCAAGCGGATGACCGCCGCGGCGCGCTCGGCCGCCCTTCGCGTGTCCCTGGCCCCACTCGCCTCCATGCAGCCGATGATACGGGCGGCTCTCTGCCCGCCGGTATCGCTTGCCGCCTGTGCCGCTTGCCCGCCGGGTGGCCCCGACCCTAGACTCGGACCACGCTGGAGCTGCGAGGAGGAGCGTCGTGCGCAAGGTGATCCCGAGCCTGCTGACCGGTCTGGTCATGGCAGCCGTGATGACGGGCAGCGGGGTGGTCGTGCTGGCCCAGGACGAGCCCGTCCGAGGTGGCCGGCTCGAGCTGCTGGCCCTCAACGACATCACGACCCTCGACAACAGCCAGGCCGTGGACACGATCGCCTACAACGCGGTCGCAGGCGCCCTCTACGAGGGGCTCTACCACTTCACGCCCGAGGGTGAGCTGGAGGCCGGCCTCGCGGACGGGCTGCCGGAGGTCTCGGACGACGGGCTCGTCTACACGTTCCGCCTGAAGCCGGACGCCATGTTCGCCGGGCCCGACTTCGAGCCGCGCGCCGTCACCGCAGCCGATGTCGCGTACGGCATGACGCGAGCCCTCGACCCGACGCCGGAAGGCGCCGCGTCTCCCTCCTGGGGCAGCGGCTACCTGTTCCCCATCAAGGGCGCGGCCGCCTTCAACGCCGGCGAGGCCGAATCGGTCGAGGGCATCGAGGTCATCGACGACAGCACGCTACAGGTCACCCTCGACGCTCCCTCATCGACCTTCCTGTATGGGCTCACCATCGCCACCAGCTGGCCGGTGCCGCCCGAGGCGGTCGCCGAGCGCGGCGAGGACTTCGGGAATCGGCCGGTCGGGGCCGGTCCCTTCTATGTCAGCGAGTGGAACAAGGGCTCTGACATCACGTTCGCCCGCAACGAGGGCTACGTCGACCCCGACCTGCCGTACCTCGACGAGATCCACGTCGACCTCGGGGTCGACGAGAACACCCAGGTGCTGCGCCTCGAGTCGGGCGAGGCCGATGGCGTCTTCGAGCCCTTCACCATCGGCCCGGCCGGCCTTCGGACGCTGGCCGAGGCTCCCGGCGTGACCGTCACGGACGCCGTCGGCCCGCGGATCTACTACCTGGCCCTCGAGAACGCCGGCATCCTCGGGAACCGTGACCTGCGCCTCGCGGTCGCCCATGCCATCACCCGGGACTTCACGGCCCAGTTCGGCGACCTCGCCAAGCCCTGGAACCAGCTCATGGGCTCCACGACCGTGCAGTCGGATCCCGAGGGCACCCAGCATCTACCCCCACGACCCGGCAGCGGCCGCCGAGTACCTCGAGTCAGGCGGCTACGACGGCAGCCCCGTGAAGATCATCTACGACGTCAGCGACCCGTACGGGTCCGCCAACGCCACGGCACTGCGCCAGGACCTCGAGGCCGTGGGCTTCACCGTCGAGCTGACCGGGATGCAGTCGGGCGAGTTCTTCGGCGGCGGCGTGTACGACCCCGCGGTCCGCGACCTGTCATCGACCTACTGGAGCGCCGACTACCCCGACGCCCAGGACTACATCTCGACCAACTTCGTGTGCGGGTCGTTCCTCAACATCTCGCACTTCTGTGACGAGGACATCGACGCGGCCTTCTTCGAGACCGAGCAGATGCCCTTCGGGCCGGAGCGCGACGCCGCCCTGCTCGAGGTCCAGCAACGGCTCATCGACGAGGTCGCCGGGGTGCCGGTCATGGAGGTCACGCCCGCAGGTGGTCTACGGTCCACGCGTCGGCGACATGCCCACGCTGGCGACGTATGCGCCGTACGACTGGAAGCGCGCCTGGGTGAAGGCCGACGCCTGATCGACCAGCGCGCCCGCCCCCGAGGAGGCGACCGAGCCCCTGCTCACGGTCGAGGGCCTGCGCGTCACCACGGCGGCCGGCGACATCCTGCGGGGCGTCGACCTGGCCGTCGGACGCGGCGAGGTCCTGGGCCTCGTAGGCGAATCCGGCTCCGGCAAGACGACGCTCGGCCTTGCCATCCTCGGCCTCCTGGGTCGGGCTCGGTCGGTCAGCGGCCGGCCAGATCCGGCTGTCGGGCTCGGTCGTCTCGGCTCCGGGCATCGACCGGACCGCAGCGCTGCGCGGGTCGCGGGTCTCGTTCATCCCGCAGGATCCCTTCCGGGCCTTCGACCCGCTGCGGCGGATGGGTCCGCAGGTCCGCCGGCCCCTGGAGCTCCATGCCGGGCTGGACGCAGACGCAGCCGATGAGCGAGTCCACGGGCTCCTTGCCCGGCTCGGCGTGCGCGAGCCGGACGCGGTCATGTCGCGCTACCCACACCAGCTCTCGGGCGGCCTGCTCCAGCGGGCCGCCATCGCCACGGCGCTCTCCTGCGAGCCAGAGCTGGTCATCGCGGACGAGCCCACGTCGGCGCTCGACGTCGTCGTCCGCTCCCAGGCGGTGGCGTCCTTCTCGGCCCTCGTGCGCGACCTGGGCACCTCGGTCATCGTCATCAGCCACGACCTCCGGATGCTCGAGCGGCTGGCCGACCGTATCGCCGTGATGTACGCCGGACGCATCGTCGAGTTCGGGCGGGCCGGCGACCTCCTGACCCGGCCACGCCACCCCTACCCGGCAGCGCTCCTGGGGGCAAGCCTCCGAGACGCGGACCCGCGGAGCCGACTGGCAGTCATCGAGGGACAGCCGCCGGCGTTGCCTGGGAGCCTCGCGCCGTGCGCCTACGCGCCGCGCTGCCCGCGCGCCGACGAGCGCTGCTGGACCGAGGAGCCCTGGTACGAGTGGCCGGCAGCAGCCGGCGAGGCCTGCCATCACCCCATCACTGGGCCAGAGACGATGGCGATCGCAGGCGGTGGCGAGGAAGCGGCGTGATCGGGCCCGTGCTCGCCCCGGTCGCTCGCGCGGCACCGGAGGCGCCACAGCGCTGGGGGCTGCGCATCGGCATCGTCCTGCTCGTCCTGCTGGCCGTCTGCGTCGTGGCCATCCCGCTCGTCTGGACCATCGACCCGACCTTCGAATCGGCCGCTGGTCTGTCCGCCACGGGCGAGCCGCTCGATGCCGGTGCGCCCGGGTCATCCGCTGGGCACCGATGCCAAGGGTCGGGACCTGCTGGCCCGTGTCGTGGCCGGTGGCCAGCTGACGCTGCTGACGGCCTTCGCGTCGATCGCCATCGCGACCGTCGGCGGGCTCCTCGTGGGACTCCTGGCGGCTGGGCACGAGAGGCTTCGCAGGCTCGGTGCTCATGCGCTTCACCGACCTCGGCCTGGCCATCCCTGGCCTGCTGCTCGCGGCCGCCATCGCCACGATCCTCGGGCGCGGCACGCTCTCCCTCGTCATCGGCCTCGCGGCGGTCTTCTGGGCGCCCATCGCCCGCGTCACCTACGGGCAGGCGGTCGTGTTGCGGGAGCGCGAGTACGTCGACGCGGCGCGGGTCCTCGGCGCCGGCGCGCTGACGATCCTGAGGCGTCACCTCCTGCCCCACCTCCTGCCGGTCGTGGGCGCCTACGCGGCGCTGTCCGTGGGCTGGGCCGTGCTCTTCGAGTCGGCCCTCGGGTTCCTCGGGGCGGGCGTCCAGGAGCCGGAGGCCTCGATCGGCTCGATGCTCGGGTCGAACCTCGTCTACTACCGCAGCCACCCGGGGCTCATCCTGTTCCCGGCACTCTTCCTGGCCCTCATGGTCGTGGCTGCCAACCTCGTCGGTGAGTCGCTGCGGACGAGGACCGAGGAGCGCTGATGGCCTGGTACATCGGCCGACGGCTGCTGGCCGCACTGGTGACGGTCTGGATCGTGGCCACGGCGGGGTTCCTCCTCGTCGAGCTCATCCCCGGTGACCCGGCGGCGCAGCTGGCCGGCCCCGGCGCCTCGGCCGAGACGCTGGCCAGGATCCGCGAGGCCTACGGCTTCGACGACCCGCTGCCGGTCCGCTATGTCGATACGCTCCTGCGCATGGCCCAGGGCGACCTCGGCCACAGCTTCGCGAAGGCCGAGCCGGTCCTCTCCGCGCTGCTCCGCTCCCTGCCCCCGACCCTGCTCCTCACGGCCCTGGCGTTCGGGGTCGAGATCCTCATCGCGGTGCCACTGGCGCTGTGGGTGGTGAGCCGCGGCGGGCTCGCCGATCGCCTCCTGGTCATCGCGGCGGGCCTGACGGCGGCCATCCCGGCCTTCCTCGTGGGCATCCTGCTCATCTACGTCTTCGGCTTCCGACTGGGCTGGTTGCCACTCGGTGGATCCGGGTCGCCGGCTGCCTACGTCCTGCCCGTCATCACGCTCGGTGTTCCCTTCGGGCTCGTCCTTGCGCGGCTCTTGCGCACCTCGCTCCTCGAGCAGCAGGAGCAGCCCTACGTGATGTTTGCGGCGGCCATGGGGGAGCGGCCATGGTCGGTCCGTTGGCGGCACCTGCTGCCCAACGCTTTGTTGCCTTTGCTATCGATCCTGGCGCTCGACTTCGCCGGCCTCTTCTCGAGCGTCGCGGTCGTCGAGGTTGCGTTCTCCATGCCGGGCCTCGGCGCGGACCTCCTTCTCGGGCTTCGGCGGCTCGATACGGCGCTCATCGTGGGCATCGGCATCATCGCGGGGCTCCTCGTGGCGGTCGTCAACCTCCTGGCCGACATCGCGGTCATCGCCATCGACCCCCGCGTCCGCCGCTGAGGGAGCTTCGCCCATGGCCGCCAGGAGCGCCTGCGTGTAGGGATGCTCGGCGTGGTGGAAGACCTCGTCGCGCGACCCGGTCTCCACGATCCGGCCTCCCGTCATCACGGACACCCGGTCGCTCATGTGACGCACGACCGCGAGGTCGTGGGCGATGAGGAGGTAGCTCACGCCGCGTTCCTGCTGGAGGTCCAGGAGGAGGTTGAGGATCTGTCCCTGGACCGAGACGTCGAGGGCGGAGACGGGCTCGTCGCAGATGATGAGCTCGGGCTCCAGGGCCAGGGCCCGTGCGATGCCGATGCGCTGGAGCTGGCCGCCCGAGAACGAGGCCGGGCGTCGGGCGCCCAGGGCAGGGTCGATGCCGACGCGCTCGAGCAGGACGTCCGCCCGCCGGCGGCGCTCGGCTCCGTCGTAGAGGCCATGGATGACCCAGGGCTCGGCCACGATGTCGCGGACCGTGAAGCGCGGGTCGACAGACGAGAAGGGGTCCTGGTGGACGAGCTGGATATGGCGCCGGGTCTCGCGCAGCTCGGCCCCTCGCAGGCTCAGCAGGTCCCGCCCGCGGAAGGTGACGCTGCCGGCGTCGGGCGCGATGAGCCGCAGCAGGATCCGTGCCAGTGTCGTCTTGCCAGATCCAGACTCGCCCACCAGCCCGTGTGTCTGGCCAGCTTCGATGGCGAGATCCACGTCGCGCACGGCCTGGACCTCACGCCGCCCGCCGCCACGACCCGACATGAAGGTCTTGCTGAGGCCACGAGCATCGAGCAGGGGATCGGCCATCGCCTGAGCGTAGTCGTTCGGCCGACCCCTCCGGCCCGGATAGCGTCAAGGCACTCACCCTGATCGGACGCCGCGCAGGGAACCGGATGGCGGCAGCCGTGGGCCGCCGACTCTATGGGTCACGGGTCCTGGAGATCACGACCCCAGCCGCGACGAGCAGATGGCGGCGCTGGGTACGCTCGAGAAGTACTCGGACCAGCGGCTGACGTTCACGGACTGTCTGAGCTTCGGTGCCATGAAGGCGCGACGGATCGAACGGGTCTTCGGTTTCGACGAGGACTTCAGGATCGCCGGGTTCCTCCTTGTGCCGGGGACGGCCACGGCCTGAGATCGACTGCCCGTCGGCTGACCATCGGTGACCAGCGGCGTAGACAAGCGGCACTTGTGGAGCATCGGCTGCGGCGCCTACCATCGGGATCATCCACGCCGTCAGCCGTCAGGCGCAGAGGGAGCCGGCCATGTCCGACCGACTTCGAGATCTCGCTGTCCCATCGCCCTGGCTCTCTGGCGGCGGCCAGCGGCGCCCTCGGGAAGGCCGGCATCAACATCGAGGGTGGCTGCGCCTACGTGTGCGAGGGGCACGGCGTGTACCACGTCCTCGTCTCGGATGCGGAGCGCGCCCGGCGCGCGCTCATCGACGCGGGCTTCGACATCCTCAACGAGCGTCGGGTCCTCCTGAGCCCCGTCGAGGATCGCCCGGGTGCCGCGTCCGCACTGTTGAGTCGCGTGGCCGAGCACGGCGTGAGCATCGACCTCACCTACCTGACGGCCGAGGGGAAGCTCGTCCTCGGCGGGGACGACCTGGCCAGCATCCAGCGCGCGCTGGACTGAAGGTCAGCCGCTGATGAGGCCCAGGTCGCGGCCGATGCGGGCGAAGGCCTCCAACGCACGGTCGAGGTGCTCGTCCGTGTGGGCGGCCGTGACGATCGTGCGGAGGCGGGCACCATCGATGGCGACCGTGGGGTAGACGACCGAGGTCGCGAAGACGCCGGCCTCGAAGAGCCGATCGGAGAAGCGGATGGCGGCTTCCGAGTCGCCCACGATGACCGGCGTGATGGGCGTCTCCGACGCGCCCGTATCGAAGCCCAGGCGGGCCAGCTCGGACTTGAAGCGCCGCGTGTTGGCCCAGAGACGCTCGAAGAGCTCGCCGTCCTCGCGCATGACGCGGATGGCCTCGATGCAGGCTGCCGCGACGGCCGGCGGGTGCGAGGTCGAGAAGAGGAAGGGTCGCGCCCGCTGGGTCAGCAGGTCGCGCAGCGCCGCCGAGCCCGCCACGTAGCCCCCCAGGACACCGACGGCCTTCGAGAGCGTGCCCACCTGGATGGCCACCCGGCCGTGCAGGCCGAAGTGGTCGATCGTGCCGCGGCCGTGGTCGCCCAGCACACCAGAGCCGTGGGCGTCGTCGACGAAGACCGCGGCCCCGTGGGCCTCCGCAGCCTCGACGATGCCCGGCAGCGGGCAGATGTCGCCGTCCATCGAGAAGACGCCATCGGTGACCACGAGGATGACCCTGTACGGCCGCCCGGTGTCCGGGTCGCCCTCCGCCGCAGCCCGGGCCAGGACTGCCGCGCAGGGCGGCCACGTCCCTGTGCGGGTAGACCTCGCGGCGCGCCCGAGAGAGCCGCATGCCGTCGATGATCGAGGCGTGGTTGAGGGCGTCCGAGACGAGCAGGTCCGTCTCGCCGGTAACGACGGGCAGGACGCCGGTGTTGGCCGTGAAGCCCGACTGGAAGACGAGGGTAGCCTCGACGCTCTTGAAGGCGGCCAGGTCGTGCTCGAGCTGTTCGTGGAGGGACATCGTGCCGGCGATCGTCCGCACGGCTCCTGAGCCCACGCCGAAGTCGCGGACGGCCCGCTCGGCGGCAAGGCGCAGCCGGGGATGGTGCGTGAGGCCGAGATAGTCATTGGACGAGAAGCTGATGACCTCGCGTCCATCGACCGTGCAGACCGGACCCTGGGCCGTCGAGAGCTCACGGAGCGGCCGATAGAGGTGCTGCGCCCGAAGCGCCGCGACTTCATCGGCCAGGAAGGCCAACGGGTCCGCCATCACAGGCTCCAGTCGAGGAGGACCTTGCCGCTCTCGCCCGAGCGCGCCGTCTCGAAGGCGGCGGCGTGGTCGCGGAAGGCGAAGCGGTGCGTGATGGCCGGGCGGATGTCGAGGCCCGACTGGAGCATCACGCTCATCTTGTACCAGGTCTCGTACATCTCCCGTCCGTAGATGCCACTGATGGTGAGCATCTTGAAGATCACGGCGTCGAGGTCGAGGCTGATCTCTTCCGACGGGATCCCGAGCTGCGCGAGCTTGCCGCCGTGGGCCATGGCCGCGATGGCCGCGCGGATGGCGCTCGGATTCCCTGACATCTCGAGGACGACGTCGAAGCCCTCGACCATGCCCAGGTCGCGCTGGACGTCGGCAAGGTCGGTGACCCCGGGATCGATGACCCGCGTCGCGCCCATCCGTTCCGCGATGGCCCGGCGGTAAGCGTTGGGCTCGCTGACGACGACATGGCGGGCGCCGGCGTGACGCACCACCGCGGTGGCCATGAGGCCGATGGGTCCGGCGCCTGAGATCAGCACGTCCTCGCCGAGGACCTCGAAGCGGAGCGCCGTGTGCACGGCGTTGCCGAAGGGGTCGAAGATGGCGGCCACGTCCTCATCGATGCCGGGCCAGTGGTGCCAGACGTTCGTCATCGGCAGGGAGACGTACTCGGCGAAGGCCCCAGCGCGCCCGACGCCGAGACCGATGCTGTGGGCGCAGAGATGCCGCCGCCCGGCCAGGCAGTGACGGCATAGCCCGCAGACGACGTGCCCCTCGCCGCTCACGAAGTCCCCGGGCGCGAAGTCGCTGACGTTGGAGCCGGCTTCCACGATGCGGCCGGCGAACTCATGGCCGATGACGAGCGGCGGCGAGATCGTCCGCGCCGCCCAGGCGTCCCAGGCCTCGATGTGGAGGTCCGTTCCGCAGATGCCCGCCTTCTCGACCTTGATGAGGACGTCGTTGATGCCGACCTCGGGGCGCGGCGCCTCGGCCAGCTCGAGGCCGGGTCCAGCGTGCGTCTTCACCAGGGCGAGCATGGCCGCACCTTAGCGCTTCAGGGACCGAGCGCCCCGTCAGGGCGGGCATAACGGCGCTGCCGATGCGGGCAATTCGGCACTGCCGCCGAGCCCGCAGCCGGGCGCAGGCTGAGGTCAACCGAATAGCTCGAGCCACCCGGAGGCATTCCCCCTGGCGTCCCGACGACCCGAGTCGTGGGCAACTTCTGGTTCACAGGCACCCATCACGCCCGCGGTCACCGTGTATCGGTCCGCGGGCGTTCGAGCGATACGAGGCGAACACGATGCCAAAGGCACAGGTCCCGCCACCGCCGCCACTGATCGGGGGGAGACGCGCCCCGACCTTCCAGGAGGAAGTCCTGGCGATGATTCCCGCCGACTCCCGCCTGGAGACATGCATCCAGTGCGGCACGTGCGGCGGGTCGTGCCCGTCCGAGCGGGACATGGACCACACGCCTCGTCAGATCTTCGCGCTCATCCGGGCCGGCGCCCGTGACCGCGTCATGGACAGCAATACGCCGTGGATGTGCGTGTCCTGCTACCTGTGCGCCGTGCGCTGCCCCCAGAAGATCCACATCCCGGACGTCATGTACGCGCTCAAGGCCAAGGCCACCCAGGAGGGCCGCGTGCCCGGCCACGTGGCGCCCGACTTCTCGAGGACCTTCGTCGAGTACATCCATAAGTACGGCCGCAGCTTCGAGGTCGGCCTCGTCGCCAAGCACTACCTGCGCCACTACATGCTGCGCCTGCCCAACATGACGACGTCCGGCATCGGCATGGTCACCAAGGGCCGCATGGGCTTGCGGCCGCACCGCATCAAGGGCGTCGAGGGCCTCAACGCCATCCTCGCCCGTGCGGGCGAGCTCGAGGAGGCCAAACAGCGCAGCGTCTTCGAGACGCCGACGAGCGGGGGTGCCCACTGATGCGGAAGTACCTCTACTACCCGGGCTGCTCGATGGACGGCACCGCCCGTGCCTACCACGACTCCATCGAGGCGGTCCTGCCCGTCCTCGACATCAGCCTGGCCGAGCTCGACGACTGGAACTGCTGCGGCGCCACCGAGTACATGGGCATCAGCCCGCTGCGCTCGCAAGCCCTGGTGGGCCGCAACCTCGCCCTCGCACAGAAGCAGAAGAACGGCAGCAACACGCTCGTGGCGCCCTGCAGCGCCTGTTACGTCAACCTGGCGCGCACGGACGCCTACGTCCGGGAGTCGAAGGAGCTGGCGGCCAACGTCAACGAGGCGCTCGCCGCCGACGGCATGAGCTACACGCCGGGCTCCATCGCCGTGCGGCATCTGCTCGAGATCCTCATCGACGACGTCGGCCTTGACGCGCTGGGCGAGCACGTCACGCGGCCCCTCAAGGGTCTGCAAGCTCGCGCCCTACATGGGTTGCCTGGTGTCACGCCCGGACTACGACGATCGCTGGCAACACCGCGAGCACCCTCACGCCCTCGACCAGCTGCTCATCACGCTCGGAGCGGACGTCGTCGAGTACAGCCGTCGCACCGACTGCTGCGGCGGTCACATGACGCAGATCAGCCCCGAGACCGGCCTGGATCTCATCCGCCGGCTCATCGTGGCGGCCGAGCGGAGCGGCGCGCATGCGCTCGTGACGGTCTGCCCGATGTGCCAGATGAACGTCGACTTCTACCAGCGCGAGATGAACCACCACTACCGCGAGAGCCACCACATGCCCATCCTCTTCTTCACGCAGTTGATGGGCCTGGCCTACGGGATGCCCGCGGAACGGTTGGGCATCGGGCGCGAGATCATCTCGTCGCGGCAGGCACTCGCCAACATCGGCATCGAGGTCCCGCTCGTCCTGGGCGAGGCCGACCCGACCGCGGCTGCCGCGGCCGCAGCCCCGCGGCGGCGGCGCGGCGACCCGACGCTGCCCTCCCCCGCTGCGCGCGAGGACGAGGAGGCCCTCCGATGACGGCCCAGGAGACCCCGATGGTCCCGACCACCAACGGCGCCCCCATCACCCAAGGCACCTCGAACGCCGCACCGCGCACCGGCGTCTACATCTGCCACTGCGGCACGAACATCGCCGGCATCGTCAACGTCGCGGAGGTCCGCGACTGGGCTCTCGAGCACCTCGCCGACAAGGGCGTCGTCGTCGCCCGTGACTACCCCTTCATGTGCTCCAGCCTGGGCCAGGAGCTCATCGAGGCGGACATCAAGGAGCACGGCCTGGAGCGCGTCGTGGTGGGCGCCTGCTCACCGCACATGCACGAGAAGACGTTCCGCGAGGCCAGCGCCAACGCCGGCCTCAACCCGTACCTCACCGAGCTCGTGTCGATCCGCGAACAGGTGTCCTGGGTCCACACCGACAAGGCCAAGGCGACCGAGAAGGCCAAGGCCATCATCGCCGGCGGCGTCTACCGCGTGAACGAGCACGTGCCCCTGGAGCCGCTCGTGGCGCCCGTCAACCCGGCCACGCTCATCCTGGGCGGCGGCATCGCTGGCATCACGGCCGCCCTCGAGATCGCCGAGGCCGGCTACCCCGTGCACATCGTCGAGCGCGAGCCGTCCATCGGCGGGCACATGGCCCAGTACGACAAGACCTTCCCGACGCTCGACTGTGCGGCCTGCATCCTGACCCCCAAGATGGTCGACGCAGGCGCCAACAAGAAGATCACCCTCCACACCTGGAGCGAGGTCGTGGACGTCTCGGGCTCCGTGGGCGACTTCAAGATCAAGATCAAGCACAAGCCGCGCTACGTGAAGGAAGATCTCTGCACGGGCTGCGGCATCTGCATCGAGAAGTGCCCCGTCCAGGTCGTGGACACCGGCTTCGAGGCCGGCATCGGCTATCGGAAGTCCATCTATACGCCGTTCCCCCAGGCGGTGCCCAAGTACCCCGTGCTCACCCCCGCGGACTGCACCTACTTCGCCAAGGGCACCTGCAAGGCCTGCGAGAAGTTCTGCCCCACGGACGCCATCGACTTCACCCAGACCGAGCAGATCGTCGAGGTCGAGGTCGGCAACATCCTCATCGCCACGGGCTTCACCCCGTTCGACGCCCGGCGCATCGAGTCCTTCGGTTATCGACGACTGCCCAACGTGTTCACGAGCATGGAGTTCGAGCGCATGAGCAACGCCGCCGGTCCGACCGGCGGGCGCATCGTGCTGCGCGACGGCGTCACAGAGCCGCGAGCGGTGGCCATCATCCACTGCGTCGGCTCCCGCGACAAGAACACCAACGAGTACTGCTCGGCCATCTGCTGCATGCAGTCGCTGAAGTTCGCGCACCTCGTCAAGGAGCACACCGACGCCGACGTGTACGAGTGCTACATCGACATGCGCACGCCGGGCAAGGGCTACGACGAGTTCTACAACCGCATCCTCGGCGAGGGCACCCAGTTCATCCGCGGACGTGTGGCCGAGATCTCCGATGCCCTGCGCTACCCCGAGGAGGAGGGCCACGAGAACAGGCTCATCGTGCAGGTCGAGGACACGCTTGCGGGCGTCACGCGACGCCTGCCGGTCGACATGGTCGTCCTCTCGGTGGGCCTCGAGCCGCAGCCCGACGCCAAGGACGTGGCGCGCATGTTCGGCATCGGCTGCAGCAGCCATGGCTTCGTCATCGAGCGCCACGCCAAGCTCGCCCCGGTGGCCACCATGACCGACGGCGTATTCGCCGCCGGCGCGGCGCTGGGCCCGCGCGACATCCCCACGAGCGTCTCGAATGGCGGAGCGGCCGCGGCTCAGATCCTGAGCCGCATCTCGCGGGGCCAGATCGCGCTGGAGCCCTACCGGGCCTCGGTCGATGCGGAGCGCTGCTCCGGATGCCGGATCTGCAACGACCTCTGTCCCTTCAGCGCCATCACGTTCGATGAGGAGGCCATGGTCACGCTCATCGACGGCAAGCTCTGCCAGGGCTGCGGCGTCTGCGTGGCGGCCTGCCCGGCCATGGCCATCTCGGGCAGCGGCTTCAGCCACGAGCAGATCATGGCCCAGATCGACGGCCTGCTCATGGACGCCTTCGAGGCGCCTGACAGAACCGTCGCCGAAGCGGTGGGGGCAGTGGCATGACGGCGCCGACGATCATCGAGGAGCTCCCCGCGACCCAGGCTCCCGCGGCCGAGGTTCCCGCAGCGCAGGCTGCCGAAGCCACCGCGGTGCCGAACCCCGCACCGGCCGATACGCACGCCGCACCGGCCGAGGTCCCGTTCGAGCCGCTCATCCTCGGCTTCACCTGCAACTGGTGCAGCTACCGAGCGGCCGACCTGGCCGGCACGGCGCGAACGAAGTACCCGCCCAACGTCCGGCTCATCCGGCTGATGTGCTCGGGTCGCATGGAGCCCGAGTTCATCCTCGAGGGCTTCGCCAGAGGGGCCGACGCGGTCATCATGACCGGCTGCTGGCCGGAGGACTGCCACTACCGCATCCAGAGCGTCAAGGCGCTGCGGCGCTTCCTCTTCCTGCGCCGCACCCTCGCCGACCTGGGCATCGAGCCCACCCGGCTGCAGCGCTTCTACGCCAGCGCCGCGGAGGGCCAGCGCTTCGCCGACGAGATGGCGCGAATCGTCTCGGAGGTCCAGGCCCTCGGTCCCATCCCGCCCGAGACGCGCCTGGCGCTCCGCCACGAAGCCGAGTCGCCGCTCCAACTCGCGGAGGTCGAGGCATGAGCACCACTGCGGTCCGCCCACGCTACAAGCTGGCCATGTACTGGGCATCAGCCTGCGGCGGATGCGACGTCGCCGTCCTGAATCTCGGCCTCAAGCTCATCGAGCTCACGGAGCGCTGGGAGCCGGTCTTCTGGCCGGCCGCCATGGACGTGAAGCGGGCTGCGGTCCGGGCCATGGAGGACGGCGAGATCGACGTCTGCCTCTTCGACGGCGGCATCCGCAGCGACGAGGACGCCGAGATGGCACACCTGCTGCGCGCCAAGTCGAAGGTCCTCGTGGCCTTCGGGTCCTGCGCCAGCGAGGGCTGCATCCCGGGCCTCGCCAACCAGCGGCCCATCGAGGCCATCTTCGCAGCCGCCTACGATCCGGAACTCAACGACAACCCCGACGGGATCCATCCGAACGGCTCCTGGGGTTCACCCTATGGCGTCCTTCACCTGCCGAAGCTCGAGACCCGCCTCCGCACGCTCGGCCAGGTCGTCGACATCGACTACTCCGTGCCGGGCTGCCCGCCCGAGACCGAGCGCATCGGCGAGGTCCTCGACACGGTCACCGCGGCGCTCGATGGCGACGTGCCGCTGCCGCCGCGAGGCTCCGTGCTTGGGGCCGGCATCTCGACCGTCTGCGACGAGTGCAAGCGCACGCGGGGGGTCAAGACCATCAAGGAGTTCAGGCGCATCCAGAGCCTCGCCGAGGTCGACCCGGAGCTCTGCCTCCTCGAGCAGGGCCTGCCCTGCTGCGGGCCGGCGGCGCGCGATGGCTGCGGCGCCAAGTGCCCGGCCGCCGGTGCGCCATGCATCGGCTGCTACGGCGCGACGGCGGGCGTCCGGGACTTCGGGGCCCGCCTGCTCTCCGCGTATGCCTCGGTCGTGGACGCCAGCGAGCCCGAGGACATCGAGCGCGTCCTGGCGGGCCTGCCCGACATGGTCGGCCAGTTCTACCGCTTCAACCTGGCAGCCTCGCTGCTCCACGGGGGTCGACGATGACACGCCTGACCATCGATCCGGTCACGCGCCTCGAGGGTCACGGCAAGATCGAGATCCTGCTCGACGAGGCCGGCGACGTCGAGCACACCTACTTCCAGATCCCCGAGCTGCGCGGCTTCGAGGCCTTCTGCGTGGGCCGCCCGGTCGAGGACATGCCGGCTCTCACCAACCGCATCTGCGGCGTCTGCCCGGAGGCCCACCACATGGCCGCCGCCAAGGCCGCCGATGCGGTGTACAAGGTCACGCCGCCGCGCACCGGGCGGATGCTCCGCGAGCTGCTCTACAACGCCTTCTACGTCACCGACCACGCCACCCACTTCTACGTCCTGTCCGGTCCCGACCTCATCGTGGGACCGGACGCGCCGACGGCCGACCGCAACATCCTCGGCGTCGTCAAGAAGGTCGGCGCGGAGGTCGGCAAGAAGGTCATCGACGCCCGGCACGCCGGGCACCGTGTCATCGAGATCATCGGCGGCCGGCGCATCCACCCCTGCACGGGGGTGCCGGGCGGCATGACCAAGGCCATCAGCGACCGACGAGCGCGCGGAGATCGAGGCGCTCGGCGTGGCCATGGTCGACTTCGCCGCCTTCAGCCTGGACCTCTTCGACCGGATGGTCGCCGAGGACGGCTCGATCGAGGAGCTCGTGAGGACGGACCTCTACCGCCACGAGACGTACTACGCGGGCCTCGTCGACGCGGACGACCACGTCACCTTCTACGACGGCCGGGTCAAGGTCGTGGCCCCCGACGGCTCGACGCTGGGCACCTACGCGCCCCGCCGAGTACCGCGACTGGATCGCCGAGCGGGTCGAGCCCTGGACGTTCCTGAAGTTCCCCTATCTCAAGCAGGTGGGCTGGAAGGGCCTCGTGGACGGCAAGGACTCGGGCATCTACACCGTGGCTCCGCTCGGCCGTCTCAACGTGGCCACGGGCATGGCCACGCCGAAGGCCCAGGAGGCCTACGAGCGCTTCCGCTCCGCCCTCGCGCCGGCAGGCGGACCGGTCCACGAGCGTGGCGCCACCCACTGGGCCCGGCTCATCGAGATGATGCAGGCAGCCGAGACGGTCCTCGACGCTCGCTCGCGACCCCGAGATCACCTCACCGCACGTCCGGGCCGTCCCGACCGAGGTCCCCACCGAGGGCGTGGGCACCGTGGAGGCCCCACGCGGCACGCTGACCCACCACTACTGGACCGACGAGAACGGCATCATCACGCGCGTCAACCTCATCGTCGGCACGACCAACAACTACGGGCCCATGGCCATGTCGGTCGACAAGGCCGCTCGCAGCCTGATCAGCAAGGGAACGGTCGTCACCGAGGGCCTGCTCGACCGCATCGAGATGGGCTTCCGCGCCTACGACCCCTGCTTCGGCTGCGCCACGCACACGATGCCCGGGCAGATGCCCCTGATCGTCACCATCCGGGACCAGCGACGGCCTCGCGCTGCAGGAGCTGCGCCGTGACTAGCGCCCCTGGCGGGCGATGCGTACGCGGTCCGCCTCGCGGAGCCGGCCGAGACCATCGTCGTGGGCCTCGGCAACCCCATCCTCGGCGACGATGGGGTGGGTTGGCGCGTCATCGACGCGCTTGACGAGGCGGACGGGGTCGGGCACGCCGGAGCCAGCCTGCAGCAGGCCTGCGTGGGTGGCGTGAGCCTCATGGAGATCCTGGTGGGCTATCGACGGGCCATCATCGTCGATGCCATCATCGACCCGGAGGCGGTGACCGGGAGCGTCTGGTGCCGGCCCCTCGCGGAGGTGGAGACCCGCATCGCCAGCCATCTCGACTCGACGCACGATGCGCCCCTGCCGGCCGCCCTGGCGGCGGGGCGTGCGATGGGTGCCGACCTGCCCTCGGACATCGACGTGGTGGGCATCGTCATCGAGCGTGGCGATGTCTTCGGCGAGGACCTGAGCGACGTCGTGGAGGCCGCTGTGCCGGTGGCCGCCGCGACCGTGGAGGAGGCGCTGCGAGAGCGGCGCACCGGATAGCGGAAAGGGGGAGTCCGTTCGATGCATGAAGCCGGAGTGACGGAACGCATCCTGGAGGTCGTGGTCGAGCACGCCACGGATGCTCACGCGCAGCGCGTCACCGACGTCTACCTGGAGGTCGGCGAGGAGTCGGGCATCGACACCGATTCGGTCGAGCTCCACTGGCCGCTCCTCTCCAAGGGCTCGGTGGCCGAGGGCGCGACCCTGCACTTCGACCAGTCCGAGGCGCCTTTCACCTTCCGACTCACCAGCATCGAGGTCGACGAGTCGGGCGACTGACCCTGCCGATGGCCCGGCGTGCCGCCCGTGAGCCTCGCGTCGCTGGGAGCCTCGCGTCGTTGGCCGCCTCGCGCCGTTGGCCGCCTCACGCCGTTGGCCGCCTGTCCCACCGGGGAGCCCGATCGACCGTCGGGAGGCTCGAGACATCGCCGCGATGCCCTGCCACGCCTACCTCCGCCGCCGTCTGGCAACCTTGGCGGGACGATCGACCACCGAGGCCCCCTCGAAGACCCCGGGGTGTCGGTCCCGCCGGTCGATAGGTCACCTGCTTGGGACAAGCGCCGGCGACGCCACCGGCCCACCCGCCTTGGGCGCGAGGTGGCCTAGCCTGATCCAGGAGCGGGTGACTCCGCGGGTGCGGGGTCGGGCGCCGGTGGGGGTGGCTCGGGGGTCGCTTCGGGCGTCGGGTCCGGAGAGGGCACCGGGTCCGGAGAGGGCTCGGGGCGGAACAGGCTCGGGCGTACGCGCTCGGTCGGGCTCGGGTTCGGTTCGGGCTCGGACTTCGGTTCGGGCTCGGACTTCGGTTCGGGCTCGGACTTCGGTTCGGGCTCGGACTTCGGTTCCGGCTCGGACTTCGGTTCGGGCTCGGACTTCGGCTCCGGCGTGCGGTCGGGCTCCCTGGCGCGCTCAGGCTCGGGCGTGGGATCGGGCGTGCGGTCGGGCTCCCTGGCGCGCTCAGGCTCGGGCGTGTGGTCCGGCTCCTTCGACTGCTTCGGCTCGTCGGCCGACCCAGGCGTGGCCGTACCAGGCTCGTCGATCGGCTCCGTGTCCTCGGCCGGCTCAGGCTCGTCGAGTGGCCCAGGTTCGTCGGCCGGTTCAGCGACGGCCTGCGAGGTGGGCTCGGGCGCGGGCGCTGCGGTGGGCTCCGATGTGGGCACAGGCGGTGGCGCGGGCGCAGCCTCCGTGGCCGGGGTCGACGCGGATCCCGACGGACGCCACCTCCAACGGCCCGAGCGGCACGAATCGGATGGCATCGAAGCCGACGAGACGGCCCTGGGAGGGTCGCTCGCCGGTCCGGTCGGTGAGCTTCACGAGGGGCGTGGCGCTCAGTCGATACTCGCCAAGGGAGGTCCACTCGCCGCGGTGTTCGTCCTGGTCAAGGAGCTTCCTGACCCAACCGTCCGCGGTCAGGATCTTGTACGTGGCTCGGCGCGTCAGCCCGGAGCGGGAGGGGATGCGGGCGATCACACGGTAGGTGCCGGGGCCAGCGAGTGCGGGACGCCAGGTTGCGACGCGGCGGGCAGCATCGGCCCTGGCCGGCACCCAGTAGTGATGTCTCCGATATCCCGTGCTGGCCTGCTGCCAGCCATCTGCGCGCTGCTTGAACAGCGGCGACAGGTCGTCCACGACGACGGTCACGAGGTCGACTCCGGGCACGGGTTGCGCGGGCTGGGCTGGCGGCGGAGCGGTCCCCGGGTCGGGCGCCGGGGGCGGTGGAGGAACACCCAGGCTGACGACGTAGTTGACTGCGTGGCCGGACCCGACCGGCGTGCCGGGCACCGGGTCCTGGCTGATGACGTTCCCTGATGGGATGGTCGCATCGTGCGTCTGGGTGACGCTGCCGACGGCGAGTCCGGCGCTCGCGAGGATGCCTGGGGCAGCCGATCGCGGGACCGGCCAGGGACGGCACGGTGATCGGTCCCAGGCTGACGACGTAGGCGACAGCGGTTCCCGAGGAGACGACCGTGCCCGCAGCTGGGGTCGTGCTGACGACGGAGCCTGCCACGATCGTCGCGTGATGCGTTTCAGCCCGGGCGCCTGCCGTGAGGCCAGCGCTGGCCAGGTCGGTGAGGGCCGCGGCCTCGGGCTTGTTGACGACATCGGGAATGCTCACCGCGGCCGGCCCGAGGCTGACGACGTAGGCGACCGGATCATTCGACCCGGCCGGCGTGCCTGCCACTGGGGCCTGGCTGATGACGTTGCCGGCGGCGACGGTGTCATGGGTTGCCTGGGTGACCGTTCCCGCGACGAGGCCCGCCGAGGTCAGGGTGGACAGCGCCGTCGCTTCCGGAAGGCCGACGATGTTCGGGACGGAGATCGGCCCAAGGCTGAGTCGGTAGTCGACGGCCGATCCGGGGTTGACCAGCGTACCCGCGGCAGGGGTCGTGCTGATCACGTTGCCTGGCGGGATCGACGCGTGGTACGCGGTGGTCTCGTTCCCGGCCACCAGAGTGACCGCGCCGAAGTCGTTGATCGCTTCGGCCTTGGGCTTGCCGACCACCTGCGGGACCGCCGGTAGCCCCTTGCTGACGAAGTAGGTGACCGTCGAGCCGGGTGCGACCGAAGCGCCGGCGGTCGGGACCTGGCGCGCCACCAGGCCGGCAGCCACGGTGCCGCTGTACTCGTCGGCGCCCTGGCCAGGGTTGAGCCCCAAGCCACTGATGGCGCCCGCGGCGGCAGCAGGCGCGAGGCCGACGACGTTGGGCACCGTCACCGGAGCGGGGCCCTTGCTGATGAAGTACGTGACGGTCGAGCCGGGCAACTCGAGAGTGCCGGCGATCGGATGCTGGCGCGCGACGCGGCCGGCCGCCACGCTGGGACTGTGTTCGTCGGCGCCCTGGGCGGCCTGGAATCCCGCGCCAGTCAGGGCAGAGACGGCGGTCGCCGGCAGCGCGTTCACGACATCCGGCACCGCCACCGGCTGGGGACCCTTGCTGACGACGTAGTCGACGTCCGAACTCCAGACGAGCAGACTTCCGGCAGGCGGAGCCGTGCTGATGACCCGACCGGCCGCGATCGGTGCCGTCGAACGCCTCAGTCCGGTCGCCGACGTTGAGGCCCGCGCCCTCGAGGTCATCCAAGGCGACGGCTTCGAGCTTGGAGACGACGTTCGGCACCGTCGAGCCGCACTGCTGGACCAGCGCACCGACGTCGAGCCGCTTGCCGGTGACGGTCGTGGTCGCGAGCGACGGCGTCGGAGTACCCGAAGCCAGGACCCGGCTGCGAAGTCCATCAGGGCCCAAGGCCGGGCGCAGGCTTGCGCAGAGGGCGATCGCGCCGGTGACATGAGGAGCGGCCATCGAGGTACCGGACATCTCGTTGTAGCCGCCTGGGACCGTACTCCGGATGCCCGAGCCCGGTGCGCCCAGGTCCACGCCACTTGCGCCGTAGTTGGTCAGCGACCCGAGTGCGCCGCCTGAAGCGATGTTGGCCACCGAGATGATGCAGTCCCAGCCGCCATTCCGCGGACAGGTCTGGCTGGCCGGATAGAACGGGACGCTGTCGATGTTCGCGCTGTTGTTGCCGGCGGCTGCGACGAAGAGGATCCCGGCGTCGGCGCCACGCATGATGGCGGCCTGCAACGCCGGATTCTCCGAGCAAGTGGTGCTCAGGCAGCCCCAGCTGTTGTTCGTGGCCACGATGTTCAGGCCGCCGTTCTTAAGCGCGGTCACGTAGTCGAGGGCCTCGATGGCATCGGAGTACGTGCCCAAGCCGCTGGCCCCGATGAACTTGACGGAGATGATCGTCACGTCCCAGTTGACACCCGCGACACCCACACCGTTGCCGCCGCGTGCTCCGATGATGCCCGCCACGTGGGTCGCGTGGCCGTCCGCTGGCTCCCCCTCATAGACGATCGAGTCCTCATCCTGGACATCCCGGCTTCGAGCGACATCGACGTTGCCGACCAGGTCCGGATGGTCCAGCTGGACGCCCCCATCGATGACGGCCACGTAGACATCGTCGTCCCCGACCGCGCCGGCGGCCCAGGCCTCACCGGCTCCCGTGCCGTACTGGTTCGCAGGAGTGGTGCTCTCGCCGTACATGCCCCAGAGCTGGCCGTTGGTGTACGAGGGGTCGTTCGGGATCTCTGCCGGTTCGACGAAATAGTCGGGCTCGGCGTACTTCACGCCCGGCTGGTCCTCGAGCGTCTCGATGGCCTCCGCGACCGTCTGCCCGGCAGGCAGCTCCATGACGACGACGTTCGTCGCCAGCGGCGAGATGGGCCCGGCATCAGTGGCGCTCACGGCATCCTCGGCGAGGTTCCGCTTCACCTTGGAAGCACCCGGCTCGAAGCCGACGATGACGACGCCCTTGGCGTGCCCACGGGCGAGACCGCCGCTCGATCGCTCTTCCTCAGCAGCCGAGGTCGGCAGGGCCGACGCGAGGATCGCGACCATCGCGACCGCGAGCGCTGCCAGCTCTCGGCCCGGCGTCCGGCTCATCACCGGGCGCATGGGCACGGGCAGGCGGGGGCTGGCCCGAAACGATCGCTGAGCACGTGTGCGAATTTACCGCCTGGCCCAAATGCCGCCGCGACCGCGTCTGGCTGGCGGTGCGTGGACGCGCCACCATCGGAGAGGAGCTCGGATGACCCAGGAGATCCCAGCCGGCGTCGTGGTCGAATCGGTCTTCCTGGTCGAGGCCCGCTACACGCCCGAGGCCCCGACGCGCCGCCCACCGGTCCGCGCCGAACACCTGGCCCGCATCGCCGCGCTGACGCGCGCCGGCACCGTCGTCGCCGCCGGCGCCTACAGCGACGCCATGACATCGTCACTCTTCATCGTGCGGGCCCCCGAGGCGGAGTCTGCCCTGGCGATCGCCCGGGCGGATGTCTACGTGGAGGCCGGTGTGTGGGGCGAGATCACCGCTCGCCCGTTCGGCCTGGTCTCGATCGAGCCCTCTACCCTGCCAGGCGGAGGAACGGCCTGACCGGCGGGTAGTGGGCGACCTGCAGCCGTCGCGGGGCACGACTGAGGATCGCGCCCTCGCGGGTCTCCGAGGGCTGGCCCTGGACGACCGGACGCGGCGGTCGGTCGGCGGCCATCGTGTCGCCCAGGCTGGTGAAGAACCCGTCGCCCGTCATCCGGCCCAGCAGCCGTAGCTGCCAGACGTGGACCTCGTGGTAGCTGAGGTGGTTCGTGCGGCTGCGCAGCCCGTAGACGCTGACGCGGCCCTCGCGGCGGTATCGGCCGGCGCGGTCGCGCATCGTGGTCAGGGCACCCTCGAGGATCTGCCGGGCCTCCGGGGATCGGGACGCCTGCCAGTACTCGTAGATCCCGATGAGCGCGTGGAGGTGGACGTTCAGGGTGTGGTCGGGACGGGCCACGGGGTAATGCTCGAGCCAGAGGTAGTCCCGCTCGTCGACGTAGCTGACCCAGGGCCGCACAGGGTCGGGGCGGACGTCGCCGGGTCGGATCTGTCCCAGCCTCGTGAAGCTGTCAAACACCTTCCCGGCGGCCTGCAGGTGGACGGCGTCGCCCGTGACGCGATGAAGCCGCACGAAGAAGGAGAGCACGAGTCCCTGGGACATGGCGTTGAACCACGGCGCCTTGAGATTCTCCGGAGGGTAGTCGAACCAGAAGGGCACCCACCAGGCGTCATCCCGTTCGACCATCGTGGCGCGCAGATGTCGCGCGTGGACGAGCGCCTGCTCGAGCTGCGCCCGGTCGCCGGTGTCGCGAAAGGCGTCGATGCGCTTCATGCCGCTGATGGCGATGCTGCCGGGCCGGTAGTGGAGCCTGCCGTCCTCCCGACGGTACAGACGGATGCCGTTGCGGTCGACGGGCGGTTGCGCTGGCAGCGACGGAGGTGGGTCGTTCGTCCAGGGCAGCCGATCGAAGGGCAGGTCGACGAGGTCGAAGGGCCGGATGCGATATGGCGGCGGCTCCCCGAGCTCGCTGGCCACGACAGGAGCGGGCAAGGTCAGAGCGCACCCGATGACCAGCCCCATGGTGAGCGCCAGAGGCTTGGCTCTCCTGATCCCATCCATGCGCGCTCCCTGCCGGATCAGCCGCCGGCGAGCTCCGGGTAGGACGGCGTCTGGAGGATGCCCAGCGTGTCGAGCGGGAAGAAGCGCAGCCAGGCTCGGCCGACGACATCCTCGGTCTCCACCAGACCCACGGTCGCGCGCCGCGAATCGGTCGATTCCTGGCGGTGGTCCCCGAGCACGAAGAGCGAGCCCTGGGGGACATCCCACTCCGAATCCTGGCCGGTCGCGACGGTGGGCTCGTTCTCGCCGGTGGCCGGGTCACGGTAGGTGTAGTCGTCCTCTTCGAGGCGGACGCCATCGATCCAGACCGCACCGTCGCGGATCTCGACGTGCTCGCCGCCGACCGCGATGACGCGCTTGATGAAGGGCGTCTTGTCGCGCTCGCCCTTGGGGTGGAAGACGATGATGTCGCCCCGCGAGTAGTCGTCGAAGCGCGGCGTCAGCTTGTCGATGAGGAGGTGCTGCTGCGGCTGCAGCGTGTCGAGCATCGACTGCTGCTCCACGCGGAAGGTCTGCACGACGAACGTCGTGATGACGAGGTAGAGCACGACCGCGAGGCCCACGGTGGTGACGATCTCGATGACGGCATCGAGAGCACGCGAGCGCTTGCGAGGCACCTCTCTGGCCTCCGGGATGGCGGGGGAAGGGGCGGGCGAGCCCGTCAATCGATCACCTCAGGATGGGCGCGAAGCCGATGCGAGGGCTTCGGCCTCCAAGGGTAGCGGGTCTGGCGCTACTCCTCTGTCGGAGGAGGGGCCCTCCGTCAGCTGCCAGACATCGGAGCGGGCGGCGACGCCTTGGCCACCGAAGAGCAGCAGGCGACCACGGACGGCATCAGTGATCAGGGCGCTGGCCGAGCGCGCAGATGGTGCGCACGCCAGCCACGCGCACCCGCTTGAACGCAGAGAGTCTCGCGGTCGACGCGCCAGAGGTCATCGAGCCGACGGCCATCCCGACCTGTGCCGCCGAAGATCCAGGCGGAGTCGCCGGCGATCGCGATCGCGTACAGTCGCCGTGCCGGAGCACTGGGGCGCGGCAGCTGACGCCACGAGCCCTTGCTGCGCCTGACCCAGAGGTCGCCGAGGGCGGGATCGTCGTCGTCCTGCCCGCCGTAGAGCACGAGCTCACCATCGGTCGCAGCGAAGCACTCGTGGAGGCAGCGCTTGCCTGGACGCCGACCGTCGTGGGCGATGCTGGCCCAACGACGCCGCTCCAGGTCGTACGCTCGGGTGTCGTCGAATCGGCCCAGGAAGGTGAAGCCGTGGCTGATCCATAGTCGGCCGTCCGGCCCCACGACCATGCATGAGCCGTAGCGGGGCCGGGGGGCTGCGCCGCGTCCCGGCAACCTGGTCCATCGGTCGTCGTCAGGATGGTAGGCCCACAGGTCCTCGACGCCGGCTGCCGGCGGCCGTGCCTCGGCATCCCCGACTTCTCGAACCTGGGTCATCGCCTGGTCGGCGACGCTGCGCCAGGATGCGCACGGTCGCACGGTCCTCAACACGCTCGTCAGCGTCGCGACCATCGCGAGCGGCCATCGTCCGTCACCGTCAAGTCCAGGCGCAGCGCCTCATGCCGAAGGTCGGCCGCGGAGTCGCCGGTCCGTCCGAGGTCGAGCTGCCGACCGAGATCCGCGACGAGCCGCGGAACGGGCACCGATGAAGCCCGGGCCTGACCGACCGACGTCCAGGCATGGCCAGCCCAGTCGAGCGACCGGTGGCGGGCGCACGGGGTGCGGCTGTCAGGCGCGATGCCTGGCGGAGGACGTCGAGCGGCCGAGCTGCCGATGCAGGCATGGGCCAGCGATCGTGGTCCGGCCGACGACGAGGCGATGCAGGCCCAGAGGCGCGCCGGCTCAGCGAACGCGCCGCCAGGAGCGGTCCTGTCAGGCCATCCTGGAAACCCGCGAGCGGAGAGCCTAGCCGGCGTCCTCCGACGGGCCGGCAGCGCCGGCCTCGGCGGGCTCGGCGGCCTCGGCGGCCGGCGCGGCTTCGACGGCGACCGGGATGAGCTCCTCCTCGACTCGCGGTGGCTGGACGCGCGCGACCGGCTCGTCCGGGTCGGTGAGCACCGTCACGCCAGCGGGGACGCTGAGGTCGCTGACGTGCAGGATCGCGTCGAAGTCGACGAGTGCGGAGACATCGAGATCGAGCGCGTGCGGCAGGTCCGTCGGCAGGGCGCGCATCGAGACATGCTCCCGGATGTGCAGGAGCGTGCCACCCAGCTTGTCGACGGCATGGGAAGTGCCGACGTAGTTGACCGGGACGTCGACCGTGAGCTCCTCGGTCATCTTCACGACGTAGAAGTCGACGTGGATGGGATGGCGCCGCACGGGGTGCTCGTGGATGCCCTGCAGCAGGACGGGCGTGGCCCTGCCGCTGCCGATCTTGAGATCGACGAGGGAGTTGCGGGTCGTCTGGCGCATCAGCTCCTCGAAGGCGCGCGCCTCGAGCTGGATGGGCTGCGAGGCCTTGCCATGGCCATAGACGACGGCGGGCAGGAGGCCCTGGCGACGGAGGGCGCTGACCTTCTTGCCGACGACCTCGCGGGGCTCGGCAGACACGACCGGACGGGTGCTCACTGGTGACCTCTCGAGAGACAGCGCCCGTACTGGGCGGACGGCGGCGAATCCTAGCACGGGAAAGGGGGCCGCCTCTCCGATGTACCATCGGACGGCCTGATGTCAGCAACCATCCTCATCGTCGACGACGAGTACGCCGTGGCCCGCGGCATCCAGTACGCCCTCGAGCAGGAGGGCTACCAGGTGACCGTCGCCGGCAGCGGCGAGGAGGCCCTCGGCGTCGCCATCGACCTGGCGCCTGACCTCATCGTCCTCGACGTGCGCATGCCCGGCATCGACGGCTTCGAGACGCTGCGCCGGCTGCGCGCCGATGGCTCCAAGGCCCCCGTCCTGATGCTCACCGCGCGCGACGAGGAGATGGACAAGGTCATCGGCCTCGAGATGGGCGCCGACGACTACATGACCAAGCCCTACGGGCTGCGCGAGCTGCTGAGCCGCATCAAGGCCCTGCTGCGCCGCGCCTACGGGGACCTCGCCGATGCGACGGGCGGGCGCCTCATCCGCCACCGGGAGCTCGTCATCGACCTCGAGCGGCGGCGCGTCCAGCGGGGCGACAAGCGCGTCAGCCTGACCGCGACCGAGTTCGAGATCCTGCGCCACCTCGCCTCTCGGCCGGGACGCGTCTTCAGCCGTCGCGAGCTCCTCGAGCTGGTGCGCGACTACGAGGCCCTCGACCAGGACGAGAAGACCATCAACGTCCATGTCAGCCACCTGCGCGAGAAGCTCGAGGACGACCCGGTCGATCCGACCTTCATCCTCACCGTGCGCGGAGCCGGCTACGCCTTCGCCGAGCGCTGAGTAGGGCCTGATGGCGGCGTCGCCCGGTCCGGTGCCCCAGGGCGCCCCGGGCTGGCGCGCTCTCGCGTCCAGCTATCGGACGCGGCTGTTCCTGGCCATCATCTTCGTCGTCGCGGTGGCCATGGGCCTCGTGCTCGTCTCGCTGCCGCGGCTGCTGGAGGGCTTCTTCCTCGACCAGGAGCAGGCCAACCTGCGCACGCGAGCGGGCGCCGTGGCGACGCTCCTCGCCGACGAGCTCTCGGTCGTGTCCGGCTCGGGCGCGCGGCCCATCCTGCTGCCCGATGAGCCGGGACTCTCCACGACCATCGCCCTGGGCACCGCCGAGAGCGGCAAGGTGAGAGAGCTGACCGATGAGATCGCCCGCGCCGACGTGACGGTCCGGCTGGCGTCCGAGAGCGGAGCGGAGCCGGCCTGGCAGCTCGCCGTCCCCTATCCCGACGAGGCCGGTGGCCAGGGCCAGAACCGCGAGTCGAGCCTGTCCGCGACCGCCATCGCCACCGTCAAGGACCTCTGGTACTCGAGCTCCGCGGCGCCCGAGCGCGAGGTGTCGGTGACGCTCAGCAACCCGTACACCTCGCGCGAGCAGACGACGCGGACCATCACCGAGGTCTTCGTCAACGCCGCCCTGGTCGCCCTCGTCGTGGCGCTCCTCACCGCCCTCCTCCTGGCCCAGTGGCTGGCCCGGCCCCTGCGGCGCCTGACGACCACCTCCCGCCTGCTCGCGGAAGGCCACCTCGAGGCCCGCGTGGCCATCCCGGCGAACTCGCCGCCGGAGGTCCATGAGCTGGCCGGCGCCTTCAACGAGATGGCCGAGCGACTGCAGACCTCGGTGGCCATCATCAGCGAGGACCGCGACCGGAGTCGCGACTTCCTGGCCGATGTCAGCCACGAGCTGCGCACGCCCATCGCCGCGCTGCGCACGTTCAACGAGCTCCTCCTCGAAGGTGCGGCCGAGGATCCCGTGGCGCGCGAGGAGTTCCTGCGGGGCAGCCGCCAGCAGGTCGAACGGCTCGACTGGCTGGCCGCCAACCTCCTCGAGCTTTCCAAGCTCGATTCGGGCCTCGTGGCCCTGCAGCTGCGCGACGAGGACCTGCGCACGGTGGCCGAGGACGCCGTGGACCACGCCGAGCCCATGGCCGAGCGCAAGGGCGTGACGCTTGCGCGCCATCCTGCCGAGCGAGCCCATCGTCCAGCCGCATGACCCGCCACGGCTCGGCCAGGTGCTGGGCAACCTCATCGGCAATGCCATCAAGTTCACCCCGTCGGGCGGCCATGTCGAGGTCAGCGTCGAGGCGACCGATGAGGGGGCGCGCTTCCTCGTCCGGGACGACGGCGTGGGCATCGACCCCGACGAGCTCGAGCACGTCTTCGACCGCTTCTACCGGGGCACGCGGCACCCCGAGGAGCGCGCCGGAGGCTCAGGTCTCGGGCTCGCCATCGCGCGGTCCATCGTGGACATGCATCACGGCCGCGTCTCCATCACGAGCACGCCGGACGTGGGCACCGAGGTCCTGGTGACGCTGCCGCGCCAGGTGTCGCTTTCTTCACCCGCCGACGCCCAGCCGTGAACCGTGGCTGGGCTAGGGTGTTCGTCCCTGATCGCGTGTGCCCTGAGATCGGAGGGATCACATCCCCATGGCCGACCGGCCCCCGGCGGAGCCCGAAGCGCAGACCGCCTCCTACAGCCCGCCGCCGCACCATCGGCCAGACTGGATCGGGCCCAGCGGCGTGCGGAGCACGGCCGGGGACGCCCAGCAGCCGGTGCCTGGCTGGGCCGGTACGCAGACCCGGCGGCACGCCGGAACGACCCCCCGGGACGAAGCCCACGCGGCGGGCTCACCGTCCGAGGCGGCCTCCTCATCGCCGTCTCGGCAGCGCTGACGGCATCCCTGGGAACCTACGCGCTGCTTCTCGGCGGCGGTCAGCTGGAGCGCCAGGTCGTCATCGCGCCACCCCTCGGGCAACAGGCTGGCAGCCAGACCGGCGCGCCGGACGTCGTGCGGGTGGTCGAGGAGAACGCCGTCACGGACGCGGTCGACAAGGTGAGCCCGGCCGTCGTCACCATCACCCCCAGGGGGCGGGATGGAGCCTTCGTCTTCACGGAGGGCGTGGGCTCGGGCGTCATCTACGACCCGGAGGGCTGGGTCGTCACCAACCGCCACGTCGTCTGCAACGCGGACTCGCTGTCCGTCCAGCTCGCGGACGGTCAGAACTACGAGGGCACCGTCCATGGGCTGGACACCCTCACGGACCTCGCCATCGTCAAGATCGAGGGCACGGACCTGCCGTCGGTGGAGATGGGCAACTCGGGCACGCTCAAGGTCGGCCAGCGGGCCATCGCCATCGGCAGCCCGCTGGGGACGTTCACGAACTCGGTGACCACGGGCGTCGTCAGCGCCATGGGCCGGCGCATCGACGTCACCGATGAGTGCAGCCGGACGGGCCAGATCGAGTCGCTGCGCGACCTCATCCAGACCGACGCGGCCATCAACCCGGGCAACAGCGGCGGAGCCCTCGTCGACGTCGGACGGCGCCGCTCATCGGCATCAACACGGCCATCGCGGGAGACGCCCAGGGCATCGGCTTCGCCATCCCCATCAACCTCGCCCGGCCCATCATGCAGCAGGCCGTCGAGGGCGAGTCGCTGAGCCGCCCCTGGATGGGCATCTGGTACACCGCGCTCACGCCGGTCATCCAGGACCAGCGCGGCCTGCTGCTCGGCTACGGGGCGCTCATCGAGCCGCCGGAGGAGCTGGCGGGCAGCGCCGTCTTCGAGGGCAGCCCGGCGGACCTGGCCGGCCTGCGGGATGGCGACATCATCACCCACGTCGATGGCACGAAGGTGGACGGCGACAACCCGCTCGACGAGATCCTCACCCAGTACCGGCCGCGCGAGAAGGTCACCCTGCGCGTCCTGCGCGGCGAAGAGGTCATCGACCTCCAGATGGAGCTGGGCACGCGGCCGGCCAACCAGTAGGCGCTGTCAGCGGGCTGCAACGACGGCGGCGGATCTCGACCTCGGCGTGGTCCATGTCCACGTCCATGGGCACGGCCAGCTTGCGCACCCGGACCGTGACGGCGAGGATGCGCTCGTCGGCATCGAGGACGCCGCGGGCGATGCTCCCGGCAAGGCCCTCGAGCAGATGGAAGGCGCCGCTCCTCGATGGTGCGGCCCACGAGCGTCACGAGCGGGCCGTAGTCGACCGTGTCGGCGAGCGCGTCGGACTCGCCCGCGGCCGCCAGGTCGGCCTCCACCTCGAGGTCGACCTCCATGAGCTGGGGCAGCTCACGCTCCTCGTCAGTGGCGCCCAGGCGTCCCTCGAAGCGCATCGAGCGCAGGATGATGCGGTCCATGCCGGCCTCCTCAGCGCGCCGTCTCAGCCGCCCACGATGGCATCGCTCATGCGGGCGGCGCGGACGTTGGCCTGCACGTCGTGGACGCGCACGATGTCGATGCCGGCCGCCACCCCCAGCGCGGTGATGGCCAGCGTGCCCTCGAGGCGCTCCTCCACCGGCAGGTCCAGGACCCGACCGATCGTCGACTTGCGGCTGGCGCCGAGCAGGACGGGCAGGCCGAGCTCCCGGAGCGCCGCCAGCCCGGACAGGAGCTCGAGGTTCTGCGGGGCAGTCTTGCCGAAGCCGATGCCCGGGTCGACGATGAGCTGGCCGCGCCGGCAGCCGGCCGCAACGGCGAGGTCGACGGTGCCCTCGAGGTCCGCCACGACCTCGGCCACGACGTCGTCGTCCTCGGGCCGCTCCCGGTCGTGCATGAGGATGTAGGGGACGTCGTGCCGGGCTGCGATCGGCGCGAGCGCCGCGCCGGCTGTGACCGCCGCCACGTCATTGATGATGTCCGCGCCAGCGGCCAGGGCCGCCTCGGCCACGCCGGCCTTGCGCGTGTCGATGCTGATGGGCACGGCAGACAGGCGGGCGCGGATGGCACGGATGACCCCGAGGACCCGCCCGAGCTCTTCCTCGGCGTCGATCAGGGCATGTCCGGGGCGCGTCGATTCGCCGCCCACGTCGAGGATGTCGGCCCCCTCCTCCACCATGCGGACGGCCTGCGCCACAGCGCGCTCGACCGCGGCCTCGGACGAGAGCTCCGAGTCGCGCAGCAGGCCGTCGCCGCTGAACGAGTCGGGCGTGGTATTGACGATGCCCATGACGTACGTTCGGGCACCGAAGCGGAGCTCGAGGCCGCGGATGCGGAGCGACGCCGGAAACGGCCCGGGATCGGACGCAGCGCGCATCTGTCAGCCGGCCTGATCCGGCAGCAGGCGCGACCGAGCGTGGCCCACCAGATAGAGCGAGCCGCTGATGACGAGCGGACCCCCGGTCTCGTCGGCGAGCCCAAGGGCCCGATCGAGCGCCTCGTCCGCATCATCGATGGCCTCGCCGGGTCGCTCGGCGATGGCTTCCCAGGTCGCAGCCAGGGCGTCCGCGGCCATCGACCGCTCAGAGCCCGGCACACGGGTCGTCAGGCAACGACTGCTGCGAAGGAGCGGCGCAGCCACCAACGCGGAGACGACGTCGCCGATGGCCTTGTCGGACATCATGGCCAGCAGCAGGACGGCCTGGCCCTGAGGCAGCCCGGGGGCCAGCTCATCGACCGCCGCCGCGAGGGCGGCGGCGCCATCGGGATTGTGGGCGCCATCAAGCAGGATGACCCGACCCGCCTGGACCAGCACCTCGAGGCGACCGGGCCAGCGCGTCGCGGCCAGGCCTGCGACGATGGCCGGGTCCGGCACCGTCGCCACGCCAGCATCTCCAAGTGCCGACACGATCCCAAGGGCCACCGCTGCATTGTGGGCCTGGTGGCGCCCGAGCAGCGGCAGCCGAAGCCGCCCCAGTCGTGGCTCCAGCAGCGTGAGGCCGGCGAGGTCCATGCGCTCCACCGCCAGCGGCCGGCAGACCGTCAGCGGCGCTCCCACCTCGTGTGCCCGGCCGGCGATGACGTCGAGCGCGACGCCCGAGGCGCCCGTGACGGCGCGGCTGCCGGGCTTGATGATGGCCGCCTTCTCGGCCGCGATCGACTCGATCGTGTCGCCGAGGTAGGCCTGATGGTCGAGCCCCACGGTGGTGATGGCGGCCACGTCGGCCGCCCAGGTGTTGGTGGCATCGAGGCGGCCCCCGAGGCCCACCTCGATGACCGCGACCTCGATGCGGTGGCGAGCCGACCAGAGGAAGGCCGCGGCCGCGAAGAGCTCGAACTCGGTGGCCGGTCCGTGCTCTGCCTCGCCGGGCTCGCTGGCCCGGAGGACCTCCTCGAGCAGGGCATCGAGATCATTCGCGCCGATAGGCCGGCCGTCGACCGTCACCCGTTCGCGTTCGCTCACGAGGTGTGGGCTGGGCGACTGGCTCGTCGACAGCCCGGCGGCGCCCAGCATGGCGGCCACCATGGCCGCGACGCTGCCCTTGCCGTTCGTGCCCCCGATGAGGACGCCGCGCAGTCCCGCCTGTGGGTCGCCCAGCTCCGCGAGGAGCGCGCGCATGCGGTCGAGCCCGAGGCGGATGCCGATGTGGCCACGCGCCCGGATGCGGCTCAGGGCATCGGACGGGGTCAGAAGGCGGCCATCTCCTCTTCGTAGAAGACGCACTGGTTGAACCGCGCGGACAGGCACACGTCGGTCACGTAGCCGGCGTCGAGGTGGACGCCGCCACGGACCTGGCAGCGCGCGATCGTGCCTTCCTGGCGCATGTACGCCTTCAGCAGATGGGGCGTCTGGACGGCGATGGGGCCGCGCGGACCGGTCATGTAGTAGTGCGGGCAGACGTTGCGCCGCAGGTTCGGCAGGCCGAACGGCACGACCGGCCGGAGCGCTGCCAGCTGGGTCGTGGCCACCATGGCCCGGGGCATGCGCGGCATGACCCGCGCGATCGGCCCTGCCGGCGGCGGCGGCGCAGCGCTGCCGATGGTGGACGAGCGCGCTCCCCGCTCGCGATTGGAGGGCACGCCTCGCTGATCAGGATCCAAGCTCTCCCTCTTCCGCCCCCAGCAGGTCTTCGGTCGGTAGCGTGCCACAATCTTGCGGGATGGACGAAGCCACATCACGGGCGGGGGCGCCGACGCGCAGGATGGCGTCAGCCAGGCCCGTGCCGACGGTGCGCCGGAGTGGCACGAGCGGCGTCACGGGCGGCGGCGACGTGCCCCCCATCTCCCGTGCCAGATGGGGCGGCGTGGGCCTCGTCGTGGCTGCGCTGCTGGGCGCCATCATCCTCGCGGTCGTCAGCCCGAGCGGCGCGACCGATCCGACCGATGGGACGCTGCCCGGCACGAGCGGCAGCCAGGCGAGCCAGGCCCCGGATGCCAGCCCCGGCGACGGTCGGCTGCCGGTCGGCCGCCCCGAGATCACGGCGCCCCGGGACGGTGGCGTCATCGGCGAGTGGTACATCGACGTCACCGTGGCCGTCCCCGAGGAGCCTCTCCCCCGGCGGTCGCTCGCGCTCGTCATCCTGCGGCAGGGCGCCGAGGCCAAGCGCCTGGCGCGGCCGCAGCCGGGCAGCTCCGTGACGGTGCCCGACGTGCCACTGGTGGAGGGCGAGAACGTCCTTACCGCCGCGCTCGAGGGTCCCGGCGGCCTCGGCCCAGTCTCAGACCCTGTCGCCATCATCCAGGATCGCGACGCCCCGGTGCTGGGTATCGACTCGCCGGAGGATGGCACCGAGACCACCGAAAGCACGATCGGCCTGTCGGGCACTTCCGAGGCGGGCGCGTCGGTGACCATCGAGAACGCCGCCAAGGGGTGGGACAACACGCTCCGGGTGGGGCCCAGCGGCAGCTTCGAGATCAGCGTGCCCCTGGCGCTCGGCCGGAACCGCATCAGCATCCACTCGACGGACGGTGCGGGCATGGAGCAGCGCGCCATGGTCGTCGTCCAGCGCAAGGACGGACGGCCGGTCATCAAGCTCAGCGCGCCCAAGCGGGTCGCCCGCGGCGAGCTGCCCAGGCAGATCCGGGTGGTCGTCGATGTCACCGACGCGGACGGCAAGGCCATCGAAGGCGCCACGGTCTCGTACAACCTCGGGGGCCCGGGCCGCGAGAGCGTGGATTTCGACGACGAGACGAGTGCCAGTGGCCGCTCCACGTGGGAGGTGCAGCTCGTCGCCGGCGCCTCGGACAGCGCGCCCATCCTCGGCGTCGAGGTCATCGCTCCCAACCGCGAGCGCAGCGAGGTCTTCCAGGAGATCGAGATCTCCTGAGCGGCGGCGAGGCCGACCGTGGGCGGTCGTGCGCCGCCTGCAGCGACCTCAGCCGGGCGGGCAGGGCTCCAGCGGGTCCACGAGGACGAGGTCCACGTTCGTACCCACGGGCACCGACTCGCCGGCCTTGGGAAGCTGGCCGTGGACGATCCAGTCATCCGCCGGCTCGCTGTCGCTCGGGATGGTCACCCCGATGAGCAGACCGGCTTCCTCGATATGCGCCCGGGCCGTGGCAAGGTCGAGGCAGAGGAAGTCTCCGACCATGGCCATCTGGTCGGACGGGAACGGCGAGGGCGAGGCGCTGGAAACGGGCGTCGGCCGGGTGGCCGATGGGGCCCGGGATGGCTTGGGTGAGTCGGCTGGCCGGGCCGGGCTCTCTCCTGGCGGTGGCTCGGTCGCGAGCGTGGCGGTTGGGGGTCTCGACCGTCGTCATCTCCAGGACGCTGACCCCGGGCGTGGATGAGGATCCGTCGGCACGCGGAGGCAGGAGTCGTGACATCCGGCTCCGCGGGAGCGCCCCCGAGGGCTGGGTACCGCTCGGCTCATCCGAGGTCGCCTCGCCAGGAGAGGCCCTCGAGCCGGCAGGTCCGAAGGTCCGCCCCGGTGACCTCGTGGCCGGCGCCGATCGCCCCTCGGAGACGATGTAGTCGACGCTCGAGCCGCGGGTCGCCGAGTCGCCGGCGCGCGGCTCGGTCGAGATGATGTAGCCGGCCGGCAGCCGGTCGGCAGCACTGGAGCGCTCGCCCACCTGAAGCCCTGCCGCCTCGAGCTGCTCGATCGCCGTCGTCTCATTGATGCCATGCACATCGGGAACGACCACCGTCTCGACGTGGGTCGCGACCGTGATCTGGACCGATGTGCCGGCCGGGAGCTCGACTCCGGGGTCGGGCAGCTGACCGACCACCCGGCCGGCCGCCTCCTCCGACTCGACGTATTCCGTCTCGAGCACGAGCCCGCGACGCTGCGCAGCCCGGACGGCCTCGACCTCGGGTCGTCCGACGAGGCTCGGCATGCGAACGATCTGCGGCTCGGGTGACAGAGAGGGACTCGGAGCGGGTGCCGGATCGCCGATGCCGCTGAAGAGCAGGAAGAGCAGGATCCCGGAGGCCACGATGACGAGGAGGCCCAGGCCGGCGGCCATCCAGGTCCAGGGAGCCGTGGGGCTCCTCGCCGGACCGGCCGCCGGTGCCTGGTTTGCCGGCAGGAGCACCGCCTGGGCCGGGGCGAGGCTGCCGGGACCGTTGGCGACAGCTCCCGTCAGCGTCGGCATGCCCGCCGCAGCCGGCAACGCCGCCGCCCCCGCGGGGTCGCTGATGAAGCGCGCCAACGCCATCGAGAGCTCCTGGGCGGATGGTCGGGCAGATGGGTCGGTGGCCAGGCACCAGCGGACGATGGCGTCGAGGGCTGGGGGCATGTCCGCGCGCACGGTCATCGGCGAAGGCACGCCGCCGGAGAGACGCGCCACCGCCACGGCGGCCGGCGAATCGCCTGAGAAGGCCCGTTGGCCGGTGAGCAGCTCGTACATCACGAGGCCGAGCGAGTAGATGTCGGAGGCCGGCGACGAGGGGTCGCCGCGCGCCTGCTCGGGACTGAAGTAGAGGACGCTACCCAGCGTGATACCCGTCGCGGTCACCGGCGAGCTGGCGGCCGCCTGGGCGATGCCGAAGTCAGCGACCTGGACACGCCCGTCGGGCGAGAGGAGGATGTTGCCCGGCTTGATGTCCCGATGGACGAGCCCTCGGGCGTGGGCGGCTGCCAGCGCATCCGCGATCTGCTGGCCGGTGCGCGCGACCGCGGTGGGCGGCAATGCCCCATGCTCGCCGAGCGCCACGGAGAGATCGCCGCCGGCCACCTGCTCCATGACGATGTAGGGGCCGACCGGGGACGTGCCGTAGTCGTACACCTGGACGATGTTCGGGTGGCTCAGCGACGCAGCCGCCCGGGCCTCGCGCGTGAAGCGCTCCACGAACTGGGGGTCGCTGCCGAACTCCGGTCGGAGCACCTTGACGGCGACCTCGCGTCCGAGCTGCCCGTCCGTGGCTCGGAAGATGGTCGCCATGCCGCCCTGGCCGAGCACCTGGTCGAGTCGGTAGCGGCCCCCGAGCACCGACCCGAGCTCAGCCACTGCGTGTCCCCCCGGAGTCAGTCGTGCAGCCGAGAGTCCTCGGCCGGTCTCACCGCAGATCGATCCCCGCGAGGTAGTCACGGAGCTCGGCTCGGAATTCGTCGCGATCGAGGGCGAGGTCCAGGGACGCCTTGAGCCAGCCCATCGTGGTGCCGGCGTCGTGCCGCGTGCCCTCGAAGGCGTAGGAGTAGACCTCCTGCTCCTGCATCAGGGCCTCGATGGCATCGGTGAGCTGGATCTCGCCGCCGGCCCCGGCGGGCGTCTGCTCGAGCTTGGCGAAGATCTTGGGCGTGAGCACGTAGCGACCGATGATGGCCAGGTCACTGGGCGCCGTCTCCGGCGACGGCTTCTCGACGAGGCCGCGGAGCCGAGCCAGACGCGCATCGTCAGAGGTCCACTCCGGGTCGACATCGACCACGCCGTATCGGCTCGTGTCCTCGGGCGGGACCTGCATCACCGCGATCGTCGAGCCACCCGTGCGCTGGTAGGCATCGACCAGCTGGCCGATGCAGGATCGCTCGCCGGTCACGACGTCGTCCGAGAGGATGACCGCGAACGGCTCATGGCCGACGAGCTCCTTGGCCATGAGCACGGCGTGTCCGAGACCGAGCTGCTCCTTCTGGCGCACGTAGCTGACCTGGGCCATGTCGCCGATGCGGCGGACGCGCCGCAGCATCTCGATGTCCCCGCGCGCCTCGAGCAGCGATTCGAGCTCGAAGCTGTGGTCGAAATGGTCCTCGATGGCGCGCTTCTGGCTGCTCGTGACGATGATGACCTGCTCGATGCCGGCCGCCACGGCCTCCTCGACCGCGTACTGGATGACCGGTTTGTCCACCAGGGGCAGCATCTCCTTGGGCTGCGCCTTGGTGGCGGGCAGGAAGCGTGTCCCCCAGCCGGCGGCCGGGAACACGGCCTTGCGAACGCGCATCCATCCTCCATCGCGAGTCGTCGGGCCGCGCTCGGGCTGGCGAGTGCGTTGCCGACCGACGGTGCACCACCCGAGCCGACCGGAGTGTACCGCGGCAGGGCCGCGCGTCGGGGCGGGGGCGGGTCAGGCTCACGCGCGCGTGGCCGCGTGTCGGTTCAGGGCTCCGTGGCTTCGCGCGCTTCGCGCCGAGCGCCCCGCAGCACGATGGAGGTGAAGGGCACGCGGACCTCGTTGAAGGTCTCGGTGGAGACGAGGAAACCGGCCAGCAGGAGCACCGCGCCGAGGAGCTTGCCGGCCTGGAACCACTCCGTCGAGCCGAAGCGATTGAGGCTGTCGGTGACGGCCGGGATGAAGGCGCCGAGGGCGATGAGGATGGTGGCCGGCACCCGGCTGTGGATGCGGCCGGTCAGCAGGGCATGGAAGGCGCCGGGGAGCGAGGCCACGAAGTTCACGCTGATGGCGACCGGCGCGATGAAGAGGTTGAAGAGGAACTGGTCGCCCGGCTGACCCGGGTCCAGAGAATAGGAGAGGACCCGGCGCTTGGGCATGAAGACGTAGGCCGAGAAGAGGGCCCCGAGGATGAGCGCGAAGGCGCCCGTCACGTTCATGAAGGGCGTGAGGAGGCGCAGCTCGGGAGGCAGGATGGCGGCCGTCGGCACGCCGGTGGCTGGGTCGAGCGCGTAGCCGGGCGGGGGCAGCGAGGCCATGGCCATGAGGACGACCGAGAGGAGGGTCGCCCCGCCCACGGCCATCAGTGCCATCCAGGGCCAGCGCCAATTCTGGAAGTACGTCTCGATCGAGACCGCCAGGGCCAGCACGCCTGCGACGAGGAAGTAGAGCATGGCGGCCGTCCAGGCATCGTCGTAGATGTCGGGGTTCCGGCGCGCGGTCAGGAAGGTGAAGAGCCCGGCCAGGAACAGGCAGAGAGCGAAGCCGAAGCCGAAGCGTGTCCGACCGAGCAGATAGGCGGTCCCGAGGCCCAGCCAGCCCGCCGTCCAGACGGCGCCGGTGAGGTACCAGATCCGGTACAGCGCCTCGTTCCAGCCCGCCGCGGCGGCGATGGCCTCGCAGGCGACCGCCGCACCGAAGAACGCCATGCCGATGGCCCAGACGAGCTGGTAGCCGCGTCGCCGCCCGCGCCACTGGTCCAGGAGCGCGAGGGCCATGACGGCTGCCAGCACGGCTGTGATGGCCGGGATGAGGACCGCGGCGTCCATGTCGTCCGATGCGGCCCGCCGTCAGGCGGGTTCGAACTCGTGATCCTCTCGGTGGCTGGCGTCACACAGGCCCCAGGCAGGAGGATCGACGGGCAGGGGCACGGGGCGCATGATCTCGCGCACCTCGGACAGCCGGCAGAGGTAGTGGCCGCGGCGGGCCGCCCAGGCTCGGAAGTGGGCCGGGTCCGCATGGAACTGGTGGGGGCCGGGATTGAGCGGCGCCCGCTCGGCCCAGCTGGGAGCGCTCTCGCGGGCCACGTTGTCCATGATCGAGATGCGGAAGGGCGTCCCCACGATCGCCTCGCCGCAGCCGGCGCAGCGCTTGGCGTCGTTCTCGGAGAAGACGGTCGGGATGCGGATGCCCATGATCCGGCCGCCGCGGAATCGGGTCGCGGTCACCGCTCGATCGTAGCAGAGGGAGCCACGCGATCCCTCCGCGCTTGCATCTCGCGCGGGGCGATGTCTATAATCCCACCTACTTCTATAGGAAATATCGGAGAAACGCGCTTGGACTTGATGAGCGGCCTGGTGATGGTGGGCATCATCGGCTTCGTGGCCCAGCTCGTGGACGGCTCCCTGGGCATGGGCTACGGTGTGACCTCGGCCACGCTGCTCGCGACGGTCGGCTACTCACCCGTCGTCGCATCGGCCACCATCCATGTCGCCAAGATCGGCACCGGCCTCATGTCCGGTGCGGCGCACTGGCGCTTCGGCAACGTCCACTGGCGGGCGGTCATCATCCTCGCGGTGCCCGGAGCGGTCGGCGCCTTCGTGGGCGCGCTCGTGCTGAGCAACATCGCTGCTGAGGTTGCGGCACCCTGGGTGGCGGTCATCCTGGCCGTCCTCGGCCTCGTCGTGCTGGCCCGCACGGTGCTCGGCCGCACGCCTGCCATCCGGCTGTACCACCCACGCTGGCGCTCGCTCGGGCCGCTCGGGCTGGCGGGTGGCTTCATCGATTCGGTCGGGGGCGGCGGCTGGGGCCCGGTGACGACATCCACGATGATGGCGGCGAACCACCTCGCCCCCAACCAGGTCATCGGCACCGTCAGCGTCGCGGAGTTCGTCGTCGCCATCGCCGCCAGCGTCGGCTTCATCATGGCCCTCGGTAGCCAGAGCATCGCCTGGGATGCCATGGCCGTGCTGCTGATCGGCGGGCTCATCGCGGCGCCCATCGCGGCCTGGCTGGTCAGCCGCCTGGACCACCGCGTTCTCGGCGGCCTGGTGGGCGGGATGATCCTGTTCTACAACGCCGAGAAGGTCCTCGGCATCGTGGGCATCACGGGCGAGGCGGTCGTGGCCGCCCGCATCCTCATCGTGGCGATCACCCTGCTGATCGTCCTGTACGCGCGGCGCAACAACCTGGGCGAGCCCGGTACGGCGCGCCAACCGCAGAAGGCGGCCGGCCCCGCCGCCTCCCTGGACGTCGCCGCGGGCTGACGGTCCCGCAGGTCACGCACGTAGCCCGACGACCCCGACGGCGCGTCTGCCGGAGCATCGCCACGACAGCATGAGCCGGATCCCATCGGCCTGAGCGCGAGCCCCCGCATGAGCGGTCGACGACGTGTCGATCCCGCGGCCGATCGGCCGGTCACGGGTCGTGGCCGCCGACACGGCTCGGCTGCTCTGGCGGACGATGAGCTCGGGCTGGAGCACGGTCGCCATCGGGGTGGTGGGCTCGTCCGACTGGCGCCCAGGGGTGGTGGCACGGATGAGGCGCACGACCGTCTGCACTGCCATCATCCCGGCGTCGATGAGGGGCTGGTGGACGGTCGTCAGCGGCGGCCAGAAGTGGGAGCCCTCGGCGATGTCGTCCACGCCCACGACGGCCAGGTCCTCGGGGATGCGCAGCCCCATCCGGTGCGCCGCATGCAGGACGCCCAGCGCCATCTGGTCGTTGCTGGCGAAGACGGCGTCGATGCCGGGCGCGGAGCGGAGCAGTCGGTAGAGGCCCTCCTCTCCGCTCGACGCCGTCCAGTCGCCTTCCGTGACCAGACTGTCGTCCGGCGTGACGCCCGGCCGCCTCGAGAGCGCGTCGCCAGCCAGCCTGGCGTTGCGCCGCCTCCCACCAATCGAGCGGGCCGGTGACGATGGCGACGCTTCTGGCACCCCCGGCGATGAGGTGATCGGTGGCGAGCCGTCCCATGGCCTCGTTGTCGATCCCGATCGAGGGTCGGCCGTCCTCGCCGGTGGTGCCGCCCACGAGCACGAGCGGCACCGGCACGTCGTGGCTGCCCGAGCGCAGCCAGGCCCGGTTGTTGGCGACCTCGGGGATGGCCCACAGGACGCCGTCCACCCGGCGGCCCACGAGGTTCGCCAGCAGGGCATCAACGTCGTCGGTCTCGGGCCGTGGATGAGTGTCAGCGAGATGGTGTAGCCCATCGCCGCGGCCTGCTGCTCGATGCCCGTGATGATCCGTGACGGCCCGAAGTACTCGAGGCCGTAGGCCACCACGCCGAGGAGATGCGTCCGTCCCTGGGTCAGTCCGCGGGCCAGCAGGTTCGGGGAGTAACTGAGCTCCGCGATGACCTCCCGGACCCGAGCCACCGTGTCCGGGGCGACGTCAGGACGGTAATTGAGGACGCGGGAGACGGTCTGCGTGGAGACGCCGGCGGCCTGCGCCACCTCCCGGATGGTGACCCGTCGGGGCATCAGGGACCGCAGCGAGAGGGATCGATGGTAGACAAGCGCGGCACCACTCTGTTAGCGTTCCCGTTACCGGTAACGGTACCGTAGCAGGGGCGTCAAGGGAGACGCGAGCGCCCACAGGGAGGAGCGGTTTCCAGGCCGCAGCATGCCCGACACGATGATATCGAGCAGCAGCCCGACGCCGATCCTCGAGGCACGGGGCATCAGCAAGCGATTCGGGGGCATCCAGGCCCTCGATGAGGTGGACCTGACCCTCTACCCCGGCGAGGTGATGGCCCTCGCGGGCGAGAATGGTGCCGGCAAGTCGACCCTCATCAAGATCCTGGCCGGTGCCTATCAGCGCGATGCCGGCGAGATCCGCATCGACGGACAGGTGGTGGGCATCCATGATCCGGCTGAGGCCGAGGATCTCGGCATCGCGGTCATCTACCAGGAGTTCAACCTCACCCCCAACCAGACGGTGGCCGAGAACGTCTTCCTGCGCGACCCGCAGCGGCGAGCCGGCCTGCTCGGTCGCCTGAACCTCGTCGACAAGGGGGCCCGCAGAGAGGCCACCCGGCAGCTCCTCGAGCAGGTCGGCAGCGCGGTCGATCCCGACACCAAGGTCTCCGAGCTTTCGGTGGCGCACCAGCAGCTCACCGAGATCGCCAAGGCGTTGGCGCTTAACGCACGCATCCTCGTCATGGACGAGCCCACCTCCACCCTGCCGGACGACGAGGTGGACACGCTCTTCCGCATCGTCGAGCAGCTCCAGGAGCGTGGCATCTCCATCGTCTTCGTCTCGCACCGGCTCGAGGAGACGCGGCGGATCGCCGACCGGGTCACGGTGCTCCGGGATGGCAAGAACGCCGGTGGCGGCATGGTCGCGGAGATGACCGACCAGGAGATCATCAGCCGCATGGTCGGGCGAGTCATCGACACGCTCTACCCCAAGACCGAGACCCATCCGGCGGAGACCGTCCTGTCCGTCCGGAGCCTGGGCCGGACCGGCGTGCTGAAGGACATCTCGTTCGAGCTGCGCCGCGGTGAGGTGCTCGGCTTGAGCGGCCTCGTGGGCGCAGGACGGACCGAGATCGCCCGCTGCATCTTCGGGGCCGACCACTACGACAGCGGCACCATCGTCCTCGATGGCGAACCGGTCGTGATCCGCTCGCCGGAGCAGGCCGTCCGGCTGGGCATCGGCTATGTGCCCGAGGATCGCAAGCGTCAGGGCCTCTTCGCGGAGATGACCGTCCGGGACAACATCTCGATGAGCGTCGTGCACCAGATGACCCGGGCCGGCATCGTCGACCGCTCGGCCGTGAAGACCATGGTCACCTCGTATCGCGACCGCCTCCAGGTCCGCCCGCCCGACCTCGAGAACCTCGTGAGCCGCCTCTCCGGCGGCAACCAGCAGAAGGTCGCACTGGCCAAGTGGCTGGCCCTGCGGCCCAAGGTCCTCATCCTCGATGAGCCCACGCGTGGCATCGACGTGGGCGCCAAAGCTGAGGTCCACGCGCTCATCGACGAGCTGGCGCACGAGGGCATGGGAATCATCCTCATCTCGTCGGAGCTACCCGAGGTCCTCAACATGAGCGACCGCATCCTCGTCGTGGCGGAGGGCGAGATCGTGGGCGAGCTCTCGCGCGAGGAGGCCACGCAGGAGCGCTGCCTCGAGCTGGCGAGCATCAAGTCCACACGCGCACCCAGGGCCACGCCCGGCCGGGAGGACACGGCATGGCAGACGCCGGCGTGACGACCGCAGGCAGGTCGTCGTCGGTAGCGTCAGGTCGCGCGCGCCCTGACCCGGCGGCCCGAGGCGGGCGTCATCCTCGTCATCCTGGTGCTCGGCGCGTTCCTCTCGGTGGCCAACCCGCGCTTCCTCTCGGTCGAGAACATCATGAACATCGCACGGAACTACTCGGACATCGGCATCGGTGCGGTGGGCATGACGCTCGTCCTGCTGGTGGGTGGCATCGACCTTTCAGTGGCCTCGGTCATGGCGCTCGGTGGCCTGGTGACCTCCATCGCCCTGACTTCCTGGGGTCTGCCGCTCCCGATCGCCATCCTCATCGGCATGGGCGCGGGCGCGGTCATCGGCCTCGGCAGCGGTCTGCTCGTGCAACGACTGCGCTTGCCGCCCTTCATCGCCACGCTGGGCATGCTGGGTGTGGCGCGCGGGATCGTCGTGGGCACCACGAGCGGGCAGGGCGTGAGCGGCCTGCCCAAGGAGTTCACGGCCATCGGCCAGGGCTACATCGGACCCGTGCCCATCCCGGTCATCGTCCTTGTCATCGTCGCCCTCGTGGTGGCGCTCTTCCTCGCCTATCACGTCTGGGGCACGTACATCTACTCGATCGGCGGCAACGAGACGGCCGCCATCCTGACCGGTCTCCCGGTCGCCCGCGTGAAGATCTTCGTCTACGTCACATGCAGCCTCCTGGCCGCCCTGGCCGGCATCCTCGTGGTGTCGCGACTCGGCGTCTCGCTGCCGGGCCAATCGCTCGGCTACGAGCTCCAGGTCATCGCGGCCGCCGTCATCGGAGGTGTCAGCCTCAACGGTGGCCGGGGCACGGTCCTGGGCGCCGTCCTCGGCGCCATGATCATCGGGCTCATCCAGAACGCTCTCGTCCTGCTCCAGGTGCCGCCGTACTGGCAGCAGGCGTTCATCGGCGGAATCATCATCCTCGCCGCCATCGTGGACATCGTCCGGCAGCGGCGGAAGACATAAGCGGGCGCTCCGTGCGCCCATCGCAGAGGAGGTGTCGACGACCCGGACCCATCACGACGACGCGACCCGTATCTCAACAGCGACAGGAGGACGCTCTTGTGAACCCTTCCCTCTCGCGACGCAGGTTCCTGCAGTCGTCAGCAGCCGTGACCGCGGCAACCCTGGCTTCGGGCGTGCTACCTCGCATGGCGCGAGCCCAGGACATGCCGGTCTTCGTCTTCTCCCCGAAGGCGACCGATAACCCGGTCTTCGCCGTCGCTGAGGCTGGCGGCAGCATCAGGTCCGAAGAGCTCGGGGTTGATTGGCGGTGGGTCGGACCCCCGAACACCGACGCACAGCTCCAGGCCCAGCTGCTCGACGACGCCATCACCGCAGGGTGCGATGGCATGGGCATCTCTGTCAACGATGCCACCGTGCTCCTGCCGGTCATCGACCGGGCCACCGCGGCAGGCATCCCCGTCATCACCTGGGACTCCGATTCGCCCAATTCGACACGGCTCTCGTTCTACAGCTTCGAGACGCAGTCGGCGGCAACGGCTGGCGCAGAGCGATTCGCAGAGGTGATGCAGGACAATCCCACCAAGACGTACGTGCTGCTTTCCGGCAACGCCGGGGCACCCAACCTCGAGGAGCGCATCGCCGCCGTCCAGGCTGTCCTCCAGGACCCGGCGCATGGCCTCGAGTTCGTCACCACCCTCTTCTGCAACGACAACGTGCAGCTGGGCCAGGAGCTCATGGAGAGCCAGCTGACCTCGATGCCCGACCTGGGCGGCTTCTTCCTGATCGGCGGCTGGCCGCTGTTCGGGGACGTCAATGCCATGCCCCAGTTCCTCGCCGCCACCGCGGCCGGCACCTGCAAGTGCGTGGCCTGGGACACCCTGTCCATGCAGCTTCCGCTGCTCGAGAACGGCACCGTCCAGGGCCTCATCGGGCAGAAGTACTTCGGTTGGGGCTATGACGGCGTCGGGATCCTGTACGACCACGTCGTGCACGGCATCGCGCTGCCAGACTTCATCGACTCGGGCTACGACCTGCTGACCACCCCTGAGCAGGCCACCGAGTTCATGACCAAGTGGGAGACCCAGAACTTCGTGCCAGAGGGCGGCTCGCCCTTCGGCAACGGTGACGCCTCGGTCTACGGGGCCTGACCGTCTGAGCTTCTGAGCCACGCCGCGCTCGGCCTGAGCGCAGCCGATCGAAGGGGTGTCGCCCACGAGGCGACACCCCTTCTTCCCGTGCTGGCATGGAATCCGAACCGTACGAGGACCGTGACGACGGAGGTCGAGGTCACGTTCAGCCCGAGCTCGAGCGGCACGCTCGTTCGGCTCGAGCACCGCGGCTGGGAGCACCTCGGTGATCGCGCCGCGGCGATCCGGAGCGGTTACGAGACCGGCTGGCCGATCGTGCTCGGGCGGCTGGCAGCCCGACAGCCCGCGACGTGAGCGGCTTGCGGTGCACGTTACGCTTCCACGATGGACGATCAAGGGCTGCGCCTCGGCAACTTCTCGGTGAGCCTCACCGTGAAGGACATCGCGGCCTCGAGGGTCTTCTACGAGAAGCTCGGCTTCAGCGTCTTCCATGATGCTGCCGAGCAGGGCTGGATGATCCTCCGCAACGAGAGCGCCACCATCGGTCTCTTCCAGGGCATGTTCGAGCGCAACATCCTGACCTTCAACCCGGGCTGGGACGCGGATGGCCAGCCGCTCGAGGACTACACGGACGTCCGCGACCTGCAGCGCGAGCTTGAGGCTCGGGGCCTGGAGCTCACGATGCGGGCAGAGGAAGGCACGACCGGTCCAGCCAGCTGCATGATCGTCGACCCGGACGGCAATCCGATCCTCATCGACCAACACGTCTGACGCCGCGATTCGGCCGCGGGTCACATCGTGATGACGACCTTGCCCCTGGCATGGCCCTCGTCGACGTAGCGAAGGGCCTCGACGAGCTCGCTGAGGGGGTAACGCCGGTCGATGGCTGGCTTCACCTGTCCAGCAGCCACCATCGCCAGGAGCTCATCGACATCAGGCGGGTGGAACGGCTTCCAGTGGAGCACGAGCCCCATGCGTCGGTGCGTCGCGAGGGAGAGGGCTGGTCCCTGGACGAGGGCCTGGGCGAACCAGGCGGCCGAGTCGCCGCCGAGCGCGGCGTAGACACCGCCCGAGCGCACGGCATGCCGCCAGGTGAGGACCGAGTGATGGGCATTGACGTCGACGATCCAGTCGTAGCGCTGGGCCGGGCGCGTGTAGTCGACCGCGGTGTAGTCGATGACCTCATCCGCGCCCAGCGATCGCACGAACGCGAGCTTGTCGGTGCTGGCGACGCCGGTCACGTGCGCTCCCCTGGCCTTCGCGATCTGCACCGCGAACGGGCCGACGCTGCCTGACGCCCCGACCACCAGCACCCTGGCGCCCGGCGCGAACCCCCGGCCGTCACGGCGACGCAGACCCGACATCGCCAGGACCGCCGCGTGCGGGAAGGTGGCTGCCTCCTCGAACGACATCTCGGCTGGGATGGTCGCGAAGGCCCGATCCGGTGCGCAGACGAGCTCGCTGTAGGCGTCCTGGCCGAAGGGGAACAGGTCGCCAAAGACACGATCGCCCGGCGTGAACCGCGTGGCCCCCGGCCCGACCGCCTCGACGATGCCCGCGGCGTCGATCCCGAGCCGGCGGCTGCGCGGTCGGCGGATGCCCAGGAAGAGCCTCAGGAAGGCCCATCGAGCGTACAGGGCGTCCAGGTCGGCCCTATTGACGGAGGCGGCGTGGACGCGAACGAGCACCTCGCCATCCCCGGGGACAGGGGCAGGGACGTCACGGATCTGAACGACATCGGGTGGCCCGTATCGCTCTCGCTGGGCAGCCTTCATGTGCACATCATGCTCAATTCCTCGAGCCGACCGGGATGTCGCCGCTCGAGTGGGCCCGGACGATCACGCTGCAGCCATCGGTGAGCCGCCACTTCTGGTGCGACCCCTTCTGGTGTGGTTCCCACCCGTATCATCTCTGGCGACGCATCGGAGTATGGGATGGCAGCGCCGCTCACCGAATCGGCCATCGCGAAGCTGCGGGACATGATCGCATCAGGGACGCTGGGCCCCGGGGACCGACTGCCGCCGGAGGCCGAGCTGGCGACGTTGCTCGGCGCATCCAGGAACACGGCGCGAGAGGCGATCCGTGCTCTCGTCACGGCGCGTGTGCTGGATGTCCGTCGGGGTGACGGCACCTTCGTCACCAGCCTGCGGCCGGAGCTGCTCCTCGACGGGATCTCCTTTGCCGCCGAGATGCTGCAGGCCGACTTCTCGCTGGAGCTCATCGCGGTCCGACGCATCCTGGAGGGCGCGGCGGCCAGTCTCGCCGCGCGACGCATGGACGGTCCGACCCGACACGAGCTGCAGGCGTGCCTCGACCAGATGCGAACCGCTGCGTCCCATGAGGTCCTGGTCCAGTTCGACGCACGCTTCCACTCGGTCATCGCGGGCGCATCCGGCAACGCCACGCTCGCCTCGATCCTCAGCGGGGTCTCCAGCCAGACGATCCGGGCGCGCGTCTGGCGTGGCGACCTCGATGGCACCGTGATCGCGCGCACGCTCCAACAGCATGAGGACATCCTCTCCGCGCTCGCCTCGGGCGACGCGGCCCTCGCGGAGGCGGCCGCGGTACTCCATGTCGCGACGACGGAGGCCTGGATCCGCGAGCTGCTCGCCGACGGCGGAGGACGACCTGCCGTCGGGGTCAGCCCGAGCATCACGAACTGAGGGACGACCGACTCAAGGTCTCGCGTGTCATCTGCGGACGTGGTCGCGCCCCCGATCGCCCGCCGCTGCCACCTGGTGCAGTCCCGGTCCACCGTGTCGACCGCGGACCTCATCACATGTCCACGATCGCCTTGATGACCCGCGACCCGGACTCCTGCAGCGTCATGAACGTCTCGGGCAGGGCGTCGAGCGTCGTACGGTGCGTGATCCACGCCGTCACCGCGGCGCTGCCCGAGTCGATGACCTCGATGGAGCGACGGAAGTCCTCGGCAGTCGCGTTCCGGCTGGCCGTGACGGTCAGCTCACGACGATGGAACTCGGGGTCGTGGAAGGCGAGGTCCCCCTCGAAGAGCCCGACGAGGACCAGCCGTCCGCCGGGCGCGACGAGGCCGAAGGCGGCACGCATCGAAGCCGGGTTGCCGGTCGCATCGAACACCAGGGTCGCAAGCTCGCCGTCCATCGCCTGCCTGACGGCGGTCACGGCATCGGTCCCGGGGTCGAGCACGTCGACGCTCGACCAGGCCGACGCGAATGCGCGCCGCTCCTCGCTGACGTCCGCGAGCCAGGGCCGGATGCCGCCGACGACCAGGTGCGCCGTGATCGCCAGACCGATCGGCCCGGCACCGATCACGAGCGCGCGGTCGCCTGGCATGGGCGACCCGCGTGAGACGGCGTGGCCTCCGATCGAGAGCGGCTCGACGAGGGCGAGCTCGTCGAGCGTCAGGGACGTGGAGGGATGGAGGGCCGTCCCAGGCACGAGCAGACGCTCCCGCATGCCACCGTCGACGTGGGCACCCAGGACCGCCAGGGTGTCGCACGCGTTCTCGAAGCCTCGCCGGCAGGCATCGCACGAGCCGCAACCGATGGCGGGTCGGACCGCCGCACGATCCCCGGGCCTCACACCCGTGACCCCGAGTCCCACCTCCACGACCTCCACGGCGAGCTCGTGGCCCAGGATCCGGGGATACCTCATGAACGGCTGGCTGCCTCGATAGGCGTGGATGTCCGTGCCGCAGATCCCGACACGCCGGATGCGGACGAGGGCCTCGCCCGGGCCGGGAACGACGGGCTCGTCGACATCGCGGAGCTCGAAGGAGCCAGGCTTCACGAGGACCGCTGCTCTCATGCCGCCAGCCCTTCACGGGCAAGGAGAGCCCCCAGGCGGCGCGGCGGGCGGCCGAACCGAGCGATGTAGTCGTGGTAGGTGGGCACCAGACGCATCGCGAGCTTCTCCGTGTGACCGGCCGCGATGTCGCTCAGCCGATGGTCCTGGAACGGGTTGCGAAACCGCTCCATCACGATGTGCACGTATCCGCTGCCATCAACGACCCGCTCCCCCAGGGCTGGCACGACCTCCTCCATGAGCAGGTCCTCGAGCCACGCGGCGATATCGGGATCGTCCATCGCCTCTCGGACCAGGGCGATCGGCGTGTCCCGGGTCCGTGCCACAAGAGCGGTGTGCGCCCCATTCAGGATCCGGATCTTGCGCAGGGCGAACGGCAGGACGTCCGCGGTCCGCTGGACGGCCGGGTGGTGTGGGAGGCCTTCTGCCGAGGGTGCCTCCACGACCCATGATGCATACGGTTCCACGACCACGGCGAAGGGATCGCCATTCGCTGCCTTGTCGCCTGTGGTCGGCACCGTGGTGATGCGGTCCACGAGCGTCACGGCCCACACATTCGAGTCGAGCATCTGGTCGACCAGCGTCCCGTGCACGTGTCGTCGACGGGCATCGGCGTGGACGAGGTCGCGCAAGCCGGCGCCCGTTGTCCTCGATGAGCTCGCAGGGCAGGATCGTGACGCCCGGCAGCCCCGCTCGTGCGCGTGCCTCGAGCAGCGTCGACAGGCGAGCAGGAAAGCGCCCGGAGAGGTAGCCGGCCTCGGTGGTGTTCGAGACCACGATGCCGACCTCTGGATCGAGCGCGGCCTCCGCCAGGTCTGGCCGGCTCATGGTTCGCGTCGATCGAGCGGTCGATCACGTCGATGACCCGGCATTCATCCACGACGCGGCCCTGGTCGCGGCCGCGAACCAGGAGGCGGTACCGGCAGCCCTGCGCCGCCAACCGGCGCGCCGACCCCGAGCCCGAGGTCTCCACCACGGTCACGCTCCGCCGTCCCGCACCTCCGGCAGGGGCCTTCGCGAGATTCTCCTCGTCAAGGAAGGCGTCGACGAAGCCCCGCAGGAAGCGGCCGGTCCCGAACTGCAGGACGCGGTCCCTGCCCTCATGGGCATCGGGCGTCATCGATGTCTCCTCGGTGTCATGCACGGCGGGATCGGAGCCCGCCCCGTGAGGGGTGAGGCCTGTGGCCACGATCGGCCACCGCCTCACCCGACCACGGGATGGAGTTCTTGGATCTCGGTCTCAGGAGCCGCCGAATTCCGACGCGTTCTCGGCGGTCACCATCGCCGTGCCGGTATCCACGAACGGCTCCACCGTGTCGCCCTGCACGACCTTCAGCAGGGTATCGATGCCCAGCTCGCCGATCTTGGCCGGGTACTGGGCGACGGAGGCATCCTCGCTGCCGGCAACGATGAGCGCGACCTCGTCGGGGAGCGCGTCGAATCCCACCAGGATGATGTCCTCCGGCGCGATCCCCGCGTTGGCGATCGACGTGGCCGCACCCACGGCAGGAGGTCCACACGCGGCGTAGATCGCCGTCACGTCCGGATCACCCGTGAGGATGTCCTCGGTGGCGGTCTGACCCTGATCCTGGGCGCATCCCGTCGGCAGGCGCTTCACGATCTCCACCTCGCTCGCGAGATCGCCCAGGCCCTGGAGCATCCCGTCCACCCGCGCATCCAGCGCCGGGACTCCCGGCACGCCCTCGAGGATCGCCAGCTTGTCGCCGGGCTGAAGCTGCCCAGCGAGCCACTCGCCCGCGAGCAGGCCACCCTGGAGGTTGTCCGTCGCGACGACCGACGACTTGCCCGTCCAATCGGGCAGGTCGTTGTCCATCAGGACGACGGGCACACCGGCTGCGATCGGCCTTGTCCAGTGCCGGGATGACCGCCGCGCTCGTGGGCGTCACAGCGATGCCCTGGACGCCCTGTGCGACGAGGTCCTCGATCGCCGCGATCTGGCCCGCGTCGTCCGTGGCCGGACTGCCCCTGTGCGAAGAGCACCTCGGCCTCGGGGTGCGCCTCGTCCCAGGCCTTCGCCGCGTTCTCGAGCGTGAAGAAGAAGTCCACCGGGAACTTGGTGACGAACCCGAGCTTGACGGAGTTCAGCCGGGGCATCCGACTCCGACTGGGCGACCACGCCCGCCGGTGCCGTCACCATCGCGAATCCCAGGACGAGGGGGGCCCCCACCGTCGTTTCATGTCCATCGTTGTCTGCTCCTTCCAGAGGCTCACCTGATCGGGTGGCCGCCTCCCCGCAGAGCGACGGAAGGCCGACCTTGGCACATCCATCAATGCCTCATGCATCACCTCCCATGATCAGGGCGAGGATCCGTGCCTGGCCGTCACCGACGGAGTCCACCTCGCCCACGACCCGTCCCCGGCGCATGACCACCGCCCGGTCGGCGACCTCGCTGACGTGGTCCATGGCGTGGGAGATGACGATCACGGCGTGGCCGGCCTGGCGGAGTCGCACGATCAGGTCCAGCACCCGGCGGGACTCCCGCATGCCCAGCGCCGCGGTCGGCTCGTCGAGGATGACCACGTGGGAGCTGAACGCGGCAGCCCTGGCGACCGCGACCGCCTGTCGCTGGCCACCGGACATGAGACCGACCGACGAACCCTCGTCCGGCAGCTGGACCTGCAGCCGACCCAGCACCTCCCGGGTCGCGTCGGTCATGGCGCGGGTGCGCAGGAAGCGCAGGCCGCGCGGCAGCCAGCGGGGACCGGCCAGCTCGCGTCCGGCGTAGAAGTTGGCGGCCGGCCCGAGGTTGTCGAACAGCGCGAGGTCCTGGTACACGGTCTCGATGCCGTGGGCGCGGGCGTCGGCGGGAGTGCGCATGTCCACGGCCTGGCCGTCGATCTCGATGACGCCGCCATCCAGTCGGTGCACGCCGCTGAGGCACTTGATGAGCGTGGACTTGCCCGCCCCGTTGTCTCCCAGCAGGGCCAGCACCTCGCCGGCTCGCACCTCGATGTCCACGTGGTCCAGCGCGAGCACGGCGCCGAACCGCTTGGTCGCTCCGCGGACGGCGACGACGGGCGGGCTCGCCGGCTCCCGGGTGCGGGCCGTCGTGGCAGCATCGGCCGCCATCGGGGTCGCGTCGCTCACGCTCGAGCTGCCCGCATGATCCGAACCCGCGACTCGAGGACGCCACGCACGACGTCCATCTCGACGGCTGCCGCGATCACGACCCCGATCACCATCAGCTGGACGAAGGCGTCGATGTTGAGCAGGTTCATGCCGTTGCGGATGACCCCGATCATCAGGGCGCCGATGATCGCGTTCGCGACATTGCCGCGGCCGCCGAGGAAGCTGGCCCCGCCGATGACGACGGCCGCGATGGAATCGAGCTCCGCCAGCTGACCGAAGTTGGGCGACCCGCCGTTGGCACGCCCGGACGCAAGCACGGCGCCCACACCTGCGAGGAGGCCACTCATCGCGTACACCGACGTGTAGATCCAGGGGACCGGCATCGCGGCGCGGCGGGCGGCCTCGGGATTGCCGCCCAGGGCGAAGATCCATCGCCCCCACACCATCCCCTTGGTGAAGATCGCGAGCACGACTGCCAACACCACCACGACGACGAAGCTCACCGGGACGAAGCCGATCGTCGCGCTCCCCAGGAACGCGATGAGGTCCGGCATCCCGCCTGGCATCGTGGAGCGCCCGTCGGCAAGCCAGAGCGCCAGCCCGCGTGCGATGCTGAGCGAGGCGAGCGTGACGATGAATGGGTGGGGCATGCGGCCCCAGACGTAGACCACCCCGTTCACGACGCCCACCATCAGGCCGGTGGCGAGCATCACGGCCACGATGGCGAGCCCTCCGTCGACGTATCCGAACGCCAGGGCCCCGACCACCGACGAGAGCGCCACCGTGGCCCCGACCGACAGGTCCACCCCGCGGGTCACGATCACGAGCAGCTGGCCCATCGCCAGGACGCTGATGACCGACGTCTGGGCGAGCACATTGCCGATGTTCCTCGTGGTCAGGAAGACCGGCTCCAGGATCGACAGGCAGACGACCAGCAATGCCAGCATCAGCACCGGGCCGGCTTCGACCAGGCGCATCACCAGGGTCAGCAGGCCGAGCCGGGAGTCGAAGGCCGAATGACCATCCGCGCGGCCCGGATCGGCGACGGCGACGAGCGGCCCGCTTGTTGCCTCCTCGTGCGGCTGCTCGTCCACGCCCACCTCCGCCTCGGCCGGATTCTGCCTGGTTGTTGGGTGATTCAGCCTGCTGCTGTCCGGGATGAGCACGCCCTGACGGTGCGAGATCGTGAAGTGTCGCGGTACGATATCCCATCAAACATCGGATGTCCATCTCGCTCGTGCCTTGACAGCGGCGCCCGTCCGCGCCAGCCTGCGTCTGTCGATGAACACCCCCTCGCAAGCCGTCCTGGCACCCATCCACCTCCACCCGAGCGATGACGTCGCGGTGGTGGGGACGGACACGCCGGCCGGCACTCCGCTGACGGTGGATGCCACCACGGTCGTCACGACCTCGGACATCCCCTCGGGCCACAAGGTGGCGCTACGCGCGGTCGCCGCTTCTGGACCGGTGCGCAAGTACGGCGAGGTCATCGGGTATGCCTCCGTGGCCATCGCGCCCGGCGACCATGTCCACGTCCATAACCTCGAACACGGGCCGGTCCAGCAGCGCCACGAGCTGCCGCAGCCGCGGCCCGCGCCGCCGCGTCCCGTGGCCGACCGTACGTTCGAGGGGTATCCGCCGCCGCAACGGCAAGGTGGGCACCCGCAACATGATCGGGCTCGTCACCACGGTCAACTGCTCGGCGAGCGTGTCCCGGTTCATCGCCGCCGAGGTGGAGAAGCGTGGGTTGCTGCGGGACCACCCCACGATCGACGGCATCGTCGCGCTCACCCACACATCCGGTTGCGCCATGCCCATCGCGGGAGAGGGCTTCGAGTCTGCTGCGCCGCACCATCCTCGGCTATGCCAACCACCCGAACTTCGGGGGCGTGCTCCTGCTGTCGCTGGGCTGCGAGACGAACGAGCTCCAGGGCCTGATGGAGGATCCGCGACTGGACCTCGCGGTGCCCCATCGGGCGCTCGTCATCCAGGAGCAGGGCGGCACGCGTGAGACGGTCCAGGCCGGCATCGATGCGATCGTGGAGCTGCTGCCGCAGATCGCCGACGTCCGTCGCGAGCCGGTGCCCGCGAGCGAGCTCATCGTGGGCATGGAATGCGGCGGCTCCGATGCGTACTCCGGGATCAGCGCCAATCCCGTCGTGGGACGCGCGTCGGATCGGATCGTGTGGCAGGGTGGCACGGCTGCGTTCGCCGAAACGCCTGAGGTCTACGGAGCGGAGCATCTCCTCGCGGCGCGCGCCCGTGACCCGCTCGTCGCACAGCGGTTGTTCGATCGGATCGCCTGGTGGGAGGACTACGCGACTCACGGCAAAGGCTCGATGGACAGCAACCCCGCTCCCGGCAACAAGGCCGGCGGCATCACCACCATCGTCGAGAAGTCGCTTGGCGCGATCACCAAGGGCGGTACGACGGACCTGGTCGAGGTGGTCGAGTACGCCGAGCCGATGAACGGGCCCGGCCTGGTGTTCATGGACAGCCCCGGCTACGACCCCGTATCGGTGACTGGACTGGTCGCCGGCGGCGCCCAGGTGATCTGCTTCACGACGGGCCGTGGCTCTGTGTTCGGGTGCAAGCCCGTGCCCTCCATCAAGGTCGCGAGCAACACGCCCATGTACCAGCGGATGCGCGACGACATGGACGTCGATGCCGGTCGAGTGGTCGATGGGTCGGCGACCGTGGACGAGGTGGGCGACGAATTGTTCGAGCTCATCCTGGAGGTCGCGTCCGGCCGCCAACCGCAGAGCGAGATGCTGGGCATCGGTCAGGACGAGTTCGCGCCCTGGCTGGTGGGGGCGGTGATGTGAGACCCCGCGTGTCGACTGCCAGGAAGCCGCTGCGCAGCGTCAGCTGATCTCGCACCCCATCGTCGGATGGCTGTCGCGAAGATGATGCCCGCCCTGCTCCCTGTCAGCTCAATGACGAGCCCTGGGCGATGTCAAACATCGGACAAGACCACTTGGAGGCTGTGATAGCCTGCGCGCTTCACGGCGTGCCCGGGGCCCGTGCGTTGCGGGCTGGGGGTGTCCTGGTACGTTCCATGCGGAGGAGGAGGAACGATGTCCCGGAAGCCGCTTCTCGCTATCGCCGCCCTGGCCGCCCTGCTGGCCACGGTCGCAGCTCCCGTGGTCGCCCAGGAGGGGGATACATCGGAACAGCGTGTCGGGTTCAGCAACAACTACGCGGCCAACTCGTGGCGCCAGGCCATGTTGAAGAGCTGGGACGAGCTCTCC